>CAWDOY010000010.1:0-21114 GCA_963803975.1 uncultured delta proteobacterium
ACTAAATATATATGGCGCTGCCCCCCCGTTTCTACAAGACCCATGAATCCGGCAAGCTCTCGCAGGTTAAACTCAAAGGATTTTATTTTCACCGACTGCTTTGATGCAGGAGGAGTTTAAGAAACTTCTATATTGTTCCGGTAGTGAACGTGATAACGCGGGCACTTTCGCGGTAGCTGCACTGACTATCAGTAGTTTCTTTTAGCGCACAGGTGCAGCGCAAGGGCTGTAAGAACCGAAAACTGACCGCGCGGGAGCAGCAGGGAAACAGGAGTCGGGCAAAGATACGGTCGCGCATTGAGCATGTGTTTGGCGTGCAGGCCATGGTGGCAGGTTCTCTTATCATGCGCTGCATTGGCATTATACGAGCCAGGATAAAAATAGGGCTTTGCAATCTTGCCTATAATATCAACCGTTACGGGATGCTGGCAACAACAGGATAAGTGTGCCGGCACGGGCATAAAAGCCGCCTTGAAGGCATTATGCACGGCGGTACAAGATGCTATGAGACTGGTATTTTTAAAAATATTCACCAGACATTAAAAAATAGTGCTTTAAAATTTAACAAACTGAATTTGATCTTCAAAAAATGAATTTTTAGAGGTGCCCATAAGGCTAAAGTGCACCACTTAATTATTTAATCTGTATATTTCTGGCTGAATAGCACCAAAAATGTTTGACGTTCAATTCTCAAAACGCTATTCCCGCAACACCCCCAATTCCTGCTAACCTGTTTATCTTTATTACTATTTTAAATTTCGATTTCTAAATTTTACATTATGCAACCAATTGGCATAGTAGTTGTAAAAAGCTAAGGGTTAGCAGAGTCAAAAATGTTACCCGCCTTAATGGGTAGCTAAACATATTGTAACAACGTAAACAGGGTTGAATATATTAGTGTGTAGTTTTATCGCAGGGCTTTTTATAGGGGCATTTCTTGGAATAATTCTGTTTTCCCTTCTGGTCGCAGGAAAACAGAATGGCATTAGCTATGACATGGGTCCTGGGAGTAAGGTAAAGCCTCCTTTTGTTGATCAAGCAGAAAAAGATATTAGTAACGGCTGACTTTTTTATAAAAGCGTACCCCTATAGATAAAAAATATTTAGAGAACGGATAAAGAGAGAACATTACAAAGTGTTTTGACCAGTCTAGTATTGGTGAGCGCATATTTTAAGGGGAACAGAGAGACCAGATGGCAGGATTGTTTAGATACTATAAGTCCACTATTTCGCTTCATATTCCAATGTGATTACCAGCAATATTTGAGAGCTCAATTACATCAGGAAGGAGAAAATCGGTGAATACATTATTTCGTTGTATAGACTGCAATCTTATATATGCGGCAACCCCGTTTGATCAAACACCTGAATACCTCTATTCAGAATTAGAAAATGAGAACTGTGTTAAAGAGAAAAACGATTGGGCTAATTTTGAAAACAGACATAAAGGTCACCGAATTAGAGGAACTCATTATTCTTGATCCCGCTTTATACAGTGAAGGAGCATACTTTGATCCTTGTAGAATTACTTATCTTACCGCTACGAATAGAAAGGAGACGCTGCTAATTAAAAAATGGAGGCAAAAAATTGCTGAGCCGCTACGGTATGATTTGGTGCAAGGACGGCTTCAAGTGAAAAAATCCTTTGTAATACAGAAAGACGATCTGCTTAAGCAGCTGTTCTATGAAATCAAGGACTCGTCTTTCACAGAAAAAGCGTACGAATTTATAAGAATATTCCAGGAAGAAATACTATATCTCGATCCTGCACAAGAGCCCAATGAAACCTGTGAAAGTAATCATACACAACTATCCTATTACCCGCTTAAAGAGGAACAAATTTCCAGGATTCTCCACAAGTGTAGAGCGATTTTTACGCAAGAAGAATGTGAGAGGATCGAGCGTTTTATCCGAAGCAATTGTGAAAGTAATGGGGTGATGTCACTCGTGATAAAAAAAACTGCCAGGTTTGTTCGAAAATCACGTTGTTCCAGAGTCGTGAAGCGGCACAATCATTATATGCATACTCCTGAAATTTCTTACATGCTCAAGTCAAAATGACAAATGAACGGGCTGTTGCCCCAATGCTCATATTAAAAAGCGGAGTCAGCACTGATTCCGCTTTTTTTGCATTTTGTTGCTGCTTGGAAAGCACTTAATTGCAGGTTTATGATGGAAGCTATTTCATGGAAAAGCGGCCGTATATCTTCCTGCATCGTTGATACAAATGCTGTTATGGTGCTTGTGATCTGGATGCTGCCCACAGGTCAGTTTATAGTTGGGGTTTGACCCCATTGCCACCCTCTAACTTGATAATGAATTAGCAAATTGTTGAGTAGAAAAAAGTAGTTGCACTTGATAGCAGTAGTAGCAATTTTTTGTGAATAACCAGTAACCACAATATGTTTTAAAAAAGCAGGGCCATTACTGACCCTGCCTTTTACTGTATTCTATCTGTACGTAATTAAATTTTTAGAAACAAATGTTAGAACCTTGATACGATAAACGGAATTGATCCACACTGGCCTTGTCCAAGATTTATATTATAGGTTCCCGGCTTTAAACCCCAAAACAGTATGGTTGCCTCTATAGAATCACCTGACACAGCACAGGAAATAATATAAGCACCCCTTGGCGCATTCTGAATATTGAGATCAGCACAGGTGATGCCAAGTGATTCCAGATCAACATTCAGAGTTAAGGTAACCCTTCTGATGCGCGGCAGCAGGCCGAAACCAATCTTTATACCAGAGGGCTGAATGCTCTTAATCTGGCATCCTGTTGAAGCGGTGGTGGTAGTGGTCAAGTTCGCAGCCGTCGTGGTTGTCGTGTTGGCCGGAACCGTGGTAGTAGTAGCAGGTGTAGTGGTTGTTGATATTATGCTTGTTGTACTTGTAGTAGTAGGGTTTGTGGTGGTGGTCACTGCCACAGTGGTTGTCGTGCTTCCTGGCACCGTTGTTGTATTAATTGGTACGCTTGTTGATGTGCTTGGCGCTGGCGTTCTGGTGATAAAATTTAGCGTTAAGGTTGTAAAGGTTGTCTCACCGGTGTTTACACCTTTAGCTTGCAGCTGCATTGGTGTTTGAACATCAGCAGGGTTGACAAGCATAATCTGGTACGGAATATCGGTTGTAAGTGGCAACGGTGAACCTACATTTGCAGACCCATTCGTCACTGTAAACTCTACTTGAAAAGAACCCTGCTGGCAGCCCGGATTCAGGTTATTTACTACTGGCGGTATCAGGTTACCCTTTTGGTCACCAAAATTTACTTGGACAGGCGTATCATCAATACCTGCTATTGGGCGGAATTTATTTCCAAGAATTGTACTTTTCAGTAAACGGATATTCAGAGGAAGTTGAGCATACTTAGTTCCTGCAGTCATCTTGACCATCGCCTTGGTGTCATCTTTGGTAATCTTGGTCTTGTCAAAGGTAACTGTCACATCATTTGTATTCACTTCTGCTACTGCCCCGGGGAACGCGGTGGTACCGTTAGCCCTGAATACCGCTACCTTCGCACCTGAATCCCTTAAGTCCTTTCCACTTGTCTGGTTATTAAAGTTATAGGAATTACCAAATGCATCCATTACATCAAACTGGCAGATATTTACTTGGTCGTGGTTTGGTGCCGAGTCAATCAGGACACGGGCTTCACTAATGCCGACGGTCACGCTTGAAGGCGGAAAAGCTGTGGCATCAGCAGGACTGATTATGGCGCCTGCAACAGGGTATGCAAAGACTGTCTGATTTGTCTGACCGGTAAAAATCAGCAGTAAATCCTCGTCATTGGCTGAGGTAAAGAATATTACATTCTGCTCCGCAGTGAAAATATTAACCTCCTTAGCAGGAATGATAACGGAATCCGCTGGGGTGAACACATTCTGCCGGTTCACTTTAACGAGCCCACCGGTTTTCTTGTACGCTTTCATGGTAAATGTCGGCTCATTTATTGTGCCCTGGATAGCGACTATTATGGACCCGTTTGCTGCTTCAACATTGATGCTTGGAATATCGGTGATGCTCGTTACATATCGAGCCGGGACATTATTAATAATAAAATCAACACCCCTTGCAGCAGTATCAATAGTGCTTCTTTGAATCACTGACTGCAGAGTAGTGTTGCCCGAGGAAAGGTAGACATCATTGGTGGTTTCAGGGAAAACAAGTGCAATAAACGATGCGGTATTGGGGGGTATTGTATATTCGTTTACTACCTCAGGTACTGCCCCGCCAGGTTTCGAATGAACAAACAATTTGAAATCGCCAGCAGTTATGTTGAATGGTGCCGGGTTATTATCGGCATCGAAACCGACCACTGCAGCAAAGATATTGGGAGCGTTCACCTTAAAGGTACCCGCCTTTGTTGACCAGTTGGTGTACTTATATGCACTCCACGAAGGGATTTAAGTACCGGGACGATTGGGCATGGTCAGAAACGGCTAACAGAAAGCCTGTTTAAAGGCTACGGGTCAGATAAGTATAAGATATTATTAATGCATCATCATCTCTTGCCAATCCCCATTGGAGGGCTTGAGGGGAATATTATAAATGACGTGGGAGATATTATTCGTATGATATCCGATGTATCAATTGATTTAGTGCTCACAGGACATCAGCATCACCCATGGGCAAGCGTATATTCATCTGGAATCCATAATGATAATCATACAACAATTTTAACGTGTGGTTCTCCGACCATGGAATATCCACGCGGTTTCAGGTTTAATAGTTATAATGTAATAGACATTGATGAAAACGAAAAGAAATTAAATAACGCATACGTGAAGGTCGTTACGGGAACTTGGTCGGAAAAACAAATGATACCAATGAACGAATTTGTAAAGATTCCACAGCAAACAAAAAAAGATTTTATACAATCAGAATATGCGGGCTACTTGTATAATGATCATTATAGAGGTTCAAAGGAAAGTGGACAGATGCTGGAATAAAAATAAACATTTTGTGGTGGGCATAAAGGGAAGAACGTTGCAGAGTATGTATCAGATGTGAGAGTAGTCGTTCAATCTACATTCAGTGCAGACTTGATCTGGAAAGCTCTGAATGCGTCAAGGCGAAATTAAAAATATTTGACATGTTTTTGATCATATGGTATTAAATAGTTGATTTTAGTGGTTATAAAAACGGATTGTACCACTATGTGCATCGTACAATCCGTTTTTTTATATACAACTACTACGGACCCTGCATCGGGTACGGGTTGTGAAATTTTCATGGCAGAAAGGAGATAGATAATGATTTGCCAGACTTCAAAACAAGGGGTAGAATGCTTTTTTATGGCCAAGAATGGCTGCAGCTACAATGGCGGTTCCTGCTATACCATAGTTGAGGACTGCACTGGATGCGCTCGCGTTACGGAATATTCTGCGGGGAAATATTGTTCATCGTATCCACAGCCGGAATTAAAATGGACCAGCGGTAAATGCAACTTTGCCACTCATATAAAAGCTGAAGCTCTCAAGGAAGACAAGAAGGTCAACGCGCTGAAAGCATCAAAAAGAAAAGCAGCCGGAAAAATGTAATGATGACTCTCTATCGGTTAACCCGCTCTTTTCGCGGGTTAACCGGTTTTTTTCTGCAGTTTCAATTCCCTGTAAAGCGCCTTTTGCTCCTCCTCTCCTCACTGAGACTACTAAATTATATCTTGACGTATCCTGCAGATTTAAGGAGTGCGTGTGGCTCGAACTGACGAGTACCGGGAAGCGTTGCGCCTGGCAGAAGAGGCTTTGAATCAAGCCGATCTCTCTGCGCTGGCACAGCGGGCAGGAGCGGAGGTTATGCGCCATGACGTTAATACGCTGCAGCTACGCCTCTTCTTTTTCAACGATCCGGTCCACCTCCGGCCCGGCAACCCATTTATAATCCGGAATGAAAAACAGGGAACAGAGGTTTCTTTAGAAGAGAAAATTGTTATCTGCCACTATCTGCTGCAGGCAAAGGGAACTTCTCCCGCCGGCCAGTGGATCACCTTTCGTCAGATCCCTGACGGCCAATTTTACGATGCGGCGTTTCAGCAGCGGACCCGCGGCCCGTTTTTGTCCTTCTTTGGTGACAAGCCGGACCTGTTTCGCGCAAGCGCGGAACAGCTCGCTGGAGTTCCCATTGCCGCAGGGGACGCAGGAATGATATTCCCCGTATTACCGAGGGTTCCGGTCCAGCTGATTCTCTGGCAAGGCGATGAGGAACTGCCGCCTGAGTCAACGATCCTGTTTGACGCTACCATTTCAGATTACCTTCCTGCTGAAGATATTGCCGTGCTCAGCGGCATGCTGGTTTACCGGATCATCAGCATGGCAAAAACCCTGCAGGGATAAAACACCTGTTGTGCCGCACGACCTTTTCTTTTTTCTCTTCAGAATTTCAACCTCGGGTCAATAGCATCACGGATTGCATCGCCCAGAAGATTAAACAGCATCACTGTTACGGCAATTGCCAGGCCCGGGAACAGTACCATCCACGGCGCATAGGGCAGATAGCTGCGGCTCAGGCTTACCATATTACCCCAGGTAGGCAGCGGCGGCTGCACTCCCAGGCCGAGAAAGCTCAAGGCTGATTCAGATAACATGAACCCGCCGACCTTAAGGCTCGCGGCAACGACTGCGACCGGGAGGCAGTGCGGAAGAAGGTGGTAAAAAAGTATTCGTGACGCTGAGCAGCCGATAGCGCGGCTCGCATCTACAAAAACACTTTCCTTAAGGGATAGGACCATGCCTTTAAAGAGCCGTGCAAAAGGCGCCCAGCCCACAAGGCACAGGGCAATGATAGTGGATACCGTCCCCGGCGGCATGAGCACAGATATGCCGATAGCAAGAAGAAGGCTGGGAAAAGCGAGGAACACATCAATCACCATGGTGCATACGCTCTCAATCTTCCCGCCCGCATAACCCGCAACCAGCCCTGCCAGCATTCCCAGTCCCAGTGACACCACCGTAGCTATAATACTTATGCTGAGGGAAAAGCGCGCGCCATAGACGACGCGGCTCAAAACATCTCTCCCCAATCGATCAGTACCCATCCAGTGGGCAGTACCGGGAGATTCCTTGATATGGGCCAGGTCAATCTGCAATGGATCATAGGGACTGATAATGGGGGCAGCGATGGCCGCCAGCAACAGGAGGCCGATACAGCTCCCGGTCAAAAGAATTGTTTTATGCGGTAAAAAACTGCTGCGCATTATTACTCCGGCATTTCACTGCATGAACAGTTTAACGCACCCGGCAGCGAATCCGCGGGTCAAGGAAACCATACAGCAGATCAACGACCAGGTTGATAACGATAAAAATAATTGCGCCAACTAATACACAGCCCATAATCACCGGATAATCCCGCCTGAAGATGCCTTCCACTGCATAGCGGCCGATGCCGTCCCAGCCGAAAATTGTTTCAGTGAGCACTGAACCGTTCAGATAACTGCCAAAATCAATTCCTATCAAGGTGATGATGGGAATGAGGCTGTTCTGCAGCGCATGTTTGCCGATAATGGCTGTTTTCCTGAGGCCCTTGGCACGCGCGGTCATCATGTACGGTTGGGAGAGTATGTCAAGCAGGCTGGTGCGGGTAATGCGCGCGATATAGGCAGCTGAATTCAGACCCAGGGTGGCGGCGGGGAGAATAAGAAATATAAATGACCTGCTGCCCATTCCTGTTGCGGGCAGCAGGTGCAGCACAAAGGCAAAGATGTACATGAGCAGCAGGCCCAGCCAGAAGACGGGAATGGAAATGCCGCCCACCGAGAGCATGAGACCAAGGCGGTCCCACAGGGTTCCGCGCTTAACAGCCATAAGTATGCCCAGCAGCAGCCCGCAGGCCGTGGCAAAGACTACTGCAGCACAGGCAAGAAGCAGGGTATTGGGGAGCTTCTGTCTTAAGTCATCAATAACTTTTCTGTTGGTATAATAGGAGCGCCCCAGTTCGCCCCTGGCAAGGAGGCGCAGGTACCCCAGGTATTGTAATAGCACCGGCCGGTCCGTGCCTATCTCCTTTGCGATCGCGGCAAGAACTTCAGGATCAGCCTGCTCCCCTGCCAGCCCCTGCACCGGATCACCCGGCAGTCCCTGCATTAAACAGAAGGTGATGCAGGTAATGCCCAGCACCGTCGGGATAACCAGTAATAATCTTTTTATGAGATAAACGTTCATTTCCTGTGGTGCCTAACCAGGCTGTTGAAAAACACCCATCTGCTTCGTTGCGCTCATCCTTCGTCATTGCGACGTACTAAAAAGTACGCCTCATTCCTCTTGATTTCGCGCGCCTTGCATCTGGATGTTTTTGACCAGCCTGGGAGAAAACTACTTTTTCAACAACCTGCTAATTCTTATGTATCGTGATACCGGTCCACTTCTCCATCACGGCAAGAGGTACAACCGTATAGTTTTTCACCCAGGGCTGATAGATGGAGCAGTTGGCTTTATGCCAGCCAAAAACCCAGGGAGCCTCCTGCACCACCAGCTGCTCAATTTCACGGTACAGCGCGCGCGCCTGCTTATCATCCATGACGCTCACTGCCCGCACCAGCAGCTCATCTATCCGGGAATCTTTAAACCTGCTGCGATTGCCGCCAATTCCCCAGTTTCCGGAATAGAAGAGCGGGAACAGAAAGTTTTCTGCATCCGGATAATCCGCCCACCAGGAGAGCCAGAATGCCTGCGCTTCTCCGCGCGCCACCGCATTTTTAAAAGAGCTCCACTCAAGCTGCACAATGCGGGCATCAATCCCCGCATCCTGAGATTGCTCTGCAGCGCCTGCGTTATATCAAGCGTCTCCTCGTCCGCGTTCTGATATATGGTCATTGACAGCCCCGTGCCATATCCTGCCTGCTTGAGCAATGCGCGTGCTCTGGCCGGGTCATAGGAATATCCCGCAGGGGCAGGGCCGGTCCTGAGAAGCGGCGGCAGCGGGCCGGAGGCAACGCGTCCCCGGCCATCAAGAAGGCGTGCTACTATGGCTTCCCGGTCAATGGCATAATTTAAGGCTCTGCGTATGAGCGGGTTGTTAAATGGTACGGCCTGACAGTTTAGTCCCAGGTAATAGATATTCAGTCCCGGCGCCACAATAACAGAAGACTTCCATTGGGGGTCCTCTGCATACTGCTTGAAAGCTGCCGGCGGAATTTCCAGCATCACGTCTATATTTCCGTTTTCAAACTCGGTAAGGGCGGTAAAATCTTCCGGCACAATTCTATAGATAAGACCACCAATCCGGGGTGCGCCTGCGAAGTAGCGGTCATTTGCCGTAAGCTGTAAAAATTGATTATGCTCCCAGCGCTCTAAGATATACGGGCCCGTTCCTGTGCCATGAAACGAAAAGTCTGCCCCCCAGCGTTCAACCTCTTCCTGCGGTACTACATAGGCAGTGGTGAGGCCCAGGAGCTTGATAAACGGCGCAAACGGCTTTTCAAGCTCGATCTTAAGCACATAGGGATCAATGACCTCGATGCCGGCAACTGTCGCTGACTTCCCGGCCATAAAACTGCCTGCCCCGTGTATGCGCGAGAGCACCCAGGTGCGCGGGGACCTGGTTTTGGGGTTAAGAACCCGTTCAAATGAATATCTAAAATCCCGGGCCGTTACCTCCCTGCCATTAAAAAAACGCACACCTTTCCTGAGCCTGAACAGATATACCAATCCATCAGAAGAGACTGACCAGGACTGGGCTATGTCAGGCGCCGGGGCCAGGTCATCGTTGAAACAGACCAGCCCGTTGTAGAGCTTGGCTGCAATTTGAGCGCCGTAGACATCAACTATCAGGGCCGGGTCGACCGTGGTAGGGCTTGCTTTGAGGCGCACATAGAGGAAGTTGGGAATTCTGGGCGAAGTGACATTGGTGCAGCTGACCAGCAGCATTAACCAGAACGCGCTTAAACACGCTAAAAAAGTTAAGCGGAGGGTACAGCGTCTCATTCAGGGCCTGTAGTGTTTCTTCAGCTCCTGCTTCATTATTTTCTGTGCCGCATTTCTGGGCAGCTCCGGAGTGAATGTCACCACACGAGGACATTTAAAACCGGCGAGCCGCTCGCGGCAAAAGTCCATGAGGAGCTGTGCAGTACATGATGCGTTCTTCTCGGGAACCACAATTGCTACCACTTTTTCACCCCACAGCGCATCCTCCACGCCGATTACCGCAGCCTCTTTTACGGCAGGGTGCTGCATAAGGACTGCTTCCACTTCATCCGGATAGATGTTTACTCCGCCGCTTATAATAATATCTTTATTGCGGCCGGCAAGGTAGATGAAACCGTCTTCATCAATCCAGCCTGCGTCTCCGGTGTGGAGCCAGCCGTTGCGCAACACCCGGGCAGTTGCCTGAGGAGCCTTATAGTATCCCTGCATAATGTTTGGACCGCGGCAGAGAATCTCTCCCACCTGTCCCGGGGGAAGTGTTTGATCATCTGCGCCTGCTGCCCGCACCTCTACGCTGAGCATGGGCCTGCCGACGCTTTCAGCCTTTCGATAAAAATCTGCCGGGGTGAGAATTGCAACACCCGGGCTTGCCTCCGTGAGGCCGTAGAGATCAAAAAAGCCTGCCGCGGGAAACAGTTTTTTAAGGCTGCCCTTTGTCTCTGCGCTCATCGGCGCTGCACCGGTGACCGCCCGTTTAACCGAGCGGGTGTCCCATGTGCCTTCGCTCCACACATCAAGCATCATCCGGTACATGGTCGGCGCCTGGGTTATGGAGGTTACCTGTTCCTGCTCAATTATGGCGAGGCACTCGGCAGGGCTGAACTTTCGGACCATAATTGCGGTCATAGCGTTGAATACATAGGTAAAAATTCTGCCAAAAGTTGAAGTATGAAACAGGGGCGTTGGCGCCAGCTCGATATCCTGCGGGCTGAACGCTAGCGCTGCAGAATAATTGAAGGTATTCCAGATTAAATTTCCATGGGTGAGCAGCACCCCCTTTGGCTCATCAGTGGTGCCGGCGGTATATATAATTGCAGCGGGGTCTTGTTCAGAGACCGCCGGCAGTACTCGTCTGCGCATGAGCGCGGGCTGAAAAAGCTCTTCATATGCTGCCGAGGCCGGCGGGTGCTTGCCGTTGATAGCAATAACCTGCTCCAGCTCCTGTGCTGCCGGGATAACCAGTTCCAGTAATGCTGCCTCACAGAAAAGAATCTTTGCCTCTGAATGCTCTAATAAAACTTTCAAATCCTTTTTTGTTAAGCGGTAATTCAGGGGGACTGCGACAGCCCCGATCTGCATCAAAGCAAAAAGTATTTCCACATACTCGATGCTGTTGGAAGAAAGAATGGCAACCTGCGTGCCCCTGGCGACACCCAGGCGCAGCAGGCCGGCGGACAGTTCATCAGCCCGGCGCTTCAGCGCGCCGTAGGTAATGGTCCTTCTTTCGCAGATCACTGCCCGCTTCTCAGGGTAGCGGGCAGCTGCCATGTCAAGAAAGTGTGCAAGGTTCATGGAATGTTACTGGTAGTTTTCCGGGAGCTTCAGTATCCGCTCTCCCTTCGTCCTTTCTGCCCCGCTTCAGGCAGCCGCTGCCATAGATGCGGCACTTTTTTTTAAGCTCATAAAGCGCCTGCTGTTGCTGCGCGGGCTGCAGTATGCCGCTCTCAAGGATTTTGCAGAGAGCCCGAATCCGGTACTGGTCAAGATGCGGGATTGTTTTTGACTGCTGGTCAACGTGGCCGCCCCGCTTTATGATGAGCGGCGTTTCAATCAGGTAGATGGGGTAGCGCGCTGCAATGCGCAGCCACAGGTCATAGTCTTCGCAGGCTAAAAATGTTTCATCAAAAAGCCCGACCCTGTCAAAAACGCTGCGCTCGATCATTACCGAAGAAGGACTGACAATACACAGGGGCAGGCACTGCTCAAAAATCCATCCGGAATATTTTTTGTGCTTCTGCATGGGATTGACCCGCACCCCGTTTCGTATCCAGATCTCCTCGGTCTGGCAGACGCGGGCTTCGGGGTGGTCCTGGAAAAAAAGCATCTGCGCGCGCAGCTTGTCAGGGAGCCAGACGTCATCAGAGTCAAGAAAGGCAATGTACTCACCGCGGGCAGCAGCAATGCCGCAGTTGCGTGCTGCGCTGGGGCCTCCATGGCCGGTATGCAGCACCGATAGTTTGGCGCCATACTGCAGCAGCAGTTCCCCGGTGGCATCTGTTGAGCCATCATCCACCACGATAAGCTCAAACTGCTTATAGGTCTGGCTCAGTACTGACTCGATGGCTTCCTTGAGCCAGGCAGCCCGGTTATATGTCGGAATGATAACGCTTACCAGCTCCATAGGTCAAGCAGCATCCAGTGCAGATTTAAAAACCTTGACAGAGAAACGTATTTTGATTTAGTTGAACTGCCGCGTGCATAACGCGCATATCTTCTGGACAGCAAAATAACATAAAAAGAGGAGAATCAGAACATGAGATTTTTAAAATTGCTCACGCTTTTTTTAGCTATTCCCTGCGCTCTACTGCTTGCCGCCCTGCCGGTTCATGCCCAGGAGCAGGCAGCCCTGCAGAAGGCGGCCCCGGCCCTGGAGGGCATGGTAAATATCAATGCAGCCGGCGCTGAAGAGCTGCGCCTGCTGCCCGGCGTTGATAAGAAAACAGCTGAAGCAATTGTTTCCTTTCGCGCCAAGAACGGCAATTTCAAGACAGCTGATGACCTGGGGAAGGTGAGCGGAATCGGTCCTAAAAGGCTGGAAAAAATTAAACAGTATCTGGCGCTTGAGGGTGAGACAACGCTGAAAAAGAAATAGCAGGCTGTTGAAAATCACCCATCTGCTTCGTTGCGCTCATCCTTCGTCATTACGACGTACGGTGAACGTACACCTCATTCTTCTTGATTTCGCGCGCCTTGCTTTTGGATATTTTTGACCAGCCTGGGAGAAAACTGCTTTTTCAACAACCTGATAGGAATGCAGTAAATAAAAAAAGCGGGGCGTGACCCCGCTTTTTTTATTTCCCGGTATGTCCAAACCCGCCGTCATTGCGCTCCGATGGCGGCAGCTCATCAACAGCTACCCACTCGCCGCAGGCAACCCTCTGGATTACCATCTGGGCGATCCGGTCTCCCCGTTTCACAATAAACGGCTGCTCGCCAAAATTTGCCACAATCACCTTGATTTCACCCCGGTAGTCCGCGTCAATGGTGCCGGGAGCGTTGAGCAGGCCGATGCCGTGGTTTATTGCCAGCCCGCTCCGGGGCCGCACCTGCGCCTCAAAACCCGGCGGCAGCGCGATACAGATGCCGGTGGGGATCAGCTTCCGCTGGCCCGGTGCAATTACCGTATCCGCTTCAACCGCAGCTACCAGGTCCATGCCGGCAGCATGCGGTGTCATATACTGCGGGAAGGGAAGGTTCTCCCCGTGAGGCAAACGCTTTATCTCTATGGTTACTTTTTCTACCACGAAAAACTCCTATGCAAGCCGGACATGACTGGCTGTCAGCCTTCAGCTATCGCCGTCAGAACTCTTGAACACAAAAATCCTCTCTTGAAACTCTATGTTTCTAACTTTTAACAGAATCAAGCCGGAACACGGCCGCAGCTCCCCGACCTGTTCTTTTCTATGGTTAAGAATGGCCGGGTGATGATAGTTTTTCAATTGCGCAAGCGCGGAAGTTGAGAGCGCTCCCAGCTGCTGTAATAGTTCGATAACCGCCGGGCCGAGCGCGCGCTGGTTGCCGTCATCTATTTTAAGCGCTGCTCCCCAGCCTTTATCAAAGAGCGTCAGGGCATAGCCGCCCTCTGCGCCGGTTTTGGCAAAAACGCTCTTTCCCGCTATCCGCATAATATCAGTACATATCCGCTCATCACCGGCAACCATCTCCGGGTGGGAACAGGCGGCAGTCATAAGTTTTTTGACCGCCTTCTGCAATGGGCTCAGCTGCGATTCTTTCAGATGGAACGGCTCGGCAAGCCGGGCATAGGCACGGGCAAGATTTTTCAGCGGCACATAAAAGACCGGCACCCCGCAGCCGTCAACTGCCGTGTGGACCAGCTCTTTTTCAACACCGGTCATCTCGATAATGGTAGAGAGGATGAGCTGCTGCACCGGGTGCTCCAGGGGCAGGTAGTTAGCCGTGTCCCAGCCATGGTGCACGCACAGCGCAAGCATGGCAGCATGCTTGCCAGCACAGTTATTGTGCACGGGGCCGGGCTTGATGCCTTTCTGCTGCAGCTCCTTTGCCGTCCCGCGATGGGTCGGGGGATGGGTGCCGCACAGAAGCGCATCATCTGTCAGCCCGATTTTTTGCAGCACGCTGCGCACTGCTTCAACGTGGAACACCTGGCCGCTTACTGACCCGCAAAAAAGGGCCAGCTCCTGCTCCGTGAATTTAAAGCGCTCGGCCGCGCCTGACACGATGACCGGCAGTGCCTGCAGCGGCTTTGCACAGGAGCGCATGGATATCTCAAAGGCAGGGTCCCCTGCCTGATATATACTATCGCCGGCTGCATTGACGACCGCAATGCTGCCGCGATGCAGGCTCTCTACTCTATTGCCGCGCAGCACTTCAACGAGAACTTCGGACAAGACAGTTTCCTCCTGATGATACAATCAGATGATTACCATATAGCTTAAGCGTGGGTTTTATCACGTAGCCGGCTGGTATGACAATCTGAAAGACTGTGCAGGAAATAGCGGGATAAGGGATGTCAGCGGGCAGCCTGAAAATCGCCAAAAAACTTCAGGACCCTTTTGACATAGGTGCGCGTCTCTTCAAACGGGGGAATGCTGTTATTATATTTTATCACGGCATTTTCGCCGGCATTATAGGCTGCCAGCGCCAGGTGAAGGTTGCCCTGGAACTGGTCCAGCAGCTTGCGCAGATAGCGGATGCCGCCCTCCATGTTCTGGGTTGGATGGAAGGGGTTGCTTACCGCCATATCACGGGCAGTGTCCGGCATGAGCTGCATGAGCCCCTGGGCGCCTTTTCTTGAAACAGCGTCGGCATCAAAGTCGGATTCCGCCTTTATGACCGCCTTTACCAACGATTCATCCATGTCATATTTTTTGCATAAGAGGGATATGATCGGCCCGTACTCCCGTCCGTCAGATTTAGACCTGGTGGGCGCCCGCAGCGTTTCCCGGAGGATGCGGGTATAGCTGCTGCTGTTTGGTGCATTGGTAAAGTGAACCGTACCGTGGCTGTCAGTATATTTATATATATCTGCGCTGCAGAAACCGGGATACAGGCAGAACAGCGCGCCGATAAAACAATGCAGTACATATGAGCTGACACAGTTTTTCATTGGTCGCTCCTGTCCTTTGATAGCACGTCAATCATCTCCTGGTGGATTAACCCGTTAGTAGCCAGAATTTCCCTGCTGTCTAAAAAAAACGGGTTGCCGCTATAATCAGTGACCCTGCCCCCGGCCTCAATAACGATGAGGCTCCCGGCAGCCGTGTCCCACGGGTGCAGCTTAGGTTCCCAGAAACCGTCAAACCGGCCCATGGCAACATAACAGAGATCAAGGGCTGCAGAGCCATCGCGCCTGATTGCCCGGGCACGCTTGGCAAAGCGGCTGAAATGAAGCACATTATCGTCGGTGCTTTCCCGCACATCATAGGGGAACCCGGTGCTGAGAAAACCGCTGCCGAGATTGTCTGTTGCGGATACGGTCAGGGGCGTCTTGTTCAAGGTCGCGCCGTTGCCGGATTCTCCCGCAAACAGCTCATCACGCAGCGGGTCATATACCACGCCCCAGACGATCTTTCCCTTATCCTCAAGGGCCAGGGAGATGCAGAAAAAAGGATAGCCGTGGGCATAATTGGTCGTTCCATCCAGCGGGTCTATAATCCAGCGGCCTGTTCCGCGGCCCTTCTGCTCAGCGCTTTCTTCAGCCAGAATCCCGTAGTCCGGGAACTCCCGGCTGAGGATATCAATAATCAGAGCCTCTGAGCGCCGGTCCATCTCGGTGACCAGGTTGATGGCGCCCTTATAGGATATCTGCCGGGGCTTGCCAAATCCTTCTTTTAATATCTGACCGGCTTCCCGTACAGCCCGAAGGCCAATAGTTTTAATGGTATCGCTAACTGCTATTATAATAAACCTTTCTCAGGTAGATACTTTTTCAGCTCATAGCATAATTTTTTTAATTACAAAAGCAATAATTATACCCTGAAAAAAAACAAGCATAAAAATTAAAGACTGTTGTTATTCAATAAGCTGTTTTTACATATTAATTATAATACTGTCGGTGCCTGAAATGAAATATTTACTAAAATCTATATCTTAACCAGGTAATACAAAATAACAATATCTGTTTTTTCTGTTCAACCCTGGAAACCGATTCTTTTCCTTTTGCAAAAGAAAGAAAAATCACATTATATATATAGCCAAAATCTCTTCTCATTAATTTTTCCATACCAGCGGGAAGCCCATGACAGAACTACCTGAAGTTCATGTGCTGTTTAACCGGTTTGCCATCGCCCTGGCGCTCGGCCTCTTCATCGGGTTTGAGCGCGAGATGGAAAAGGCCGGAACCTTTGCCGGAATACGCACCTTCCCCCTCATCAGCATGCTCGGCTGCATGGCTGCCCTGCTTCACGATCAGTCCGTGACCTGGGCGTTTCCGGTTATCCTGCTCATTCTTGCGGCATTTGTTCTTGCCGCCTACTTTTTTGTCGGCTCGGCAGCATCTCCGGGCATAACCACTGAGATCACCTCGCTGCTCGCGTTTCTCTTTGGCGCTCTGGTCTGGTGGCAGATGCCGGGGCTGGCTGCAGCGCTCGCGGTAGTCACGGTGCTGCTGCTGGCATCAAAGAAGCCGCTGGAAAATCTTGCCCACAAAATCGGGCAGCATGACCTCAATGCCGGGCTGCAGTTTGCCGTCATTACCCTGGTCATTCTGCCGGTTCTTCCGGACAGAACCTTCGGCCCACTGGATGTGATTAACTTCCATGATATATGGCTCTTTGTCATCCTCATTGCCGGATTAAATCTCATCGGCTACATACTTATAAAAATACTCGGCTCACACCAGGGCATAGGGCTTTCGGGGCTGCTCGGCGGCATTGGCTCAAGCACCGCCCTTACCGTGAGCTTTTCCCGGCGCAGCAAGGCTGAAGCGCACCTCGGCGCTGACTTTGCGTTCGGGATAGTTCTTGCCTCATCGATCATGTTCATCCGGGTGCTGGTGCTGGTTTTTTCCATTAACCCGCACCTCGGCACGCGCCTCATCGCGCCGATAGCGGTTACCGCTATGGCAGGATTCCTGGGCTGCGCATACCTCTGGTTTTTCCGGTTGAAGGGTACGGGGGAAGGGGACGGGAAAGCTGCGCTGGAGATCAGCAATCCGCTGGAGCTGTGGCAGGCAATTAAGTTCGGTATCCTGTTCGGGGTGATTATTGTTATTGCACGGGCAGCAGAGTTTTTTTTCGGCACTGCCGGGGTATACGCATCAAGCGTCCTGACGGGCTTGACGGATGTTGATGCCATTACCCTGTCACTTTCTAAATTAGAGCAGGGTTCCCTTGTTTCAAGCGTTGCTGCCCACGGCATTATCCTCGCAACGCTCGCCAATACCGGGGTTAAAGCCCTGATCTCAGCAACCGGCGCACCCGGCCTGCGGCGCCAGGCCATTCCGATCTTTGCCGCCATGCTCGGAGCGGGCATCCTGGCTCTGCTCGTTATGTGACCGGAGCGCTGCTACGAGAGGCGCATATCCTTAAGCACTTTTCCCAGGTCTATCTTCAAGCCAAACCTCTCCATCGCTGCTATCAGGATCAAGAGCGCTGCCTCTTCCATCCGTATTTTGTCAGTACTTATCTCCAGATCATAGTGCAGATGATTCTTAGACTCGGCATAGGGTTTCCCCAGCCTCCGGCACAGCTCCTTGGTGAAGGCTTCCCGCTCCTGGTCCACAGCCCTGATTTTTTCCTGGGCCTCCTGCTTGTTGATACCTGCCGAGCGCATGACATTTTCCACACGAACCGGGAATGATGCCTTGATCCTCACTTTCAGTGATGCGGGAAGAAACAGATGCGCGCCGCGGCCGATAATAATGGCATCATGCTGGGCAATCAGAAAAATCGCCTTGGGCAGCAGGTATAAATACGCGTTTTTGTCTATATGCCCCAGCATTAATGAAACCAGGGATTCAATCTCATCCTGTATTTTTTCATCCACTGCTTCAAACATTTTTTTCTGATACCCCAGATGTGACTGGCTGGCCAGCACGTCCAGTATTTCCTTGTCCCACACCGGCCAGTCCAGCCACTGCTGCAGCAGTTCAGTAATGCGCTTTCCACCGCTGCCCAGCTGCCGGGAGATGGTGATCATCCGCTTGCTCTGCGGATGGGCCTGTTGTTGTTTCATCTGCATGGCAGCCTGAAAGCTTTTGACTGCCTTTTCCACCAGGTCTTTAGGAACCGGAATATGCATGATTATTCCTCCTTTCTCTCGTGCTGTCTTGAACCGTTGCGGCATCATGCCGGCTTTGGCGGGGAGCTCACAAGCGCGCTGAGGCAACCTGCTGACCGCAGTTTCTTGACAGCATACAGGGCAAGTGATACAACCCTTCTTATTAAAAAATAGAACTAATACCGGCATTTGTAAATGGAAAAATAGAGATGGACAGCCACACCCTCAGGGTCCTTGAATTTGACAAAATCCTCGGGTTTTTAAAAACCTATGCCTCCTCCCCCGGCGGCAGGAAGCGCTGCGAATCCCTGCAGCCGCTGCCGGAACAGGACCGCGTTCAGCGCCTGCTGCGTGAGGTGATCGGAGATGCGCTCGGTGCTGGACGTGCACGGGTATATCCCCATCAGCGGGGTGCAGGATATTGAGCGCCCGCTGTCACGCTCGCTCATCAGCGATTTTTATTTAGAGCCCCGGGAGCTTCTTGATATTAAAGAAACGCTTGACGTTGCCCGCACCCTCAAGGGCTTTTTTTCAGGGCTCGAAGAAACCTGCCCGCTGCTCCACGCAATTACCCGGAACATCATCTCCCTGCCGGATATTGAAAGCCGCATCAGAGTAAGCATTGCCCCTGATGGCGAAATGCTTGACACCGCCAGCCCGGAGCTTGCCCAGATCAGGGGCCGTCTTAAAAGCCTGCGGGCAAGCATTCTCAACACCCTGGAGCGGATGCTGGGGGAGGAGTCGCTGCAGCATGCTTTCCAGGATGACTTCGTCACCATCAGAAACAACCGCTATGTTGTGCCGGTGCGAACTGACAGTAAGACCGCTGTTGCCGGGGTTGTCCATGACCAGTCACAGAGCAAGGCCACGTTTTTTATTGAGCCGTTTGCGGTGGTGAACCAGAACAATGAGCTGCAGATTCTCCGGCAGGAAGAAACCTATGAGATCATCCGCATACTGACCGAACTCACGCACCTGGTAAGCGGCTCACATGATGAAATCCTTGCTGACCTGCACCTGCTGGAGGAACTGGATGTTATTCATGCCAAGGCCCTGTTCAGCAAAGCCCTGAAGGCACGGGAGCCGGTCTTAAACAGTGCGGGAACCATTGAGCTGAAACAATGCCGGCATCCCATTCTGCTGGCGCACTATATCGAAGAGCCCGTGCCGGAGGCAGAGGAACCGGCTGCTGACGAACCCGAAGAAGCCGTAAAAAAAGGCCGCTGGGAATTTAATCGCTCTGGCATCACGCCCATTGACCTGACAAAGCATGAGCACACCTCCACCCTGGTCATTACCGGCGCAAACGCAGGGGGGAAAACAGTGGCCCTGAAAACCATCGGGCTGTTCACGCTCATGGCCCAGGCTGGAATGCATATCCCGGTCAACGACGGCAGCAGGCTCTGTGTGTATGAATCCATATGGGCCGACATTGGCGATGAGCAGAACATTGAAGCAAGCCTGAGCACCTTTTCCGCCCACGTGGTGCGGATTGACCACATGCTGCAACTGGCCGCAACGTCTTCTCTGGTGCTTCTGGATGAGCTGGGCTCCGGCACTGACCCTGCCGAAGGGGGCGCCCTGGCGCTGTCAATTCTTGACTACCTGCGGGAGCGCGGCTGCTTCACGGTGGTGACAACGCATTTGAACCTCCTCAAAACCTATGCGTATCATCATAAGGACGTGCGGAACGTATCCGTTGAGTTTGACCCAGTAACGCTCAAGCCGCTTTACAGCCTGGTCTACGGCAAGCCCGGCCTGAGCAACGCGCTCGCCATTGCCCGGCACCTCGGGATGTCAGAGCAAGTCCTGGACCGGGCCAATCAGTATGTGCAGGACGCTGACCGCGAGATCATAAAGCTTATCCAGGGACTGGAGAAAACCCAGAAAGAGCTCCATGATGAGCAGCTGCAGATTCATGCGCTGAAGGAGCAGGCACGTTCCTATGAGCAGCGGACGCTGGAGCTTATGGACGCGCTTAAATCCGGCAAAGAGCTGCTGCTGAAAAACTTTGAGACGCAGGCGCGAAAGCTTCTGCGAGAGAGCGAGCAGGAACTGATGAAGATCATTGACGGCAAGAAGAAAAAAACTTATCTGCGGCCGGGACAGGACAAAGAAGAGTTCCAGCAGGTAAAGAAAAAATTATATGACCAATTCCCCAAAACCGCTGTGCAGCGAGAAGCCGTTGACCATCTCACCATCGGCCAGAAGGTGCGCGTGTCAAGCCTGCAGAAAAATGGCGTAGTTTCATCCCTTGATGAAGAAGCGCGCAAGGCCGAGGTGATGATCGGCACCATGAAAATAAAAGCCTCGTTCAGCGACCTTGAGCAGGTCCGCGAACAGGAGCAGCAACAGAGCGGCCCGCAACAGCGAAAGGCCCCTTTCATTCAGGAGCCTTCGGGCCAGGCAGTAAACAAGGTCAATGTTATCGGCATGCGCGTTGATGAAGCGCTGCCGGCGGTTGATAAAGCTATTGACCAGGCCATGCTCCATTCGGTTGACCGGCTGGAGATCATACACGGGGTGGGAACCGGGCGGCTGATGAAGGCGATCCGGGAGCATGTAAAAGATCATCCCTATGTTGCCTCTTTTGCACCCGGAGATGCCGCAGCCGGCGGGGCAGGAGTTACCGTGGTTGAAATTAAAGGATAGCCAAAGATATTTGAAATTTCGCAATCGCATGAGCGACCCCCTCTGACTCCCCCTTGGTATAAAGGGGGAGAACTTTTCCCCTCCTTAATAAGGAGGGGTTTGGGGAGGTCGGATATAAACCA
>CAWDOY010000011.1:0-18979 GCA_963803975.1 uncultured delta proteobacterium
CCATGATATTGCTGATATTGGCAAGTATGCTTCCAAACTGCTGTACCTGGATAAGAAAATTATATTTTATGGAAGCTTTGAAGATTTCTGCTCATCACCGGATATGGCGAGCTACTTTGGCGAATTCGCCCAGCACCTCATCTGCCACCGGCATACGTAATATCTTTTCACCGCTGAGCACGCTGAGATCGCAGAGATGAAAGCTGCAATAAATTCAATAACAGAAAGTATTATCAGTGCGGCAATTGCTGTTCATCGAGAGCTTGGTCCCGGGCTTTTGGAATCTGCTTATGAATCATGTCTTGTTTATGAGTTACTGCAACAGGGTCTGACTGTTGAGCGGCAGAAGGCTTTGCCTGTTACATATCGGGGAGTAAAGATTGACTGCGGGTACCGTATCGACCTGCTGGTAGAAGATGCCGTAATTGTTGAATTAAAGGCTGTGGAGAGTATAGAACCAATTCATGAAGCGCAGCTTTTGTCGTATCTAAAATTATCCGGTTATCAGATTGGACTGCTTATTAATTTTAATGTAAGGATGCTGAAGCAGGGGATAAAAAGATTGGTAAATAACTTCAAAGAATAATTGTTTTTCTCTGCGGTCTCAGCGATCTCTGCGGTGAAGTATATAATGGAACTGATCAATTTTTTAAGCTACGGTTTTATCCAGCGGGCCCTGATTGCCGGCTCCTTTATCGGCCTGCTCTGCTCCCTGCTCGGGGTTTTCCTGGTGCTCAGGCGCCTGTCCCTGATCGGGGACGGGCTCGCCCACGTAACCTTCGGCAGCATAGCGCTCGGGCTGCTGCTTAATTTTTATCCGCTGTATATAGCCATTCCCGTGGTCATGCTCTGCTCTCTGGGAATTCTAAAACTGATGGAACGGGCGCGGCTTTACGGGGATGCCGCGATCGGCATCGTGTCGTCGGTGGGGATTGCCGGAGGCACGCTGATGGCAAGCCTTGCCGGCGGGTTTAATGTTGACCTGTTCAGCTATCTGTTTGGCAATATACTGGCAATAAGCACAACCGAGGTAGGTATCTCCATGGCGCTTTCCGGGGCGGTAATCATAACCATCGCGGTTTTTTATAATGAACTCTTTTCCCTGACCTTTGATGAAGAATTTGCCCGGGCCACCGGCATCAGGACTGAGAGAATAAATACGGTATTCATTCTTGCAACCGCCCTGACCGTTGTGCTTGCCACGCGGGTCGTCGGCATACTGCTGGTATCATCGCTTTTAATACTTCCCGCGGTGACCTCCCTGCAGCTGGCAAAGGGCTTTAAAATTGCCATAGTCATTTCCTGTATTACCGGGGTCCTGTCGGTGATTGCCGGCATTGTCGTCTCGTTTCTGATGAATCTTCCGGCTGGTGCAACTATCGTCATGCTTAACCTGCTTTTTTTCATTGCAGCCTTTATCTATCGAAGCGTGCACCGCGCATAGGGGCAACCTTTTTGCTTGACAGGGAAAAGTCTCTTCCCCTATATTTTTCAGAAAAAGTGTGTTTGCAGAAACAGGACATGCCTGTTATGATTTAAGAGAATTTCTAATAATTCCCAATCTGTCGCTCCCGCGAAAGCCGGAGTCCGGTAATTTCAATTGGCTATAGATTCCCGTTTCCACGGGAATGACATTATTAGAGGCAGCCTTACTATTATTATATTACGAATGATGCTCAGGAGGAGGTGATAGCGGCAGCAGTAAACTGCTCTGGAAAATCGTTGCGTAACATAATCTAAAATTTAACCAAGGAGGAACTACCATGAAAAAGATACTGCTTGCATTATTCATCTGTGCTGTTGCCTGTAATCTTGCTTACGCGGGAGTCGAGCTGAAAAAGAACTGCGGCTGCGGGATGGGCTCGATCCTGTTTGAAAACAACGAGGGCCTCATGTCACAAACCGCTGCCGCCACCACCAACGGCCTGTTCGGCAACCAGACCTTCGGCATCAGCTCGGGGACCCTTGAATGCAATCAGCCGGCGGCATTTTACGGCAGCCTGATGCTGCACCGGTTTGTGGCGGAAAACATGGATAACCTGGCAAAGGACATTTCCCGGGGCCAGGGCGAATCACTTGAAACGCTTGCGGTATTAATGGGGGTGCCGCCGCCGCAGCGCGGCGAGTTCAGCGCAAAGCTGCAGTCCAACTTTGGCCGCATCTTTACCTCACCCCAGGTGACTGAAGAAGAAGTGGTCGCCAATATCGTTACCGTAACGAAAACCACATAACAGTGCATTTCAAAGTTACACCGGTAAGCAAGAAGAGATATAGATTGTTACGGCAATCCATATCTCTTCTTTTGTTTTTTGCTGTTTTCTTCTGTGCTGCCGGAGTTAATCATGTCCTCGGCGCAGATACGGCCTATGTCAATTACCTGCTTAACGAGGCTGCGCAGAAAAAGCTCCACAACGAGCGCTACTGGCATATCCTGCTGCACTACAAAAAAACTTTGCGCGGCGCGGAGAGCGTCATCGACGACCCGCGCTTTTTCCTCGCCCATGATGGAAAATATAATCCGCAGGCCGAGCTTGAGGCAACGCTGCGCGCGTTTTTTAATCCGCCTGATGACCCGGCCAATCCGCCGCTATGCCGGTTTATTGCCCGCTATACGTGGCTCAGGGAGCAGCTGGGGTTTGACGAAGCAAAGCTTCCCATTGCTTCCTGCCGGAAATTTGAAAAGACCATGGAGGTTATCAGGCCGAAAGCAGCAACGCTCATCTTTCCTGCTGCCTACATGAACAATCCGGCGTCCATGTTCGGCCACACCTTCATCAATATCGAAACCGAAAACAGAAGCAAGCTCCTCTCCCATGCGGTCAATTATTCGGCGTTTACCAATGAAACCAATGGACTGGTATTCGCGCTCAAGGGCCTGAGCGGATTTTACAAGGGGTATTTTTCAATTCTGCCCTATTATGAAAAGGTTCAGGAATACAGCGACATTAATCAGCGTGATATCTGGGAGTACCGCCTCAACTTTATTGAAGCTGAAGTGAACAGAATGGTCATGCACATCTGGGAGCTGCAGGGGATATATTCATACTACTATTTTTTTGATGAGAACTGTTCCTACCATATCCTCTTTCTTCTGGAAGCAGCCCGGCCGTCGCTGCACCTCACCGACCGGCCCAACCGGTGGGTCATCCCCATTGACACGGTCAGGTCGCTGCAGGATGCCGGCGTCATTGAGTCAGCTGAGTACCGGCCGTCACGGGCGACAAAGATACGATACAACGCTTCGTCCCTGAACAGGCCTCAGCAGGCTGCTGCCATCGGCCTTAGCCGGGGAGCTATTGATCCTGAGAGCATACTGCGGCAGGATATCCCTGAGCGGGACAAGAAAGGGATGCTTGATTTAGCTGCTGAATATCTGCAGTACTCCTATGTAAAAAAAGAGATTGTCAAAGACCGCTATACCGCGCTTTTTCTCAGGCTTTTAAAGGCCCGCAGCACGCTGGGAAATAAGGCCGCTCTGCCGCCGGAGCCGCCCGCGCCTGCCGACCCAATGCAGGGGCATAACTCGAACCGGCTGGCCCTTGGCTTCGGGGTAAAGAAGGGGACGTGGTTTGAGGAAATACGCCTGCGGCCCGCCTATCACACGCTCCTCGATTATGACGCAGGCTATGAGCGGGGCGCGCAGATACAGTTTATGAACGCGGCGCTGCGCTACTACAGCGCGAAGAATGACGTGCAGCTGAAAAGCCTGGACGTGATTGACATCATCTCTCTCTCCCCGCGGGACCTGCTCTTTAAGCCCCTTTCATGGAAAGTGAAAACAGGGTTCCGGCAGCAGCTTTTGCAGGATGGAGACGACCATCTTGTCTATCAGCTGAATACCGGCGGCGGGTTTGCCTATACCAGTAAATCCATCGGGCTCTATTACGCCATGGTTGAAGGGGACGTTAACCTGTCAGGGTCTTTTAAGGAAAATTATGCGCTGGGCATTGGCGCATCAGCCGGATTAAAAAAGAATGTTACTGACTGGTGGACCATGCTTCTTGAAGCACGATCATTATATTATGGCCTGGGGGATGAGCACAAAACTTTTGCGCTGTCCATGAAACAAAATATTGCCCTGAGCGCGCAACGCAGCTTTTCCTGGGAGGTTTCGAGAACTAAAACATTTGGCATCTATGAGACGGACGCAGTGTTTATGTGGAATCTCTATTTTTAAACTGTTTTATTATTTATAAAAAAATGGTACGCCTTTTCTAAATAGAACCATGGGAGTGCAAGCACATGTCACCAAAAAAAATGCCGGCACCGGTTAATGGGCCGGATGCAAGTATCGAGGAGCTGCGGCGCGAGCGGGAGCGCCGCGCAAAGACCTATCGGGAGCGGGCGCTCAAGCTGTTTCCCTGGATCTGCGGACGCTGCAGCCGCGAATTCGAAGGCAAGCGGCTGCGCGAGCTGACCGTCCATCACCGGGACCACAACCACGACAACAACCCGCCTGACGGCAGCAACTGGGAGCTTTTGTGCATCTACTGTCACGACAATGAGCACGCGCGCTATGTGGATGCGGAATTTTCCAGCGGTCCGACGACGGGCGGCACGCCGGAGCCGGCATCCACCTTCAAGCCGTTCGCTGATCTCGCGTCCCTGCTGAAGAAAAAAAAATAGGCAGAAGATGGCAAAACATACAAGACAGCTTTTTATCAGTCTCGACATGATTATATCTGTCGGGTATCGGCGCTAAAACACCTGCAAAGACAGAACTCTATCAAATAATCGCTGATCTGGCTGAATAGCATAGCAGCGGCGTGAAACGCCATATTGCACGGATAGTTCCCGAATCCCGACACGTTCGACCGTTCGACAGGCTCACGGCTCACCGCAAGCGAGCCCCGAGCACGGTCACGATTGTTATCGGATCAACGATTGCTGATCGCTGAAAGCTGACGGCTGAAAGCTATTTTGCACGAATCCCGAACCCCGAACCACGAGTCCACGAACTTTACAAGGAGTAAGCCATGAACATAGTCGCTATTAACGGAAGCCCCACGGGCCTGCAGGGCTCTACCGGCCGGCTGCTCGCGGCCCTTGCAGACGGCGCGCGCGAGGCAGGCGCCGCGGTTACGCTGTTTGAGCTGGGCTCGCTCACCGTCAAACCCTGCAACAGCTGCCGCACCTGCCAGCAGATCGGCACCTGTGTCATAAACGATGATTACACGCAGATAAAGGCCGCCATGCTCGCCGCTGACGGGATAGTGCTCGCGAGCCCCAACTATATATCCAATGTCAGCGCCCAGATGAAGGCGCTTCTTGACCGCTGCTTCAGCATGTTCCACTGCCAGATGCTCCACAAAAAATACGGCGCCTGCGTGGTGGCATCAGGCGGCCCGCTCTATCAGAACGTAGAGGAATACCTGCTGCACGTGGTCGGCAACAGCGGCTGCTGGAAGGTGGGGAGCGCGGCGACCGGAGGCGGGCTGCTTGATGATTCGGGCGAAGCGCCGGAAGTGCTTGCCGCTGCGCGCGATCTTGGCAAAAGACTTGCCGAGGCGATCAAAACGCAGCAGCGCTTTCCCGAGCAGGAGGAGGAGCGGGAGCAGTGCTTTGAGATGATGCGCTGGCTGGTAGAGGAGAATAAGGACAAGTGGCCGTATGAATATGAATACTGGCAGACGCACTGGGGCAAAGCTTAAGCCCCGCGCCCTGCAGCGGCAAGTATTTTTCCCGCCGGTGCCGGAGTAACATTTTTAAATCTGCAGCCTTTTGCTGCTATTCAAGTTACATGAATAAGACCCGGCTTGAGGTCAGGTTATTCAATAATACTTGAATAACGCCCGGCTTATTGTTATGTTATTCAAGAAAACTTGAATAAGGGAAATCATGGCTATGAGGACTAGCGGAACCTATATAAAACAGACTACCGGCTACAGGGCTTTTATTCCCGCCCCGCTGCCTCCCCGGCCGTCGATAAAACTTGATGGCAAACAGCAGCGGCTTCTTTCACAGGCAGACATGGCCCTGGCGCGGCTCGACGGACTGGGTCAGGTTCTCCCCGGCGCCGACCTGTTTATCTCCATGTACGTCAGAAAGGAGGCCCTTCTCAGCTCACAGATAGAGGGTACCCAGGCTTCACTTGAAGACCTTTTTGAATTTGAACGCGGAGAAAAACCGGAAAATATCAATGATGTTGCGGAGGTTGTAAACTATATCAAGGCATTACAGTACGGTATGCAGCGACTGGACCGTTTTCCCATGAGCCTCCGCTTAATAAAAGAAATTCACCGGACCCTGCTGGAAGGGACGCGCGGGGGAAGCAAAACTCCCGGGGCATTCAGAAAATCGCAAAACTGGATCGGTCCTCCGGGCTGTACGCTCAATAATGCAGCGTTTGTTCCTCCCCCTCCGCATGAAGCAGACCGGGCCATGGGTGATCTTGAAAAATACATGCATAAGGCCGCGCACTTCCCCGTACTTATTGACTGCGCCCTTATGCACTATCAGTTTGAGACGATTCACCCCTTCCTGGATGGCAATGGCAGGCTGGGGCGGCTTCTGATTTCATTTTATCTCTACTGGAAAGGGGTATTACATAAGCCGCTTCTGTACCTGAGTTTTTTCCTGAAAAAATACCGGCAGGAATATTATGACCGTCTGAACATGGTACGGGAGAACGGGGATTATGAGCAGTGGATCGCTTTTTTCCTGCAAGGAGTTGCAGAGACCGCGGCGTCTGCCGTCGACACTGCAAAAAAAATTCTGGAGCTGCAGAACAGCCATCGAAACCTTCTCTGGCAGAAAAAAATTTCCTCACCTCTCGCGGTCGGTATACTGGAGAAGCTGTTTTATACCCCGTATGTGTCGGTAAATGACCTCGCAAAAGAATTCCGGATTTCCTTTCAGGCCGCGGCAACCCTGGTAACGCAGCTGGAAGGTGCCGGAATCCTCAGCGAAGTAACAGGCAGAAAGCGGGATAAGCGGTATATCTATAAGCAGTATCTGTTCAATCCTTGAAGAAGGCACGAAACCATAACGGCCCGGGCTGACCGCAAGCGAGTCACTGGTCATGCTTTTTTAGTGATGCGCTGGCTGGCACCTTTATTGCGGTGCCCCTATGCCTGCCCCGAGCCGTGAGCCTGTCGAACGGTCGAGGGGTGCCTGTGTGCCTTGTTATCACTAGTCACCAGCCACTAATCACTATCCACTATTTATGACCATCCACGTCGCCTGCGCGATCATAGAAGAAAACGGCAGGGTGCTCGCGGCACAGCGGAATGAGTTCGGCCGCATGCCGCTCAAGTGGGAGTTTCCGGGCGGAAAAATCCATGTGAACGAGAGCCCGGAGGAATGCCTGAAGAGGGAAGTGATGGAGGAAATGGGTGCGCTTCTTGAAATCCGCCGCCCGCTTCCCCCGGCAAGCCATGATTACGCTGACTTTTCAGTGACGCTCTATCCTTTTGTCTGTTCCCTCGTAACAAAAGAGATAACCCTGCATGAGCACAAAGCCGTCAAATGGCTTTTACCCGATGAGCTGCTTTCTGTTGACTGGGCGGAAGCGGATATACCCATTATCAAGGCGTATCTGGAGGGTATTGATGGAGACGTTACGGTAAAAAATGAGCGCTGTTGTCCCTGATTTCTAATTGATTACGAAAAAAGTTATGCTTCAGGAGAACTTATTCCTCAAACGAGAGTATTATTCTGACTCGATTTCCAATTTCCTAAAATCCACAAAAGAGGAAATTCTGGGAAAGCTGGCATTGAGAAATGACTTTTCTTTAGAGCAGACTCAACGTAGCGCATGGATTGAAGAAATAAACATCCTCCATAAAGTTTTGCGGACCATATAATGGGTCAATCTATTTTGAATATTCGATCCCGCGCATGGGACAGCGGATAGACGTAGTATTATTAATTGGACCAGTAATTTTTGTCCTTGAATTTAAGGTCGGAGAAAAGGAGTTTACTGCTTATGCCACTGATCAGGTCTTCGACTACGCTTTAGATTTAAAGAACTTCCATGAATCAAGCCATGAACATTTTATCGCTCCTATCCTCATCGCAACAGATGTAAAAAACGCAAATCCTATAGTTGCCTTAACACCGCAAAACGATAAGCTTTTCATTCCGGTTAAAACTAATGCCGCGATGCTCGGCGAAGCTATCAAGGAAGCATTAATTTTTACAGAAGGTCTAGACATTGATCATTCGCAATGGGAACGCGGTCGTTATTGCCCAACCCCAACAATTATTGAAGCGGCGATGGCTCTTTATAACGGTCATTCGGTCGATGAAATTTCAAGAAGTGATGCAAGTGCAATTAACCTAAGTCAAACATCTGAAGCTGTTGCCGAAATCATTCGTGTATCAAAAGAAAAATCACATAAATCTATTTGTTTTGTAACCGGTGTGCCGGGTGCGGGAAAGACATTGGTGGGGCTTAACATCGCCACTACGCACATTGATAAATCAAACGACCTTTATAGTGTTTTTCTTTCCGGCAATGGTCCACTTGTAGCAATTCTACGCGAAGCTTTAGCTAGAGATAAAGTCCAGCGGGAGAAAACAGAACGGACAAAAGATCAAAAAAAGTGATGCATGGGTGAAGTTAAAGATGTTCATCCAAAATGTCCATCATTTTCGCGATGATTGCCTTGTTGATTTAAAATCACCTCCTATAGAGCATGTCGCGCTGTTTGACGAGGCTCAGCGCGCATGGAATCAAGACCAAACTTGTTCTTTTATGAGGAGGAAAAAAAATACGCCAAACTTTAATCAATCCGAACCAGAATTTCTCATTTCATGCCTTGATCGCCACCCTGACTGGGCAGTTATTGTATGCCTTGTGGGAGGGGGGCAAGAGATAAATACAGGGGAAGCCGGAATAAGCGAATGGATAGACTCTTTAAACCGCTCTTTCCCGGACTGGCACGTGCATATTTCGCCGCGTCTTTCCGATTCCGAGTATGTTGCAGGTGGGGCAATACATAGTTTATCCTCTCGGAAAAATGTTTTCGAAAATGAAAGCCTGCATCTTGCTGTTTCAATGCGCTCTTTCCGTGCTGAAAATGTTTCTTTACTTGTAAAGCAATTACTCGATTGCAACCAATTAGAAGCCACAAAAACACTGGCTCAGATTAATTCAAAGTATCCGATTGTCTTAACCCGTGACCTTGGAAAAGCAAAAGCAGTGGCTTAAAGAGCAAGCACGTGGTTCTGAGACGGTATGGTATCGTTGTTTCCTCTCAGGCTCAACGTCTCAAACCTTTAGCAATTGATGTTCGTGTATCAACAGATCCAATCCACTGGTTCTTAGATGGAAAGGAAGATGTGCGGTCTTCATATTATCTCGAAGATGTTGCAACAGAGTTTGACATTCAGGGATTAGAACTCGATTGGGCTTGTGTTACTTGGGATGGTGATTTTCGCTATACGCCATCAGGATGGAAACATTTTTCATTTGTAGGCAGCAAGTGGAATAAAATCAAGAAAGAGGAACGCAAAGTTTACCTTAAAAATGCTTATCGTGTGCTCTTGACGCGGGCACGGCAAGGAATGGTGATCGTCGTTCCTTCTGGCGATCCGGCTGATCTAACACGCAAGCCTGAATTTTATGATTCAACTTTTGAGTACTTAAAATCAATCGGCTTCGCAGTTATATAAGAAATAGATCTACTCAGAACAGCCGTACTCATTTTAAATAAACTTGAAGCAAGGTTACAAGCTATTCAATCGACAATCAATCCACCATGATTTCATTCCACCACCAGAACTCAATCCAGCTGAAATGTGAAATTGACCTGCAGAAATTGTTACTGACGGATAAGGAACGGAGAAGGTTTGACTCAAACTGGCCTGAGTTTTTTGCTTCTGATCCCTGCAACAAAAAAATATATGATCGCAAAGGCGACAAACTCATCTATACGACAGAACAGCTGATTCCGGCAAAAAAAGACAAGCGGCGCCCGCCGTTATTACTTGTTCTTGGCAATCCAGCCTCTATTTCCATCGTTAACGGCATGTTCTTCGCCTTTGATGCAAAAGGCAAGGAACACCGCTTCTGGAAAGATATATTGAAGTCGGCAGGTATTCTTGAGCTTCAAACTGATTATACGCTATCCGCACGAAAACTTAACGAGCGGCGGCGAGATCAGTTACTGCATTTAGATTATAAGTCTCCATTCCGAATCGGGTTGTGTGTGTTCATCTCCAAGCCCAGTACTGCAAGTGAGCCTCCGTGGGCCGGTGTCGATGGCATACAGAAACTGATTGGTACGAAAGCACTGAGGCGCTTGGAGGTTGAGGAAAGAAAAAGGATTCTGGATTGTGCAAGAGAGTTTATGGAATCACGTGGTTCAGCGGCAACATTTCAAAAAAATGCCTGGAATGGTCTCAAGTCTGACAAATACTCGGCATATAGTTTGGATTCAGCAAAAACAAATAAATTGAAAGGTGCGTTGAGAGATTTGCCGCATATTCCACTTTACGGAGTTCCGCCGACACGTTTAGCCGGTTCAGCAAAAAAAGTTCTGGAGAAGTTTTTTAATAAGGGGAAAAAGACAGGGGAATGCCGCAGGTTCGGGGCGTGAATTGCCCGGAAGATAAGTGAGGGGCAAACAGGATTAAACCTGCTCGAAAGGAGGCAGAAGATGCAGCATGGACAGCAGACCGTGTGGAAGTACAGCTACTGGCTTGATGACGGGCACCTGGCGCAGCTCAAACAACAGATGCAGGAGCGGGGAGTGGAGATGGTCTGTTCCCAGTACAGCCCGTGCGAGGTGCTGAAAGGCGAGATTGGGTACGCAGAGCCGCATGTGTGGCCGGTGTTGTGTTCCCCTGACGCAACACCGTGGTACCGTGAGTCCCGGTTCAGCGGGCGAAACCTGGTTGTCTCATCATTTGCCCTCGACGACGGGTTTTCCGGGTTTCTTGAAACAACCATAACCCCGGTCGCGTTTGAGCCTCCCCGCATGCCTGACCAGCACGGCAGGGAGGAGCTATCCGAGGACCGGACATATCTTGGCCGCGAGCCGGCGGCCTGGAGTGATTTCCCCGCAGAGTGGGCGGAGGAGATGGTCAAGGGCTTTGCCCGCATGACCGGCAATTCCGCAATTACCTTTCAGGACATCCTGATACGGTGGACGGCGGTGCACGCCAATTTCATAAAACCGAGCTTCCGGGCTGATAAAACATTCTTCAGCGCGCCCTACTCCACAGACGAGACCCGGTTTATCAGCACGTGCTGTGTGGAGCTTTTCAACCTTCTTGACTCAAGCGAGCAGGCGCTGCTGGTCAGGCGCGTGCATCGGAGCCGTGATGGCAGATGTCGCCCTCCAGGACCAGTACGTATCTTGTCGTGCTGCACAAAAACATGAGCAGGATGTAACAGAAAAACCCCCGTGCAGTTGCCGGGGCGGAAAGGAATCAGCGGCCGTTAAAATTTATGCACCGCAGACGGATGTTTTTTTGGTTTCGGTTGAAACCTCTGGAATAAATCTTTTAAAAGTGCTCTTATAATTCCGGCAAGATGAAGTAACGCAAGGTAATAAAAAATCTTTCCGGTTGGTTCAATATGGATATACCAAAACGAAAGCTCGGTAAAACCGGCGTTGAGGTAACGATTCTTGGCCTTGGCGGAGAAGGGGTCTTGAGGACCGACGGCTATGAAAAAGAGGCCTATGCGCTGATAAATAAGGCGATTGATCTGGGGATAAACTATTTTGAGTCTGCCCGCGCGTATTCCGGCAGCGAGGGATATTACGGGCTGGCCCTTAAAGAGCGACGGCGGAGATATTTCTGAACAGCAAGTCTCACGCCCGGGACAAGAAGGGCGCGCTGCAGCATCTGCACGAAACCCTGAAAAACATGAAAACCGATTATCTTGATCTCTGGCAGGTGCATGATGTGCGGACCGAGGAAGATATAGAAGAGATATTCGGTAGGAACGGGGCGCTCGAGGCCTTCGTGGAAGCACGGGAAAAAGGCCTGGTGCGTTTTATCGGCGTAACCGGCCACCATGACCCGCAGATACTGAAACAATGCCTGGAGCTGTTTTCTTTTGACACGGTGCTGCTGCCAATAAATCCTGCCGAGCCCTGCTATGAGAGTTTCATTGATACCGTACTGCCCCTGGCCAACAAGAAGAAAATGGGTGTTATAGCCATGAAGGTCTATTTCCGCGGGTATGCCGCGAAGCTTCCGCAGTTTCAAGCCTGGAGCCGTTTTATCGCTTTGCCCTCTCCCATAAAATATCAACTGCTGTAATCGGCTGTGACACGGTCAGGCAGCTTGAGGAAAATGTGCAATTTGCCGCTTCGTTCAAGCCGATGAGCAAAAAAGAGATGGATGAGGTTGAGCAGCTCATTGCGCCGTATGCACGGAGACTGATGTATTATAAGCCGTGAGAAAGTAGGGGCTCGGGATTCGGGGTTAGGGATTCGTAAGATAAAAGTGAAACGTGGAAGGTGAAACGTGAAAAGAGGCCGGTGAATAGGTGAATGGGTTAAAAGGTGAAGAGGCAACCCACCTTCGCGCAAGGCTACGGTGGGCAGGCAGGCAAAAGGCACAAAGAAAAACGCTGAAGCCGGTTCAACTCAAAAATTGTTTGGCCTGAGCTTTCGGCAGCGAGGAAATTACGGGCTGGCTCCAAAGGATGCGCCTCAGGGTTAGGGGCTCGAATATCCTTATCCGGGGAGTCTTCTCAGTAAACGCGTATAGAAATTTTCACGCAGCCCTGCCATTAAGAACAGCACCACAACAGTCTCCTCTATAATATCATACACCCTTCGGTATTCGACTCTGTTCGCAGTAAAATGATAGCTTTTCAATCCGAAGGTTGAAGAATTGGATATGTTTATCGGATACGCTTATCTCAATTTGATAATCTTATCTACCTGGATGAATGCGGGTGTTAAAGCTAGTGATCAATGGATAAATAGTGTCCTGCCCTGTGCAAGTGACAAGGTTTTTAAGCTCATCTCTATTCATGTTGGTTAAGGTCTCGGGCAACCTGTTCTATTGTTAACGCTACTTTTACACCCATGGTTATTACCTCCTGAAAAAAGTATAAAGGAAAAGGGCCGGTACTGTCAATAGTCTATCGTCATAACGGGAAAAGGGGGCAGCTCATACCAGGGTTCCTCTCTCATCCTTGCCTAACATTACCTTGAAAAGCAACGAATGATAGGCAGCACGCCTGCTGATCGGCAGTCAGACGAGAGGCATTGGGTAACCCGGCCTTCGCAAAAGGCCGCGCCGGGCATCATAATGCTGCTTCTCATTTGCCGCAAATGATTGTATACTTGATACAGGGTAATAAATTGACAGGCCACAGCGGGGAGGCGAAAAACAGCCCGTAGCGGTCAGTTTCCTCCCCTTCTTAATCTTTCCTCCGCGTCCTCTGTGGTCAGGTTTTTACAAACCATCTGCAGCACAGGGAGAATCAACTATGAAAACAGCCGTCTCCAGGAAATTTCCGGTTACCATTGCGTTGCTTATGATCTGCCTCAGCGCCGGGCTGCTGGTACAGTGCACAAAACCTCAGCCCCCCGCGCAGGGGAAAGACCAGCTGGTAGCTGCGCTTGACGCGGCCTTTATCCAAATACTTTCCAATGGCACGTGGCGGGAGATCACAAAACCGCTCGGCCCGCTGGTAGTCAATATAGCCGACTGTTACCCGACCCCTGAAGAAGCGCCCTTCCCCGCGAACCCGACCGGCGCGCTTGCCGATATACTGAACAACAAAAAGATAAGGGTCGGCAGCTATCCGGATAAATACACCGGGTCCTTCAACGCCTATACCGAAGTGAACGTCCAGCTCCTGCGGGCAATTCTTGACGAGCTGGGCACCGCCTATAAGCTCTCCGGCCCGATAGAGATAGAGCCCGTCTATATCGACCCGCCCAGCAGCAGCATTCTCTTTACGAAACTGAACGAGGGTGCCTTTGACATCTCGGACATGAACAGCGCCCTGGGCGGGGTTTCCAACAGCCTGCGCCGGCGCAGCATGGCGCGCTATACCTGCACGATATTCGGCAGCGGCTGGTTCCTGCAGGTAAAGGAAAACTCCCCCTACAAAACCCTTGATGATTTCCGGGCTGACACAAAAGCAAAGCTCTGCTCCGGGATGCTTTCAAGCCAGCTCGGGAAGGACTATTTTGTGAACCAGCAGATCACCGCGCAATATGAGAACGATCTCGAGCTGTGCGGGCAGGGCGTTGTGGACGGCACCTATGACGCGTACCTGCACTTTGACCCGGCGCCGGTAAAAAGCGGGCTGCGCTCAATTGATACGGGGATCGTGTCGGGTGTTCCGCTCTGGGTTGCCGGCGGTGAGGATGAATAAAACAGGGGCTCGGAATTCGGGGCTCGTGGCAAGTGAAAAATGGAAGCAATGGTAGAAAAAGGGATCAGCGGGCACAGAGTAACTGCTAATCCCTTTAATTGTTTTTCTGCTGAAACGATACCTGGTTGTTTACAGCTGATGTCCCCCTGGCTTCAGGAAGGTTTTCTTTTTTTATGAGCCGGTAGGTCTCCTCATAGATGGTTTTTCGCGGGCCTATTGCCACAAGTTCAATACTATGCGCTGGCGCGACATGATAAATGATTCTGAAGCGCCCCACCCGAAAACTCTTTAATCCCTGGAGCCCATCCCGGAGTGATTTCCCGATCCCGGGGTCCGCGACAATTAACTTGAGGGCGGATTTCACCTTCCTTTTTATCTGCGGATGCAGACGTTTCAGGAACAGAGATGTTTCATCCGTTGCCCGTATCCTGTACTGGGTATGCCCGGCGGCCATATGCTACTCAAACAGCTCTTCAAGGGTGTAGAGTTTCGATTTCTTTTTAAGCGCGGCAAGGCCTTTTTTAATTTCGCCCGTTAAATCCTTATCCGCCCTGATCGCCGCTGTTTCCTGCAGACTTTCGAACTCTTCCGGGCTCACCAGAACTGCCGCAGGCCGTCCGTTTTTGGTAATAACAACTTCCTCGTCGGTTGAGGATACGGTCTCAACCAGCTTGCTCAGCTTCATTTTTGCTTCAGAGAGGGATAGTGTCTTCATCTAAATAGACCTCTATTACGGTTGACCTTTATTCTGGTCAATTTTAGTCCATGCCGTGAGGAATGTCAAGCCCCGGCAGCGCGGTTGTATTCCCCTGAGCAAGATGCGGTTATCTATTGACACCCAGTTGAACTTCCTTTATATTTACAAACTTGCGCTCTATTTTCCTTCCCCCTGAATAATCTGCAGGGGGAAATCCGGTAGTCAAACGTATTTATATTATATATATACTGCATGACTGCGCAGGGAAACGCGGCACACGCGCAGCCCGCACTTTTCATTCGCAGAGAGGAAGACGTGGAAATCGACAGAGAGAAAAAACTGTCGCTGTTAAAGAGGATGCTGCTGATCCGGGCTTTTGAAGAAAAGGCTGAGGAGCTTTTTCAGCAGAAGCTCATCCCCGGGTTTGTCCATCTGTCCATCGGCCAGGAGGCTTCCACCACCGGCAGCTGCATGGCTCTGCGGCCCGATGATTATATTATCTCAACCCACCGCGGCCACGCGCACATTCTGGCCAAGGGCGCTGATCCCCGGTTCATGTTTGCCGAGCTGTTCGGCAAGGCAACCGGTTACTGCAAGGGCAAAGGCGGCTCCATGCACATCGCTGATTTTTCCCGGGGCATTCTCGGCGCCAACGGCGTCGTGGGGGGCGGATTTCCTATCATGGTGGGCGCCGGCCTTTCCATCAAACTGCGCAAGACCGACCAGGTGGGGATGGTTTTTTTCGGCGACGGCGCGTCCAACCGGGGCACGTTTCATGAAGCCTGCAACATGGCGGCTGTTTTTAAGCTCCCCATCATCTTTGTCTGCGAGAACAACGGCTATGCCTCCACCTCGCCGGCTGAAAAAATGGTTGCCGGCGGATCTGTGGCCGGCCGGGCCAAGGCCTACGGCATCCCCGGTTATATCACGGACGGCAGCAATGTGCTGGAAGTGCTGGAAGTGGTGCATGAGGCGGTGGAGTGGGCCCGCAGCGGACACGGCCCGGCCATTGTGGAAAATGAGACCTATCGCTACAAGGGCCACTTTGAAGGCGACCGGCAGAAGTACCGCAGCATGGATGAAATCCACATGTACCGGAAAAACCGCGATCCCATTGATAAGTTTGAGCGGCTCCTCCTTGAAGAAGGGTGTCTGACTATAGAGGCGGTGGCGGAGATCAGCGCTGAAACAGCCGCGTGTATAGAAGCAGCAGTACAGTTCGGGCTTGATTCACCATTGCCTGAGCCTGAAGATGCTTTGAAAGATTTGTACGTCAATCCGTGAAGGAGAGGGTAACCATGGCAGTGCGAGAAATCACCTGCTCCCAGGCAATCGCAGAAGCCCTTGCCGAAGAGATGGAGCGGGATGACACGGTTTTTATTCTGGGAGAAGACCTGGTCAGCAACGGCGGCATCTTCTGCCAGTTCAAGGGCCTGCCGGAAAGATTTCCCGGCCGGGTGATTGATACGCCCATTTCCGAAACCAGCATTGTCGGCAGCGGCGTGGGAGCAGCCCTGACCGGCATGCGGCCCATCGTTGACATGCACTTTGCTGATTTTGTGACCACCGCCATGGATGAAATCGTCAATCAGATGGCAAAAATCCGCTATATGTTCGGCGGCCAGGCAAAGCTGCCCATGGTGCTGTGGGCGCCTGACGGTGCGGGGATTTCGGCTGCTGCCCAGCATTCCCAGAGCCTGGAGAGCTGGCTGGTGCACACGCCGGGGCTCAAAGTGGTGGTGCCGTCCGAGCCTGCTGATGTGAAGGGCCTGCTGAAAGCAGCGGTGCGCGACGATGACCCGGTCATATTTTTCCAGCACAAGCGGCTCTTCAAACAGACCGGCCCGGTGCCTGATGAGCCCTGCCTGATCCCGCTGGGAAAAGCAGCTGTAAAGCGGGCCGGGACCGACATCACCCTGATCACCTATTCGCGCATGACCTATGTATGTCTTGAGGCAGCACAAAAGCTCGAGGAAAAGGGCATTCAGGCTGAAGTGATTGACCTGCGGACGCTCAAGCCCCTGGACTTTGATCTCATCGCGCGGTCAGTGAAAAAAACCAGCCATGTCGTGGTGGTCCACGAAGCATGCCTGACCGGCGGCTTTGGCGCAGAGATCGCCGCCCGCATCGGGGAAGAGCTGTTTGAGCATCTGGCAGGGCCGGTGGTGCGGGTGGGCGCAAAAGACGTTCCCGTGCCGTTCAGCCCGGTGCTGGAGCAGTATGTTCTGCCCCAGGTCGAAGATATACTGGAAGGAGTGGATAAGGCCCTGAAGCGCAAGCAGCAGGCGTTATTTATTCCCCGGGCGGCACATGTGCGGTAAACAAACGGGCCGTGACCTGTCGGCCCGGCCTGATCTGAATGTGCGGACACGTAATAAGGGATACTTCCCCTGCTGGGTACTAAAGGGTGTATCCCTTGTTTTTTATGCCGGTTACGGGCCCTTAACGCCTGTTCAGCCGTAACGTGACTCTTCCTGCCTACGGAGACAGATACATGGAAAAAAATATGTGCGCGAAAATATCCGAGCTTCTGAAAATGGTAAAGACTAATAAACCATTGGTCCATCATATTACCAACTATGTTACGGCTAACGATTGCGCCAACACCGTGCTCGCAATAGGCGCGTCCCCGATAATGGCTGATGATGAGGATGAAGTTGCGGATATTATTTCTCTGTCCTCCGCGCTGGTTCTGAATATCGGGACCTTAAACAGCAGGACCATTGCATCCATGCTTAAAGCCGGGGTAAAAGCCAATGATCTTGGTATACCGGTTGTGCTTGACCCGGTAGGTGCCGGCGCAACTGCCCTGCGCAGCACAACTGCCGAACGGATATTGCGCGAGCTGAAGCTTGCCGTCATCCGCGGGAACATGTCGGAGATAAAAGCCGTAAGCGGACTCGGGTCAGCGACTAAGGGCGTTGATGTTTCAACACAGGATATAGCTGCAGCAGAAAAGCCGGACTATGGCAAACGCATTGCAGAAAACCTGGCCTCCCGGTTGAACTGTGCTGTCGCCATAACCGGTGCTGTTGATATTGTCGCGGCAGGCGGGAAGACATATTTAATAGCTAACGGACATTCAATGCTGTCAGGCATAACCGGTACCGGGTGTATGTGTACATCTCTTATTGGCGCGTACTGCGCTGTTACTGAAGATTACCTCTGTGCCGCAACAGCAGGCATTCTCACCATGGGGCTGGCAGGAGAGCTGGCGTATGAACGGCTGCCCGCTGAAGACCGGGGGGCAGGAAGCTACCGGGTGAAGCTTTTTGATGCCCTGTTCCAGTTGAGCGGTAACGACATTTTGAAAAGAGGGAAGGTGCGTGAAGGGTAAGAAACCTCCGGACTATACGCTTTATCTGGTAACAGACCGGGACCTTTTCCCCGGCATCAGGCTCACCGAAGCTGTCGAGCAGGCAATACAGGGCGGAGTGACCATGGTGCAGCTGCGGGAAAAGAATGTTTCTTCCCGGGAGTTTTATACTGTCGCCATGGAGATAAAGGAGATCACTGACCGCTATGATGTTCCGCTCATCATAAATGACCGGCTGGACATTGCCCTGGCAATTGACGCCGCGGGTCTCCATGCGGGGCAGGATGATCTGCCGGCGCCCGCTGCCGAGCAGCTCCCGGCCGGAACAGGAAAAATTCTCGGCGTATCTGCCGCCACCGTGGCGGAAGCTCTGCAGGCACAGGTTGACGGGGCTGACTACATCGGGGCAGGCAGCGTCTTTACTACGGAAACCAAGAAAGACGTCCGGCCGCTGGTCCCGAGCTGCTGAAAAAATGAAGCAGGCCGTAACCATACCGGTGGTAGCGATCGGCGGCATCAATGAAAATAATGCCGGACTGCTTCACGGTACGGGAATTGACGGTATAGCGGTGGTATCAGCGATCCTGGGGAAAAAAACGCGCGAAAAGCTGCTGAAGATTTAAAGAAAATAGTAACCTGCATACAAACAGGCAGGAAATAGTTTTTC
>CAWDOY010000012.1:0-72485 GCA_963803975.1 uncultured delta proteobacterium
TTTAAAAACTTCTTTAATAAGAAGCCTAAAAGGAAATTAGCACAGCAATGCTTTCGTCATTTTTGTGTGTCCCTTGTGTGTCCTTTCCCCTGAAATTTGCTTCAAATGAAGTCACCAAGCTAAAGGCCATAAAAAAAAATTAAATTATGTAATTTTAAATAGTTAAAAAAATCAGGGTAGGTTTTACGGCCCACGATTTCATGTCACGCCGGAGGTCGCGAATTGCCTGATAATGATAGAGGGTAGGATGGTATTTCCGCAGGCCCTGCCAGCTTTGGTCAAATCATCTTTTTTGTCAATAAGTGCAACATCACAACTGGTTTCATTAAGTGCCTTGGTTGCCAGCAGACCCGATGGCCCTGCTCCAATTACAGTTACACACTAGCGTTCTCTCATGTCTTTTCTCCGATAACATCATTCGCTCCCGGTAGGACGATTTTACTTGTGTCGATTTTACTATTATTTTCTTTGATCTGCTCAATCAATCCGATGAAGTCAGTCAGCGTAGCGTGTTTCAAGCCTTCAAGACGCTGCTTCCATTCATCCTTTATGCCCGGCAACGACTGGAGATGCTCTATGATGGATCGGGCAAAGCCGTAAGGATTGCCGTTAAAGCTATCGACCACGAAAGGCTTTTTTTGGGCAAGTTCGAACAGACGATCCATTACCTCCGGACCCATCCACACATTAAATACAAACCGCTTTGCATATTCAGCCATTTTCTGCAAATCATTAGTCATCTCAAACGCCCTGTTATTCCACCAATCAGTATATTCCTCAAATCCATTCTCTCCGGAAAATTCCTTCTCGATTGCTACAGCCCCCATGTACCCACACGCGGTTGCCCCGGGATATAGTGATTCTGCCATTGCGGCAGAATCCCCGAGAAATATAGTGTCACCCTTGTGAGGTGTTTTCATTGCGGGAAACATCTGCATGAGCGCAGAATGTTTGCTGAGTATTGTGGCATTTTTGAACCAGTGTGAGAACTTGCTTTTTTTTGTCAAATATTCAATCGCATAGAAGTTATTTATTGCCGGCCCATGAACTGCCGTCTCAATGCGGTACTCTTTTTCACCGGAGACTCCCGGAACCATTATGATAAAGCCGTCCATCCCGAGGTTTTCCTTGCCAAATATCCCGATATCGCCATCATCAAATGGCGTGTCAACGTTATCCATGTGATATTCAACGGTTGGTGCGCTGTCCATAAGCGGACGGTCTTTATTCATGCCAAGGCACTTTGCAAGGCGTGATGACAAGCCATCGGCTGCAACGAGCTTTCGACAGGTCATACTGCGCTTCCGCTTGCCAGGCTGGCGAACATCGATCTCCATGCCCCCGGCTATTGTGCGGGCATTAACAACCATCGTCTGCGTAAGTAAAGGAACCCTCAGTCTCATGGCTTCATCGTAAAGACCCTTGAGCCAGGTGGTTGGGTCCATGATGTGCATGAAAGGATCCTTACGGCAGGTAACCGTATAAATGTTCCCGGCATTGGAAATCAGATGGGTTTTATAGACCGCTTTTGATTTTCCCGGGTAAACATATGAAAAGCCCGCACGGGTAAATTTGAGCAGCGTCGTATCTCCCCGCGGTTCATTGTGGATATACTCCCCGTTGAAATCCTGTTCATCAAACAGAAAGCCTGCCGCAGCCCGGTAGTTGCGATCCAGGCGAACTTTCATATCAATGCCGGCAACATTTATACCCCTTCTTTTTAATTCAATACATGCCATGAGACCGGCCGGGCCACATCCCACGGCTATGACATCATAATCAAACATGAAAACAGCTCCTCCCTGAGAGCTTGAAACCTGCCACCCCATGTAAACGGGAAGAGAAAATTTTTCTACCGCACCTTTACTGCTCCCCAGCCGCAGACATCTGTGCAGCTTTGGCACCCGCAGCAGTTCTGCTCAAATATCTGCGATTTCTGGTCCTCCCCATCTGCAATAAACTGTGCGGCACCCACAGGACATACAACAATACAGGCATTACAAGCCGTACAGAGATCCTTGTCAACAACCGGATAGCTCCGGCAGGAGGGGCAGAGTTTGAAAAAGTCCATCTGGTAACTGTGATCTTCTGCAATCTTTTTAAGAAGAGGAAGCGGGGCAAAAGGATTGCCGCATTTTTCGCAGATTTTCAGGTTGTGCTCGACCTGCCAGTTGCTTATTTCCCGCTTTGGCCCTTCCTGCTTACACTCCCCGGGCATACATTCCATGGTCTGTGCAAAGTCATTTATTTTTATGATGCCTGTGGGACACACAAAAGCACACGAGCCGCAGCCCACGCAGCTTTCAGCAGTCGCATGAAACGGGCTGTCCACGATTTTTTCGATTCCCGTTCCTGCAAAACCTATTGCTCCTGCCTGCACAACCTCATTACACGCCCGAACGCACAGGCCGCATAATATGCAGTAGCTGTTGTCTTTGCTCCACTGTGCAGGGATTTCAACAACCTGATACTCCGTAGCAAGCTCCTGTATTATCTTGACGTTGGGGCAGCGGGCCAGCAGAAGCTCAATCACCATTCTTCTTCCTTCTATTACACGGGGGCTGCCGGTTTCCACCATAAGCCCTTCAGACACAGGATAGGTACATGCGCTTTCGATCACTGTCTGCCCGTGCTGTTCTATTTCAACGATACACAACCTGCAGGCTCCATAGGGCTTAAGGGCGTCATTATGGCACAGCGTTGGGATAGAGATACCGTGCACCCGTGCCACCTCAAGTATTGTTTGGCCCTCCCGTGCCTTAACCTTCTTCCCGTTAATCGTGATTGTTATCATGTTGTGCCTGTTTTGCTTTGCGTATCAACGCAGCAGGTGACGCGGTTATTAAAAACTCTTTTTAAACACTACTGAAAAATACTGCCCGGTTGCATGATCCCGTTGGGGTCAAGCCTGTCCCTGATTTTATCTGCGAGATCGTGGTAGGGACCAAGCACTGCCGGCAAACCCTCTCGCGGATTTCTGTTAAACGGGAGCACGATTTGGCCGCTTCGGGCAGCATATTGGGGCAAGACGTGGCCGATTCTTTTCACCACCTCCTGCCATTTTTGATCTCCCGGGTGGCTGTCTATTCCGAACTCGGCAAAATAGTAGTGCCCTCCCTCGAAGGGATAGGCAATAGTGGAGCGCCAGTACTCACCGTGGCCAAAATCAGGATCTGAGAAGTCAGGATCATCCATAACAGCACGGCTATAGACTTTATACAATTCCGCAAGCCGGTCAGGAGAAGGGAAGCCGGCGATGACCCAATTAACTCCGCGCGAGCCCCAGTATTTCATGGAATAATCAGAGTAGAAGCTGCCGGACATTCCAGCATGCGATTCGACAAAACTCTCATAGGGCGCAAACTTATCGGTTATTATCTTGCCGCCTGTTTTCTCTGCCACGTTCCGAACCACAGACTCTTCATACTGAATCTGTCGTTTGGTGCCTTCCAGCGAAATGATCAACTGAAACTCCGGGTTTGCGCGAATCATCCGTTCCATTGCCTCTCGTGTGTCCGTGAAATAGGAGGAATATTTATTTCCAGCGTAAAGATTTATCCCCTTGCAGATTTCTTTTCTGGACAGCTCCCGGAAGGCTTCGGAAGCCCGGTCAATATCTTCGTAGGAGACCCAGAATTCCTTGTACTGCTCACCCCTAAGCCAGCACTTTATGGTCATCCGGGTTACAATTCCGGTGGTGCTTAGGGCATGGACAGGAAAAAGGTGCAGATCAGGACCGGGACCGTGCGGCCAGAACTCCTTGCCAATGAACGGGTCAGCACCAGAGCCCACTTTAAACAGGCTGCCATCAGGAAGTACCATGGTAAATCCGATGATTCCTTTCTCCTGGCGACCCACCCTGTTCGTTACCTTTAACCCCAGCCCGATGATAATGTTGGAAACAACGCTTGCGGTTGATGGATTGCCCGGCACGGGTATATACATGCCCCGCTTGAGCAGCTCACGGGAAAGCCTGGCAATTGTTACATAGGGCTCAACGGTTGCAGTAAGATTTTCTTCATCGATTTCTATGATCTGGTCCATCCGTTTCATGTCCATGAGAATACCGCCTCGAAGAGGAACACACACACCGGCAACATTGAGCCCGGTAGTCTGGATCGTAATGGGCTCCAGGTATTTTCTGGCTATATTCACAACTTTTTGAACTTCTTCAGTAGTTCCGGGAAGAACCACACAGAAGGGGGGCCGTATGACAGATGAGAGATTTTCAGGATAGAGGTTGGCGTCACGAGAATAGGCGCATATGATTTCTGGATCACCTGAAACCCATTCATCCCCCACGATATTTTTAAGTTCCCTGATTAATCGGTCTTCATCCTGTTGCATCGATTAGCCCTCTGCCGCTTCGTTGACTACTTCCATCAGATCTTTAATCACCATACCGGCCGCCCGTGCACTGCTCCACAGGTTCTCCTTGCATCCCGGGCAGGCCGTGATGATAAGATCCGCCTGAACCTGCCTGATCTCCTCGAACCGTTCCCGCGCTATCCACTGGGAGTATTGAGGAAAGGCTTCCTGCACGCCTCCCCCGGCGCCGCAACACCATGCATTCTTCCTGTTGCGCGGCATCTCAACAAGCTCCAGCCCGGGAATCGATGACAAAAGGGCTCTGGGTTCATCGTAAACCCCCTGGTGCCTCCCCAGGTAGCATGGATCCTGGAAAACAGCTCGTGTTTTTTGAGCCCGTAAAACCAGATTGCTCTCTTTGACAGCGGGGATGAGAAACTGGCTGATATGGAGAGCTTTAAATTTCTTGGGAATGCCGAATTTTTCAATGTTGTTAAATGTGCTGAAACACTCCGCACAGGAAAAAATCACTGTCTGCGCGCCGGAGGAGGCAATCTGCGCTACATTGTGCCTCATGAGTTCAACCGCAGCATCTTCTGCGCCGATATCGAGCAAAGGCCTGCCGCAGCATCGCTCATCAGCAAGAAAAAAAAGCGGTATCCCAAGCTTGCGTGTAAGGAGTGCATGAGCATTCAGTGCAATCTCGGTTCTATTGAAGCTGGACCGGCACCCTACGAAATAGACGACATCGGAAGGGCGCCCCTCCTGCGGCTCCAGGTCCCCAAGCCATCCCCGCCTATCCCGGTTGTTCCGGTTGAGGCGGTTGCTGCTTTTCCGGATATTCTCAATAATCCTTTTATGCTGCGGAAGCAGTTCGCCGCCGTGGCGAACAAAATGTTTCCGCATTTCCATTTCAAGCTTGAGAGGATATCGCCACTGGGTTGCCTGGCACCACTCCTCGCAGGCACCGCACGTTGTACAGGTATACAGAATATGCCTGAGTCGCTCAGTGAGCCCCTGCTCGCCCTCAATCAGCCTTCGCGCCAGTTCGCTTCTCCCGCTCGCAAAGTAAGGCTCAAACTTAAACCGGTCACCAGAAGGGCACTGCCTGCCAAATCGGCCATGCTCAGTATCCGACGGAAATACGTTTTTGCAATAGCCACATTTGGCACAACGCCACGTCATCTCATAGTAATCGCCAAGACATTTCCTGATGAACGGATAGCAGTACTCTTGTGCCATATCGTTTACAGCCTTAAAGGTTAAGTTTTCCCGGGTTCATAATATTCTCCGGATCAATTGCCTCCTTGATTTGCTTCAGCATGGCCTTATATGTACCCGCCTTAGCATAGACCTGTCCTGCCCACAACCCGTAGGGCCTGGAAAAAAACGCCCCCATCCTGAGCAGGGTACTGCTCATTGTCCCGAAGAGTTTCTCAACTATTTTATAGTCCTCAGAGCCTGCAGGCCCGGTATAAAAGGCAAATTGAAAATGAATCCGGGATGGCTCAACAGGCAACAACAGCGAGCCAATGTTTTTTACATCATATCCAAAACCACGGGCAATATCGGCAACAACCCGATTGAATATCGGCAGTTGGCGCGTCATGCAGATGAATGGTATCACGCCATAATATCCTTTAATTTTTTTAAACTTTTCATATCCATCGGGAAACTCTATTTCCTGAAGCAGTTTCTTTGCGGCCTCCCTGTCTGCAGGCAAGGCATCCAGGAGCTCAACGTTCATTTTTTCTGCAAGCTCAGAAAGATCAGCCACCTGGTACTCAACCTGCTCTTTTTCTCCCCGCAGGACAAGTACCGCCGTTTGCGGGGACAGGGTGTGCTGCAGCGATGAAAATGTTTCTTGATCTGCAGAGAGAAGTCCCGCAAGATAAGTTGCATCTGCAATAAAAAATTCTACCGGGCTGTCCAGCCGCTTTATCTCTTTTAGAACCGGGAAACTTGCTTCAAATGAGGTGAAGGGGATAAAAAGCACCCGCTGTGTTTCAAAATCGGTCTTGAGCTTTATCGTCGCCCTGGTAACAATACCCAGCGTACCCTGTGCGCCGCAAAAAACCTTGTTTAAATATGCTGGCATGGTGCCGAACGGAAAATAGGCCTTGTCCATTACGGGTATTGCAGCCATACCGGTTTTAATAAGTTCACCGTTAGGCAGGAGCACCTCCATTGTCAAAATGGACTCTGTTCCGTATTTAGGCCATGAATACAAGGGGGTCATTTCTACATGGGTTGAGATAACCGAGGACTCTGCCGGGAGTTCGATCGGGGTGAGCACCCTGAGGCCGCGTGCTTTTGCGCTTTTCTGCAGCTCTGCAAAGGTGACTCCAGGTTCGATGACAGCGTTTCTGCACATATCATCGATAAGGTGAATCCTGTTCAGCCTTCTCAAATCAATGATGACACCGGGGATAGAAGGGATTGAGCCACCGTGGCCATTGGTCCTCGAACTGCTGGGGGTCACCGGCATTTTATTGAGTGCCGCAACTTTAAGAACAGACTGAATCTCCTCGACGCTGCCCGGTTTTACTGCAAGGAGAGGAGATCGCGGGGGTATGAAGGTTATGTTATCCTGGGCATAGGACTTCAGGTCTTCCGGTTCGCAGATGACATGTTCTTCACCGACCACAGCTTTTAACTGTTCCTTGATAATTTCCACAGCTTTTCCTTATTGCAAACCTATCATATTGCTCTTAGTCCGTGCCGACAGTTGCAACGGAAATGCCTTCTGGCAAAGACTCAGATAATAGCTTTTCACACCCTTGCGGCAAGCGAGCAGGGTGTTCTGTGCCAGAAAGTTTCCCCGCCTTCTCTTGATGCTCATGGAGATACGATGCAGGCCCACTGCATTTCTGCTACATCCTACAATCCCTCAATTGCGCACATGAGTTCCGGGTCAAATTCCACCAGCTCCTGCATGGCAACCAGTATTTCCAGAATGGTAACCCAGTCTGAGTGCGGCAGTTGCCGGGAAAAGGTTATGGTCACGTCATCCATTCCCAGCACCCACACCCATCGGTGCCTTCCGAGGATAGTTTTTTTGAATAGTTCCTTTGAAAGCTCCACGGTCAAATGGGGATCAGTCCAGCTATCATTTTTCACGCTGAACTTACCCTCGCTAAGGGAAACTGCAAATCGCACTGTTTCACTATCGTCATGAATGCCCAGGCCAATTACCGCACTGCTCACAAGAAGACTGGTGCCCCCGAAGGGATAACACCTCACTGCCCGCACGCATGCGCTGGCTCCTTCCTGACGTGCGCGCAGGTAATGTCCATCAGGAATTCCAGAAAAAGTTTTGAAACCATTCAACCGCCTGCGCAGTTCCTCATCGTTGTTCAGATAGGTTTCAAGTTTCTGAGTAAATTCAGTAAGTGCCAGATTCATGACTACCTTCATTTAACCACAACGCCTGCTCCACAATGCTAACAACAGGAGCTCTCTGGTGAGGCATCGTGAAACAGCATAATGTTTGCGAACATCCACCAGAGATTAGTACAGCAGAAGGGGATCCGCTGCTGGCCGGATGGTAACCTGTTCATGATCAAATACCGCAGCTCTTTTTGAATGTTAATGCGCCGACCGGACAATTTTCAACCATGCGGGTGAGCAAAGCGCTGCTTAATGGTTCCCGTGCTTCTGCAGGCCTGACCTGCAAATCAAAACCACGGCCAGCAACGCGCATTACCCGGGTGCCAAAGAGTTCCTCTGCAATACGCACACAAAGACGACACTTGATGCACTTGTGGGCCTCATAGATTATCTTGGGCAATGATTCATCAGTTTCGTAATCGCACGTTCTTCCATGGAACGTAGTGCCATCTGCAACAAGCTGCGTTGCATTAGTGCGCAGCTTACACTCGTGCACACCCCTGCAGCCGCACTGAATGCAGCGCTTAGCCTCGGCGCCTGCTTCTTGAGCAGTAAAGCCCTGCTCCACCTCATCAAAATGTACCATTCGGCCCTCAGGATTCAGCTCCCGCATTTTGATGCGTGGTGCTTTTGGAAATAATTTCATGATTTTTTCAAGCACCTCGCTGCGCTCGCTCAATGAGTTATTATAGTACACTGGATCACCGGTTACTGGCTGCCCCCTGACAAACTGGTCTATGGAAATTGCGGCCCTCCTGCCGGAGGCAATGGCGCTGACAACAGTGCCAGCACTGGAAACACAGTCTCCACCGGCAAAAACATCTGCCATGCCTGTCTGCATGGTATGCCTATCCGCCTTGATCATGGGCTGCATTCCCTGTTTCATATCAACACCTAGCAGGACATCCGCTCCCCGGGAGCCTTCAAGGCAGCTGAGGTCAGGACTTTGACCGGCTGCAACAATCAGGGTCTCGCAGTCATCCGAGACCGTGCCAGATTCGTCATAGCAGGGGTTAAAATTGCCGTTGCTGTCAAAAACAGTGATGCATCGCTTCAGCTCAACTCCTGCAACCCGGCCGCTCCTGGCAATAATGTGCTTGATACCCCACTCATTCAGGATGGTAATGCCTTCTGCCTCGGCTGCATCTACTGCCCGTTGATGGGCGGGCATTTCATGCTTTTTCTCAAGGCAATAAATTCGTACATCTGCAGCCCCTTTCCTGCGAGCAACCCGCGCTGCGTCCATGGCTGCACCGCCTCCACCGATTATGATTACCTTCTTCCCGATGGTATAATCCTTCCCGCGACTCTGATTGTTGAGAACACTGAGCGCAGTGGTTACTCCCTCAATCCCTTCGTTTTCAAGGTGCATTCTCAGCGGCTCCTGGGCTCCCAGTGCCAAAAAAACCGCATCGAACTCACGCCGCAGATAGTCAAGTGAGATGTCCCTGCCCAACAGGGTATTTGGATGGGTCCTGGCTCCCAGTTTTTGTATTGTCTCCACCTCAGCGTCAACCAGGCTGCGCGGCAAATTGAAGCAGGGAATAGCATATTGGAGCATGCCCCCCGGTTTTTCGTTTGCGTCAAATAGGCTGCACATATGTCCCATAAGCAACAGGTAATAGGCGGCAGTAAGGCCTGCAGGGCCTGCGCCGACAATGGCTATCTTTTTCCCTGTGGCGGAAGCTTTTTCTGGAATAAACTCTTCTTCTGTATCTGCAACATACCGCTTCAGGTCACAGATCGCAACCGGCGCTTCTGCCAGCTGCCTGCGGCAGGCATCCTCGCAGGGACGCTGACATATGCGTCCTAAAACGCCTGCAAATGGTATCTTCTGCTTGATCAGTTCGAGAGCCCTGCGGTTATCATTGCAGCTCAGCTGAAATATAAATCCAGGTATATCGATCCCGGCAGGACATGCAGTTACGCAGGGGGCAAGGCAGTCACCCAGGTGATCCGATAACAGCAGCTCGATACATGTCCGGCGCGCTTTGTGCACGCTCCTAGTTGTTGTCTGAATCTTCATGCCGCCAGTAATCTCGGTGGCGCATGATGGTACGAGATCAGTCTGCCCTTCGACCTCAACCATGCACAAACCGCATGATGCGCGGGGTTCCAGATCACGGCAGTAACATAACGTCGGGATAAATATTCCTGCCTGCTCTGCAGCTGCGAGAATCGTGCTCCCCGCAGCAGCCTCGACTTTCGTGCCGTCAATCGTCACCGTTACTGTTTTCACTTTTTCTCTAACACGCCATTTCAGGTATTGCAGGTTAAATGCCTAGCAATAATTGCTAGACCCATTAAAAAATTAAAGGATAGAGAAAATTTTCTCTATCCTGCCTCTGGGGGGGGGAGGCATCTGGATGGATATGGTTAAAACAAACTCATAAAAAACAGGGTTTAATTTTTTCATCAGAACTGACTGATCATCAATGTTGGCCGTTTTTCGCACTTGGTATATTACACGTGTTTGATGGGCACCTACGCTCTAAAACATGTTCTGCATACTGGGATCGAAACAAACGAAGCGAGTCGTCCACCACAGCACCAGCGGATTTTCCGACCTGGCACATGCTTGCGCTCGCGGCCTGTACCGCCAGATCCTCCAGCACATCGATGTCCCTTGAGGTGCCGGCACCTGCACAGATGCGGTTGAGTATCTCGAGCATCCGCAGGGTGCCAATGCGACATGCGGAGCATTCTCCGCATGATTCCTTATACAGGGCATCAAGAAAAAAACGGGCGACATCAACCATGCAGCAGGTCTCTGCCCAGACGACGCTGCCACTTCGACCGCTCATAAAGACCCTATTGGTGATATCATCATGCTGGATGCGAAAGTCAAACAGATTGTGGGGAAGCTGCTCAGCCACAGGTACGGCATCGCGCCCTGCATATAAAAAATCAGCCGGGTAGACACCGCTGGAAATAACCCTGCTGTTGATTCTCATACAGGTACTCATTTCAACCTGATGGGGAAGCTGCGACCTTCTTTTTAGCTTATATCGCTTTAGTCGCTGCTCAAAAATTTCCTCGGGATAGCTTTTGCTTTTACTCATCGTAGGAAAGATATTTTTTAGGATTTTCTATTAACATCGTATCTATTGCTTTTTGAGAAACTCCGTACGCATTTTTTAAAACAGGTATTATTGTTTCTAAAAGGTGGGTATATCCATAACCCCCATACTTTTTGTAATGAATCTTCATGTAGCACTCACAGGAAGGCAGGAGCTGCTCCGCATAACCTTCTTCAACCAGCTTTGCAAGCACCTCCATCCTTTGCCGGTTGTCATAGTTGATGCCGTAGCCAAGCCCTATGAGATAGGTTTCATCATTAAACCCGTCAAAGCTAAGACCTATGCCTCTGTCAAGAAGGGATCTCAGCAAATCAATATTGCAGGTATAGCAGTCACTGTGATTCATATAAAACTTATCAAAATTAACCCCCTCTTGCTTTAGAATATCCAGGTATTGATGGAGGCTGCTCTCCTTTAACGGCTTGTCTTTGATGTATGAGGTAAGCTTGGAATTATAGAGCAGCTGTTCGTGCCCGTTGGGATGAACACAGAACGGCCTTCCCGTTTTTACCTGAGCCCTGCAGCAAGCCAGGAAGCACTTTTTCTCGTCTTCATTGTTAAAAGCCTTGAACCCTCCTCCTACCCCAACCTTGATGATGCCGGCTTTAATCCCGCCTGTGTCTATTGGGTAGCCGTACCCGGTGCCCCAGTTGTACCTGCACCCTTCGGTTATTTCTTGAACAAGAATGTCACACAGCTCATCTGCGGTTTTATCCTTTATATAGGGCGGGTGAGTCGGGGCTAAGTACCATCCGCTTGCACAGATAATGTTCACACCGCTGGCAATTGCCATTTTTTTCTGGCCGATCGGATCACGTGTCGGCAGCAGGGTCGTGGGACAGGTGTCAACAATGGTACAACACCCCGCCATTTTCAGTTCGCGCAGCTCCTGGATCACCATGTCCAGGTCGTCAATCACCAGATTGTCAAGGCAGGAAAGGGGATCGATGCGCAGCCTGCCCAGAATTTCGATACAAACCCTGGCATCTTTTATAAAGGCTCCTGAAGATGCTTTGTATTCAGTATACCAGTTTGAGATATTGGTCGTCGTGTGCATGTGGCACAAGGTGACCCCAAGTTCAGCGGGCGAGATCGGGCCGCGAACAGTCATCACCCTCTTTTCAGCCATGCCTCTCTCCAATGGAAGGGATTCTTAATCCAAAAAATATACGGCAGACTTAGTTTAAAATATGCACAAACAGCTTTGAACAATGACTGTATCGGGAATTCTTAGTACCCGTACTCCAGTAAAGCCTTGGGTGAAAAATAATCATACTGCAATCCTAATCCCTTTTCTCCGGCTGCCCATTCTGTAAAATATGCTTTTGTCCCATGGAGCCGCTGTACATCAATAACGGTTTGATTCGCAATTGCCAAAACCATCTGGCCATCATATGCCGATTTAACTGTTCTATAGGATACTTCAAAAAGTTTCCACAATTTGCCCAGCTTGTCATATTTATCAGCATACAGAATAACCCAATTCTCCGGGTCAAGATACCAGATCTCCTTGCTGTAAATATAATTCGGGTCCTTGTTCTTACACTCTACTACATACATATTGATTCTCTCGCGCTGGTACCCGCTCACATAGCACTGTCCCTCTATATCGTTTGCTTTCAGCTTCATCGGGTCCTGATGCCGGGGCATGAGCAGTTCTTTTCTTCCTATTGTTTTATACACATTATCTCTAATTACCCAGTTGTACCCGCCCTGGTCATTATAGGTAATGTCCGAAGGACCGATATGGGTCTGCCGCTGGGCTGTAGATCTGCGGACAACCCGTCTGGTCGAGCTTGAAAACTCCCACGAACCGTAATCCTTCCCCCTGTCGTTCCACTTCACCGTCATGGCCCGCATACCCTTGAACGCAGGGGGTTCATAATATTGCATATGGTATGCTTGGTACATGTCTTTCGGGTTAGGTACAAATGCCGGCGCCGGTGGAACATCTCTCCGCCCGGTAAACCAGGTCTGATACTCATCAACAATCATGGGGCGGTTACTTTTTTTCCTGCCGTCGACAATTTCCATATGGGTATGATCCCGAAAATTATCTCCCCTGCTAAAATTGTCGAAATTATAGGCCATTTCTAATGGGGTCTGGGGGTTAGGGAATGGAACCCCGGATACATAATTCAAAAGGTTCTCGTCAGGCCCTATTTTACACTGGCCAGCTTCGGTAAATTTTATATCACCCTTGGTCGGTATAAACTCCTGGTAGGGGACTATCTCAAACCAGTACTCTCCCCATTTTCCAGGGTCGGTTAATAAACTATACAAATTTTCAGGAAGAAGTTCCTTAACCTTACCAATGTTAGCAGGGGTAATTTTTTGACCCACCCAGGTTTTTTCCCATTCTCTTAATTGCTCAAGCTCTTTTGCCTCATAACACAATACCGGATATCGGATTTCTGCAGCCCGGCTGGTCGCAGGCATAAAAAGCCCTACCCATAGCATTACCGTTATTACCAGGATTAATAATGAAAACATTTTTTTGTTGTCCATGTTTTTAACCTCCTTTTGTTTATCTGCATGACAGACAGCTATAGCGATGCAGCAGCAGGGGTTTTTGTTCAGAATTCATATTTTACTGAAAGCCCCACTTGATTGCCATATTTGTCGAGATGCTTGTTTAAATCCTGATAAAAGAGAACAAACTGCCAGTGGAAAGTGGGCATATAGACTAACTGGGGCAGCAAGGTGCGGCTGCCGTTTGTGTCATACGATATGTTAAACACGGTGGTCAGGGTGCTGAATAAAAAAGTGGTTGATGCGGTAAAGCTAAATTTGGTCTGTGATGAATCCTTGCCTGTTTCACCGATTATGTATTCGCCAGTGGCCTTATTATGTTCATGATCAAACATATAGTACTGATACCAGGTAAAGGACAAACTGAACGGCTCATTCCGGTTCATATCGGATATCCAGGGAACCATGGTTTTTCTGTCAAACGTGAGAGCAGTAGTAAGAAGTCTTCTCTGTTTAATAGCACTGACACTGTTAGCAGCCGTGCCATAATTGTAATCCCGGCTTGTGTTAAAAGCACATTCACCCCTGATGGCCGAGCGAAGCTTTGACGAGGTGGTGGAAAAACAAAAGGCAGTAGAGTTGTAGCGCGGGTACGTCCATACTTTACGGGAAGTATCACCGAGCAGCATGAGGAGTAATAAATTAGTCTGCCCCTCTGCGCCGTTTATGAGCGGGGAGTCAAGCCTGGTATAAAAATGAGAGAGATACCAGTCCACACCTTCACCTATTGTGGAGTATCCCCGTATTCTCAACCCAACTTCACAATTGTTCCAGCTGGAACTCGGGGCATCCCTTCGCTGTGCATCAAGAACCCGCTGGAACCAATTGCTCGGCAGTATGGGGAGTGGCATTGGGGACTGCCCGACGTAAGCGCCATGCCCTGCGGGCGGGACTCTCGTTCCAATAAAGGTAGATGGTATTACAAGAAATTCAAACGACATATCCTGCCACCAGTTTTCCGGCCGCCAGAACATCCGTGCCATCCAGAGACCCATCTTATAGTCCTCCCAGTCCGGAAAAGCGATTATATACTTCAAATTAAGAGGGTTGATAACGTCTGCCACACGTGCTTCAGCAGTCTCCCCCCAGCTTACCAGCTGCTTGCCCAAACGGAGCTGAAAGGTTTTATACTTTACATCAAAGTAAGCCTCCTTGAGATACTCTTCGCTGTCGCTCGGCCTTTGGACGTTATTATAATAACTGCGGCCAGCTTCTTGTCCGACTGAGTATCTCATATTCGAGTCTATATCAAGAACATAGTCATAATAGTAATTGGCAAGTGAATAAAATTGAATATCAAGCTCAGGGCAGCTCACTATTTTGTATAAAGCTTCACCTCGTACCGTTGTCCTGAAGCTGTTATACCGTATATTGCGTTCATCCTGATGAGTTTTTACATTCAGTGTCTGCTGAATACTCCCCTTAAAATCCAGCTTTCCATCGTACAACGATAAGGGAAATGCACTGCTCTGCAGTAAAAACAGCAATGCAATTACCATGAAAAGATTGAAAAATGTTTTTTTCATTTCTACCCCTCCTCCTCACGGAAAATTTTTTTACGTTACCGTTTTATAGAAACACCCCGTGAATATCTATGCTAAATAGCCCTTCAGGCTATTAATTTGAAGTCTTATTTATAAGAAACTTTGGTTTTAATAAAAATACCAGTACCGGAACGAGAAATATCGCTCCAAGACAGTTCAGAAAGAGTATCACCGCCAGCATCATGCCCATCTGTGCCTGGAACTTGAGGGGTGATAAAGTCCAAATCAGCAGCCCGAGCACTAGGGTGCCGGCAATATAGATTATGGATTTGCCATACGACTGTATGGTGCAAATCAGCGCCTCAGCCAGCGACCGTGAGGGGTCCCTCCTCTTTTCCTCTTCAAGACGTGCCAGAAAATATATTCCGTAATCAACCCCCATGCCGATTCCTGCAGCAGATACCGGCAGCGTGGAGATGGAAAGGCCGATCTGGAATATTGCCATGTAGGCAAATGCTATCCAGTTTGAAAGGAGAAGAGGGATGGTAAGTATCAACCCAGCTTTAATTGACTTGAACTCAAGGGTACAGAAGAAAAACACTCCAAGCAGGGCTATGAGCAAAGTTTGGAGTTGCTTCTCTGCAACAACCTCGTTTATAGCAGCTTCCACCCCGATAACACCTCCCGCAAGCTTATATGAAACCGCGTCATTTGCTTTGAGCACTGAATGCTCATTCATAAAAGCTCGTGCTGTATCAATAGCCTTTTTTATAGTGGGGCCGGTTTTATCTTTGAAAAGAACGACAATATTTGTGTACTGGTCATGATAATCCATGAACCGCTCCACAAATCCGGGATCCCCGCCGCTTGCCAGCTGTTGAAACAGGTGGATGATATCGAACTCGGCGTCCGGAAACCCGTACCACTTGGGGTCATCAGCATGCATACCCTGATTCATGCCCAGCAAGAGCTGTACAATATTCTGTGTGCCTGCCGATCCGGAGTTCTTCTCCATATAGCGGCTGAAGTGATATATATCTTTTATCACCCTGCCCGTTTTTATTGCATACCTCTGTGAACCTGAAACAATAATGTACAGCGGATTTATTAATGGGTGGGTCTTGTTTATGCGCTCGCTGTCCTGGTTGTAGCGGGAGGAAGGATAGAGGTAATTAGAGCCGACCTCAGCGTCTCCAACAATGAGGCGCTCTGACCAGTAATAGGAAAACACCAAAATGATCAGCACGCTGACGATGACCGTATTTCTCCCGCGGCGTGCTAAGAGCCAGGGACCCAGCCAATCGGCAAATCTGTTTGCCAGCCCTGTCCTCTTTTTATCCTTTTCCCGCTCTTTTTCTATATGCTTTAAAAATTTTTTAGAAATGGGGCAGTAGGTTAGCAGCACCGGGGTTAGAATAAGGCCGATAAAAACTGTTATTATAGACCAGAAAGCACAGGCGATTGAAATGTTGCGAAGCATTGGTATGGGCACAATTGCCACGATGGCAATCCCGAAGGCGTCGGTTATGACACTGGTCAGACCCGGAAGAAACATCTCTTGAATGATGGTCTTTGCAGCCTGCTGCTGGTCACCGTGGGTTATATATTCTTCGTAGAAGCGGTTGTACAGCTGGTGGGAGTGGCGGAACGCCATGAGCCCGATGAGAAACGGCATCACAAAAATAAGCGGATCTAAATTGTATCCCATAAGGCCCATAAATCCCAGGCCCCAAATCCCTGAGATAATCCCTGCTGAAGGAACAAGAAACGTTGGCCAGAGAGACCTGTAGGCAAAAAACAGCAATACCGGAATCACCAGGGCTGTGCAGATAAGAATATAATTAATCGTATCGACCATGTTCCCGATTATTCCGATGTGCATGGGATAACCCACAATGCAGAGCCTGTGCTGATCATCCTCCACCGTATCGCGTATCCTGGTGAGGCCCTGGTAGATCAGATTATAGTCAAGTTTTTCCTCGTAAAAATCGGCCGTGATCAGGGAGTTCTTGCAGTCATTCGACACATAAGTTCCGTAGTACATCATGTTAGAAAAAATCGAATCCTTCAGCTTCTTCATTTCCTGTTCTGTTTTAGGGATTTCAGGCCACATGAGATAATTGGTCTCGATGCCCCATGAGGTGAATTTGAACGTGCTGAATTTCTGGTGGGCAATGGAGAGGATTTTGTGCCGGTCAATGCCCGGAATGGTGAGCAGCTCATCGGTCACATATTTTATCTTCCCAAGAGTTACCTGATTAAAAATGTCCCCGCTTTTGACCTGAAGCAGCATGATTAGCTGATTTGCCCCGCCGAAATTCTCCTGAAACTCCTTGTGTATCTTAATGTAGGGATGGCTTTGCGGCAAAAGATCACCAAAGCTGGTCATAACGTTTAATTTGGGTATCTGCGTGGCCCACAGCACGGTAACAATTGCGGTGAGTATAAGGATGACTGCGCGAAACCGTACAGTCACTTCAGCAAACTTCTTCATGTGCCATGCCCCTGTCAGTTAAAATATATTCCGGAGCTTCTTTTCCATTCAGCACCTGCGTTGTCAGTGTAGAGTATTGTTCCCCGGGCGCCTACGATCCAGCCGTGTTTTCCACTGCTAAAAGCCATGCCTCTCAGCCAGAATTTAGTTCCCAGCGCAGACTCAAGAAGCTTCCACGTATTACCGCCATCAGAAGAAACCATATAACTTCCATGTGCCCCTATAGCCCAGCCTTTTTCTCCCACTACGGTAACCTGGTAAAGGGTAAAATCGGTCTTGGGGGTCAGCCGCTTCCAGGTCTTGCCGCCGTCCTCGGTTTTAATAATGATCCCGTCCATGCCTGTTGCCCAGCCGACAAGAGGTGATTTGAAGTATACCCCGTAGAGATTCGGGGGAGGGGGAGGAAAATCCTTTTCAGCCTCTTCGGGCTGAATCTCATTGCATACTTGCGGACTCCAGGTCATGCCGCCATCTTCCGTATGGTAGATGACACTGTATTCGCCAACGATCCAGCCTTTCTGGGCATCAAAGAAATAGACCCCGTTGTAATACCGGTCTTCACCGCGGCCCTGCTTTACCCAGGTCTCCCCCCCGTTGCCGGTATGCAGAATGGTGCCCATAGTACCGACAGCCCAGCCGGTCTTTATATCTATGAAATGCACATCAAACAACCGCTGATCAGTGTTTGTTTCCTGTTTTGTCCACGTTTTACCGCCGTTGCTGGTATGGAAAACCGTCCCCCGCTGCCCAACCATCCATCCGTTGTCCGTATCAACAAAACATAGGTCATACAGATCTACTGCAACCGGTGGTTTCTGGGTTTCCCAGCTTTTTCCCCCGTCTGATGTGTGAAGAACAATTCCTTCAAACCCGGCAATCCAGGCATGACTGCTTCCCTGGGACTCCACGGCAAACAGATGTTCAGTCGTAACCATGGGCCTGCGACTTCGGGCATTGCCAGTGAGTTGATTCGCTTCATTTCCCTTACTTAAGCATCCTTCAAGAATCAGAAGCAGGATTACCCATAGGAAGGCGTGCTTTTTGACTGATGTATCCATAGTCCCCTAATAACCTTCAATAAAGCCAATGTTAGGATTCATGATATTCGCCGGGTCAACAGCCTGCTTGAGCTTCTTTGCAGCTTCGTAAAAGTTACCCGTTATATTACAGGTAAGCGGGTCCCTGCCCACGGTCCAAAGCCCTCCCCCCATCAGCCAGGGAACTGCACCCATATTGTGAATAACCTCCCATACACCCTTCACATGGTCGGGACTGGTATGGTCAAAGGCAAAAATGTACTCTGCAATGACATAGTGCCCCCACTGGTAGGTATACAACTGTGCACCGCTGGCAATCTCTCCGAAACCGGGTTCAGGATAGTCCATATAGGCCTTGACCTTCTGCGTGCCTTCCTCACATAATCTTACATACTCGGGTACCTGGTCCACTGACAAATACCCCATGTTGCTCATAATCATCCCCAGATGCCGCATCAGGCGCGGGCTGTTAGACTGACCCCAGCCCTTGATATTCTGCTCATGGCCACGGTACACTTCCACCAGTTCTGGCGGCGCAATGCGTCCGCCGTGCTTTCTGATGATCTTTTCTGCAAGCTTCGCCTGATAATCTACCGCTCGCACTGTCCCTTCTACCCCCATTCCCAACATGTACTTGGGTGAAGCCTTGGCAAGGCGTATCCCCTCTGAGCGCGTCTCTGCCGAATAAGCAGCCTGTGTCCAGGCTGGCATCACAAACAATCCCCTTCCGATGTCTTTATGCAGCAGTTCAATTAAGCAATCTGTTGGCGTGTTAAAATCCTCAAAATATGCCCAGATGCTCTTGTATGCATCAGGATATGGATGCAGGCTCCACGTGATTCGGGTGCAAACCCCCAGTGATCCCAGAGCAAAAAACGGGAAATATGTCATTGTCGGCCCGGGGCCCTGCATCCAGTGATTGACTCCAAAGATATTGGCTCCTGAAGAAGTGTTAAAAACCGTCCCATCCGGAAGTACCATCTCAAGTGAAAGGATATTTTGCAGCCCTACGCCATACTTCAATCCTGCAAACTTATTGATTCCCTGAAAGATATTGGTGGCATTATTGAGAGAGGGGCCAGGCGCCCCGGTAAAGTAGGGTCGCCACCGGAAGTTCTCCTCTTCCACCAGCTGTTTGAAATACCCCGTCAGCGTTGTCACAAATACCCCGGCCTCTACCGTTACGGTCAGGTTCTCGCGGTCCAGATGGATACCCCTCATCCGCTTCATGTCGATCATGATCCCGCCGGTAACCGGGATGGAGCCGGCAAGAACTGCGGCTCCGCCGCCAATGAGGTGCACCGGGATGTTATACTGATTGGCGATGCGCAGCACATTCTGCACATCAGGGGTTGACCCCGGCAGCACCACGATATCAGGCAGTCTTTCCGGGTATACTTTCAAACTGTCAGTAAATAAGTCCCGCGAGTAGGGAATACAGTCAATGGGTTCATTCGACACATATTCTTTTCCCAGGATATCTTCGAGCTTCTTTTTTATTTCACTCAGCATCACGTCCGCCCCTTTTCTTTCTTTCCGTTTCGCCGAAAACCGACTGGCTCAGAAGTTTCACCACGTCCACGAGCTCAAGCTTTGATCCCGAGGTGCTGATAAAATCAAGAAAGTTCTGGGCGCAGAACGGGCATGAGGTGGCCAGATACGAGGCGCCGCTGGCCTCGGCCTCCTTCACGCGCCGGCTGGCTGTGGCCATGGCGAATTCAAGCTTCCCGGTCCGCGCGCCGCCGCCTCCGCCGCAGCAGAAGGAGTATTCCCGGATGCGCTTCATCTCGTTCAGCTTGATGCCGGGGATCGCTTTCAGGATATTTCGCGGCGGGTCAAAAATCTTACTGTGCCTGCCGAGATGACAGGGGTCATGATAGGTAACGGTCATGTTGACCGGGTGCTTGGGCACCAGCTTTTTCTGTCCCACTAAATCTGCAAGCATGACCACCGCGTGCTTGACCTCGAAGTTGCACGCGCCCAGCTGCGGGTAGACATTTTTGATGGTATTGAAACAGCCGGAGCAGGGGGTGACGATGGTCTTGATGCCGGAGGCGTTAAATGCCTGGATGTTGTCCGAGGCGTACTTCTCCAGCACATTAACATAGCCCAGGTTAAAGGCGGTGGAGCCGCAGCACTTCTCCTCGTTGCCCAGTATGCCGAAATCAACCCCAGCCGCGTTCAGCAGCCGAGCGATGTTCTGGATATTTTCCGTGATGCGCGGGTCATAGGCATAGGTGCAACCCGGATAGAACAGGACTTCAGCCTTTTCCTTGCCCTTGGAGAGGTCCTTGAGTTTAAAGTCAAGGCCGCGGGTCCAGGAGGTGCGGCGCGCGCGGGGCTGGCCCCAGGGGTTGTCGTAGGCTTCAAGGTTCTGGATTATGACGCGCTGCGCGGGAAGCGGTCCCACGCCTGCCTCGACCGCCTTGGAGCGCATCCAGCGGATAATGTCAGTTGGTTTCAGCACATTGGTGCGCTCGCAGGTGTACTGGCAGAAGCCGCAGGTGGTGCAGGAGTAAATGGCGTCGACCACCCGGTCAGACCACTGCAGCTGTCCGCGCTGCAGGGCAAGAGCAGCGTAGTTGCGCCCTGACGGGTAATAGGATTCAAAAAAGTAGTTGGTCCCCGACGGGCACTGCAGTCCGGTCTCATCGCCCATGATCTGCTCCGCGTGCACGGTCCTGCAGGTGCCGCAGCGGGCGCAGAATGAAGCCTTCTTGAACATCTCTTCATCGAATTCAAATTTATATTTCATATTTATTTTACCGTAGAGCCAGTTTCCCTGGATTCATAATGTTATTGGGATCATAGAGATCTTTCAGTAATTTTATTTTTCGGTGATATGCCCCCATCCTGGAATATACCGATTCGGCCCACATGGGGTACGGGCGTGGAAAGAACCCCCCGGCTCTTATCAATGTTTCGCTCATGTGCTTGAATCGCTGTTTTGCTTTTTGGGTCTGCTGTTCATCAGAGGGGTCATAATACACACTGGGCTCAAAGTAGTAACTCCCGCCAAAATTAAGCGGCATTATCATCCACCCGAGATCTTCCTCACCACTGCCGTTGGTGCCAGCAGCCTGCATGGTAAGCTTGTAAAAAGTCCGCAGCTGGGAGTTCGATGCCATACAGGCGATGTAGGCGCATCCCCCTCGATAGCGCCGCTGGTTGAGCATACCGCGTGGACTGTCTATCTCTGCCATCATCCGGGCTTCTAAATCAGCTTTAACAGCCAAACCCTTAGCCAGGGATTTGAGGTTGAATTTCTTCAGCACATCCGCCATGTCAAGATTTTTATACGCAACCTCTTCTTCATCGTTTCCGGAGAGCCCGATCACCGCTGTCCACGCAGGGAGCGCTTTTTCAAGTTCATCAATTTCCTGTTTATCTTTTGCCAGAAGGCAGGAAAGATAGCGGCTGTTTGCGACAAAAAATTCATCGTTAGCCTCCTGCCGCATAAGGGCAGAACAAAGCTCCGGGAGAATGTCGATGCTATCAAGTTCGATAAAAAGATAGTTCCGGTTCGCAACTATATTTTTCAGCGTTACCGCTGCTTTTACTGCAATACCCAGCGTGCCTTGCGCGCCAAAAAAAAGCCTGTTTATGACTGCAAAATTGGTCGCCCAGTGATACGGGCGATCCGAGTTTTGCATCGCCATTTGGCCTGTTCCCATCAACTCCCCTGTGGGAAGTATCATTTTAAGACTCAGCGTCTCCCAGGTCTTGTAGCGCGGCCACAGGTAGAGTGGCGTGTTCTCCAGATACGTGGTTAAAACCGATGCTTCTGCCGGTATGCCTACCGGCGTCATTGGCCTTAACCCGGCTTTTTTTGCCTCAAAAGACAACTGAGTAAAAGTTACTCCGGGCTCGATAATTGCGTTTCGCGCAACTCTATCTATCAAGTCTATTCTATTCAATCGGCGCAAATCCACGGTTATCCCGCGCTCAGTTGGAATGTGCGCTCCCTGATAAGTCGTGCCAGAACTGAACGGAAACAATGCTACCTTTTCACGGTTTGCCAGTCGCACGACAGCCTGTATCTCTTCAGCCTCTCCGGGGCGTACTGCGCACAGCGGTCTCATGGGCTTTACGAAACTGCCGTCCTCGCTATATATCTCAAGTTCCCGCGAATCAGTTATCACATGGTCTGATCCGACTATCTCCTGCAGTGTTTCAATAATATACTTTGCATCTGCCATTAATCATCACTCCATCTGCAGCACAAGTTCTTGTATGTCTGGATTTTTTGTTGTCATCTCACTGGCCAGCAGCAGCATCTCTATGATTGTCGCGCCGTTCCAGTGGGTGAAGTGTGGCGTGTCAAAGGTCAGCTCTGCTTCAGGGTCGAGCATGCTGTACAAAAGCTGGTGCTTTCGCTGTATCACTTCCGAAAAAATCCTGTTCGGCATCTTCCAGCGAAGCAGCGGCTTCTCCGCTGCACCTGTGCTTACTTTAAATTTTCCTTCTTTCACGTCCACCTTGTATGGCGGCTGGTTGCCAACGATCAGTTCGATTGCTGTTCTTCCTTCTACAGTCGAGTAGTAACTTTTGTTGCGCTCCTGAAGTTCTTCGTCTGCATTGAGTACGTGCTCCCAATTGCGCATTATCTTGGCAAATCGGTCCATTTATTTCCTGCTCCTCATCACACAATAAGCAGCTGCATTTGTTAACCCCATGCCACAGCTGATCATGAATGCTAAATCAAAATTGGGGTTTAACATATCATTATTTTAGCAATTAAAATTGACTACAGTCTATACTATTGCTGACTGCAGTCGAAATTAGTTTTGACTTATTATAGCTAACAATTTATGTCAAGCCATTTTTTAAAAATAATCGCAAAACAATAGTCACGTTTTATAATTAGCTGATATACAATCATTTTTTATGATTTTTTCATTGCCTGTATTTAACTAAAATTACTGACTGGAGTCGATAAATTAATTGACCACAGTCGATATGTTAGTCATCATAATTAAAATTTGTGCTTGACTTTAAAAAAATGCTATGCAACATTTTATTGCAAATTAACAACAGCTTGGCGTACGCAATGCAGTCAGAAACAAAACAGATAACACGAAAACAAATGTTACAGAAAAGGATGGAGGACCGTAAACGACTGCTAAAGGAGAAGCAGAAAAAAATTGGTCGTATGAGGCAAGTGCAAGGGAATAAAGCGAACCAAATTCTGAAGGAAAAGGAACGGAAGAAAAGACGGATCATGAAAGCGGCGATAGATCTTTTAAATAAGCATGGTCTTAAAAATACCACTGTTGAAGATATTACGTTAAAAGCTAATGTCGGCAAAGGAACATTTTACAGCTTTTTTAATAAAAGGGAGGATGTTCTTGTCCATTATCTGAATAGTGGATTAAATGAAAGCATTGAAGAATTTGAGCTGCAGTTCTCCCCTTCAACACCCTTTTTAAGTCAAATCGAACTGCTTTCTTCCTCCTTCATGAAACACATTTTTTCAAATAAACACCTTGCAATAATAATGTTTAGGGAAAAATTTATTGCATGGGGTAAAGAGAGTGAAAATGAAATAAAAGTGGAAAGAGCATTGGAAAGGATTATCGAGAACTCTAAAAACAGAAAGGAAATCGATATTCAAGTTGACACAAAATTCTTGGCTCGAATGCTTCATGGACTTTGCACTATGTATATAACATTCTGGCTTAACGGCGCTATTGAATCAAAGAGCATGCTGTTCACTGAAATTAAAAAGGCAATAACGATTATTATGAATGGGGTTCGTTCGCAACATGAATGTAATTATGCAACCCCCGATACCGGCTTGCCTTCTTTCGGATAATTTTCCTGCGTGTTGCATCCATATCAGGGATAAAAGACTTACAAACGGCAACAGGCATAAGCACGCATGAATACTGGCGGTGGTGGAGGGATATTTTCTGATCAGGCGGAGCGCTACAGGGCGATGTAAGAGCAGAATGTGCTGTTTAGAAAACTGGTGTTGGATTTATGGCTTGATAATGCCCCGGTGAGCAAAGGGTATCACCAATAATTCTAACCTGCTAACAGGAGGGAGCGCCATGAAGATCTCGGGAAAACTATTATTGTTGCCTGTGTTAACTGTTTTTACATTTTTCCTTACTAACCCCGTTTTTTTCTGTGCTCAAGCGAGCGGCCAGGAAGGGAAAATCCTGCCTGAAAAGAGAATCCCGGAAGTCAGAATAATTCGTTTTGATCACATTGTTGATACCGCTATTCCTGTCGAAAAAATCAAGGCAGGAACAACGGTGGTCTGGATCAATGATCTGACGGGTATTATGCTCGAAATTCAATTTACCGGGAAACAGGTCACATTGGCCTGCAAGAGTCCTGTCCATTTTATTGTCGATGAAGATGGCATGTTTATATCAAATAAAATTCCGTTTGGCGCAGTGGCAAGTCTTTGCTTTGTTGAAAAAGGAGCATTTGATTACACAGTCAAAAGAACAGCCAGTGTAAAAGGAGTCAGCTATGGCTTAGGCCCTAGCGGCTCACGGCAACCGTATTATAAGGATCTGATCGGGAAAATTCTTGTAGAGTAGCAGTGATCAACTTGCAAAATATGGAAATGACAAAAACCAGACTGACTTAATCCGTTTTTTAGACTCGTTTGAGTCAGTTCTTTTTTGTGTGTCCTTTGTGTGTCCTTTTCTCTGAAATCAGGGACACAGGATTACACAGCGTGCAAAATAAAGCTAAGCAATTTCAAATAATTAAAGGAAAAACAGGTGGCTAGAAAATCTCTTAATCTCTTCTGTCACGCCGGAGGTCGCGAGTTCGAGCCTCGTCGTCCCCGCCATTTTCTGATAGTAGAACAGGGAGTCAGCCAGTCAGGCTGATTCCCTGTTTTGCTTCTGCCTCTCTGGAAGTCCCTTTTTTGACGCTCCTGAGAAACTGCTCAAAATGATACCACTCAAGGGGGTGACGGCGGACCATGATTTCGAGCCTGTCGGCATACTGCTGGGCAGCCTGCTGTACGGCATCATGGCGCTGGCTGCGGGATGCGGGTTTGACTGCGCATGGCGGGAAGAGCGTGCAGTGATAGCTGTTTTTGCCACAGCGGTTTACAAAAAAGATAATCAGCGGTGCGCCTGAAAGCATGGCAAACAGAAACGGCGCCTCGGGAATGTGGACCTCATGCCCGAGAAACCTCACCGCAACCGATCGCTGCGACTGGCTCCACAGCCGGTCACCGGTCATTGAAACAAAACCGCCGTCTTTTAAAAAATTAATTCCTTCCAGCGCATCAAAGGGCGAGGCTTCATCCTGCTTTGTCGTTATAATTTGAATACCATGCTGCGCAAGGTCCTGCTTCTGCAAGCGTTCTATCTGCTCGCCTTCCTTCTCTCCGAGATACAGAAGGAGTCGTATGGCAGGGCCATCAGCGCAACCGCCCAGATAGGCAGCGCCAAGCTCCCAGTTGCCCAGATGCGACATGAGCATGATGCCGCCGGTTCCATCACGCGCAATGTTATCAATATGCTCCCGTCCTTCAGCCGAATAGGTAATGGTTCCCGGCTTCCGCGCAACCCACCGGTCGAGAAAAACCGTGGTAAAGTTGTGAAACTGCCGCCAGGCACACCAGAGATGATACGGAAAACCACGGGCGGGGAACAGGGCTTTATAGAAATTGACGCTTATTGCCACCCGCCGCGGAAACAGGATAAAATAACCCGTGGCCACACACCAGGCCATGGCACTAAAAAACCACGCGCCGGTGAAGGCTGAGATACACATCAGGCAGCGGTAAAAAAGTTCTTTCATGATTCCTTGTGCATAATTTTTTTACTTCTTTTGGGCAATAAACCAGATTTCCTCCCGGCCCGGGGCGGCAGGTTCTTCACCGGTGATGGAAAAGCCTGCACCCGAGATAAGCGCCCTCACCTGCTGCGCCGTGCGAAAAAACGACACAATACCGAGCACCTTGAGCCTTGTTGTTTCAATAAAGCGCTGCACCGGAGCGCGTTCATGCGAAGGAATCGTTACCCGCACAATGAGCGCCGCACCAGGGAGAAGTTTCTCGCCCAGGCGAATAAGCGTTTCGCGTGCTTCTGCATCATCAAGGTAATGGAGCATGTCAAGCATGAGCGCGCAGTCGGCCGGCTCCGGTATGTCAGGCATATCAGGCGCGCGGCCAGCCTCTACCCGGCCCCTTTTGCCAAAAACGCGCGCGGCAGTATGCGCTCTGTCTGCGTCAGGCTCAATCCCGAATACGCGTGCTTCTGGAAACAGCTCAAGCAGCCAGGCTGCCGGCACTCCATAGCCTGTACCAATATCGATAATAATCCGTGGCGCGTACAGAAAATCTGCAAGCTTCGGGAACATGGGGTCCAGCAGTATTTTGAACCGGGCAAAGAGCCGCGGGTATGCCTCCATATGACGGTAGTGCAGAAGCACGCGCTGCAGATGCCGCCGTGAGCCGGGCTCAAGTGTTTTGTGAAGAGCCTGAACAGGTGCAAACATTTTTCTTAAAACCGGCGGCACGATGGTGACAGCGCCGATGAATGAATAGCCGATGCCCAGAGCAAGTCCCAGCCCTGCGCTTTTGAGCATGGGGTTGTCGCACACGGCAAGCACGCCGAAGCCAAGAAGCGTCGTGGCAAACGAAAGAAAGACCGACAGGCGGATAAGCCCCATTGACGAATCCTGCTCATCGCCATAGCGCTGCCAGGCCCGGATAAGGTACAGGGCATAGTCAGTGCCCATGCCGATCACGACCACGGTCACCATCAGCACCGGTATGCCCAGGGGCTGCCCCATGATATTCAGGGTGCCCAGCGTGCAGATAAGAGCAAAAACCGTGGGCGCTATTGCCAGCAGGGTAAGCTGCCAGTCGACAAAGTAAAGAAAGGCCACCATGACCGTAACCATACCCACAATGAGGCACATCCTGAGGAATGCCGATAGCAGGACCCCTGCGAAGCGGTCGCTGAAAAGCGTTGCGTCAAACATGCGGGCACCGGCATGCGAAGCTATCTGCCTGTAAAAATTTTCGCGATCATAGTATGGGCCAGGCTTCAGCGTCAGCACCTGCTGCCAGACTTTTTTGTCAGCATACGGCACGACGCCGAAAATTTTTGAAACCTCCTCGGGCATGTCTCCGCAGACAGCGTCGCTGCTTCGCAGCATCGCGACAAAAGGCGCAAAAGCATCTGCGGAAAATCCGAGCGCGCCGGAGGCATCCGCCAGAGCTCTTTCTGTTGCAGCCGCACGGGCAGGGCTCCAGAAGCGCTGCCAGGCAGCGGCATGCTCGCGCGCCGCTTCGCTGCCGGGCATGATTGCCGAAGGAAGAAGTCCGGCACGAAGCCCTCCGCGGATAGTTTCCTGCTGCAGAAGCGTCGAAAGCCGGTCAGCGCGCTCCCGCAGCTCTTCCCTGCTTCCCGCCTCGATTATGAGCTGGACACTGCCGGAGATATCGCCCCATACCTCTTTTATAAGCTGCTCGGCAGCAAGCGTCTCTCTGGTTACGGCATTGAGCGATGATAGATCGCTATGAAAGTCGGGACGCGCAAAAAAAAGCATGAGGCCGGCAAAGGCCAAAGCCACAGCTGCCTTCCCTGCGGGCCGCGATGAGGCCAGCTTGTTGACGGCAGCCTGGAGCGGCAGGTATGGCTCATGGGCGGCCGCGGGCATGATTTTAAAGATAAACGGGAAAACGGCATGGACGAAGATATAGGTGAACACAACGCCAAGCGCGGAGAACTGACCGATTTCGGCAAGAGCAGGAAATCCGCTCAGAGACAGGGCTGCAAAACCCACTGCGGTTGTGAGCATGGCAAGCAGCCCCAGCGACCAGACCTGCCGTGACGCCTCCAGCCCCCTGGTCTCGCGCGGCCGGTCAAGAAAGAGCAGATAGGCAATGCCATAGTCCACGGTAAATGAGACGATGGCGCCGCCAAACCCCACGGCCAGCAGCGTAACAGAGCGGTGAAAAAGCGAGTAGACGAAAAACGCCAGCATGGTGCCAGCGCATGCCGGCAGCAGCGCGAGAAGCCCGATAAGGGGCCGTGGGAAAGCACCAAGCAGCAGAAGCGCAACGGCGACCGTTGAAAATAAAACCGCATTTTTCACATTGCGTTTGGCATTTTCTTCATTGTCAAGGGCAGCACGATACGAGCCGACGGGCGTCAGGGTGATCCTGTTTGAGCTTCCAAATTGCCGGTCAAGAGAAGCGGCAGTGGCGGCGATACAAGAGGTAATCCTGCGGGCAAACTCAGTGTCCGTGCCTGCGCTTGCTGGCTCGGCAAGCAGCAGGCAGTGCCTGCCATCGGCTGAAACAAGCAGGCCGTTTTCAAAGCGGGCATCCTGCACCGGCGCGAGAAAACGAAGCCGGGCAAGCACAAGGTTGCGCAGTCCCAGCGGGTCCCGGGCGATCAGCTCTGCCTGTCCGATCCCCTCCAGACCGCCCAGGCCGGAAAGAGTTGCCGCAAGATTTTCGCGAATTTTTTCTGCGGTAAGCAGGGGGGCGACAGCTGCTACAAGCTCAGCCTGGCTGAACAGCACGGGCAGATTGGCAACACTATAGGCGATAAGCCCGGGCATGAGGCTTTGCATCCGGTCGAGCCCCACCTGTTTGAAAAGCCGGCTTTTGACGAGTTCCGCCTCGGCACGTTTGGCGCACTCGGTCAGCAGGGCAGGATCCGGCCGCTCAAGGCCCACGTCGATCACCACCCGCTCAAGCATGGGGTGATGCTGGAGAATATAGCGGGCATCGGCTAACACCGGATCGGACTGCGGCAGCGCATCCATGATATTGGTTTCAAACCGCAGGCGGCTCATGCCGATGAAAAACAGCATGGCGGTGCCCGCAATGACGAGACCTGCAATCGACCAACGGAAAATATACTTTCCTGCCATGACAGCCTATCTCTGCAAATGCCGACGCGGTTTCATGAAACGGATAAAGGGCGCAATAAATAATCTGCCGAAGATGAGCCGGGTAAACGTAAGTGAGTTGCGCATGAAATCGACAAACCCGCGGTAATGGGAAATGCGCTCGTTTTTCGGGGCATAGGAAACCCGTATGGGAGCCTCAAGCACCGGGATGCCGTACCAGCACGCCTTCACCAGCACCTCGACCTCGAATTGAAACCTGCGCGCCCGCACCGGCAGGTCGAGCGTTTCCGGCAGCGGGTAGAGGCGCATGCCGCTCTGCGTATCGGAAACTGCAGGGCCGCCCGCGGCGCGCACCCAGAAGTTTGAAAATTTCCTCCCGAACCTGCTTGCCCAGGGCACATGCTCGCCGTGCATGCCCTCGCGCCTGCCCGTAACAATCGGCCGCAGCCCTTCAGGCACTGCCGCTAAGAGTCTGCGTGCGTCTTCGGGCTGGTGCTGGCCATCGGCATCAAGGGTTATGGCCCAATGAGCTGTTTGCGCTGCCGCCGCAAAGCCCGTGAGCAGTGCTGCTCCCTTGCCCCTGTTATGCGGATGCCGCAGGATGGTGATCGATGGAATGACCTTTATCTTTTCATAGGTGCTGTCTGTCGAGCCATCGTCCACCACAAATACCGGGCAGTTCAGTTCAAGACACTGCCGCACCACAGCGGCGACTGTTTTCTCATGATTATAGACCGGAACGATGACTGCTGCGCGCACCTGTTCCATGAGCTTCACCTCACCGCAGCGGGAGCAAAGGCCACGGCCCATGTGCCCGGCCCCGTATGCACGCCCGTCGTGAGAGACAACGGCCGCACCAGCAGTTCTGTGTTTGGAAAACGGCGCTGCACGGTTGCGGCTACTTCCTCAACAAAGCTGCGGTTGTCCGTGTACTGAAAAAGTATCAGGCCATAGGCCTCAGCCGGAAAAACTTCTGCGATGCGCTCAAGGGCAAACCGCACCTGCTCAGAGCGGTTTCTGACCATGCCGACCTTTTGCGCCCCGTCTTTTTGCGGGCTTATGACCGGTTTAAACTTCAGCATATCACCAAACAATGCCCCGGTTTTTGACAGCCTGCCGCCTGCGGCAAGATAGTGCAGCTGATCGATAAATATATACTCGCGTGCAAGCTCCAAAGCTGTTCGCGCGCATGTTTCAACCTCGCCGATGCCTAGTCGCATGCCGGGCACAGCGCGCCGCGCAGTGCACGGCAATTGCAAGCCGTCCTGATGCTGTGCCGGTGTCTATAATAGTGAAACGGTTTTCTGGATCATGTTCCTGTTTCCAGCCAAGGGCGGTCTTAAAATTTCCCGTATAGACCGAACCAACGCACAGGTACAGCACGCTTGCATGCAGTTCGAGCGCTCCGGCGTAGTGCTGTCGCCGCTCATCCAGCGATGCCTGCGCCGTGGAGCAGGGAATGCCTGCGCGCATGGCTTTATACATGTCGGCAGGCGAGCAACAGGTTTCCGGCAGGCTCGTGTCGCCCATGGTTATATAGCTGTCAAGCAGGGCTATCCCCAGCATGGCAGCATCTTCGCGGGTGACGGAGCCTGCGGCATCCGTCATGATATGGACGACAGAGGCTGAACCCGGTTCTGCAAACATCCCCGTCTGGGCCGCGAGATCATCATCGGCCCAGGCAACAATACGTCCGCTTGCGGCAAGCTCGCGTTGAGCCTTTTCACGGTCAGGTGCATGCAGGTGCACCTTGATATACTCACCGCTGCGCATGACAACAGTGCTTTCGCCCATATGCTGAAGCTTTGCTTCGGCGCTGCCGTCACACTTCAGCACCGCGTCGATACAGAAACCCGCGGCTGTTTCCCGGCTGAACGTGTCGGCTATGCGGAGGCATTCTTTAAAGCAGGCGCGGGCCGGAGAAAAGCACTGCTTCGTGCCGGCAAGGCAGCTGAAAAAACCGTCAAAAAAAAGATACATGCCCAGGGCTCCGGCATCGACAACATGGGCCTGCTCAAGCACCGGCTGCTGACAAACGGTGTCGGCAACCGCATGTTCAAGGGATTGAAGAAGAGCTTTCGTCCACGCGGCGTCTGCTTCGGATGGGATACAGCGGCACAGCTCAGCAAGCCGGTCAAAAAAACTCAGCATGGTGCCGGGCCGGGGCTCAGTCACCGCCCGGTATGCCGCATCTCTGCCGCGCTGCACGGTCGCGGCCCAATCCTGAAGCGATGCCATGCACGCGAACTCCTCCAGAAAGCGGGCGGCGATATTGCCTGAATTGCCGCGTGCCGCAAGCAGCAGGCTCCGGCAGAGCTCCCCGGTATCGGCATGCTCTTTTCGCAGCGGAGCAAGGCTTATAACAAGATTGCGGCCCGTGTCGCCGTCAGCCACGGGAAAGACATTGATCCGGTCCAGAAGCTGTGACCAGACCGTTACCGTTTCAGCGCCCGCGGCAAGGGCTTTGTAAAAACCGGGCCGTGTCACGGCATCCCCAGCGCAGCGCGTATGGCTGCGGGTATCTCGAAGAGCATGTCCCCTTCGGGCATTTGCACCGCAACCTGCTCGGTCCTGCCTTTAACGCAAACTCTGCCGTCGGCCTTGAGCCTGACTTCAAAGTCCACAACGAGCTTTTCCTTGCAGTCTGCAACGGTGGCCCTGCAGGTGAACTCGTCGCCGTATCGAAGGGGGTAGATATGCTTGGTGGCTGTTTTGATGATAGGGAAAACGCAATTGCTTTTTACATAAAATTCGTGCAGGTCTATGCCGACACTTCCCAGCAGGGCAGAGCGGGCGTCTTCAAAATATTTAAAATAGTTGCCGTGCCACACTATCTGCATGGGGTCAAGCTCGTAGAAGGCCACGGTATGCTCAATCTCAAAGCTCGGATGATGCTCGCGGCTCATGACTTTTGCACTCCTGCCAGCACTGCAAAGAGTTCGCCGCGGCCGATAGCCTGCACCATGGCTTCAATGTCGCGGTCAAGGGGGCGGTCGCACTCAAGGCGTGGTGAAACCAGGCGTATGCTTTTCACCAGAGCCTGAAGCCGTGGGCGCTTGTGCAGATTGCCCCGCAGCTGACAGGCCTGAGCAGCGGCCAGCAGATGAATGGCAAGCACACGCTCCACAAGCTCGCAGTTACGCCGGGCATCGCGGGCTGCAATGGTGCCCATGCTCACCTTGTCCTGATTATGGGATTCCGAGGAACGCGAGAATGAAGCGGCCGGCATGGTATTTTTCAGGGCCTCTGCGGCAAGGGCTGAGGCGCTGATGGACATGGCCTTGAAGCCGTGATGGAAAAAATGCTCATCTCCGGCAACACCCACCAGATCTTCGGGCAGCCCGCGGTTGAACTGAGGATGCACCAGCAGCAGTATCTGCCGGTCGGCCATGTCGGCAACCGAGGCAAGGGCAGCTTTCAGGCCGTCCATGGCAAATGCGATATGGCCGCCGTAAAAATTGCCGCTCATGAGGTGTTCGCCGGTTGCAGGGTCAAATATCGGATTGTCGTTTGAGCTGTTGGTCTCGATCTCAACCCACTGCTCAACCCATGCCAGGGCATCACACAGCACACCGGCAATCTGCGGGGTGCAGCGCACCGAATACGGGTCCTGCAGGGCATGGGGGCCGTCATCCTCCAGCGCGCGCACATCACTTTTTGCGGCAAGCAGGTGCTCGAGGCATCGGGCCACATACGCCTGCCCGCTGAATGGTTTCGCCCGGCTGATGGCAGGATGGAAATGGCACACCTTGCCCTTGAAAGCATGAACGGTAAGGGCCGTAGCGCACAGGGCTGCATGCAGTATGGAACGGGCACGCATAACAGACATAACAGCAATGCCGGTCATGGTGGAAGTGCCATTGACCATGGCAAGGGGCTCCTTCGGATCAAAGACATACGGGGCTATGCCGGCTTTTTTGAGCGCCAGACGAGCGCTCATGCGCCTGCCCTTATAAAAAGCCTCCCGCTCACCTGCCATGCATGCAGCCACATAGGACATGGGCGTGAGGTCACCCGATGCTCCAACCGATCCTTCTCCCGGCACCACGGGCGTAACACCCTTATTGAGCATATCGGCCAGCTGCTGCAGCAGCGCCACGGATACTCCCGAATAACCCGTTGCCAGGCAGAGCATGCGGCACAGCATGGCAGCACGGGTCTCTTCAATGCCTATGGGCTCGCCCGTACCGCAGCCGTGAAACGGCAGCGGGTTTGCGGTGGTGCGCAGGGCAGCATCTTTGGGCAGCCTTTTGCCGCAGGATTTGCCGAAGCCCGTATTCACGCCGTAAACTGCATCGCCCCTTTTGAGCGCCCGCTGCAGAAAAACCTGCGAACGCGCCATGCGAGCCCGAAACAGTTTCTGTGTGCTGAGCGCTACGTGTGCGCGGCCCTGTGCAACGAGCTGAATCTGCTCGCATGACAAAAGCCCCTGCCCGACGATAACAACATTATTTTTTGTCATATAAGAATTCCTGTTCGTAAGAGTAATCGTCATTCCGGCGGAAGCAGGAATGACGGAGCAATCGATAATTTAAACACTAAATAATCAAAACAGCAGGCCACGAATTGTTTTAGCCACAGAACTACACAGATTTTCACGGAAAGAGATTTTTACCTTCAGTGGTATTCTGTTAGTTGTTCTGTGGCCATACATAAAAAGTATTTAATTCCGGTTTGTCCGGGTTAGGTGTTTTCCCTGCCAAACACTTTCCCCGCAAGATCGCGGCGCCGGGGAACAAAGGTGTGATCGGCTTTTTCCCGCTCCACCACTTTTTGCATGAGCTTGAACATTTTATAATTCTGCGGCTCGTCGCGGTAGAACATGTCCCAGGCATAGTAGTACAGCTCCTGCAGGCGCTCGGCCGTTATGTGCCGGGGCTGAAAGACAACCCGGTCGCAGGTGTAGTCATTCCAGTCATAGCTCGTGATGCGTCCCTGACCGTGCATATCATCAAATGCCTGCGTGTGTGGAAACGGTGTCAGCACGGTGAACTCTGCCATATCAAGCTCTACCTCAAGCAGAAAATCGATGAGCCGCTTGACGTAGTCCTCAGTGTGATTGTCAAGGCCAAGCAGTATGGTGCCCTCAACGGCTATGCCGTAGTCGTGATAGCGCCTGATCCTGTTCCTGATATGGTCGGATGAGTCAAAGACAGCCTGATAGACATACCAGGCCCCTGCCTTTGCAGCTGCTGCAAGAACCTCGTCGTCCTCCTCGATGGGATGGCAGCACCACTTTTTTTTAAGCCCCGCCATTTCCCGGAACAGGCCCAGTTCCCACTGCTTGTCCTGCGCAAGGGAATTGTCCACGATGAAAAGCCGGTTATTGTCGATGCCTGCCATCTCCTCTATAACCGTATCGTAGGGGCGGGGCCTGAATTGCCGGCCGCCCAGGAAATTGACGCAGCAGGGATAGCAGTTGAAACGGCACCCGCGTGAGGCATGCACGAGATCCACCATCTGCACGCCCCGGTAATTATAGAGATCGCGGTGCAGAATGCTTCTGCGCGCCGGGCCGATGAGCTCCATTGGCGGATACTCGGTCATATAGTCATAGCAGGGGCGCAGGCGGTTGTTTTTAAAATCCTCAAACACCGCTTCCATCCGGCCTTCGGCCTCACCCAGAAACACCGCGTCAACATGCGCCATGGTTTCTTCTGCATGGAGCATGGCGGCAATGCCGCCGCACAGCACCTTGATGCCGCGGCTGCGGTAGTGATCGGCAATCTGCCAGCCGCGCCTGACCTGCGCGGTGAGCATCATGGAGACACCGACAAAATCGGGGGCATCGTCAAGCTCAAGGCGCTGCACGTTTTCATCCACAAACTCCACCTCCACATACGGCGGCAGCGTTGCGGCAAAAACCACGGGGCCATGGGGCGGCAGATAAAATTCCGTCTGCCGGTCAAGCTTTTTCCATTTCGGGTAGATGAGTTTAAATTTCATATGAAATGCTACTTCGCATCACCCGCCTTTGCAGGCTCGGCACTGATGGGGCGCAGCTGCAGGCGGTACGGCTGTGGCTGCAGCCCCTGCAAAACAACAGTGCCCGGCAAGCCGCCGGCAGCTGCTGCGCCTTGTGCGGTGCGGGTAGCACCTGATCCGTTTTTATATTCCTGCAGCTCCCAGCTATTGTCAGGATGCACGATAACATCGATTGCCATGCCGTCGGCCAGGCCGTATCTGCAGATACTTGATCCATTATTCAATATGCCGCATTGCTGCGGCTCACCCGCAGGAGGCAGCAGGAGAAACTGCACGTCACGCAACAATGCGCTCCTGAATTCGGGCCCGTCAAAAGGGGGGAGCGCCCGGTAGAGGGTGATCACATCATTGCGTGTGGAAGCGTCAAAGAGCAGCAGCCCTTCAATAGTCATAATGGCTGCCCTGACAGCTCGCCCTCCGGGGTCGATGACCGTAATGCCTATGAGGGTCATTTTTTTGCCATCAGGCAGCTGCGCCTCTATGGCGTTGATAAAACGAGCCGGCGCGACGGGAAACGGCAGCCTGCAGCGCTCCCGGTGTTCAGGGCCCGCAGGATTAACAGGCATTGGCCGCTGCGATGATGCGCATGCGCACAGCAGAAGCGCTGAGACAACACAGCACCATCGCACGTGTGCCTTTATTATAGCCGGCATCACGGTTTCCTGAAGAGCCCGTCTTCAAGCCGGGCATTGATCTTCACATCGGCAAAATCAAGGGTTGTGGTATTGCCCTCGCCTTCGCGTATGATGATTGATTGAATCATGCCCGGCCGGTCAGGCGCGGGGATAATCTCAATGCCTGAGATGATCTGCCCGAGGCTGCTGTCGCGGGGCCGCAGCTGAATCCGCGGCGCAGTACCCGCCAGCAGTTCGGCAGTAAAGCCCTGACTTTCGGTAAAACGGCCCGTGCTCCACAGCATTATCTCCTGCAGCATCACGCTTGTTGCCGCAGCGCCGATGCCCGCGTCTTCCGTCCAGCCGCTGTGCCCCTGCGTAAAACGCCTGCTTGTGCCCTGGTGCAGCAGAAGGACGCTTTTGACCGGCGCATCATAGGCCCAGCGTACGGAATCGGGCGCTTTGAAGCAGAAGGTGCCATGAGACACAAGCGGACTTGCCAGTATCTTCATGCGCTTTGTCTGCGTGAAGCGGGCGCTGATGGAGGAGACCTTTGCAGATTCCTTCCGTATGCTCTCCCAGGAGTCTGTCCAGCCGGCACAAAGAAAACCGGTGCAGAACAGCACCGCGATGAATCGTGCATGGTGCATTATATGGATTCCCTGCGGGCGCATGCAATCTCTCACTATGTTATTCAACCTAACCCGGACTATCCAGAACCAAATTTAAACTCAATAAAAAGAAACAAAGGAATTTATATTTGGAACTCAGGAACTCATAAAGGTAAAAACAAAAAACCTGATTTCTTGAGTTCCAGATTTTTATTTTTTCCATTTTCACCATTGCTTAAAACATCCCGCCATTGACCGATATGACCTGGCCGGTGACATACGAGGCATCATCGGAGCAGAGAAAACGCACTACCTTTGCCACCTCCTCCGGCTTGCCAATGCGCGCCATGGGTATTATCTCCTTTATTTTCAGCACGGGAACATCCTTGATCATTTCCGTATCGATGAGCCCGGGCGCCACGACATTGACCCTGATGCCCGTGCGTGCCACTTCGCAGGCAAGGGCTTTGCAAGCGGCAATTATGCCTGCCTTGGCAGCTGCGTAATTTGACTGGCCGCGGTTGCCCATAAGCGCCGACACAGAGGAAATCGCCACAATCGACCCGCTGTGATTCACCGCCATTTTCTTCAGCACCGGCTGCGTGACATGGTAAAACCCTTTGAGCGATGTATCGATGACCGAGTTCCACTCAGTCTCGGTCATGAGCATGAACAGGCCGTCTGCGGTAATGCCGGCATTATTGACCAGCACCTGGATGTTTTGAAACCGCGCGCAGATGGCATTCATCTGTACGGCAGCCTCTGCAGCATCAGCCACGTCAAACTTTACCGCCTCTGCTCCGCCGCCTTTTGCCTTAATGCTGTTAACCGTCTCCTGCGCCTGCGCGTCGTTTGACTTGTAGGTGATGATGACATAATAGCCGTCAGCTGCAAGCTCACAGGCTATGGCACGGCCTATGCCGCGGCTGCCGCCGGTGACTATGGCAATTTTCTGATTGTCCATAAAGTTCCCATCAGGTGAAGTCTATTAAAAAAATTCAATCCTTTAGAATCTATACATCAGGCGTTGCCCGAAGCCCGAATATCTGCAGCTGAATTATACAGAGGCACTGCTCCCCCATCATGACCGTGCCCTCCATTGCCTCATAATCCTCAAGACTGTAGCGATTGGTGACCGTGGTAATGAGCTCAGCGCCAAGGGGCACTGCATCTACAAAAAACTCTGCGCTGTTTATGCCGGTCAGCACTCCGGCCGTATAGGCTGATCTGTTCGCGCCCTTTTTCCAGCATGAAAGCACCCCTGCGGTCTGTGCCACCACTTCAATGAGCACAATAGGGCTCATTGATTCACCATCCAGAAGCGGCCATGAGTCGGCAACGGTGGACAATGTCACGGCATGGTCGCTGTCCACCTCCACTGCCGCCGCGATGAGTTTCATTCGGCCGCGGTGCGGGATCAAATCATCAATAACTATGTCTTGCATAGAACACGGTAATTGGCAATTGGGCAAAATCGTGCTACTTAAAAGCTTGTGCTGAACAGCAGCATTTCAGGATGGAATCAATAGAATATAAACAGCCCGAAAAGTCAAGAAATACCCCCTCGGTACGGGCCTGTCTGAGAAATGCTTTCCCAAACCATGAAAGACGAACTGCCTGATTTCCTTAATCGTATTACCGGCAACCATCTTCGCAAATTCATCGCAGGTGGTCATACCTGCGGTGATGTGTGCCGTTTAGCCGCAGGCATATGCAGCCTTACCTCCCCCGGCGAGCCCCTCTGCCTCTGGACGCAGGACAAAACCCGTATCGCCGCTGCCCTGCTTGCCGCTGTGTGCGGCGGGCCGCGCATCATTATTCCCTATGCCTTTTCTTCGCAGGCGCTTGACGAAGCACGATCAAGTATCCCTTTTTCAAAAATACTCTCCGAAGGCAACGATGCCCCGCCCGTTGATTGCACGGTTATCATGCCCGACAGCGTGGCATCTCCTGCGCCTCTTGTTTATACTGCAGGTGATGCCGATACGCCGCGGGTCATGCTCTTCACGGGCGGCTCCACCGGCAAACCAAAGCTCTGGTCTAAAACCGCACGGAATCTTTTCGGCGAAGCGCTGCTGCTTACCGAAACATTCGGCATAGGGCCGCAGGATTGTATTCTTGCAACCGTGCCGCCACAGCACATTTACGGGCTGCTTTTCTCCGTGCTGGTGCCTCTCGTGTCGGGCTGCACCGTGCTTGAGCCCGTCTACTCATTTCCGCAGGAGATTCTTGACGCAGCCAGCGATACGGGGGCTACAATTCTGGTAAGCGTTCCCTCTCAGTATCATGTGCTGAAAACTGAGAGCCTGCAGCGCCATAACCTCAGGCTGGCTTTTTCATCTGCTGGCATGCTCCCCAGGCCTGATGCGGAGTATTTCCACGGGAAAACCGGTATTGCCGTCATTGAGATTTACGGCTCCACTGAAACAGGCGGTGTAGCCTGGAAAGCTGCCCCGACCGACAGGCAGGGGTGTCGCACGTTTAAAGGCATTGACTGGAAGATACACAATGGACGGCTGCAGCTGCGCTCGGATTTCCTCTCGCCCGAGCTGCCCCGCGATCAGGATGGATTCTTTACCACTGCCGACCGCGCAGAACCCTGCGGGGCTGAAGGTTTCACCCTTCATGGCCGGGCCGACGATATTGTAAAAGTTGGCGGCAGGCGGGTTGATCTTTCTGAAATTTGCGATAAATTAAAAACTCTCAGCAACGTGCGTGATGCCGTGGTCTTTGCCATGCATGCCCGCACCGGCAGGGGCAGCGATATTGCAGCTCTTATTGCAGGCACTGCTGATGCATCAGCAATACGGTCCGGGCTTGCAAAAATCTGCGAGCCCTATGCCATCCCCCGCCATATCAAAATTGTTGATTCTATCCCCGTGCTTCCTACGGGAAAATATGACCGGGCAATGATTGAAAAGTTTTTCAGAACAGCCGAAGACTGAAGCAAAAGATCAGCAGCGTGCGGAGCCAGGAGTTCAGAGTCTAGATTCAGGAGTCAGATCCGAAGTTAAAAAGTCACCATGTCATACAGTCGCAAGGGTATCCAGATTCAATCCGCTAGGCCTGGACCGGTTTTCACCAGTGACAACTTGTTACGGACATTCATAACCCGTAAGGTTTTACGTATTTGTTTTTCTACTGGATTCTGACTTCTGCCCTTGCGGAAAGGTCTTGAACTTTATGGGGTGATTGTCATGCGCATCATGCTTGTCCATCCGGCCGGATCAAACTGGGTCCCCGGGGAAAAGGATATTACCGCCACAGCAAACAGGATGGCCCCCCTGGGCCTGCTTTCGATTGCCGCATACCTGAAGCGCAGCGGGCACCAGGTATTCATTCATGACTGTCTTGGCCCTGAGGCGCCGCAGGGCATACGGGAAAACGTACAAGCCGTGCTCGCCCCTGCTCCTGACCTGGTCGGCTTTTCAACGACGACGTCCAGTTTCCTGGACGGCAACAACATGGCAACACTGATTAAAGAAGCCAGCCCGCGGGTCAAAACCGTCTTTGGCGGCGTGCATGTGTCTGCGCTGGGCGGGGCGCTGCTGCAGGACTTTCCCCGCATCGATTATTTGTCTCCCGGAGAGGGCGAGGTGACCCTTTCTGAACTGGCCTCCGGTCAGGACCCTGCCTCTATCGACGGGCTTATCTGGCGTGATGGTGAAAGGATTGTGACCAATGCGCCCCGCTCGCCGCTGCCGGATCTGGACCAGCTTCCTTTTCCTGATTATGAAAGCTTGAAGGGTTTTCCCCGGTCATACAACCTGCCCCTGTTCAGCTTCATTGGATTTCCCGGCGCAACCATGTCCACCAGCCGCGGATGCCTCTATGAGTGCTCGTACTGCGACCGGTCTGTCTTTAAGCGCTCCTACCGGTACAACTCTCCGGAATATATCTACGAGCACATGCTGCACCTGCGGCAGCGCTTTGGCGTCCGGCATATCAATATCTATGATGATTTGTTTACCCTCAACAGGCCCCGCATTTTCGAGCTGTGCCGTCTTTTGATTGCAAAGCCCCTCGGCATACAGTTCAACTGCGCTGTCCGGGTAGGGCATGCCGACAATGATCTGCTGAAGCTGCTGAAAGATGCAGGCTGCCTCATGGTATCAATGGGTATCGAATCGGCTGATCCGGCGATGCTCGCGCGCCATAAATCAGGGGTTACCCTTGATGAGGTCAGAGACACCGTTGACCGGATCAAAGCCTGCGGCCTCAGGGCCAAAGGGCTGTTCATGATGGGTCTCCCGGGCGAAACAGAAGCATCGATTCAGGCAACAAGCGACTTTGTGATTTCCCTTGGGCTGGATGACATGAACATGTCGAAATTTACGCCTTTTCCGGGCGCGCCCATCTGGTCAACGCTGCGCGAAGAGGGGACCTTTCAGGAGGACTGGCAGTTAATGAACTGCCTTAATTTCGTCTTCGTACCGAAGACCATCGAATCAAAAAAAAAGCTCGACTACCTGTACAACCGGCATGTAAAGCGCTTCTACTCCGACCGGACCTGGCGCCGGAAATTCGCCCGACGCTTATGGCAGCACCGGTGGAGCATTCTCCATCTCCTGCGGCACCTGCCGTCTTTCCTTGCAGCCAAACGGCATTTTGAGCCGGATAATGCCCTGAATTCACACGATAGTGATGTTGGCTTCGTCACATAACATTAAGATGCACGGTACGTCCATTATTGCTGCAGATAAGCAATAGCAATCTGCAGCACGTCCGGTGGCTAGTGTCCTGCCAGCCTGCCGGCCAGAAAATTCTGAAGATTTGCCCGGCCAACGACTTCGCCGACACCGCGCAGAACACTCAGGGTTACGCCCAGAAGCCCCGGGGCTATTGCGCTCTGGCCCACCAGGTAGAGTGACCGGACCGGAAAGCGTGTCAGCACCGCGTATTGCAGATCATTCTTTACCGAACGCAAAAGACCGTACACTGACCCCTCAGGGCTTGCGGCCCAGTCGCGCATCGTAAGGGGTGTTGAGATATCAAGAATCTTGTAATCCTCAAGAGTGCCCAGCACGCTGCGGGCGGTCTCGATCATCGATTCAGCAGCGCGCATTTTTGCCTGCCCGTATTGCGCGCCCCGGCTGCCGGTGTGCGTGTGCTGCCACTGCTTCCAGTCGGAATAGGCTGACCCGCGAATTATGGTGAGGAGATTCCACCCCGCGCGCTCACTGTGCCGCAGCTGAAAAAATGTTCCATCGACATTGACTCCGTCAACCTTGTGAATACGGAACAGGTTATAGCCGAGTGCTTCGTGCTGTTTCTGATCCACCAACAGGCGAACGCAGACCACGCCCGACGTTTCCTCCAGCTTTAAAAGTCCCTGTCGATAATCTGCAGGAACAGCGTCATCGGGGAGCATGGGCAGCACGAGTTTGGGATGAATGCCGGCGATAACTTTTCTGCATGCAAGGCTGCGGCCGGACTTCAGCCGGACGCCGCATGCGCGGCCATCACGAACAAGAATATGCTCCACCGGATCGCCCAGTATCAAGTCCGAGCCTGTTGCCCGGGCGCGCTCAACATAGGCCTCGACCATCTGCGTGCCGGTACATCCAAGCTCCCATGCCGACAGAAGAAGCGCTCCCAGCGTGTAGAGAAGGAGATAGGCGGGGCATTTGTCCATGGGAATCCCGGCCCAGAACCCGTGAACCGTGAGAATATCGTGGAGTTTTTTTGAGCAGCCGGAGGCCGCAAGAAAATCCTCCATGCTCTGGTTAAATCCTGCGAAGGAAAAGAGGTTGGACTGCAAACGCCCTGTGGTGTCCAGGCGCAGACCGTGCGACAGGGAATGCACGGCGGAAACAATGGTGTCTATTGCGTCGTTCTCAGTCGGACACACGCTGCGAAGCGCCTGCTCAAAGGCCGGCAAAGTTGCCGGGAGGTCAAACGTGAGATCGTCAAAAACATATCGCTCGAGTACCCCCTGTGTGCCCAAACGCCGCAGCTGCAGCTTGTCGGTCACGCCGAGTATATCAAAAAGCTGCCGCAGGAGCTCGCCCTCGCCTGCGGGGCCGAAATAATGAAGCCCAACGGCACAGTCGACGCCCTGCCGCGTGTAACTGCGCAATAGCCCGCCGGGAAAGGGATTTTTTTCAATGATGGTCGCTTTAAGGCCGAGTTGTCCGAGCAGGATTGCGCTCGTGAGTCCACCCAGACCCGAACCGATGATGATGACATCCGTGTCGATGGTGCTCAAGGAATGCTCCTCCCGGAGGCTCTGTTTAAATCGCGCAGTCAGGCGCTCCGCTGCGCACCCATGCCGGAGGAGTCATACGACCGCCGGATACGTCCTTCATCGCAACCCCTTTGACCATTTCCCGAAGTCCGCCTTCCTGATCGTGCAGCCAGATATCAAACCTGATAACTCCTTCATGCAGCAGTCACCGGTATAACAGAGCAGATGATGGTCTCACCGGGAGCAATCGGCTGCACAAGCACCCGCTCATCAAACCCGATTGGAAAGGCAACAATACCGCAGTAGCGCTGTGCCCATGCGCAGGCCGCATGCAGGCTGCCATCCAGCGGAAACGGGGAACCCAAAGGGCCGGATGCGCCGGGATGGTCGGCAGCGTATACGCGGGCAGATGCCGCGCTTTCTGTAAGCGTCACCCGGTCCTGCACGGACTGAAATGCCGGGCCGAAGGGCACCAGCTCGCCGTAGAGCCGGTGCGCGGGAATTTCAAAACCGGGGATATGAAATGCGTCAAGCGAGCCTGCAGGCGGTTCGGTGACGAGCGGGGCAGCTGCAGAAAAGCAGACGGTTGCATGCTGCTTTATTCTGGTTGCAGCGGTGCTTTTGAGTTTTGCAACAGTCGTAAGCGTTGCGCGGATAAAGCCCTTTTCTTCCATGACCAGGTTGCAACATGCTTCGATGACGGTGCATGCGGGTTCAATGCGAAGGAAACGATCAAAGGAGGCGTGCTGCATGAAGGTGACTGGTGCCCCGGGGAAATGCGACTGCGCCGCACGGGCCAGGTGCTGCAGCATTTCAACGGCGGGAAGTATGGCAGTCCCTTCAAAGTGGTGATCAAACAGCCAGGGATTGATAGGTATTGATACTGGCAGGGTCACTCGTTGCATCTCTGTGAACTAGGGTATTCTCCATAAATGATCCGCAGCCACATGCTAGCCGGTTCAGGGTTAGTGCGTGCTCGTGCCCTCAAGCAGCGCTCTGGCTTTCTGCATAACCTTTTAAAGGTGAGCCCGTGGTTGTTTCCATCATCAAATTCGATGCTGCCTGCAAGGCTTACGCTGATTTCAACGGGGTCGCCGGTGTTGAAAAGAAAGCAATCGGGCGGATACACCCGGTGCGTGTTTTCGATGCGCAGCACGCTGAATGGGCGCGCGGCAGAGCTTTGCAATGGTAAATGCCCCTTTTTCAAAAGGGCCGACCGCGCCTGAGCGGCTGCGGGTGCCTTCGGGGAATATGAAAAGATTGCCGCCCGAGGCAAGATAGGCGCGCATGGACTTAACCTGCTCCATGAGGTCGGGAACATCTGAGTCCTGCGCAAGTGAGGGCGAAAGATAGCCCGCAGACTTAAGTACCCAGCCAAAAATGGGCACCTTAAAGAATACGCTTTTAACAATGGTCTTATGCTGTCTGAAAAGCGAGATGAGCAGTATGGGGTCGAGAAATGACAGGTGGTTGGCAATGACGACTGATGAGCGGACGGCGTACACCTCCGGCGCGATGCTGATCTTCACCCGCGGCATGAGCAGCTTCAGATACGCAAAGAAGCAGCGGTAGAAAATGCAGTTGAGGTTCTGGAAAGCACGCTCTTGGTCGGCGGCAAACAGGGCGGCGGCACTATAGGCAGGGAAAAAAAAGAAAACGAATGCCGCGAAGTAGTATGCCCACAGAAGCAGCGTAATGATGAGATCAACTGCCGGCCTGAAAGTTTTGGTGAACATGGAAGCCGCCTGCTTAAGGCTTTTTGATGATTATATTTGTGTTCACGCCGCCGAAGGCGAAATTCTGAATGGAGGCGATGCTCATTTTCTGCTCCCGAAGCTGCATAACATGATTGATCATGGCGCAGCGCTCATCAACCGTTTCAAGGTTGAGCGTGGGCGCTATACAACCTTCGGCCATAAGGTGCAGGGTGATGATGGTTTCGATGACACCGCAGGTGGCCATGGTATGGCCCATGTATCCCTTGAAGCCCGTCACCAGCGGCCGGTTGCCGTATACATCATAAATCGCCTGCGCTTCGATGATATCGCCCATCTTGGTGCCGGTGGCATGGGCGCTCACGAAGTCAACATCACCTGCGTTGATGGCGGCATCTTTCAGCCCGAGCTGAATGGTCTGCGTGATGCCTGCCAGGTTGGGCAGAATCAGGTCGCCGCCATTGTTGTTGCAGGCAAAGCCGATCACCTCGCCCAGAATGGTTGCCCCGCGTTTTCTCGCGCACTCGTATTCCTCAAGCAGCACAGCGCCCGCGCCTTCGCCCACCACGAGGCCGTCGCGGTCTTCGTCAAAGGGCCGCGGCGTGCGGCTGGGCGAGTCATTGAAGGCTGTGGAGCAGGCAAGCAGGTTGTCGAACACTGCCACCGTCGTGGTGTCGTATTCATCGGCGCCGCCGCAGATCATGGCGTCCTGCATGCCGAACTTGATCGACTCATAGCCGTAGCCGATGGACTGACTGCTCGTGGTGCAGGCCGTTGACGACGAAATAACGCGGCCCGTAATGCCGAACATCTTGGTGATATTGACCGCCGTGGTGTGCACCATGGACCGCAGATAATCAACAGCGCCGATATTGGCAAATTTATCTGTTTCTTTGCTGAAGAATATTTTGTAGATATCGCGCTGCACCGTGGGGCTGCCATGCGTGGAGCCGAATGCCACACCGAGCCTGCCCGAGGTGATGAAATCCTGCGTCAGCCCCGATGCTTCAAGCACCTCTTTTGCAACCTGGCAGGCATAATATGCCACGGGGCCCATGGTTTTGCGGAACTGGCGGGAAAAGCCGTACTCCACAGGGTAGTCGACGGTGCCGTACACCTTTGAATGAATGTATTTGGTGAGCAGGCCGTCATCGCGCAGGGGCTTGACGCCGGAGATGCCGCTGGTGAGGCTGTGCATCAGCTCTTGTTTCGTGCGGCCGATGGGCGTGATTGCCGAACAGGCGGTTATGACGACACGACGTGGCATGGGCTTTCGGGCTCGCTGTCTAATGGTTTTTCACGTATGACTTTTGGTTGTTGACCCCTCCTGAAGCAATTTGTTCCCCTTTTCAGTAAGCGTGGCCCAGGGGGTCCCCGATGTTCCCCTCCTTGACAAGGAGGGGATAGGGGTGGTCAAATTTTATTAATTTTTTGATCGTGCTTTCATAATCGACTCGATATAATCGCACACCTGGTTGATGGTGCGAATATTGAGCGACTGCTTCTTTTCTTCCTGCGTGAGCTCCGTTTGCAGCAGCTTTTCTATCTGTATTAAAAGCTCGAGGCCGTCGATGCTGTCAAACCCGAATTTTTCACGCAGGTCATCGTCAGGATCGGGATTCTCAATCTCGAATTGGCGATTGCAGATCGCGATAATTTCAGAAAGCAGCTCTTCTCGTGTCATCTCATCATATCCTTATTTCACCGCCCTGCTTCGCTCAAGGCGCAAGGAGAACTTGCGGCAATGATACAAGCTTGTCCGGGTTCAGTTTACAACTCTGCGTCCGCTGCGACTCTGTAGTGAAACCGTCCTTCTGGCCCTATTTGGGAAACATTTCCCAGAGCCGCACGGTCCCCTCATCAACGGCAACCACGCTGCCTGCGGCATTGAGCGCGCAGTGTCGGGTAAACCCGGCACAGATCATGTTCCCGGTTTCGCCGTGGGTGATGATATAATCAAAACGCACTTTTACCCGCGCTATCTCAGCGGGCCGCGTATAAATCAGCATCAGGTCGTCATAGTAGAGGGGTTCGTAAAAGTTGATGCCGAGGTCCACGATGGGATATACATAGCCCCTGGCTTCAATCTCCTTGTACGGATAGTCGGCCTCCCGCATGAGCGATGTTCTGCCGAACTCGAAGTAGCGCAGGTAGTTGGCATGATAGACAACACTTGAGCGGTCCGTGTCGGCATAGAGCGTGCGCTGCGTGCAGCAATGCCAGACAAGCCCGGTATCTGCGTCGCGCGATATACCGCTCGTCTTCAGCATACGGCACGGGCCTGAAAGGCTTTGGTTTCATATTACATGCCTCTGAATACGATGCAGCAGTTGGTGCCGCCGAATCCAAAGGCGTTTGAAAGCGCGATTTCATGGGACTGCCTTCGTGCCGTGTTCGGCACAAAGTCAAGGCCGTCATACTGCGGATCATGCAGATAATTTATTGTCGGCAGCAGTATACCCTGCTGCATGGCTTCGATGGTCAGCGCCGCTTCAATGGCTGCGGTGGCGCCGAGGCTGTGGCCGAGCTGCGATTTATTTGATGATATGGGGATATTGGCAAGCCCATCCCCGAACACCGTTCGCAGGCACTCGATCTCAGCCGCATCCCCTGTTGGCGTCGATGTGCCATGGGCATTGATATAGGCAATATCGGCCGGTGTCAACCCGGCATCATCAATGGCCTCGACAATAGATCTGATAACGGTTTTTTTATTGGGCCTGATGAAGTGGTGGGCATCCGATGTCCAGCCCACGCCCAGCACCTCTGCCTTGGACGTTAAGGCCATAGGCCGCGAGCATTTCCTCTGCCGCAAGCACCAGCACGCCGCCGCCTTCGGAGAGCACAAAGCCCTTGCTGTCGATGCTGAAAGGCCGCGAGGCCTGGCCCGGGTCGGCAGATGCCCGGTCGCGCTCGTTTATTTTGATGGTGGCGTTCATATTGGCAAAGCCCTGTATGATCTCGGGCATGAGCGGCATATCCACGCCGCCGGCCAGCACGAAATCGCAGTCGCCGTCGCGGATCATGCGAGCACCGATGCCGATGGCATGGTTGCCCGATGCGCAGGCACCCTGCGGTGAAAATATGGGGCCGGTGAATCCCAGCAGCATCCCCGCCTTGCCCGCAGGCACATTGGCGCAGAGGTTTGGCAGCAGGTAGGGGCTCACCCTCATGGGGCCCCGCTCTTTCAGGTTTTCAACCGCCACGCGCATGGCGTCGGAGCCGTTGATGGCAGAGCCGATGAGGCATGCCGTGCGGGGGCCGGTCTCTTTATTCATCTCAAGGCCGGCGTTTTCCAGCGCCTCTTTGCACACAGCCATGGTGAGCATCACGAATGCGGCGTTCCAGTTGTAGACCTCCTTTTTGCTGGTAAAATCAAACCACTCGGGGTCCCAGCCCGGTATTTCACCCACCACATCGGCACTGGTCTTCACCGCGCAGCGGGTGACTTTGCAAAACCCGGCCTCGCCGTTCACCGCGCGCTGCCAGGTCCGGGCAAAGTCCAGCCCCAGCGGCGTCGCCGCTCCGTAGCCTATCACAAATACGCGTCTGTTCTTTGGTGCTTTCATGAACCGGATTAATTTAAAGAATTTTTTTGTAAGCATCATACTATGCCACGCGCCGCAGGACAATACAGGAATTGCACCCGCCGAAGCCAAAAGCATTTTTCAGCACATGCTCCTGCGCAAAGCTTCGCGCGCCTTCGGGCACGCAGTCAATCTCGATTTCCGGATCGGGCGTGTAATTGATGGTGGGCAGCAGCGTATCGCGCAGCATGCCCTCCATGGCAAATATCGTTTCAATGGCGCTTGAGGCGCCCATGGCATGGCCGGTCTGCGACTTGTTGGCGCTCACCGGCGGCACGCGATTGCCAAAGATCTCCGTAAGCGCATCGGCCTCGACCTTGTCGCCCACTTTGGTCGACGTGCCGTGGGCATTCACCGCGGCAATGTCAGCAGGCGCAAGGCCTGCATGCTCGATGCTCTGGCTGATGCAGCGCTTCACCGTGTCATAATTGGGCGCCACGAAATGATGGGCATCGGAGGTCATGGCCCAGCCTGCCATCTCGATTTTGGGCGCAAGGCCGTGGGCACGGGCAAAAGCCTTTGTGGCGATGATGACACAGCCCGCGCCTTCTGCCACCACAAATCCCCGGCGGTTTATTGAAAACGGACGGCTGGCATGTTCCGGCGGCTCATGCTCCTGCCCCTCCCGGGGATGGTAGGCGCCGTTCATGGTGGCAAATCCGCCGACAATGGGCTCGACCAGCGCAAAGTCAACCGCGCCGCAGATGACCACATCAGCCATGCCCTGCTGCAGCATCATGGCGCCTGCTATCATGGATGTGCAGCCCGTGGCGCAGGCGGTTATGGTTGCCATGATGGGGCCGGTGGCGCCGGTCATAATGGACACTTTCCCCCCGACCATGTTGATGCAGGAGTTGGGGTTGGTGAAAGGATGGGGCAGCTTGTTCTTATCGTTCAAGAGCCTGTCGGCGCTGATGACCGCATCGAGGCCGCCCACAGCTGAGCTGAAGGTAATGCCCACGCGGGGAGCAAACTCAGGCGAGATAACGATGCCGCTTTTTTCAAGGGATCGGTGCACGGTCAAAAGACCGTATTTAAAGATGGGCGAGGTAAAGAGGGCCATATCGCGGGAGGCAAAATAGGGATAGGCCGAGAGATCAACTTCAGGCACCTGGCCTGCAATGGTCACGGGAAAGTTTTCACGAAGGGGAAAGCGCGTGAGGGGCCCGATGCCGCTTTGGCCCGCGCAGGCCCGCTGCCACTGCGCGGCAAGATCGGTCCCGAGCGGAGAGACGGCATCGTAGCCGAGTATGACCGGGAGGCTTTCGCCTGCGGGCGGTTGACATATGTCTCACCAGGGAATGAAGCGGTAGAGCTTGGCAAACATCTCGTACACCTCGATCCAGTTCTTGAGATCTTCAGCGCTCTTGAGATGCTCTTTCTTGTTGACCATGACCCAGCTCATGTGCGCCGCGCCGTCTTTGCAGGTTGAGCAGTCGCGCGTAGCTGATGTGCAGCAGCGGTGCATGGTCTTTAAGTCAGCGGCCCAGCGGATGAAGTGAATCAGGCGCTTTGGCTGCGGGTTGCGCGTGTCCACGGGTTCGGTCACCGAGGGGCATTCCATCCAGCCGAAGGGGCGGCCCATCATCATGCCCGTGGTGATGATCTGGTGATAGTATTTGCAGGAAATGAGCGTTTCGGGATAGGTATCAAGCAGGCCATCCATCTCGGCGCGCACATCTTTGAGCTGCTGTTCATTCCACGAAAACCCGTCAACCTCCTCGTCATTTGACAGAAGCTGCAAATGCACTTTCAGCCCGACGTCTTGTATCTTTTTCACCATGCGCTCGATGCGGCCCACCTGTTTAGGGGTGATGGTGTAGAGATAGTAGGTATAGGGGTCGCCCGCATAATTGCGGCTTGAAACGGCAAAGGTATCTTTGCCGCGAAGAATTTTTTCATCCTCCTCATCGCCCCAGAGCGATATGCCCACCATCATGTCAGGAAACCGGTCGCGGGGCACCTTGATCTGGCCGTTGGTGGCGCAGTAGGTGGGCAGGCGCTGGTAGAAGGCATCGATGCGGTCCATGTAGAGCGTGGGCTCGCCGCCGATGAGAATGGCAAGGTTGACGCCGCGCTCTTTTTCCCGCTCCACGAAGGCCTCCCAGGCCGCAATGTCCATCTCCTCGGGCGCTGCCTGATCTTCATCGGATGAAAAAAAGAAGCAGCCCGTGCACCGCAGGTTGCAGCGGTTGGTCACATCGTAGATGGAGCTGCGGATATTGAGGCTTGATATGCGCTTGTAGCGTTCATACCAGGCCTTGTCGAGCATTGAGCTTATGAGTTGCATAGGTTCATAGAATGCGGGTGCGCACAGCGCACCCGACGCCTCAAATATATTTATGCCCCGCAACCTTGCGGCGGATCAACAGGCCCGCGGCAGAGGTTCTCCCCTTTTTCATACCCCGTGACCCAGACCGCCAGATAGGTGTCCACATAATCAAGCCATGCCTTGAACGTGTCCGGGTCGGTGGCATGGCGGTAAAGCTTTGAGGTCACCACGGCGCTGCCGGCAGCATAGTGCCTGCAATCAACGCAGTCCGTATCAGGCACACAGCAGGAGGCAGCGCGGTCCCAGGTGAGATCGGAGCGGTACTGCCGGAACGAGCGGCCAAGGCCGATATCGGTCGACGGGTTCATGCGCGGGTACGGGCATGCAGTAGAGCGCATGCAGCCCGAGCTTGTGCGTATGGGCTACAGCGCTGTAGGGCGAAAAGAGCACCTGCCGGGGATAGCGCTCAAGAAGTTCAAGCATTGTCTCCCGCGTCCGTGCAAGGGTTTCCTCCGTGTGCCGCAAGAGGCCATCATATGCCTCGGGTGCTGAAAACATATTAAATGTCACCTTGCAGCCATTGGCGCTCAGCTGCTCAATCACCGGGGCCGCCTCGTCGATATTGTCGCGCGTAAAGGTATAGACAAACACGGCCCGGCTGTCGCCCCGGTAATTATCTATCTGTTTTTCAAGCATATGCTTCTGCTTGCGCACCCGCAGGCTGGTGGCGTCATTGCCCCAGACCGACACGTGAATCTTGTAACCAACGGATGCCTCGATGCGCTTTACACCATTGGTGGCGATGCAGCCAAGCGGTATCTCATCATAGCAGGCCTGCAAAAGCCCGGGCACAAGGGCAGGCTCGGCGCCGGCCAGCACCACGAAGGTGATGCCACGGGCTTTTTCCTGCCGCATCAGTTCGCGCCACACCGTCGGGTCTGCGTTGTCAATGGCAAACTGCTTGTCGCCGGCATAGTAGTAGCAGCCGTCGCAGCGTATATTGCAGCGGTTTGTCATGTCATAGGTCGATTCGCGCAGGAAGAAATAGTTGCGTACCTGCTCCCAGCGCTTGCGAACCGCAGGCTCGGCAAGCAGGTCGGCAAATCTGTATTTCGGGGTCGAGGAGGGCTGTGCAGCGCTCATAATGCGATCACGTATCAGGCTTTTGCCTGAAGCCGCTCCTGGATGTAGGCTGCTATCAGGCGTATGGCGCGCAGTTTGGGGTAGTCGTCCTCATCGATTTTGATGCCGTACTCATCCTGCAGCACCAGCACGATGGTGGCAAGGTCCATGCTGTCGATGCCGATTTCATCCACAAGATCAAGATCAGGATCAAACGTTTCCGCCGTGATATCCTGCAGCTTCAGCTCGGTGATTATGATTTGCGCGACACGCAGTTGAAGCTCCTTTTCATTAATACCAGCAGACATTCAACCTCCTTTATTAGCAAACAGTGGTCTTATGTAACATTATTCAGCAAGCCGCTCGACAGTAAGCGTGCCGGTGCAGGCCGCCTCGCCGCCCAGCAGAATCGTGAAATTGTAGGCAGATACCGCTTTCTTTCTGTTCGCGCTTTAGCGCCAGTGTAAAGGGTTCCTCAGGCCTGACAGGCTTTTTAAACCGTACCCGCTTCACAGCCTTCAGCCGTATGCGCTTTCCCTCGTGCGCTTCTTTCTGCCGCGCAGCATCAAAGGCCATGGCGATCATGGCAATGCCGGGCAGTATCGGCTGACCGGGGAAATGCCCGTCAAACCAGGGGGAGCCCCACGGCGCAGTTGCGAGAGCCTCCAGCCGGTCAGGCTCATCGTTGGAACCACATTCAAGCGTATGCCATTTGGAAAGCATATATCTTAACAAAATCTGACCTGATAGGGCAGATCATTCAGTGACTGTGTTCTTAATTATTAATAAAATGTATATGAATCGACCGTGTAGAGCCTGTGTCATCCTTCAAAGGATCACCTGTGCTGTTGCAAAACAATCATTAGGTGTGCGCAAGTATATGAAAAAACATGCGCACAGTCAATTGAATTGCTGTCAGACGCTCGATTTACGAAGCTTTTTCAGCCAGCCGGCTGCATGACGGGCCTGCCGATCAGTTGTTCAAGCGACACCGGCGCAAGATTTTTTTCTGCAAGCCCTGCAAGAAGCGCTTCGATCTCCTGCAGCCACATATCGACGGAGGCAGTCTCCATTTGGCATACAGTCATGCAGCAGGATAATATCATCAGGCCGGACTTTTTTCAGTATCCTTTCAGCCAAGCCCTCGAAGCGGCGATTGCCGGCGTCAAAGCCGCGGCAGCTGAAGGTGACACAATGCAAGCCCTGTTGTTTTAAAATGCCTCCCAGCTTCGGATTGGTGATTCCTGCGGGCGGCCGGAAAACAAGCGGCCGTATTCCAAAGGCGCTTATGGCCTCCTGGGCCATGCGGATTTCCGACGCAATGTGTCTGCCGGGACCGCAGCATTAACAGCACGTCATGGCAATAGGAATGATTGCCCACATCATGGCCTCTGGCGATAATCTCCCGCATAAGATCCGGATGGCCCTGCGCTTTTTCCCCGATGACGAAAAAGGTCGCTTTCGCCTTGTTTTTCTCCAGCAGTTCCAGAATCCGGGGGGTTGCGGCAGGATCAGGACCGTCATCAAATGTCAGGGCAACCATAGTGCCGCCCGTACATCCGCGGCTGATGACCGGCAAAAAGAATCCAGCCTGCGGGAAAAACGGCGCGGCCAGATAGCACGCAACAAAGATACCCAGCGGCAGCACCCAGAGCCACTCATTGACCATTGCCAGAACTATTGCCGCACCGGCGCACAGCAGGGCGATTTTCACGACCGGCAGCAGTGAAGATGAAGAAGGGGCTGATTTTTGCATATCCATTAACCCAGGATCTCCACAGCGGTTATGCACTGGCCCAGCCCCAGCAGCAAAATTCCCCGGCCGTGCAGGGATCCCGGCGCTGCACGGCACAGCCCTGCGGGCAACTCTCCCGCCCTGACACAGTCAACTGCTATGACGGCTGCCACAGCCGATGCGGAGGCGAACTCGCCGGTAATTTCCCGGTAATCGATAACCGGGCAGTCGCAGCCCGCGGCGTTTATAAAAAGCGCAAGCTGCTCCCTGCCCTTGTCGCGCGAGGCAGCCGGAATGCCTGCAAAGACAGCCCCGTACTTTTTGCTGATATTTTCAGACCCGCCCAGCACCAGCATGAGGTGTTGCATCGTCCGGTCACTGCAGGGATCATTGGAAATAAAAAGCGGCGCGATGCGAACTCCCCTTGCCGCATCAATTGGCTGAAGCAGCAGGCCGCAACCGCCGTCGGAGGCAATCGAGGCGCAGGCCGCGGAGGCGTCAAACAGCGGGGTCAATTTTTCATGGTATTCATCGGCGCCGATGACCATGGTCGTACCCGGGGCCTCATGGGCGATTAATCCTGCGCTGAAAAGCGCCTGTTCAAATGAATAATCGCCATCGGTCAGGGTAATGTTCGGGCCCTTTGCCTGAAAGTGGATTGCCACCTGCCCTGCGGGGGCATTATGCACGGAGCCGATAAAATCAATGGGGCTGGTGAAACGCTCTTCCGTTGAAAAAAGCCGCGAAAGAAAATCATGTGTTTCAGACAGCCCTCCCCAGCCGGTGCCAAAAAAAACTGAAGCTGGCGGTTCTGCACAGCCTGAGCTGCCGTGGGCGGCAATAGCCAGAGATAAAGCCATGCGCGGCAGCCGCTTGAGCCGCCGCACGGCACTTTCATTGAGACCCGCCATAATAGCCTTCGCCGGGGCCATGCCGCTGATGCCTGCCCCCTCACGCAGACCTGCAAGCGTCTGCGCAAAATTGCCTGCGCCGGTGAGGCAGGAGCTGCCCAGAACGGCAAAGGCGGTGCTGCGGCTTTTGGTTTGCACGGGTACGCCGGTTGCGGCGGGTTTGCTGAGCACGATTGATGCATTGTTGCCGCCAAAGCCGAAAGCATTGGAAAGCACTGTCGATACAGGCCTGCGAAGCGGCGAGCTGAGCGGGATCAGCTGCAGCGCAGGATCAGGCAGGCAGCATCCGGTGTTTGCCGGCAGTATGCCATGGACAATACTTAAAACGGAAATGGCCGCATTGATCGCGCCTGCTGCGCCCAGTGTATGCCCCACCGCGCCCTTGATGGATGATGCGGGCGGAAGCGGCATAGTACGGAAAAGGGCCTGCAGCGCCCGGGCCTCAGCCGCATCATTGTCAGGTGTTCCCGTGCCGTGCAGATTTATATAATCAATATCTGAGGCTGCGCAGCCTGCACCGGCAAGAGCCTCGCGCATGGCTTGCACTGCCCCTGCACCGTCAGGATGGGGCGCGGCCGGGTGATAGGCATCACAGGTCAGTCCGACAGCCAGCACCTCGGCCAGTGCCCCTGCAGGGGGATCAGTCGCAGCCTCTAAAAGAAGCATGGCAGCCCCCTCCCCGACCGACATGCCGCGTCGATCCTTGTCAAAGGGGCGGGCGCCTGCCGGATCGACAAGCTGCAGAGAGTTGAATCCGTAGTAGGTTAAGCGGCACAGGCCGTCCACGCCTCCGGCAAGCACGCGCCGGGCTTTGCCGCTTTTCAAAAGCTCCAAAGCTATTTTTAAGGCCACCATGCCGGATGAGCAGGCAGTCGATACGGTCAGCACCGGGCCGTGGCACCCAAGAGCGCCAGCCAGGTAGTGGGCCACGGTGCCAGTGCCATGATAGCGAAACTTCTCTGGATCAGGAGCATTGTTTTTTAAAAAAAGTTCGCTTGCAGGCATGCCGCCGGTGGTGACCCCTATGACCATGGCATCCGGAGGGCCATGGGAAACGGCCATCGCCTCACGCGCTGCAATAAGCGCAAGGCCGTGGGTTCGCGGAACAGTGCCGGGGATGAAGGATGTGACTTCACCTGATGGCAGAGGGGGCTCGACTGATGAGGGAAAAAGAGCAAGCGGCGCAAGTCCGCATGCCGCTGTTTCAAGAGCTGCAATGGTTTGAGAAGCGTTTTCGCCGATGGGGCTTATGATCCCCAGCGAGGTAACAAAAACCCGCATGCTGCTCAAGGGCTCGTCTCCGGCCGGTTCTGGTGTATATATTCCGCCAGGGCTTTCAGTGAGGCAAAGACCCTGATGCCAAGCTCCTTGTTGTCGATCCGAAGTCCATAATCCTTTTCGATCATCATCACCAGCTCAAGCACATCTATGGAGTCAAGCCCCAGCTCGCCGCCCACAAGCCGGGCTTCGGCATCGATACTGTCGGGGGCGACGCTTATGAGATTGAGCGTAGCGACTATTTTGACTTTGAGTTCGCCTATGAGTTCTTCCATTGCGCCTTCCATCATCGCATCACTCGACTTTCACAACATCTGCCGGCCGCTGCGGTCCTCCGGCAGATAGCTTTTCACATGCTTTTTTAATCGACCATTTCATGAATATCGTGGCGTAATCCTTTCCTACAATATACATCCCCACCAGAAAAACCACATGTGCAGTTCCATACGTAAGCGGCCCGCCGATGATAAGGACCAGGGGCTGCTTGAGATACAGGGAGAGAAAGCCGAAGAAGGCAACCGCCGGCCAGCCGATGACATAGCTGAACAGCACCAGTACAATACCGAACTGCTCACGGGCCGTGGGCTTCCGCTTCAGACAGCGCAGGTCAAGCTCCTCCTGCAGAATGCGCTGAAAAAACTGCTTCTGTACAAGATTTTTCCGGCAATTTTGAACCAGCTTTTTAATCACGCCTTACAACGCCCTGCGTTCATGTTTCCGCTTGTCGTCACACTATAGACAAAAAGATCGCCACTGTCAACACGGCAGCGTCTTCAGGACTTTCCCCAAAATTTATAGTGCTGTCATTACGAGAGCGGACGCAAAATCGGATGTACGACAAAAGAAAAATGCGTGGGGTATGCGGGGAAGCAAAAGAATAAAACAGGGAGCCGGGAGTTACCCCTTTGCGGTCATGAAAGCGTCGACTATCACGTCGATTTCCGCCACCAGGCGCGCCGCTTCGTCGCGATCGTAGCGCACAGCGCGCTCGGCATAGCGATGGCAGTAGCGACAGTCATCGCAGAAGGTCTCCGCGCATTGGATTTCCCGGAAACCCTCTAAAAAATCCGCAAGCATTGCGTTGTCGATGAAGACGTTGAGTGCCAGCAGGCGCTGCCGCAACCTGAACATTCGCAGTGTCAGGCGCCGCTCTTCCGTGTCGAGCTGGAACAGGCTTTTGCGGCTCTGCTCCTCGATGCTTGGGTGGAATCCGTTAGGATCTCCCAGCAGCTCGAGGGAGAGAATATCAAGCAGGTTTCCGTCGTAACGCCGGGAAGCGTATGCCTTTGTGGCACGCAAGAGCCATGCTGTCGAGCGCGATCGATCAATGATCTTAAACTCCTCGACACCCAGGGCCTCGTACAGGTGTAAGTCCTCTGGACGGATCCACCGGCTCGCGAGGAAGAGCTCTGGCTGCACCAATCGCCGGCGGGTACACTGCCATAGGTAAGAATCAAGCAGGGCGTGCGTTTGTTTGCCGCCCTGATTCTCCTGGGAGGCGTGCCCCACGCTGCATGCGTGCTCGGCGAGGTAATGGCAATGATAGATGCATGATATGTTCGCGAAGAGCACGATGCCGCACGAGAGGTTTGCGCGGATGCGCTCAAGCGCTGGGAAGTCACGGTTAAACTCACTGTATGGCAGGATCAGCGGATCGACGCCAAGGGATTCCTGGTACTTCAGTCTGGGCAGATTGGTGGGCCAACTGAGCACACTTCCCCGGATGCTCAATTCCGGGTAGTTGCGCCGAACCAGCGCCACAAGCGCTAAGTTCGAGATCGACACGTTGTCAACCCCAAGTTCAACTAACCGCCCGATAAACGCGAGCAGGCGCTCTTTGCCCTCCTGCGTCTGCTCAAGATTTCCCAGGCACGGTGCATTGAGCAGGTAACTGAACGACAAGCCACGCTTGTGGGCTGCCTGGATGTAAGCGGCGGCGGCATCAAGGTCCACTGAAGGCAGCACGGAGCCCGCCCTGCCTCCACCCACGAGGTCATAGGGCAGCTTTGCATAGACCGAAGTCACCTCGGGAATTTGCGCGAGTCCGTCAAGAAGTTCGATGTCCCAATTCGCAGCAACGCTCAATTTCATGGCCGTTCTCCAGAAGCGCGGATCATACCGGCTTAATTCCCGTCACTCGCAAACCGAGTGCTGTTTCGACAACCTCGCATCCGGCGAGTTCCGTCATGTTGAGTAAAGCCTTTACCTCTGCCATGGTGTAGGCAGCGCCGATTGAGGCTCGGAGACTTTCCAGGATCAGTTCGGACTTCACCCTTTGCTCGAGGAAGTTGCAGGCCGAGCGTGACAGGTCCCGGCGAAGATCGGACACGTATAATCTTCCGCCGGGCTTCAGGACCCTCCAAAGCTCGGTGAAGATCGTACCTGGATTGAGCCACTCATGCAGCGAGCGGCTGGTAAAGACCGCGTCGAAGGCATTGTCCTCAAAGGGTATTGCCGCCGCGGAGCCAAGGAGTTGTTCAACGCGGTCGGCGAGTCCCAGTTCCCGCGCGTGATTCCTGGCTATCGCGACCATGTCCGGGCTTATGTCAAGACCGACGAGGCGGGTATCCCTTGTTTGCAGCAACCATTCCAGCCCGAGATAACCGGGTCCCGATCCGACCTCCAGCGCAAATCCACTCACAATGCCATTGAGCAGGAGATCCCCGGTCTCAAGCCATCCCTGCTCTCGGAGAGATGCCTGCATCCGGTCATAGTTTTCGGCATAGGCACGACCTGAAATCGTATGGTTTGTCTCCGGAACCCTTGGTTTTGTCATTGGTCTCGACTGAGAGGAAACTCGCTTTGGGATGAGGCGAATATAGGACGAGGGCTGTTGTGTGTCAATAAAAAGTTCGCCGCAAGATATGGGCAGGGGTTATTCAGACCAAAAACAGCGGGGCGATTAAAACACACATCGTTCTTGCAAATTGAATTCCGCTGGCATACAACAAACGTATGATTCAGGAAGGCGCCGGTAGGTGCGCAGGAGCGCGACATAATCTAAGCAGTGAAACCGTGCGAACGGATCACAGGGTATTTATGAAGTTGTTTTCAACAATCCTTTTACTCATCGTATGCAGCTGCACTATGGGCTGTTCGGCCTCAAAAACCCTGTTTTTCCCCGATGTCGCGCTTTCCCGCACGCCACAGGAAATCCGCTATGACGTGAACGGCAATGGCAGGGCCGACTTTGCGCTGCAGGCCGATGCAGACAACCGGGCGACCACGCTTGCCTATGCCCATGAACAAGACGGACGATATGCCCGAATCTACCGCATAAATGACTATGCACCAGACAGTGTGCCGCACCTGATTATTCTGCTGGATTCAATCCCCTATCAGTGCGTGCTTGATGTTTATAATGCCGGCCGTTTCAGCTGGTTCCCGCCGCCCCAGAAGGTGATCGCTCCCTTCCCGACGATGAGCGCCGTTATTTTCAACCAGATTCTTCAGGCCCCTCCGCTTGCGGGAACAAACAATTATTTCTACGATCAGCGCACCAATCGGATCTGTAATCGCTTCTGGGATGCTGCCACGGGCGGCAAGACCACCTGGCAGCGCTACCTGCACTATAACGCTGACTATATGAGGGAAGGGCTGGGGTTTATAAACACGCGGAAGACATTCCGCCGCGAATTGGAAAGCATCAAGCAGGCGTTCGACCAAAGCCCCGATCGAGTAACAATTGTTTATGTCGTCAGCTCCGCAGCCATGGCCTGCAAATATGGCAGGCAGGGCATCGATGACTGCCTGCGCGAAGTAGAGCGTCTGTGCCTTCAGCTTTTATGGGAGCGTCAGGGCGCCCTTAAAATTTCCATACTGGCTGACCACGGCCACAACCTCACGCCGTCACAGTTTGTATCTATAAAAAATATTTTAAGCGAGGCAGGATTTGCCGTGAGGGACAAAATCCAGTCGGATACCGATATCGTTATCGACACGGAGGGGCTGGTCACCTATGCGGGCATACATACGCGACGACCGGCGGCTGTTGCCGACGTGCTGCTGCAGAAGCCGCAAACGCAGCTTGCCCTGTATATGGACGGCGAACGGGTTATCGTGCGTGACAACAGGGGCTCGGCAGCAATAGAAAAAAAGGGCGGCAAAATACGCTATGTCGCCATAGACCGGGATGTGCTGAACTACCAGCCGGTAGTTACTTTGCTGACCATGTCCGGAAAGGCGGATGCGGAAGGCTTTGCATCATCAGACGACTGGTTTATTGCAACGGTTGACCATGAATGGCCGAATGCCCCCCCCCGGATATGGGATGCCTTTCACGGCATTGTCGTTTGCCCGTCCGACCTGATGATAACCCTCAAGGATGGATACGTGAGCGGGTATCCCCTCTTTAAAGCCTTTATCGACATGGCCTCTTCACATGGAGGGCTCAACCAGATGAGCAGCGCGACATTTCTGCTGAGCATGACCGGACGGGCAACCCGGCCGTTGCGAAGCGGGGAAGTCCTGCAGACGATCGAGCCTGGTTATATGCCCGCCATCCGCCCGGGAAAATAACCCGAAATTCTCATTCAATATCCTGCATAAAAAAATTCAAAACTAACTGGACCGGTAGATTTACGGAATAAGGAAATAGATAGCATATAGAGACGGGTTTGATCTTTTTTTTATTTTCTTTTAAAGGTCCAAGCATGCGATAGAGAGAGATACTTTGACACCCCTCTTGTATACACCCCTCACCCGGTTGACGAAGAAGAATAACCGATCCTGTGAATGCCCCAGTATAAACCAGGGGCAGCACCATTAACAGTGTTACCCCTGGTTCTGGTTGCGTATAGGTCGCGAGTTCGAGCCTCGTCGTCCCCGCCAGTTTCTGATAGTAGAACAGGGAGTTAGCTAATCAGGCTGACTCCTTGTTTTGCTTCTGCCTCTCTGGAAGTCCCGGTTATGGGCTGCCCGCAAACCGTGAAACACAAAAACCGCTATTGGCCATTTTGTTATTTTCATTGACAATCAGGCCAGTCATTCCCGGCCTTCCCTGATGGTTATCGCGCTATTTTATTCGGGCCAAAAAAGCAGTTAGTGTTTTTGTGGCAAATCAAGAGTATGCCTTTTATTCCTTTTTTATTCCTTTGATATTTTTAAAACTTTAGATATAATTGTGGCGGTTTTTCACTCACGGTGAACGGAAGGGGATCATGATAGAACCTGTTGCCACGGGAAATGCGTAAAGCAGTTTTTCCATGCGCCGGTGTTCTCCCCTCTATTTTTCGCATGGCATAGGGCGATGGTACTGCACAGGAGAAAAAAGCAAAATGAATTTTTCAGAACTTAACCTTAATGAAAACCTGATGAGGGGCATCGAGGATGCCGGCTTTACGGAGTGCCTGCCGGTGCAGGAGCGCACCTACGTGCACACGCTCAAAGGCCGGGACGTCATGGTGCAATCGCAGACCGGCTCAGGAAAAACAGCAGCGTTCCTGGTATCGATATTCCAGCTCTTCAGCCAGGACAGCTACAAAAACCCGAAGCGGGCACTCATCATCGCGCCAACCAGGGAGCTCGCCATACAGATCGAGGATGAGGCAAAAATCCTCGGTGCGCACCTGCCCTACCGGACCGGCTGTTTCTACGGCGGGGTGGGATACGACCGGCAGGAGCATCTCCTGCAGAAGGGGGTTGACATCATCGTCGGCACACCAGGGCGGCTCATCGACTTTAACCAGTCGCGAAAACTCAAGTTCGACGATATCGGCTTGCTCATCATTGACGAGGCCGACCGGCTCTTCGACATGGGGTTTCTCCCCGACATCCGGCGGATGGTAAAAAAGATGCCTGACGTCAGTCACCGCCAGACCATGCTTTTCAGCGCAACGCTCACCGGCCGGGTGCGGGAACTGGCGATGGAGTATATGAACGACCCGGTCGAGATCGAGGTTGCGCCGGAGCAGGTAACCGTCGATTCCGTCACGCAGGAGCTCTACCACGTCGGCAGGGACGAGAAGCTGAGCCTGCTCCTCGGCCTGCTGAGGAAGGAGAGCCCGTCCAGCGCGCTTATCTTCACCAACATGAAGAGCACGGCCATCAGGGTGGCCCAGCGGCTGGCGCACAACGGCTTCGGTTGCGAGTACATCATCGGCGACCTCCCCCAGCAGAAGCGGCTGACGATCATCAACGCGATGAAATCCGGAAAAATACGCTTTCTCGTCGCCACCGATGTCGCTGCGCGCGGCTTGCACATCAATGACCTCGATCTCGTTGTGAACTACGACCTTCCGGCAGACCCGGAGGCGTACGTCCACCGGATCGGCCGCACCGCCCGTGTCGGTAAGAAAGGAAAAGCCATAACCCTGGTCTGTGAGCGCTACGTGTACGGCCTGGAAGCTATCGAGTCGCTTATCAATATCAAAATCCCGGTTGCGTTTGCTGAAGAGGCAGAGTATGCCGATGATAAATCACGAGGCATGCGCTTCCACGAGGAGAAACGGGGACGAGGCCCGGAGAAGAGAACTGATCGCGGCGGAAAACCAAGGTATGCCGAAAGGCAGAAGCGCCCGGAAAGGCCAGGACACGCCGAGAGGCCCCAACACGCCGGGAAAACGGGGCAAACGGAGAAACCGCGTCACATCGAGCGGCCGAAACACGCTGAAAAACCGTTGGTCGGGCGGGAACACGCTGCAGCGGCCGTACCCGGAGAGGCCGATACAAGAAAGAGAAAAATGATAAAGCCCGCAGCGGAGCATAGCCGCCGTCCTGAGCGAGCAAGGCTGCCGGCGGGTGAACCCCGCCATCACGAGGAAAAAAAGCAGCAGAGAAAAGACCCGGACCGTAAACAGCCCATTGAAAACCGGCTTGATTACTACCGGAAAAAGTACGGTGAAGACTTCAAGCCGTCCACGGTGCCGAAGAAGCGCAAGCGTACGAAGCTGCTCGATACGCTCAAGGGAATTTTTTCCCGCAAGAAACCTGCAAAAAAATCCTGAAGCAGCAGGTGCAAAGACAGGTCAGGCCCTGCAAGAGAGATATGCTGGTAATTGTTTATCGTTACCTGCTGTTTTCTCTGCCGTCACCAGCACCCCTTCCCGCTATCTTTGGCGGTAAAGCCCGCGATAATGAAATAAAGCGTGCAGTACAGAATCCATACTGGGGAGCCGGTATTTTCAGGGTGCGCTCAATTTTTCCCGGGCAGTCTGATATTTTTGCATCCTTTCAATATCACGCTCAGTCACATTTTCAATACGCCGGATGTCCATGTTGTCCTCCAGGTCAGCCAGCTTCACTTTGACAGCGAGCGGATTGTGTCTGAGGCGATTAATAAAGATTTCATACGCCTCACCCTCCCTGCGCGTCAGATGGTCAACCGCCGCGATAACCTCCTCTGAGAACCCCTCGGCGCGAAGATCAGCCAGGGTCACGCTGCTGTCCTCCACGACGTCATGCAGCACCGCTGCAATCATCCCGGCTTGACTGTCCATTTTCATCATTATTCTGAGAGGATGTAAAATATACGGCGCGCCGGCTTTATCTTTTTGTCCCGCATGGGCTTTTACTGCACATTGAATCGCTTTTTCCAGCATACTATACTATTTCCTGCTCTTCCTTACATCCTGATAACGTTATTTTTATCAATGCTCAAAATTTGAGCAATGTGCTGAATCTCTTTTTGCTGTGCGGCTCTGAATTGTTTTGAACCGGGGTTTATAACAGGATTTCCACAAAAGCTGTGGAATTTTATGTTACGGTAGCATATGATAATTTAAAAAGCATTGGTATAGTATCATTAAGATTCCGAATCCCCGGCTCTGGTAAAACAGGTATGATGGAAAATAATAAATATCTGCGCTTGTTCCCGCTTCTTTGTTTTGTTTTTGTTTTCCCTATCCTTTCTCTTTGTTCAGCCGGCAGCGCGGCAACCCTTTATGAGCGCTCTCTTGAAAAATTTCAGGCCAAGGCAGAAAAGGCTTCATCAAAAGAGTTTGTTTTCGTGGTCCTCGGGGACAGCAGGGATAATGATAAAATTTATAAAAAATCTCTTACTCTTGCCGCACAGTTCAACCCGCTCTTTATCCTGCACACCGGCGATATCAGCAACACAGGCAGCAAAAAAGAACTGGATCACTTTCTATCACTGTCGGAGAATACGATACCTGACATTCCCCTGTTTGTTGTTTTCGGTAACCATGAATTACATGACGGCAAAAAATTGTTTGAGCAGACGATAGGTCCGCTCAACTATGTTTTTGAAAGTGCTAAGCTGAATATTAAAACTATTGTGCTGGACAATGCAGAGTACTCTTTGAAGCCTGACCAGTTGAACTACCTGCGCAGCCAGCTTCTTAACCGACGGGTTTTTACCTTTGTTGCCATGCACATACCTCCTAAAACCAGGCGGTGGACATGGCATTCCTTCTCAGATGGTGCAGATGATTTGATGCAGACATTATCCGCCGGCAAAGTAAGCCTCTCTTTTTTTGGACATATTCATCAGTGCGATGAGGATGAAATCAAGGGCGTGAAATGTATAGTTAGCGGCGGAGCCGGCGCTCCGCTTAACAGATTTTTCCTTCCCGGGAAACCGGTGTATCACATAATAGTGGTAAAAGTTAAAGACGGAACGGTTTCATATACTGTCGAAAACGTCCTGTAATGAACAGCAGGAACAGAACGTTCATAGCATCCTGCCGCAGATATATGCTGGAGGAATAGACCCTTGTATACTCAGGAACAGCTGGCACGACGCAAAGCATCGCCATGGACACGGGTGGTCTCGGCTCTTGCTCCAACCCAATTTATAGCTTTTGTTATCAGCTTTTATTTCGTGCTGCAATTTATTTTAACAAACCAGGGATACCTTGCGGCAACCGTCAGCGTCTGGATTAAAATAATCCTGCTCTGGGCAATTACCATTGCCGGCATGCTCTGGGAAAAGGATGTCTATGATCATTATTTTATGGCGCGGGAATTCTTCTGGGAGGATTTCGGCAACCTGGTTGCCATGATAACGCACAATGCGTATTTTATAGTCCAGTATCTTGGCTGCAGCGAGCGGGACGTGATGCTGGTGATGCTGTTTGCCTATTGCACCTATCTCTTCAACTTCGGCCAGTTTATGGTGAAATATTTCAGATCGCTGCGGCAGCGATACGCGCTGGTAAAGGAGAAACGCAATACATTATAGTACAGAACAGGAAACCAGCGGGAGCAGCGGCTAATTTTTTTTTAAAGTAGCTCCCAACGGCCTGTCCAGCCTGGAATATTTTTATCTTTTTTTTCGCGGCTGTTTCTCTGCTGCTGAATCCTCAACCTGGTCCAGGTGCAGCTGGTGCAGGAAGCGGTGCATCACCGGGGCAAGCAGGGTCCCCGCAACAACTAAAAAGATAATCCCTGAGAAGAGCGCGTAACCGGAAGCGAAAATCTTTCCTCCGGTCGTCTGTAGTTCGTTCACCGGCCCCATGCCGCCAAGGATCATTGAGGCGTTCAGAAGAGAATCAACCCAGGGCAGCCCCTCCAGCACATGGTACCCGGTGATACCTGCGCCCAGTGAGACGAAAAGTGTGAGCAGCGCGATGAGCCAGTGCCGTAAGAGTCGGCGCACAAACAGGCGCCGGGAGAGAAGCGGCTGTGAGCGGTGCTCATACATAGATCCTACCCCTGCAGCAGTTAGTAATTAATAAATTTACTGAAGCAAAAATTTATTCTGCAACCAGCCCCAGTTTCTGCATCCCGGGAATCATATCAGCAAGTTTCAGGTCTTCAAGAGTTTTTCTCTTCTGCAGCCCGGTTTTCACGTCCCAGCCCCGGATAGCGTAATATTCATCCAGCATCTTTTCAAACCGGTCACGCTCAAGCACCGCGCCTTTTCGCGATATGAGCTCTCCGTTCGGCCCGGGGAGCATAAAATCAGGGTTAAAGACACCCAGGAAACCTGCTTCCTCTTCCATTTTGTCCGTGAAATAAAACTCGTTTACCCGGTCATCTTTTCTGCCCGCGCGGCCCTCTTTGCCCTGAATAGCGCGCTGCAGGTTAAATACCCGCTCCCCGGTTTTGTAATAGCCTGCTTCATCACATTCAATACCGGTCACGGCTGTTAGCAGGCGGCTCTCAAGCGTGGGGTCGCCGGTATGGTCCTCGGCTCCGTCAGCCATGGTAAGCGGATAGAAAAAGTCGCAGGCCACCAGGTTTTCCTTGGCGTACTGACGGTTCTGGATCAGTGCCGCGACATCGGCCTTCCCCTCATAGGTTGAGAAGTCAACCGCTTTCTCGCTGAGCCAGAATTTTTTTGCTGCCTTCAGCAGCACTTCGGTGCTGAACGGTGCCATGGCTCCGTCGGTCGCGTACCACATCACCCATTTCATTACCGGGAAGCACACTTCGTGCAGCTGGTTCATGGTGCTGGTCGATTCCGTGGCATAAAACAGAGCGTTGGTGATAAAGTAGCGCGGGTTGTATGCTTCAGCGTTAAACCCGCTCCGGGTCATCCGTTTTTCAAGAAGTTTTTCCGCGCCGTTGCCAACAATATGTCCCGCCCTCATCGTTCCTTCTGCCAGCGCCTCACCTATGCCCTTGCGTGAGATGATCATGTCGGTCAGCCGCTCTATGAATTCAAGGCTTCCCATCTGCGAAAGGGAAATGCCAGCGCTTTCATCGGTGATAATACCCTGCCTGACACATGCTTCAAGAAAATAGAGGAGGTTTCCCAGCTCCTGCGTGCACAGGCCGTACCTGTTGGCAAGGGATGTTGCAAGGAACGGGTCAGCAGTTGACTCGCCATGGTATTTCATGTCCCAGAGATAATACATGTAGACTGACTGGCAGTTTTTTCTGACCTCCTCCCGTCCTGACACATGTTTATACAGACCCCGCGGGCAGCCTGAAGGGCATCCCGGGCAGGGCGTCCGTTTAATGAGCTCCAGCCCTTCAACGTTGGGGTCCATGAGAATCTTTCCTTCAATAAGAGACCTGATCTGGCTGTTCACTGCCTTGAGATCATCCGGTCGCGCCACAGAAACTTTCTGCGAGCCGGCTGCCACCACTGCCTTGAGATTTTTAGAGCCCATCACCGCGCCGAAGCCGCTCCCGCCGCACGCACCGTGATCGCTCATGGCAAGGGCAAGGCGCACCAGTTTTTCCCCGGCAGGGCCGATACACACAGCAGTTAGAAGCATCCCCGTGCGCTTTATGCAGACGCTCAAGCGTTGCAAAGGTATCCAGCCCCCAGAGCCCGGCCGCATCTTTCAGCTCCAGCTTTCCATCATTGAGGTAGATATAGACGGGCTTTGCGGCTTTGCCGGTAATAATAAGGCCGTCATAGCCTGCGGCCTTAAGCTTTACGCCAAAACTTCCGCCCACGCTTCCCAGGCCGAACTGCTCAGGATACAGGAGCGGTGACTTGCCGGCGATAAACCAGCGGCTGCCGGCGATGGCAGAGGTTCCCGCAAGCGGGCCGGTCATAAACATCAGGGGGCTGTCAGGATGCAGGGCAGCAGTTTTTGTATCAACCTCGTCCCAGTAGATTTTTGAGATAAAACCCCGCCCCCCGACAAATCTTTCCGCCAGCTCAGCAGTCAATACGGGCTGCGTTTCCCCGGTGGTGAGGTTTACCCTGAGCATAACCCCTGTCCAACCATACATTGTTGCCATGTTTTGACCCTCCTCCAGGTGTGCTGGTATTTTTAAAAACAGTTGTGCTTTTGCAGAGAAAATGTTTAAAGGAATTATTGTCTGTACTGTTCATAGCATTATAAGGGCTGCGGTGCAAAGGCAGTTTTTGTCTATGCAGACTATCAGGCTCATCAGGCATATGCGCGCGCCCGGCACCTTGTTCCCTCCGTCCCCGGGGAATAATGATATTCAGTGGGGTAAGCAAAGAAAAACAGGCCTCAGCACATGTTCACAACAAAATTAAAATTATTTCTGTGGAGCGCGCTGTTAGCCGTCCTGGCAGCAGGTGCTGGTACATTTATATTTTTCAGCGCTGAAAACAGGGATGCCTTTAAAATTGCAGCTGCCTTTTACCGGCAGAATCAGTCCCTCATAGAGAATAAAAATTATCTGGCAATCATCGATTACACCAAACCATCATGGGTGAAACGGCTGTTCATCTATGATGCAGCCGGGAATCGGGTCAGAAGCTTTCTGGTGGCGCACGGCAAAGAGTCGGGCTTTATCTTTGCCCGGGAGTTCTCTAATGAGATAAATTCCCATAAAAGCTGCAAAGGGTTTTTTCTTACCGGAGAGCCGTTTATCGGTGAGCATGGCCTCTCCCTGCGGCTGCACGGCCTGCAGCAGGGCTTAAACAATAATGCTCTGGCACGGGACATTGTTTTTCACGGTGCTGACTATGTAAGCTGGGGATCAATACTTGAGAACTTCGGCCGGCTGGGACGGAGCCTTGGCTGCCCGGCAGTAGCCCGGGATACTATAGATGAAGTTGTAAGCAGGCTTAAAGGTGGCGCTCTGTTATATATTCACGCGCCGTGAAAGAAATAAGCTGAAGCAGAAGTTTTCACGTGACCGGACTGGGCTTCTCTCAGGAAAAGAACCGCCGCGGGTTCTCCCGCAGCATGGTCTCGATCTGGTCATCCGTTGTCCCGCCATACTGAAGCATGGGAATGACGCGCTCGAAAAAGTTCGTCGGCACCCAGTTTTTATAGGCGCCGCTGCCGATTTTGGGCCCGCCCACCCAGTACCAGACTGAATCGTGGGAAACCATGAGCTGCGCAGCCCATCCTGCATCAATCAGCTTCTGCATCGAGGCCGCGCGCACCTCATCAGGCATGCCGGTCATGCCGAAGCGGTCAAAGGCAAGATAGGACCCGCCCTGCATGATGCTCATGTGGTAATCAAAGTTTCTCGACAGGCAGCTGTGGCCGATCACGATGCGCTGCGCCGGCACCCCGGCACTGGTCAGGATCCGCTGCTGCTCATCCCCGAGGATGCCTTCGGTGTGGGTAATGATCGCGGCGCCGGTCGCCACCGAGGCTTTGGCAGCAGCAAGCAGCAGCTCGTGCTCCTCTTCGTCAATCATTGGCGCGCCGGTGACCACCTTGATGATGCCCGCCTTTACCCCGGTATCGGCGATGCCTTCGGTAAGCTCTTTTATAAACAGTTCAGCTATTGCCTCAGGGCTGTTGCCAAGGCGCTCGCGCATGCGCACGTAGGTTGAGGTGCTGTAGATGCCGGTCGCGCAGATGATGTTGAAGCCGGTTTTCCCCGCGAGCTCAGCCAGCAGCGATGCGTTGCGGCCAAGATCAACCGTGGTGGGATCGACCAGGGTCTCCACGCCGAAAGCCCGCAGCTGCTCAAGGTAGTCAGTGCAGACAGAGACGATCTCATCATGCCGGCGCCCGGGCTTGAGCACCTCTGCTGACGGGCCGCCGTATTCGACGAACACGTGCTCGTGCATGAGCGTCCGGCCGAGCTGCTCAGGACTGATGGTTCCGGTAACAGTGTTGATGCTGCTGTTCATGTTTTCTCCCTGGCGGCTGTCTTCGACAACAACTATTTCCTGCCTAATGTATGAATGTTACTATTTTCTTTAAATCTTCAGCAGCTTTTCGCGCATCTTTTTTCCCCAGGATCGCGGATACCACCGCTATACCGTCAATTCCCGTACCGTGAAGCAGCCCGGCATTATTTTCATTGATGCCGCCGATCGCTATCACCGGTATGGTTACGGCCTGCTTTATTTTTTTCAGCAGCTCAAGACTTAGCGGCCGGACGTCTTTCTTGGTATCCGTAGTAAAGACGCTGCCTGCCCCGATGTAGTCAGCCCCGTCAACCTGTGCCTGCAGAGCTTCCGCCACGGTGGCGGCAGATACGCCGAGAATTTTTCCTGTTCCGGCCAGCTGCTTGCGGGCAACGCGCGCCGGCAGATCATCCTGCCCCGCGTGGAGGCCCGCGGCGTCTATTGCCAGGGCAATGTCCAGCCGGTCATTTATGATGAGCGGCACATTATAGCGGTCAGTGATCTCCTTTATCTCCATGGCGACAGTATAAAACTCCCGGGAAGAAGCGAGCTTTTCCCGCAGCTGCACCATGGTCACTCCGCCCTGTATTGCCTGCTCGACAGCTTCGGCGAGCCTGATGCCGGGGAAAAGGTCCCGGTCTGTTACCAGGTAGAGCGTGTAGTCAATGGCTTTCTTACCCTTCACGCACTTTCCCTCTTTTCAAAATGTCGTTACCGCTCAGATGAAACAGGGCATCAAAAAGCTTCACCCGGTAGCTTCCTGCCCCCCGGTCTTCAGCGGGCAGCCGTTCATACGCCAGCTCTCCTGCCAGTGCCATGGTGAGAATGCCTGCTGTTGCGGCACTGAGGTAATCCCCGGTAACAGCGCAGTACGCGCCAATAAGTGATGAGCACATACACCCGGTACCGGTTATGCCTGACAGCATTGAATGTCCGTTAGCTATTAAATATGTCTTCCCGCCTGCCGCGACAATATCAACAGCACCGGTTATGGCGACAGCACAGTTCAACCGGGAGGCCAGATTTTCTGCAATGCGTTTGCCATAGTCCGGATTTTCTGCTTCAGCTATATCCTGGGCTGAAACATCAACGCCCTTAGTTGTTGCCCCGAGTCCGCTTACGGCTTTTATCTCCGACATGTTCCCGCGGATGACGGCAAGCTGTATCTCGCGCAGTATCCGCCCGGCAGTTGTGCTGCGCAGGGCAGTTGCTCCGGCACCTACCGGGTCAAGCACAACCGGTATACCAAGATCATTGGCTTTTACCCCGGCTTTAAGCATGGATGCAATGGTCCTGCTGTTTAAGGTTCCGATATTCAGAACCAGCGCGGCGGACAGAGAAACAATATCCGCAACTTCATCCTCATCATCAGCCATTATCGGGGACGCGCCTATTGCGAGCACGGCGTTGGCGCAATCGTTAGCCGTAACATAGTTGGTAATATGATGGACTAATGGTTTATTAGTCTTTACCATCTTCAGAAGTTCGGATATTTTCGCGCACATGTTTTTTTCCATGTATCTTCTCCGTAAGCAGGAAGAGTCTTGTTACGGCTGAACAGGAGTTAAAGACCCGTAACCAATAAAAAAACAAGGGATACACCCTTTAGTACCCGGCAGGGGAAGTATCCCTTATTATGTGTCCGTCAATGCAGATCCGGCCGGGCCAACAGGTCACGGCCCGTTTGTTTACCGCACATTTGCCGCCCGGGGAATAAATAACGCCTGCCGCTTGCGCTTCAGGGCCTTATCCACTCCTTCCAGTATATCTTCGACCTGGGGCAGAACATACTGCTCCAGCACCGGGCTGAACGGCACGGGAACGTCTTTCGCGGCCACTCGCACCACCGGCCCTGCCAGATGCTCAAACAGCTCTTCCCCGATGCGGGCGGCGATCTCTGCGCCAAAGCCGCCGGTCAGGCATGCTTCGTGGACCACCACGACATGTTTGGTTTTTTTCACTGACCGCGCGATAAGATCAAAGTCCAGGGGCTTGAGCGTTCGCAGATCGAGCACTTCAGCCTGAACGCCCTTTTCCTCGAGCTTTTGTGCTGCCTCAAGACATACATAGGTCATGCGCGAATAGGTGATCAGGGTGATGTCGGTCCCGGCCCGCTTTACATCTGCTTTTCCCAGCGGGATCAGGTAGGGCTCATCAGGCACCGGGCCGGTCTGTTTGAACAGACGCTTGTGCTGAAAAAATATGACCGGGTCATCGTCGCGCACCGCTGCTTTCAGCAGGCCCTTCACATCAGCCGGCTCGGACGGCACCACCACTTTGAGCCCCGGCGTGTGCACCAGCCAGCTCTCCAGGCTTTGTGAATGCTGGGCAGCAGCGGAGATACCTGCTCCGTCAGGCGCCCACAGCACCATGGGCAGCTTTGCCTGGCCGCCGAACATATAGTGGATTTTTGCCATCTGGTTGACGATTTCATCCATGGCGGTGGTCACAAAATCAGCAAAGTGCATGTCAACGATGGGCCGCATGCCGGTCAGGGCTGCTCCCACGCCGCTGCCGACAATGCTGGTTTCGGAAATGGGCGTATCAATGACCCGGCCGGGAAATCTTTCCGGCAGGCCCTTGAACTGGCAGAAGATGCCGCCGTTGCTGACCAGGTCTTCTCCCAGAATAAACACCGTGTCATCCCGCTCCATCTCTTCGGCAAGGGCTTCAGCGATTGCCTGTGAGCAGGTGATTTCTCGCACTGCCATGGTTACCCTCTCCTTCACGGATTGACGTACAAATCTTTCAAAGCATCTTCAGGCTCAGGCAATGGTGAATCAAGCCCGAACTGTACTGCTGCTTCTATACACGCGGCTGTTTCAGCGCGGATCTCCGCCACCGCCTCTATAGTCAGACACCCTTCTTCAATGAGGAGCCGCTCGAACTTATCAATAGGATCGCGGTTTTTCCGGTACATGTGGATTTCATCCATGCTGCGGTACTTCTGCCGGTCGCCTTCAAAGTGGCCTTTGTAGCGATAGGTCTCATTTTCCACAATGGCCGGGCCGTGTCCGCTGCGGGCCCACTCCACCGCCTCATGCACCACTTCCAGCACCTCCAGCACATTGCTGCCGTCCGTGATATAACCGGGGATGCCGTAGGCCTTGGCCCGGCCGGCCACAGATCCGCCGGCAACCATTTTTTCAGCCGGCGAGGTGGAGGCATAGCCGTTGTTCTCGCAGACAAAGATGATGGGGAGCTTAAAGACAGCCGCCATGTTGCAGGCTTCATGAAACGTGCCCCGGTTGGACGCGCCGTCGCCGAAAAAAACCATCCCCACCTGGTCGGTCTTGCGCAGTTTGATGGAAAGGCCGGCGCCCACCATGATAGGAAATCCTCCTCCCACGACGCCGTTGGCGCCGAGAATGCCCCGGGAAAAGTCAGCGATATGCATGGAGCCGCCTTTACCTTTGCAGTATCCGGTGGCCGGCCGAACAGCTCGGCGAACATGTAGCGGGGATCAGCGCCCTTGGCCAGAATGTGCGCGTGGCCGCGGTGGGTCGAGATAATATAATCATCAGGCCGCAGAGCCATGCAGCTGCCGGTGGTGGAAGCCTCCTGGCCGATGGACAGATGGACAAACCCGGGGATGAGCTTCTGCTGAAAAAGCGCCTCAGCCTTTTCTTCAAAAGCCCGGATCAGCAGCATCCTCTTTAACAGCGACAGCTTTTTCTCTCTGTCGATCTCCACGTCTTCCTCTCTGCGAATGAAAAGTGCGGGCTGCGCGTGTACCGCGTTTCCCTGCGCGGTCATGCAGTATATATATATATACGTTTGACTACCGGATTTCCCCCGCGGAGTATTCAGGGGGGAGGAAAATAGAGCGCAAGTTTGTAAATATAAAGGAAGTTCAACTGGGTGTC
>CAWDOY010000013.1:0-19787 GCA_963803975.1 uncultured delta proteobacterium
CGTGACATAACCGGCCGCAAGCGCATGGAGAATGAGCTGCAGAAGGTGGAAAAGCTTGAATCCCTCGGCATCCTTGCCGGTGGCATTGCCCATGATTTTAACAATATTTTATCAGCAATTCTGGGCAATGTATCTTTGGCCAAGCTGCGCGTGCAGCCGGAAGAGAAACTGTATGCGTATCTCAATAATGCGGAAACAGCATGTTCCAGGGCCAGGGATCTCACCCAGCAGCTTCTTACCTTTGCCAAAGGCGGCGCACCGGTAAAGAAAACATCCTCAATCGCCCAGCTTCTTAATGAAACGGCAGGCTTTGCCCTGCGTGGCTCAAATGTGCGCTGTGAATTTCAGATTGCTGAAGATTTGTGGACAGCCGAGGTTGACGAGGGACAGATCAGCCAGGTTATCCACAACCTGGTTATTAACGCTGACCAGGCAATGCCGGAGGGCGGCGCACTAAAGGTGCGGGCTGAAAATATCCTGGTCAATGGACAGCAGAACATCCCCCTGCCTGAAGGAAAGTATATCGCCGTAGCGGTCAGCGACCAGGGGATCGGCATACCGAAAGAGTACATCAGCTAAAATATTTGATCCCTTTTTCACCACCAAACAGAAAGGCAGCGGCCTCGGGCTTGCTTCCTGCTATTCCATACTCGTCAATCATGGCGGATATATCACCGCTGTATCTGAACCGGGCGCAGGCGCAACATTCACCTTTTATCTCCCTGCTTCCGCGGAAAAGATTGAGCACAAAGAAGTTGCCGGAGAAGTAAACAGCGATGGGAAAGGTAGAATTCTCGTTATGGATGATGAAGATATCATCCGGGACATGGCGCAGGAGCTGCTGAGCGGTATGGGTTATGAAGTGGAGCTTGCCGGCGACGGGGTCGAGGCCCTGAACCGTTACCAGGAAGCCCGCGCTTCAGGAGCACCGGTTGATGCGGTGATCATGGATTTAACGATCCCCGGGGGCATGGGTGGCGAGGAGGCCATACAAAAGCTTCTCGCCATTGACCCGGAAGCCCGGGCCATTGTTTCAAGCGGCTATTCAAACAACCCCATCATGGCTGATTATAAAAAATACGGTTTCAGCGGAGTACTTGCCAAGCCCTATAAAATCACCGAGCTGAGCGCGGTGCTGCAGGGCGTCATGTCCGGAGACGGTAGCACTGTTTCAAGCAGCATAACTGATTAAGCCTTCCGAGAACTCACCTTTTAAAAGCTGCCGAAAAACTTCACTGCCCTGCTTAGCCCGAATGTTACCCTGGTATCACACTTCCCCTGCTGTTATCTAATAAAAATTTCAGCAGCGGTTCAAACACCTCATTTTTTCTGCGCTGCGGCCGGTCAATTGCCGCGCAGAGCACATCGATGTGATCATACCCCTCAATCTCAGACGCTAAAAACTGTATGACCGGGAGACTTGCTGCCTTATCGCGGTGCAGGCAGTAAAGCCCGTACCCGGTGCTGAACGGGGCTGCGGCAGCGCTCATATCCAGGCCGAGCCGAGCCGCGTAATACCACTCCGGGAAGTTGAGCGGCCCCTGAAACAGCAGGCGCGCAAAGTCCTGGATGTCGGTGACTTCGGAGACTTCCGTGGTGTAGGTCAATGAGCCGCTGGTATCCCGATAATCAGGATCAGCAGCGTCCCCAATCTCATCAAAATTTGCCCATTTATAGAGCGGCCCGCTGCCGGGATTATCAGGCGGGCCAGGGTCCCCTGCTATAAACAGCTTTCCATCCTGCCCCTGTCCTCCGCCTATCAAAGAAGAAGGGAACAGGGAAAATGTTTTGGCTACGACCGGTCCGCCATAGAGGAACCCGAGGCTTGCCTGCATGATGGGTACGGGCTGAAAATTATCATCAAGGAATATTCCCAGCAGCGCCTCATTGGTATAGCGATAGTCAATAAAAGCAGGCGCGCCGGTTATATACTGCAGGAGAGTTCGCGAGTGGATGGCCCGGATGAACTGCTCAACATCACGGGAATAGGGAACCCTTTGGAACAGGGTTGATTCCTCATCAGGCGCAAAGGCAGCATACATCGCCATCATCTCAAGCAGGGCCAGGGCCTCGGGGGTGATGCCGGCAAGCTGCTGATAGCGCGCTGATTTGCCGCTTCTGATATCTGCAAGACGCCGTGTATAGTCTGCCTCAGCCAGGGTGGAAAATGCGGTAAATGATACCCTGCCTTCGAGCCCGATGAGGCCTGCGCAGTTGTTATAGCCCGTATCATCAAGTGTCTGAGGATTTCCATCCATGTCCCAGCCGGCAAAGAGCGCGCTTAAAGGGCTGCCCAGAGAATGGCCGCCGATGAAGACGGTATTTTTTCTCACAGCCGGGTCAGGAATTTTCGAGGAAATCACCGTGAAGATATCTTCCATAAAAAGCTTCAGGCCGAACTCTGAGAGGAACGGCACTTCATCCTGTTGGAGAAAACCGGGAAACGTACGGCCATTGACCGGCTTGTTGAAATAGTAATAGTCAGGCGCGCGGTCAGGATCACGCGCCGCCTCTGCCGCATTCATGGCGCTCAAGTCCTCAAGGCAGTTGGGCCTGCGCTCAAGCGCCCACACCTCGATGCTGCCGGCATTGTTTAATTCAGCCATGGCGACCAGGTTTCTGCCGAGATAGTCAAACGATGCAGCGCCCCCTCCGTAGCCGGGCAGGAGCACGAGAACCGCGCGCACTTCTTTGGGCAGGCCATCCGGCGTCTGCGGCCGGTAGCGCAGATAGCGGATATAATCACACTCCGGCGGCGGTGTCCCGTTATCCCGCGGAGCAGGCGCGTAGATGGTTTCCTCTGCAACGATCACGTTCTGCGGGAGAAGCTCTCGCGCCGGCGGCTGATGCGGGTTTTCCGGAACCGGGCCCTGCGTGTTATAGCAGGCAGTTGCCATACAGGTTATAATAGATACGAGGATCACCAGCGACGATGACCTGAAGTGCGTGCCAGACATGTGTAGCATGTTCCTTGTAACTCCCCGGAATGTTAAAAAGTTTTGTTGCTTTTATAAGTTAATTTTTGTAAATATTTGTATGCTAACTATCTATTGGTGTATAATAGTACCGTAAGTATATACCTTAAAAACCGGGAAAGGAGAACACACAATGTCAGAAGCAGCACGGATGTGGACAGAAACATCATTTAACATTTTTTACCTGATAGTGGTCTGGTGGCTGGTTATCACCATGTGGCGCCGCAGGGAGGTTGTTGCCCCGGCTGACCGGCGCACTGCAGACCTGCTCATGTGGGCGTTTGCGTGGCTTGGGTTGGGCGATATCGGGCACGTGGGCTTCAGGGTCGTTGCGTTTGCCATGGGCGGCTTTGATGTGTCAGTCAACTTTTTCGGCAACAGCCTGCTGCTGGCGCCGATGGGCTCACTTGCAACAGCGATAACCTTTACCATATTTTATGTGCTGATTGTGATGATGTGGAGCGCGCGCTATAATAAACCCTACGGGGGATTGGGATACCTGCTCTTTGCCCTTGCCGTACTGCGCCTGCTCATCATGACACATCCGGCCAACGGCTGGAACAGCATGCAGGCAGCGCAGCCCTGGTCGATGATCCGCAACCTGCCGCTGATGATGATGCAGCTTGGTGTCGCGTACCTGATCCTGCGTGATGCACGTGCCGCTCATGATAAGACATTTATCTGGATAGGCAGCATGATCCTGGTATCTTTTGTCTGTTACGCGCCGGTAATATTCCTGCAGCAGCAGGTACCGCAGATCGGCATACTCATGATACCCAAGACCATAGCCTACCTGGTCATCGCATTCCTGGGATTCTTCGAGCTCTACAAGGTGAAGGCAGCTTCAGGCCTGCGGGCAACACCGGTTACATCATAATGAAAAGCTGACAGCTGTCAGCTGATAGCTATCAAGGAGACTATTATGGCAAAGAAGTATGATCTCGTCATTGTCGGGGGCGGTCCAGCGGGGCTCACTGCGGCAAAGTTTGCCGGGGAAAACGGGCTTCACGTTGCGTTGCTTGACAGAAAAACCGACATATCTAAAATCCGCAGGGTGGATGGCGGTGTGATTTCACCGATCAATGAATACACATTTCAACAGACAGTAATCTACAATCCTCAGTTAAAACGCATCTGTTTTCCCTCCAGCGGTTTTTCTATTCGCTATGACGGCCCGCACCGGAATGTCTACGGGTTTGCGATATACTCCCCGGGCGGGAAAAAATTTACCTTTGGCGACCGCGCCTACCAGCATCAGGACCCTGACAAGCGGCGGGCCGGAGTAACGCTCGATAAGGAGCTGATACTGAAAACACTGCTTGAGGATGCGCAGACAAATGGAGTAGACATTTTCCCGGGCACCAATGTTACCGGCGTTGAGAAGAACGGTGACCTGGTAACTCTGACTGCAGGCGACGAGCAGTTTCAGTCACCATTTGTCATCGCTGCTGACGGGGTGAACTCGCGCATCAGCCGGATCCTTGGCATGAACAAAGAGCGTAAATTCTTTGCCACGCACAATGAAATGCTCTGGTACCTCGAAGGCATTGATATCCCGGAGGTCGAGGGGATATGTTTTGTCTTCACCATGGATGGCAGCTTTTTTGTGAGCAGCAGTCTTCATAAGGGCCATTACCATGTAGGCGTTACCACGCATCAGCCCGCAGATGACCTCAATGCCAAGCTGGAGAAATTTGTCTACGAAGATAAAGTTTATTCGTCCTGGTTTAAAGGAGCGAAAAAGACCGGCACCGGCTGCTGCGTGGTAAACATGCACGCCCCCATGAAAGACCCGTTTAAAGACAACGTCCTTATTATCAGCGATGCAGCCTGGCTCATGGAAGTGAGCAATGCCATTGCCATCGTCTGCGGGTGGAAAGCTGCCAATGCGGTAACGCTCGCGCTGCTTGACGGCAAGATTACCCGTGAAGGGTTGTCCAGTTACTTTGAATGGTGGGAGAAGTACTTTTATGAGCCCTATGGCGAGATGGACTTCAAGCCCATTGAGCTGCAGGATTTTTTTGATGGTGATGACCTTGACTACCTGGTGGGCCTGGTTAAAGAGCCGCGCATACCTACCATGGATTTTTACAAGCTGATCGGCACCATCGGCAACACCTATGGAGAGCTGTTCCCCGTCATAGGTGAAGAGCGGCCCGATGTGATGGCAAAGCTCATGGGCGTGCTTGATAAGATGGAGGAGGCAGAAGCTGCGTCGCGTAAAGCAGGCTTCCCGAATAAATAAATTATCGATAAATATAAAAATAAAAGGGACAGCATCTATCTTCAACGAATTAGCGTGCTGTCCTTTTTTATAATGCTAAATAAATAGTTACCTTATCGTTTTTTAGTACCACCAAACATCGACCCCAGAACCCCCCGAATAATCTGCCTCCCGAGCTGGCTGCCTATGGCATGGGCTGCACTTTTAGCCATTGCACCCAGAATCTCGCCGGTCTGCGATAGCACCTCGCTGGGTTTGCTTTTCCCCTCCGCAGGCTCTGCTTTTATTTCTTCTGTCCGTGCTTTCAGTTTTTCATACGCTGATTCACGGTCAACCGTTTTTTCATAATGACCATAGAGAACAGAGTTACGAATTATCTGCGTGCGCTCTTCCGCTGTCAAAGGATTGAGCCGGCTTCGAGGGGGATACATCAATGCCCGTTCCACCATCGTGGGAGATCCCTTCTCGTCCAGTACTGATACCAGTGCCTCGCCGACAGCCAGTTCTGTAATTGCTTTTGCCACTTTCAATTTTGGGTTAGGCCGGAAGGTTTCAGCGGCTGCTCTAACGGCTTTTTGATCCCTGGGGGTAAAGGCTCTGAGCGCATGCTGCACCCGATTGCCCAGTTGTCCCAATACCGTTTCCGGAAGATCCAGCGGGTTCTGGGTTACAAAGTATACCCCCACGCCTTTGGAGCGAATAAGACGGACGACCTGTTCAATTTTTTCTTCAAGAGTCTGAGACACGTCAGCGAACAGCAAATGCGCTTCATCAAAGAAAAAAACCAGCTTAGGTTTAGGCGGGTCACCCACCTCCGGGAGCTGTTCAAAAAGCTCCGAGAGCATCCAGAGCAGAACGGTAGCATAGAGCCTGGGAGACTGCATCAGTTTGTCGGCAGTCAAGATATTGATTATTCCTTTACCGCTCGTATCCGTCTGGATGAGGTCCTGGAGGTTGAGAGCAGGTTCACCAAAAAATCGATTGGCTCCCTGCTCTTCAATGGCAAGAAGGTTTCGCTGAATGGCACCAATGCTGGCAGCAGAGATATTTCCATATTCGGTTCTGAACTGTTCTGCCTGGTCACCCGCAAACTGGACCATGGCCCGCAGGTCCTTAAGGTCGAGCAGCAGCAGCCCGTTATCATCTGCAATCTTAAACACCAGGTTAAGCACACCGCTCTGGGTCTCGTTAAGGTCGAGTATCCGGCTCAGGAGTAAGGGGCCCATCTCTGAAATTGTGGTGCGGACCGGAAGCCCCTGTTCTCCAAAAACGTCCCAGAACGCTGTCGGATACCCTGCGAAGGAAAAATCGGTCAGACGCAGGGTCTTAATGCGGTCAGCTATCACGGTGTTTTCAACTCCCGGCACGGCTAATCCGGAAAGGTCTCCCTTAACATCCGCCATGAAAACCGGAACACCTATCTTGCTGAACGCTTCAGCCATAACTCGCAAGGTCACGGTTTTCCCTGTTCCGGTTGCCCCGGCAATGAGGCCGTGTCGATTGGCCATTCTTGCGAGGAGAGAAATTTCATCCTTTGCTTTGGCTATGGTCAGTGAAACGGCCTGCGTTGTCATCTTCTCCTCCCTGAATTATAATTAAAAAAACAGCTCACCCTGTATGATAATTATATTGTTGAACTCTGCATGAGCTCTGTATTTGATAGTGCAATAGATGCTTTCCACAAGAGGAGGTATATTCTATGATATAAACATATCCTATACATGATAATTACAAAACAATAAAGAGACTAAAAAAGGGCAGAAACAATTTTTTATAGTATTCAGCCGCAGAGCTTGTTATTATCTTATTTGTTAACTTGCAAAGTAATAATTTCATTTAACGATGTCTATACGTTTCGTAAAAGTAAAAAATAAAAAACAGGCTGAGAGAGCCGCACAACTGGCAAAAGAAATATGGGAGGAATATTATCCAACGATTATTACGCAAGAGCAGATACACTACATGATAAACACCTTTCAGTCCCCGGAGGCAATAGAAAACCAGATACAGGAGGGGATGCAGTATTATCTGGCGGTAAGCGGTGAAGATGAAATAGGTTACCTTGCCTATGCTGCAGAGAAGGACTGCAGCCTGTTCCTGAGCAAAATCTATATTAAACGTAATTTCCGGAACAGGGGGAAGGGCAGGGAGATGTTTGCCTTTATCCTTGGTCAGGCACAGAAGCAGAAATTAAAAACAGTACGGCTCACGGTAAATAAAAATAACACCGCCTCGGTTGAGAAGTATCTGAAGATGGGCTTCAGCATAACCGACAGCGTTGTGAAAGATATCGGCAATGGGTTTTATATGGATGATTATGTGATGGCGTATGAAGTTTAAAAACATGTTCAAAGAGAAAGGACACACGCAATGCTGAGCGAGGAGTTGAAATCGTATGTACAGGGAGAATCAGCGGGAATACAGATTGGCATAGCTCCTGTTGACGGACTGGCGCCGCAGGAAATCACCGACCTCAGTCAGCTGAACATCATCATGAGCCGCTACACCCCGTTCTATTCCGCTGATGCTTCAGTGTTTCAGCCGCGGGATTTTCTCGACAACGCCGCAGCGGTGGTGGTGCTTGCTTTCAACTACTACTTTGGCAGAATGAATCTGCCCGGTTCTCCGCCGCGCAGCGAGATTATGAATTTTTATGTTATTCCCGAGAACCTCGCGTACATTGCGGCAAAGACACAAATGGTTGTCGATTTTCTCACTGCGCGTGGCTACACCGCCATGCAGCTTGCCACCGGTGTACCGGTGAAAATGATGACCGCGCGTTCGGGGATTGGCGCCTACGGTAAAAACGGCATTATACAGACACCGGCCATGGGCAGCTGGATCGGGCTAAACATGGTTATTACTGATGCGCCGCTTGAGCCCGGCGCCCCGCTGGGGGATCCCTGCGGGTCATGCAACCTCTGCCAGAAAGCATGCCCTACGAATGCCCTTGATGAGCCATACCGGTGTGATATTGAGCGCTGCCTTACTCTGCACATGCTGCATAATAAGGGGGACATCCCGCATGAGATGCGGGAGAAGGCCGGCACCTGTATTGCCCACTGCAATATCTGCCTTGATGTCTGCCCGAAAAACAGAAAGCTGCAGGTTCAGACCGAAATCCCGAACCCTGAGGGACGTGTTTATCCTGAAATCGCGCCGCTGGTGAACATAAGCGCGGAGCAGTATCAGCACATATTTGGTGAGACCTTTTTTGAATTCATGTTTATCGACCGGAAGTATTTGCAGCGCAATGCCGCCGTGGCCCTTGGCAATTATGGTGACCCCCAGTATCTTCCGGTTTTGATAGAAGCGCTTGAAACCCAGCATGAGGACATGGTGAGGGGATATGCCGCATGGGCGCTGGGCCGTATCGGAACAAAAACAGCAAAAAGCGCTCTGGAAAGAAATTTAAAAACTGATTCAGCAGCATCGGTGCAGGCAGAAATCAAGCATGCACTGGAAAAACTTCAGCATTAGCCTCCTGCCAGAATTTTCCCGAGATCAAACGCATCTTTCATGAGGGCCTTATTTTTGGCAATCTCTCCCTGCTCCAGGCCCGTGCCATAGACATAGCCGGCGATGTCCGCTTCAACATAGGCAAACGCGTCCTGGAACGTGCGCATGGCATTCACGGCACCCGAGCGGAACGGGTCAACGTCGCCGTAGGTGAGGGCAATGGCAATCTTTTTCCCTTTGAACTGGTAGCCGCCGGGACCGCCGAGGGCATAGCACCGGTCCATGAACAGCTTCAGCTGCGCGGAAACAGTGAAAAAGTAGATGGGGCTCGCAAGGATAAGACCGTCAGCAGCAATGATTTTCGGATACAGCTTCTGCATGTCGTCCTTTATCACGCAGAAGCGGTCGTCTGCCTTGTGGCATTTATCACAGGCAGTGCAGGGGCTGATCTTCATTTTGTGCAGATAAAAGCTCTCCACCCGGGCGCCCGCTGCCTGCGCCCCCTCGACGATTTGTTTCGCCAGCACCGTGCTGTTACCGTTTTTGCGCGGGCTCCCCATAAACGATAGAATCGATTTCCGCATACTTTCCTCCTTTGTATTGTTTCCGTAGGAGCGCATTTATGCGCCCTGTCGTGAGCGCAGTCGAATCGATGTTTTCGCGGCTGAAGCCGCTCCTACAGCAGGATACTTATCAAATGAGAGAGGGGTGTCAATAAATGAGTCGGTGAGTCGGTTGATTGGTGAATGGGTGAGTCGGTGAATGGGTGAATAGGTGGAAAGGCTTGGGAGCGTTATTTAATATCTGCACGATTGAGAGCTGATTCCAGAAGGTTAATCAGGCGGGGAATATCATCGGTGACCGTATCCCAAACCCGGTCAAGATCGATGTCAAAATAAATATGGATAAGCCGGTTCCGCATGGCAATAATATCAGGCCAGGGAATTTCCGGATATGCCTGACGTGTTTCCTGGGTTACTTTTGAAGCTGCCTCGCCGACAATTTCAATTGATTTAATTAGAGAAAGAGTGAGCATTCTATCAGAATCAAGCTCGCTTCTCTTCTTCCCGGCGGCAAAAGCAAGCGTTTCTCGTGCTGCATCAAGCATATGACGGAGGCGTATCACATCATCCCTGTGCATACTGAACCTCGGCCTTTTCAAGAACTTCCTGGCGGAAATATCGGCTCAATTCAGCGGGGGTGCGCAAATCAACTGCATGCCCGAGAATGTCTGAAAGTTCATTGCCCATGGCAGCAAGCCGCAAGAATCCTGCCACCGTTCCCTGTTCAAATTCCACGAGCACGTCAACATCACTGTCCGGCCTGAAATCATCCCGAAGCACGGAGCCGAACAGCAGCAGTTTTCTTATGTGATGTTTTTTGCAAAAAACATCTATCTTTTCAGAAGGGATAGTAATGGCGATTTTTCTACCCATAATTACAACGCTCCTGCATTAGTATGTTGCTTAGCGTAGCAAATGAGCATAGAGGTGTCAATAAATGAAACGTGAAAAAGGCAATAGGCAACCCACCTTCGCGCAAGGCTACGGTGGGCAGGCAGGCAATAGGCACCCCTCGACTGCGCCCTTCGGCCGTGAGCTCAGGGTCGAACGGCTCGGGGCAGGCCATAGGCAAAATTTATTCCGTCAAATCCCAGTGCGTGTTCCAGTAATCCCAGGCAAAGGGCCATTCGTCTCGCAGCATCATAACCATGAATTTCATAATTTCAAAACCCTGGTTGCGCTCCTCATCCTGGCCGGGAAATGTTTCCTTATTCTTTATGGCAGCAGCCATGCGTTTGCCGAGGTCTGCTGCGGCTTTCATGAGGTTCGCCTTCTCATCATCATCCCCGAACTGCGCGCGCACCGCGCTTATGTCCCCGACCCTCCAGAGCCCCTGCATGGTTATTACGGTATTGAGATAGTTGACAACAACTTCCGGGTCAGAGCCGCCGGAGGTAACCACGACGGCACCGTATTTGCCGCGCAGCTGCTGGCAGTGCAGCAAAAGATTGCAGCGGTCAATCAGCGCCTTTATCTGGGCGCTCACCTGCAGGGTGTAATTGGGGGTCGCAAAGATAATGCCGTCTGCCGCGAGCATGGCCTGTTTCACTTTTTCAAAATCATCCTTCTGGTGGCACGCGCCAGTGACATGGCATATATTCTGGCATCCTTTGCAGGGAAGCACGGTGAGGTCGCTGAGTGAAAATATGTCTGTCTCTATGCCTTCCTGCTGCAATGCTTTAAGCAGGGGCGCTACCAGCGCTCCCGTGTATCCCTGCATGCCCTTTCGGGCTTCCGACAATCGCTATCACTTTCATGGTTTTTCCCTTCCGGAAAAAAGCTGACAGCGTTCAGCTATCAGCTATCTAATCAGTTCGGAGTTATGAGTTCGGAGTCGAGAGCTGGAAATTATTTAACAATAACTTTGCCCTTGAATTCCTTGTTATACGGCCGTGCCTCAAGGGTCGGGGAAAAAAGCAGAACTTTACGCATGACGTAATTAAATTCGCCCTTTTCCACAAAGCACATGCTGGCGACTGACCCGGCGGGAATGCGGTCGGATTTGAAGGAGCCCTTCTCATCTACGACGAAATGGACCGGATTTTTGCAGGCCATGGTGACCTGCTTGCCCTCAAACTGCATTTCAACCGAAGACTCGGACTCATTTATCCAGATAACGGTGGTACCCCGATCAATAGTGAGTTCCTCGGGATTAACCCCGGCTACTGCGTTAACGCGGATGATCTTGACTTCCTTAATATTCATTTCAGGAACAATTTTTCCTTTATCTTTATTTTCAATACCTGCGGCAGCGCTGCCCAGGCTGAAAAGCACTGCCAGCGCAACAATAGTAAGGTGTTTTAAAATATTCATAGTCTTTAGTCCCTCCTTTAACAGCATGGTTAATTTCAATGGTATCTTAATTAGCTATGCAGCTGCCTGTGGCGCGCTCTGTGTATAGCGTATGCCCGGTTCCATGGCAAGCGGCATTGGCCGTATTACACCTTTAATAATATATACGAAAGCAGTCATGTAGGCGAATGTTTTTGGTATCATGAACATCCCGAACATGGGGTTAACCGGAATAAGACCAAGGGTGAGGATAAAAAAGATAAATGAGAAAACAAAGCAGACGCCAATAATGTTTAATGCCCGTTCCTGAAGCGCAGTTATCCGGTCTGTTGTTTGGGCGCGGGCGCTTCTTGAGCAGCGTATCAGCTTCCCGACCGTCATCAGGCCGAAAATAACGAAAAGCAGCATGTGGGGGGACCAGAGAGATATATCGTAATTAATAGTATAAATGCCAAAAGCATTAGGCACTGCTCCGGGAAGGATGCACAGCATGGCCAGCAACGCCAGACCCAGGGTAATTTTATCGTAGCGTTTAAACTGTCCCTGCTGATACCGCGCGACAATAAACAGAGCCCACAGGGAATAATAAATCATAAAAATCAGGCCGTCATAAAAGTAGGCAAACGTCTGCAGTTCAAATATTGTTCCAAGAATGTTTATTGATCCTGTCGGGCTGGCAGTATAAACGGTGACCGTATAGGCTATCGTGTGAAGCAAATCCCCGATAAAAATAAACACCGGCCCCAGCCAGAGATACAACATCTGTTTCCCTGGCTGATCGCTCAGTTTTCCCCATTTCTGGAATGCCAACACCCCTGAAACAGCAACTAAAACAAGCCAGATAAGCATCAGTGCCCAGGTAGATACGATGGTCATAATGGTGGAAGTATTCATATGGCGACCCCTTCTTAAAATGCTGGCAAGGTTCTAACCCGGACTGGCGGAAATACCGGTTAGCTTTTCGCACAACTGCCACAGGTCTTTCTGCAATTGCGCGTCCCTGCATTTTGGAGATGGATCCTTCAACTGCTTTTGAGAAAAATATTTGCCGGTCACATTGTTGGCTTCATCTGAGCCTGCCAGGAAGATGCTGGCCTGTGCGCCTTCCTCAGGTGTTATCATGAACCGGTTGATGATTTTGTCCAGCAGGGCCTGATACCATTTCCCCGGCCATATATTCCAGATAGCGGTGGCTGTGTGCCCGGGATGTACCGCGTTTGCCGTAACCCCCGCGTCTTTTAAGCGCTCGGCCAGTTCCTGGGTGGAGAGCACGATGGCAAGCTTGGAATCTGCGTACGCAGGGAACCCGCTGTATTTTCGTTTCTGCCAGTTGATGTCGCTCACGTTGAACTTGCTCTGATAGTGGGCGTTTGATGACAGGTTGATAATACGGGACCCCGGTGTTTGCTTTATAACCGGCAGCAGGGAATTGATGAGCAGGAAGTGGCCTAACAGATTAATCCCGATGGTTTTTTCAAATCCGTCACGGGTTTCCTGCCGCGTGTGGCAGTAGACGCCGGCATTATTAATTAATACATCCAGCCGCTGGCACTTTTGGGAGAATTGCTGCGCAAACTCCCGGATGGAGGCTAACGATGCCAGATCTATCTGCATGAGCTCAATGTTTGAGTTTCCGCTTTCCTTCTTAACAGCCTCGCACACCGGTCGTGCCAGGTTCAGATCAATGCACGCCATGACAATGGCAGCGCCCTTTCTGGCGATCCCCAGGGTTGTTTCCCTGCCGATATCGCCGTCAGCGCCGGTAATAAGAACTGTTTTTCCCTGCATGGCACAACCTCCGGAAGGGTTCAAGGGGCCCAGGGTTCGAGGGGTTTAGTATTAAGTTTAAAGTCTAAAGTTCAAGGTTTGCAGTTCATGTTTTTACCAGAAACTATAAACCATAAACTCGAAACGGTTTTTTTGACCCCTTGGCCTCCTGGAACCCTCAGTTTGTTATTGTTTCTTAAACTTCCACACGCACCCGGTTTCCTCCCAGATAATCTCAAAGGGAATAATGCCCATCTTCGTTGTCGGGTGGTTGGGGTGGGTGAGGTGCATCTTTTCGACTTCGCAGAGTTCCCGGCCTTCAAAAGGCAGCCCGCATTTTTTTACTATTTCATTCTGCTTTTTAAGGCGCAGGCAGTTCTTGAACCGGACGACAATCTCACCGTCCTCGGCCTCTGAAACTTCATATTCTCCCGGGCCGTGCATCATCTGGTCCATATACAGGACTTCCTTGATGGCTTTATTGAGAACTATATTAGGCGCAAGGTTTGAAGCGAGCTTGCCCATAAACTGGGCGACGGGGCCCGCGAACCTGCCCATCATTTTGTTGTAGGCGTCCACGGTATCACTCACCCACTCCTTAACGGTTCCAAGCCTCTTATGAGTGTGGTAGCTGATGGCATGATCCATGGTAAAGAAATCATGGAGCCGGTCCCACTTTTCTTCAACAGACATGTCATTTATGTCGGGTTTTTTCATCGCGGGTTCTTTTTTTGCCATAATCGTTCCTCCTCTGCTGATATGTTATGCCGCCTGCTTTGTAACCTTATTTTTTGTGATTGCCGCATTGGGGCACACGCGGGCGCATGCACCACATTCGACACAGGTGTCAGTAATTTTATAGTACCAGTCGTATTCAACAATAGACTTTGTCGGGCAGATCTCCCAGCACGTACCGCACATGATGCAGTCTTCTGATATACAATAGGCCATCATAAGCTCCTTTCATAGTAAGAGTTCAAGAGTTGAGAGTTGAGAAGTTATGGAGTGTCTTTAACTGTTTAGAACTCCTTAACTCTTCAACTCCTTGACTCACAAACTCCTATGTTACGTTGCCAGCCCGGTCTGAATGTTGCCCAGATTTTTAATAACCAGCGGCAGTACGGAATAATGAATCATGCAGTACATATCGCCATCATCAAGATTCATAAGAATGCGCGATTGCTCATCTCCCATGGTAAATGACATGGTCCTGGTCCTGAACACAGGCGGAAAGGCGCTGTTGCACCAGGCGGTTCCCGATGTACCGTGAACCAGCTCACCTGTTTCCCAGGTGTAGGCTTTGCACAGGCGCTGAACTTTGCGCGCGTCCGCAACAATCATGACCACATCCGGGTCTTCCACATCTTCCAATGCGCCAATGACCTGATATTTATGGTGTTTGAACAGATGCGGGATCTGTTGATTGACGCGGCGAAAGACCTTCCGTGTAGCATATCCCCTTTGCAGCCCTATGGTCTGCTCCATGCCGCCATCGAATTCTTCCTTAATTACCTTTCTATTTCCCAGCCCTGAAAAGACGGCGCCGCCGCACAGGATATTAGCGTTGGTGATATAAACCGGTTTTTTGCCTTCTTCCCAGAGCTCTGCCGCGATGGCACAGTGAAAGGAGACATCATCTCCATACGGCTCTGCATTCGCGGGAATATCTTCATAGAGTTTAAAGGCGATTGCCTTTCGCTGGTACCCGTGTTCCTTAAGCCTCTGGGCATATTCCTTGTTCTTACCCATTTGTTCATCCTCCCTTTCTTCGCAGGTGTTGAAAACAATCGTTCGTTGCGATCATCCTTCGTCATTGGACGTACGGTACAGTACGCCTCATTCCTCTTGATTTCGCGCGCCTTGCATCCGGATGTTTTTGACCAGCCTGGAGAACTACTTTTCGACAACCTGTTAGTCATGCTGCTGACCCAGCATATCATCAATGTCCATCCCCAGCTCATTCATCTGCTCGGTAAGAGATTTGCTGGAAACTTTTTTATAGCCTTTCTCCCGCGCGAACGCTTCAGCGTTCTCAACTACAAAATCAAGGATGCCCTCGGGGACATTCTTTATCAGCACCCTGGCTTCCTCATCCCATTCCATGGTGAAGGCAGGTTCTGATGGTTTATCAGTTTCACGCGGGACCTCTGCTTTTGCGTCATTGCCAAACTTCTGCCAGAATTTGGAATCGGGCGGCTTGGTAAACCCGAGATTGGCTTTGGCGTCAATTTTCACATCCACCAGCAGCTTTGGCAGGTTAGCGACATATTCAAGGGGGATTATTACAAAGAGCTCATCCTGCTTGATCCGGTTATACATCCTTCCGCCAAAATCACCGAATGTTACCACGACATTTCTTTCATGCCAGGGTGTGGCAAACAGCTCCCCGCACAGAGACGTTCCAAATCCGCCGTGGGGCGTAATGCCGTCCTGAATCACTCTGCAGGCTGAAATGAGACTGGCGTTATGGGCATTGCATACAACCACAATCCAGTCAACCGCTACCCCTTCAGGCACCTCGGCAAGCGGAGCAGCGCCGATAGCTTTCACCATGCCGGGAGGAAGATTGCGGGTGCCTGATTTCAACCGGGCAGCACCTTCGTAGCTGAAGAAGCTGCTGGTGGTTGACAGATATTCTCCGGAGACGATCTCTTTTTTCCCCGGCACCATTCCCGCGTGATAGGTGCCCACCAGGCAGTCATGGTGATCGGCATCAAAATAGACTTTCTTGCCTTCATCCATGGCCAGGCGCACCAGAGTGCACGGCTCGCCGTCGATGGGCTCATACCCTTCAGGGATGCGATCGCGGAACAGACTGATGGCAACCGGCTTTCCCCGGACTTTGCCCTTTGTGATCAGGATTTCAGAAATGTATTTTAAATTAATCATAATATCTCCTATTATGTGTAATCTGCATCACTGGAACCCTGGACCCCTCTCGCCGCGCTGTCGCTCTGGCGCAGCGGGTGAATCCTTGAACCCGCTGGATTCTTTTCCGCCGGTTATGAATTTAGGTTTAAACAGTAAAATAAAGCTCGGGATAATGGTGAGTGAAAATACCATGTTCAGCAGCAGCACGATTCCCAGCAGCATGCCCATCAGGGCCTGGAACATGAGCTTTGAAAGAAACCAGAAGGCAATCCCGCACACAATGGTGGTGGCGATATACATGATGGCCTTGCCGGTTGTTCCCATGGCGATGATCACCGACTCATTAAGATTCTTATTCTTGCGGTATTCCTCTATGACTCTACTAAAAAAGTATATACCATAGTCAACGCCGAGCCCGATGCTCACCGCGGCTACCGGAAGCGTCGCCGTGGTCATGGGGATCTGCGGGTCGCTCAGCACCATTAATGCATAGACCAGGCTGTTTGCAAGAATAAGCGGAAGGCAGTTGAGAATGCCGGCAAAAATGGATTTGAAAGCTATGGCACAGAATATAAATACCGTGAGTATTGCCAGGATAAACGTCCAGAACCCGTACATGACCAGCGCCTCGTTTATTGCGGCCTGGATACCCACCGTGCCGCCTGCCATCCGGTAATGAACCTGCGGGACCCCGGGCACTGGCGGCTTCTCAGGCATCGGCGCCGGAGCACCCCTGAACACTGTCTCAAGCCAGTACACAAACTTGTCAAATCCGTGCCGTTCCACATCCCTGGAGCGTTTGCCGAAAACCGAATGATCCCTGATATATTCTTTGACCCGATCCGTGACAATTTTTATGGTTTCAGTTGTTTTATCCCTGCAGTAAATGATGATATTGGTCTTTTTATCACTGGCATCCACGTACATGTCCCAGGTGCCGGGGCCGGCGCCATCAACAAGATTCCGGTAAATTGCCCGCAACTGATCATCGTTAGTGGGTGTGAAGTAACAGTTGAAGTCATTGTCCCGCATCATCTGATTATAGGTCGGTATTGCCATCAGATACGACATCGCCACCATCACGCGCATGTCCGGTGTCCGCTCCATGTAGCGCAGAAAGTTCAGGATGTCCCGTATGACTGTGGTGTTGGCAATGTCCATGTTCTTCTCGCCTTCAACGATAACATAGAGGGGATTAAGCATGGGCATGGCAAAGGTGATTCTGAAGGAATCCACATTGTAGCGGTGCCAGGGCCACAGGACCTCAGACCCCGGAACTGCATTGCCGATGGTAACCCTGTTGATATATGGCATTGACCAGATGAGGAGCAGTATTGAAACAACAAGCACGGTATATTTGCCCCAGCCGGTGAGCCATACCCCCACCCCTTTGAGAAGTTTATCCAGCATGCCGGCACCTTCTGGACGGGCTTTCAGGGGCATGTATGAAAGAAGTATCGGCACCAGCAGGAAGGCAATGGCTGCGGTGGCAAATGCCCAGAACGCGCATGACAGGCATATTTTCTGACAGGATGGGAATCGGCGTGACTGCGATAACAAAAATCCCCGAAGCGTCAGTCAGCACGCCGGCCATGCCGGGCACAAACAGTGATGCAATCACATTTTTGCACGCTGTTTCGCACTTCGCCTGTGATGTATGCTTCCTCCATGTATCGTTTAACGACCTGTACCGAGTGCGAGGCAGCCATGGCGGCTATAAGAAACGGGAATACCAGCACCAGCGGGTCAAGGTTGTATTTCAGCAGGGTTAAAAATCCCAGCCCCCAAATAGCGCTTACGGTAGCTGCCAGCATCGGCAGAAACATTCCCCGCATCGTCCGGAAATAGATGAAAAAGACCGCCATCATGGCAATGACCGTACAGGCAAGAATTTTCAAAACATCCTTAACATAATAGTCAACATATCCCAGGTGCAAAGGCTCGCCGGCGATGGCAATAATATGATTCTTATCCTCATATTTTTCCCGCAGCGCCTTGAGTTCTTTATAAGGAGACACGATAATCCAGCTGCTCTTCAAAAAAATCCACCGTTATCGAGCGCCTTTTTGCTGTCCAGGGAGACCAGACCGGGATATGCCATGGGACTGCCATAGACATTTTTCCTGAGCTCTTTGAGCTGCTCCGGGGTTTTGGGCACCTCCGGCCACATCATGGATTCTTAACGGACATGCCCCCGGAAGTCATTTCGATGTTTTTCACCTTGTCACTTGCCAGAGACATTATTTTATAGCGGTCCACGGCATTAAACTTCAGCAGGTCCCTGGTTATGGAGCGGATGATGTTCAGGGTCTCGGTGTTGAATACGTCATCGTACTTGCCACCGTCTTCCCGGTCGCGAACCTGAACCATGATGTATACCTGATTGCCGCCGCCGAATGTGGGAGCGAATTTCATTATGGAGCTTTACTATATTCATGATTTTGCGGCAGCAGGTCGGAAAAGACAGTTTTGACGGTGAGGTTCGTGACCGCTTCATAGAGGAAGAATATGGTCATCAGGATCAACACTGAAAGGACTGCCAGCCGGTTATCTATGATAAAGTTTGCCAGGCGTTTCATACTATATTTTCTGCCTCTGCTGTTGGTTGAAAGGTGCTCATTCTACGCCACCCCCGAACTCAAGTCCTTTGGGCATCTCGAAAAATTTCATGGCATAGGAAAGGCCTGAGCAGAACTCCCACGTATTCCCGCCGTCGGTTGTATGGACGACTAATCCGCCTGCGCCCACTACCCAGCCGTTTTGCGGGCTGCTGAAGCATACATAGCGGAACGGCTGTTTTGCCTTGATGGCCTCTTCCGGCCGTGTCCAGGTAGTACCCCCTGTCACCAGACATGAGGTAGGTGCCCTTATCCCCACCGCCCATCCTCTGCCGTATTTTATAAGGATGGTGTACAGGGTGTGTTTGGTAGGTACCGGCAGAACATCCCAGGTAGCCCCACCGTCGGTTGTTTTTATTATGGTGCCTGATATCCCGCAGGCCCATCCAATGTTTTTTTCAGTAAAACAGATACCAAAAAGGGACGGCGGAGGATTTTCAAGCTGTTCTTCCAGAGATGCCCGTTCAAAGGCTTTGGGAACCTGCGGGGTCCATGTCGCGCCGCCATCGGTTGTGTGCAGGAGCAAGCCGCGCTCGCCGACCAGCCAGCCGTTCTGCGCGTCCACAAAAAACATATTATTGAAGCTCTTGTCAATTTCTTTACTCTGGCGCGACCAGGTGGTGCCGCCGTCAATGGTATGGATAATAGTCCCCCACTCGCCGACCGCCCATCCGTTGTTCTTATCCGCAAAAAAGATGCCGAAGAGGTGCCGTTTGGTGCCGGTGTTCTGCCTGGTCCAGCGGGCGCCGCCATCAGTCGTGTGCAGAATCGTTCCGTTAATCCCGACCACCCACCCGGTCCGGCTATCGAGAAAAACCCCCGAACAGAGGGTAGCTTGGCTTTCGCCGGAATTCTGCGGCGCCCAGTTTCTGCCCCCGTCTGATGAGTGATAGATGGTGCCGAAGGCGCCGGTAACCCAGATATTGTTATCATCCGGAGCAATGACGCAGTGCAGGTTTTCCCGGGTTATCATCTTAATGTCCGGCACTTTCATCTTCTGCTCGGACCGTGAACAGGC
>CAWDOY010000014.1:0-223881 GCA_963803975.1 uncultured delta proteobacterium
GGGTTATAGGCTATAGTACCATTGCTTTTATTTTTTTATTAGAGATCTGAGTTTTTCCAAAATAGCCTGTTGTATTTTAGCCGTTTGTTGTAATGTGCCAGCTTCTAAACCGCAAACCTTGCACACATGTTGTTTTGGACGGATAGAGCAACATCACGAAATGTAATTTTTTTAGCAGTTTTTTTTATTGGCATAAAGCCATGACCGTTTAAACAATTCATTTTATTCTTTCTCTATGCATTGTGCCTTTATTACTTTTGCCTTTACGCGCCTGCGTGCCTTGGTATGGATTTTTAAATATTGTCAGTTTTGCGGATAAAAAAATATACTTTTTAATTTATGTTTGATAATAGCTAATCTAAATTGTAGCAATTCACTTAAAATTTATTGGTTTAAAAACTGGCTATGAATGGCGACAAGCAACAATTGATTGAATTATTGATTCAAGCTATTCCAGAGTTGACATCCGGACAACTACATTGGCTTCAAAGAGTTGTTACAGTATTTTCTGCGGAGCACCGCTTTATTTTAAGCAAGTCGGACTTTTTTGACGAGATAACTTTGCAGAATTTTGGCGATGCCTTGCGTATCCACCACAGTTTTTCTGTGGAACCATTAAGTAAAGACAAGTTTGAATACGTTTTTGTAAAGGTCTTAAATATGAGCGGCCATACTGCAACGCTTGCTCCTAAAGGCAACCCCGGACATGACGCAACAATCGATGGAGTCAAAGTTTCTCTCAAAACCCAAGCAGATAAGAGTATTAAAAAAGAAGTGCTGTGGATCAGCAAATTTATGGAACTTGGTAAGGGGCAATGGGGGGCTGATCCTGCAGACCTGATAGGCTTGCGCAAACAGTTCTTAAAGCATCTTCTAAATTATGACAGAATTATGAGCCTTCGTGCTCTTGCCAAGGGTCCGCACTGGAGATATGAGCTCGTTGAAATTCCAAAGCGTGTTTGGCCAAGGCGAAGACAGGGGAATTGGAAATGATGGTAAAAAGTAAACAGTCGCCTAAACCAGGGTACTGCTATGTGCGAACCAAGGAAGGCGATACAATTTTTGATCTCTATTTTGATGCAGGGAGCGAACGAAAACTGCAGATAAAAAATTTAAAAAAGCAATATTGCACCATTCATGCAACTTGGGAATTCTTTATACCTTCGGAATAAGCGCAGACTGAACGGCAGAAGTGCGTTTATTGGAAATTCTGATATACTCTTCCTTTAATTCTATCCCGACGCAGCGTCTTCCAAGTTCCTTTGCCACAATACCTACGGTTCCTGCCCCATAGAAAGGGTCTAGCAGAACATCATCGGGGCGACTGCCTGCAAGAATACATGGTCGAATGAGCGCTCTCGGAAAGACAGCAAAATGGGCTTCAGGACAGGGTTCCGTGTTGATAGACCACACTGTTCTTTTGTTCTTCAGTCCGTTGCCATCCGCAGTGAGTTCTTTAATGGTATTTTGATCGAAGAAGTATTGCTCTGACTTGCTAAAAAGAAAAAGGTATTCGTGGGCAACTGTAAATCTATCCTTCACGCTTTCAGGCTGGCAGTTCGGTTTATACCAGATAATGTCATTTCGAAGATACCAACCATCATCTTGACATGCAAAAGCGAGGAGCCAAGCGACACCTATAAGATCTTTTTTCTTAAGCCCTGCAGGTGTTGGTGGCCGATATGACATTGCACGTCCTTTGTTTTTATCATCTTCCTGCCGCCACTTGCGGCCCCGGACGTATAGGTATTACCTATGTTCAGCCAAAAGGTTCCGTCAGCCTTAAGAACTCTGCGCACCTCACGAAAAATATTCACCAGGGTTTTGATGTATTCAGTTAAATCCATCTCGGCCCCGATTTGCTCACTAATGCCGTAATCTCTAACGCCCCAATAAGGGGGGGAGGTAACGACACACTGGATGGAATCATCTGGCAGGCAACGGATAATCTCCCTAGTATCTCCCTGCAAAACAACGATTTGTTGTTCTTTGGTGGGCCACTCAACGATTGGTGTTTCAGTAAGTTTTTTACTTATCACGTTTACCATATATTCAACAATATATTATTCCTAACGCAAACGCAATAATAATTTACATCTTTTTGGGTCGGCCTCGTTTCTTCTTACCGTCCTTGACAAAGCGCACCAACTCAGCTTCATGAATAAGGTGGTCTCTGCCGTATTTCTCTGACACTAACCGTTCCTCCAATATGAACTGTCGCACTCTTGAGGAAGTCACTCCGAGAAATTTCGCTGCGTCTTCTGTTGTAAAAAGCTTGCTCATGAGTAAGAAATATACGACGCTTTTGTGATGAAAGCAACTAACTATTGACGAGCAAGGAAGTGCAGTGTAAAGAGAGTCGTGAGGGCTGGCCTACACTCTCAACAAAAATGTGAAGACTGGCTACTCCTTCCCCTTGGCAAAGGAGCTAAGATGTCCTACGGAAAAAAGTTAACTAACGCAGAGCTTATCGCTTTTCTTAATGCTAACCGGCACGGCATCCTGGCCTTTGCGGGAAAGACGCCGTATGCGCTGCCCATGGGATACATGTACAAGGAGAAAACGCTGCTCCTGTGCCTGACAGATGAAGGCAAAAAAATGGAGCGCCTCAAAAAAAATAAGTCGGTATGCTACACCATCTGCAAGCCGCGGTGGGAGACCGAGAAACTGAAAACACCCTGCACCTCTGCGGTGATAGAAGGAAAGCTGGAAGCGGTGAAGGATAAATCAGTGTACGGCCTTGGGTCAAAAAAGTTTGAGAACATGACGCTCTATAAGCTCGCTATCGCGGAGATGGGCGCGCGCAAGTGCAATCGCAAGCCCTGCGAGCTGTTTGCCGGCAAGAGCGGCGCGGCAATAAAGGCCAGGGGAAAGAAAAAAGCATAGAAATTTTATTGGACGCAGATTTCACGGTTCGACCGTTCGACAAGCCTTTCCCACAAGCTCAAGGCCGAGTGGCTCACCGCAGGCAGTTAATTTTTTTAGAAACACCTATCCCTGTTGTATTGTCAGACAATCAGGAAGTAACCGTTATAAATTTGAAGTGGCCTGGCTACGGCGCGCCCAGTTTCCCCTTTTCTTCAAGCTCGTCAGCAACATAGTCAAGCCCTATGCTTTCAAGGGTGCTGCGCTTGGGCCAGCCTGTGGCGACGTCCCATCCCTCGAGCGTGTAGAATCTGGTTTTAAATTCTTCAACTTTCTGCTTATCAAGAAAGCGACCATTCACTTTCCGGTATGACCATGTTCCGTTCTCAAACCACGGCAGGATATAATTGGTGTCTGGTCCACCTCTGCCGACAAACGGTTCCTTATAGATAAATTCCTCAAAACGCACCATATCCCGGTGCCTTCCCTGCAGCGTCCAGATGGCGTTATCAAGATTCCAAATCTTTTTCCCGAGTGCCACCCCGTCAGCAAAACTGAAATTCTTTCCGGTCACGGCATTATAAAATCGCTGCTCCCCTTCCCCGGTAAGACCTTTGTTGTCCGGCGCCCTGGTATTGACAAAATCAGGCCAGCGATTGTCGCAGTACAGCGCCGACTCTTTCCAGAAGCGGGTATAATGACGGTGCCAGGACACCAGCTTGGCAACATGGTCTGAGTAAATGTTTTCAGTGTTGGCATCAAGCATAAAGGGATCGTCATTATAGGGCTCCATCTTTTCCGTGACTATTTTAACCAGCGTTTCCGCATCCAGCGGCGGATTGCCCTTGGTCGTAAAATTTTTCCAGAATATGAAACAGAAATCGTGCTCATTTATGTCACGGTCACCCAGGATGGTGCCGTAACCCCAGTGGACTTCAGCCCTCGGGTCATAGCTGCTGTGGGTGGGCATGCCCCAGTATGCATAATAGAGCAGGTTGGTCCCCAGATCCTTCTCCAGCCGGCCCCAGCGCTTGGCCGCCCGGTAGAACCCTTCAGCCATATCATCGCCCACGCCCTTGCGTGAAATAATGAGATCATACAGCTTTTCCATAAATTCAAGAGTGTCCAGCTTGTCAAACGGGAGGTCGCAATCAATTTCCTTCCCCGGCCCCATTACGCCCATTTGATAGAGAGCTTTGATATAACTGTAGCCCTTGATAATTTCATTGGCGTTCAATCCGAGGCTCTGGGCCAGATACGTCGGACGGTAGGTCTCCTCAGTGTCATTATTTATTGCCTCCTGCCCTGCGTACACAAAGAGATACGTTTCAGAACACATCGACTCGTTTTTAAAGGCCTTTTCCGACCGCTCATGGCAGCCCCGGTGGCAGCCGATACAGGCATGCAGCCGCGCATTGCCCCCGGTTTTCCACATCATCTGGTCCTTGCCATCCACGCCGAACCAGGTCCACGCAGAGGCTTCCGGGTGGTACAGATCGTTGCCGTATTCGCGCTGCGCCCAGAGGCGTGATGAAAGCAGCTCATCCGGGTCCGCAATAGTAATGCTGCCGGTCCCGATAACGCTCACGGCCTTCAGGTTTTTTGATCCCCACACCGCGCCAAACCCGCCCTGCCCGGCAGCAGCCCCGGCATCATGAATAAGACATGCCATGCGGCTTAATGTTTCACCAGCTGGGCCGATTGTTAAAACCGCAGGCCGCTGCGTGGTCCGGACTGCTGTTTCACCTGAAGTAAATTCAAGCCAGTCATTTATAACCGGTTCTCCCGTGACGTATTCCCAGATTTTCTTCTGGGTTTCCCAGGTGCCTTCCCCCCAGAGCCCGTCCGCGTCACGGATCTGCACGTCATCGTTTCTGATATCAATCCATACCGGCTTGCTCGCTTTTCCCGTAACAGCAATGCCGTCCCAGCCGGCATACTTCAGCATGGCTGAAAACCGGCCGCCGAAATTACTGCGCGTAAACCATTCAGGATATGTCTGCGCCCCGATCCCCTGCACCTCTGTCCGGGAAGATGCCCCGGGCACCATGGTGCCGGAAAGGGGAGAGCTCATCACGGTTACGACATTGGCCGGGTCAAAAGCGCTGATCGTTTTATCTTTCACCAGGTCCCAGAAAAGTTTTGACCCGATACCATGGCCCCCGCCCCATTCTTCATAGTCGCTGGTGTTGAGAACAGTTATTTCTTTTGTTGTCAGGTTTATCAGTAATATCTTCCCTGCATATCCATGCATGGTGCTACCTCCTGTTAGTTCTCATAACGCCGTACCCGCGACTTAGTGCTTCGGTTCGCAAATACGGTGCCGTATGGGATCCAGAGAAATGCCCTGCAATGCTCACTCAGCCCTTCGATAAACTCAGGGCGGTGAGCCTGTCGAATCGCACTAAGTCCTGAGTGAGTAAATTCGACACCGAATTTATGAATCGCAGGACTTAGTCTGTAGGATATCCCAGCCGGGCCCATTCTTCTCCCCGCAGGTTAACATTGTATCCGTCGTCCCCTTCCTGGTCCGGGATGACTTTGGTAAACACTATCGCGCCCAGCGGGCATATTTCGCGGCAGGCCTGCTTTCCTTCCGGGCCGCCTTTTTCTTTCCAGTGCGGCGTGTAGGCGCACAGGTCGCATTTTTGTGAATGGCGTTCCTCGAAATTCCAGATAGCCCTGCTTGGCTTATACGAGCAGGCGCTGACACAGCGCCGGCAGCCGATGCATTTAGTTATATCAACGGTGGTGACGTTGCCGTAGTCAGGGTCGTAGCTGAGCGCGCGGGTGGGGCAGACGGCAACACAGGCAGGTTCCACGCACTGCCGGCACTGGACCAGGGTCAGATCCCTGGGCCATGGCTCAAAAGGATTTTGCAGCACCTGGATTCTCGACAGGGACAGGTTTTCAACGCCATGATGCGTGAGGGAACAGGCCAGCATGCAGGACATGCAGCCCTGGCACTTCTTCATATCAACCAGAAGAAAACCCCAGTGCACCTCCGCTTTCCCTCCGGGGCCGCCTTTACAGCCGATAACACAGGCCCCGATCACTGCCATGCCGGAATATTTTATAAAATCCCTGCGGGTAATAGTGGCCGGCGAGGTCCTCTCCTGCCGGCGCGTCTTTTCGCTCATACCGCCCCCTGCGCATCTATTGTTATTGTTCTGTTAAACCTGTGGGTAATGAAATTTGACTCGTGCAGCGGCAAAGAAACTTTCTGCCGGGCCTGCCTCGGTGTGATGGGGCTGGTGGGGCATAAAGGCGATCTGTCGCTTCCGGTTGGAGCCGGTTTACCGGCACCATTATCAACAAAGCGGCTACGGTGTCAACCGGTTTTATCCCCGGCCTCCATAGCACTGCCTGCCCTCCGCACAAAGCTTGCTTCGGAAGGCGGGCGGAGGGTGGACGTTCATCTGCGTCCTCCGGTTTTTAAAAAGATATCTTGTGGCTTCCCTCAGGCCGCCACGCGGGAGAGATGACGCCTGCATGATTATAGCGCTTGAGCAGGCTTCCCCAGGTAAGGGAAAAATCCCCGAACCTGCTGTTCACTTCATCCATGGCCCGGGTGATGACCTGCGAGCGCTGCTGCTCCGGGAACAGGGGGATCTGGCCCGTATCTTTGCTGAGACCGGAGAGGCTCACGCCCAGCAGCCGCACTGCCTGCTGCAGGCGGAAGGATGAGAGAATTTCCTGCGCCGCGCGAAAAATATCAAGGCTCTCCTGTATGCAATTGTGCAGGGAGTGCTGCTTAGTGAAGGTGGTAAAGTCCGCGTAGCGCACGGTGAGCGAAACCGTCCTGCCGCAGAACCCTTCCCGCCGCACCCTTCGTCCCACCATTTCAGAAAGCTGCAGAAGGTACGCGTCCAGAATGTCCCGCTGATAAATATCAGCGCTGAAGGTCATGCTGTGGCCGATTGATTTTGCCTCCGGCTCGCTCTCAAGCGGCACCACCGGGCTTTCATCTTCGCCCCGGCCCATGCGGTGCAGCACCTCGCCGATGATGCCGAAGTGGTGCCTGAGCAGCATCGGGTCTGCCCGGCCCAGCTCAGCGCAGGTGTGAATGCCAAGCGTGGCGAGCTTTAGTTCCACCTTTTTGCCGATGCCGCAGAGCTTTGAGACGGGGAGGTTGTCAAGAAAGCCCGGCACTGCTTCCGGCGCGATCTCCGCCAGCCCGTCAGGCTTGTGCAGGTCGCTGGCAAGCTTTGCCAGGAGCTTGTTGGGCGCTATCCCTGCTGAGCAGGTGAGGCCGAAGCGTTTTCGCACGCGCTCCTTGATGCGCTGCGCGATAGACGCGGGCGCCGCCGAAGAGCTGCAGCGACCCGGTCAGATCAAGAAACGCTTCATCCACCGAGTAGACCTCAACCAGCGGCGTAAAGCACCGGTACACGGAAACCAATTCGGCGCAGGTGTCAGTGTACTTGGTATTGTTGCCCTCGACTAAAATAATATGCGGGCAGCGCCGGCGCGCCTCGTACACGGTCATGCCGGTCTTCACGCCCCACTCCCGCGCCTCATAGGAGGAGGTGGTGACAATGGTGCGCGCTCCCGAGCCGATCACCGCGATGGGCTTGCCCCTGAGCGCGGGGTTGCACTGCTGCTCCACGGACGCGAAATACGCATCCATGTCAAGGTGCATGATTGTTCTCTCGCTCACGGCGCGCCGTCCTCGATTGCTTCAAGCTTCCAGTGGAGCCGCTCCGGCTGGAACACCAGCTCGTAGAGGTTGATGCCGTCGCTCACGGAAAAGTGATGAAAGAGCGTCTGGCCGATGTTTTCCTTCCAGCAGTAGGTAACTTCCTGCACTTTTATTTTTCTGCCGTGATAGAAAAACCAGCGGGGCACAACACCCGCTTGCCTGAACACCGCGCCGACCTGCACCGGCTCATTTAAATATACGACCATATAAGTGCCTCCTCGCAAAAACACCGAGTTGGAGAGTTCAGCGTTAGGAGTTTAAGAGTTATTTAACTTCGGAACTCCTTAACTCCACAACTCCTTAACTCGCAACTACCTTTGGCGTTACGATTCCAGGCGGCGGATGATTGCTACCACCTTGCCGGCCAGCATAACCTCTCCCTGTCCTTCCTTGATAACAATCGGCTTCATGCCGGCATTTGCCGGCTGCAGGCGGATCCGGTCTTTTCCCCTGAAGAAGTATTTGATGGTGGCTTCATCATTAATTATGACTGCCGCGATTTCACCCTGCTCAACCTGGGCCTGCGGCCGGATCAGGGCCAGGTCCCCATCAAGGATTGACGCATCGATCATGCTGTCGCCCCGCACCCTGAGGGCAAAGAGGCCTTCTCCGCGGGCCAGCGCCGGGTCTATGGTCACGCTTCCCTCTATGTTTTCAACCGCAAGCAGCGGGGTGCCGGCCCGGATAGTACCGACAACGGGAATGGTGAGGCCAGGGGTTCCGGTCCTGCTGCCCACGATGTCAATCGCCCGGGAGCCGCGGGCGGTTTTGCGTATGTAGCCCTTGCGCTCCAGGATATCGAGAATCTTTTTGGCGCCGTGCGGCCCTGCCATCCCCAGGCTTGCGGCGATCTCCCGCACTGTGGGCGGATAGCCGACGTCATGGACATGCTTTTTCAGAAAGGTAAATACCCGTTCCTGCTTTGAAGAAAGTGTTTCTTTCTTTTTCATGGGTGTAAAACCTCGAATCCTTGACCCCTCGAATCCTGCTGTCAAAATAGTTGTACATATGTTATACTTTTTACCGTTGGTTCAGTTTTCTGTCAAGGAGTTTTTTTCTGCTTCTTTGCAGCGCCGGTAATTTATGTTGAAAAAAAGGGGGATTACCGTTTATAGTTAAGCTGTCAGACGGCTTTCAGCTGAAACACTGAAGCGGCTAATGGTTCCGCAAGCCAACCGCTAAATATTCTGGAGGATATTACATGCGCAGCGACAAAATGAAAAAAGGCATTGAAAAGGCCCCGCACCGCTCTCTTTTTAAGGCCATGGGCTATATCGACAGGGAAATCGAGCAGCCCCTTGTGGGGATCGTCAATTCAGCAAACGAGATAATCCCCGGGCACATTCACCTGGATATTATCGCCTCGGCAGTGAAGGCAGGGGTGCGCATGGCAGGCGGCACGCCGATTGAATTTCCCACCATCGGCGTGTGCGACGGCATTGCCATGAACCACGAGGGCATGAAGTATTCCCTTGCCAGCCGCGAGCTGATTGCAGACTCCATTGAAGTGATGGCCATAGCGCATCCGTTTGACGGCCTGGTCCTGATACCAAACTGCGACAAGGTCATCCCGGGAATGCTCATGGCAGCGCTGCGCCTCAATATCCCGGCCATCGTGGTGAGCGGCGGGCCCATGCTTGCCGGCCGCATGGGGGGGCGGAAAATTGACCTGATAACCGTGTTTGAGGGTGTGGGCGGCGTTAAGTCCGGCCGGATGAGCGCGGACGAGCTTCTCATGCTTGAGGATAATGCCTGCCCCGGATGCGGCTCCTGCTCCGGGATGTTTACCGCCAACTCCATGAACTGCCTCACCGAAGCCCTCGGGCTCGGGCTTCCCGGCAACGGCACCATCCCCGCGGTCTATGCAGCACGGCAGCGGCTGGCAAAGCAGGCAGGCCTCCAGGTCATGGAGCTCATCAAAAAAGATATCAGGCCGCGGGATATAGCCACCCCCGAGGCATTTAAAAATGCCATTGCCGTGGACATGGCCCTGGGCTGCTCAACCAACACGGTCCTCCATGTGCCGGCAATTGCCCATGAGGCGCAGGTGGATTTAAATCTCACGGTTTTTAACGAGATGAGCAAAAAAACACCCCACATCTGCTCATTAAGCCCGGGCGGGGTTCATCACCTGGAGGACCTGAACGCTGCCGGCGGCGTACCGGCGGTCATGGCAGAGCTTTTTAAAAGAGGCCTCATCAATGGAAACTGCCTGACCGTGACCGGGAAAAAAGTAAAGGACACTTTAAAGGGAGCAAAAGTTCTCAATCCCGATGTCATTCGACCCTTAAACAATCCGTATCACCGGGAGGGAGGCATCGCCATACTGCGCGGTAACCTTGCGCCTGATGGCGCCGTGGTAAAGCAGTCGGCAGTGGCACCGGAGATGCTGCGCAGTAACGGGACGGCAAAAGTCTTTAACTCCGAGGAGGAGGCGGTTGCCGCAATCCTCGGCAACAGGATCAAGCGCGGCAACGTGGTGGTGATACGCTACGAGGGGCCCAAGGGCGGGCCGGGCATGCGGGAAATGCTCACCCCCACTTCAGCTATTGCCGGCATGGGACTTGATAAGGATGTGGCGCTCATTACCGACGGCCGCTTCAGCGGCGGGACCCGCGGCGCTGCCATCGGCCACATTTCACCGGAAGCAGCTGAAGGCGGCCTGATCGGGCTCATTAAAGATGGCGATATAATTGAGATTGATATTCCCGGGAAAAAAATAAATTTAAAAGTCAGTGCAGCAGAAACTGCCAGAAGAAAAAAGAAGTGGCGCCCGCCGGAGCCAAAGATCAAGAGCGGGTATGCATACCGCTACTCACAGATGGTTACCTCTGCCAGCACCGGGGCGATATTCAAGGAGAAGCTCTGAAAATTTCAGATTGCGGAATGCGGATTTCGGAATGGAATTCGCAACTTGTGATTGAGAAAAGTGAAAAGGTGCAGGCGGAAAGAAATAAATGAGCGCTGATCCCGAAGGCTTTTGAGATAAACGCTCATCACCGTGAAATCTATTTTTCGCTCAGCACCAGAGCGATTACTGTTTTTTCCTGCTCCCGGTTGACGGTAACATTCAGCTCTTTTCCTCCCTTTTCACCCTGCAGCAGGGCGGTGTTACCCATGTTCATTTCCCCCTTGACTTCCCATCCAGCCTGGCTAAAGGCCTTCTTATAAAACTGAATAACCTTTCCCGGATCATCATCAGTATTCAGGCTTGCCATAACATTTTTCCCGTTTTCCATGATCTGAGTCATCTGCACTTGAGCGGGTGAATAAACGGGAATATCTTTCGGGAAATTATCGGGCAGCTTGTTCTTGTTATATGAAATAATCGATTCACCGTCTTTGGTTTTTATTTTGACCTGGCCCTGGTTTTCGTCCCCCTCAACAGTCACATCCTCATTCTCATTTTTAACCTCAACCTTTTTACCATTCTCCTTTACGGTTACTTTACCCTGCTCGGTCTCAAATGATTTTTCTCTGCTGCAGGCGCTCAGGGCAAAGCAGGCCAGGATGATGACCAGAGAAATGTGCAGTACTGCATACCCATTATTTTTCGTCGCATAATAAAACATTGCGCTACCCTCCCCAAAAGTTTTCCGGTCTAAAAAATAGAAAGGCAGTCCGTATGGTAAACTATACAGGCTGCCCCTCTAATCACCGTATTATATCGAGCGTTATCTGAACATAATGACTTACAGACACTGCACTGCCCAGACTAAGAGCACCGGCGCGAATATTATCAGACCTACGATAAGCAGTATCAAACAATAGGTGGAATCCGCCATTATGGAAATTGAATTGTTTACGTCATCATATTGCTGAATTGCAGGGCCGGAACCTTCAACCGTTACCTTGAAATTCTTGCAGGTAATAATCTTGCCGGAAGCAGTGTAGATTTTTAATGTATCAAAAATACCGGATGATTCAGTCACAAAAATGAACTGCCCCTTATCCCTGATATCTACACATAACAGATTCAGTTTGTTGCCCTGATGCTGTCCGGCAGGAATCAGATATGCCGCAACATTTGGTAATATAACTGTTTTTCCATCGGCAATATCTTCTATGCTGCCGCCCAGCTTCTCAACCACTCCTATCATCTTACCGCCAAGCTCAGAAGCTAAAACAGCCTTTACCGCATCTACCGCCACGCCAGCCTGAACAGACGCAGACCACGCCTGCAAAGGCAGACACAGCATAAGAACAGACAACAACAAACAGGTTCTTAATCTTTTCATACGATCGCCCTCCTTTAAAAAAAATAATATATGTAGTTTTTTTCAGTATTACTCCTGTTTGATGCACACTGCAAGTAAAAAGATAGCCGGGTTATGAAAAACTAAAAAAAGCAACGTATTATTGCTCATTATGGGGTGTCGGGGAAATAGAGGCGTGGGTATTATGAGGCGGTGATGGCGTATTTTTCTTTAATCGCCATGCTGTCTTGAACCAGCTTTTGCAGCTGCTCGTCCCGGAACGGTTTGAAAACGATGAAATCAATTCCCTTGCTCCGCAATTCTGCTACTTCCATATTAAGCGTCCAGGCGGTAATTAAGGCTACCGGAGTAGTGCTGCTGATGGTTTTAATCTCCTCTGCAAGCTGCCAGCCGGACATTTCCGGCATGATGAGGTCGGTAAAAACCATGTCAAAATTTTTACTGATAAACAGCTCCAGGCCTTTCCTGCCGTTGCCGGCTGCTTCTACATGGTGGCCATCCTCATTGAGGATTTCACATATTAGCTCCCGCACTGCATCGTCATCTTCTACGACTAATATCGAGATATTTTTTTCTTCGGGCACAGTTAAATGCCTTTCTCATCGGGGTGGTTCATGGTGAGGCGAACAGTATAACGTCTAAAGTGTTATCGGGCACACCAAGGCTAAACTTTACGCATTGGTAAACTATTTTCCTCCCGGCGGCAGATAAATTATTGTTTTGCTTTGCAGAAAAATATGGTTAAATAGCGCTGTTGTCAATCTAAAAGTTTTCTGGAAGACAAGGTAATGAAAAATTAAAATCTGGAACTCAAGAAATCAGGAAAATTATTCTCGGGAGTTTCTGAGTTCCAGATAGAGCTTCCCCTGTTTTTTGTGAATTTGTGATTTTGTATTAACAATAGTGCTGCGCACGCGCCAGGGAGCACCCGCATGAAAAAATTGATCGCACCATCAATACTGTCTGCAGATTTCACCTGTCTGGAAAAAGAGATTAAGGCGGTGGAAGCAGCCGGGGCTGACTATATTCATATTGATATCATGGATGGGCATTTTGTGCCCAACATTACCGTCGGCACGCTGATCGTTGAGGCAGCACGAAGATGCACTAAACTGCCGCTTGACGTGCACCTGATGATAGAAAATCCTGACTGCTATATAGACGATTTTATAACGGCGGGGAGTTCCATCCTCACGGTCCATCCCGAGGTGTGCTACCATCTGCAGCGCACGCTGAAATTAATAAAAGAAAAGGGGGCCCGTCCTGCAGTGGCCTTGAACCCGGCTACGCCCCTCTGCACGCTGGAGCATGTTCTCCCTGATGTGGAGATGATTCTCATCATGACTGTCAACCCCGGGTTCGGCGGGCAGAAGTTTATCGCCACCATGCTGCCAGAAGCTGCGGCAGCTCAAGGAACTGCTTGACCGCGCTGGCGTGACCGTACCCATTGAGGTGGATGGCGGTATTGTGGTGGACAATATAGCAGATGTTTCCCGGGCCGGCGGAGATATTTTTGTTTCCGGGTCCGGCATTTTTAAAACCGCGGATTACGCACAGACCATCGCGGAGATGAAGAAGCGGATTACTTCCTGACGCTACCGCTGATATTTGTTTACAGCGACATTGTGCTCGGGCAGGGTTTCAGAGAAGTGATGGGTGCCGTCATTCTTTGAGACGAAGTAGAGATACGTGACCGGTACCGGATTGAGAACTGCCTGGATGGAGTCAAGCCCGGGGCTGCAGATTGGCCCTGGCGGCAGGCCGTAATTGAGGTAGGTGTTATACGGGCTTATCTTCCGGAGATGATTTTTAGTAAGCCGTTCATTAAAGGCAGGGTTCTCCAGCCGTAAACTGTAGATTACGGTCGGGTCACAGTCAAGGCGCATTCCTTTCTTGAGACGGTTTAAAAACACCGCTGCCACCATGGGCTTTTCGCGTGATGCAGCGGTTTCTTTTTCCACCAGCGAGGCAAGGATAACCACGTCTTTTATAGAGAGCCCCAGCTTCTTCGCCTGCCCCGCCATCGTCTGATCAAACAGCCGGTTAAAGCGCTCGACCATCCGTTTTAAAATTATCTCAGGACTGCTCCCCCGGTTAAACTTGTACGTTTCAGGGAAGAGATAGCCTTCAAGGCTTGCGCCGGCAATTCCCAGCGCGGCTGCGAACTTTGCGTCTGTTGCCTTCTTGAGAATGACCGGGCCCGGGCACAGCCCGGCACTGTCGATGTTTCGCGCCACATCAAAAATGGTGCTGCCCTCGGGAAATGTTATCAGATAGGCAACAACGTCGCCCCGCGCCATTTTATGTAACAGCGCAAGAGGAGTCGCCGGCAGGCTGAATTGATATTCACCGAACTTGAGGCCGCGCTCCATTGCGAGCAGCTTTGCCAGCACTTTGAATCGAAACCGTCCGCGGATTGCCCCGGCCTCCTCAAGCAGCGAGGCGATTTTATTCAGGCTGCTGCCCTGGGGGATTTCAATAGGCACTGCACCTGGTTTTCCATGAGATGGTGCGGTAACTGCGAAGAGAGCAAAGCTGAGGACGAAGACCAGAGCGGAAACAAAGCAGATTAAAACAATGGTCAGGAAACGATGTTTCACGGAGGAAAGCTTTCTTTTATAGTGCTGCAGTCAGGGTATTTCTGGAAGATACTTATCGCGCAACCGTGTCGCCATACTGCTGTTGCAGAGATCCGCGCATGGTGGAGAAGACCCGGAATTCTACGGTGCTGAATGTTACCAGCTGCAAAATGAAAGAAGGCCCTGCTCGCTATGAAGCAGGGCCGTTCTTTTATCAGTTACTGAATTTTCAATTGGTTACCATTCCTCAGGGTAATAGCCCAGGTACTCTTCATAGATGTCTGTTCTCCGGTCGGTCATCGGGTTATTGAATTCAGACCAGTGCCGGTAGCGTGCCAGCATCAGATTGATCTCTGCCATGACAATCTCCGGCTTATCAGGAGAGCCGGGCCCGGCCACAAAACCGCCGGCAGGATCGGTAATGCAGCTGTTGCCGATATACACGCAGTCCCGCTCCACGCCGACACGGTCTGCGCAGATGCTGTAAACCGCGTTCATTAAAGACATCTGCTGGGCGGAGAAAGCGGCGGTTGGCTTGTCCTTGGTCTGCAGGGGCGGAACCTCAACCCAGTTTGTGGAGTCGCAGATAATGTCCGCGCCCTGGGCAGAATAGATCCGCGTCACTTCGGGAAACCACACATCATAGCAGACGCGGCAGCCGATCTTGCCGAAGGGAAGGTTGAATACCGGGTATCCCAGGTTCCCGGGCTCGAACCAGAGCTTCTCTTCATTCCAGAGGTGGGTCTTGCGGTAGGTGCCGATGTGCCCTTCAGGGCCGACCACGGCAACGCTGTTATAGAGGAGATTGCCCTCCCGCTCGGTGATCCCGGCACAGATGTAGGCATTATGTTTTTCCGCGGCTTTAATCCATTCCCTGGTGGTCGGGCCATCAGGCACTTCTTCTGCCATGGCGAAGGCCTCTTCACGGGAGTTGTAGATGTATCCGGTGTTACACAACTCCGGCAGCACCATGAGCTTGACGCCCATTTTGCCTGCTTCGTCAATCATTTTGAGGGTCTCTTCAATATTGCGATCCTTGTTGCAAATCTGCGGTTCCATCTGCAGTGCGGCCACCTTGATCAGACTCTCTTTGCCCTTCTCGCGTTTGCCCGGATAGGGAGGCACTGGAAATTGCTGAAATTTAGTAGTCATCGTTGTCTCCTTTTTTCTAACACTGGTTAATCCCCTAAAAACTCTCTACACCGCTTCTATTACTCCATATCTAAAATTTATGCAACCTTCTGCTGCTATCTTTTACTTCCCGTGTCTGCCGTGGGCGAAGCACAAAACGGGGAATGCGCCCTGCCGGTTATATTATTTTTTCGCCGGGGCAAGCCCCAGCTTTGCAACCGCTTCTTTTCTCAGGATGTTTTTCTGCACCTTGCCGATTGAGGTCTTGGGGAATTCTGCCCTGAACTCAACAAAGCTCGGCACCTTGAATTTGGCCAGCTTATCGGCGCACCAGTCAATAATCTCCTTGGGCTCGCAGGTCTGTCCTTCCTGCAGGATGACCATCGCCATGATCGCCTCATCGCGCACCGGGTCAGGCACGCCGATGACCGACACTTCTTTTACCTTGGGGTGAATGCTGATGACGAATTCAACCTCGATGGCCGCCACATTTTCACCGCCGCGCTTGATCATGTCTTTTTTCCGGTCCACGAAATGGAAGTACCCGTCCTCATCCATGTAGGCATTGTCCCCGGTGTAGAGCCAGCCGTCGCGGATCGTCTCTTTGGTTGCCTCCGGGTTTTTGAAATAGCCTTTCATGATGGTCCTGCCGGGGATGCCTTGAACCACAATTTCGCCAATCGTTCCGGAGGGCACTTCCTTACCGTTCTCATCAATCACCTTAATGTCATTTCCTATCCGGGGGATACCGATGCAGTTTTTCTTCATTACCCCGTCCACGGGATTCATCGTTGTTGCCGCCAGCGTTTCCGTCATGCCCCACAGGTCACAGAGCCGGACTTTGAAGCGCGACTCAAACTCGTCCCACTTTTCATCGGGGATGGCAATGGCATACATGACCAGGCGGAAGCTGTTTTTCCCGTCAAGTTCAGCCGGGGGCTGGGCAAGAATCATATTCACGGTTGCCGCCACCAGGCTGGTGGTGGTTGCCCGGTGCCGGCGCACTTGCTCCATGTATTTGGAGGCGCTGAACTGTTCAGCCATGATGAGGGTCGCGCCGGCAGTGAGGGTCGGCATGACCGAGATAAACTGGCCGTTAACATGAAAGAGCGGCAGCACAATGAAGTGCCGGTCTTCGGGCACTACTTTCCACCACTGTGCGCCAAACATGCCGGCAAACAGGGCATTGGCGTGGGTCAGCTGCACTGCCTTGGGCCGCGCCGTCGTGCCGGAGGTGAAGAGCATCATCAGGTCGTCTTCTCCATCAATGGCAACCGGCGGAACTGCGGCTGAGGTATCTTTCAGAATATCGGCGATGACGGTTGCCTTTGGATAGAGCTTGCTGTTCGGGTAGATGGGGGCGGTGCGGGCCAGCAGCACGTGTTTGACCTGGGGACACTTGGGCAGGATGCCGGTGAACATGTCCATGTAGTTGGGCTCAGTTATGATGGCAACCGATTCCGAGAACTCCACATAATACTCCATCTCAAACGCGCCGGAAAAAATATTGGTGGGGATCATCACCGCGCCGATTTTGGCAAGGGCAAACCATGAGAACAGATACTCCGGGGAATTGGCAAGGTGCACGACCACCTTGTCATTCTTGCTGACGCCCTTAGCAAGCAGGATGTTTGCATACTTGTTGACCATCTCGTCCATCTGCCGGTAGGTGTACTCGATGACATTTCCCAGCCGGTCCTCAAATACAATAAAGGGCTTGTCAGCAAACTGCTTAACTTTGAGCTCGATCACCATTCTTAAGTTTTTTGTTCCTATGCAATCCATCTTCCTCCTCCTTGTTTTTATATCCCGTAGTTCTCCGGGAGGTTAACCTTCATAACGTGGCTGGAACGCAAAACAGCTGCTATACCGTAGTGAAAGGCGGGAATCAGTGAAGAAAGGTTTTTCAATCAGCACGAGTCTGGTCCAGGCCATGGGGTCCTCATAGTATCGGCAGAGATACTGGTTCAGTGCGCGATGAGACGCAGGCAGCAGTTCATCCGAAGGTAAAAGACTAATGAGCTATCGTGTATCCCTTCTCAGTCTGGACGGCATACGATCAGTTTTAGCATGCGGAAAACCAATATGGTGCAGTTAACTCTTTAAATATAAAACCGCTTGAATGTCAAGGATTTTTAAAAAAAGAAGGTGAAAAATAGCTGCAGGAGAAGAACCGTGGCTTTAAATTTTTATACGGCAATTTTAGGGTGCAGCGGTTTTTTCAGTTCCCTGGTTCTTTCCTCGATAATGGTTTTAAAGGGGGCGGGGAATATGGTTGCCATCTTTTCAATAAACGGAATACTTTGCAGTGAAATCCGGGACTCCTTGAGCAGTTTGCTGCCGGGAGGAGCAAGCATAAGGAGCATGATTATAATAAGGCAGGCAATAAGATAGCCCTTGGCAATCCCGATAAAAAAGCCCGCCAACCGGTCAAGCGGGCTCAAGCGAATGAATTTAATGAATTTTGCAATAAGCCAGCCGGCTATAGTGATGCCGAGATACACCAGGATAAAGATACCGGTAAATGAGATAATGGTTCGGGCCCACGGGTTATCAATATAGGGGATGATGAATGCTGAAAGCATGGCGTAGTAGCGGGACGATATAATAACACCTGCGATCAGGGCCAGGAGGGAAAATATTTCACGGACAGCGCCCCGCAGGGTGCTGCGGATGGCAAAGAAGGCTATTATGGCACAGAGGAAGATGTCAAAATAATTCATGAACGTGCCGAAACCTCACCGCTAACGTGAAGGGTCAGTGAACTAAATTTTCCAGTTTTTTATTATAGGGAAAGACCACCTTGTCGCTGCTGAAGGGGTCACGGGCATATATCTTCTTGCACTTTTCGCAGAGCACAAAGGAAATCTCCTGGTACACATCATCTTCGAGCTCCTGGGCATCCATGGTATCCACATTTTGCAGCACTGCCTGTATCTCTTCAGAAAGGTCGTCATCAGTATAGGGAAGCACGCCATCAAAATCAGAAAGTATCTGGATATGCACCATGTATTTCAGACTTCCCTCGGTAAGCGATTTTCCGCAGCGGGCACAGAATTTATCAGACATTAGTTACCTCGCATATAAAAGAGCTGTCAGCTGAAAGCTGTCTGCTTCTATATATTATATAGTTCTTTCCCCAGGGTCTTGACCCAGTTGCGCTTGAGCACGTCCTCAGCCTCTTCGGTTCTGTCCACGCCGAGTATCACAATCGCCTGGTCGCTCACCCGGCCCAGATAGGGGTAGAGATACAGGACATTAATGCCGGCGTTCTTGAGCGGTTTCAGCACGGCATTGACGCCTCCCGGGTGGTCAGGGCATTCTACTGCCAGAACCTCGGTTTCCTTAGAGGCATAGCCATGGCCGCGTAAAATATGTACTGCCTTTACCGGGTCATCAACGATCAAACGAACCGTGCTGATATCAGAGGTGTCTGCCACTGATATGGCCCGGATATTAAGCCCTTCTTTGCCCAGCAGCTCGCTGATATTGGAGAGCATTCCCGGGATATTTTCAAGGCTCACAGAAATCTGCTTTATGAACATGGGCAGCTCACTCCTTTATATAATTATACCCTGCCTCCAGGGCTTCCTTATTTATTTTTATAAGCTTTGCTTTTCCTTCCCCCAGTATTTCAGGCAGATTTTTCAGCATAAGCTGAAACGAGACCAGGTTGCTCACCTTGATGAAAGCCCCCAGCATTACCATGTTGGCCGCCCTGATGCTGCCCAGTTTTTCTGCCAGTTCGCTCGTCGGAACCTCAATGACCTCTATATCACCCCGCGCTGCTGCAACATTCACCAGCGTGGAGTTGACCAGTATCAGGCCGCCGGTCTGGAGCGTGCTTTGAAACTTGAGAAAAGACGGCTGGTTCATGGAAACAACGAAATCAGGCTCAGAAGCTACCGGTGAGGCTATCTCCTCATCTCCTATCGCCACGGTACAGTTGGCAGTGCCGCCGCGCACTTCAGCACCATAGGAGGGAAGATAGGTGACGTACTTTCCCTGCAGCATGGCAGCGTTTGCCAGTGTGTTCCCCATGGACAGCACCCCCTGACCGCCGAATCCTGAAAATATCGTCTTGATCAACATTTCGTCTCTTTTATCACTCCCAGCGGAAATACTTTGCTCATCACGTCATCGATCCAGGCGCATGACTCAACCGAGTTCAGCTTCCAGTTGGTCGGGCACGGGGAAAGAATTTCAACCAGTGAAAAGCCGGTTTTTTTGAGCTGGTACTGGAATGCTTTGGCAATAGCTTTTTTTGTGTTTCTGATAGCTGCCGGCTTGTTCACGGCGACACGCTCAAGGTAGGCCGGAGCGCCAAGCTGAGCGAGCACTTCGCAGACTTTTATGGGGTGCCCTTCACGTCCCGGGTCCCGTCCTGCGGGAGAGGTGGTAGTTTTCTGCCCCAGCAGGCTGGTGGGAGCCATCTGCCCGCCGGTCATCCCGTAGACCGCATTATTGACAAAAAAAATCGTAATCTGTTCGCCGCGGTTGGCAGCATGGAGTGTTTCAGCAGTGCCGATAGCAGCCAGGTCTCCATCACCCTGATAGGAAAAGACCAGGTTCTCGGGCCGCACCCGCTTGATGCCGGTTGCCACTGCTGCACCGCGGCCGTGCGGCGCTTCCACCATGTCTATATCAATATAATCGTAGGCCAGCACGGCGCAGCCTGCCGGCGGCACGCAGATGGCTTTTTCCCGCAGGTCCATTTCATCAAGCACTTCAGCAATCAGACGGTGCATAATGCTGTGTCCGCATCCCGGGCAGTAGTGATTGGGAACGTTCTTTAACGAGCGCGGGCGCGCGTAAACCTTTTTCATCACTTCTTCCTCTTCTGCGACTGGTAGTAATGCCGGGAAATGATCCGGGACAGCTCAACCGGCGTTGGCACCACCCCGCCGGGCCGTCCGTAGAAATGAACGCGGGCTTTTCCTTCAAGTGCCAGTTTCACATCTTCGACCATCTGTCCGGTGCTCATCTCGAACACAAAAAAATCATGCAAATGCTTTGCCGTATCCTGAATTATCTTGTTGGGAAACGGCCAGAGCGTAAGGGGTCGAATTAAACCAATTTTTAAACCCTCTTCCCGCAGGCGCTTTATTGCGCCCCGGGCGATGCGGGCAGCCGTGCCGTAGGCCAAAACCGCCATGGCAGCATCTTCAAGCATAAACGTTTCATAGCGCACTTCCTGCTGCTCGATGCGCTGATATTTTCTATAGAGCTTCCAGTTGTGATCCTCTGCTTCCTTGGGATCGAGAATCAGGGATTTTACCAGCCGTGCCGGACGGCCTTTAGCGCCGGTAAGAACATAGTCGGCGTGGGCAAGGTGCCGCTCCTTTTTTTTAGCGGGGAAGGTAACCGGCTCCATCATCTGCCCGAGCATCCCGTCCCCCAGGATCATGACCGGAGTCCGGTAGGTATCTGCCAGATCAAAGGCCAGCGCGGTTGTGTCGGCAAGCTCCTGAACCGATGCGGGCGCCAATACTATAATTTTATAATCGCCGTGGCCGCCGCCGCGGGTTGCCTGAAAATAGTCAGACTGGGCGGGAGAAATGTTTCCCAGTCCCGGGCCGCCCCGCATCATGTTGACAATAACTGCCGGCAGCTCCTGGGCGGCAAGAAACGAGATGCCCTCCTGCTTGAGGCTGATGCCGGGGCTGCTTGAGGAGGTCATGGCACGGGCACCGGCAACGCTTGCTCCCAGCACCATGTTGATTGCAGCCAGCTCGCTTTCAGCCTGAATAAAAACGCCGTCCGGCACTGCTGCGAGCCGCTTTGCCATGTATTCGGGCAGCTCGTTCTGGGGCGTTATGGGATAGCCAAAGTAGCAGGTGCAGCCGGCAAGCACGGCCGCTTCACCTATGGCGTTATTTCCGCTCATCAGCCTTTTCATCGCGATAGACCTCGATTGCCGCTTCCGGACACATGACCGCGCAGGTCGCGCACCCGGTGCATTCTTTCTTATCTACAAAATCAGCAGGGTAGTAGCCCTTGATATTTAACTTTTTGGCTATGACGATGGAGCACCTGGGGCAGAATTCGATGCACAGGCTGCAGCCTTTACAGAGCTCCTGGTCGATATGAATGTGACCCTTCATGAACAATCCTGAAATTATTTAAAGGTTATAATCTAACGTACTGCTGAACAATTTGTCAATTTTTTTCCCGCTAATCAAAACCGCTGAACGCGAGAGTCATACTTTTAAATCGGGAACTCAAGAAATCAGGATTTTTTTGTTTCACCCTTATTCATCCCTGCGTTCCAAAGAGAGCTTTTTGGTGCCTTTGGGGCTGATTCTAAAAAACATAAGGGAGACAATGTAAAACATTATCCCCCTGTTGCGCTTACTAACTATCAGTGCGCGCTCCCGCCCCGAGAGAAAACAGGACTCCCCGGCAATGACTATTGCAGTATATTATCCCCCAAGCTTTTGCAGCTCTTCTTTGACAATGCTGCTGATGGCGCTTCCCTGTGCTTTGCCGGCAAGTTTTTTAGACAGCACCCCCATTACCTTACCCAGCTCTTTAACGCTTCTGACACCAAGCTCAGCAATAGTGGCGAGAACCTCCTGCCGGATTTCATCCTCATGCATCTGCTGCGGCAGGTATGATTCAATAATGGGTATCTCTTTTTCTTCCTTGTCTGCGAGATCCTGCCTGCCGCCCTTGATAAAAAGCTCTATTGCCTCTTTGCGCTTCTTGATCATGGTGTAGAGAATCTGAATGATTGCCTCTTGTTCTGCAGGCAGGCCTTTTTCTTTTTCCTTGCGTTCAATTTCTGACAGTATCAGCCGCAGGGTTGAGACGCGCAGGACCTCCCGCGCCTTCATGGCGGCTGTTAAATCCTGTCTTATCCTGTTCTTCACGATGCCTTTTCCTCTTGAGCGTCTTTCGCCTTTGCTGCTTTCACGCCTGCCATAAGCCGCGTCTGGCGTTTCAGTCTCTTAATCTTCCTGCGCAGCTGGGTAAGCTTTTTTCTATCCTGCGCCTGTTCCTCCCGAAGCTTCTGCTTTTCCGTCTTCAGATCCCGCACGTGTTTCTTAATCTCGTGAATCTGGGCGGGTTTCTTTTTGGCAACCTTTATTGGCTCGCCCCGGGCTTTCAGTATTGCCACGATGAGCTCTTCTTTTTTCAGGGCATGGGCGCCCTCAATTTCAGGATACTCGTGGGCAAGTTCCCGCAGCTTGGTAGCGGTCAATTTTTCAAGTTCTTCTCTGCTCATTCAGCACCTCCAATTCATTTGGGGGAAAGTATATGTATATAATAATATAAATTAAACCACAGGGGCACGGAGATCAGTGCTCTGTGGTTGACTAATAATTAACGTTTTTCAGCGAAAAGTCAAGATGTAAAGAAGGGGTAAGCGGTGGCGGGGCGGAAGAAGCACTTGAAGTTTGAGTACAAGACCGGGGGCGGGTGGTATTACTTTGAGAATTGGATAACGCGAAGATCTCGCACCAACGAATGTCGCGTGAAGAGCCTAGTTGTGCGAAATTGTCAGCACATAAAAATCTTACGATTCAATTTCATCGATTCGTAATAACCGGTGTCCCTCAAAAACGGTTAGTATTTCAATGTAATTTTTATTAAGCCGGTAGACAATTCGATATTTTTTAAATAGCAACTCTCTTGTGACGGGATTAGCGATTTCAGGTACGGTCCTGCCCAAACGTGGTTTATCAGATAATGATTCCGCATGTTCAATAAGTTGATCAACAAATCTTGCCGCTCGTTCCGGGCTGTCTTTCGAAATATAATCCTCAATTGCGGTTAATTGCTCAAGGGCTTCATGTGTCCATCTGATTTTCATCCGGAATTATTCCCTGCTTCTTCTCGCGGTTAATGCCGCCCGGATCTCTGCCGTACGATAGGTTCTTCCGTTTTCAGCATCAGATATTCCTCTGCCCACGGAATCAAGAAAAGATTTTCTATATACCAGTTCGTCGTAGTCTTCTGGTGACAAGAGAACTCCGGCCGGTTTACCATTCTGCGTAATAATCAGGGGATGTCCGGTACCCTTGAGGCTCTTGAACCACCTGGAGATGCCGGTCTTGAATTCGGCAATAGGGACAATATCATTTGTGATGGAAATGGTTTTCACAGGACAGCTCCTTATTTTGACTTATTTAATAGTCTAAATTTAGGCCAATATAAATGATAAAGCAAGTTTAATTTTCGCCTAACAGTTACCGGGGAGTTTTGGGTCAAGTCTTTATCGCGACATAATAAATTGTTGTTCAGCTGTAATGTCAAGATAAAGATTCCCTCTCTCCTCTCTTTTAGAGGAATTCAAGACACTGGTTAAAGAGGTTATGGGAGAATAAAGTCTGTATAACGTTTACTGGGACAGTTTTTTCTTCTTCAACCCTTCAAGGACGCTATAGGGAATATTCAGATTTCCTCTGCCGCTTCCCAGATCTATTCCTTTAATCATGTTACCGTGAAAATCGCTGCCTCCGGTTGTAACCAGCTGGTACCTGCGCGCCAGTTCCTCATAGAGCCTGGTCTGAAGCTGATCGTGCTCTGAATAGTAGACCTCGATGCCCTGCAGCCCGAAGTCCCTCCATGCCTTAACTTCAGTCTCAAGCTGCAGGTTATTACAGTTTAACGTGACCGGGTGGCTCAGCACCGGTATCCCGCCCGCTTCTGCAATCATCCGGATAGCATCTTTCACCGGGAACCTGAATTTCTCTTCGTAGGCCGCAGCGCCTTTTTTCAGGTAGCGGTCAAATGCCTGCTGGGGGTCCTTAACATAGCCCTTCTTCACCAGCACCTGCGCAAAATGGGGGCGGCCAACAAGACCGCTGCCGGCTTCCTGTTCTATTTCTTCAAACGTGATATCAAGTCCCAGCGCCTGGAGCTTTGCCACAATCTTCGGGTTTCTGTCGGCACGGGCATCCTGCAGCACGGAAAGCTGTTTAAGAAAGGCAGCTCCGGTAAAGTCCATATAATAGCCCAGGATGTGCAGGGTGCCCCGGGGATACTGGGCACTGATTTCAACGCCGGGAACCACCTCAAACCCTGTTTTAGCGGCTTCCGCGAGAGCTTCTGCAAGCCCCTCTACGGTGTCGTGGTCGGTAATTGCCAGCGCCTCAAGACCCTTGGTCCGGGCGTAGCCGATCAACGCAGCCGGAGACAGCGTGCCATCCGAAGCGGTGCTGTGAGTGTGAAGATCAATTGCCATGGTATAACCTCTCTTTGAAAAGCTTTCAGCCGTCAGCGTACAGCACCAACAATTCGCACTGATCGCTGAAGGCTGTTTGCTCTGTTACAGATATCCCAGCGCTTCCAGGCGCTTTTTAATTATTTCCTGTTCCCGCTGTGAATAAACCTGCTCACCGTTGTTTTGCCCGTTTTCAGAACAGGTCAGCTGTTTACCTTCCATATCCAGCGGCACGGCAACCCCGAGAAGGCTGAGCAGCGTGGGCGCCACGTCGGTCAGTGACAGATCCGTGCGCAAATGCGTGGAAGCGTGTATGGTGGTTGCGGGATCATACAAAATAAAGATGCCCTGCTCAGCATGGTTGGCATCATCAGGGCCGGTGTCATTTTCAAAGGTGTGAATACGATTCAGCCCGATGCTGCCCACCGAGCGCCAGGCGAGATTGCCCGGGTACACGATGAGATCAGGCGGGATGCCGTTGGTCTGCCGGTACACCTCTTCCGGTTTAAACACCCTGGTGCCGATGTTTCTTCCCGCCTCATCGGTGAGCGCTTCCAGCTTTTCTTTCAGCTCGTCCCGGACGGTTTCATAATCATGCGCGGGAATAATCCCCTGCGGTTCGCGGCCCTGCACGTTGAGAAATATCCGGGAGTAGTAACCGCCTTCTCCCCACGCTTTGGTGCGGGCCCAGTCTATTCTTGCCCGGTATAGCGGAACGATCCCGGGCGGCTTCTCGGCAATGCAAAGATAGCCGTGCCTGATCAGCCATTCATTAATGCAAATCCCGCCCTGCATGGCCTGGGCGCCATGATCTGAAACCACGAGCACGGCGGTAGTCGTATCAAGGCGGGCAATAATATCAGCTATTTTCTGATCAACAAACTTATAATAGGCCAGCACCGCCTGCTCGTAGTGACTGCCCGGCTGGTAGTTCGGGTGGGCGGCATCGAGGTATTTCCAGAAACCGTGATGGATGCGATCCATGCCCATGTCCACCATCATGGCAAAATCCCAGGGCCTGGTGGTAAGAAAATGGCTGAAAAGTGCAAATCTCTGCTCCGTCATGGCATAAATCTGCGAGAGCAGCTGCTCTTTATCGTCAGTGCGGAAGTGGTCCACGTCAAGGATATAATCACCCACCACCTCTTTAATTTCATCCTTGAGCTCTGCGGGATAGGTGTACTCGCAGGAGGTATCAGGAGTTAAAAAGCAGCTCACCATAAGGCCTGAAACAGTTTTGGGGGGATAGGTCTGGGGAATGCCGAGGAGAATTACCTGTTTCTGCTCCCGCCCGAGAATATCCCAGACCGTGGCTGCGGTCACCATCTTTGACGTGGCAAAGCTCAGGCCCTGGTAGGAATAGTCTGAGCGATTTCTAAAGCCGTAGCACCCAAGCTGCCCGGGGTCTTTGCCGGTCATCATCGAAAGCCATGCCGGAATGGTAATCGGCGGGATGCAGCTTTTGAGCGGGCCGTAGACCCCGTTTTGCATGAGCCAGGAAAGTGCCGGCAACTCGTGTGCCCACCGGTCAAACACCAGCTGCGGGGTCGCACAATCAAGGCCCAGAACGATCACTTTTCTCTCAGACATTGCCGTTCACCGGTGCGGTTACTGTGCGTCTTTCATATCGGCAATCAGAATCTGCGCCACTTCCGGCCGGGTAAATTCCATGGGCGGCACTTCGCCTTTGATGAGCATCTCGCGCACCTTGGTGCCGCTTAAAAAAACGTGGTGCTGTGCATCGTGGGGGCAGGTTTTGCTCGAAGCCATTCCCTCACAGGTCCGGCAGTAAAAGGTGTGGTCAAAAAAGAGCGGCGTGATGCCGATCTCATCCGGGTTGAACTCATCAAAGATATAGTGGGCATCGTAGGTTCCGTAGTAGTTGCCCACCCCGGCATGGTCGCGGCCCACGATAAAGTGCGTGCAGCCGTAGTTTTTTCTGGCTATGGCGTGGAAAATGGCCTCGCGCGGTCCTGCATAGCGCATGGCAGCAGGGAAGATGGAAAGCATGCTGCGGGTTTTCGGGTAGTATTTTTCCAGCAGCACCTCATAGCATGCCATCCGCACCTGCCCCGGTATATCATCTTTTTTTGTCTCCCCGAGCAGCGGATGGATGAGCAGTGCATCCACCATTTCCAGCGCGCATTTCTGTATATACTCATGGGCGCGGTGGATAGGATTGCGGGTCTGGAAGGCAACTATCCTCTTCCAGCCCTTCTGCGTGAAAATCTCCCGTGTCTCCTGCGGATCGCGGCGATAGGCATGGAACTCCTCGTGTGCCGGCCGCTGCAGGAGGCTTATTTTCCCACCTAAATAGATATCGCCGGTTGTTTTTAAATACTGCACCCCGGGGTGATTGTCATCAATGGTGCGCAGCACCTGCTGCGCCTCATGTTCTTTATCAAAGCTGAATTTCTCCTCCAGGTGCAGGACCGCAAGCACCTCATCCGAATCATTTACCAGGGCAACGTCGCTGCCCTCTTTCAACCCTTCCGCGTCCTTGCGCTCCGCACTTAACGTGATGGGAATCGTCCAGGGCAGCCCGCTTCCCAGCCGCATCCGGTCAACAACCGGGCGATAGTCAGCGCTGGTCATAAAACCCTCCAGGGGGCTCAATGCTCCGGTCGCAATCATCTCCAGGTCTGACAGCTCGCGGGTGTTTAAGCGCTTCCGCTCCAGGCTGCCCGCCCTTTTTTCCAGTTTTTCTTTTTGTTCGCCTTTAAGCTGGCGATTAATCAAGGTACCGCCATGGGGTTCTATAGGCATGCAGTTTCCTCCTTATGAATAGTATTATATTTTTTTGTACCCGAATGGGAGTTTAGAATTGCGGGTATGCATCGGAAAAGTCTGGCTGATGCAGCCGGAACATGCGGGGTTTTAAAGAGTGCTTATTCCTTCTGCCAGGAGCACAGTATAGCGCAATCCACAGGATTTGCAAGGATGCATTGCATGAATATCTTTTTCTTTGCGCAGAGACCGGCAGGTCTTCAGGGGGGCAATTAGCTTGACTCCCTATTGTCCGGTATGATATAAAAAACATTAAATATTTGATGGTTAGATTCTGTCATTACAGCAGTTTTTGCTTTTTTAGTAAAACATCCTGGTGCTTCCGTCGGCAAATTTTAAATTGTCCTGCGCCAGGGTTAGCAAAGAAAGAAATGAGCTCATAATGTTTGCCGCAACAGACCCGTTATCAGATATTCTGCTTTCATCGGATAAAATAACTCCTGATATCTTGAAGACGGTAATCGGTGAGGATGGGGGAGATCCGCCCCAGCAGATATGCCAGCGCCTGGTTGACATGGGCTTTATTTCTGAAGAAGACCTGTTAAAGACCCTCGGCCACTATTTCAGCATTCCCTATATCTCTCTGAAAAATTATCAGGGTAAAACACTGTTTATTGAAAGCCTGTCAGAAAAATTTATGAAGCAGGCACGCCTTGTTCCCCTGGAACTTAAAGACAACACCCTCTCCATCGCCATCTATAACCCCTTTAATGAGGCGACCCTTGATGCTGTCCGGATGTCTACCGGCCTCGCCCTGGAACTATCCCTGGCCAAGGAAAATGAGATACTTGACACCATTGACCGCCTGTTCAGCACCGAATCATCTTCCATGGACCGTATTATAGAAAACATCAAGGATGAAAAAGGGGAGCTCTCGATTGAAGATGACAATGTTGACCACCTGAAGGACCTTGCCTCAGAAGCGCCGGTAATCCGCCTGGTGAACCTGATCATATCCCGCGCCATAGAGCTGCAGGCAAGCGACATCCACTTTGAGCCGTTTGATGGCTCCTTTAAAGTGCGCTACCGCATTGACGGCATTCTCCATGATATGGAGTCCCCGCCCAAAAGCCTCCAGGCAGCGGTCATCTCCAGAATAAAAATTATGTCCAAACTGAATATTGCCGAGCGCAGACTTCCCCAGGACGGTCGCATCATGCTGCGCGTTATGGGCAAGGAGATTGACTTCCGCGTCTCCACGCTGCCGACCCTTTTTGGCGAGAGCGTGGTGATGAGAATTCTTGACCGGGAGAGCATCATCCTTGATCTGGAGCACCTCGGGTTCCCGCACGATAATCTTGCCTGCTTCGAGGACCTGATTACCCGGCCCTACGGCATAATCCTGGTAACCGGGCCAACCGGCAGCGGCAAGACCACTACCCTGTACAGCGCTTTAAATAAAATCAACTCCCCGGATAAAAAGATCATCACGGTTGAAGACCCGGTAGAGTATCAGCTCCACGGAGTCAATCAGATTCACGTAAAACCCTCCATCGGCCTTACCTTTGCGCACTGCCTGAGATCAATCCTGCGCCAGGACCCTGATGTTATCATGATCGGTGAAATACGCGATGCCGAGACCGCAGAGATTGCCGTCCACGCAGCACTTACCGGGCACCTGGTTTTCAGCACGCTGCACACCAACGATGCAGCAGGCGCCATAACGCGGCTGCTGGAGATGGGCATGGAGAACTACCTCCTGTCATCCAGTCTGCTGGCAGTTATGGCCCAGCGCCTGGTGCGGGTGGTGTGCCCGCACTGTCACGAAGAGTATGTCCCGGATCTCGGCATGCTCCAGGAAATGGAGCTGTCATCAGAAGCGCTGCGTGATCTGCGCATAGTCCGGGGCCGGGGGTGCGAGCGCTGCGCCAGTACCGGCTACAAGGGCCGCTCCGGCATTTATGAGCTGCTCCCGATCAATGATGAAATCAGGCAGCTCATTCTCTCCCGGGCAGACAGCAAGACCATCAAGGAAAAGGGCCGAAGCCACGGCATGCGGACGCTGCGGGAATCCGGGTGGTCTAAAGTCAAGAAGTGTGTTACGACCATTTCTGAAGTACTGAGAGTGACGCAGGTGGAATGACCAATGCTGCCGCAGCAGCGGTGTTGGTCTGCAGAGGCTGGCGCTGCCGGCCGTGCAGATAACAATGGGCAGCCGGAACCGGTGCCGGCCGCAACCGTTTTCTAACCGCTGGTTACATCTACACTATCATGCCAGAGTACATATATAAAGCAAGCGACAACCTGGGAAAAATCATTGAGGGTATCATGAGCGCGCCCGAGGAAGGGGCGCTGGTGAGCAAGCTGCACAGCATGGGCTATATTCCCATTAGAATAAGCCCCTCATCGGCAGGGCAGAAGCTCTCTCTCTCAATGCGGTTTTCTTCCCTGGCGCTGCCGTTCAACACGGTCTCCGCGGTAGACCTGCTGGCCCTTACCCAGGAGCTTTCCACGCTGATAAAGGCCGGGCTGCCGCTGGACCGGACGCTGTCCATCCTGGTGGATCTTACGGAAAATGAAAAGCTGAAAAAGATCGTGCAGGAGGTGTTAAAGGATGTGCGGGGCGGACGCTCGTTTTCTGATGCGCTGGCGCAGCATCCGCGGGTCTTTGACCGCCTGTATGTGAATATGGTAAAGGCCGGGGAAGCGGGCGGCGTGCTGGATTTGGTCCTCGCACGGCTGCTTGACTTTCTGGAGCGCTCCCAGCAGCTCAAGAGCACGGTCTTAAATGCCATGATATATCCGATTATTCTGGTCTGCTGTCATGGCCGTGGTGATTGTGGTGATGCTTTTGTTTGTGATACCGCGCTTCACCATGATCTTTGAGTCAATGGGCAAGGCGCTGCCCCTGCCGACCCAGATACTGCTCTCGTTCAGCACCGCAGTGCAAAGTTACTGGTGGCTGTTTCTGGGCCTGGTGGTCCTGCTGTATATAATCTTTCAGCGCTGGTGCGCGACAGAGCGGGGGCGGCTGGCCTGGGACACGTTCAAGCTTAAGCTTCCCTTCCTCAAGACCCTGATTTTAAAGATAGAGGTTGCCCGGCTTTCACGCACCCTGGGGACCCTCATCAACAGCGGCGTTCCGCTGCTGCAGTCGCTTACCATCGTCAAGGAGGTTATTAACAACGTGGTCATCTCCCAGTCGATTACCGATATCAGCAAGGGCGCCAAGGAGGGCAAGGGTGTTTCCGGCCCGATGCGGGCAGCGGGTGTTTTCCCTTCCCTGGCAATGCACATGATACGCGTGGGAGAAGAGACCGGACGGCTTGACGAAATGCTTATACGCGTTGCCGACACCTATGATATGGATATACAGAACACCGTCAAGCGTTTTATTTCCGTGCTGGAGCCGCTGCTGATACTGGTCATGTCATTCCTGGTCGCCTTTATTGTGCTGTCAATCATCTGGGCTATCTTGAGCATTAATGATATCGCACTGTAGGGTACCACCGGGGATCGAAGCATGCTGCGGTATCGCACCGGATTTATCGTTTTCACGTGAGGAGGATTTACCAAAGATGAAAAGAAACGATGCAGAGAAACGCAGAAGAAGAGAACAGGGTTTTACCCTCATTGAGCTGTTAATTGTTATCATCATCCTGGGGCTGCTTGCGGCCCTGGTCGCGCCGCGCATGTTCGGCAAGGTGGGATCGGCAAAGCAGAAGACCGCCAAGGCGCAAATTGAACTGTTCTGCACCGCCATTGATACCTTCAGGCTTGACATGGGGAGATTTCCTAAAGATTTGGAAGAGCTGGTAAAAAAGGTGGATGACACCAAATGGGAAGGCCCGTATCTGCCCAAAGCGATTCCCCTGGACCAGTGGGGGCACCCCTATGAGTACAAGTGCCCGGGGGAAGACGGGCGCGATTATGACATCATCTCCTATGGCGCGGACGGCACCTCCGGCGGCGAGGCAGAGAATGCCGATATTGTGAGCTGGAAGGTGCTGGGCGCACAAGAGAAAGAAGGATAGAAAACCGGCATGAAGAGCAGGAGCCCGCGGCCGGCCAGCAAAGGCTTTAGCTTGATTGAGCTCATGATTGTCCTGGTGATCATGAGTTTTGTCCTTGCGTTAGCCGGTCCCGCGGTCACCAGAGGCTTAAGCGGGCTGACCTTGAAGACCGCTGCCAAAAAGGTTGCCGCGGCGCTTCGCTATGCCCGCAGCCAGGCAGTCAGCCGCTCACAGCCTTACAGCGTAATCTTTGACCGTGATTACAACCGGGTCGTAATCCGCGGCATCCCCCAGCCGCTGACCCCGGACCAGACAGAAGCAGCGGAAGAAGATCCCGGCATGGAAGCAGAGAGCGCTGCGGAGGCAGCGAAAAAAAAGCCGGAAATAAAAGTTGTTTCTCTTCCCGAGGGCATTACCCTCACGGAGATTACGGTCGGCGGCAAAGAGATAACCGCAACCAAAGAGGAGCTGGCGCAAATGGTGTTCTATTCTGATGGCACCTCACAGGGCGGGGAGCTGGTGCTTGCCGACAGCCGGGACCGAAAGTTTCGGGTAAGCGTTGCCTTTTTAACCGGAGTGGTGACCCTTGAAGAGCAGGAATCCTGACCCCTCGCCCCGCGGCGACGGGGGGTTTACGCTGCTGGAAGTATTGCTGGCCGTCATGATCCTGGCCATTACCGTAACGGTGCTGCTGCAGCAGTTCTCCGTAGCCCTCCGGGCCAGCACCACCTCGCAGGAGGTAACCCGGGCCATGCTTCATGCTAAGCAGAAGATTGAAGAATTAAAGATGGCGGACGAGCTGGCTGAATCAGCACAAAGCGGAACCTTTGGCGACGGCTATGATTGGGAGACGCGGATTGTGCCCTATACGCACGAAGCAGCCCCTGAAGATGAACAGGCCTACAAGAACTTAAAAATAGAGACCTTCCAGCTTGAGTCAATAGTGAAATGGCGCGTGGGCGAACGCGTCCGGCAGGTAGCAGTGACGACGTTAAAGACGGTCCGAAAAAAAGAATGGAAGCAAGGCAACCAGTTTTTCTAACTGTTCTCCGTGCTGCGCGACAGCGCCATCTGCGCGGGTTTACGCTCATAGAGATGCTGCTTGCCATCACTATTTTTTCCCTGGTGATCGGCGTTATCTTTTCCTCGTTTCGTCTCGGGTCCAGCGCCTGGGAAAAGGGTGAGCGCGATCTGGAGCTGTATCAGGAGATCCGCGCCGTTACGGATCTTCTGTACAGGGAAATCCGCTCCTGCTTTCCCTATACCCTGACCCCGGGAGAGCTTGACAAACACGTAAAGTTTTATGCTTTTTTTGGTGAGCCGCATGCATTGAAATTTGTCTCCTCAGCAAACCTGTACAATACGCTGCACGGGCTTTCCTATCTTGAGTTCTGGGTGAAAGACGGCTCCGGGCTCATGGCCGGAGAAGACCTGGCCCTGGGAGAAGACCTGGCAGAGCGTGCACTGCGTGACAAGGACCGGGCCGTAGTGGTTGGCCCTGAGGTAAAACAGATTCAGTTTCGTTATTTTGACCAGAAGAAAAAGGATGAGAAGGGCGAATGGGTGCAGTCCTGGGATCCCAAGACTAAAGTCGACAGAGAGCTGCGCCTCCCGCGCGCGGTCGAGGTGAGCCTGACCTTTGATATGGGCAACGGCAGAGTGTTCAATCAGGAGATTATCATTCCCATAGGGCTTGATACCATTGCCTCCATGTACAATTACGGCATCTAGGGCCTGTTTGTTGAAAAAGTTGTTTTTCCCAGGCTGGTGAAAAATGCACAGCTGCAAGGCTCCCGAAATCCTCGAGAAGTGAGGCGTACATTCAGGGTGCGCCGCAACGACGAGGGATGAGGGAAATGCGCAGATGGGCGTTTTGCAACAGCCTGCTAAGGGCCTGCGGGTATTCGAACACCTGCCGCAGGCAGGATACGCACTATCATGAACAACGACAAGGGCATTGCACTGTTACTGGTGCTCTGGGTCATAACCCTGCTCACCGTTATCTGTGCTGAGTTTTCCTGGACCATGCGCACTGAGACCGTTATCACCAGAAACTTCAGGGACGGCGAACAGGCTGCCTACTGTGCTGAAGCAGGCATTAACAAGGCCATTGTGGAACTGATGAGAAACATGAGCCGGCCGCCGTCACGCAGCACCCTGGAAGAACCGGACAAGGAGGAGCCGCCGCTGGTCTGGGAGCCCGGCATAGGACCCATAAACTTTAGCTTTGGGGACTATACCTGCGCCGTCTCAATTGAAGATGAGAATAATAAGATTGGCATAAATGCATTTTTACGCGAGGCGAAAAAGAACCCGGCTAAGCTGAAGGCCCTGCTCGATGAAAAAATCGGACTGGAAGGTGAAGAGCGCGATACGGTTGCCGATTCCATGATCGACTGGTGGGACGCTGACCACGAGATCACCGGGGTAAACGGCGCTGAACAGGACTATTACCGCTCCCTGGCTGAACCCCATGAGTGCCGGGACGGGGAACTGCCGGTGATGGAAGACCTGCTGCTGGTTAAAGGCATTGACGAACGGATCTTCTATGGTGATGCCGGTAACCCGGCGTATGCTGCCAGCCTTGGTGCTGATGAACTGCAGGCCCTGCTCACCGGAGAAGACGGGGGGCAGGACGCGGTGGCTCAGCAGCAGGAAAAAGCAACAGCGCGGGATGAACAGGACGAGCAAAAGAAGCGCAACCTCGGTTTGGTTAATATTTTTACGACGTTTTCCACCTCTACCACATTTAAAATCGATATCAATACCGCTTCGGCAGCGCAGCTGCAGCTGCTGGAGGGCATGGATGCTGAGACAGCACAAATGATCGTGCGTGCGCGCAAGGAGAAGCGGTTTGCGTCGCCTGCCGACCGGCTGCCGGAATTCAAAAACTATGAGGTGTGGAAAAAGGATATAACCTTAGGCAGCGCGGGCGAGGCTCGCTACTATAGAATCAAAAGCCGGGGACTGGTCGAAGCAGCCAGCCGGAATATTACCGGTGTGGTCCTGTTGACCAGGAACAACTTTTTCATTATGCACTGGCAAGAGGGAAGCTAAGAGTGTCAATCATTGTGACAGGAATCGTACTAAAGCCATGCAGAGCATAGGACTCCTCATTAAAGACGAGCAGATGGTGCTGGTATGCCTGAAACAGGGGCTGCGCGCCACCTGGCTGGAAGGCTATGAAACAATGCCCCTGGGGGAGCTCAAGGGAGAAGATCGGGATGAGGCGCTTCTCTACAACCTTGAGCGGTTTCTCAGGCTTCACCCGGGCGGACGCGACAACCTGTTTCTGGCACTCTCCCGGGACAAGGTGCTGATGCAGGCAGTCTATCTGCCCCTTGCCGTGGAGGAAAACCTCGGCAGCGCTTTAAACTATGAAATGGACCGGCTCACGCCGTTTTCCCTGGATGCCATCTATTTCGACTACTATATACTGAAGCGCTTTCCGGCACGAAATCAGCTCTATCTGATGCTTATCGTGGTTAAAAAAGAGGTGGTTGACAATTACCTCAATCTGCTTAAAAAAATTGGCGTGCGCCCCCGCGGCATCGAGCTGACCTCCACGGCGCTCTTCAACATCCATACAACCGGCCGTCATGGCGCAGACAAGCTCTGGTCAAAAAAAGACCTGCTGCTGCAAAGCACCCTCCTGGCAAAGCTGGAGAAGGCTGTCCCGCAGCTCTTTCCGCAGGCGCTGCAAGGCACCGCAGGCAGCGGGGAGGCCGCGGCACCGGCGCTTGAGGTTTTGGTTTCCTATCTTAACGGCCACCTGGAACTCAACTTGGTAAGTGATGACACGCTCTACTATGCGCGCTCCCTGCCGGTTGCGGCGAGTGACCGGGAGAATGCCAAAGAGCACCAGGCAAACCTCTACCTGAGCGAGATCCAGCATGAAATCCAGCGGGGCATGCTCAACCTTCCGGAGCATACGGAGCTAGAGCGTTCGGTCCGGGTTCTTCTTTCCGGGAAGGACCTGGATGAAGCGTCCCTTATCGAGCAGTCTGCGCCTGCGGGACTGGAGGTCAGCGTCATGCGGGATGCTGCTATCAGCGTACGCGAAGCGGCTGATCAGCGCCAGCTGCCGCTGCTGTCCATAGTGCTGGGCCTTGCCCTCAAGGGGGTGCGGCGGGTACCGCTGGATATCAATCTCATGCCCGTTGCCCTGCGCCCGAAAAAGAAAAAGAGTAAAAAAAAGATTGCTGCAGTGGTGGTATCCTGTCTCGTCGTACTGCTGGCCGGCGGGCTCCTGATAACGAATATTCTGCAAACCAATGCCCGCATTACGGAGCTGGATGCACAGCTGGCTGAATTAAAAGTGGCGGCGCGGGCGGTAGAGGCGCTGCAGAAGGAAATTGAGCAAACAGAAAAATACGATGCCGAGATAAAACAGATAAAGGATGCGGATGTATCAAAGCTGAAAATTCTGGAAGAGCTCACCATGCTTATTCCGGATGACAGCTGGCTTACTGATTTTGAATTTAACGGGGACGAAAAAAAGATTATTCTCTCAGGGTATTCTACCTCGGCTTCTAAACTGATCCCCATTCTTGAAGATTCAAAGCTGTTTGAAAAGGTAAAATTCACCTCGCCTATCACCAAGGGCGGCGGGGTAAAAGAAAATTTTAAAATCGAGCTGACGCCGGAAGCAGCTAAAAAATGAGAGGGACCAGAACATGCCGTTAAAGATTTCTGCTCGGGACAGACGGTTTCTTATGGTTGGTGCCGTGGCCGTGGGCCTCTTTGTGCTGATTAAATTCATCTTCTTTCCGGCCGTTGATAAATTCTCCAGCCAGAAAGAAGATCTGGCGTTCAAGGAAGCAGCGGTTGAAAAATATACCCGCATCATCGGCAAGCAGGACGAGCTGCAAAAAAAGCTCCGGCTCCTGAAAAAAGATGATGTGAAGATAAGTAACAGCCTGTTGAAGGGGGAAACCCCGTCTCTGTCTGCTGCGGATATTCAGAAAAGCATAGACCGGATTGCCACCAGCAGCACGATTGAGATTCAGAGCGTTAAGGTTATGGACTCGGGCAAGCAGGCCGACCTGGTCACCGTTCCCATCCAGGTGCGCTTTACCACTGATCTGAGCCGGATGAAAAACTTTGTCTACAGTATTGAGACCGGCCAAAAACTCTTGACAATTCCAAATCTTAAAATTAGTGTAAGGAATCGCAGAGAGCCCCGGGAGGTTATTGTTACCGCCGTGGTCTGCGGTTTCATGAAGAAGGAAGAAAAAGGTTAAATGCCGATATGATGCCACGTTATCCCGTGCTAACCGCCACCCTGCTGCGCTCAGTAAAAAATCATTTCTGGGTCGCCGGATTATGGCTGCTTGTTTTCTGCATCAGCTGTGCCGGCACGCCGGCAGCAAAAACACCTGCTGCACCCGCTCCCCGGCCGCAGCGCAGCGCTGAAAAACCGGGCACCCCGGCCGCTCCGCAGTCTGAGTCTATTGTTGAAGCCGGCGAGACGCAGCCGGTCGATACGCAGCGCACTACCCCGCTGCAGCGTCGTGAGCAGCAGAAGCTGCGCACCACGTCTGCACAAAAAACACCTGCCGCGGAACCCGGGGGGAAACAGAAAATAGCCCTGGACTTTGATGATGCGGATATTTACGAAGTGATAAATGCCCTCTCTGATGTCCTCAATATAAATTATGTCATAGACCCGGCAGTGCGCGGCAAGGTCAATATCCATACCAGCGGCGAAATAGACAAGAGCCAGCTGATGCCCATCATGGAAACGATCTTCAAGATCAACAACATTGCTGCGGTCAAAACCGGCAGCATCTACAAAATCGTCCCCCTCAAGGAGGCAAAATCAGCAGTCCCCGAAGTGGGCATCGGAACTGCCCTTGAATCTGTGCCCTCGCTCGACCGGGTTATTATTCAGATAGTACCCCTGCGTTTCATTCCTTCAGCAGAAGCGATAAAGGTTATGAAGCCCTTCATCAGCCCGGGAGGCGATATCCAGGAATTCAGCAAGGGCAACATCCTCATCATCGTGGACACCTCGGCAAATGTAAAAAAGCTGCTGAGCTTTATTGATGTGATGGATGTCGATACCTTCGAGCAGATGCAGGTGCGTTTTTTCAAGGTAAAAAACGCCGATGTGAAGGACATGGCAAAGGAGCTGGAAGGCCTGTTCACCTCTGTTGGGTTTGCCAAATCATCAGAAAAGGGGATTGGCGTCTCTTTCATCCCCATCGAGCGGGCCAGCTATATTCTGGCCGTGAGCTCCATTCCCGGGGTCATGGAAAAAGTTGAGCACTGGGTTTCGATGCTCGATGCAGTTGAAACCGGCAATGAAGAGCAGGTATTTGTCTATTTTCTGGAGAATGCCAAGGCCACTGATATCGCCGATGTGCTGGGCAACCTCTACGGCGAGGGAGCCGGCGCGAAATCCTCCTCAACGACCCCGAAGACAAAAAAGGATACAACCTCACGCACCGGCCAGTCGTCAATGTCGAGCAGGAATCGGAATACCCGGGACCGGCAGCAGCAGACCGGCTCCTCCAGAAGGGATACCGGTACCGGCGGCGGGGTTACCGGAGTGACCGGGATGCTCCAGGCTGAGATCAAAATAGTAACTGATGAGACCACTAACTCGCTCATCGTCCGCGCCCTCCCGGTAGATTATGCGGTCATCAAGGAAACCATTCAAAAGCTTGATGTGGTCCCCAAACAGGTGCTCATTGAGGTGCTCATTGCCGAAGTAAGGATGACGGGAGACACGGAATTCGGCGTGGAGTGGGCGCTCAGAAACCCTAACACGAGCCTCGGCGGGTACAAGGGCGAAAGCCGGACCGAGACGACCTACGGGCTTGGCGGCCTCGGAACCGACCTGGGAACCGCCCTCAACAAGGGGTTCAGCTACCGCTTTGGTTCAGACCGGCTGCAGGCTTTTCTCGTCGCCCAGGCGAGCCAGAACAAGCTCAATATTCTTTCCTGCCCGCAGATTCTGGCCGCCGACAACAAGGAGGCGCGCATCGAAGTGGGTGAAGAAGTGCCCATTGTCACCAGTGAGTATGTGCCCCTGACCACCGACAACGTCGACCAGACCTCCCGCTCCATCGAGTACCGGAACACCGGCGTAATCCTGACGGTTACCCCCCGGATTAACGACAAGGGCCTGGTATCAATGGATATCGAGCAGGAAGTGAGCAAGGCTCAGCCCATCGTGGCCGGCGGCATACAGTCTCCGACCATAACCAACCGTAAGGCACAGACCTCGCTCGTAGTGCAGAATGCAACCACCATCGTCATCGGCGGCCTCATCGGCCAGGAATCATCCAAAACCGTGTCCGGCATACCGTTTCTTTCAGGCATACCGCTGCTGGGCTATTTTTTCAGCGACACCAAAAGCAGTAAAACTAAAGCAGAGTTGATAATAATAATAACCCCGCATGTGGTCACCAATATTAATGAAGCGGAAATCATCTCCCAGGATTTCAGAAACAAGGTAGGCCAGATTAAAAAGCTTATCCGGAAAAGTGATGAAAAATGGCTGAAGGACTACCGGATTGAAAACGGAGAAATGCCCGCGGAGAAAGATTGAGGTCCCTGGCTTGTCACGCCGGAGACGCGGGTTCATGCCTCGTCGTCCCCGTCACTACTGATGCGGGTTTGGCTTATATGGTCAAACCCGCATTTTCTATTTGGTCGCGTATAGTGCACGTCCCGTTGCGCCATCATCAAACAAGTCAACCGCCTCTTTATTACCTTCAGGGGGATAAAAGGGGATATATAACAGCGCCCTTTAATAGCTCTCCTGCTGTGGTCTTCCGGGGCCAAACACTCAAGTGAGCGCTTCAGTTTTCTCTCAAGCCCCTTAACAAACTTCAGTACAGTAAAAGGCAAAATCGCCAGCACATCATGCTGATAGTTTCCGCGCCGAGCAATATGGTGGGGAATATTTTTGGTATTACGATGTGTGATAGTCGTGGCATGGGCTGGGATCATATGCCGGGAAAGCAGTGAAAGCCACAACAAAGGGCGTTGCCCCCTTTTCCCATTTAAGCCCCCGGTGCAGAGTCAGCCCCGGCAGATGTGCATGGTTTTTCAGGGGAGATAACAGAGAAAAAATTGTGACTTCTAAATGAAGTGTTAAACAACTTGGGCAGAGTTGGTCAATGCGCTTGATAGCAGTAAGCGCGCATTTTGACCAATCAGGTGACACCACAAGATGTTGTAAAAAGGCAGGGCCATTGCTGACCCTGCCTTCCTCACCCCGTTTTATCTTTTATAGGAGTCTTAAGCGTCAATGATGCCGACCATGAAAGCATGCCTTTTTACTAGGAATGGCTCACCACAATATATAGAAAAAGGTAACGGCATCAATGCCCTTGTTTTTTATTGCTACCCTTTTATTTTGAAAGATTAAGGCTTGTTAAAGGTTATTTCAAACTCTGAATCTTCATCACAACTGTATGGACTTAATACATCAACATATGAACTGGTGTACTGCTCCCGATACTTCAGCGTGGCAGGATCAAAATAATCACACACTGAGCTGCCAAAAACCCAGAACCCAATCCGGTCAGCTTCCTTGACATCTTCATAGAGCGGCTTGTTAACACTGTTCTGTATGCTCCAGGTCCAATCCTGAGCGCTCATGTCTAACAAGCCCTCTGCCTTGAAGCTGGTCACACATAATTGCGTGGGATCATCAGCACAAGGATCAACCGTTGCCCTGAAGGTTCCGGTCTGCTTGCATTTCTCACCACACCCCCGGTCTTCTGTTCCGTTAAAGGTATTCCCAGAAAACGTGCCGGTGGGGTACATATCAACATTGATATATTTGTCATATTCTCCACCGTCTGAATCCACCCCTCGTCCCTTCACGACTGCAAACCTGAACGTGCATTGATTGAAGCCGCTAATATCTACAGGAGGTGTTACCGGTTTCTCATATATTAAGTTTATCCATTTAAATCCTATATATCCTCTATTTTTGTTTTCTGTATCACCTTTAATGTGGAAGCCAAGTAGATTTGCACCTTCTTTTAGATTTTCTACATGGGCAGACAAACACACGTCAGCTATATCTTCAGCATAATAAGTGTTAATTTCATTGCCTTCACTATTATAAATTGTCAGCTGGGGATAAACAGGTATATACCCCAAGTATCCATCTATGCATAATTTTATATCTAATGCATCGCTTTGAACTTTATATCCATCTATGAGTTCTGTTTCGCTGCCGCTACTGTTAACTGTCAAAGTATATGCAGGAAAAATATCTTGTCCGATAGTTTTGTCTTCAACTTTTGCCCAAAGGTCTTTTATTAGTGATATGTTAATAAAAGAATTAACACCAAAATAATAAATCTTGGTATATCTTTTACCCACTCCATCAGCACGTTCCCCTGATTGATATGGTTCAAATTTTAACGTTTCAAAATCAAATACAATTTTATTTTCTTCAGTTGGATTCCCTGGCTTGTATGGAAAGTTTGGGTCTGAAACAGAAAAGATATCAACCTCACGACCATTCAGCATGGTTCTTCCAGATTTTTTATAAACAATCAAAGCATGCCCGTAATGTTTTTTATCTGGCGTATTTTCATTTTCCCAGCGATTAACTGAGACATATTGAGGCTTTCCTGTCTTTTTTAATGCATAAGCAAAACATAAATACGTATAAATATCTCCTTTGATTAGTTGTAACTTGTACCCCGCGATTTTTTTTCAATTCTGTATCGAAGCTTTTTTCGCGCTGAATAACAGAACAGAGTTTATAGGCTAATTCATCATCCCATTGTAATGACGGTGTTTTGTGCTCACTGTTTCCGTTGTTATCATAAAGTCCATATAAAGATGGTTTTCCCTCCCGCTTCTTTTTAACTATATAATAATATAATGCTGCAACGCTTTGACCTGAACATTGCCCACCATCAGCAACATAAGAGCCGTAATTCTTGAACTGCCAGTCATCAATACCATGCTTAAAATCTGTGTCTAATGCAAGTCCTTTGAGCTCTTGCACTTTTGCGTAAACAACTGCAAAATTACTGAAATGACATGTAGCAACAGTTATGTAGTTTGACTCCTGAGCGATAAGCGGCATCCCCTCTAATTCACCGGTGTTCTCGTCATAATAAAAGGCCATAGCAAAGTCATTTTCAGGGTCAGGAATCTTTACCGGAATTTTGATTGTAATTACTTCGCTGGAGAATTCATGACCATTGTCGATTGTAATGAGTGGGGTTAAAGGGTTAAAATCATTGCCAAATTTATGTGAAATTATAGGTCGGTACGAAATCTCATAATTTTTCGTTTCGCTATAAGTGCCTGCTGGCACCTCAATTGTAAGTCCATCAAGCGGGTCACCTGTTTTACTGACAGTAATAGTTCCACCCTCTATCCCTATGGTCTCGGTGGTAACTTCAACCTCTTCCCCAACAACAATGGGCTTGGTATTTTTCTGGCAGTCAACTAATGCCAGCAATAATAAAAAAATAGCTAACCCCTTAATATATGATGTCTTCATAATGCCCCCTGCAATGTTTTAAAAATAAAAACCCCCACCTGCACACATGCAGATAGAGGTTTATTATACGCTCATCTAATTTATCTTTTAAATAAATCCCAGACATGGAATATCACCTCCGGAATTATTAAAATTATACTCTCATGGAAGAAACTCCGTCAATAAAATTCTTTTTATCTTTTGGCTATGGTATGGAATCCAATAGGCATGTTATGTTTGGTACAAAAGTGGGGAATGAGTTCATCAATGTATCAAAGCAAGGTGTAGACTTCGTACCATATATTGTGGTGGGCATTACCCAGTCAAAAGTGCGGCTTATGTATCAGCACCGAAAGAAGTTTAACAGCCTAAATTCATTGCACACTTCTTTTGCCAATCATCACTGGCAGTGAAAAAATATTAGCATAATGTCGGCCTTCAAATTATTGGCACCCAACTGGCGGCATTTCCAGATCATGGCTATTCGTATAAATTTCAACCCGTGTATCACTCTGCGCAATTGATCCATTAATATACTGAAACGCAGCTGAATCACATTTTAAATATGTCTCAAGAAAGGCCGTTCCATAGCGCCGGTAGCTTTTGTTGTGATATTCATCCCATCCCAGATTCCCACATATGAATGCACACAGCAGATTATAGCTTGACTCGATGTCGCAATGATCGGCCCCTCTTACTTTCATACCATACGCTGGACCTGTAACCTTATGGAATATTGCAGTACCATTGGTAAATAAATTGCACAGTGTGTTTTCTCCGAAAATGGTGACCGTAGGAGTGGTGATCATTGGTGCGTAATATTGACTCAAACCATTTATATCCCCTGGGTCAAAGCACATTAATGCCCTATATTTTATCAATGCATTTGAGTCAGTATTATTTTTGGCAGTAGCGATTGCCGCCACTACCCCTCCTGCTGAAACACCACCTACTGCCTGCTTAGTTTCGTCAATTTTCCCGCTTAAAGTGTTTTCCGGGTGTTTGCTTCTATTGACAGCCCAATTCATGCAATCATTTATATCATCAGATTCTATTTCAAGATCGGGATATGATTCAGCCCGGGAATTTGGTAAAATGACAACAAAACCCCGAGACGCAAAATGTTCACCATATTTTATGAGCTGCAGATATTTTATTTTCCTCTTATTAAATCCATGTCTGATGGTTAAAAGAGGATATGCGTATTGGGCATTGGGCACATATAATAATGCTGTTATTGCTCCGCCATCTCGAGCAGGAATTTTAACCGTGTATTGTGCCCAGGTATAACTTCCACGATCTTCAGGTGCTGCATACGCTATTGAGCACACTAAAAAAATGCTAACTACATAAAGCAATATTTGTTTCATGGTGCACTTGTTTTGTAATAGTTAATAAATAATAAAGACCTCCACCAGCACACAGGCGGTTAGAGGTCAAATTTACTCTCCCTGCAAAGTTTATAGTGATATGCCCAATCATGGGATACCTCCAATAATAATAATTATACCCCCTTACAAGAAGCATTCAATAAAAAATAAGGGTAAATGCCGATATATTGTGGTGGGCATTACAGGATGAAAAGTGCAGCTTATGTATCAACAGCGAGAGAAGTGAGTCAACCAAAATTCATTGCACACTTCATTTGGCAAAGCATACGTGGCGGGCAAAAAAATCAGAGCAGAATGTTACTATTTGTGAAGAAACATGAGCCACAATATTTCACTGATTCACACAACATCCTCGGTGTTGCACTCACCGGCCCATGAAAAGTAAACTTACCGTCCAGGTCTATATCTTCCAGTAGGTAGGGATATCTCTTGCCGTTTGAGAACTAATTGGTAAACGAAGTCGTATTCACCCATATGGCAGGTCGCGTGGCATTGATGTAAAATAGCTTGAGGCGTTGCGGACTGTCTGATATGTAAGGTTCATGGGGAAAAAAGCGATCAAAGAAGAAAAACATACCCCTGCCGTGCACTACGGCATCATTGTTCTTGCACTCATCGTGCTTGCGGTGTTTAGCGCGCTTGGGCTGGCGCGGTTTGGCTACACCAGCATCCTGCCCGCAATGCAGGATGGACTGAAGCTGTCAAATACGCAGACCGGTGAACTTCAGACGCTTAACCTTGTCGGCTATTTACTCACGGTCGTGTTTGCCGGCATGCTCGCTGCCCGCCATGGCCCCCGCGTTGTCATTTCAGTCTCGCTACTTATTGTCAGCCTTTCGATGGTTCTCACGGGGCTTGTTCCCGCTTTCGGCTCCGCGTGCATTGCCCGCTTCTTTGCAGGCGTTGGCGGAGCCGGTGGCAATGTTCCGGCCATGGGGCTTGTTTCAGCATGGTTTGGTACACGGCGGCGCGGGCTTGCATCCGGTATTGGCGTTGCAGGTTCAAGCTTTGGCCTTATTGTGACAGGGCCCCTGATCCCTGCGATTCTAAGCACCTTTGGCCCGGATGGCTGGCGCATCAGCTGGTATGTGCTCGGAGCGCTGGGGCTTGCTGCTTGTGTACTGTGCGCTCTGTTTCTGCGAAACCTCCCGGATGAGATGGGGCTCAAGCCGCTCGGTGACAGCGAATCTGAAACAATACTGCGCAGCTCTGAAAATGGTGCTACGGCTTTAAATTGGGGACTTGTCTATAAATCCCGCACGCTGTGGCAGCTTGCCGCTATCTACTTTGCCTTCGGATTTTCCTATATCATCTATTCGACTTTTTTTGTCAAACACCTGGTGAAGGAGGGCGTCTTTACGGCAGCCGACGCAGGTTTGCTCTGGATGAAGATCGGGATTGTGTCACTGGCGAGCGGTTTTATCTGGGGAGGCGTCTCGGACCGTTTTGGACGGCGGCTCACCCTGGTGTGGGTCTTTACGCTTCAGGGCATATCGTTTACCATGTTCAGCCTGAGCCATGATCTCACTGCTATTTACTTTTCCTCTGTACTGTTTGCGCTCACCGCATGGAGCATACCTGCGCTCATGGCCGCACTTGCCGGCGACGCATTCGGCCGGCGTCTTGCTCCTGCAGCCCTTGGCCTCATGACGATCATATTTGGCATTGGGCAGGCCATGGGGCCTTATCTTGCAGGAGTGCTGGCGGACTCAACGCAGTCATTTTCATCAGCATTTGTCATCGCCGGGGTGGTTGCCCTGGTTCTGGGCGCAGGGGGATCGCTTGCTCTTCGGACAACAGGGGGCGTAACCTGAGCATGTTAGAGCCAGTTGTGCTGTGACTAAATGAGGGACACCTATTGTTTGCATTGCTCGCCCCGCATCAAGTTCAGCGTGGAGATTTGTAGAGGTCGTCGTGGTCAAGGCAGCGAAGAAGCAGTATGTCTCCCGCCCAGTCAGGGTTACCTGATGAAAGATACTGCCGTGGCTCAAAGGCTATTCTGTATCTGCGGGCAATCCGTATAGACCATGCCGAGGGGTCATTGATGTTGCGCTCAAGCTTCAATCCGGGATGCAGAGGGTTGGATTCCAAAATCGTAAGTGCTTTTGCCAGTTTTTTCCGCAACGGCATGTCGGACTGGAACGCGTCTATGTCGTGTAGAAATTTTTTACTTGGTATCAGGTTCGGCATTCTTCATGTCCTTAACAAGCCATGCGGGAAGCTTCCCGGTGCCGCTCTTGTGCCCTTCGTGGAGTTTTGCACTGCCTGCTTCACTGACTTTGACATTGCGGTAAATTGACACGGGATGGAGCACGATAGCCCCAGCGCTTTCAATGGACAGATCAAGATATGATCCGATGCCCAGGCCAAACTCCTTGCGGACTTCAGCCGGCAGGTTGATGCTGCCTCTCTTATCGATAGCTATAAGCATATGTTTCCCCTTTATGATGGGGTTTTTTAGCATCTATCAATGAGCATAGTCGCAAAACGTCATTTAACTCATTATGATATTTTATGGCTCACTCAGTACAGCGCCCCACAAACAAAAAGGAACGACTATGGTAGAGTAGAGAGCGGACGCCAGCTAATTCCCGGTGCGAAAGCGCTGACGGAGACGAGCCTATCAGGTTGTTGGAAAGTAGTTTTCTCCCCGGCTGGTCAAAAACATCCGGATGCAAGGCGCGCGAAATCCTGAGGAATGAGGCGTACGGTACCGTACGTCGCAATGACGAAGGATGAGCACAACGAAGCAGATGGGTGTTTTTCAACAGCCTGCTAGTAATTAAAACCGGTAGTTGATCGTGATAAAGGTTGCGCGGCCCATACCGTCCACCAACCCGAAGACACCCCGCGTGTCGTACTTCTTAGCCGTTATGTTCTTAATCTTGAGCGCCAGCTCCAGGTTCTTAACCGGCAGATCCTTTACCTGAAGATAAAAATCCCACAGCACGTAGGAGCCTAAGTTCTTGAGCTGGCTTACGGAAGGCTCCGTTGCCTGGGCCAGCGTGCCCAGCTTTCGCTCACCCACATAGTTTAATTCCAGGCTGGCGCGGCAGTGGCGCAGAAAACTGTAGTCGATGCCGCAGTTAAACACATTGTTCGGGGCCACGTTTAAAAAACTCTCAATGGTGCTTTCCGTGGTCTGGCCGGGATCTTCAGCGCTGGGGATATCAATGGTTGCCTGGGTGCCGCGCTGCCGGTTGCCGAACAAATGGGAATAGTTGGCGTACACCGACACTGAGCGCAGCGGCTTGCCGGTTATTGAAAGTTCCACGCCCCTGATGTTCTCCTCGCCGATATTTCTGACTGTTCCCGAGGCATCGCGCTCAATAAGATCCTTCAGCTTGTTATAAAAAAAGTTGAGCTCAACGCCAAACAGATTTTTATAGTGAAAGCCCAGCTCCGCCTCATAGCTGTCGATGCGCTCGGGGTTAAGGCCGATCTGCTCGATCAGGAATGCCAGGGTCGGGGTGCGAAAGGCCCGGCCGTAGAGCAGCTTGGTATTGAAGTAGTCCCAGAACAGATAGTTGAGTCCCGCGCGCGGGCTGGTAAATTTTCCATAGATACTGTGGTCGTCATAGCGGACGCCTGCTGTTGCCTCAAGATTCTTCGCGATCTTCCACTTGTCCTGGAAATAGACGGAATAGCGCCGCGTGTAATAGCGCCGGAAATAATCAAAATTTTGATCCTCAAAGGTAAACGTGGTCCTGCTGCCGTCATTATAGCGAAACGATGACCCCAGGGATAGATAATGCTGTTCCAACAGTCTGAAATCATACTTGGCCTCAAGGGCATACTGCTTGTTGTTCTGCGTGAATTGCGATTTCCCGTAATTGTCAAGGTTGTCAAAATACTGAAACCACCCCTGCAGGGAGAAAGCGGATTTTTCGAAGCTCTTGTTAAGCGTCGCCTGGATGAAAGAAAACGGCTTGTGCTCCGAGCCCTCATACATAAAGACCGGCTCAGAATAAAAATCGCGGTAGCGCGAATAGCGGCCGGAGATTTCCAGGATATCTTTGTAGCTGAGCTTGCCATAGGCTTCATCATAGTGATCATGGGGCCGCTCCTGCCCGTTATGCAGGTCATGCTCAAACCCCTTGGTCTTGGTGGTTGACATAAACAGCAGGCCATCCCAGTCATTGCGGTTAAAGCCGCTGACGGATTCCGCCCGCTTGGTATCAAACGAGCCGCCCTCTGTGGTCAGCGAAACCCCCTGCAGGTCAGCCCCCTTCCTGGTGACCAGATTAATGATGCCGGAGAATGCATCAGGCCCCCACAGGGCAGAGCCCGGCCCGCGGACGATTTCAATTTTCTCGATGTAGTTAAGGGACAGGTCCAGTCCCCGGGGGTAATCAATGGTGGTCGCGTCGCAGGAAAACGGCACCCCGTCCATCAGCACCAGAAACGAGTCGGGAATGCCGCGCAGGTAAATGCGCTCTTTAACTTCATTGCGGTCGATAAAAAATCCCGGTACCCGGCGCAGCACCTCCGCCAGGGTACGATATTTTTTCAGCTCCTCGCCGCTTATAACCGTAACCGCGGCCGGGGCGCGCTGCAGCGTTTCTATGCGGCGTGAAGCAATTGAGACCGTGTACAGCTCTTCGCCAAGAAACATAAGCTCGGTTTCCTCAAACGCCGGGACCTTTTCCTGGGCCAGTGCCACGGCATATCCCCCGCTGACAAGCAGAGACAGTATCACCGCGGCACCTATACATCCTGCCACGCTGCGGTGAACGCATCTGGTGGATAGATCTTTATATTCATTGCTCTGTCTCCTTTAGCTGTTTAAGGAGGCTCCTGAATTTTCCCCGGGAAAGTCCCAGCAGTTTTGCCGCAGCCGTCTGGTTATTCTGCGCCCTGCGCAAAGACTGCCGCACTATTTCCCGCTCCATGTCCTCAAGATTAATACCTTCCTCGGGAAGGGGAAACTGCTGCTCTCCGGCCGGAATAGTACCCGGCGCTGCGGCCAGAAAGCGGAGCGTCTCAGGAGTAATCGCTCCGTCTTTTGATAATATGACCGCCCGCTCAATGGCATTTTCCAGCTCCCGGACATTGCCCGGCCAGGCATATTTCTTGAGGATCCGTTTTGCCGCTTCATCTATCTGGGGGTTCGGTTTTCCCATCGCCTGGCAGAAGCGCTGCAGGAAATGCGCGCCAAGCAGGATTATGTCATTGCCCCGTTCCCTGAGGGGCGGAAGGGTTAACGGAAAAACATTGATGCGATAAAAAAGGTCCTGCCGAAAAGTACCTTTTTCCACCTGCTCCTCCAAAGCTTTATTGGTTGCGCAGATTACCCGCACATCAGATTTTAATGTCTCGGTGCCGCCCACCCGTTCAAACTCCCGTTCCTGTAAAAAGCGCAGCACCTTGGGCTGGGCTTCCATGCTGAGGTCGCCGATCTCGTCAAGAAAAATGGTGCCGCCGTGGCCCAGCTCAAACCTTCCCATCTTCTGTTTGTCGGCGCCGGTAAATGCGCCTTTTTCATGGCCGAACAGTTCGCTTTCAATAAGCGTGTGCGGAATTGCCGCGCAGTTGATGGCCATAAATCGTTTGCCGCTTCTGCTGCTGTTGTGATGGATGACGCGTGCCAGCAGTTCTTTGCCGGTGCCGCTTTCCCCGAGGATCAACACCGTTGTCTGCGGGCTCTGGGCAACATGAGCAGCCGGCTGTAAAATAGAGAGCATCTGCTGCGATTCAGCAACGATATTGGAAAAATTAAATGACGCGGAGAGCTCTTCCCGGTGAATCAGCTGTTCTTCAAGCAGGTCAGAGATCCGCATATAGCGCTTGACCTTGCTGATGATTTTTTCTTCATCAAACGGCTTGGTAAAATAGTAGAGCGCCCCCTCCTCCATGGCATCAGCAGCTGACTCAATGGAGCCGAAGGCGGTGAGAACGATGACCGGATAGTCGGGATCAATTTTTTTAATTTCTTTCAGCAGCGTCATCCCATCCATGACCGGCATTTTAAGGTCGGTGATGACCATCCCGAAATTATACTTTTTTATGAGCTGCAGCGCTTCCTCGCCATTGGCCGCCTGCGCTGTTTCAAAGCCCTGACGCTCCAGCATGAGCTGCAGGATGTGCCGCAGCTTTTCTTCATCATCAACAATAAGAATCCTGTTCATGGTTTGCTCCTCGATTACATTGGCAGGAGGATGGTGAACGTTGTGCCTCCTCCGGTAAAATCTGAAATCTGAATCACCCCGTCGTGGTTGTCGACAATCTTTTTTACAATTGAAAGCCCCAGACCGGTGCCCGTTGCGTTCGTTGTATAGAACGGATCAAAAACCTTTTCCTTCTCCGGATCCGGGATGCCTCCCCCGGTATCGCTCACCTGGATGCGCACCCTGGCATCACTGACATCGGTTTTAAAATAGATATCCCCCTGCTGCGTTATGGCCTGTGCTGCGTTAGAGAGCAGGTTAAGCAGCGCCTGGTATATTTGATGGTCATCGATGGCGATGGCTGGCAGCGGGACGAGCGATCGATGCAGGGTGATCTTCTTGTGCGCCTCTTCCGGGATCATAAAGTGGGTTGTCACCTTTTCGATAATCGCATTGATATCGGAGAGCGCTTTCTGTGGCGGCTGTGGCTTGGCAAAGGACAGAAAATCGTCAATAAGCCGGTTGAGGCGCTTGATTTCATCCTGGATGTAGCGAACCATGGTTGCCTTGATCTCCGCCTTCGTGTCAGTTTTCGACAGGATATCTACCGAGCCTTTTATGATGCCGATCGGATTTTTCAGCTCATGGGCAATCATCATGGAAAACTTGCCGATTTCTGCCATCCGCTCCTTCTGGGAAAGCTCCCGGTAGGTTGTTTCCAGCTCCTGTTTCTTCTTTATCAGGGAGGAGGCCATGATGTTAAAAGAGTCGGTGAGTTCCCCCAGTTCATCGTCCCTGCTTACATCCATGCGCTCTTCCCAGTTGCCGCGGGCAATGGAAGATGTTGCCCGGGCCAGCCGCTGTATGGGCCGAATCAGCGTATAGGAAAAATAGACCGCGCCCACGCTGCCGATGATGGTGGCGATGGTTGCCGAGAGAAATATCCACCAGCGGATGCGGTTGAGCGTTTCAATGATGCCCTCCCGTGAGAAGATCACCTCAATGGTTCCGATTGGCTGACCTTTGGCGCCGGTGTTTTGTTCAGGCCGGCTGCCGTCTAAATAAAGGCTCATGTCATCGGTGCTGCCCCGTGCTCCCTCCGGGATAAGATATGCCGGCTGGCTGATCTTTTCCTGCTGCCACCACCAGAGGGTTCTCCCCTTGCTGATATCCACCAGCACCGTGTTCTGTTCGTTAACGATGCGTACCTTTTGCACATCATTTTCCCGCATGAGATTCTGCGCCAGGGTCTTCAGGGTGTCTTTGTTTTCCAGCAGCAGGGGCAGCTCCGCATTCAACGCCAGATTCTGCACCAGTGACTGGCCCCGCTTGGCAAATTCATACAGCAGTGCCTTGCGGGACTGATAGACCAGGATGATGCTGAACATCAGGGAAATAAAAACGATCAGAAAAATGGTTATAAAAATAAATTTAATATTGAGTCCCCACTTCATCAGCGGATCACCTCATCTGCCTGCTGGATAGCGCCGGGAGCTATCTGGATACCCAGCTTCTGGGCGGTTTTCTCATCAATGCTCACTCTGATGCGGGTCGGCGCCTCGACGGTAACCCGGGTATTGACGCCCTGCTTCAGCAGTTTCATGGCCATGGTTCCTGCCTGGATGCCCATATCCCGGTAATCTATGATAAAAGAAAGAATGGCGCCGTTTTTGGCGAACCAGCTGTTGTAGCCGACTACGGGAATCGTTCTGCGCAGCGCCTCTTTAATAATATATTCAACTATTTTCTGAGAGTTAATCTGCTCATCAGGAATCATCAGCAGGGCATCGATTGAAAAATCTTTCGAGGCTATGGTTGGCAGAATATCGCTTGCCGAGGTTATGGGTAAGCCGACGATAGCCAGCCCCTGCAGGTCTGCTTCTTTGCGGAGCGATTCAACCACGGTCTTATTTTCTCCCTGGCTGAAAAAAACACCCACCCGTTTGCGCTCGGGGAAGGTCTTTTTAATCTGCTGCAGCTGATAGGCGAGCGGGATATTGAGGCTTACCCCGGAATAGAGTTTTTCCTTTGCTATAAGGCGGTGCGGATTGAGCACCATACAGAAAAGCTTGGGTGCGGGGAATTTTATTTCTGAAAGCAGAAACGCTGCCTGCGGACCGACCGCGACGATAAGCCGGTATTCTTTCTCTTTGACGCTGCTGATAATCTCCCGTCCCTTGTCTAAATCGTTTTCAATACTGACCACCTGCAGGGAGTAGGCGGAAAGCGTTTCCCGCAGCCCCCCGATGCAGCTGCTGTAGGGAATGATAGTGCTGGTATTTATTACCAGCACATCCTCTGCCCTCGCTGCGTAGCTGCTCGCGGCGAGGAGAAGAAGGGCAATAAAGAAAATTTTCAGGGAAATACGTTGGCGCGTGCGAGATGTTTGGGCCATTATCATAAGTCTGGTTAAAGACAAATATGCTGTCATTTATAATCAAATATCTCAATAACCACAAGGAATTAATTGGTTAAATTGAACCAATATTTTTTTGTAAAACCAATGCTTTGGCTGAAAAAAACCAACTGTTTCTGGCTGCTCTTCTTTTGCGGCGATCGAAAAAATTGTTGTTGTTTTATAATTGTCTGTAATTGCTTTCATTTTTGTTTTATTGCTGACATTTAACATGATCTGGCCTGTTGGCATTCTCCTTGTAATACATCTAATCAAAATTTTAATCTCTTTATAACTATCGCAAATAAAAAAATCAGAATATCTGGCTGCAGAAAGAGAAAAACATGACCGCATACTTTTCTAAAAAATGGGAACAAAAGAAGCTGCAACAAAAACGGGTTGTAATTACCGGCTTTGGTGCGGTAACGCCGCTTGGCAATGACATTCAGACCACGTGGAGCAATCTTATAAAGGGCGTATCCGGTATTGGGCCCATTACCCTTTTTGATGCAATGACATATCCGGTCAAGATTGCTGCAGAGGTAAAAAATTTCAACTTTGATACTCCGCTTATCTCGGAAGAAATCGACCGGTATTTCGGGCGCAGCACCCGGTTCTGCGTTAGCGCAGTAAAAGAGGCTCTGCACAAAGCAGGCCTTAATCTCGAGCACTTGGACTCGGGAAATATCGGGCTCTCGCTCGGATCTAATGAAGAATATGCGCACTTCTCTCAGTATGACCGCATGTTTGAGCCGGAAAAAATATTTGACCTGCTCCGGTCGCGGAAACTGGAACAATGCAATGGCAACCCCTATGCTCATTTTGCTTCTTCAAAAAACCTCGGGCAGATCTGGCCGCTGCGCAGAAGCGCACACATGGCCGCTAACCTCATTTCCATCCTGTACAACATTCAGGGTCCCATCAGCACCACCTCAAGCGCCTGCGCTTCATCTGCTCAGGCAATCGGGCGGGCCCTGCGGATGATACAGGACGGCGATGCGGAAGTTGTTATCACCGGGGGATGTGATTCCATTATCGGCGAAACCGCCGTGACCGGCTTTGCCCTCCTCGGGGCCCTCTCCAAGCATAATGATGCGCCGGAAAAAGCATCCCGGCCCTTTGATCTTATGCGCGACGGCTTTATTCTCGGCGAGGGATCCGGCGTGCTGGTGCTGGAAGAATTTGAACATGCCAGAAAACGCAATGCACCCATCATCGCTGAGCTTGCCGGCTATGGCTCCTCTTCCAACGCCTATCGTCTTACCGCCTCACCCGAAGATGGGCGCGGCGCAGACAGCTGCATGAGCGCTGCGCTGCAGGATGCGGGCTGCTCCATCGAGGATGTAGACTATATCAATGCCCATGGCACGTCCACCTACATCAATGACAAATGTGAAACTGCTGCCATAAAAAAAGTATTTCAAGACCGCGCCTACGAAATTCCCGTGAGCTCCAACAAGTCCATGCTCGGGCATCTGGTTGCCAGCGCAGCCTCTATTGAACTTATCATCAGCGTTCTGACGCTTACTGGCGGCATTATACCCCCGACCATCAACTATGAGAATCCGGACCCTGAGTGTGACCTGGACTATGTTCCGAATGAGTCCAGAACAAAGCAGATGAAGACCATCCTTTCTAATTCTTTTGCGTTTGGCGGACAAAACGCCTCGCTGGTGGTGAAAAAATTCCATTAGTCCCCTGGTTCGGAACGGTTTAAAAGGAGCGGTGAGACTACGGCGCCGCCGGACCAATCCGGCAGACGGTTGACCAGCTCAAAGGCGCACAAATCGGTCAAGCCCAAAACTGCCGTATAGTGCCTGCAGCACCTCCCTCAAAAAAAGGTCGCTGCGAATAAAAAGCAGCTGACCCTGACAATCCCATAAACATATACCGCGGTGTGGTTACCTTATTATGAGCAGAAGAGCCGTCATTACCGGCATGGGGGTTGTTTCTCCCCTCGGCATCGGAAAAGAAGAAAACTGGCAGCACCTCCTGGCGGGAACATCAGGCATTAGCCGGATATCCCGGTTGAACGTGGAACACCTGCCGGTGAAGCTTGGGGCAGAAGTAAAAAATTTCAACCCCAAACAATTTATCGCCGACCGGAAGGCGCTCCGGCTCTCTTTTTTAAATGTACATCTTGGTCTGGCCGCCGCCAAGCTTGCCGTCGATGATGCCGCGCTGCCGCTTGATAAAATTGACCCTACCCGGTTTGGTGCCATCATCGGCTCCGGGGGCGGAGGATTTGATGACGGCCCCGGATATGAGGATTTAAATGAGCCGATTCTCCGGTCGTGGGACGAAGAAGAAAAGACCTTTGATTCGGCAAAGTTCGGCGAGAAGGGAGTGCCGGTTGCCCATCCGCTCTTTCTCCTTAAAGCGCTGCCTAACAATGCCTTCTATTACATCTCTCTTCTGTATAACATCCAGGGTGAAAATAATAATATCATCTCCTCCTATACCGGCGGCTCCCAGGCAATTGGTGACGCCTTCCGCTCGATCCGGCGGGGTGATGCCGATCTTATGATCGCGGGCGGCTATGACTGCCTGCTGACGCCCAATACCCTCTTCAGCCTTCATGCCATGAACCTGCTGTCCGGCCAGGAAGACCCCGCAACTGCGTGCCGGCCTTTTGATTTTATGCGCGATGGCATGGTTGCCGGCGAGGGCGCCGGGTTTGTGCTTGTTGAAGAGCTCTCCCACGCGCAGAACCGGGGCGCGCAGATATATGCTGAAATCGTCGGCTACGGAAATGCCTCCAGCGCCTATCATATTTACCAGCCGGCACCCGGAGGCGACGGCATGAGCAGGGCCATACTGCGGGCGCTTGAGGATGCGCAGCTTGATGCAGCAGCAGTCGGCTGGGTCAGTGCAGATGGTATTGCAACCCAGGAAAGCGACCGGGCAGAGGTCTGCGCGCTCAAAACGGTCTTTGGTGATCGGCTTTCCCAGCTTCCCGTCAGCGCCACCAAATCAATGACCGGACACCTTGGTTCTGCCTCCGGTGCCATAGAGACGGTATACGCTGTTCTGGCGCTCTGCCAGGGGCTGCTTCCACCCACCATAAACTATGAACACCCGGATCCCGACTGTGCCCTTGATCTGGTCCTGCACCAGCCGCGGGAGAAACAGATAGCAACGGCGCTGTCGATTAACCAGGGCATCGGCGGGCAGTGCACCGCGCTTATGTTTAAAAAATATGCTTGAGCAAAAAGAATCGCTCAGTCCGGTGTAATTATATCAATAGTACGTACGCGTTTAAGACAGAATATGTCCTTGAAATTACAAGACAGAGTTGCTATCGTTACGGGTGCTTCGAGCGGCATCGGCAGCACCATTGCCCTGCACCTCGCTGCGGCCGGGGCCGTGGTGATAGGTACCTATCACCACAACCGCGAGAAGGCTGAACAGGTTGTTCGAACCATAAGCGAAACCGGGAGCAGGGCTCTGTGCCTGGAGGGGGATGTGAGAAGTTTTTCTGCCATGGAACAGCTGGCGGCAACGGTGGTGGAACAGTTCGGCCGCATTGACATCCTGGTGAATAATGCCGGCATCACCCGCGACCAGCTGCTGCTGGCCATGTCCGAGCAGGATTTCCGGGATGTTGTCGAGACCAACCTCTACGGCGCCTTCAACTGCACCAAGGCGGTAGCCCAGCAGATGATGATGCAGAAGCGTGGCCGGATCATTAATATCTCTTCTGTTGCCGGGGAGCGGGGTGGCAGAGGCCAGACCAATTACGCCGCCTCCAAGGGGGGGCTTAACGCGTTTACCCGCGCAGCCGCCATTGAGCTGGCACCAAAAAATATCACCGTGAATGCCATAGCTCCCGGCGTCATTGAGACCGAAATGAGCAAGGAAGTCATGCGCCGGGCACAGGACCAGGTTCTAAACCATATTCCGCTGAAGCGGCTGGGCACTGCTGATGAAGTAGCAGGCCTGGCGGTATTTCTGGCAACTGATGACGCCGCATATATTACCGGGGAGATCATCCGCGTTGACGGAGGCTTCAGAGGGTAGGCGCGTAATCGTGAGAGAAAGGATGGACGTTTGTTATGATCGATGAAAAAGAAATTCTAAAAAAAGTACAGGAAAGTATCGTGGAAGCACTCGGGGTGGATGAGGAAGATGCGACGCCGGGAGCTGTCCTGTTTGATGATCTGGGAGCCGAATCCCTGGATCTGCTGGACATTGTTTTCCGTTTGGAAAAAATCTTTGGCATCAAAGTCCCCCGCGGCGGCATCCAGCAGGACCTGCTGGATGAAGAAGGGCTGAAGGAGGAAGAGGTGCTGATTGACGGCGCGCTCACTGCACGCGGGGCTGAAGAGCTTAAAAAAAGGATGCCCGAAGTTGACGGGGAACGAATCGTCGAGGGGTTCCGCATTGATGACATCCCGATGCTTTTTACCGTGCAGACCTTTGTCAATATTGTAAAGCGGGCGCTTGCGGAAAAAGAAACCGCGCACTAATGCCTGACGCTTGGAACTGAATAACCCCAGGATCGGCAGGACCGGCAACACAAACACACGAGCATGCCTATGCGGCGCAGAGTAGTCATTACCGGAATGGGAGCCATTACTCCCCTGGGAAATGATCTGAAAACCACCTGGCAGGCAGTGATTAACGGCAGTTCGGGAATCGGCCTGATAACCAGGTTTGATGCTTCCACGTTTCCCGTAAAAATTGCCGGCGAGGTCAGGGATTTTCAGTTTGATTGCTCCCTGCTTCCCCGGGACTGCTCCGGCCTGGTCGGACGCAGCGCCCAGCTGGGCATAGCGGCTGCGCGCATGGCGCTCGAAGATGCGGGCCTTCTACTGCCGGCAGTTGAGCAGCCGGTTATGGGTATCTCTCTGGGGGCAGATGAAGAATATATTCCGCTCGGAAACATTCCTGATTTTTTTAACCGGGACTATCTATACCGGGCGTATGCTGATCCCTGGAGCGCTCATGCGCAGATGCTGCAGGCATCTCTGCAGCGCGGAAAGCTCTTTTCCTTCCGGCGGCGGGCAGATATCGGCTCAGCAGTGATATCGCCGTTCTGTTTAATCTCCGCGGGCCGGCATCCACGGTACATACGGCCTGCTCATCAAGCGGGCACGCTATCGGCCAGGCCAAGCGGTTTATCGAAAGCGGCGACTGTGATATTGCCCTGGCCGGCGGCCACTGCTCGATGCTCACCGAACATGCTGTTGCCGGGTTTTATCTGCTGGGAACGCTCTCCACCCGCAATGATGACCCGCTCCGGGCCAGCCGCCCCTTTGACCGGACGCGGGATGGCTTTGTGATGAGCGAGGGGGCCGGCATGCTTATTCTTGAAGAACTCTCCCATGCACAAAAAAGAGGCGCCCGGATTTATGCCGAGCTCACCGGCTGCGGCTCCTCTTCCAATGCCTACCGTATCACTGATTCGCCGCCTGACGGCCGGGGCGGCGATCTCTGCATGAAACGGGCTCTTGCCGATGCGCGGCAAGAGCATCGACGCCATTGATTATATCAATGCCCACGGCACATCAACGGTGCTCAATGATAAAAGTGAAACCTTGTCTATAAAAAAAGTTTTCGGCGAGCGAGCCTATCAGATACCCGTAAGCTCTACCAAATCCATGCATGGACACCTGGTGAACTGCCTCGTCGGCGGTGGAACTCATCCTCTGCGTTCTGGCGGTGAGAGACCATATTATTCCCCCGACCACCAATCTTAGCGGTGCCGGACCCCGCGTGCGACCTTGACTATGTGCCCAACACGGCCCGGGAGAAGAAGCTCCGGGCCGTGCTTTCAAATTCGCTTGCTTTCGGCGGTCAGAACTGTTCGCTGGTAATGGAACATTTCAGCGGCTAATGGTTCGGTTCGCGGTGCCGCACGGGTTTCAGCTTTTCTTTTTTATGCTTCTGCGGAGATTATGAGGGCACTGGTTACCGGAGCGACTGGTTTTCTGGGAAGCGCGCTGGTTCGGGCGCTTGCTGCGCGGGGCGATGCGGTGACCGTGCTGGTGCGTCAGACCAGCAATTGCTCGGCATTTGCCGGTTGCCCGGTTACGCGCGTCACCGGAGACATGCAGGACCGGGACTCCCTTGCCCGGGCGACACGGGGAAACGATACGGTCTTCCACTGTGCGGGACGGGTAGCTGACTGGGGGCCGCGGAGCGAATTTTTCCGGGTGAATGTTGAAGGCACCAGAAACATCCTTGATGCAAGCTGCAGCGCTGGCCTTCAGCACTTTATTCATGTCAGTTCGCTGGTGGTGCTGGGGGTGCCGCGCACCATGCCCGTGACCGAAACGACGCCCTATGCAACCCGTTATTTTCATCCGTATGTTGAGACAAAAATTCTCGCGGAACAACTGGTTCTTGACTACCATGCCAGATACCGGCTGCCGGCAACAATAGTCCGGCCGGGTATTATATGGGGCCCTGGCGATACCACCATCTTCCCCCGGATAGAGCAGCTGGCCAGAAAAGGGCTCATGGTTATACTCGGCAGGGGAGATAATGTCCTGTGTCTTTCCTACATAGAAAACCTGGTGGCGGGCCTGCTTCGGGCAGCCGCCGTTGAACAGCCCGATGGCCAGATTTACAGCATTGCCGATGAAGAGCACATCACCTCCCGGGCTTTTTTTGCAGCATTAACCGCGGCACTTGACCTGCCGCCGCCAAGGCTAACAGTTCCTTTTTCAGCCCTCGATGCTGCCGCCCGCCTCTGTGAAGGATGGGCGCGGCTGGTGCGCTCATCTCAGGCCCCCCTGCTCACCCGCCTGGGGCTGTATTTGTGGGGAACTCATTATATCGCTGACATCACCAAGGCACGGCAGAAGCTTGGGTACCGGCAGCAGGTGTCCTTTAGAGAGGGAATGAAACTGTTGGCGGAATGGTATGCAAAAACTAAAATGTGAAGCTTCCCGCCTAACCCGAAAGCATTCGGGACGAGGCACGAAACCGATCATCTTGAGCACGCTATGACATAGATATTAATTGCATCAAGTTCTGATAAATAATTTTGGTCATTTATTAATTTACATAATTATAAATTATAGCTATAGCACATGTGCTTTTTCGTATTGCGAAAAACATGAAGGTATTGGTTACCGGGGCAACCGGTTTTTTAGGAAAACATTTGGTTCAGAAGCTTGTCGCACGCGGTGATGAGGTGTGCGCATTGGTGTGGCCGCCCAGCACCCGCTCCACGTTACAGAATCTATCGGTTACTATGCTTGAGGGCGACATCCAGAATGCGGATTTAGTCATGCAGGCAGTAAAGGGAAATGACGTGGTGTTCCACTGTGCCGGAAAGGTAGATGATTGGGGGCCGCGAAACGAGTTTTATCGGGTAAATGTCGATGGCACGCGGAATATGCTTGAGGCATGCCGTATTTCTGGAGTCAAACACTTTATCCATATCAGCTCTCTCGCGGTTCTGGGGATTCCGGAAACGGCTCCGGTAGATGAAACAATGCCCTACACAACCAAGCCCTTTCACCCCTATATGGAAACAAAACTTGTCTCAGAGAAATTAGTCCTTGAATATCATAAGAAACACAAACTTCCCGTGACCATTATCCGTCCGGGCATTCTGTGGGGTCCGGGAGATACCTCTATATTCCCACGACTTGAGCGACTGGCATCAAAGGGTCTGATGATTTTTAAAATGGGAACGGGAAATAATGTGCTGTGTCTTTCCTATGTTCCTAATCTGGTGGATGCCCTGCTCCTGGCAGCGGATGTTGAAAATCCGGACTGTCAGATTTATCATATCGCTGATGAGGAAAGAATAACTTCAGGAGCTTATTTTGCCGCATTAACAAAAGCAATCAGCGCTAAACAACCGACTATCCCAACTCCTTTTTTTGTGCTTTATATTGCCGCATCTCTGTTTGAGCTGGGAGCCAAACTTCTAAGATTATCCCAATCTCCACTTCTGACGAGATATGGGTTATATTTATGGAGCTGCACTTTTATTGTTAACCTGTCAAAGGCAAAAAAACAGCTCGGCTACCAGCAACAGGTCTTTTTTAAAGAAGGAATGAAACAGTTAACAGAATGGTATGCAAAAACCAAAGGGTGAATATGAGCTTCTCTAATAGCAATAGTATATTATTCGACCATCAACATAGAGGCTCCGTCTTAATACCAGTTTTGGTAGTGGCAAGCCTTAGCTTGCGTTTATGAGATTTCGCTGTTTCAATATCTTGCGCAGCCTAACCACTTCAAAAACCAATTCATTTATAAATTGCGACTCAGTCTTATAGCCGGCTATTTAAGTAAATAATTGGTAAATATATGGATCGAAACGCCACTGTTTTTATAACCGGTGCATCAACCGGCATAGGCAAAACCTGCGCCCTCTATTTAGATAGAATAGGTTTTCATGTATTTGCCGGGGTGCGAAAAAATATTGATGGGGCTGCTTTAAAACAGGAGTCGTCAGATAGGCTACAAACCATTATCATTGATGTTGTTGATCCTGATTCGATACAAGCAGCAGTTTCCGAGGTGACTCGTTTAACTAAAAATCAGTTGTTCGGGTTAATTAATAACGCAGGAATTGCTTTTGGTGGGCCTTTAGAAATTCTCCCGATTCAGGAGATTAAAAGGTTATTAGAAGTAAATGTTATAGGTGTGCTTGCAGTAACGAAAGCGTTTTTACCATTGCTCAGACAGAGCCGAGGACGAATTATAAATATGGGTTCAACTTCCGGGCTGCTGGCATTACCATGCTTGAGTACATATGCGGCTTCTAAGTTTGCATTAGAAGCAATAACTGATTCATTACGAGTTGAACTCGGTCCCTTTGGAATTTCGGTAATTATTATAGAAGCAGGCAATATCGAAACTCCCATATGGGAAAAAGGTGTGGCGGTAACAAACCAAATAGCAGATGCAGCATGTCCTGAAATACTTCGCCTGTATAAGCCGCTTATCGAATTCAGCAAACAAACTGCTCTGAATGCACCTAAACTGCCCGCTGAAAAAGTGGCCAGAGTCGTAAGCAAGGTATTGCATGCACGAAAGCCAAAAGGACGCTATATAATTGGCGCAGATGCTCGATTGTTTAAGCTTGTACGTCATGTACCGTGTCTTGTTCGGGATTGGATTATTTTAAAAATTATACCGAACTATGGACACAAGAACTAATACGTTATAATGTTTTTTATTCGGTCGTCAGGATAAAGCTCGAATCTGAAACGTTTGCCGGGACTGTCCTTGCGCACATAAATATCATATCCCCAGCCATTATATATCCATGCAAAAATCCCCGATGATAGGTCAAGCACATCAAAGAAATTGTACGGCTTGGGCCATGAGGGGCTGGTGGTTTTAGGAATTATGTTAAAGGTTCCCAGATACGCATAGCGCTCTTTAAAATCAGCATGATCTGCGATACCGACGCTGCTGCCGGGATATGTATCGGATCCCTTCAGTTGGAAATTATACAGCATGACGTATTCCGGTTTGAGCTTCAGGAGCAGGGCCCGCTCTTTTTCTTTATAGCTGTTAAAGCTGAATGAACATGGCAGCCAAGTAATGTCAGGTGCTCCATATGTTTTCCTGAGCTCTGCAAATTCCCTGCTGGTAAGGCCGAAGAGATCCAAGGTGGGCGTCTCCGAATAATAGGGTATCCGGCCGATATCTCCGAGGCAGAGCAGATATTTGTCGGCAAGCTCTTTTTTTACCCAATCACCAAATGTTTTCTGATTGTAATAGGCAAAGGAGTCAAGATCACGCAGCCGGAGATTGAGGGTCAGGTCGAAAAAAAACTGCTCACCGGCCATTACGAAGCAGAAAACGATCGTGCTCCCCCAGATAAGCCGCTGTCTTTTCGACTGACTGCAAACGACGGAATTCCACAGGCTGCAAACTATTAACTGGCAGAGAATAAGAACCAGAGGAATGAGGGGAGTTATATGGCGAAAAAAGGGGACCCACTCAAAACCCACAAAAAATATATTAAAGCACAGGCCGCACGCGATAAAGAGTATTACCGGAACTACTGCGTGCTTTTCAGCAGCTAACTTTCCCGCCTTCCAGAACATGAGCAGAAAAATAACCAGGTAGGGGTAGTGGGTTAAAAACCCCTTGAGAGTAAATACACCAAGGCCCGCCCGCACTATCAACGGAAAAGAAGCTGTCTTTGCATAATAGGTGTTGGGCAAGGGCAGGTGATAATAGGAAAGCCGCCACAAAACAAACAAGCTGTAGCCGGCTATAAAAATAAAAAATCCCGGGAGATAGGGCTTGAGGGACTCCCTGTTAAAAAGGCAGCGCAGCACTATATACGCGATATAAAAGGCAAAAAAAAGATTCCCTTCTGGCCTGGTGAGTGCCAACAGCAGAAAACCAAAAGAAGATAGAGCAAAGGGTAGCGGCCTGTTTTGTGCCCAGAGCACATTATGGGTACAGAGTAAGAGGAGAAAAGTATATGCTGAAGTTTCCAGACCGTTGGTAGCTAAATAGTGAAATGGCAAAAACAGCACATAGAGGAGAGGGGCAAATAGGGTGCCGTATCCCCGTATGGCAAAATAGCGGCACGGTATATACCAGATAAGAAGCAAGGTAAGGATATTACAGAGCCCGCCAATAAACCTGCTGAATGAAGCCATATCCAGCCCCAGCTTGTGGGCACCGGCTATAGCAGTCATCCAGATGAAGTTCGAATAGCCCTCAACATGCTCGCCGGAATTAAAAACAGGACCTGCTCCTTCTGAGAGGTTACGGGAAAAACGGAAGGTGATAAATGCATCCTCACAGGGGTAGTTATTTATTTTAAAAATAGCATATAGTTCTATAACGTACCCAATAATAATAATGAGCGCAAAAAAGTTTAATAAAGCCCGGTTATTATTCATTATTTCTTCTCAATCTTGAGCCTAATGCAGTAACGCAACCGGGGGTGGTTGCTTAAATACTCATAACACAACACGTTGTTGTCATGTAATTTCAACTGCTTTTCTTTAAATGATCGGTGTGCACATACCCGTTGACTCACAGAAAACGGTAAACCCCAAAGAGGAGAGGTTATAGAATAAGAGAAGCAGCAGCAAGGTTGCGGTAGCCAAAGGGTATTAAAGACCATTTTGAGTTTTGATTCAATGATTTTATTAAGTTTAAAAGAGTTAAGGGATTTATGCGTCTCCCTGAGGAGTAGTTTAGACTGCTGGGTAAGCTGCTCTGAGTCAAGGAGTCGTTGATAGGGGGTTTGTGCGGGATAATCCTTTTTGATATGTTTTAAGTTGACGCGCTGTTTTTCTTTGAGCTTCCGGGTTGAACAGAAGTAGTTAGCATAGAGGCTGAAAGCGTTTTTGTAGCGGTCATTGATTGCGGCAACCAGTTCTGGTTTTTCGACGCAGTCGTAGCCGAGCAGCTGGCGGCATGGGGCCAATTCTTTTGTTCCACGTGGGCGTTATCATTTTTCTTATAGGGGCGGGTAAATAAGACTGTTTTTTTAGAACTGCTATACTATAATATTTAAGCTTAGCTTATTTTAATATAAGAGTATCGGAGATTTTTATAAATGCGTTTTCTATTTGTCGATCGTATCTGTGAACTGGAAAAGGGCCGGCGTGTGCGGGCCGTTAAAAATATTTCCTGGTATGGGGATTTCCTGGAGGAAATCTTTCCCGGTCTCCCGGTCTTTTCTCCGGTCATTGCCGCAGAAGCTGCAGCCCAGGCCCTTTCCTGGCTGATTGTCGAAGCAAGGGACTTTACCGTTAAACCGCTCATTACCATGCTTGATTCCTACACCTGCTCGCACCATATACAGCCCGGCGACCAGATTGAACTAGAGGGAGCGGTTGAGAGCTTTCAGCCGGAAAGTGCCCTGGCCCATGCCCGCATTCTGCTCAATAAAAAACCGGCCGCCGAAATTAATCACGGTGTCTGTTACCTGTATCCGCTCCACGAGCTGCAGGACCCGGAAAGCGCCCGAAGGCAATTTAAGAACCTTACAGAATATCAGGCTCCCCTGCAGCAGGTGCCGGTGGTAACAACAGGTTTGCCGCAGGGCAAAGTCTCCTCCCTGGTAACGAGGCCGTGGGTAGACCGGGTTATAGAATACGAAGCCGGTAAAAAAATCGTCGGCATTAGAAATGTGACCAGCACTGAAGATTACTTTCGCGATCATTTTCCGCTCAAGCCGCTGCTGCCCGGGGTCATCATCATGGAATCCCTTATTAGCGCCGCACAGCTGCTCATTGGGCCGATGCTTGCTGCAAACGGGCTTGGCAGTAAGAAGGCGGTTCTAACGCAGGCGACAAAAGTTAAATTCAGAAAATTTGTCCAGCCCGGGGATCAGCTCCTGCTGGAGGTATCCCTGGAAAGTTTTCATCAGCACTCCAGCACCATCAAGGCCCGGGCCTTGATTCAGGATAAGGTGGCCGCAACACTCTCGGCAGCGTTTCAGCATCTGAGCCGGGATGAATATATAAAAGCTTATCTTGCATAATACGGCAGCGGCAGTGTATAAGCCGAAGGATTTTCATGAATGACTGAGAAAAACGGCGCCTACCTGATTATCGACACCGAGACGACCGGACTGCATCCGGCAAAACATGGACTGATAGAGCTGGCAGCAGCAGCTCTGGATCAAAAGCTGGACGTGATAGAAACCTTTCAGGCGGATGTGTGCCCGCCGGCAGGCTGTGAAATCGATCCCGAAGCGATGCAGGTGAACGGCTTTACCCGGGAACGAATCAATCGGGGCATCAGCTACGCGGTGGTGTGTGAGCGGTTTCGTGAATTTATCATGAAGCATTTTTCCGCAGAGCCGGTGGTCATTGGCCAGTTTTATCCGTTTGATTACGCCTTTCTCGATCAGGTCTTCAGCGCCAGCGGCTATGGTGACGGGTTTGCGGCTGTTGTCAAGGGAAATGATTTTATTGACACTAAAGCCCTGGCCAACAGCTTGAATCTGCGGGCCCTTCTCAAGGGTCAGCCCAAGCCGTTTCCGTCGACCAGCCTCTCCAGGCCCGGGGGTTTAAAGGACCGGTTTGGCGCTAGGGGACATCAGGCACACACCGCGCTGGGTGATGTGCTTGCTACCCGAGAGGTTCTGATAAAACTGCTGGAAACATTGTAAAGAATCACGCGTTCTGATATCATGTATAAATTATGAACACTGCCACCAAGGGACCGGTACGACTGATGGAGAATAACAGCTACTTTGCTCACGATACCCATAAATACATGTATTGTACTGATGGGGTCTTTTCAGATTTTATTTTCTCTCTGATCACGGAAACGATTCCTGTTGATCTTAAGAATTACCAGCATGCCTTTGAGATGGGAGCAGGCATGGGTCGCTTCTCCTTTGCGCTGGTGAGTCATTTCCCGAAGGTTTCTCTCATTGAGCCCTCGGCATCCTATACCGCTGTACTGAAAAAACTTTTTGATCAGGAGCAGGTTGCCATCGTGACTTCGACGCTTGAGGATTTCTTCGAGAAAAACACGATCCCTGCGCAGTCCATCTTTTTTAATTTCCATCTCCTCCATCATTTAACCTTTGAACAGCGCCGGGAGTATTTCACCTGTTTACGCAAAGCCAACGCACCGGCACTGTTTATTGAGCCGAACCCCTGGAATCCATTAATTGTATTACAGCTTCTGCTCTATCCTGATATGAGAATGAAAGATGAGTGGCAGTATCTCTCCCTCACCAGAAAGCGGCTCACCCGGGAGTTTAATGCCTGCGGCCTGGAGGTGGCAGCGCACAAAACGCTCTGTTTCTTGCCGCCGCCGCTTACCAAGCTCGTCTTAAAACAGTCCTTCTTCAAAAAGCCGCTCCTCGCGCTGGATGCTATCAGCGCGGTGCTGCCGTTTCTCAGCTCGTATCACCTGTTCTATTGCAAAAGCGCTTCTGCTGTTTAGCCGGGGCCGCCGTGACTGCCGGCAGCGGTATTTCTGCATCAGCATGCGCTCACTAAGGGATCGTTCTATGACTTCATCCAGCCGCCGCAGTAACAATCCGGCAGCCCTGGTGCTTGCCAGGGTCCCGGTTTTTATTTTACTCGCAGTCTTTCTGGGCTTTTTTTTATATTGCCTTGCCCAGCGCCTGCCCTATCCGTTTGAGCTTGAATGGATTGAAAACGAGATGGTTAGCCATGGCATGGTGCTGGCACAACAGCACCGGATTTACCCCGCGCCATCTACTGATTTTATCGCCGAGCTCTATCCGCCGGTCTACTACCTGTTCATTGCCCTTTTTTTTAAGCTCTTTGATACCGTCAATTTTCTCATCCCGCGTCTTATCTCGGTAGCAGCTCTTGCGGTAATCCTTGTCCTGCTGTACCGCATCATCATAAAAGAAGGGGGGACGAAAAGCATCGGCCTGCTGGTGAGCGGATTTTTTTTAAGCTTCTACGAGATCCATGGCACCTGGTATGACCTTGCCCGGGCTGATATGCTCCTGTACGCGCTGCTGCTGCTGGGGTTATATGTGCTTGCCTATGGGCGTAGCCGTGTTCCTGCGGCGCTGTGCGGCGCCCTGCTCCTGGCCGGCGCCTGCTATACCAAGCAGACCGGGCTCTATTTTGTCCCCTTTGCCGGCCTCTATCTGCTGCTGAAAGATAAAAAACAGTGCTTCATCTTTTGCGCTGCCTGCGGCGGGCTGCTGGTGTCTCTTTTTTTCTTCCTGCAGTACACTTCTGACGGATGGTTTGGAACCTATGCGCTGTTCAACCCGCTGCGCCATAATCAGGTGATGTTCAAGCCGCTGTCTGAGCTTCAGTTCCAGATGCTCTTTGAAATGCGCGATAAACTGATCCCGGAAATGCGCTATGAAATTTTTTATAAGCTGCCGGTCTTTTTCACCATGGTTCTTGCCTTTATGCTGTACCGGATTATTTCGATAACCAGGGCCGCGACGTTTTCCGTCTGGGAATGCACTGCCCTGGCAGTGCCGCTTGCCTACTTCAGCATCCGGCCGCACCCGGGCTCTGAGCGGAATGATTTTCTCTGTATGACGGTCTGGGGCTGTATCCTGCTGGGGCTTTTTCTTATCCGGCTCACTGCCGCTGCCAGACAGGACAACAGCAACCGTATACAAATAACCGTCTACCTCCTGCTTACCCTGCAGCTGTGTCTTCAGCTCTACAATCCAAAACCACTGGTTCCTACGCCCGAGGATGAAAAAAAGGGCGCTGAGTTCATCTCGATGGTGAAAAACATGCCCGGAGAGGTTTATATCCCCTACCATACCCTGTATGGCTACATGGCCGGGAAAAAACTGATCTTTAACGGCGGGGCGTACTGGGCCTATCAGATGCTGGCAAAGGAACCGTTCCGGCCGGCTGGATTTGATTGAAAAAATAAAAAACAAGTACTTCAGCGCCATAATTATTGATGACAAGGGCTATCTGAACGCAAAAGGGGAGCGGGTCGTGGTCGATAATGTTAAAATGCTCTTAACCGCAAATGATGAACTGTCAACCGTGGTCGCAGAAAACTATACCCTGGCAAGGCGTATCCCCTACAGCTCTGATAGCGAGTTCCGCACGGTTACCGGCTTTCAGACACGGCCCGAACTCATCCTGGAGCCAAAAAAGGGGGCACACCGTTAAGGAAAGCTACCCTCCGTGCCGATTATAGAGAGGAAAATGCCCCTGAAACAGTACGCCGGCAGGAAGCGCGTACGTTCTTTGCGGGTATTGACTTTATCTGCCGGGAATTTATAATTGATTAACTGACAGATAGGATCGAGGAAAACCAAACCGTTCTTATGCGCCATGAATATAAATAAACCGGTTGACCATAAATCGCTCGAAGAGCTGATTGATTTTTACGAGCTGATCGCCGTCAGGGCGGTTGAGCGGGCGGGCACGATTCTGAAGGACGGGTTCTACGCAAAAAAAGAGCGGATGATTAAATCAAAATATGAAATTGTGACCGATATGGACCTGCGGTCGCAGAAGATCATCGTCAACACGCTGAAGAAGTTCGTCCCTGATCATAACATTCTCTCGGAAGAGGATCTTGAAATCGACAAGGAATCCGACTTCACCTGGGTTATAGATCCGCTCGACGGCACACACAATTACATGGACTCCCGCTACAGCTTCGGGATTAATATCGGCCTGCTGCGGGAAAATGAGCTGCAGTTTGCGCTCTCCTACCTGCCGTTCGGCAACCGGCTTGAAGGCGGCCGGGAACTCTATATTTCAAAAAAGGGGCGGGGGGTTTTTATGAATGATAAGCATGTCCGGGTCTCTGACAAGACCGGGCTCAATGACATGACCCTGCTGCTGAATTCCAGTATTTCCCGGGACCCGGAGAGCACCTCATCGCTGTTCACCGTTCTGGTGCGGCGCTTTAATCGCGTCCGTATCCCCGGGTCTGCGGCAGTTGAGCTGTGCTACATTGCATCGGGCAGGGCTGACGTGATGGTGGCTCAGTATTTAAAGCCCTATGATCTGGTGGGCTGTCTTCATGTTGAGGAGGCGGGCGGAAAAGTGACTGATTTCTTCGGCAACCCGGTAACCGTCAAGACCCACAGTATCGTGGCCTCCAACGGTGCCTGTCATGACCAGGTTATTGAGATACTGCAGAATGAATTTTTTGCCCAGGGTGACAAGCGCGTCTCGCGGCTTATAAAAAACTGACCTGCGGCAGCTCCTATTCCTCCCGCACAACCTTCAGCTTCATTCCCACCCGGATTTTACTCTTTTCAGAAAGACCATTTAATGCTCTCACCCTGGGTACCGTCGTACCATACTTGCCGGCAATAGAAGCAAGCGACTCTCCTTTGGCAACAATATGGAGCCGGGGAGAAGGGCGTTTTTTGTTCGCTTCCGGCGCTGAAGATTTTTTAGCCTGCGCCTCGCTGGTTGCGGGTAAGGGCATTGCGGCAAAATACCTGGTGACCGCTGCTGCAATTGCTGTGGCAAGGTTGTTTTGAAATTGCTCGCTCTTGAGCTTTTGCTCCCTTCGCGGGTTGCTCAGAAAGTCTGTCTCGATGAGCATGGCGGTAATATCCGGGTCTTTGAGTACTTTAAAGCAGGCCTGCTGGGGCTGGTCGGTGCGCAGCCGGTTAAATCTGGCTATCTCCTGAATCATAATTCCGGCACATTTAAGGCTTGCATTGAGGGTGTTGGTCTGCACCAGGTCAATAAGTATTGCATTGAGGTCATCGTTATGATGCTCAAGCGGTACCCCGCCCACCGAGTCAGAGTCATTCTCTTTCTGGGCAAGCATCTGGGCTGCTGCACTTGAAGCGCCCTTGAGCGAGAGGCAATAGATGGAGCTGCCCTGAACTTTGCTGCTGAAGCTGGAATCGGCATGAATGCTGATGAACAGGTCTGCCCCGTGCTCCTGAGCCATGTTCATGCGCGTGCTTAAGGGGATAAAATAATCACCCTTTCTGGTAAGATAGGCCTTTATGGCTGGCTCGCGGTTGAGCAGCTGCACGGTTTTGCGCGCAATGGCGAACACGACGTCTTTCTCCATGGTTTTGCCGGGACCTATTGCGCCCGGGTCTTCACCGCCATGGCCCGGGTCGATAACCACAATGCGGACCTGTTTCTGTTTGAGCTTGCGCGTCTGCTGACGCTGTACTTTATCTGCCTGCTCAAGGTCCGGGCGGACAATATCTATAGCCAGCCGCGGCGGCTTGTCCATGAATTTTTCCAGCGGGAAAATTTTGTGAGAGGCGGGCTTTTCAAGCTCTATGGTGATGCGCATGGTGTTGCGGTCAATGCGTGCGGCCGTGACCGTTTTTACAATGCCGTCATTGATGGGGAGCGTGCTTACCGGAACAACCCCGGTAACGTCCGTGATATCCAGCTCCAGTTTCTCGGGGGCTGTCTGCTGTGCTGTTTTGTATGTTGCGCGCTGCTTGAAATCAAGCACAATGCGCGTTGACGTGGGAGAGGACCAGTGGCGGATGGCAGAAAGTTCATTGGCAGACGCAGAAACACCGAGAAACATGAAAAGCGTCACGGCTGCTGTCATCAACAGGCCCGGTGCCGCAAGCGGTGTGTGCGAATGCTCTCTCATGCGCGCCATTTCATGCAAGTGATGGTTTGGTGAGATGCCAGTCACTGTTCTGCTCCAGGCAGTATGCGCCGTGGATTATTTTTTCTTCCTCAAACAGGTTGCCGATAATCTGCAGCCCGATAGGAAGCCCCCGGGAGCTAAGACCACAGGGAATTGATATGCCGGGAAGGCCGGCAAGATTTGCGGGAATGGTGAAAATATCTGATAGATACATCTGCAGCGGATTGTTGAGCTTTTCTCCCAGCCTGAACGGCGGCGTGGGCGCGGTCGGGGTCACAATGAGATCACAGGCCTTGAACGCCTCCTCAAAGTCCTGGCGGATGAGGGTTCGCACCTGTGATGCCTTCCGGTAATAGGCATCATAATAACCGGCAGACAACGCATAGGTGCCCAGCATGATGCGCCGCTTCACCTCCGCACCAAATCCTTCTGCGCGGGTGATTTCATACATGTCCCGCAAATCAGTCTCTCCCGGGTGGCGGTAGCCGTATTTTACTCCATCATAGCGGGCAAGGTTTGAGCTCGCCTCTGCCGGTGCTATCAGGTAATATGCGGCGACCGCGTATTCTGTGTGGGGGAGCGTTATCTCGGTGAGTGTTGCTCCCTGCCGCTCAAGTATGCGCAGCGCTTCCCATACCGCCTTCTCCACTTCCGGGTCTATGCCGCTTGCTCCAAAATACTCTCTGGGCACTCCGAGTCTCAGGCCTTTTGCCTCTGGAATCAGAGCGCGGGTGTAGTCAGGAACTTCCCGGTTGACCGCGGTCGAGTCCCGCGGGTCATGGCCGCTTATATAATTCATGAGCAGCGCCGTGTCCGTTACATCCTTGGTCATGGGGCCGATCTGGTCAAGGGAGGAGGCAAAGGCAATCAGCCCGAACCGGGAAACCCGGCCGTAGGTGGGCTTCATGCCCACAATCCCGCAGCAGGCAGCGGGCTGGCGTATGGAGCCCCCGGTATCGGTTCCCAGCGCTGCAATACATTCATCTGCTGCAACCGCGGCTGCTGAACCGCCGCTGGAGCCTCCGGGCACACGCTCCAGATCCCAGGGATTGGCGGTCGGGCCAAAACATGAGGTCTCGGTGGAGGAGCCCATGGCAAATTCATCCATGTTGGTTTTTCCCACGAGAACCGCGTGCTGCTCTTTAAGCCGGCGGACCACCGTAGCGTCATACGGGGGAATGAACTGTTCAAGAATTTTTGAGCCGCAGGTAGTCCGGATGCCTGCCGTGCAGAGTAAATCTTTTATGGCCAGGGGAATGCCGGTCAGCGGCGGTATCGTGCCCTGTTTTGTCTTTTCATCAGCAGCCGCTGCCTGCTTCAGCGCTGCCTCCCGGGTGAGGGTAATGTAGGCATGCACCCGGGGTTCAACCGCGTCAATCCGCTGGTACACCGCCTGCGTGATCTCAAGGGCGCTTACGGCCTTTTTTTTCAGCAGCTCATGCAGCTCATGAATGGTCATCTGATAGAGCGCTTTTGTCACGAATATTATCCTTCTATTATTCTGGGGACTTTAAAGCAGCTGCGCTCGTGAGCCGGTGCGTTTTTCAGCGCTTCCTCCCCGGCAAGAGACGGCCTGACCTGGTCGTCCCTGAATGCGTTAGAGAGGTTAACCGCATGGGTTGATGGCTCAACCCCCGTCGTGTCAAGCTGCTGCAGTTTATCAAAATCGGTGAGAATGGTGTTCAGCTGGTCGGTAAACAGATCAAGCTGGTCTTCAGAAAACCTGAGCCGTGCCAGCCGTGCCACATGTTCTACATCGTGCCTGGTAATTTTCATCGCCTGTTCCTCCGGCATCAGTGTTCTTTGTTCATCACGCAGGCCCCTGCGGTTCATTGTGCCGCAACAGCCGGCGCTGGGACGTGACAGCTTTAAAAGCCGGTTTCCCTTGTGTTGGGATTTATGAACTTCTTGTACATACTCAGTATATAGACGAGCAGGGAGAGCATCAGGGGCCCAAGAATAATCCCGAGAAATCCGAAATAGGAAAGGCCCCCCATGACGCTGAAAAAAATGAGCAGCGGGTGGATGTTGGTGTCACCTTTCAGCAGCTGCGGCCGCAGCAGATTGTCGGCAAGACCGATTACCAGAATCCCCCATAAAACAATAAACCCGGCCGCCCCAGGATGCCCGGTAAGCGCCTGAACAATTGCTGCCGGGCCCCAGATGAGCGCTGTTCCCACAACCGGAATCAACGACGCAAGCACCATCACCGCCCCCCACAGGGCCCAGGAATCAATGCCGCACAGCAAGAATACGCTTGCTCCCAGCACGCCCTGTATTGCGGCGATAACCAGGCTCCCCCTGAAAGTCAGCTTGATGGTTTTGAACAGCTCGTCAATTATCTCCTGGCTGTATCTTCGGTCAAGGGGGCTCAGCTGTTTGACCTCTTCCAGAAAAGACCTTCCGTCAATAAACAGGTAAAAGGTTATGAACATGATAAAAACGAATCCTACCATAATGGAGGAAACGCCGGTTACAATAGACTTGGCGTTGGTGTAAATAAACTGGCTTACGGTGCCCAGATATTTGCCGATTATATCGCCTGCGTTAAAGTCATAATTGCCCACCGCCGGTATGTACTTTACTATCTTCAGGACCAGCGGGCTGTCTTTAAAATTGAGGACCTGCTGCACGGTCCCGCTTTTAAATGACTCATCAAGGTGCTGATAAAAATTATAGGCGCTGGTTGCCAGCACGCCGGTGAAAATCAGGAAGGGGAGGAAAATGATAATAATTATTAAGAGGCAGGTTATGATGGAACTGATTGTTTTGCGCCCCCGCAGCCGCCGCGCTATAAAATCATACACCGGGCTGAACAGCACAAAAAGGACAAACGCAAGAAAGATATAGGTTAAAAAGGGCTTCATTAACAGCAGAAAAATCGCCAGAATAAAAACCGCAAAGGCTGCAAAAAAATAGCGGGCAATGGGCGTGGTAAACCCGGATGAGGAGCCTGCGGGCAGAACCGTAGTGTCCGGGCGTCCTGCGTTCACTGGCGACTGTTTAATGTCAGATTCTTCTTTCATTGCGCACTCTTTTTTTTCTGCTACCGGAGTTGGTTGCTCTTGGAATATTTTCCTGCTGTTGTTATTGCAGCTTATATCTAAAATTAAAAATAAGTCAACCCTCTGGGTTGTTGAAAAAGCGGTTTTCTCCCCGGCTGGTCAAAAACATCCGGATGCAAGGCGCGCTAAATCAAGAGTAATGAGGCGTACGTTACCGTACGTCGCAATGACGAAGGATGAGCGCAACGAAGCAGATGGGAGTTTTTCAACAGCCGGTTAAAAACAAAGAGGAAGGTTAACCTCCTTCCTCTTTAAACTATGGCTCGGGGAGGAGGATTCGAACCTCCATAGCGGGATCCAAAGTCCCGAGTCCTGCCATTGGACGATCCCCGAACAGCTTCCCTGGTTGCGGAATAATAGTTATTATTACTATTACTGCCTGCTTTGTTCAATGAATTTCTTTGGTGCGGCCGGGAGCTGTCAGCCACCAGCTTTCAGCAATACCATTAGAAGATTCTTGAAAAAGTAGTTTTTTTTCCGGCTGGTCAAAAACATCCAGATGCAAGGCGCGCGAAATCCTGAGGAATGAGTCGTACTTTCGCAGTACGTCGCAATGACGAAGGATGAGCGCAACGAAGCAGATGGGTGTTTTTCAACAGCCGGTTAATGTGTCCGGCTTTTTTTTATAAACCACCGCACAACAACTACGGCAAGCACAGCAATAATTATAAACAGCACTATCTGATTGTACTGTTTTAATAATGCGGTGAGCGTCTCCCAGTTTTTACCCGCCTTATACCCGGCGTAGATGAGCATGCCGTTCCACAACAGACAGCTGATCAGGCAGTAAAGAGCAACTTTCCCGGTCTTTAATTCAGAAATGCCGGCAAAGATGGAAATGACCGAGCGCGCGCCGGAGAAGAAGCGGTTAAAAAGAATTATCATGTAGCCGAATTTTTGAAACCAGATCTCGGCCTTAAGCAGGTTTTCTTTCGGGAAATAGCGAAAGTTCCGGTTGAGAAAAAACTCTTTCTCCAGAAATCTCCCCAGGAAAAACAACAGCATGAACCCGGCAAAGTTTCCCAGCGCGGTAGCGGCAAACACCCCGGAAAACGAGAGCTGCCCGATGCCCACCAGATAGGCGCCGAACAGGGTCACCGTGTCGCCGGGAATGGGCGGAATGATGTTTTCAAGGACCGCCGAGATGAACAGGGCAGGGTACAGATAGGCCCCGTCAATGCCTTTGATAAACTGAAGAAACGAGTCGGCCATTAGTATTTAACTTGAACCTATTTAATACCGGGCTTTTTTAAGTACCAGATCCTTGTACGGATACTGTTTGGGGTTGTGCGTAATTAAGACCGCCTGATGAATTAGTGCTGTTGCGGCAATAAAACAATCGTCCAGCTCCAGTTGCTGTTGTTTTGTTTTTCTTTTCAGGTCACCGGCTATCTGGGCAACTTTTTTATCGATGGACAGAATATCAAAACTTTCAAGGAACGCCATGGTTGCCGGTTCTTCTTCGTCTCTCATGCCTTCCCTGATTTCTGCAACTGTTACGGCAGAACAACAGGGCATATCTTCGTCTCTAACAGAGGACATGATTCTTTTTGCTCCTTCTTTTCCCCTGAGAAAATCAATAATAACGTCGGTATCAAAAAGCAGCTTTGCCATTAGCCTGGGGTCCGTTTAGATCTTGTGGATATTCTCTGCCGCCTGATAAAAGCTTCTGTGCCGCTCTTTAGTTCAGGGTGCTCCGCCTTTTTCCATGCCCCGAAAGAATGCTCCAGCGCCTTTTTGTAGTGTATTCTGCGGAGTTCGTTTTTCAATGCATGGGCTACAACCTGGCTCTGCTTCCCCTTGGGAACTAACGCTCTCAGGGTGGCAAGCACTTCTTCGGGAATGAGAAAATTTGCCTGTACCGTTGGCATAAAACCCTCCTATACTATATTATAGGTTTTAATCTATAACAAAACATAGACCTTTTCAAGCAAAAAACAACAAATTATATTTATTGCCTGTCCTCAGTTAAGTTTTTCGATGTTCATTGATTTTTAAAAAATGGTTGCTGCAGAAGAGCTATTATCGAGAGGTTTAGAATGAAGCCTTGCGTGAAGGCCGAATTTTTAACTGTTGGTGAGAGGTAAAAAATAGAAAAAATTTAGAGTTTCTGAGTTCCAGATTCAATTCTTTTTCATCAGCACTACGGCATAGGCGCTCATTCCTTCCCCGCTTCCTTCAAAGCCCAGGCCTTCAGTAGTTTTAGCTTTAATGTTAACCGCTTCTTTATCAATCTTCAGGCAGCGGGAAATCTTTTCTGCCATGGCCTCTGCATAGCGGGGACAGCTTCGGCTCCTGGGCAACAATGGTGGCGTCAATATTAGCACAGGAAAAGCCTTTCTGCTCTGCCATGGCCTGAATCTGCTCAAGCAGGTTCAGGCTTGATATGTCTTTGTAGCGGGGATCCGTGTCCGGGAAATGCCGGCCCAGATCTCCCAGGCCAAGAGCGCCAAGGATTGCATCGCCAATTGCATGCAGCAGCACATCCGCGTCCGAGTGGCCGAGCAGCCCCTTCTCAAAAGGAATTTCAACGCCGCCCAGGATGAGCTTCCTGCCCGCTACCAGCCGGTGCACATCATAGCCAATACCAACTCTCATCAAACACTCCATTAAATTCACGCAAAAGACCCGTTGAGGAGTTCAGGCGTTAAGAGTTAAAGAGTTCAAACTGCCTCAACTCTTTGACTCCACAACTCAAAAACTTTTATCTTTGCGCTCTCGGCGGTTCAAGCTGTTCTTTTTTTCAAAAGTGCTTCTGCAATTATTAAGTCTTCTGGCGTAGTCACTTTTATATTATCATACGCTCCCATGATAATTTTCACCGGCCTGCCCAGCCGCGTAACCAGCGAACCTTCATCGGTTCCGATAAACCCGTCTTGAAGGGCCTTCTGATGCGCTTCCCGGATAAGCTGCAGCTCAAAGGTCTGCGGTGTCTGAATAGACCAGAGCAGGTTTCGCGGCAGGGTCTCTTGCACAAAGCCGGCCTCATCCGTGGCCTGTATCGTATCCTTGACCGGAACTGCCGCGACCGTTGCCTGCCACTTTTTTGTCTCCGCAAGCGCACGCTCTATCAAATCAACGGTTATCAGGGGCCGCGCGCCGTCGTGTATGAGAACCAGGGAGGTATCTTGCGGCACCTGTTCCAGCAGGCGTCTGACCGACTCCTGCCGCACTTCACCTCCGGCTATTATGGTGATCTTTTTTTTAAACAGAAATTTTCGCACCACTTCCGCCTCGCAGCCGGCCTCTTCGCCGGGCGCGACCGCAATAATGATCCGGTCTATAGAGGGTGCTCTGTCAAAGGCTGCCAGGGTATGGTAGAGCACCGGGCGGTTAGCGAGCAGCAGGTAGGGTTTCTTGACAGTGCTTCCCATGCGGCTGCCGCTGCCGGCTGCGGGGATCAGGGCGATATTCTTCATGAGACTAATTTAATCTGAGTTCCTAAGCTGTCAGAATTCATCCTGCAGTATCCAGACGCAAATGGTCATTACAATTTCTGCGGCGGGAAAATGTTTCCCGGGTTCTCACCCTTTACCGCGGTAAAAATCATCCGTCCGGCAGTGGTCTGGAGCACGCTCGTTACCGAAACATCAATCTCTTTGCCCTGATAGCGCTTCCCGTTCTCAACCACAACCATGGTGCCGTCATCAAGATACGCTACTCCCTGGCCCTGCTCTTTTCCTTCCCGCTGGATATAGACCTTCATGATTTCCCCGGGCAAAACCAGCGGCTTCACCGAAGAGGCCAGCTGATTGATGTTCAGCACGGCAACGCCCTGAATCTCTGCAACTTTGTTCAGGTTAAAATCATTGGTCATAACCTTGGCGTTCATCTGTTTTGCCAGCGCCACCAGCTTGCCATCCACTTCCCTGATCTTGGGAAAATCCTGGTCAATAATCCTGACTTCGATGCTGGTCTGTTTCTGAAGTTTTTTAAGAACGTCCAGGCCGCGCCTGCCGCGGTTGCGCTTCAGCGAATCTGCTGAGTCTGCGATACTGGTCAGCTCCCGCAGGATAAACTGGGGAATGATAAGGGTGCCTTCAACAAGCCCGGTTTCACAGATATCGGCGATGCGGCCGTCAATAATCACGCTCGTATCAAGAATCTTAAGGCTCTGCCCGCCGGCTTCCGTGCGCCCGAGAACCGGCCATCCGGACACATCCAGCTCTGCTCCCTTGGTGCCGCCGACAGCCATCCCCAGATAGCCGCATACGGCATTTATAATCAGGCAAAAAAGAAGCGTTTGAAGGCCGCGGTCATCGCGAAATGATACCAGGGAATAGGTAAAAAGATTAGCTATGACAAGTCCAATAATAGTACCGAGGGCACCGGATATGATAATCTTCACCGGCGTCCCGCGCAGGCGCTGCCCCCACACCATGGCCCCTATAGAGCACATTGCTCCTGCTGCAGCGCAGGCGGCGGCAGCCGGCATGGTGCTGAAAACGGATATGCCTAAAAACCACCCGCTGCAACTGCAAACCAGCAGTAACAGCACGCGTACAACAACGGTATGCATAGGCTGTTCACCTTCTTTCCTTCTATCGTTCCCCGCCGGTTTTTTGTGTGCGGTACCGGCGTTCGATTTGGTTACCGGCCATAAATAATAGGGCACTGTCAGCGCTGCGGTGCAATATAAAACAGTACTGTTGGAGGATAGTTCGCTGCTGAATCTGTGTGCAGGGGTATGGTTAAAAATAGGTTTACTGGTATCCGCGGGAAAAAAGCTTTCAGGGGAATGATGTGAAACGGGATAGGTCAGGCTCAGCAGCTCCTCTGTTCAAAAAGCGCCTCAATATGTTTTTCTACGCGTTCTTCCGTGCTCTTCTGCGCCACCGACAGCTCTTTCACCAGGAGCCCCTTGGCCATGTCGAGCATGCGCCGCTCACCAAAAGAGAGGTCCTTGCCCACCCGCAGCAATAAAAGATCCCGCAGCACCGATGCTACCTCAAATACCGAGCCGGTCCTGATTTTCTCCATATATTCCCGGTACCGTCTATTCCAGGTTTGTGAGTCAGAGGGCAGGGCCTTTTCCTTGAGTATTTTATAAACCCGGGTCACCTCTTTATCCGAAGCGATGCCGCGCAGCCCTACCTGGATGGCATTATCAGTGGGAATCAGAATGGTCATGCCATTGCTGAACAGGCGCAGAATATAGAACGATTGCTCTTTACCGGAAAAGGTTTTCGTCTCGATTGCATCAATGACACCAACGCCGTGTGCCGGGTAAACGGCCCTATCTCCTACTTTAAACATGGGACCCCTCCTTTGTTCCGCAATCATGCAGTTATCTGGTGCTTCTTTTTTTGCTGTATTACACTGCTCTCTTTTCTGCATAGAAAGGCTCAATTCTAGATTACGAAGTCATGCACTATCAAATATATACACAGAATGTTGAGTGAAGTGGAAGCGCTGCTGGTGGTGTATCCTGAGCTCGTGCCGGGTAGAATCTGTCGGTTTCTCTCAGGATGGCCCCTGTCGTTTTTTATACGAATACTACCTATATCAAATTTTCCGGAAAAACACAACCGTTTTCTTTCGGAAAATTCATGGCCAAATCGCGGCAGGTGCTGCGCGGTCTGTTCGCAGGTTGTTGAAAAAGCTGTTTTTTCCCGGCTGGTCAAAAACATCCGGATGCACGGCGCACGAAATCAAGAGGAATGAGTCGTGCGTTACCGTACGTCGCAATGACGAGGGATGAGCGCAACGCAGCCAGATGGGTGTTTTTCAACAGCCGGTTAGAGAAACATTTTAATGGAGTCTTGCGCTAACTGCAGGTAGGATGAAGGGAAAAGGCCCATCTGCACGGTGAAAAAAATAGCGATAAGCAATACGCCGGCGAGTGCCGGGTACAGGAAAACAGCTGCCTCTTCAGCCCCGGATTCAGGCTCCTGCATAAACATCATCACGGTTACGCGCAGATAATAATAGACACTCACCAGGCTGTTGAGGACCGCAATTATGGTTAACCCGATATATCCCTCTTTGACCGCGGCACTGAAAATATAAAATTTTCCCATAAACCCGCTGAACGGCGGAATTCCCGCCAGAGAAAACATGAAGACTGCCATGGCTGCACCCAGCGCCAGATGCCTCGAACCAAGGCCTGCATACGCACTAAGATTAAGATTCTTTTCGCCTTTCTGCTCGATGGCGATGACCACCGCAAATGCGCCGATGTTCATGAGCGTGTAGACCAGCAGATAGTAGAGCACCGCTCCGGTGCCCGCCGCGCCCCCGGCCACAACGCCGATCAGGATATAGCCGGCATGGGCTATTGAAGAATAGGCGAGCATCCGCTTGATATTGGTCTGCCGGAGCGCCGCCACATTGCCGATGGTCATGGTCAGCACACTGCCAATCCATAAAAGCTCTTTCCAGTGTGGGCTAAGGGCTGCCAGACTCCCCGCAAATACCCGCAGCAGCGCGGCAAATGCAGCTGCTTTTACGCCCACGGACATAAATCCGGTAATGGGGGTGGGGGCTCCCTCATATACATCCGGCGCCCACATGTGAAAAGGCGCCATGGCGATTTTAAAGCCAAAACCGGTGAGCAGGAGTCCCATTCCTGCCAGAAGCATCGGCTCCCGCAGTATCTGCTTCTGGGCCAGCACGCTGCCGATGTCGGCAAGACGGGTGCTGCCGCACGCGCCGTAAAGCAGCGCTATGCCATAGAGCAGAAATCCCGTGGAAAAAGCCCCCAGCATAAAATATTTCAGCGAACTCTCCGCGCTCCGGGTGCTGTCCTGCGCCATGCCTGCCAGTACGTACAGGGAAACGCTTAACACCTCAAGGCCCAGAAAGAGCATGATCAGGTCTGTGCTCTGCGCCATAAGCACCATCCCGGTGGTGGCAAAAAGCGTCAGGGTATAATATTCACCGGCGGCGATCCCCTGAGCGCGCACATAGCCGCTGCTCATAAGAAGCGTCAGTCCTCCGGCAATTAAAAACAGGGTGGTAAAAAACGTAGAAAAGTTATCCGCCACCACCATGCCATAAAAACCGTACGCAGCCTCCTTGCCCCAGAAAGAGGCGCTCACCGCCAGCGCCCCGAGCATGCCGACAAACCCGATCCACATAAGAAACGGCTGTTCCGAATCGCTTTTGACAAACAAATCGGTCATCATGATTCCCAGTGCTGCCAACACCAGCACCACTTCAGGCCCGATAATACTTAACATGGCGGTACTGATCTCAATTCCCATCTGCACACTCTCCCTTTAGCAGGTTGTTGAAAAAGTTGTTTTCCCCGGGCTATTTAAAAATGCCCAGATGCAAGGCCCCCGAAATCCTGAGAAGTGAGGCGTACTTCAGGGTACGCCGCAACGACGAAGGACGAGGGAAACGCCGCAGATGGGCGTTTTTCAACAGCCCGTTAGTTATGGTGCTGGGTTGTAGGATTCTGCGGCGCTGTTGCCGCAGCGGGCTTCCCGGCAATCGGCACTGCTGCCGGCCTCAGCGCGGTCGTGCGCTCTTCAACCCGCTTGAGCACCAGCTTCAGCGACGGCTCGATCCGGTCAATGTAGGGTTTCGGATACACCCCGAACTGGATAATGAAAAAAACCATTACCAGCAGCAGTGCTGCCTCCCGGAGGTTCAGATCCTTGAGCCCCCGGTTTTCTTCCTTGTCAACTTCACCAAACATGACCCGCTGAAACATCCACAGCATGTACACTGCCGCCAGTATCACACCCAGTCCGGCCACCACTGCCCACAGCGGTTCCGCCTGGAATGCACCCAGCAGCACCAGAAATTCTCCGACAAATCCGTTCAGTCCCGGTAGTCCTATGGAGCTTAAGGCAACTATCAGAAAGAAGGTGGCAAATACCGGCATCACCGTGCTCAGGCCGCCGAAATCTGCAATCATGCGCGTGTGGCGGCGCTCATAAATCATGCCGACGATTAAAAAGAGCGCTCCGGTTGAGAACCCGTGGTTGAGCATCTGCAGCATCGCGCCGGTCATGCCTTCAACATTCAGAGCAAAGATCCCGAGCACCACAAACCCCATGTGGCTCACCGAGCTGAAAGCCACCAGCCGCTTGACGTCAACCTGCACCATGGCAACCAGGGCGCCGTAAATAATGCCCACCAGAGAAAGCCCTGCCAGAAGCGGCACAAACATGACGGTTGCCTCTGGAAACAGGGGCAGGTTAAAGCGCAAAAACCCGTAGGTCCCCATTTTAAGCAGCACCGCTGCCAGCAGCACGCTGCCCACGGTCGGCGCCTCGGTATGGGCATCCGGCAGCCAGGTATGAAAGGGAAACATGGGCACTTTAATCGCAAAGGCCAGGCCAAAGGCGAGAAACAGCCAGATCTGCATCGAGAGCGGCAGCTTCAGGTTATACCAGGACATGAGATCAAACGTGTACATGCCGGTGGTTTTGCCGTGATAGAAATAGATCACCAGAATCGCAACCAGCATCAGCAGGCTGCCAAACATGGTGAAAAGAAAGAACTTGACTGCGGCATAGATGCGGCGCGCCGGGATTTCCCCAGATGCCGATGAGCAGATACATGGGGATAAGCATGACTTCCCAGAAAACATAAAACAGGAACAGATCCAGGGCAACAAATACGCCGATCATGCCGGTTTCAAGAAAGAGCAGGCAGATCATGAATTCCTTGACCCGCACCTTTATGTCGCTCCAGCTCGCAGCCATTGCCACCACTGACAGCAGCGTGCTCAGCAGCACCAGAAACAGGCTGATCCCGTCTATGCCGACCCGGTAGGTTATCCCCAGCCCCGGCACCCAGGGAAGCGTCTCCACCAGCTGAAAGCCGCCTTCTCCTGCCACAAACCGGGTAAACAGCCCCAGGGATAAAAGAAAGGTTACCACGCTGGTGGTGAGAGCGATGCCCCTCAAGAGCCCTGGTTTTTCCCGCGGCCCCAGCGCAATCAGGACAGCGCCCGCAAGCGGTAAAAAGATAAGTAAGCTGATTAATCCCATGTGTTCCTGCCTCTCATAACTGCCGCTGAAAGGGTATCCTTAGGTTAAGAAAAAGATGATATAAAAGATTGCCACCACGCCCCCGACGATCCCCAGGGCATACTCCTGAACCTGGCCGGTCTGCAGCCTGCGCAGCGCCCCGCTGGCACCCTGCACCAGCGCTGCTGTTCCATTCACCGCGCCATCTATTACCTTTTCATCAAACCGCCGCCAGAGCCATAGTGAGCTGTTTTTGATCGGCTGAATAAACAGGGCATCGTATGCTTCATCCACAAAGTACTTGTTGTAGACCAGCCGGTAGAGCGAGCTGAAGAGCGCAGAGAGCTTTTCCGGTAAAAGAGGATTCTTTATATACATGACCCACGCAAGCCCGATGCCGGAGATCGCTATTCCCAGGGACACGATCATCATGGTGATTTCGAGTCCGACCTCATGCACAGCATGCGCTGCCGGAGCAGCATGTCCGGCAGCGCTGAACAGCGGCTGGAGAAATTCTTTCAGCTGGTTTCCCCCCGCTATAAGCGGGAGCCCGATCCAGCCGCCCGCAACAGACAAGACCGCCAAAGCGCACAGCGGCAGGATCATGCTGCCCGGGCTTTCATGAACATGCACATGGCTTTCGATGCGGCTCTCGCCGTGAAAGGTCATGAACACGGCCCGGAACATATAAAATGCGGTCATGAAGGCACCGATTGCTCCGCCCAGCCACAGCACCGGGCTTTTCTGCAGCGCTGCCCAGAGGATTTCGTCTTTACTGAAGAACCCGGCAAAGGGGAAAATGCCTGCCAGGGCCAGGGTGCCGATAAGAAACGTCCCGTAGGTCCAGGGCATCTTCGTCTTCAGGCCCCCCATCTTGCGCATGTCAAGCTCGCCGGACATGCCGTGCATCACGCTTCCGGCCCCCAGAAAGAGCAGGGCTTTAAAAAACGCATGGGTGACGAGATGAAAAATTCCGGCCGTGAACACGCCCACCCCGCAGGCCAGAAACATGTACCCGAGCTGGCTGATGGTGGAATAGGCCAGCACCCGCTTGATGTCGTTCTGCAACAGCCCGATGCTGGCGGCAAAGAGCGCGGTCAGGCAGCCGATAATAGCCACGACCTCCATGCTGATGGGCGCCATGCTATAGAGCGTTGCGCAGCGCGCGACCATATACACACCGGCAGTGACCATGGTTGCCGCGTGGATGAGGGCCGAGACCGGCGTCGGGCCTTCCATGGCATCAGGCAGCCACACATACAGGGGAATCTGCGCTGACTTGCCGCACGCCCCCACAAAGAGCAGCAGCGTCATGAGCGTCACCGCCAGCCCCCCTTTTTCCAGCACCTGGGGCGCGGCGGCAAACACTTTGTTGAAATCAAGGGTGTTAAAGGTGACAAAGATGAGCAGCATGGCCAGCAGAAACCCATAGTCTCCCACCCGGTTCACCACAAAGGCTTTTTTGCCGGCATCAGCCGGTGCCTGGCGCTGATACCAGAACCCGATCAGCAGATAGGAGCACAGTCCCACGCCTTCCCAGCCCACAAACATGAGCAGGAAGCTGTTGGCGGAAACCAGAATCAGCATGAAGAAGACAAACAGGTTGAGATAGGTAAAGTAGCGCCTGAAACCCTCATCTTCCGCCATATAGCCGGTGGAATAGACATGAATGATAAAGGACACCCCTGATACCGTGAGCATCATCACCAGGGACAGGGGATCGACCAGAAAGCCCGCATTCACCTGCAGGCTGCCGCACCCTATCCAGGTAAACAGCACCACCTCGGAAATCCGATCTGCGCTGCCGCGGCCGGCCACTTCCACAAATATCAGGCAGGCGGTTATAAATGATCCCAGAATTGCCAGGCTGCCGATGGCGCCGATCACTTTTCGCGGAAGCTTGATTCCTGCCAGGCCGTTTATCACAACCCCCAGCAGGGGAAACAGTACCACCAGCCAAATTTTATCTATCATGGTGTCTCCCGACCCTGTATGGTTTTGCCCGCGTTTACCATTTTAATAAATCAATTTCATCCACATTAATCGTCTGCCGCCGCCGGTACAGGCTCAAGATGATTGCCAGGCCCACCGCTGCTTCAGCCGCGGCCACGGTCATGATAAAAAACACAAACACCTGGCCGTCAATGCTGCCCTGGCTGCGGCTCAAGAGCGATGAAGGTCAGATTAACGGCGTTGAGCATGAGCTCGATGCACATAAATACGACGATGGCATTGCGCCGGATAAATACTCCCGCCACGCCAATGCTGAAGAGCACTGCTCCGAGTGCTAAATACTGGGTTGTCCCAACCATAACGACTCCTTGTTAGTCCCGCTTTCCGGCAAGCACCAGTGCGCCCACAATAGCCGCGAGCAGCAGTATTGATGTTACCTCAAAGGGCAGCAGGTATTTGGTGAACAGTAGTTCCGCTACTGCCTGGGTATTGCCCGGCACGCCGGATACCTGCTCCGGCGCCATTGCGCGCAGCGCCTTCACTGCCCCGCCGCCCAGAAGCAGCAGGAGCAGCAGCCCGGTGCCGACCAGGCTGCAGGCTTTGAATGCCACCCGGGACAAGCCCTGGCTGCGCACTTCCGCATCAAGGTTTAACAGCATGATGACAAATAAAAACAGCACCATGATGGCACCGGCGTACACAATCACCTGAACTGCTGCTAAAAACTCCGCTCCGAGCAGCACATAGAGCAGGGCCAGGCTCACAAACACCACCACCAGACAGAGCGCGCTGTGCACCGGATTGCGCTTGAGTATCATCATGACCGCAAAGATGACGGCAATGCCTCCCCATAACCAAAACAGCAGCTGCTCCATAGGTTTCTCCTGTTGCCTATTTCCCGGAGAGCCGGCTCTCCAGGCTGAACGTTGTCGACCGCTCGGCACCTTTCGGGAGCTGCGGCTCCTGCAAGAGCGCCTCTTTGCCATAGATACTGCCGTCCCGCGTGTACTCGGCGAGCTCATAGGCACCGGTCATAATAATCGCGGACACCGGGCAGGCCTCCACACAAAAGCCGCAGAAGATGCAGCGGTTTAAGTCAATTTCATATACTGCGGGATATTTCTCGTGGCGCTCATTCTCCGCCCCTTCCACGCGGATGCACTGGGCCGGACATACGGTGGCGCACAGACAGCAGGCCACACACTTTTCCCGCCCCTTTTCCTCATCCCACAGCAGCTGCTGCCGCCCGCGCCAGCGCGGCCCTGCCTCCCAGCGCTCTTCCGGGTACTTCATGGTTACGGGCCGGGTAAAAAAGTATTTTAAGGTAACCGACAGTCCCTTCAGTAAAGGCCACAGCATCTGGTTTCTCCTTCTATTCTTCTTATCCCCATATCACCATGCCAATGCCCGTCACCACGATGTTCAGCAGCGCCACCGGGAAGAGCACTTTCCAGCCGAACTTCATGAGCTGGTCATAGCGAAAGCGGGGAAAGGTTGCACGCACCCAAATGAAGCAAAACATCATGGCAAACACCTTCAGCATAAACCACACAATGCCCGGCAGCACCGGGCCGCGCCACCCGCCCAGAAAGAGCGTTGCTGCCAGAGCGCTCACCACAATCATGTGCGCATATTCTGCCATAAAGAAGAGCGCAAATTTCATGCTCGAATATTCCACATGAAAGCCGGCCACCAGCTCGTTTTCTGCTTCCGGCAGATCAAACGGGTTGCGGTTACATTCCGCAAAGGCGCAGATTACAAAGATGAGAAAGCCGATGGGCTGTTTCACGATGTACCAGATATCCTGCCCGGCCACGATATCGGTGGGCCGCAGGCTTCCCGCGTGCATCAGCACGCCGATAATAGAGAGCCCGGTGGCGAGCTCATAGCTGATCATCTGAGCGGAAGCCCGGAGCCCCCCCAGCAGCGCATATTTGCTGTTTGACGACCAGCCGGCAAGGGTTATGCCGTAGACGCTGAGCGAGCTTAAGGCAAAGATATAGAGAACCCCGATGTCCACATCAGCCACCCGCAGGTATATTTTCTCCCCAAACACGTCTATATAATCGCCAAACGGCACCACGGCAATTGAAGCGCAGGCAGCAATCATGACGATCATGGGCGACAGTATATAGAGGAATTTATTGGCGCTGCTCACCACAATATCTTCTTTAAAAAAAAGCTTAATGCCGTCAGCGATCGGCTGCAGCAGCCCGTGCCAGCCAACGCGCAGGGGGCCGCAGCGCACCTGCATGTGCCCCAGAACCTTGCGCTCCAGCCAGGTCGAATAGGCGACACAGAGGAGCAGGCAGACAAACACGATCACTACTTTTGCCAGCGCTATCCCTATTGCAAGTAAGCTCATCACGTGAATCCTTAAAGACTGGTTTCAGTTCTTTTTTCTATTTTCACCCGGGTCTGCAGCTGCGCTGCGCTCGCGAGTTCCTGGGCCGCAGGGCTTAAAAAGTGATACGGTATAAAGACGGCTCCCGGGCTCTGCCGGGCAATGATTTTGGCTGTTATGGTCATGGCGCCCGTGGCTGATGAAACCTGAACCGTATCATTGTCTCTGATATCAAGCGCCCGTGCGTCCCCGGGGTTTATCTCAAGCCGTGCCTGCGGGTATACCGAACAGATTGCGGCTGACCTGGTGCTTACGGTTCCGCAGTGAAACAGTGTTGAGCCGATGAGAAGCGTAAACGGAAACTCTGCTGACGGTGCCTCCGGGGCGATAAAGTCAACCGGCCGGAGAGAGAAGCGGGCCGCGCCGTCAGCTCCCGGTGCCTCCCGGTCGGCCGCTTCTGAGAGCAGGTGACCCTTGACCGTGAGCGTCTCGTAGCTGACCGCATGATAGCGGGGGGCAAGGGATGCTATTTCTGCCATTACCGCAGCCGGGTTCCAGGACCCCAGGTCTTTGCCCAGGGCCTTTGCCACGCTGCAGAATATCTCCGCGTCGGTTTTTGTTTCACCGCAGGGCGGCAGGGCCTGGTTTAATCGCTGCACCCGGCCTTCGGCGTTGGTGTAGGTCCCGTCTTTCTCCGCAAAGCTTGCTGCGGGCAGGACCACATGGGCCATCTGTGCTGTGGGAGTCAAAAAAAGCTCCTGCACCACCAGAAACTGCAGCTTACCGAAGGCGGTTTTTATTTTTTTCGTGTCAGGATAGGCCTGCACAGGGTTTTCGCCTGCGCAGTAGAGGGCCTTAATTGAGCCCTGCTCTGCTCCCGCGATAATCTGCTCGCAGGTAAGCCCCGGTTGTGCTGCAATAGCTGCGCCCCAGGCTTTGGCAAAGGCCTGCCGCACCGCCTCATCTGCCAGCTCCTGCGGGCCCGGCAAAAGATCCGGCACGGCACCCATATCAACGCTGCCGTGGGAGTTGCTCTTCTCGCCCAGGAACAGAACGCCGGCCCCGGGTTTGCCCGCATTTCCCGTAATCAGGGCCAGGTTTGCCGCGCTGCGGGCAAGCGCTGCATCATCTCCGCAAAAACCCATCCCGGCCGAGATGATGATAGCGGCCCTCGTGCCGGAAGCAAACCTCCGGGCCGCTTCCACTAAATCCTTCCCGACGATGCCGGTTGCCTGCTCAACAAAGGACGGGGTAAATTGGGCGAGCGATTTTTTCAGCTCCTCAATGCCGGAAGTTTCAGCAGCCACAAACTCCCGGTTTTCAAGGCCCTCTGTTAAAATAGTGTGGGCAAGGCCATTTAACAGGGCAATCTCGGTGCCCGGTTTATGTGCGAGATACGTCTGGGCAAAGCGTGCAAGTTTTATGCGGCGCGGGTCGGCAACGATAAGCTGCGCTCCCTTTTGTTTCACCGCAACATTCACCTGATACCCGACCACCGGGTGGGTTTCAGAGACATTGCTTCTGATGACCAGAAACCGGTCGCTGTTTTGCAGATCTTTGAACTCAAGGGGCGGCAGGCTCAGCCCCGAAGAATAGCCCCGGTGCGCATAGCCGCCGGAGTTGTCCACGTTATTGGTCCCGATGACCGCTCGCAGCAGCTTCTGAAAGAGGTATGCCTCTTCATTGGTGAGGCGCGCGGAGCAGAGTCCGGCAATGGCCTCGGGGCCTGCCTGCTCTTTGACCGCTTTCAGCCCCTCAGCAACGGCCTGCAGTGCTTCCTCCCAGGTTGCCGGGGTGAGCGTGCCGTTTTTTCGCACCAGCGGGCGGCTGATGCGCTCCCCGCTCATGACGTATTCATAGCCAAAGCGCCCTTTTATGCACAGGCTCCCCTGGTTGGCCGCGCCTTCCTCCTCGCCCAGGGCCCGCACAATACGGCCGTCTTTAAGCGAAAGTTTTATCGCGCAGCCGGTGCTGCAGAAGGAACAGACGGTTGAAACGTTCTCTACTTCCCAGGCGCGCGCTTTAAACTTAAACATGCGGTTGGTCAGGGCGCCGACCGGGCAGATGTTTTCACACTCGCCGCAGAATTCGCAGTTGAGCGGCCGGTCAAAATCAGTGGCAATCCTGGTGCTGATGCCGCGGTTCACCATGCTCCACTCGCTGGCGCCCACCACTTCATCACAGACCCGCACACACATGCCGCACAGAACACAGCGGTTGGTATTGCGCTCCACCAGCGGGGACAGGTAATCAACGGGGTGATCGCTTTTTTTATCTTTAAAGCGGTTCCGGCTCACGCCGTACTCATACGTCAGATTCTGCAGCTGGCACTCCCCGCCCTTGTCACACCACGGGCAGTCAAGGGGATGCTGGATGAGAAGGAGCTCAAGCACGGTTTTGCGCGCTTTTATAATCTGCTCGGAGCTGGTGCGCACCACCATGCCTTCGGTTACCGGGGTAGAACAGGAGGGTGTGAGCCGCCCTTTCATCTGCTCGACCTCGACAACGCAGATGCGGCAGGCGCCAAAGGGCTGCAGCTTTTCATGATAACAGAGGGTGGGGATGCGTATCCCGGCCCGGGCTGCAGCTTCTAAAATTGTTGCTCCGTCTTCTGCCACGACCTCCTGATTGTCAATTGTTAACCGGATCATGTGCCGTATCCCTTTTTTATGCAATAGCTCTAAACGGGCAGGTTGCAATACAGGTCTTGCATTTGGTACATATCGCTTTATCGATGAATGCTACGTGACCCTTCTCCCACGTAATCGCCAGCACCGGACATGCCTTGGCGCATTTTCCACACTTCTTACACAGATCAGAAACCACTTCAAACTTGATCAGGTCAGTGCAGGAAACAGCCGGGCAGATCTTATCTTTAATATGCGCATCGTATTCGTCCCGGAAATAGCGGATGGTGGTGAGCACCGGGTTGGGCGCAGTCTGCCCCAGCCCGCAGAGAGAGGCATTCTTGATGGTCACCGACAGGTCTTCCAGCGTCTCCACATCGCCTTCAGCGCCCTTGCCCGCGCAGATATTTTCCAGGATGTCGAGCATTACTTTGGTGCCGATTCTGCACGGGGTGCACTTGCCGCAGGATTCGTCCTGGGTAAATTCAAGGAAGAACTTGGCAAGGTTAACCATGCAGGAGGTCTCATCAATAACCACCATGCCGCCGGAGCCCATAATGGCGCCGGTCTTGGTAATCGATTCGAAATCTACCGGGGTATCAACCAGGCTTTCCGGGACACACCCCCCGGAGGGCCCGCCCAGCTGCACTGCCTTCAGCTTTCTGCGGTTGGGTATGCCGCCGCCGATGTCATAGATGATGGTGCGCAGCGGGGTGCCCATGGGAACCTCTACCAGCCCGATATTATTTATTGCGCCGGTTACGGCAAACACCTTGGTTCCTTTGCTGCCCTCGGTTCCGAGGCGGTTAAACCACTGCGCGCTGTTGAGAATGATCGGCGGGACATTGGCGTAGGTTTCAACGTTATTGAGAATGGTGGGCTTTTTCCACAGCCCCTGATAGGCGGGAAACGGCGGCCGCGGCCGCGGCATGCCGCGCTTGCCCTCGATTGAGGTCATGAGCGCGGTCTCCTCGCCGCAGACAAAGGCGCCGGCCCCCTGATAGATCTCCACATCAAAATCAAAGCCCGAGCCTAAAATGTTTTTTCCCAGCAGCCCGTATTCCCGGGCCTGGTTTATGGCGATCCTGAGCCTGCTCACCGCAAGGGGATACTCGGCCCGCACATAGATATACCCCTCATGGGCGCCGATGGCTTTTGCCGCAATGGTCATGCCTTCCAGCACCACGTGCGGGTCGGCTTCCAGAATGCTGCGGTCCATAAACGCCCCCGGATCGCCCTCATCGCCGTTGCACAGCGCGTATTTTATGTCTCCCCGAGCTTTCGCGGCGAACTCCCATTTCATGCCGGTGGAAAACCCTGCTCCGCCCCGCCCGCGCAGGCCTGACTCCTTTATTTCGCTGATGATCTGCTCGGCAGACATCTCCATTAACGCGCGGGCAACAGCAAAGTAGCCGTTGCGCGCAATGTAATCATCGATCTTTTCCGCATCGATAATACCCCGGTTGCGCAGCGCCCGCAATTCCTGCAGGCCGAAAAAGGAAATGTCGTGCATGCGCGGTATGGTCTTTTTCTTGGCCGGATCAGTAAACATGAGCCGTTCCACCGGCCGGCCCTGCAGCAGGTGCTCTTCCACCAGCTGGGCCATGTCCTCGGGCTTCAGCCGCTGATAAAAGATGCCTTCCGGATAGACCACCATTACCGGTCCGGCAGCGCAGAAACCATTGCACCCGGTAGCCACAACCAGGACCTCGTCTTCCAGGTTGCGTTTAACGAGCTCCTCCTCCAGGGCCTTCTTCACTGCCAGTGATTTGCTTGCAACACAGCCGGTTCCTGCGCAGACGAGCATATGACTCCTGTAATACTTCACCGCTCCGCCCCTTCCTCTGCTCTATAGTGTTCCAGAACCTTCCCGCCCATAACATGCTGGGAAAAAATTTCCTTTGCTGTTTCCTCGCTCACTTTGCCGTAAACCACCGGCTGCTCTGCTCCGCAGTGTATTGTTACCACGGGTTCCTGGCTGCAGCGGCCGGCACAGTCAGAAATCGTGACGATAACATCGCTTGCGTCCCGCGCCTCAAGCTCTTTTATAAACGCCTTGAGCACCGGCCGCGCGCCGGCGGCAATGCCGCACGGCCCCATATGAACAATAACCGTGACCCGGGCAGTGCCCTCCCGCACCGTGACAAGAGATTTAAACCGCTGTTTAATTTTTTCCAGTTCTTCTCTGTTCATCTTAGACATGGACGGTCATCCTGCATCGCTCTGCGCTGTTAGTCTCTTAAGACTACTTTTCTTGCAAAAATGGAAAGAAAAATTAAAAATCTGGAACTCAAGAAATCAGAAAATTTTGTTTTTACCTTTGTGAGTTCCTGAGTTCCAAATTCAAATCTTCTTTGTTTCTTTTTTAGTCTTTGCGGTTACCTTTGGTTCCGGCTGGTCCGGGTTAGGTATTAATAGTTTTTTAAAATCTCTGCGGCGGTTACCGGGTCCAGCAATCCATAGGTATCTTCTCCGACCACGGCAACCGGGGCGAGCCCGCAGGCGCCAAGACAGCGCACGCCTTCCATGGAAAATTTGCGGTCCGGCGTCACTTCACCCAGGTCGATATGCAGCGCAGTACTCAGCTTCTGCACTATTTCCTCTGCGCGCTTCACATAACAGGCCGTCCCCAGGCACACCCTGATGACATGCCTGCCGCGCGGCTTCATGGTGAAAAAGGAATAGAAGGATACCACGCCGTATACCATGCTCGGCGATATTTCAAGGCCCTCGGCCATGCGGCGCTGAATATCTGCCGGAAGATAGCCGCAGATTTCCTGAGCCCGCTGCAGCGCGGGGATGAGTGCGCCGGGTTTACCCTTATGCTCGGCAATCACCTGGTCCAGCGCGGCGAGCATCTCCTGCGTGATAAAAGAAAGGGGGTTCCCTTCGGCGGTTTCATTGTTCAGCTGTCTGCATATTCATCCCCGTCAATCAGCTTTTCAAAAACCTGTTAGCGGTCAACTTCTCCCAGAACAATATCAATGCTGCCGATAATGGCGACCATGTCTGCTATCATCTGTCCCTTTGCCATGGTGCACAGCGACTCAAGATTGGCAAAGCTGGGGGTGCGTACCTTCAGGCGGTACGGCTTTGGACCGCCGTCGCTTCTGATATAAAAACCCAGCTCGCCGCGCGGTGACTCAACCGCGGCATACACTTCCCCTGCAGGGACGCTATACCCTTCCATCATGATTTTGAAATGATGAATCAGGCCTTCAATCGTCGTTAAAACGCGCTCTTTCTCCGGGGGCACCACCCGGGGCGCTGCTGCCAGCACCGGCCCTCCGGGAAGGCCCTCAAGCGCCTGCACGCAGATCCGGGTGGCCTGGCGCATCTCTGCAATGCGCACCAGGTATCGGTCATAGACATCCCCGCGCGTTCCCCGCGGCACCTCAAACTCGTAGCGATCGTAGCCGCTGTAGGGCAGGTGTTTTCTTAAGTCCCAGTCAATGCCGCTGGCCCGCAGGCCCGGGCCGCTTAAGCCCAGCGCAATGGCATCGTCCCCGCTGATGATGCCCACGCCCTGGGTGCGGCGCTTCCAAATGGGGTTTTCGGTGAGCAGGGCTTCATACATATCAACCTTTTCATAAAACCCTGACAAAAATTTCCGGGCCCGCACTAAAAAGCTTTTCGGCACATCCGCTGCTACGCCGCCTACCCGGAAATAGGCCAGGTGCATGCGCGCGCCCCAGACCTCTTCATACATGTCAAGTATTTCTTCGCGCTCGCGAAACATATAGAGCAGCGGGCTCATGGCCCCGATGTCCAGCGCATGGGTCCCCAGCCAGATTAAATGGCTCTGGATTCTGGTCAATTCACTGAGTAAAACGCGCAGCGCCACCGCGCGTTCAGGTATCTCGATACCCAGCAGTTTTTCTACCGCCAGCACATACCCGAGATTGTTGATGAGCGGTGAACAGTAGTCCAGGCGGTCCATCAGGGGAATCACCTGGTTGTAGGTCATGTGCTCAGCCAGTTTTTCCACGCCGCGGTGCAGGTGGCCGATAACCGGCTCCGCGTTTACAATCACCTCGCCATCCAGCTCCAGGATTACCCGCAGAACCCCATGGGTTGAGGGGTGCTGAGGTCCCATATTCAATATGAGATGCTCGCTGCCTGCCGTTTCTGCTGCAATCGGTGCCGCCATAGTTACTTCTCTCCTCTGAGCGGATATTCCTTGCGCAGGGGATGTCCGCTGAATCCATCCGGCGTAAGGATTCTTTTTAAATCCGGGTGCCCCGCAAAGGTTATGCCCAGCAGGTCATATGCTTCTCGCTCATACCAGTTCGCCGCCGGCCAGATGCCGGTCACCGAGGGCAGTTCAGTGCCCCGGTCTATGCGCACCTTGATGCGCACGCGGCTCCGGTGCTTCATGCTCAACAGATGATACACAACTTCAAAGGCCCCGGCAGCACAATCAACGCCGGTCAGATCTGATAAAAAGGTGAAGGCAAAGGCTTCCTGGTCCCGCAGCTGCCGGGCAACGGCAAGCAGCTGTTCCGGCAGCACGGTTATGGTCAGCTCGCCGCAGGCTTCCGTTACTGCAGTCAGCCGGTCTCCCAGATGCGTGGTCAGTTCCTCTTTCATAGCGTCGTGCCCCGAATGGTTTCGCGCTCTATCTTTTCCTGCAGCTTTATAATCCCCCACAGCAGGGCCTCTGGCCGCGGCGGACAGCCGGGAATATAGACATCAACCGGAAACAGCTCATCAACCCCCTGCACTACGGCGTAGCTTTTAAACATGCCGCCGCTTGCGGCACAGGCTCCCATGGCGATTACCCATTTGGGATTGGGCATCTGGTCGTAGATGAGTTTCACGATCGGGGCCATTTTCTGGGTGACGGTTCCGGCTACAATCAAGAGGTCCGCCTGCCGCGGTGATGCTCTGAATACTTCTGACCCGAACCGGGCGATATCATACCGTGAGGCCGCAGTAGCCATCATCTCGATGGCGCAGCAAGCCAGGCCGAAGGTGGCCGGCCAGATGCTGCTCTTGCGTGCCCAGTTGACCACCTTGTCCACGGTGGTGGTCAGGAAGGTATCTCCTAAATATTCCTCGATCCCCATTCCAAGGCCCCTTTCTTCCAGATGTAGATAAAGCCTATTAACAGGATCCCGATAAACAGCACCATCTCAATCAGGCCGAATAATTTAAGGCTTTTATAGATAACTGCCCAGGGATATAGAAACATTGCTTCAATATCAAAAACAATGAACAGCATGGCAATGATATAAAATTTTATGGGAAACCGCTGCCGGGCATTGCCGGTGGGAATGTTGCCGCACTCATAGGCCATAAGCTTTTCGCTGGAGTCCTGGCGTTTGCCCACCAGCCGGGACAGGACAACGACCACCACGCAGAATGCCGTTGCTATCGCAAGCATAAAAAGTATTGGGATATATCCTTCGTTCATAGTAACGCCCCTGCTGATAAAAGAAACGCCGTTTGCCGGTAAACAGATAGTAATTATGTTCTTGGGTGATTTATATTACCGGGTTGTCCTAAGGGAAGTTTGCATTTTTTGCACGCGCTGGCTAACGAGTTATTAATCTGTAAACATGACGGGCAAACCAAAACTTTTTCTATAGTTCTTGATGTGAGCCCTGAGGAGAAAATGGCAATTCCCGCAATAGCGATTCCTACCCCCGCAAAATACAGGCTTTCGCGGTATATGGGGTTAAGCTGAACAATATAATTCAGCTTGGTGAGAAGAACGCCGACGACACAAAAAAGACTGCCGAGACCTTTTTTATTAAAGCAACTGAACCTTGGTAACATAGATGGCGGTCAGTATTGCAGTGGTTATAACGCCGGCAATATTGGGACCCATGGCATAGGGCAGAATAAACGCTTCTTCGTTCACTTCGTTAGCACACTTATGGGCGACCTTTGCTGTCGAGGGAACACAGGAGACCCCGGCAATGCCTATTAATGGATTGATCTTTCCCTTGCTTAACCAGCAGGCAAGATAACCACCCAAAAGCCCGCCTATACCCGAAAGAAACAGGGCCACAAAACCCAGGATGATTAATTTAAACATTTGTGGATTTACCACGATGTCCGCGCTGAGCAGGCAGCCCAGCAAAAACCCCAGAAAAAGGGTTGCCCCGGTTAAAATAACTTCATCAGCGAAACGAACATATCTGGTTACGTTTGATTCTTTAATAATAACCCCGAGAAAAAAACTTACAAAAAGGGGCGCTGCTACGGGAAAAAGAAGGCTGAGAACTGTTCCGGTTACGATGCTAAACGATATCTTTTCTCCGGAAGATACTTTTATTATCTTCATTTCCTTCATCGGTATCCCGCGCAGTTTTTTAGGAACCAGGGCTTTAATAAGGTATGGATAGCCGGAATAAACAATGCTTAGATAAATATAGGAAATTATAGAGATAGGAACAAAAAGATTTTTTGCCAGTTGCAGGGACGCAAAAAGCACCATGGGGCCGTCTGCTCCACCGATTACCGCAATTGCCGCAGATTCTTTTGGTGTAAAACCCATGGCGATTGCTATCGGAAAGGTTAAAAATGTTCCGAGTTCCGCAGGAATTGCAAGCATCAAACTCAGTTTTGGATTACCGATGAAAAAGTCAAGCTCGGTAATGGCCCCGATGCCGAGAAAAACCATGCAGGCAATGAGTCCGTTTGAAAATGTGAGCGCATATATGGGCTGGAGAAAGTATACCTGCAGCGCATTAATATGATCTGTCGGAGTGTTTACCATTGAGTCCAGAAACATGGTTCCGAGTTTTTGTTTTGCGGGATCTGCCAAATCAGGCATCATAAGGATGCCCGCATTTACCAGACAGATGCCGACTCCCATCGGAACCATTATTAACGGTTCCAGAATATCCTTGCAGCCCAGATAAAGAATTAAAAAGCCCAGTCCAATTAAAAAAATCCGTGCGATTGCCATTTCCGTCGGCATTTGAAAAAAAGACATAATGCCCGGAAAAATATTAAAAAAATTATCCATATCCCGTTATCCTTTTTTCGTAAACCGGCTCACAGCAACGATCAGTAACCACATGACAAAGGTTATAACTGTTCCCATAAGATAAACATTTAACGCAAATTTAAAAGCATCCCAGACGCTCATTGACTTTTCCTTTAACTTATTACTATTAACTCTTCATCTTTTTGCACGGCTGTTCCCGCTGTTACTTTTATTTCTGAAACGGTTCCGTCAACCTTTGCTTTTATTTCCTGTTCCATTTTCATCGCTTCTAAAATAATTAAAACATCCCCCTTTTTTACGGTCTGTCCCTGACTGCATTTAACGGCTATGATTTTACCCGGCATCGGGGATGTTACTGATTTTCCTCCACCAGCAAAAGCCGGCTTGCTCGGCGCTGCGCTTGTCGTTACCGGGTTTTGTGTTTCTCTTCTATTTTCAACTGCCGCGGGTGATCCTTCGGTCAGCTCTTCAACCTCTGCCTCAAATAATTTGCCATCTATCTTTATTTTAAATTTCCGTACCGACATGACCCGACTCCTTTCTATTCATGCATGTTCATTCTTCTTCTCATTATTTCCTGTCTTCCAAAAAATCTCCAGGAAGAAACTTTTTCTTGTTTTCCAGACAAAACTATTTTCTTTATTCTAAAGGGTTTTTCCTCCATCATCATGGCTATCGCTGCAACAAGTGCCGGCTTTTCATAATCATCACTTTCTCGTGTTGACTGCTGAGGAGGCAGCTCCTTTTTTTCTTCTTTTCTATAATTAAAAAAACTATAAACTAATGTTATTATTATTAAAATAACGGCAAGGTAACTTAAGGGTTCAATTGTTATTGGCTGCATGACTACTCCGAAAGCATCGGCATTATAATATAGGTTGAATTGGGCTTGGTGAGTGGATGAAAAATAAGCGGTTTGTTTTTATCTGAATCATTAATCTCCATCATTACATCATCATCTACCGCATTCAATATGTCTAAAAAATATTTTCCGTTAATACTGAAGGAAATGCTCTTCTTAACTGCTTCTTCAATTTCCACTTTTTCCTGAACGCTTCCCACCTCATTGTCTTCAGTAGATAATTCTAAAATATTCTCTTTAAAATTGAAGGAGACCGGCCGCTTATTCTCACTTGCTATAATTGACATGCGGCGCAGCGCTGATTTTATTTTTTCTTTTTGTGCTACTATCTTTAGTTCGTTTTCTCCAGCCGGCGGGATTATATATTTATATTCAGGGAATTTTTTTTCTATCAGGCGTATAAAAAGCTCTATTTCTCCTATTTTTATACTGAGGCTGTTTTTTATTACCTTTACCAAAATATTTTTTTCTTCTTTTTTGTCTGCTAAAACTTTTCTCAGTTCAATAATTCCTTTATATGAAACAAGTATTCCCTCGGTTAGAGATATCTGTTCACCTATTTCTTCGTCTATCATTGACAGCCGGTAACCATCGGTTGTTACCATTCTCAGTTTATTGTCTTCCAGCCGTTCAATAAAAGCTCCTGCTATATTTATTCTGGTTTCATCTCCAGACATTGAAAAAGCTGTATAGTCAATCATTATTTTAATTTTTTCCGTATCCCACTGACTATAAGCCGTTGTATCCTGCTGAAAAAAAAGAGGAAAATCCTCCGGCGGTAATCCTATAATATTAAAGCGCACCTTGCTGCTGGTAATTTCTATATGATAATTATCTTTTTCATCAATAGTAATTTCTTCTTCAGGTAATTCCCTTATTATTTCAAAAAATTTGCGTGCATTTACGGACAGTGTTCCCTCCTTTTTAATGATAACTTCATTATAGTGAGCTATCATGCCTATTTCCAGATTGGTGGCACTAACGGTTAATATGTTTTCCTTCGCCGTTATAAGAGCATTTGCCGTAATGGGCATGATACTGCTCTTCTCAACAACACTCTGAATTCTCGAGAGAGCAAGGAGAAGAACGTTTTTATTGATAATTATTTTCATAAATAGTTCCGTTTCTAATATTAAATAAGAAGTAAATAAATATAATAAGCAGTAGTTATACCGTCACGTATCTGTTTAAAAGATATCTAACCCTTAGATATCAGAGATTATTTATACTGTATTCCCTGTTGATTGTTCTTTTAAAAGAGACTCATAAAAAAAATAAAAAATTAATACAGCAAAATTACACGAAGTTTTACAGAAGTCAAAAGAAATATTTTTATGGTAGTGCACAGCAAAAAAACAGTTAAAATAAAAATTAAAAATTTTGTATGATGGAGTCAATAATATTTTTTATTTTATAGTCGCGCGTTATCTGTAACTCTATTTTTTTTATTGAATGAATTACCGTTGAATGATCCTTTCCACCAAAAATCTGTCCAATTTCCGGATAAGAAAGAGTGGTTAGTTTTCTCATCGCATACATGGCAACCTGCCTTGGCAAGACCACCGCACTGTTTTTTCTTTTGGTTTTTAAATCAGAAACCTTGGCATTAAAAAGTTTACAAACTAATTTTAAAATATCTTCCGGGGTGGTTTCTTTTTTTACTGCAATAACTTCTTTAAGAACCTCTTTTGTAAAATCCAGAGAGATATCCGTGCCGTAGAGGGAAGAATAGGCAATGAGACGGTTTAAAAAACCCTCCAGTTCTCTAATATTAGAACGGACATTACTGGCAAGAAAAAAAGCAACGTCGTTAGGTAGGTTAATGTTTTCTAAAACAGCCTTTTTTTTAAGAATGGCAACCTTGGTTTCTGTATCCGGAGATTGAATATCAGCAATCAGTCCCCATTCAAAACGGGAGCGCAGACGGTCTTCCAAACCCGGTATTTCCCGGGGGGTTTTATCGCTGGTGACAACCAGCTGTTTTTTTAATTCAAACAGCGCATTGAACGTATGAAAAAACTCCTCCTGGGTTCGTTCTTTTCCGGCTATAAATTGTATATCATCCAGGAGCATCATATCCATGTTTCTATATTTATTTCTAAAGGCCGTCATTTTTTCAAAACGTATGGAGTTAATCATCTCATTGGTAAAATTTTCCGCGGTAGTATAACAAATTTTTAACCGGCTGTTGTTACTGAGACACTGCTGAACAATAGCATGGAGCAGATGGGTTTTTCCCAGCCCGACACCACCATACATAAAAAGGGGATTATAGGTTCTTCCCGGGTGATTTGCCACAGCCATACAGGCAGCATGGGCAAACTGATTACTGGAACCAACCACAAAATTATTAAAGACATATCTGGAATTTATGTTTTTAGGTATAAGTGCTGCTTGATCAGTATTGTCTGCCGGCAGTTCCGGGGTGTTTTTAATGGTAAAACATATTTCTGGCCGGGTGCCGGTTAAGGTAAACAAAACCCCTTTTATAATATCCAGATAGTTTTCTTTTAACCAATCTGAAAAGAATTGGCTGGGGACCTCAATAGAGATAGTAGAAGCAGACAGGCTTTTAAGCTGAAGGGGCTTAAACCACGATTCATATATCTGCGCGGAGGTCTTTTCTTTTATGCTGTTTAAAAAATTTTCCCAGAAGGTTTTCAACAATAGATCCTTTATGACCGGAGAACGGGAACGGGTTCACGCCTCGTTGCCCGCGCCAGCAGAAAACTTTGACAGGTCCGTAGAAACTTGAAACAGAAAAGCACTTTATAATTACTGACAAAAAATTTCAAGGGGTTTCCCCTCTCGCGGGGCGCGAAATTATCTTTGATATTTAAATTTGCGCATACCAACATTTAATAATAGACCAACAGCAAACAGGCTTGATAACATCGAAGAACCGCCATAGCTGAAAAAGGGCAGCGGAACACCCACAACCGGAAATAAACCGATGGTCATGCCCAGATTGATTATTATTTGCCAGAAAAGGATAAAAACAATACAGATGGCCAGAAGAGACCCGGAAACATTTTTTGCATTAAAGGCAATGCCCAGGCCGCGATATAAAATAATAAAAAACAGCAGCAGCAGAACCGCGCAGCCGACGAACCCCCACTCTTCCCCCCAAACAGAAAAAGCAAAATCCGTATGCTGCTCAGGAAGAAACCGCAGCTGACTCTGCGTTCCCAGGGTAAAGCCCTTTCCCCAAAAACTGCCAGAGCCAATGGCAATCTTCGATTGAATAATCTGATACCCTGAGTGCAGCGGGTCCAGCTCGGGATTTAAAAAAGTGAGGACCCGTTTTTTCTGATAATCTTTTAAAAAAAACCACAGCAGCGGCAGGAACAGACTCGCTGATATACCACAGGCAATAAAAGATTTTTTATCAACACGCACGAAAAAAAGCAGAGAACAGAAGACCAGGACAATAATGCCGCCCGTTCCCAGGTCAGGCTGAATGTAAATAAGGAAAAACGTCAGAACCAGAAAGGAAAAGGGGAATAACAGATCGAGCAGGCGAAAGGGTTTCGCTGAGCTGTTTTCAAAATAAAACTTGCACAGGGCGAGGACAAAAGTAATTTTTGCCAGTTCCGATGGCTGGATGGTAATGGGCCCCAGGGACAACCAGCGCTGGGACCCCAGCTTTGTTTTCCCGAGGAATATGACCACCAAGAGAAGCAGCAGGGTAAATGGCATGGAGATAATAGGAGTAGCGGATAATCGTAATATAGTTGACCGGGATGACACAAAAAATAACTACCAACCCCAGCGCAACCCAGTACAGCTGCCGGTAGAAATAGATGGAAGAGGCTTCCCAGGAAGAAGAGCAAATACTGTACAGATTTAAAAGCCCCAGTGCGGTGACCAGAAAAACCGCAATAAACAGCCCGCCATCAAAATTTACTAATAACCGTCGGTCAAACATAAGGCCCTTAGTCAAGCACCTCCGGCAGCGCCGGAGGGATATCAGTGCTTACTGAAGAAAGATGCAAAAAACTTTTTATAACTTCCTTTGCCACGGGAGCAGCTGCGCTTCCTCCGTGGCCGCCATTCTCAATGAATACGGCAACGACAATACGGGGGTTTTCAACCGGCGCCATGGCCACAAACCACGCATGGTCATTAGTAGTAGACGGCGCTGAACCGGGAGAAGGGCTGCTCTGGAGGCTGATAACCTGAGCAGTTCCGGTTTTACCCGCGACGGTTATGCCATCAATGCGTGCCCGGCCACCGGTTCCCCGCGGATCATTGACCACCCCCGCGATAGCATCTTTTATAAATGAAACCGTCTGGGGAGTAATGGTCAACAGGGTTTTTTTTGCGGGCGGAAAAGAGATGGTTTCCGTGCCCTCTTTTACTTTCAGCACCAGCCGCGGCTTGGGTATAAAGGAGCCATTGGCGATGCCGCAGAAGGCAGCAGCAATCTGCAGGGGCGTGGTAAGCACAGAGCCCTGCCCGATAGCAGTATTAATGGTTTCTCCGCGCTGCCATTTGGTACCGTAGCGTTTTAGTTTCCATTCCGGCGTTGGCAGCAGACCGCTTTTTTCTTCGTCAAGCTCGATGCCGGTTTTTGTCCCCAGCCCGAGCAGGGCCGCATATTTTGCGATGTTCTGTATGCCGATGGCATTTCCCAGCTGATAAAAATAGACATCACAGGATTCCACAATGGCCCGGTGCAGATTCACCGCACCGTGTCCTTCTTTTCTCCAGCAATGGAACACATGGCTGCCCATATCAAAATATCCCGGGCAGGCAAATTCTTTCTGTGGATCAATCAGCCCCTCTTCGAGCGCGGCAAGGGCAACGATTATTTTAAATACCGACCCGGGCGGCTGCTGGCTCTGCAGCGCCCGGTTCATGAGCGGATTATTGGGGCTTCTGAGCAGGTTTTGCCACTCCTCTGCATCTATGCTGCGCGAGAACAGATTTGGATCAAATCCGGGAGAGCTGACCATAACCAGCACATCACCCTGCCAGGGATCCAGCGCCACCACCGCACCCTTTTTATCTTTCAGCAGCGCCTCCGCTGTCAGTTGTGCTTCGCGGTCAATAGAAAGAAACAGGTCACTGCCCGAGACCGGGTCGATTTGTGCCAGGATGTTTTTTTTATGGCCCAGAGCATCAACTTCTGTTTGATATCCGCCCGGCTCTCCCCGCAAATAAAGTTCCCCCCATTTTTCTATCCCGCATTTGCCGATCAGATCCCCGTGGGCATAATCGCTGTAAAAGTCTTTTTTTAGTTCCTGGCGGCCAATCTCTCCTAAATAGCCTAACAGATGTGAGGACCCGGTGCCGAGATGATATCTTCGCTGGGGTACGACTTCAATAGTAACACCATTAAGGTCTATTCTGTTGGAAGTAATGGCAGCCATCTGCGTCCAGGACAGGTTTTGTTTCAGCACGATGGGCTCAAAGGGCGGCCGGCCCTTGCCTTGAGCAAGCTTTTTGGTCAGGACGTCTATTGGTTCCCGGAGCAACCGGGAGAGATTCTGTAGAACCCCCGTCTTATCCGGCGCATCCTGTGGCGTGAGGGTCAGGTCAAAGGAAGGGATATTTTCCACCAGCGCAGCCCCCGTGCGATCAAAGATGAACCCGCGCGGCGCCGTTATGCTGGTAATCCGGATCCTGTTATTTGTTGACAGATCGCAATATACCGCGCCCTTTAAAATTTGCAGATACCACAGCCGGAAAAAAACAAAAAAACCACAGATGAGCACAAAGGTAACCGCCAGGGGGATTTTTTTGTTCAGATCTTTTTCAAGCGCTGGATTGGACTGTATATACATATTCTATGAAGCAGCTGTTTTAGCAGACGAAGGTTGGAAAAAACCCCTGAAAAGATTAATTGCATTATTCTGCGACACGCTGTTTATTACATAATCGAGAAACAGCAGGACCACGGGAGCTACTGCGACCGTGAATGCCAGCTGTTTGGGAAGAATGTTTTTTAAGCTCGCGAGCAGGTGCGGATTCTTGTGAAATAACCAGCATAACATAAAGACCAGCCCCCCCTCAAGGATGCTGCCAAAAACAACCAGCAGTATCTGGAGATAAATGGAGCGAAGATCAAAAGCGTTTTTTAGCAGGTCGATGGAGACGAAGAAGAACAGATACACGAAAGCATACAGGCCAAAAGGGCCGCCGGAAAACACGGCACAGAAATAACCCAGCAGCGACACCAGGACTGCGCCCGCGCCCAGTTCCAGCTCCGGCCGGGTTCCCAGGTAAAGCACCAGAATCAAAACCAGATCCGGGCGAATGCCCTGCTGTGTAAAGGGCAGGAGCGGGTGTGCTTGAATACCTAAAAGAGCCACACCGAGCAGAACATACAGGAGATATAAACGCATCTCATCCTCACCTTGTGTGCGTTGAGAAAAAAACATCGGTTACGGTATCACCACGAACACCTCTTCCAGCTTAGAAAAATCAACAGCAGGCTTTATCTCGACCAGCTGAAAAAACCCCGGGCTGTTTCTTACCACATTCACCACGGCACCGACCACGATCCCCTTGGGAATTATCTCATCTAACCCGGAGGTTACAATAATATCTCCGTTTTGGAGGTCTTCGTTTTTTGAGACGAAGCGCAGCTCACAGCGCTCTTCAGTGCGTCCCTCTATGATACCCTTGGCACGGGAGCGCTGCACCAGGATATCAAGAGCACTATTACGGTCAATGATTAAGAGAACTTTTGCTGTCGTCTTCTGCGCTTCGAGAATTTTCCCCACAATCCCGCGCGCCGTCATCACCGCGGCTCCGCGCCGTATGCCGCTGTCTGTTCCCTTATCAATCATCAGGGTGCGAAACCAGCTCGAGGGGTCCCGGCCAATAATTTCCGCGGGAATAAAGTGGTACGGGAGTTTTTTTTTGAAACCGAGGAGCTCGCGCAGGCGGCTGTTTTCAAGGGCTGTTTCCTGCAGCAGCTGATTTTCACGCTGCAGGTCTGCGACCGCTTTTTGCAGCAGAACATTTTCGCTGCGCACGCTAACGAGATTGAAATAGCCCAGCCAGAGGCGATAGGCTTTGTTGAAGGCTATGGTAGAAAGCTTTAACGGCGGGGAAAGAACGGGTATGATTATGGCATCAAAAAGTCCCCCTCCTTCTCTTTTCTCGATATCCCGGGCCAGCAGCGTTAACGAGACCAGAAAAAGCACGGCAATAAGAATAACCCTTTTTCTTTTCAGAAGAAACTGCAGCATTGCTGACCCTGCCCCAGCCTTACGACAAGGCTATTTCGCGCAACAAGTCCAACTCTTCCAGCGCCTTTCCGGCGCCAAGCACGACGGCAGTTAAAGGGCTTTCTGCGACGATAATGGGCAACCCGGTTTCTTCTCTGAGCAGTTTATCCAGGTTTTTCAGCAGGGCGCCCCCTCCCGCCAGCACGATCCCCCGGTCAACAATATCAGCCGCCAGTTCCGGAGGGGTTCGCTCAAGAGCGATCTTTACGGCATTGACAATGGCGTTGACCGGCTCGGAAATCGCCTGCATGACTTCTTCAGAGCTGATTTCAAGGGTTTTCGGGATGCCGGTCACCAGATCCCGCCCCTTGATGTCGACGGTCTTAATCTCTTTTTCCGGATACGCGGTGCCGATGGTGATCTTTATCAGTTCCGCCGTGCGCTCCCCGATGAGCATATTATATTTGCGTTTGACATACTGCACAATGGCTTCATCCATCTTGTCGCCCGCGACCCGAACCGATTGACTGTAAACAATGCCGGACAAGGATATTACGGCAACCTCGGTGGTGCCGCCGCCGATATCTACGATCATGTTGCCGATCGGCTCACTCACCGGCAGTCCCGCACCAATAGCTGCCGCCATGGGCTCTTCGATGAGATAAATCTCCCGCGCCCCGGCCAGTTCGGCAGACTCCCGGACCGCCCGTTTTTCAACGGGCGTAATCCCTGATGGCACTGATACGATAACCCGCGGCCGCACAAAACTTTTTCGTTTATGCACAACCTTTATAAAATAACTGAGCATCGCTTCGGTTACCTCAAAGTCTGCAATGACGCCATCTTTTATGGGTCGGATGGCAACAATATTGGCCGGCGTTCTGCCGAGCATTTTTTTAGCTTCATTGCCAACGGCCAGTATCTTTTTGGCACCCTGGAGATCCTTGCGGATGGCAACAACAGAAGGCTCATTGACAACGATACCCTGCCCCCTGACATAAACGAGCGTTGTTGCTGTGCCTAAATCAATTGCTAAATCATTGGATAACAGACCCCAGAACCGGTCGAAAAACATGGTGTCCTCCGAGATGAAAGAACGTATATGCTTTGATTTATTCCGTAGCGCGTGATAGAACTGAACAGTTTGCGGGCAAAATAATTATATTAAAAGGAACTGATGTATATGAAAATCAATTATATGTTTTCGACTAATAGCAGACACGGTACAGAAGTGCAAGAAAATAATAAAATGCCTTGAAAAACTTAGCAGTTTTTACTAACATTGAAAGACTAACCGTTAACAGATTAATTAAAACAGTTTTGTATAGTGGTATAACCGCGCGGAGGCACGAGCATGTTAAGCTTTATGAGGAAAAATGCAAAGTCGTGGATTGTTAAAATCCTGTTCGTCATTATCATTCTGGTTTTTGTTTTCTTTTACGGATATTCTGACATGCGCCAGGGAAAAGAAACCGCACTTGCTTCAGTGGGAAAGAAAAAAATAACCATTGGCGAATACCAGGAGGCATATAAGAACATGCTCCAGTTTTACCGCAATATCTACCAGGGCCAGCTTACGGAAGAGATGATCCGGCAAATGGGGCTGAAGCAGAAAGCGCTGGAAAACCTGATTGAGCGCGAGATCCTCCTCCAGGAAGCCGGCAGGATGAAAATGCAGGCAACCGCTGAAGAGGTGCGAACGAACATTATGAAGACCCCGGCATTCCAGGAGAATGGCAGCTTCAGCCAGCAGAATTATGAACGGACACTGCGCTATTATAACCTATCGACAGCTGATTTTGAAATGAACCAGGAGAAAGAGATAATCATAAAAAAGCTCGAAGACCTGGTAAAAAGCGCTGCCCGGTATTCTGACCAGGAACTGCGCAACCAGTTTCTCCTGGAAAACGAAAAGGCGACCATAGAGTACCTGGCGTTTAGTCCTGAGGCGATCAAGGAAAACCCTGCGGTGAGCCCCCAGGAGATAGAGAATTATTATAAGAAACATGCCGAGGAGTTTCGCCTGCCGGCAATGGTTAAGGCGCAGTATATACTGTTTTCCCCCGAGAACTATGAAAACAAGGTGACGGTTGCGCCGGCAGAATTAAAAGAATATTATCAAATGGATACGGAGAGGTTTTCAGAACCAAAGAAGGTGAAGGCCCGGCACATACTTTTAAAAACCGGCAAAACCGACACCCCGGAAAAGGTAGCGGCAGTGAAAAAGCGGGCAGAGGAGCTTCTGCAGAAAATAAAAAAGGGTGAAGATTTTGCAAAGCTGGCAGAGAAGAATTCCGAGGACACCGGCTCTGCAGCAAAGGGCGGAGACCTGGGATATTTCAAGAAGGGCGACATGGTAAAGCCGTTTGAAGAGGCGGCCTTTAGCCAGAAACCCGGCGAGGTGAGCAGCCCGGTTCAATCTACCTTCGGGTTTCATATCATCCGGGTTGATGACGTGAAAGAGGCGTATACCAAAACCTTTGATGAAGTTAAGGGGGTTATAGAAAAAGAGCTCAAGCAGGAGGCAGCTAAAAAGCTTGCCCGGGAAGAAGCACACCGGGCGTACAACCGGCTCTTTAAAAGTAAAGATATTGCCGGCTATGCAAAACAGAACGGGCTTAAAATAGAAGAGACCGATTATTTCACCTCCGGCAGCGGCCCGGAAGACGCGACAGAAAAGAACGCTTTTTCTGAGGCAGCGTTTTCCATCAACGCCGGGGAGATAGCGCCGATTTTTGCGTTAGGCCCAAAATATGTTTTGCTAAAGCTGGAAGGGAAAAAAGCATCCCGCATTCCGCCGGTACAGGAAGTAACGGACGCGGTTAAAAAAATCCTGGAAAAGGAAAAGAAGACCGCGCTGGCAAAAGAGCAGGCAGAGAAACTGCTTGCCGGCCTGAAAAGCGGTAAAGAAGAGTGGGCAGCAGCCGCTAAAGCGAACAAACTGGAAATAAAAACGACTAAAGAGTTTACCCGCAGGGGTGATTTTATTCCGGAGATAGGGCCGGCGCGGCTGCTGAAAGAAGCGGCATTTACCTTGAGCGAGAAGAACCCGTATCCAGACAAAGTTTTTGAAACAGATAAGGGTCAGCTGCTTATCCGGTTAAAGGCGCGCCAGAAGCCGGGCGAGGAAGAATTTCTGAAACAAAAAGAGCGGCTGCAAAAACAGCTGGTACAGATGAAGAAAGAGGAACTGTTTAATCAGTTTCTGGAAGGGCTGAAGACAAAGGCAGAAATAAAGGTGGATAAGAAGCTGCTGGCTTCAGACTGACAGGCTGTTGAAAAACACCCATCTGCTGCGTTGCGCTTATCCCTCGTCATTGCAGCGTACCGCGCAGTACGCCTCATTCCTCGTGATTGCGCGCGCCTTGCATCTGAATGTTTTTGACCAGCCCGAAACATTTTTTCAATAACCTGCTAATACAGCAGCTACAGTTCGCAGAGTCCGGAGAATGGCTGAATAATGGCTGGTGGAGAGAACCCGGAGTTGGTTATCGATAAGGAAGGGACCTGGCTTTATAACGGACAGCCGATTGTAAACAAGGCTATTTATCTCTTCTTTAATCAGAACCTGGAATATAGCCCGGCGGGCGGATACCAGGTCCGGGTCGGCGCAGAAGTCTCCCCGGTTGCGGTGGAAGATACACCGTTTGTGGTTACGGACGTGGTTTTGGTTGAGCAGGGGGAGAGCTTTTTTAAAATTCATCTCAATGACGAAACAGAAGAGCCGCTTGATCTGGAATCGCTCTCGGTGGGAAAAGATAATGTGCTCTACTGCGCGGTAAAGAGCGGAAAGTTCAGTGCCCGCTTTCTACGGCCCAGCTATTACCGCCTGACCGAGCACATGCAGCAGGAGGGAGAAGACCGGTTCTATATTCCCCTGAACGGGAGGAAGTATTATATAAACAGTGACTAGTGCGTGCAGCGACAGGCAGTGGAAAGTGGAAGGTGAAAAGTGAAATTTCCCATTCACCTATTCACCGACTCACCCATTCACCGCAATCCCCTCGCCCCCTGAACCCTTTTATATTCCTGTGTGCCTATTGCCTGCTGCCTGTTGCCTTTTTTATTTCCCCAGCTCCCTTGACCTCTGCGTTGCCGCCTCCACCGCATCCATGACCAGCCCCTTAAAGCCCGCCTTTTTCAAGAACATGCAGGCCGCTTATGGTGGTGCCGCCCGGCGAGGTGACCTGCTCTTTCAGCTTTGTCGCTGATTCCTGTGTTTCCTTTACCAGCGTTGCCGCGCCATAGATTGTCTGGGCCGCAAGCTCTGCGGCAACAGCTCTTGTCAGCCCCACTTTCACCCCGGCATCAATTAATGCTTCGAGAAAGAGAAAGACATAGGCCGGGCCGCTGCCGCTAAGGCCCGTCACCGCATCCATGAGCTTTTCATCAACGAGCACGGTTTTTCCCAGCGCGGCAAATATTTTCTCCGCTGCAGCCAGGTCCTGGCTGGTTGCGCCGGGGCCGGAGCAGAGAGCGGTTGCGCTTTCAAGAACCCGCGCTGCAGTGTTCGGCATGGCACGTATTACGCGGCAGTTGCCGGAGAGAAGCCCTGCAATAGCATCGGTCTTAACGCCGGCTGCGATGGAAAGGAAGAGTTTTGTTTTGTCTGAAGCCGCCGCGCATTCTTTCATGACCGCGGGCAGAACCTGCGGCTTTACCGCGATGATGATGACGGAAGAATCAGCGACCAGCTTTTTGTTGTCAGAGCAGGTCTTTATTTTGTAGGAGTCCTTAAGAAATTTCAGCCGCTGCGCGGTGACGTCAGAGACGGTAATCTGCTGACGGAGAAAAGACTTTTGCCTTGATAATGCCGCGGATGATGGCCTCACCCATGGCCCCGCCGCCAAGAATGCCAAGCTTTACTTTCTTTAAATCCATAACCACTCCCTCCTTTTATGTCATTGCGAGTCCACCTTGAGTGGACGAAGCAATCTCCTGTTATGATAAAGCCATTCACATTTTAGTGTGAGTTTATGGAATGACAAGGTCATTGTCAACTGGTTTGACAGGCTCCCACAAGCGAAATCCCCGTATTAAGCTAAAAATCTTGACAGCTTAGCCATTTACTTTATATTGAGAGAACAATATAAAGAAGAAGCATAAAAAACAATGTTATGACGCTCAACCAGCGCCAGGGAGATAGGAATCCAAGTGTCCGACAAGGAAGCCACAGCCCGTATCAAGATCAATAAGCTGCTCGAAGCGGCAGGCTGGCGTTTCTTTCCGCAGAGGAAGCGCGCCCGCCAACATCCGCCTTGAGCCCAGCGTGACGATCAAGTCATCCGATCTGGAAGCACTTGGCGAGAACTTCGAAAAGACGAGCAAGGGCTTCATCGACTTCCTGCTTTTAGACACCAAAGGCTTCCCGCTCATCGTCCTTGAGGCCAAGTCCGAGGACAAGAACCCGCTCGTGGGCAAGGAGCAGGCCCGCAAATACGCCAAGTCCCAGAACTGCCGCTTCGTCATCCTCTCCAACGGCAACCTGCACTACTTCTGGGATCTGGAGCGCGGCAACCCCTACCTCATTACGTCCTTCCCTACGCCGGACTCGGTGATCGGCTACCAGCAGGTCACGCCCAACCCGCAACGCCTCGTCGAGGACCAGGTCAACGACGACTACATCGTGCTGACCCAGCGCCCGAACTACCAATCCGAAGCAGCGTGGAAGAGCGAGGCCGAGCGTCCCGGCTACATCCAGGCCAATAAACTGCGTTTCTTGCGGCCCTATCAGTTGAAGGCCATTCACGCCCTGCAACGGGCCGTGAAGGACGGCAAAGACCGCTTCCTGTTCGAGATGGCCACCGGCACCGGCAAGACTCTCACTGCCGCCGCCGTCATCAAGCTCTTCCTCCGTTCCGGCAATGCCCGGCGCGTGCTGTTTCTGGTGGATCGCCTCGAACTGGAGGATCAGGCCAGGAAGGCCTTCAAGGCGCTGCTGTCTGCGGACTTTCAGACGGTGATCTACAAGGAGAACCGTGACGACTGGCGGCGGGCGGAAATCGTTGTCACCACGGTGCAGTCGCTGCTCTTCAACAACAAGTACCAGCGGCTCTTCTCGCCGACTGATTTCGACCTGGTAATTTCCGACGAAGCCCACCGCTCCATCGGCGGCAACGCCCGCGCCGTCTTCGACTACTTCATCGGCTACAAGCTCGGCCTCACCGCCACGCCCCGCGACTATCTCAGGCGGTTTGACAACACCAACCCTTCTACCCGCGACCCGCGCGAAGCCGAGCGCCGACTGCTGCTGGATACCTACCGCACCTTCGGCTGCGAGAACAGCCAGCCCACCTACCGCTATTCGCTGCTCGACGGCGTGAAGGAAGGCTTTCTGATCAACCCCACCGTGGTGGATGCCCGCACCGAGATCACCACCGAACTGCTTTCCGAAGAGGGCTTCGTCGTCTCGTTCACCGACGATACCGGCGAGGATCAGCAGGAGGCCTTCAAGCAGCGGGAGTTCGAGAAGCGATTCTTTGCCAAGGCCACCAATGAGCTCTTCTGCAAGACCTTTCTGGAAAACGCCCTGCGCGATCCGGTCAGCGGGGAGATCGGCAAGTCCATCATCTTCGCGGTCAGCCAGAACCACGCCGCCAAGCTGGCGCAGATCCTCAACCAGATGGCCGACCGCATGTTCCCCGGCAAGTACCAGTCCGACTTCGCCGTGCAGGTCACATCAACGATTCCCGACGCCCAGCAGTTCACCATCAACTTCACCAACAACAACCTGCTCGGTTCGGCCAACTTCCTGCCCGCTTACAAGACCAGCAAGGCGCGTGTCTGCGTTACGGTTGGCATGATGACCACAGGCTACGATTGCACCGACATTCTCAATCTCGGCATGTTCCGCCCGATTTTCTCGCCGACCGACTTCATCCAGATCAAGGGGCGCGGCACCCGCAAGCACAATTTCCTCGAACAGCTTTTCGACGACAGCATCAAGGAAGGCGTGACGCAGCCGCAGAAGTCCGCATTCAAGCTCTTCGACTTCTTCGCCAACTGCGAGTACTTCGAGGAGGAGTTCAACTACGACGAGGTGCTGAAGCTCCCCCGGCCTTCAAGCAAGGGTGCTGGCACAGGCGGAGGCATAGGCCCGGTGGTATTTGGCGGCACCTACGAGCACCTCGGCGCGGATATCCTCTCCTCGATCAAGGTGGCAGAGATCGGTAGCGAAGGCATGAAGATTGACCGCATGTTCTTCGAGAAATTCGAGGACACCGTGCGCGAGAACGAGACGATCGCCGCCGCCGTCGAGTCAGGACAATGGGATCGCGTCATCGACTACGTGAACCGCGAGGTCTTCGACAAACCCGAGGAGTACTACACCCTCGACAAGCTGCGCAAAGCCGCTGCCGTGGATCGCCGCCTGACCCTGCGGGAAATCCTGGAGAAGATCTTCGGCCTCATCCCGCGCTTCAAGTCCAAGGACGAACTGCTGGAAGAGGAGTTCGCCAAGTTCGTCGCCGACGCCAAGCCCGACGAGGCTGGGGCCATCCCGGCTATCAAGAACTATTTCAAGGCGTACCTCACCAGCGATCAGGTGCGCCACATCATCGAGAGCCGCCACTTCACCGACCTGGCCACCAACCCGGTCTTTTCCACCCGCGACTTTCAGCGCCGTGCCGCAGAAGTACCGGACGCTGATCCCTGAATACGTCAAGGACTACGTCTCCTTGAACCAGTTCGCCGCATGAGAGAACGAATGGTATGACCGCCAACGAACCGTTGATCACCGAAGCATGGTGGCTACCGAAAGCTCAAGAGCTTTCAGGTGGCGCAGCTGATGTATGATGTGACGGTCCGTTTTTGCGACCGCTACATCGACAAGCGCAGCCGTACCCACGACCAGATGGTGCAGGCGGCGCGGTCGGGTGTGCAGAACATCGCCGAAGGGAGTCAGGCCTCGGGAACCTCGAAAAAGACCGAACTCAAACTCACCAACGTGGCGCGGGCCAGCCTGGAAGAGCTGCGGCTCGACTACGAGGATTTCCTGCGCCAGCGCGGCCTGCCGATCTGGGAGCGTGACGATCCTCGCCGGCAAGAATCTGATTGACCGCCGGTGCGCCACTGCCGATGAAGTGGCGCGTGGGTGCGGGAAGAGCATGATCGTGGACGGGGTGGACAAAGTGGACCCAGTGGACAGAAAAGTCATCGTCCACAGTCCACCAGTCCACCTTCCCCGAGCTTGCCGCCAACGCCGCACTGGTGCTGCTGGCGGTCGCCTGCAGCCTGCTCGACCGCCAGCTCGCCGCCCAGGCAAAAGCGTTTGAAACCGAGGGCGGCTTCACCGAACGCCTCTACCGCGTTCGTTCGAAAAGCGCGTTCGCCCCGTCCACTTCGTCCACCAAGTCCACTAGCACTGAGGTTTCTCATGCTCGACACCGACACCAAACGCCGCATCGACACCGCCCGCGACATCCTCGTGGGCAAGGTGCCCGACCCCAAGAGCCAGGTCGAGCAGATCACCATCGCCCTGATCTACAAGTTCATGGACGACATGGACGCCGAGAGCGAGGAGTTCGGCGGCAAGCGCAAGTTCTTCGCCAAGGAGTTCGCCCGCTACGGCTGGGCCAAACTCATGCGCTCCGGCCTGGGCGGCCACGAGACCCTGAACCTCTACGCCGAGGCCATTACCAAGATGCCGGAGAACCCCGGCATTCCGCCGCTCTTCCGCGACATCTTCAAGAACGCCTATCTGCCCTACCGCGACCCCGAAACGCTCAAGATGTTCCTCAAGGTCATTGACGAGTTCACCTACGACCACAGCGAACGCCTCGGCGACGCCTTCGAGTATCTGCTCTCCGTGCTCGGCTCCCAGGGCGACGCCGGGCAGTTCCGCACCCCGCGCCACATCATTGATTTCATGGTCGAGATCATCGACCCGAAGAAGACCGAGACCGTGCTCGATCCGGCCTGCGGCACCGCCGGATTCCTGATCTCGTCCTACAAGCACATCCTGCGAGCCAACAGCTTCAAGACATGACGTCCACATGGTAGCCAGTCCAATCCACCCTGTCCACCTGCAAACCCTTACCCCCGACGAGCGCGGCGAGGCTCGCTGCACAACTTCAAGGGCTACGACATCTCGCCCGACATGGTGCGCCTCTCGCTTGGTGAACCTGTATCTGCACGGCTTCGCCGACCCGCATATCTACGAATACGATACCCTTGCCAGCCAGGACCGCTGGAACGATTACGCCGATGTCATCCTTGCCAATCCGCCCTTCATGTCGCCGAAGGGGGGTATCATGCCCCACAAACGCTTCTCGGTGCAGTCCAAGCGCAGCGAAGTGCTCTTTGTGGACTATATGGCCGAGCACCTCACACCCAACGGCCGCGCCGGCATCATCGTGCCCGAAGGCATCATCTTCCAGAGCCAGACCGCCTACAAACAACTGCGCAAGATGCTGGTGGAGGAGTACCTCGTCGCCGTCGTCTCGCTGCCGGCGGGTGTGTTCAATCCCTATTCCGGCGTCAAGACCTCGATCCTGATCCTCGACAAGTCGCTGGCGAAGAAGACCAACACCATCGCCTTCTTCAAGGTCGAGAACGACGGCTTCGGCCTCGGCGCCCAGCGGCGCGAGATTGACAAGAACGACCTGCCCGCCGCTTTAGCCGGCAATTAAGAAGTACTGAATTAGGACATTATGAATGGCGAGGATGTCCTGGCTCCTGACTTCACAATTCATCCTTCGGCCTGCATCATTGTGCCAAAGGAGAAGATCGCCGCGAACGGCGACTACAACCTGAGCGGGGAGCGGTATCGGGAGGGGGCGATGCAGCCATCTCGTTTCCGCTGTGTCTCCTTGGCGACATCGCAGACTATTCCGAGTCGAAAGCGGTGGAACTCCGAAGTCCGACGTAGAAGAGTACTGGAACGGCGGCATTCCCATGGGCGACGCTGGTCGATCTTCCGCAACAGATTTCATCACTGAAATCACGTCGACGCAAGCGAACGTATCTCCGAGCGAGGTCTGCGCGAATCTTCAGCGAAGATGATCCCAGCGAACTCGGTCGATCGTCTCGACACGTGCAACTATTGGACGCATTGCCATCAATCGCGTTCCGATTGCTACGAATCAAGGATTCAAGAACGTCGTGATCGAAGACGTCGACACGGGCACTTCCTGAGTATGTCGCGCTTGCTACTGCACAGAGCTTGTGCCGACGATGGATGCATGGGCGACTGGCGGGCACATTCAACGAGATTTCAAAGTCGAAGTTCTGCGAACTCCAAATCCCCCTGCCGCCGCTGGAGGTGCAGAAGGAGATCGTGGCGGAGATCGAGGGCTACCAGAAAGTCATCGACGGCGCCCGCGCCGTCCTCGACAACTACCGCCCCCACATCCCCATCCACCCCGACTGGCCGATGGTGGAGTTGGCGAAGATCTGCACGAATCACTCAAGGCAAGCTCACGCCGCTCGAAGGCGATCCGATTACGTGGAAGGCTACGATCCGTTCTATGGGTGAGACATTCGTCGATTACAGACGTCAATGGATCAGCCTTGAATCTGACGTCATCGCAAGAAGGTCGAACGAGTATGCCGACTGGCTCGGCAAAAGCGAGCATTGCTAATCATTGCTCGTCAGTGGTGCATCGGCAGGCTATCTGCGATTGTGGCAATCGACGCGCGCATTCAACGGTTTACTGACGGCATTCAGACTATAATGAGATCGATCAATCTGACGATTCTTGATTCCTACTTCTTCAAATGCTCGATTCGACGAATTGATCGGAGAATAAGTCGAGTGCGAGCAGCCATGCAAGCTACTCAGCAATCGATCATGAAGGAAGTCTCGAAATCCCCCTTCCACCCCTCGCCACCCAGCAAGCCATCGTCGCCGAGATCGAAGCCGAGCAGGCGCTGGTCGCCGCCAACCGCGAACTGATCGCCCGCTTCGAGAAGAAGATCCAGGCCACCCTCGCCCGCGTCTGGGGGGAGGATGAAGGATGAGGGATGAATTATGAATGATGAATAAAGAATAAAAAAGGAAGAAGGATGAATTGTGAATGATGAAAGGAAGAACCAGGAGCCGAAGGATTTGCAGATTCGGACGAAGGAATTTGCGTTACGGGTGATTCGGATGTATTCCGCATTACCAAAGTCAACCGAAGCGCAGGTGTTGGGCAAACAGGTCCTACGTTCCGGCACATCCGTTGGCGCCAATTACCGCGAGGCCAATCGGGCGCGTTCAAAACCGGAGTTCATCGCCAAGATCGGGGACTGCCTCAAGGAACTCGACGAAACCGCCTATTGGTTTGAGCTGCTGGCCGAGTCGTCGATTGTACCCAATGCGAGACTTGCCGATCTGCGTGATGAATGCGATCAACTCTTGGCAATCTTCACCACCATCTCAAAGAAGACGAAGGCCAATGCTTCATAATTCAACCTTCATCATTCATGCTTTCCCCCTGGAGGCGTGAGCCCGCAACCATTAATTGGAAAAAGATAAAATGACACTGCTTGAACCAGCACGTGCAAATGCTTTCCTTGCCCAATACAAACGTCTCCTGTGCACCATTGCAGCCAAACCGCTGAAGATCATAAATGACTACAGCGAGGTTCGCAAAGTGCTTTATAAGGATGGCTTCAACAAATCCTTTGTCTTTGACTCGTCATACGAGGAATCGTTTGTCAATGCCGTAAGAAACGCGACATACGGCATGTTTGTCTATGCCAAGAAATACAGGAGTGGCTATGCACTCAAGGTCTCGGACGACACCTGGTTTTGCGTTAAGGCGCTGACAACTCCTCTGGAAGAGTTGATCCCGGAGTGGTGCGTCATTGACACGGCGGTGCTACCCTATTGCGGGCTTATCATTTGTGACGGGCTCATTGTGGACCGGCACGTATCCATTGGCCCGAACATGATCGCATCCATGACGCAGGAGCTGAAAACAGAAAGAAAAAAGTGGTCAGCCACGAAGGCAATTTAGGAGAGGCTTGGAGGGTCGGTCACTCGCCATGTCAAAGGTAGACCCCATAACATACTGGGGGGCGAAGAAGTTGTGTGGGGAATAAACTATCGTAGTCTGCCTAAGCGCCCATCTTTATCGCTCACCGAAGAAAGACGCCTCATAGCTAAAGCGAAGAGAGGATATAAAGCAGAAACCGAAGAGCTCGTCCTGCGCTATGTTGGCTTTATAATCTTTCGCATCCACAAGAAGGCCTTTCCATCCTATGCAGCCCGCTTTGGTGAAGAGATTCTTGCCCAAGCGGTGTTTATTTTGTACGACAAAATTAAGACCTATAACCTTCGCTACAGGGATAAGAATGGCGATTTAAAGCCGGTCAGGTTTTCCTCATATATCTGGAAGAGGATCGATGGGTTCATTCTGGATTCTTTGAAAGAAGAACTGGCAAGGGAAAGGCGTCAAGTAAGCCTTGACTGGTGAAGTTATGAGCATCCACCGGACCCAACAATATATAAATAATACTTGACCGCTTCACCCAGGATGGCTATACTTTGGATATACATTAGGAGGTGGTCACATGCTTGCAAAAATTCAAAAATGGGGAAATAGCCAGGGACTTCGTCTTGCGAAGAATCTGCTCGCAGATTCACACCTCGGTGTCGGGGATGAAGTGGATATTAGCGTAAAAGACGGCACGATCATCGTTGCCCCGGCAAAAAGGATGCGCGGGCGGCATAATCTTAAGGATCTTGTGGCGGGTATTCCTAAAAACCACCAAACAGGCGAATTTGAATGGGGGGAACCTGTCGGCAAGGAGGTTTGGTAGATGGCCGCATATATTCCCGGGCAAGGGGATATCATCGCAATCACCTTTGATCCACAGTCTGGTCATGAACAGAAAGGACGGCGCCCTGCTTTTGTTGTCAGCAAGGACCTGTTCAACAGAAGCACCGGTTTGGCTATGGTGTGCCCAATTACAAAAACAGATCGGGGGTTTCCCTTTCACGTACCTATCCCGGAAGGCAGTAAACTGACGGGCTTCATTATGGTAGAGCAAGTTAAATCGGTCGATTTCCGTGCTCGTCAGGCTAAGCGCATTGAACACGGCAACGATGAGTTGCTATCAGAGGTGCTCGCCATATTAGACGCCTGTATCTACTAACCAGCCAACCTGTCGCTTCATGGGAAATCCGGAAACACCTTACTGGTTTTAATTGACAAGGCTGTTCTGTTGTATAAACAAAACACCTTCAACCCTCTCCCCCGCCAGATCATAGGTAAGCCCGCTGGTAATTTTCACCTTCACAAATGACCCGGCCGCAGCGCACCCCTTTTTAATATACAGAACCCCGTTAAGATCAGAGACCTGGAATCATCCAAAGAAATAACTTCTCTTGACGCCCGTGCGTCATTGGCGTATAGTTTAAATATGTTGTTTATTGAAACCCCCGTATTCACTAAAGAAATCCAGAGGCTGATTACAGATGATGAATACAAGAAGCTGCAACAGGATCTAATGCTGCGGCCCGCAGCCGGGAGAATTATAAAAGGAAGCAGGGGTTTGCGAAAAATTCGCTGGCAGCTTCCTGGAGAAGGCAAAAGAGGCGGATTGCGCGTAATTTATTATTGGGATCCCCCAGAGATTATATATATGCTGTTTCCATATAAAAAAACCGAGCAGGAGGATTTGACACCTGCTCAAGTGAAGATACTAAAAAAAATGGTCAAGGAGTGTTTGTCATGAAAGAGAAGGCGTTTACAAAACTGTTAGCAAGTATTAAAGAGGCCGGGCAGATTAGGGCGGGCCGTAAACAGCCAGGCAGAATTTTTAGAATAGACCCTCCGAGCATTAAAGCTGTGCGAAGGAAGCTGCATCTTTCACAAAGTGAATTTGCTCTTATGATTGGTGTCAGCACCAGCACCTTGCAGAACTGGGAACAGGGCCGGCGAGAGCCGGATGGTCCGGCGAAGGCTTTATTAAAAGTTGCCTCTCAAAACCCCGAAGCTGTTATGGAAGCACTGCATTCCTAATAAAACATACGCAGGTCAGGAAAAGAAGAGGTAGCGTTATATGAAGGCGAGTGAATTTGACAAAAAGTTCAATGAGGGCCGGGATATTTCCAAACACCTGGACATTGCAAAAGCGAAACGGCAAGGACGTGAACAAAAAAGAGTCAATGTGGATTTTCCTCTGTGGATGATTCAGTTATTGGATAAAGAAGCAAGGCGTTTGGGTGTTCCGCGACAGTCCATCATAAAGGTGTGGGTAGCCGAGCGTCTTGAAAAAGCCTCTTAATTTTAAAACAAAACTTCTCTTCAGATAATCTCTCCCGCCAGGTCATAGGTAAGTCCACTGGTAATTTTCACCTTCACAAATGACCCGGCCGCAGAGCTTCATATAGCTGAAAAGCCTTGCTTCACAAGCAAGATGACAATATAATAGAAAAAAACGAATTCAAACTTCAGGAGCACCTCGCATAGAGATATGCCCCGTCTGGATAAAACGCAACTTACTATATCTTCCCTTGATGAATTTACGGAAGAGAAACAATATTGGCTATCCCGGGAGCAAGGCTGACCGCTTGAATGCAATCGAGATTAACCGCAGGATGATTTATGGCACAGATCGAACTGCAGCCAGACTTCAAAGAATTCTTGAAACTGCTGAACTCTCATTGCGTTGAAGTATCTTGTCGTTGGCGGATATGCTGTGGGGTATTATGGCTATCCGCGGGCCACTGGCGACATGGATATTTGGATCGCAGTAAGTGAAGTAAATGCCGAAAAGACCGCGCAGGCTACTTGCGTGAGTTTGGCATGCCGGAGAAAGCAGGCGAACTTAAAGATTTATTCACTCGAAACAGGACAAGATAATTCGAATGGGTGTTCCCCCTGTCCGGATCGAAGTAATAACCAGGAGCCTCTGGTGTAAACTTTGAAGAATGCTATTCGCGACGAGAGGTAATAGACATAGACGACATACCGGTGAATTTCATTTCGCTCGAGGATCTAAGAGCCAACAAGCAGACCTGCGGCAGGTATAAGGATCTGGAGGATTTAAAACATCTCGCCATAACAATCGAGTCAACCCGGGCCGGCAATTCCGCTGCAAAAAAAGATTTACTTTTAAGCTATTCTCATTCAACAATCTCTCCCACCAGATCATAGGTAAGTCCGCTGGTAATTTTCACCTTCACAAATGACCCGGCCGCAGCACGACCTTCTTTTATATAGACCATCCCATCCACCTCCGGCGCCTGGAACACTGCCCTGCCCTGCAGCGCAAAGCCCTTTTTCTGCGACGGGCCTTCAACCAGCACTTCTATTTGTTGTCCTGTCCGTGCGCGGTTTTTCTTGCGCGAGATTTTTGCCTGCAGGCTCATGATGGCGTGATAGCGCTCTTCTTTAATTTTCTCCGGAACCTTGGGCAAGAGTTTTGACGCAGGGGTTCCTTCCTCGTCCCGGTAGCGAAAAACCCCCAGGTGCTCAAATTCAAATTCAGCAACAAATTTTAAGAGGGATGAGAAGTCCCGCTTTGTCTCCCCGGGGAACCCGACCATAAAGGTGGTGCGCAGGGAAATGTCCGGCACCTTCTCCCGCAGGGCGTAGAGAAGCTTTTCAATGCGCTGCCCGGTTATCCTCCGGCCCATGCGCTTCAGAACCGGGTCGCTTATGTGCTGCAGGGGAAGATCGAGATAGCTGCAGATTTTCTGTTCTGCGGCAAGCAGGGAAATTAATGCATCAGTGATTGTCAGGGGATGGCAGTACAGAAGGCGCAGCCAGGTTATATCGGGAATGCGCACGAGCTTTTTTAACAGCGCGGCCAAATCGTCTTTTTGCCCGCGCTCCAGACCATACCGGGTTGTGTCCTGGGCAATGAGATTGATTTCCTTTACGCCCATTGCCGCAAGGTTTTTAACTTCCGCGACGATTGAGCGGGGCGTGCGGCTTACATACGGCCCGCGGATTTTGGGAATAGTGCAGTAGGTGCAGCAATGAGAGCAGCCCTCGGCAATTTTTACATACGCGGTGTAGCGGGGCGTTGCAAGAATGCGGGGCGTAGCAGGGTTTAAAAGATACGTTGCATGATCAGTAAAAATTTTTGCTTTTTGTTGTCCAGCTTCCAGTTTTTTTATGTAGCGGGCAATGTGCTGAAATTCTCCAGTGCCGATAAAAAGATCAACTTCCGGCAGCTCCTGCACAAGGCTCTCTTTATATCTCTGGGGCAGGCAGCCGCACACAACGAGATATTGGCAGGCGCCTCGTTTCTTCTCCTCGGCCAGAGATAGAATGGTTTCTATGGCCTCCCTGGTTGCCTCTTCAATAAAAGCGCAGGTGTTTACTATAATAATGTCTGCAGCTTTTCTGTCCGGAGTCAGCACATGGCCGGCCTGTACCAGAACTCCCTGGATGACTTCGCTGTCGACCAGGTTTTTCGCGCATCCCAGGCTCACCAGATAAACGGAGCGGCTCGCGAGAGCAGGGTTTAATTCCACGAATCTCCTTTTTCAAAGTCCGGCAGAAACTCGCCGTTTATCTCTTCGTATTCCTGCAGCCAGCCGTTCTCAAAACCCAGTGCTGTCAAGGTTTCGATGGCGCGCTCATATTCCTCAGGGGAGGTTCTTTTGCTTATCTCTTTATGCTGGTGAGCTTTATGCGCGGGCAGATACTGGCACATAAGGCTGATATGCACATCAGCGCCAAGATGAGATTTAATTCTCTCCAGCACCTCTTGCGTGCCGGCGATATTTTCCGGAAGCACCAGGTGCCGGATGATAAGCCCGCGCACGGCAATGCCGTGTTCATCTAACACCAGGGGGCCGACCTGGGCATACATTTCCTTGAGCGCCGCCAGGTTAATTTGAGAGTAATCTTTTGCCTGCGAATATTTTTTAGCCAGGGCATCATTAGCATATTTTGCGTCAGGAAGATATATATCAACGACTCCCGAGAGCAGCTTCAGGGTTTCAAGTGATTCATAGCCGTTTGAATTATAGACCAGAGGAAGCGATAGCCCTTCAGCGGCTGCAATGCAGAGGGCCTCTACGATGTGCGGCAGGAAGTGCGTCGGCGAGACGAGGCTGATATTGTGGCACCCCGCTTTCTGCAGGGAAAGCATCTTCTGCGCAAGCGCTTCAACGGTGAGCTTTTCACCGAGACCTTCCTGGCTGATCTGATAATTCTGACAGAAGCAGCACGTGAGATGGCAGTGGCTGAAAAAAATGGTGCCCGCGCCCCGGGTACCCGACAGAACCGGCTCTTCACCAAAATGAGCAAGTGCTTTAGCGACCTTCAATTCACCGGGTGCCTGACACTTTCCGCGCTGACCGCTGGTGCGGTCAGCGCCGCATTGCCAGGGGCAGAGCCGGCATGAGGAAAACAGCTGCCATAACAGCTCAGCACGCTTGCGCAGGATTCCCGCGTCATGAAGTTGTTTATAGCCGGGTAATGTGGTATACATAAAAAAATTATAGGTGCCAGAGCACCTGATGTCAATTCTGAAAACAGCAATACCGTGCCGACGGGCTTTTTCGCTTCCAAATAACGGCGCGTAAGCACAGCACCCAACCGCCCCTTAATTGTTTCTTTATGAGCTATCGGATTATAGTATTAGTAAAGCAGGTGCCGGATACCAAAGCAATTTCTTCTAAGGCGATGAATCCGGACGGTACCCTCAATAGAAGCGCACTCCCGGCCATCTTTAATCCGGAAGATTTGCATGCCCTGGAAGCAGGATTACAGCTCAGGGAGCGCTACGGGGGAATAGTTACCGTCATCACCATGGGGCCTCCGTCAGCAGCAGAGGTGCTCAGAGAGTCTCTCTACCGGGGAGCAGACGAAGTAATTCTCTTAACCGACCGTCAGTTTGCCGGCTCTGATACCCTTGCCACCTCTTATATATTAAGCCGGGCCATCAGCAAGACCGGGCACTATGATATTATTTTATGCGGTCGGCAGGCAATAGATGGGAATACTGCACAGGTGGGTCCCCAGGTTGCGGAAAAGCTCGGGCTGCCGCAGATAACCTCTGTTGAAGAAATAGTACAAATTGACAGCGGAAAAATCTCGGCCTGGAAAGTGGTAGAACGGGGTAAGGAGCTTTTAGAAGTTCCCCTGCCTGCGGTTCTCACCGTTGTTGACACTGCCGGCAAACCCCGGCCTCCGTCAGCAAAAAAAATCATGCGCTTTAAAAAAGTAAAAGCATTCGGAGAGGCAACGCCCGAAGAGGCGCAGGCATTAAAAGAACGGGGACTGCTTATTCGAGAATGGAATGCAGAGCAGATAGGCGCCGATCTTTCCCGGTGCGGGATTCAAGGCTCACCAACGAAAGTACAGAAGATTAAAAAAGTAGTACTGAAGGCAAAAGACATTAAACAGTATGCGGCAACAGATGAGAGCCTCTCGCAGTTGTTGCAGGAGCTGATACAGGAGCATACGTTTGATTGATTGGGGAAGCAGACAGGTGTTGGCGAGAAGGTTATAGAAGCAGCGACTATCTGCGCAGATCAGCGTCCAAATAAAATTATTTTAAAAAGCATGAAAACAGACGGCGAAGTCTGGGTATATATCCAGCGGCAGGGCCAAGAGATAGCAGAAGCATCACTGGAAATTTTCAGCAAGGGAAAAGACCTGGCCAAACAGTTGGCGGTCCCGGTTGCAGCGGTGGTTCTGGGAGCTGAAGCGCAGCAGGTTGCTGAAACCATGTCACGCTACGGAGCGCACAAGGTCTATCTCCTGCAGGCCCCGCAGTTTGAACAGTATACCACACTCCCGCAGGCACGGGCTATTACCCGACTGGTTAAACAGTACCAGCCCGCTATTTTTCTGCTTGCTGCAACACCCCAGGGCCGGGACCTTGCTCCACGGCTTGCCTCAGCCCTTGGCGTCGGGCTGACCGCAGACTGCACTGACCTCAGGATCGGCACTTATGCTGACCCCAAAACGAAACAGAAGCATGCCAATCTGCTGCTGCAGATCAGGCCGGCCTGGGGCGGGAACCTCATCGCCACTATCGTCAATCCGGAAACACGGCCGCAGATGGCAACGGTTCGCGAGGGCATTATGCGGCTTCCCGAACAGCAGAACAGCGGCACAGCTGAAATTATTACTATCCCGTCCAATGTCAGCAGCGAAGACCTCCTCCCCCGGATTATAGGCCAGCAGATAACTGAGCGGAGAGTTAATTTAAAACAGGCTAAAATAATAGTTTCCGGAGGAGCCGGCGTCGGGACCAAAGAGAAATTTCACCTCATTCACCAGCTGGCCCAGGTGCTGGGAGCGGAAGTTGGCGCAACCCGGGCAGCAGTAGATGCCGGTTTCATAGACCACGACCATCAGGTCGGGCAGACCGGAACCACGGTACGACCAAAGCTCTATATTGCCTGCGGCATCTCTGGAACGATACAGCATTTGGCCGGCATGGAAGAATCCGGGAAAATACTGGCCATTAACACCGATGCCGAAGCCCCGATTTTCAGCGTTGCGCACTATGGCATAGTGGGTGACCTGCAAGACGTTATTCCGGCATTGATACGATTATATAAAGCCCAGCGACCGTAGGGAGCCATGAACTATTTTACTGATAATGAGGACCTGCAATTTATATTGGACACCAGCGATCTTGCCGGAATAATAGAGATGCAGGAGCGCGGCTTTAGGGAAAAAGAGACGTATGATTATGCCCCGGCAGATATTGAGGATGCGCTTGACAGCTACAGAAAAATTCTGACCATCGCCGGCGATATTGCGGCCAATACCATCGCACCGCTCGGCGAGCGGATAGACCGGGAACCGAATAGTTTAGCGCAGGGCAAAGTCACCTATTCCCAGCCCATTAAAGACTGCCTGCGCGCACTCTCGCAGGCAGAGCTTATGGGCTGCGTCATCTCGCGGCAATACGGCGGACTGAACCTGCCCAATTTCATATTCACCATGCTGGTCGAGATCATATCCTGTGGTGATGCCAGCATCCAGAACATCTTTGGCCTGCAGGGCATTGCTGCTATTATTGAAACATTTGGCGATGAAGGCACAAAGGCCCGTTATCTGCCCCTGCTTACGTCGGGCGCAGCCACCGGCGCTATGGCGCTTACTGAAGCAGAGGCAGGAAGCGACCTGCAGAACATTAAAGCAAAAGCAGAGCAGGCAGCTGACGGCACGTGGAGGATCTCCGGCGTTAAGCGTTTTATAACCAACGGGAACGCAGACATTATTCTGGTTCTTGCCCGCTCTGAGCCGGGCACTATTGATGGCCTGGGATTAAGCCTTTTTCTGTGTGAAGGCGATGATACCGTAGTTGTACGCCGGCTTGAGGATAAGCTCGGCATTCATGGATCCCCTACCTGTGAGCTGCAATTCACCGGCACCAGGGCCATTCTCATCGGTGAGCGGCAACGGGGTCTTGTTACCTATGTGCTGGCTCTTCTCAATGGTGCGCGGGTAGCAACGGCAGCCCAGGCAGTAGGCATTGCCCAGGCAGCATTTACTGCAGCTCGCAGCTTTGCCCACAGCAGAAAACAGTATGGACGAAGAATCGAAACTCTGCCGCCGGTAGCAGAGATGCTCACCAGCATGAAGATTGCAATTGAAGCCTCCCGGGCGCTTACCGGTGAAACGGCCCGGATCCTTGATCTTTCGCAACTGACCGCGCAGCGGCTTGCAGCAGAAGACCTTGATAACAATACCAAAAAAGAGCTGCGCAAGGAGGCAAAGCAGCTTGAAAGGCTTACCATGCTGCTTACCTCTCTGGCCAAGTACTATACTTCCGAGATGAGTGTCTGGGTAACACGGGATGCACTGCAGGTGCTGGGCGGAAGCGGCTATATGAGAGATTACCCGGTTGAGCGGTATTACCGCGACGCCCGCATCACCACTATCTATGAGGGAACGTCGCAGCTGCAGGTTCAGGGCGCTTTCAGGGGCATACTCAGCGGCACCCTGGAAAAATATTTTGCAGACCTGAGCGTGCAGGGATTTCCTCGCCCTCAGGCCAGCCTGGTAAAAAAGCTGGAGCGCTGGAGAAAAACCCTTGCCCGTTCTGTTGAGCAGCTCAACCGCAAAAAAGACGCGCAGCTGCTTGAGTTGTATGCGCGGCCGGTAGTGGATATGGGTGTTGAAATTCTCATGGGATACCTGTTGTTAAGACAAGCGCAGGCGTCTTCCCGCAAATTGAAGATAACAAAAATGTATCTTAACGAACGAGCACCCTTGATAGGGATGCGGGCTGACATTATCAGGCACGGCAGCAAGCACTGCATAAAAGACTATGAACTTATCGTCGGAGCGGCAGTTATATAGCTTCTCTGATTAGCACGGCAGGCCTCTTTAACAAGGCTGCGGCGCGGGAAGCGGCGTTAAGGCCGGGCTTTTGTCGCAGGCGGGATATTGACAGAGCGGGTTTTTTTAGTTAACAAATTAAGAGTGAGCGCGCGCAGGAGCGTGTAATGGTTAGCCGTAACAGGACCGGCAGGCGCTAAGGCGGCACGGCACCATGGTCAGCAATGCAGTACGGCAGTGGTAAGGATACAGAATGAATTTAATGACTTTTGAAGAGATGAAAAAAAGGTATGGAGGCGGAGAGGATTCTCTGGAACTTACCATCGAAAAATGGGCCCGCATCAAGCAGTTTTCAAACAAAGCTTTTCTCATCAGCCACTATCAGGATATACTGCGGGCAGCAGTAGTGCCCATTTTTCTTTGCACGGAATACGTTAATCAATGCACCCTGTGTCCAATTTATGAAGTATGTCAACAGGGCCGATCAGATGAATGGATAACCGTAATGAGGGTAATCCAGGCGTATGCTATCGCGGGAGATCTTCTGCCCAAAGAGCCGTTCACGGGACACATCGAACAATTTCTGGGGAAAATTAATACGTGTCGAGAAGAAGCTGTGGTAAAGGCACATTAGGAGCCGCTGGCATACGTTCTGCTCGGGCTGATGAACACAGGCAGCAGGTACCCAACGCGGTTGACCAACAACGCACCAACACGGTTTCTTGAAATAATCAATGAGCGGGAAAACAGAATTAGCTAAACTGAAGAAACAACGCAAAGCAGATGAACTGGAGAACCTCTTTGACCAGTTTGATGAACAGCTGCATGCATTTGAAGAAAAAATTACCACGATTAAAAAAAGCATGGAACAGTTTGAAGCAAAAAAGATACTGGATGAAAATAATGTAGAAGAAGAAAAAATAGAAGCCCTTCACGAAGACGTAATAAGCCCCGGCTGATTTTAACGCAGCAAAAGCCAATAATAAACCACCCACAACGACTCTCCCCCGGTTCCCTGGCAACCGTCGTCATCCTCCAAAACCATGATCAACAATTAAATTTACAACATATGGTATTTTTTATTGACAAACCATACTATATTTAGTAAACAGCAAAATAACCGCAGGGTTAAAAAGACAAAAAACAGTTAGGCAGGGGATTTTATTAAATCAGGAAAAATTAATTTAATTAAATGAAAAGGAGGGAAAAAGTATGCCCGAGATACTGACCCCAAAAGAAGTCGCACATTATCTTAAAATGTCTGTGTTAACCGTTTACAAGCATGCAAAGGAAGGGGTTATTCCAGGCTTTAGAGTGGGGAATTCCTGGCGCTTTGATAAAACCAAAATAGATGACCTGTTGATTGGTTCTCAAGGAAAAGAGGAATTAGCAGGACTGAGAAGCGCAACCATGAGATAGCGGTAAAAACCGCCTCTGCCGGGCAAGAAACCAGCACCTGCAAGCGGACCCGGTTTCTACCGGGGGAAGTCGTATCCCCTGAAGCGTTACCATGTACAGGGCACAGACTTGGTCCTCAGCGGGAAACCCGGAACACAGCGTCAAGAAGCTGCCGTTATATGAGACGGTATCTGCAACGCAGATGATTAATGTATCTCTATATAAGAGAGCCTTGCCCGACAACGGACAAAAACAGGATTCAAAGGAAGGATAGAAATGGCTCAGCTACGTAAAACAGCACCAATAAGCGATGAAGCAATAAGAGAGGATATCTGCAGCACGCTGAGAATGTGGGATCAGTTTAATAAAATGGAAAAAGAAAAACAGGAGAGCCTGGTTGAATACTTGTTTGAATCATATGGGCATCTGTATCGTGCAGATAATATAAGGATTGAAAAGACCCAATAAGGGCTGCAGGCAACAGCAGCGCAGGGGTGCACAATTTAAATTAAACATATGCGGACGGTCTTTTACAGTAATACCCCGCATCGGGCAGCATTGTTAATCAAGGGCAGGTTAAAGATAACGGGCAGAGGCCAACACAGGCTTTTGCCTTTTTTTGTGCAAGAAGGATGCGCAAAAAACTGGTATTAATAGAGTACCCATAGTATACAGCATATAGCAGCCAACGCACCGAGAATTTCAACAAAACAGACAATGACAGGAAAAGGACTGCAGTATTTGTCACCTCAGGGAGAGTGGCATTCCCTGCTTAAAACAGGAGCCACAGCCATCAATGTCTCCCTGTCTGAAGAGCAGGTGGAGCTTTTTTTTCTGTATTGGAGAGAACTCCAGGAGTGGAACAGCTACACTAATATTACTGCTATTAGCAGCCTCAGGGACACTATCATTAAACATTTTTTAGATTCTTTAAGCGCTATAGGGAGCATTCCCGGTTCCGGACGCCTGGCTGACATTGGTTCTGGAGGCGGGTTTCCCGGAATCCCGATAGCGATAGTACAGCCAGCTCTCAAGGTGGTCCTTATTGAGGCTGCGCGTAAAAAGGCAAATTTTTTGCGTCAGGCGGTGCGCGTTCTCGGCCTGAAGACGGCCGAGGTTTATCATGGGCGTGCTGAAACACTGAGCTTTAGCGAACGATTTGAGTGTATTGTGAGCAGAGCATTCTCAAGCATAGAGACGTTTTTAAAGATAAGCACGCCATTGCTTGCCGATGATGGGATTATTATTGCCATGAAGGGAAAAGACATAGAACAGGAATTAAAGGAGGCAGAACAGGAAATAAAAAAGGCGCAGCTCATAATAGCAGAAGAAAGACATTTTGTGCTGCCCTTTCGCGGCGGCACACGCACCATTATAGTATTTAAGAGAAATGTTTCACGTGAAACATTGGCATAAAAATGCAGTGTTTTTATTTTGCAAAGACAGCGCTTTTATGATATGGTAACTCGAGTTTTGAGCACTATTAACCTTCTATTTTAGCTTATTTTTTTAAAGTCATTTACAGGAAAATCCCCAAAAACCATGAGCGGCAAAGTAATCTGTGTAGCAAACCAAAAAGGAGGGGTGGGAAAGACCACAACAGCCATAAATCTGGGCACCTCTCTGGCGCTAAAGGGCAAACACATTCTCCTCCTTGATATTGATCCCCAGGGCAATGCGGGCAGCGGCATAGGTTGCGGCAAAGAACAGATGCGGGAAAACATCTACCATGTCCTGGTTCTGGAAAAGGATATGGCAGCCATTATCCAGAAGACAGCGGTTTCCAACCTTGATTTTATTGGTTCTAACATTGATTTAATCGGAGCGGAAATAGAGCTGGTAAATATGCCCATGCGTGAAAACAGGCTGCGCAATGCTCTTGAACAGATAAGAAATCAGTATGATTTTATCATAATTGATTGCCCTCCCTCGCTGGGTTTATTAACCGTAAATTCTCTCACCGCCGCAGATTCTGTGCTTATCCCCCTGCAATGTGAGTATTATGCGCTCGAAGGCCTCAGCCAGCTATTAACGACCATCAGGCTTATAAAGAGCAGCTTAAATCCCCAGCTTGCTATTGAGGGTATCCTGCTGACCATGTTTGACAAGCGCAACAGTCTGTCCCATCAGGTGGCAAATGAAATACACGAGCATTTTTACAGCAAGGTATTCAGGGTAATAATTCCCCGGAACGTGCGTCTCGCAGAAGCACCCAGCCATGGAAAGCCGGTCTATTTCTATGACAAAACTTCCCCCGGTGCGCAGACGTATCTGGAGCTGGCAAACTGTATTATCCACAACGAGAGGAATTAACATGGTGCAGAGAAAAGCCCTGGGAAGGGGGCTGGAAGCCCTCATTCCCGGCATGAGCGAAGGTGGCCCTGGAAAGCCTGAGGGACTGCTGCTGGTTGCTCTTGATGAAATACAGCCCAATCCGCTTCAGCCGCGGCGGACCTTTGACCAGGAAAAAATTGAAGAACTGGCCAATTCCATACGGGAAAACGGCATCATTCAGCCCCTGCTGGTTAAAAAAGGGGTTGACGGTTTTGAGCTTATAGCCGGTGAGCGGCGCTGGCGAGCGGCCCAAAAAGCAGGACTTGATAAGGTTCCGGTAATAGTAAAAGAAGTCGAAGAAAAGCATCGCCTGGAGCTTTCACTCATAGAAAATATCCAGCGAGAAGATCTCAATGTTATGGAAGAGGCCGAGGCCTATCAAAAGCTGATAGAGCAGTTTGGCTATACCCAGGAGGAAATCGGTAAGCGGGTCGGTAAAAGCAGAACCAGTATTACCAATACGCTGCGCCTCATTAAGCTGAACAAAAAAATCAAAGATGATTTGATTCAGAATAAAATCAACATGGGACACGCCAGGGCCTACCTCGGGCTTGATTCAGCCGCCCAGCAACAGGAGGCCCATGCCCGTGTGCTCAAGGGAAACCTCTCTGTCAGGCAAACAGAAAATCTTGTCAAACGGATGAAACGCGGGGTTAAAGAACGGCCCACCGGGAAACAGGGTCATAAGCATGAGTTCGTCCTTGCAGAATTGCGCAAGCGACTGGGTACAAAGGTAGCTATAACCACCCGGGGAAAAGGCGGGAAACTCATAATTGAATTTTATTCTCCAGATGAGCTTGACAGGATTTTTGAGCTTATACGGGGACAATAGAGGATAAGGGAGGGTAAGGCGGATTGAATAATAACTCAGAAGAAACCATGAAGGCAGCCTCAGACCTGTATACGGCGGACAGCATTAAGGTTTTAGAGGGCTTTGAAGCGGTGCGCAAGCGGCCCGCCATGTATATTGGCAGCACTGACTCGCGGGGGCTGCACCACCTGGTGTTTGAGGTGGTGGACAACAGCATTGACGAGGCGCTGGCCGGATTCTGTGACCGGATTGAAGTTATTATTCATCTGGATAACAGCGTGACGGTCATCGATAATGGACGCGGCATCCCTGTTGATATGCATCCCACAGAAAAGCGCTCAGCTGCCGAAGTTGTAATGACTACGCTGCACGCAGGCGGCAAGTTTGACCATAACACCTATAAAGTTTCCGGAGGTCTTCACGGGGTGGGCGTTTCCGTGGTAAACGCCCTTTCCGAGCGCCTGGAGCTGGAAATCTGGCGTGACAAAAAAGTCTATTATCAGGCTTATGAGCGGGGAGAAGCCCTGGCGGCGCTTGAAGTGGTGGGGAAGACCACAAAGGCCGGCACCAAAGTAGTATTTACGCCGGATACCACTATTTTTGAAACAGCTGATTTTAGTTTCGACATTCTTTCAAACCGCCTGCGGGAGCTGGCCTTTCTTAATAAAGGGATCTTGATCAGTATTGAAGATGAACGGACTGAAAAGAAACACGAATTTCAATATAAAGGCGGGATAAGTTCTTTTGTCGAGTATCTCAATAAAAACAAGACAACCCTGTATCCTAAACCCATCTATATTATCGGGGAAAAAGATAACATAGTGGTAGAGCTTTCCCTGCAGCATAATGACGGATATGCGGAAAATATTTTTACCTTTGCCAATAATATTAACACCCAGGAGGGCGGTACGCACCTCATCGGGTTTAAATCGGCACTGACCAGAACGGTAAATGCCTATGCAGCCAATTCCCGCCTCATGAAGAGCTTCAAGGGCACGCTCGATGGAGATGATATCAGAGAAGGGCTTACCGCAGTGGTGAGCACTAAAATACCAGATCCGCAGTTTGAAGGGCAGACCAAAACAAAACTGGGCAACAGTGAAGTAAAGGGCATTGTGGAAGCGCTGGTTAATGAAAAGCTGGGAGCATACCTTGAAGAGCACCCGGCAATAGCCAATAAAATTTTAGAAAAAGGAGTTGATGCTGCGCGGGCGCGCGAGGCAGCCCGGAAGGCAAAAGAGCTTACCAGAAGAAAATCAGCCCTGGATAGCGGCTCTCTCCCCGGAAAGCTCGCGGATTGCCAGGAGCGTGACCCGGCCTATTCTGAACTGTATCTGGTTGAGGGCGACTCCGCCGGGGGCTCTGCCAAGCAGGGACGTGATAGAAAAAATCAGGCAATACTTCCGCTGCGGGGAAAAATCCTCAACGTGGAGAAAGCCCGTTATGACAAAATGCTGCAGAATGAAGAGATAAAAACTATCATTACTGCGCTGGGGACCAGCATCGGGAAAACAGATTTTAATATAGCCAAGCTGCGGTATCACCATATTGTCATCATGACTGATGCAGATGTTGATGGGTCACACATACGGACGCTGCTGCTGACCTTTTTCTACCGGCAAATGCCTGAATTGATAGAAAAGGGCTATCTCTATATTGCCCAGCCCCCCCTGTTCCGGGTAAAAAGGGGAAAACAGAAACCCCGCTATATTGAAAACGAGACTGAAATGAATAATTATCTTCTGGAAAGCGGCGTGGAGGGCATAAAGGTCTATACCCGGGAAGAGAATGGCGTTCTTGCCGGGCAAAAGCTTATGCAGCTCATGAAGAGGGCAATTCAGTTTGAAAACAATATGGTAAAGCTTGAGAAACGGAGTCTTGACAAGAACATATTGAGCGCGCTGGTCTGTGACGGGAGCTACGACAAGGCAACGCTGAAGAATCAAAAACAGGTAGAAGCATTGATTAACATGTTTAAAACGCACAAAAGTTTTTTCTATCCGTTTAACCCTCCGGCAGAGTATGAGATTATAGAAGACGCGGAACATGACAGCTTTGCCATTAAATGCCGCATTAAAACAAACGGCAAAGAAAAAGAGATGATTATTAATTTTGAGCTTCTTGTTTCACCGGATCTGGAGGGCCTGAAAAAAATGGCTCAAGGACTTAAAAGTATTGGTAATCCTCCTTTTACCATAGAATCAGGCGGCAGCAATAAAACCGTTCAGACCCTTTCGGAGCTGTTGTATCACATTCTGGAACAGGGGCAAAAAGCCCAGGAAATACAGCGCTACAAGGGCCTTGGCGAAATGAATCCCGAACAGCTGTGGGAAACAACCATGAACCCGGAATCAAGAACCTTTCTCCAGGTGAAAGTTGAGGATGCGGTGGAGGCAGACGAAATTTTTACTATTCTTATGGGAGATCAGGTTGAGCCGCGCCGGGATTTTATTTATAAGAATGCATTACATGTTAAAAATCTTGATATATAAATTAAACATAGATTAATAATATAAATATATTTTATAATATGGATAAAATAGCAAACATTGTTCCAGTAAACATTGAAGATGAAATGCGCAAGTCCTATATGGACTATGCCATGAGCGTCATCATCGGCAGGGCCTTGCCAGATGTGCGGGATGGCCTCAAACCGGTGCAGCGCCGAATCCTGTATGCAATGGACGATATGGGGCTGCAGTGGAATAAACAGTATAAGAAATCAGCCCGACTCGTCGGAGATGTCATAGGTAAATATCATCCCCACGGCGATTCGGCAGTGTATGAGGCCACGGTGAGAATGGCACAGGATTTTTCCCTGAGAAATCCCCTCGTGGACGGCCAGGGAAATTTTGGCTCCATGGACGGTGATCCGCCTGCTGCCATGCGCTATACCGAAATCAAGCTGGCGCGTATTGCATCGGAGATGCTTGCAGACATTGACAAGGAGACGGTCAACTTCACCGGCAACTATGACAACTCTCTTCAGGAGCCGGTCATCCTTCCGTCAAAAGTCCCCAATCTGCTGATCAATGGAAGCGCTGGCATTGCTGTTGGCATGGCGACCAATATTCCGCCGCACAACCTGGGAGAGGTTGTGGATGCCCTGGTCGCGCTCATAGACAATCCGGAGATATCAATCAGAGAGCTTATGAAGCTTCTGCCGGGGCCGGACTTTCCTACCGGCGGATTCGTGCACGGCAAAGAGGGATTGAAAGATGCCTATGAAACCGGAAGAGGTACCATTCAGCTCAGGGCCCGATCCTTTATTGAAAAGAGAAAAAAGGGAGACCGGGAAGATATTGTTATTTCTGAAATACCGTTTCAGGTAAACAAGGCTCGGCTCATTGAGCGGATTGCCGAGCTGGTGCAGGAGAAAAAGATAGAGGGAATCGCGGATGTGCGCGATGAGTCAGATCGTGACGGTGTGCGCATAGTGATTGAACTGAAAAAAGACGGGATTGGCAGCGTCATCTTAAACCAGCTGTATAAATTGACCCCGATGCAGTCCTCGTTTGGGATAATGCTGCTTGCCATCGTTGACAATCAGCCGCAGATCCTCACGCTCAAAGAAATACTGGAACATTTTATAGAGTTCCGCAAAGAGATAATCACGCGCCGGACGCAGTTTGATTTGCGCAAGGCAGAAGAGCGCGCCCATATACTGGAAGGCTTAAAGATTGCCATTGACCATCTGGATGCAATCATAAAACTGATTCGCTCCTCCCAGTCTCCTGCTGAAGCGAAAGAACGGCTTATGCAGGACTTTAAGCTCTCAGATGTCCAGGCGCAGGCAATCCTTGATATGCGGCTACAGCGGCTCACAGCGCTGGAGCGGGAAAAGATCAATGCGGAATACCTTGAAACCATTAAGCTTATGGAACAGCTCCGGCACATACTGGAAAGTGAGCGCCTGGTGCTGGAGATTATAGGCGATGAGCTCAAAGCGCTTAAAGAAAAGTTTGGCGATGCACGCAGAACAGAGCTTATCGACAAGACCGAAGAGATACGCCTGGAAGATTTGATTGTCGAAGAACAAATGGTGGTCACTGTTTCCAACACCGGCTATATCAAGCGCAATGCCATCAGCCTGTACCGGACACAGGGCCGCGGCGGCAAGGGCGTGACCGGCATGACCACCAAAGAGGAGGATTTTGTAGAAACGCTGTTTGTGGCGTCGACGCACGATTACGTGCTCATATGTACTAATAGGGGTAGGGTCTACTGGCTTAAGGTTTATGAAATACCCGAGGCCGGGAGGGCTGCCCGCGGTAAGGCAATTGTAAACCTGGTCAAGCTTTCTCCCGGGGAAAGCCCGGCGGCAATTTTACCGGTAAGCGGGTTTGAAGAAGGCAACTATGTGGTAATGGCCACCCAAAAAGGCGTGGTAAAGAAGACCGACCTGAGTGCCTACAGCCATCCGCGCGCAGATGGCATTATAGCCACCGTCATCGACCCGGGCGACAGCTTAATTGATGCCAAGCTCACCGACGGCAATAAGGAAATATTTCTCGGCACCAAGAATGGACTTGCCATACGATTTAACGAGCAGGATGTGAGATCCATGGGCAGGGTTTCTCGCGGGGTGCGCGGCATGTCTCTGGCAAAGGATGACGAAGTGGTTGGCATGGAGATTTTAAGCGGTGATGCGACGATTCTCACCATCACCGAACATGGCTACGGAAAAAGAACCCGGAGTTCAGAATACAAAATACAGGGACGCGGCGGCAAGGGAATTATCACCATCAAGACCTCGGAACGCAATGGCTCTGTCGTTGGCATTAAACAGGTAACCAACGAAGATAGTTTGATGATGATTACCAGCACGGGAAAAATCATCAGAATTGCCGTTTCCAAGCTTTCCGTTATCGGCCGGAACACCCAGGGCGTACGCCTCATCAATATAGACAAGGACGAGAAAGTTGTGGGCGTTGCCCGGCTTGCAGAAAAAGAAGAATAGCGACCCAAGAATCATGCTTGAGAAGAGTTCGAGCCTGAGCAACTCACAGCTCTTTTTTTAATATGCGCGAACATAAAATAGGCATCATCGGAGCAGGAAGCTGGGGCACCACGCTTGCCAATCTGCTGGCAGATAAGGGGTTTGAGGTTACCCTGTGGGTGTATGAGGAAGAGCTTTTACAGAAACTCAAATGCATGCGCTGCAATACCAGGTACCTGCCCGGGATTACGCTCAATGCCGCCCTGCGCTACACCCGGAGCCTGAAAGAGGCTGTTTATGGCAAGCACGTCATCCTCTGGGTAACGCCCTCTCAGGTCTTTCGTAAACTGTTTAGCGAAGCACTTCCGTTTTTCCCGACCGAAGCGATACAGGTGAGCGCTTCTAAAGGGATAGAGAATGAATCGTTAAAACGTCTTTCTGAAATTGCAGAAGACCAAAACCCGGCCTTTAGGGACCGGAAATTTGTTGTTCTTTCCGGCCCCAGTTTTGCCCTGGAGGTCTGCAGAAAGCTCCCGACGGCTGTGGTGGTCGCTTCCCGGGATAGAGAAAGCGCAGCCAGCATACAAGAGGTTATGGCAACGCCGCTGCTCAGAATCTACACCAGCCAGGATATTGTCGGGGTAGAACTGGGCGGAGCACTTAAAAATGTTATTGCCCTCGCAACCGGCATAGCAGATGGATTGGGTTATGGGAGCAATACCCGGGCAGCCCTCATTACCAGGGGCCTTGCTGAAATGATGCGGCTTGGTATTGCCCTGGGCGCGGAGCCGATAACATTTTCCGGCCTTTCCGGCCTGGGCGATCTGGTGTTAACCTGTACCAGCACTATGAGCAGAAACTATAGTGTGGGCTTTCAGATTGGCCAGGGAAAAGCTCAGGAACGGATTTTACAGGAGATGAACGCAGTAGCAGAAGGGGTCTTCACAACCCGCTCAGCGTTTTTCCTCGCCCAGAGCCGTCAGGTAGCTATGCCCATTACGCAGGTGGTTTATCAGGTGCTGTACGAGAATAAACCAGCGCCACAGGCAGTACAGGACCTCATGAGCAGGGAGCTCAAACAAGAAACCCCTCTTTGAATAGGTAACGGGGCCATTGAAGGGCCGCGGGATACCGTTCTAATCCAGCAAGAATGACATGCAGATAGCAATACCCAAAAGAACCCTCTACACCCATATTACCAAAGAGCTTATGAGCCCCTTTATTCTGGGGCTTTTGATTTTTACTTTTATTTTGCTCACCAACAGAATCCTCAAGCTTATGGACTTGGTGGTGAATAAGGGGGTGGGTCTGGATGAGGTTATTAAACTCATAACGTATCTTCTCCCCTCTTTTTTTATGCTCACCATTCCCATGTCTGTTCTTCTGGCAATTCTCATAACGCTCGGCAGGCTTTCAGCGGATGGGGAGCTCATTGCCATGAAAGCCTCGGGAATAAGCCTTTATCAAATACTACCCCCCTTTATTGCCCTGTGTGTAACAGGCTTTTTGCTCACCAATATGTTGTCGTTATTGCTGCTCCCGCAGGGAAACAGAGCCTTCAGGAATCAGCTCTTCAGCCTGTCTAAGCGGCACTCAGAAGCAAACCTGCAGGAACGGATATTTAATGATGACTTTGAAGGCCTCATCATATACATTAATGAAATCCCCGGCCAGGGGAAGCATATGCAGGGAATAGTGATTTCAGACAAGCGGGAGACAGAAGTCCCCAGTTTAATTATTGGCGAAGAGGGGATGATTATCTCAGATCAAAATGAAAGGAAGGTTACCCTGCGGCTTTTTAACGGAAGTATTCATCGTGCCGCAAACGATTCGCTCGCGTATCAGAAGGCAATCTTTAAGACCTATGATATGAACCTGCAACTGAGCAACGAGGAGTCAGAAAACGATACGGACGTAAAATACAGCGAACAGAGTATAGCGGCGCTTTTAAAGCTTTTAACCGACCGGAGCAAAGAAAAGAAGTCTTCGATTAAGATCCAGACAGAGATTCACAAGCGGTTTGCCTTTCCCTTTGCCTGTGTGGTACTGGGGCTGGTGGGAATACCGTTTGGTGCATATCGGAGAAAGGGGACCCGGTCGTACGGGTTTGTCCTGTGCATCATAATCCTGTTCCTTTACTATGTGTTTCTGAATTTCGGGGAAACAATGGCAAAGCGCGGCATCCTCTATCCGGCGCTGGGCATATGGCTGCCAAATGTCGTATTGGGAATTATGGGCTGCTATCTGCTCTCTGTGGTGAGCAGGGAAAAACCAATCCCGGGGTTATACTGGATAGATGAAACAATAAACCGTCTGAGCACGACCCTTAAGAAACGGTTCAAACGACAGTAATGCGTTCATAACAAGGCTGTGTTCTCATGTTAATTATTACCCGGTATTACACCAGAGAATTTCTTAAGATCTTTGCGTTGTGCCTGGCATCCTTTGTGGTCCTCTATCTGCTGGTGGATTTATTTGAGAATTTAGACAGCTTCATAAAGAACAAGGCTTCGCTTGCTGCCGTTATCCGCTATTTTTTATACAGCATACCGCTGATTATCTATCAAATATGTCCGCTGGGAATGCTCCTGTGCACGTTTATCACCATAGGGCTGTTTGCGCGCTTTAATGAAGTAACCGCACTTAAGGCGCACGGCATAAGCCTTTTTACTGTTTTTAAAGTGTTTCTTTTTATTGCAGCATTTACCTGGATCTTTTCGCTTTGGCTTCAGGAGTATGTTCTGCCGTATACCAACCGGCAGATGAAAGAGATAAAAAATGTCCAGATAAAAAAGAAAAAAAGCGTTGATATGCTTGCCAGGGACCATTTTTGGTATCGCAGCCAGAATGCTATTTACAACATAGAAATATTTTATCCTGATAAAAACAGGATTCAGGGAATTACGATATATTATTTCACCCCGGATTTTCGCCTCCAGGAGCGCATTGATGCAAAATGGGGGGAGTGGAAGCAGAATGGCGACTGGACTTTTCATGACGGGGTGGTTCGGGCCTTTCAAAACGAAGGGGAGATACGGACTGAGGCCTTCAAGGAACGGCTCATTACTATTCATGAAACCCCCGATGATTTTAAAATGTCGCAGAAGCTGAGCGAGGAAATGAGCTTTAGTGAGATCAGGGCGTACATTAATAAAATAGGGGCGGAGGGATATGATACTACTCCGTATGAAGTGGACATGCAGGCCAAGATTTCCTACCCATTTATAAATATAATAATGGCTATGCTCGGGATTCCGTTTGCTTTGATGATTGGCAGAAGCGGGGGAATGGCGCTGGGCATTACGGTAAGTGTTCTTTTTGGGTTTTTCTACTGGATATTTTTTGCCCTCTGTCTCTCGCTCGGCAAAAACGGGTCCCTGCCCACGTTTCTTTCGGCATGGATGGCAAATGTAGCCTTTGGCTCCCTCGGCCTTTACCTGTTCCTGCAAGTGAAACAGTAAGCACCGTGCCGGGCCCGGGGCACCAATCCGCAACGATAGCGCAGTTTAAATATACATTGACTTTTAGATAAAACTCTTTTATTAGGAACAATCTAACGTTAACAATGCATGTTTTCATAGATTCATAAGGGAGGACATATAATCCATGTCAATGACGAGCTACTTATTTACCTCAGAGTCGGTAACAGAGGGACATCCGGACAAGGTGGCAGACCAGATATCTGATGCAGTGCTGGATGCGATCATAGCAGAGGACAAGAAGGCGCGGGTGGCGTGCGAGACGCTGGTGACGACGGGGCTGGCGATGATAGCAGGGGAGATCACCACCGACTGTTATGTGCATTTGCCAGACATCGTGCGGGAGACGATCAAGGGGATCGGCTATAATGACTCGGCCATGGGGTTTGACTGGGAGACGTGCGCGGTAATGAGTTCGATAGACCGGCAGTCGCCTGACATTGCCATGGGGGTGAACGCGACAAAAGAGCATGAGCAGGGAGCAGGTGATCAGGGCCTGATGTTCGGGTACGCATGCACGGAGACGGCGGAACTGATGCCGATGTCGATACACTACGCGCACCAGCTGAGCAAGCGGCTGGCGCAGGTGCGAAAAGAGGGAATTCTTGATTTTTTACGGCCGGATGGCAAGACGCAGGTGACGGTAGAGTATCACAACCGGAAACCGGTACGGTTGGATGCGGTTGTGGTGGCGTCGCAACACACGCCGGAGGTAAAGGACGCGCGGCTGCGGGAAGGGATTATAGAAGAGGTGATCAAGAAGGTAATCCCTGGCAATATGATGGATAAGAACACGAAGTTTTTCATCAATGCGACGGGGCGGTTTGTGGTCGGGGGACCGAAGGGCGACTGCGGGCTGACGGGGCGGAAGATAATCTGCGACACGTACGGCGGGCAGGGGAGCCACGGCGGGGGAGCTTTTTCAGGGAAGGACCCGTCGAAGGTGGACCGGTCGGCCTCCTACATGGCGCGGTACGCGGCCAAGAACATAGTGGCGGCGGGGCTGGCGACGCAGTGCGAGGTGCAGGTGGCATACTGTATCGGGGTGGCAAAGCCGGTGTCGATAATGATCAATACCTTCCGGACGAGTAAAATTCCACCGGATCGGATAGCCGAGATAGTGAATGAGGTGTTTGATTTTCGGCCGGCGCAAATCATAAAGCACCTGAATTTATTGCGGCCGATATTCAAGAAGACCGCAGCGTACGGGCATTTTGGGCGGGAGGATAAGGACTTCACCTGGGAGCGTACCGACATGGCAGCTGTGCTGAAGGAGAAGGCGGGAGTTGACTAAAAGCGCTTTCAGCATGTAGCCGGTAGCTATAAGGTTGCTTTATTTGTTTCTATTCTAATGTATGAACGGACAGACTTAACGCTACATTACCAAATTATCAAGGTGGATGCTGACAGAAAGCGTCTGCCTTTTTTGTTTTTTTATAAAAAAAGCATACAAAACCTCTTGACAATTGCAAGCAAAACACATAATAAACATGCATTACATATATCAGAGATGGGTTTTTGCTTGCAAGTTTCAGATAAGACAAAAGAAATAATCCTCAGCGCTGCAAAAGAACTTTTTGCCCAGAAGGGCTATTTTAAGACCACGTACGCTGATATTGCACGGCATGCAGGAGTTAATCAGGCAACGGTTTATCGCGGATTTAAAACGAAAGAAAATATATTTACCTGCCTGTTAGAGGAAGAATACCAGCACATAACCCGGGAAACCTATAACGCGTTTACTGCAGATGAACCAACACCCCAAAAGCTGAAAAAGATAATAACAACAAACTTTACCTTAACAACCCGAAGCAAGCTCCTGAAATATATACTGCATGATGAGTATAGCCAGTTCCGCACAATTTTTAATACCAAAGACAAAAAAGCTTTTGACGAAATCCGCGCCATCATTCAGGAGGGCATAGCAAAAGGTGAAATAAAAAATGAAGACCCCTCCTTTCTGCTGGCAGTGCTTAATTCGTTTCGCTTTTGCCTGCTCAGCCTGTATCGGAGTGAAAACATTCTCCTGGAGAGCAAGTACAGCCTTGATCATTTGATAGAAACCATAAACGATATTTTTGTAGAGGGGTTTCTCAAAAACTTTGCAACCCATACAAAATTAAACATTGAGTAACAGCAAAGATTATATTATTAAAGGAGGCATATCATGATACAAGTTGACAGGGAAAAATGTGTTGGCTGCGGAGGCTGTGTTGACCTTTGTCCCCGGACAGCAATTCGCTTTGTGAAAGATCGGGCGTTCATTGATGTAGATCTGTGCCTTGAGTGTAAGACCTGCGTGCAGGTTTGTCCCATGAAGGCACCCGATGAGCTGTAAGCAACTTGGGGAATACTAGCACGACGCTTGCAGAAGGGATACATCCTTAAATTACAAGGAAAGGAGATTACGCTTGGAATCAACTGCTAAGTTTACAAAAAGCATGGTAGAGTGCTCGCTGCTCGATAAGGAGTTGGGCCGGCCGTTTAAGCCGGGAACCAGGAGAGAAGCGACCCCCGAATGGGATAAAGACAAATGCGTACGGTGCGGGCTGTGTTATGTGTACTGCCCTGATGGCGCAATTTATAGAACAGAAGACGGTTTTTTTGAGGCCGACACGGACAAATGCAAAGGATGCGGCATTTGTCACCGCGAATGCTGGTTTGGTGTCATCAGCATGGTGAAGGAGGATTAAATAATGGATAAGTTCAGTCTTTTTGTCCCCAACTTTTTGCCCTTTAAGGAATATTTTGTCCCTGAAAAAAATATCGCCTGCTCTGGCTGTGGCCTGGCGCTCGCTATCAGACAGACCTATAAGGCCCTCGAAGCAGTGATAGAAAAGGCCGAGTGGGTGAAAGCCGGCGATGGGAAGCTTTTTGCCCGGCTGTTTGATAAGTCCCCCATGGGCAACAGCGAGCCGTCACTGCTGCGGATAAAAAAAACCGGCGGAGAACTGATCATCTGCTTTGACAATGAAGCAGGAGGCAGTCTTGAGGAGGCAGTAAAGAAAGCAATGCCTGCTATAGCCGTAGCCGAGGGGTTCCACTATGTAGCCACTGCATGTCCCAGCTATCCCTTTGATCTGTATGAAAAGGTTAAAAAGGGCCTGGAGGCCGAGGGTAAAGCCTACCTTCACATACTCTGCCCGTGCCCGGTTGCATGGCAGTTTGATCCGGAACTCACCGTGAAAATAGGCCGCTGGGCAGTTGAAAGCAGGGCCTTCCCGCTGTATGAAGTGGGCAGTGCCTCTGCCTATCACATGACCGTTACCACCGCAAAGCCGCGACCCCTGGCAGATTACCTGAAACCGCAGTATCGCTTTGCCGAGATCTCTGAGCAACAGATAGCAGACCTGGGCGCTGCGGTGGAGAGTGACTATAAAAAATTAACCGAGAAGATGCAACCAGCATAGAACAGCGGTAGCATACTTATTTGCACAGATTACTTAATTGCCTGAAAGGAGCGGGAAAATGGCAGATATAAAATGGTCGCCAGACGGCAAACAGATGTTTGAGAAGCTTATGGGCGCTGTACCCGAGGCGATGAGAGAGGCAGTAAAACCGATGCTCCTGGAGAAACTTGCCGGCAGGGCTGCCGGTAAAGCGGTTACGCAGGACATCGTTGCCACCATGGTGCAGGAGGATCTGCCGGAGCCTCAGAAAAGCGCACTTATGGAAGTGCTTGGTCTTAAGAAAAAACCTGCAAAAAAGGAGCCGGCACCAGCTGCCCCTGCAGCGCCTGCCAAAACTGAGTGGCAGGGGAAAAGTGAAGCAATGTTTGAACGCATGCTTCAGGAAGTTCCTGAAGCATTACGCGGCGTCTTCCGGGGAAAACTGATGCAGGTTCTCCAGCAGAAAGCAAAAGGCGGTCCCGCTGCAGAGAGCCATGTGACAGAGATCGTCCACGAGATGGTCCCGGAGCCTTTCAAGAGTAATATTCTGAAAGCATTTTCCACCATGGGTGATATTGACATGAATGTGGTGGAGGAGATTATTAAGAACAATCCTGGCGGACAGGAAACAGTCATCTCCATACTTCATGCCATCCAGGCCAAGTGCGGCTACTTACCGCAGGAAGCGCTCATACTGGTGAGCCAGAAGAAAGACATATTCCTGAGCAACCTGTATCGACTGGCCACATCCTATAGCGCCTTTCGTATAAAGCCGCTGAAAAAATATGCGGTTACCGTGTGCAATGGAACCGGATGTCATGTTAAAGAAGGCGGGCAGATCCTCAAGGAGCTGGAAAAGAAAGTATCAGGAAATGGCTCACAGATAACCCTGGAGAAGGTTAGATGTCTTGGCTGCTGTGATATGTCTCCCGCAGTAATGATCAACGGTGAGCTGTATGGCGGTGCTCAGGCACAGGCCAGGATTGCAGAAATCTTACACGAATAGAGGAGAGCGAGACCTATGAAAATAAATAGAGCCAGTGACCTTTCTAAAATAAAAAAACAGGGTTTGGATTTGCTCTCTCCGGCCACGACACGCATCACCGTAGGATCAGCAACCTGTGGCTTGGCAAAGGGAGCGGGAAAAGTTCTGGAAGCACTGAAATATGAAGTAAAAAAACAGAAGATACAAGCTGAGGTGGTAGCGGTGGGATGCAACGGCCTCTGCTATGCCGAGCCGATTGTTGAAGTAATCCAGCCGGGCAAGCCGCGCATTACCTATGGACCGGTCACCGTGGAAAGAGTCGGTGAATTGCTGAAAGCAATCAAAACAGGCAAGGTGGTGCAGGACCTGGCGCTGGCGCGGCACGATGAAGAAGCCTACTGCCTGAATATCGCTCCGCTTAAATACGCAAAAGGGAAAGTTCCCGCAGCCCTGTCCGGCATCAAAGAATACCGGAAGCAGGATTTTTTCAAAAACCAGTTAAAGCTGGTGAGTAAAAATGCCGGCACCATCAGCCCGTCGCGCATTGAAGAATATATTGCCCTGGATGGCTATAGGGCTTTGGCAAAAGTGCTCACGGAGATGAAGCCGGAGGACGTGATCAAAGAAGTTACGGCTTCAAAGCTCCGGGGCCGGGGCGGCGCAGGGTTCCCGACAGGGCTGAAATGGCAGGCATGCCGCTCTGCAGCAGGGGATAAAAAATATATTGTGTGTAATGGCAGCGAAGGTGACCCTGAGATCGGGATGCATAGAAGTTTTCTTGAATCCGACCCCCAGGCCATAATCGAAGGCATGGCCATAGCAGGCTACGCAGTTGGCGCAGATGCGGGTTACATATACGTCAATGACCGCTATGTTGTCGCGCTGGAACGGCTGGAAGAGGCTATCAAGCAGGCAGAACAGACCGGTCTTCTGGGCAGCAATATTTTAGGAAGCGGATTTTCCTTCTCGCTTACGGTGAAGCGCGGCGGCGGCGCCTATGTGTGCGGCGAGGAAACCGCGCTGCTCAATGCGCTTGAAGGCCTGAGCGGAGAACCGCGGCCGCGGCCGCCGTACCCTGCACAGCAGGGTCTTTTCGGCAAGCCGACGGTAGTCAATAATATTGAGACGCTGGCAAATATTCCCCTCATTGCCCTGCATGGCGGAAAATGGTTTGCAAAGATCGGCACCGCATCCAGCACCGGAACCAAGATTGTAGCGCTCTCCGGCGCTGTGGCTCAGCCCGGCTGGGTAGAGGTGCCCCTGGGAACGCCGGTCAAGGCCATCATTGAAACCTTTGGCAAGGGAACCGGAACAGGGAAAAAAGTAAAAGCCTTTCAAACCGGCGGGCCGTCCGGAGGAGTGCTCCCCGCCTCTCTTCTCAATATTAAGCTTGATTATGATCAGCTCACCAAGGCCGGAAGCCTGCTTGGCTCCGGGGGACTGCTGGTCATGGATGAAGGCACGGACATGCTTGACATGGCGAAGTTTTTAACCGACTTTTTTGCAGAAGAGACCTGCGGCAAATGCAGCACCTGCCGGGAAGGCGTTAAACGGCTTCAGGAAATCATTGACAGCATTATGCAGGGATACGGCACCAAGGAGCACCTCAATCTGGTAAAACGCATGGCTGCTGCAATGTCAGACACTGCGGCATGTGCTTTGGGTAAAACAGCGGCCGTTCCTTTTCTTTCCGTACTCAAACATTTCCCCAAGGAAGTGGAAGGTAAGCTGCTCAGAAAGGGCGCTTAATTAACAGGACAGAACATACGTAACTGCTATTCTTTAATTATATAGGGGATGAAACCTATGGCGACACTTAAAATTAATGGAAAAAAAATTACCGCACCCGATGGTGCAACGATTCTTGAAGCGGCGCGCGAGCACGATATCAAGATTCCCACGCTATGCTCAAACGAAGCCCTGAAGCCGTACGGCGCCTGCCGCCTGTGCATTGTGGAAGTCACTAAAAACGGCAGGACCACCATTGAAACATCATGCACCTACCCCGCCGAAGACGGGCTGGATGTAAAGACTGAATCGCCGCGGGTAGCTGAAGGCAGAAAGCTGGTTATTGAGCTGTATCTTGCCCGCTGCCCCAATGTTAAGATCATCCGCCAGATGGCAGAGGAGTACGGGATTAAGGAAAGCGCCCCGCAGATGGGTAAAGACAATGACTACTGCATTCTCTGCGGACTCTGCGTGCGCGCCTGCAACGAAGTGGTCAAGGCCGGGGCCATACAGTTTGCCGGAAGCGGCATCAATAAAATCGTTGATTCGCCCTTTCATAAAACCGCCGAAGACTGTGTTGCCTGCGGCTCGTGCGCATTTATCTGCCCCACCGGGATAATTAAAAAGAACGATCTGCCGTCCACATCGCAATGCACTCCCGAGGGCTGCACGCAAACCGGAGCGCAGCGGGAAATTTTAAACTGGCAGGTTGAGCATAAGCTGAAAGTGTGCACCAAATGCGGCAACCCTTATTCCCCGGAACCCCATCTGACAAAGATCACCCGGCAATATTATTTCCTGCCGGAATTTTTCAACATCTGCCCGTCATGCCGCCAGTATCCGGTGGTTGACGAGGAAAAGTGTCTGGGCTGCGGCGGATGCATGGAAAACTGCCCCATTGGAGCGCTTGAGCTTGAAGACAAGGGCGGTTATGACAAAAAAGCCCATGTCTTTACTGAGAACTGCACGGCCTGTCATACCTGTGAAGATTACTGCCCGATGAAAGCAATTAGCTAAACGGTATTTAATATAGAGATAAGGAGGAGTCATAATGGTTTATGATCTCGCAATAGTTGGAGCAGGCCCCGGCGGACTGCACGCGGCCAAATGGGCTAACAAAAAGGGGCTGAAAGTCGCAGTCATAGAGAAGCGCAAAGATATTTCTAAAATTACCCGATACTGCAGCGAACATATCATTCTGGATGAAGACTACAATGGAGATACCATTAAAGTTGACACTGCCGCGGGAAAAATAATCTCAACCAAGAACGGCTGGGAAGTTAACTACCGGGGAGAATTATGTCCGGTCACGGATAAATACTATTCTTCTCCCAAGCTGTACCACTGCCATTTTGCCTGGCCGGATAAGCGGCCTTTTGCCTATAAATACGGCAAGGGAACGCTCCTGAAGGGACTGCTCGAAGAGTGCCTTGCCTTAGGGGTTACCTATATTACTGAAACAACGGCCTATGATGCCACGGACAGCCCCGCAGGGGTTGAGCTCAAATGCGTGAGCAAGGGAAAGAAATTTAAGATCCAGGCTAAGAAACTTATCGCTGCTGATGGCGCAAGCGCCCAACTGGCGCAGAAACTGGGAAGAAATAATGAGCGAGCCTATCTCGGGTTTGCCTTGGTCCTAGCGGTATATATGTCCAATGTAAAAAACTACAGCACTTCCGAATGGAGGGGCTGGTGGGGGCGCTGCTATGGCACAAACCTGGCGCCGCTCATGGGTACCGGGCCTGAAGGTCATTTTGACTGGGCCGACATGATTATTCTTGGCAGCCCCAAAGAGCCACCCGAAAAGACCTTTGAATTTTTTACCAAAGAGGGGCCCATGGCATTCATGTTTGAAAATGCCAAGATAGAGGCCAAACACTGCTGCTCTACCAAAGCATATACGCCGCTAAAACAACCGGCCAAGGGAAACTGCATTATGATTGGTGATGCCGCGGCGTTTGTCGAAACCCAGGCCCAGGGAGCTCTGAGCTGCGGCTTCAGGGCAGCTGAAGCCGTGGCGAAAGAACTTGAGGGCAAAAACGGCTTTGAAGAATATAACCAGTGGTGGCTCAAATCGTTTGAATTTAACGACGAAGGGATGATGCAGGTAACAACCGGGTACGCGCTCATTCCTACCTATACGGACGACGAGATTGATTATCTGTTCTCCCTGTGTCATGGTCATACCATGGAGGGGAGCTGGAGCCAGTACAAGTCCCCCAAGATGATGTGGAACCTTATTCTGAAAGACCCGGAAAAGATTAAGCGGGAGCGGCCGGAAGTATGGGCAAAGATTCAGACCCGCGGCACCCAGACGCTTTCCGACAGCATCAACAAATGATGTAACCGGCTTTCAAAAAATACGATTGCCCCAAAGGGGGTGGGTTTTAAAAACCACCCCCTTTTTTCATTTTATTATGGGATTGCAAAGGTTTTTTATTATTGCAGGCTTTGCTCTGTTTTTTATTGCCGTGCAGCTGGTAACCCTTTATGGCTGCTACAACACCTTCCGCTCCTTTAAGAATAAAAAAACCCTGATAGCGGCCCTTGTCTATATCCTGTTTTTAAATCTCTCCTACCTGTTTCTTTTTTACCGCTATCCGCTTCCGGCCGAGCTTAAAACGACCATTAACTATATCCTTATCTACCCCTACTTTATCTACATGCTGCTGTGCCTGGTGCTGTTCCCGTGGTTTGTGCTGAACGGGCTCTTTGTCTCCATTAAGAAGCTGTGGGCGGAGGTTGCGGCGCTGATTGGTTATGATGATACAAAGACAAAACGAACCGTGTCGGAAGGCCGAAGGGACTTTTTAAAAGTAGCGACATCGGCGTTGCTGCTGCCGGTTGGCGGCTGCTCACTCTATGGCACATATATCGGGAGGAATAGAATAACCATAGAGGAGAAGACCATTTCCTTCTCTGATTTTCCTGCAGCACTGGATGGCTTGAGCATTGTGCAGATAAGTGATCTTCATGCAGGGGTTTTCATGGAGGGATGGGAGCTGGAACCCTACATAGAGATGGTAAATGATTTAAAGCCGGACATTGTTGTCATTACCGGCGACATCATCAGCTGGGGGGCGCATTACATAGAACCTGCGGTTGCTGCCCTGGGGAAAATAAAATGTAATCATGGTGTTTATGCGATAATGGGCAACCATGATTTTTACGGAGATATCGATGCGCTCTGTGAGAGCCTTGAGAAATCGGGCATCACCGTATTGCGCAACAAATGGAAAAAACTAGATTTCTTCAGCGAAGCCGCCCCGCTCTATCTCATCGGGGTTGATGATGTCTGGGCAACCAGATATTTCAAAAAAAGGAATATCTCCTTACGGGATATTGTTTCAGGGATTCCGGAAAGAAGCTTTAAACTGCTGCTCTCGCATAACCCTATCCTCTTTGATGAGGCTGCCGCACACGGGATACACCTCACCCTTTCAGGCCACACCCATGCAGGACAGATTATTCTTCCGTTTCCACAAGAACACGGCTATTCCTTTGCCCGGCTTATTTATAAGAGAGATTACGGCCTTTATCGCAACGGTGATTCATTTCTGTACATCAACCGGGGACTCGGTGTCATCGGCCCGCCCCTGCGCATCAACTGCCCGCGGGAAATTACCCGGATTGTTTTAAAAAGCAGCCCGCGCGAAAAAGGCAGCACTAACGGATGAGCTCTTATTGATTTGATCGCTGTAGGGGGATGACGCTTAAAACCCGGAACCGCAGTAAATAAATCGTTCCGGAGTTGGGGGGGTGCCATCTTTGGTGAAAATGAATGTCCTTGTTCCACTGCCTGCCACTAAGCGGTTCCTGAACCCCATGGGCCGGACCCTGAAGTCATACTGAATTTCAATGTCCTCCTGGAAGTCCGGGTCAAAAAATTTGCCGGTCGTTCCCTGGGCATGAAGCAGAAAAAAGTTTTCCTGATGATATGTTCCCGTAGCGGGCTGTATAAAAAGGTCTGACCTGATAGAAAAGGTGTTATCGCTTAACAGGGTAAGGTCAATTACTTCGGGAAGAAAAAAGACGGTTCCCAGTAAAAAGGCGATATATTCTCTATCTAATACTGGCGGGGCGACCTGCACCGCAGATGCAGGATAGGCATTATGGTGAGGAAGTATTATTATAAAAAAGACTGCTGTGCAGAGGGTAAGACAAAAGCGCCTTTTGGTAACCGTAATATGAGCCATTCTGAACACCAGAAAATAAATTTAAATTAATTACATGCTGAAAGCATTTACGGTGTAGCATAGTGCAACCATTGTATGCAACGCGAAGCATTACTTTACCGCCTTGATGGCAAGGGTGGTTCCTTCTGCTGACCACCGCCCTGCATTACCGACACTGTCAAAATAAATCCCGTAGCCTTTAAGTACAACCGTCCCCTCCCCGTTCACCCGTGCACCAATATTTGCTCCGGCAAAACTTATCTCCAGGTCTTCACCATCAATCAGGGTTTTACCGTTTATATGGGTATAGACAACACCGGCATTTTGCCTGATATACTGCTCTGGTTCGTCTTTCGGGAAAAGATTTTCCGGGAGCGTTACCGATGCATTTTTATTGACGACCAGTGACCCCTCTCCGGTTATTGAAAGTGGCCCAGTGCCTATAAAGGTAATCACGCCGTTACCCTTGGCTATTAAAATATCGCCATCCTCACAATTACCGGTCTGCCCGTTTATGAGCCAGCAGGCGGCAATAAAGGCCAGCATGATCAGTATATATTTTCTTTTCATAGTACTTCTCCTTAGTCCCGGATTATGTATGCGCTGTAAAAGTATGACACAGCCTTTCCCTTATTTAAACCCTTTAAAACACAGAAAGTTTTCATCTTTTACGGGTATATACATTATATAACAAAAAACGTATAAAGTAAAGATTGATAGCAGTGTCAACGAAGAGAGATTTTCGGTTTTCCGGCAAATTTTCAACTATACCATTACACAATCCAGCGAATTGAGATTCCGGGAGAGAGCTTTCAAAGTTCTGAATTACCAGTAACCAGAGGCTCTTTTAACTGTGAGGAAAGTGCCGCAGCACAGCAGTCAGCATACGCAATTTTGTATTGTGCCTTCAGCTTTGCCGCATGGTACGTTAATTCCTTGTCAGCATTTACAAGATTAACAGGATACCGAGAAGGTCATGTCCGGTCTAACCGATTGTTTCACTCCAGCGGCAGCTCGATCTGCCCGCTTATGGTCACTGATACCATGCTCTCGCCTGCCTCGATGGGGGCCGGGGCTGCTTCTGCCGCATCCATGCGTGCCGAGCGCATCATCATCGGCATTACCGGGGGCTGGCCCGCGTTGCCTATATTCATTTGTCGGATGCAATAGGATTTTTTCAGAGCACCGGCGATAAGGCTGGCCTTTGCCTGAAAGGCGGCAATGGCCTCAAGCATGGCCTCTTCTTCGGCTTTTTTCCGCGTCTCGGGTGAGGGCTGCAAAACAAGCTGGCTGACGGCGAGCGTTTCCTGCAACCTGCCCAGAAGCTCGGAGAGCGCGGTCATGTCGCGCGACTCAAGCCGAAGCTCAGAGCGCATGCGCCACCCGCTGATGCGGCCTTCTTTACCGTAGGTGGGGTAGGTGTGGGTGCCGCTGCTTTGAGTTTTTACTTTGCTAAACGCCTTGGCGGTCTGCAGCGCCGTTTCAATGGTGCTGTTCACCTGTTTGGCAAGTTCAGCCGGGTTCGTGCCGCTTACCTCAGCATAGACCGTGGTGCGGGCCATGTCATTGGGCGCGGACCGGGAAGCCTCGGCCGAGAGGTCGATCAGCGTGCCTTTGGGTTTGGCGTCCTCAGCAGCAAGGCCCGTGGAAGCAATAACGCAGACAATGATTGCCATGAATAGCATTAGATATTTGTTCATACAACGGCTCCCTTTGATGTGAGGCTGAAAAAACCAGTGAATCTCTGGTGTGCTATAGAAACATCTATCCTGGTATTCGTGATGGTTTTTTGTTTTCTGCAAGAGTGGAATAATGTTTGCCCATACGGCTCACCTCAGACTGCACTGCTTCAAGTAAGGATTCCGGCCCGATAACTTCTGCCTTCGCGCCCCAGCTCATAACCCATGACACCAGCTCCACTGCCTGGATAGCTGATCACCCCTGGCCATCAAGCCCCCTGTTTTGGAATGTAACCGCAGAAATCGCTGTGGAATACTTCCTTTCTCTGTGACCCTTGTGGTTTTGCTATTACAGGATTAAAAAGATTAAAGAAGTAAAAAGTTTATAGCAATATTTACTCTCAATTGACAACAGAATTCTTGGGGCCGGGCCGCTTAAAAAACCTAAAAATAATTTTTTCACTGTGACCGTATCTGTCAAACTGCCGGATTATTCTGAACCGCAGAGAAGGAAATTCAGGAGTTAGAGAGTAAATGAGTTGAGGAGTCTGAAGGTAGTTAATTGAGAAAGAACACCGGAACTATCTGACTCCACAACTCTCCAACGCATAGATATCTGTGGTTAAACAATTATTATAACCAAGAGGAAGTGAAGATGGATATTTTCCCCCACGTCAATCTTATTCTCATAATGCTGTGGCTCGTCTTTTTTGTAATTGTCCCTGCCTGGTGTGAGCTGAAGCCTAAACCGTTCCGCGGCATCCATGAGCTGAAGGAATAGTTGCCGCGCCTAATATATATAAAAAATGGAGCAGCAGTTACGCGCTACTACCTTTCTTTAATGTTGTGCAGGGGGAAGGTATTATTTATTATTTTGAAGATGAAGATATTAAAAAAATAAATTTAGCCGCCCGCAGGGCCCGGGGCCGGATAGTAAACCAGGATATACTGTAAATATAATAAGTTATAAAAACGCCGGAAGCAGCTATACGAAATAAGTAGATTTTTATGTATATTGACATACAAAAGCATTGTGTTATATCCATTAACAGGCAACGCCCTCCAGCATTAAATCTACAGAAAGGGAGCATTTTATGAAACGCAGAGATTTTATTAAAATCGCAGGTATCGGCTGTCTTGGCTGCTGCTGCCCGCCTGGCCTGCTGGTCAAAAGCGCCGGCGCAGCGACCGGCGCGCGCGGGGCAGCCAGTGCTTTTCCCTTCCGGCTGGCTGGTCTTGGCACCGGCCCATTTTCCCTGTCTGCTGCCGGCAGGGCCTATGACGCCCAGGAGCTGCTTGCAAGCTATGACGATGCCGAATACGCAAAAAAGCGGCGGGATATGTACCTCGAGATTTTTGACGGGGGAACAGTCGACAAGATACTGGCTGAGATGCGTGTCTCATACGAAGCGCTTATCCCGGAGATACCCTTCATCGGAAAAAACAATTTCCACCTGCAGTGGGTCATCCCGAACATGGAGAAACTCGCCGAGTATATTGTTGCGAGAAATTACGGCATCACGGCCGACGTGTTCAGCCGCATGTACATCAAGCGGGCAACCTATGACCTGCTCGCACAACCTGAGGAGGAGCGGAAGATGATCGGGCAGATGCAGTTCGGACCGGTGGCGGAAACGCTGATGCGGTACGTGGCATTCCGCTCGCAGCTGAAGCTCTTTCCTGATGACTACATCCTGAGCTTTGTTCCGGGAGACGGGAAAGATTTCGACTGGGGGCTTGACTACACCCAGTGCACCAATATCATTGTGTATAAAAAGTATGACGCGCTGGAAGTTCTGTACCCGATGGTCTGCGCCATGGATTATGTTGCGGGCATGACCATGCGTGTCGGCTATTACCGCACCAAGACCCTGGTAAAGGGGGATTCAATCTGCGACCTGCGGTGGAAATGGCAGGGATAATAGTTGACCGGAAGACGGCAGAGCAGGGCCCTTATTCATAAATTCAACGTCTGGTATGATACGGTGCTTAACCGGATAGGAGGAGAAGATGAGACAACCAGGTAATTATTTTCTAGTTCTATTGCTTTCAGTCTGTGTCTTGTGCGGCGCCGGCTGCAAACAGGAGACATCCTGCGAGCCCGGGATAAAACAGTCCTGCTACTGCCCCGACGGTACAGTTAAAGAGCAGACATGCAGGGATGACGGCAAGGGCTGGGATGCATGCCAGTGCACCTATTATTCAGTCTGGTGCGACGACAGCTCGGGCCTGTGCTGGCAGGACCCGCAGAAGGACGGCTATGACAATACAGAGGGCGGTGTCGAGCCTGCTGATGCGGTACGGTACTGCGAGCAGGTGGCCTTCGGCGGCTATGCCGACTGGCGCCTGCCCACTATTGAAGAGCTGCGCACACTGGTCAGGGGCAATCCCGCCACCGAGACCGGCGGTGAATGTCCGTTGGTTAATGATAGTGTCAGCTCCGATATGAACGATCCAGCATGCATGCCCGTTACCCTGTACGGAGGCCCCGGCACAGGGACTGCTGAGGGCTGCTATTGGCCCCCGGAGCTTACCGGCACCTGCAACAAGCCCGACCCTGCTTCGAAGGGACATCCGCTTGAGTATGCTTCCTCAACCCGGTGTCCTGATGATCCGACCAAGGGCTGGTATGGCACGATCATGTTCGAGAATGGCGCTGTCTGCTGGAACCATATCAATACATTTGCCGACGTGCGCTGCGTGCGCGACGCTCCGACGCCCATAGCAACCTGCACTGAAGAGGCGACGTGCATGCCGGGTGCAACCAGGAAGTGCATTGGCAAGAATTTCAGGCTCGGCGCACAGGTCTGCGCCGAAGAAGGCAACTGCTGGGGCCCCTGCGACAGCATGGCATTCAAAAAATCGCCCCCCCGAATTGATGTCTGCCCTTCTTGCGATCAGATCAAGCTGACCGTCAGGGTGCCCGAGAAGCTTGCGGTGAAGCCCGCTCAGCTCATGGCCTTCCTGTATGCTGCTGACACCTGGACATGGCCGCCCAACAGGCAGCCAGATGGGGGCAATTCCGATTGCCAGGTGAAGGATCCCGTCATTGACGTGGACACACCGTTTACTCTGACAGTGCCCGCCTGCACCTATTATCGCATGAAATGCCTCAAGGGTCAGTATATGCTGTATGTAGCTATTTTGCAGACCGATACCATGCCGCCGGTCATGAAAGAGGGCGACTACTGGTGGGGCATGGATCAGGAGCCGCTCACGCTGGGCGACGGGACGGCAAAGGAAATTCCCATGGATATCACGCTGGTGCCCTGGACAAAATAGATGCGAACGTTTTGATACTGGAAAGAGAGGTTGGATGCGATGAACATAGCATAAAAGATCACCAAGCAGAACCGGTCGCAGGCCATGTCACGCGTCGTGATTTTCTGTAATGGCAACGGCATCGGCGATGCCTGCGAGAGTAAATAAAATTTTGCTGTTTCGCTTCTGTCTAAAAAAGGGCTCAGCCTGTGGCTAAGCCCTTTTTTATGGTGCGCCCGGCATGGGCGATAACTTGGAGATGCGGCATTGACTGAGCTTACCCGGTATTCTGAAGACTATGGCACGAAAGCTGCCATTCAAAAAGTTTGACTGCAAACCCCGGACAGTTGATTGCAGCATGCAGGGCTGCGAGCGGGCTGTCCCTGTGCAGGAGCAGACCAGCTCGGACGTTACCGGGGGATTGTGCCGTGCTGGCTCAGATGATCTCTCCGCCAGCAACACGGTTACGGGTTCTCAAAAAGGCTCAGCACCCCAAGCGAGAGGGCCGGGACGTAGGTGATGAGGAGCACGCCGAGGCCAAGGATGAGGAGAAACGGCAGGACATAGCGGTAGAGCGCGACCATGGGTTTGTTAAAGCGCGACGAGGAGAGGAACAGGTTGAGGCCCACCGGCGGGCAGAGAAAACCGAGTTCCAGATTGGCCAGGATGATGACCCCCAGGTGCACCGGATGGATCCCGAAGGCCGTACCGAGCGGGATGATCAGCGGCGTCAGGACAACGATGGCTGAGAAAATTTCGAGCACGCTTCCCAGCACCAGCAGCACCACATTGAGCGCGAGCAGGAAGACCAGCGGCGAGTGGATACGGGTCTGAACCATGGTCAGCAGCTGGGCGGGGACCTGGGCATCCACCAGGTAGCTGGTGAGTCCCATGGCGCAGCTGAGCAGGATCAGCACCGCGCCAACAAGCGCGGTGGCCTTCAGCAGAACCGGCGGCAGCTCCCAAAACGGGTGCAGATCCCGCTGGATGAAACAGGCGATGACGATAGAGTAGGCGCAGGCAAAAGCGGAAGTCTCCAGCAGCGAAGCGAGCCCGGTACCAAACAGCACGGCCATCACCAGAGGGATGGAGAGCTCCCATTTGGCTCCCCAGGTCGCCTTCAGCAACTCATTCCACATGAATGGCTGACGCGGAGTCCGGAGTTTGCGGCCAAAGATGATGCCATAGGCCGCCACCAGCAACAGGAGAATCAATCCCGGTACCAATCCGGCAATAAACAGCTGGTCAGCTGGAACCTTTGCAACCACGCTGTAGAGGATCACGGGCAGACTCGGCGGGAAGAGCAGACCCAAACTGCCCGCTGCGGTGACCAGACCCAGCGAGAACTGCTCTGAGTAGCCATCTTCGATGAGAATCGGATAGAGCAGCCCGCCCAGCGCGATGATGGTGATGCCCGAGCCGCCGGTGAAGGCGGTGAACAACGCACAGACCGCGCTCACCAGCACCGCGACACCACCGGGCATGAAGCCGAACAGCGCGTGAAAGAAGCGCACCAGCCGGTGCGGGGCTTGCGTTTCGGCGAGCACAAAACCGGTTGCGGTCAGAAGCGGGATAGCGGGAAGTGTCGGCGACGCGATCAGCCGGTAGATCTCAGCAGTGACCGCCGACACCGGCGTGGACTCCCGCCAGAAAAGGGTCATGCCCAGGCCTGCCATCGCAGCGAAGACGGGCAACTCGAGCAGCGTCGCTGCCAGCAGCAGTAAGCACAAAAGCCAGGTGACAGGGCTCGTCGGGCGCATCAGCCCGAGCGCGAATACAGCACCCACGATGGCAACCGCACCAGCCCGTCCGGACCAGCTCCTGGAGGACTTGCGCACATAGGTCAGTGTCATCAGTCCCAGCGCAAGAGGCATCACACTCTCGCTGATCCAGGTCGGCAGCCCAAAGGACAGCATATTTCCCTGCTGACGCTCGGCCAGCACCACACTGACGCTGGCGTACGTCAGCATTGCCGTGACTGAGGCCGCAGCGCAGGTCGAAAAGTACTCTGCGCACCTCCGCACAGTACCCTCCGGGAGCAAACCGGCAGTGGAAAGCGTCAGCTGTTTTCCCGTCCAGGTGGCAACGAGACCGCCAAGGAAAGCCAGATAGAAGGTGAGCTGCTGCGTGTAGGTTGCAGAACCGGGAATGTGAAAGCCGGCGAGCGGACGCCCGAGGAAGTTTACCAGCGGCACTGCCGTAAGCAGCATGAAGGCGGCGACGAGGGCTCCCTGCCCGGTGCCGCGGATAAGGGAGCGCGCTGTCAAGGGCCGCCAGCCTTGCCCGCCTGCCGGCGACACTGGTCGCGTCGCTTGAGCGCGGCATCGAGGGCTTCCGCAGGCAGGAACGAACCCCGTACCTGCGGCAGGACCCCGTCAATGAGCTGTCGCCACTGGTCGAGCACTGCGTTGTCCACGGCGACCACCTGGACTCCGTGTTTTTGCAGGACTTCGATGTCCCTGGCCTCCGACTGCCGCGAGAATTCGCTGAGGCGCCGGCAGGCTTTGCGCGCCGCCTCCTTTAGTAATGGACGCACATCAACGGGCAGCTTCTCCCAGGTTGGCTTGGCCACCACAATAGCGCCAAGGAACACCGCCCATTTAAGGTCGGTCATATACCTGACCTGCCGGTACCACTGGAGCAGTACAACGCCCTGGACCGTCGAAGTAACGGCGTTGACCAGCCCGGTCTGGAGCGCTGTGGAGATTTCCGTCGAGGGCAGCGGCACCGGGTTGAAGCCGGCCTTCTTCCATAGCTCGGCATACCGGTCATCGCCGGCCCAGACAAACATTTTCAGCTTCTTCATGTCATCCGGTGTCCTGACCGGCTCCCTGGTAAAGAAATGAGCCCAGCCAGCGTCAGACCAGCCGAGCAGGACAAATCCCCGGGCCTCGATCTGTTTCTCAAGCTGGGGGCCGAGTTGCTCGATGGTGCAGTCCAGCTCGCGGTAGTTGGCATAGGCCAGCGGTACCTGCAGCGCCAGCACACCGCGGTCAATGTCGGTGAGCCCATCGGAGCTCAGCAGTGCCACGTTGAGGGTTCCGAGCCGCATCTTGCGCACGACGTCGGCGTCGTCTCCTGCCACTCCCCCCGGGTAAAGGCGGAACTGCACCTGGCCGCGGGACGCCTTCTCCCACGCCGCGCCCATTTCCTGAAGGACCTGGTGCCATTCGGAGCCTTGGGGAGCAATCGTCGCCATCTTGATGACCATCTCGTCAGCCGCCCAGGAGGCGTGCGCCGCTGCCAGAAGCAACAGCATCGCAAGCCAGATCAGCAGGCCCCGGCTGCAGGTGCGTCTATCCATTATCGAATCTCCTTGTTCACTCGACAAATAACCGGTCCATCCGGGCCAGCAGCCATTGCGCCCGGCGCTGCGCGATCACGTTCGCCAGGCGCTGTTCCGGCAAGGCATTGACGTCGATCGCCAACGCCTGATTTAGCAGTTTCACAAACTCGGCCCGGTTCTGCAGGCCGACATCGACCGTTTCGGCGAATGCTACCAGCGGTGCCGCGCGCCGTCCCTTGGAAAGCTGCAGCGCCCGGCCCAGGCTGGCACGGGCGCGTTCAACAGAACCGCCAGCAGCAGCCGGCCTTCCTCCTTCGTAGGCGATGAAAAAATCATGGATGGCACCCAGGTCGTAGCCTTCGTCGAGTTCCAGGGCGCGGCGCATGAGCACCTCGACCTGAGGCAGGTCGGCACCCAGTTCAGTATCAGTCTTGTTCAGCGCAATCGCCGCCCCCCAAGCCATTGCCGTCCAGTAGAGCTGTGCCACGTTCGCCTTGCGGAACCGGGATAGCGCCGCGCTCGGGTCGGCTCTAAGCGACGTGCGCACGCCGGGCTGGACTTCCTCCAGGCCGCGCATACCGTAACCCAGCGCCCGGCAGTAGAGATGGCCCGCCTGCTTCCGGAGTGCCGTGGCCTGTGCCAAATCACTATCCTCAACAAAATCAGCCCTGGTTTGCACAAAGGCATAGGCATATTGCGTGAACCCGCTGGTTGCGGCGAGGAGCAGCTCTTTGTGGTGCGGGGACTGCAGCAAGAGGCCTTCGATAGTCTTGAGACCGAAAGGCAGTGCCGCGCCAACCAGCTCCGGGTCGTCGTCAATGGCGTACACCGAGGAGCCGGTGGCGAGAGCATCACCCAGGCGGTTGACGGCAAACTGCTTAAAGGAGCAGCCGGGTAGTGTCAGGGCTCCCAGGAGCAGAGCCAGTCCCAGAATTTTTCTCTGCCGCAGCGCACTTCGCTGCGCGTCGCTCCGAGATAAAAAATAAAAAAAATCTGACATGCTTACTGTGCGGAAATGAATTGCCGGGGCCACTATCGAACAGATAGAAACTCTTTTTTTGGACGGGGTAAGTATAGGCAGGGGGCGATTGTGTGTCAATGAAAAAGTCTTCATGAAAAAGTCTTCTCCAGAGATGGAAATGCTTAATAAGGTTACGCAAACCAAGGAGTCAAACAAGGTAAGCGAAAGGTGAGAACAAGAAGCAGTGTCAGTAATGGCTATATTTGCCCTCTTTTTTATTGCCTTCTTATTTCAATTTCACTATAGTTAAAAAAACGCAATCATGCTCCTGTTCGCATTCCACAACAGCTCAAACGTATTACAGGTAACGGCAGATGAAATTCCTTTTTAAAAGTCTCTTCCTGGTAATTGCCATCAGTTGCTTCTCTCTTCTGCACGCTTCTGCTGCCCCGGCACCGCCTGCAGCTCCCTCCTTCCAGGTCACCGCCCGGTCAGCACTGCTCATCAACGGCCTGACCGGAAAAATTGTGTTCGAGCAGAACGCGGATGATAAGATCCCTCCCGCGAGCCTGATTAAAATCATGACCCTCTATCTCATCTATGATGCCATTGATAGCGGCAACGCCAAAATTACGGACATGGTTACCATCAGCCAGCGGGCCTGGAAGTTCGGCGGCTCGCAGATGTATTTGGAAGTCAATATGCAGGTGACGCTCGCTGACATTATAAAGGGTATTGTGGTGGTCTCGGGGAATGATGCCTGCGTTGCGGCGGCTGAACACCTTTCAGGCACGGAAGAGGTGTTTGTCGAAAAAATGAACAAAAAGGCTGCTGAGCTCGGGCTGACCAGCAGCCTTTTTAAAAACTGCCACGGCCTTCCGGTGGACGGGCAGTACACCACAGCCCGCGACATGGCGACCCTTGCCTATAATTATCTTACGCATCATCCCCATGCTACGGACATACACAGCATCAAAGAATTTACCTTTAACAACATCACCCAGCAGAACAGAAACAAACTGCTATGGCGTGACGCAAGCGTGGACGGGTTAAAGACCGGGTGGATCAGGGAGTCAGGCTATCATCTCATCGCCACCGCACACAAGGATAATGACCGGTACATCGCGGTTGTGATGGGCGCAAAGAACCATACCATCCGCGAGGAGGAAGCCCTGAAGCTGCTTAACTACGGCTTCAGAAATTTCAAAACCAGCGAGCTGGTGCAAAAGGGAAAGCCCGTGGCAGCGCTGCCGGTGTGGAACGGAATTGAAGAAGAAGTGACGCTGGCAGCTGTCGAATCATCGTTTGTGACCGCTCCCCGCGATCAGGCCGGTGCCGTGCAGATTCAGCAGGATGTGCCTGCAGGTATTTTTGCCCCGGTGGCAAAAGACCAGAGAATCGGCTCCCTCAAGATCATGGTTGACGGGAAGCCCTATGCCGAGATCCCCTTGGCAGCGCTGGCAGCTGTAGATAAGACCGGTTTTGTAAAACAGGTGCTGCAGACCATCGGCCGTTCTTTTACTGCCGCGCCGTACTGGGGTATTATTGCGGTTGTCCTGATCGTCATCCTGTTCTTTGTCGGCGTATCCAGAACAAAAGGGAGCAGCGGTAAAAAGAAGAAAGATAGTTCTCTGGTCTCATAATATTCCGGCACTGCCGCAGGAGAATGCGTGCGCCAGAAATCAGGATCATAATAATATAAATAGTGCCCGCACCGCTGTAATCTGTCTCATGTACTCTGACTATGAAAATCGCCGCCATAATTCCTGCCCGCTATGAATCAACGCGCTTCAGAGGAAAACCCCTTGCCCCCATCTGCGGCAAGCCCATGATCCAGTGGGTGTATGAAGCGGCCCGGCACTGCGATTTCATTGACCAGGTCCTTATCGCCACTGATCATGAGGAGATACGCGCTGCCGCGGAAGCCTTCGGCGCATGCGTCTGCATGACCGCTGCCACTCACGCGACCGGCACGGACCGGGTTGCAGAGGCTGCAGAGAGCCTGGACACCCATATTGTTATCAACCTCCAGGGCGATGAGCCATTGATTGAACCGGAGGCAATACGGCAGGCAGTAACCCCGCTCCTAAAGGACAGCTCAATAGTACTGGGAACCCTTAAAACCAGGATAACGGATGAGCGCGACCTGGGGAATCCCCATGTGGTCAAGGTAGTGACCGATGCCAAAGACTGCGCCCTCTATTTTTCCCGGTCTTCTATTCCATTTATGAACAATACGAACAGCGCAGCGGCCGCGTACCGGCATATCGGCCTGTATGTTTTCAGGAAAGATTTCCTGCGCACCTTCACCCGGCTGCCGCAGACAACGCTTGAGCAGAGCGAGAATTTAGAACAGCTCCGGGCGCTTGAACACGGGTATCGCATCAAGGTCCCCACCACCAGCTATCAGCCAATTGGCGTGGACACACCGGATGATATAATCCGGGTTGAAAATATGCTAAAAAAAGCTGAGAGCTGACAGCCATCAGCTTTCAGCCCCAGCTGCTAATACCGCAACCAGGAGTCTCTTGATGAAACCAAAATTTATCTTTATAACCGGCGGTGTGCTCTCTTCCCTGGGCAAGGGTCTCTCCGCGGCATCAATCGGGGCCCTTCTTGAATGCCGGGGGCTGCGGGTTACCTTCCAGAAACTTGATCCCTATATCAATGTTGACCCGGGAACCATGAACCCATTCCAGCACGGCGAGGTCTATGTCACTGACGACGGAGCGGAAACAGACCTTGATCTCGGCCACTATGAGCGGTTCTCTTCTGCCCGGATGGGGAAAAAGAATAATTACACGACCGGGCAGATATACGATTCGGTTATAGCGAAAGAGCGACGCGGTGATTACCTCGGAGCGACCGTGCAGGTTATTCCCCACATCACGGATGCTATAAAGGACAGAATCCGCCAGGTGGCAGACGGTGTGGATGTTGCCATTATCGAAATCGGCGGCACCGTGGGCGACATCGAATCCCTGCCGTTCCTTGAAGCCATCCGCCAGTTCAAAAACGATGCGGGCAAGGCAAATGTTCTCTATATCCATCTGACCCTGGTGCCCTATATTCCCACTGCCGGCCAGCTCAAGACCAAGCCCACCCAGCACAGCGTCAAGGAGCTGCTGCAGATCGGGATCCAGCCGGATATCCTTTTATGCCGCACCGACCGGATGCTGACAACGGACATAAAAGACAAGATCGCGCTTTTCTGCAACATCGGCAAAGACTGCGTCATAACCGCTAAAGACGTGGAGTCAATCTATGAAGTGCCGCTGGTCTTTCACCAGGAAGGGCTTGATGAAAAGATCGTTGAAACACTTAACATCTGGACGCGCGAGCCGCGGCTTGAAGCCTGGGAAGAGATAGCGCGCACGGTTAAGAACCCCACCCAGGAGGCGACCATCGCCATTGTCGGAAAATATGTGCATCTGGTGGACTCCTACAAAAGCCTCAATGAGGCGCTCATCCACGGCGGCATTGCCAACCACGCGCGGGTAAACCTCAAGTTTGTTGATTCAGAGAATTTTGAAAAGAATGATTCCTTTGACATGTTCAATATGGTCGACGGCATACTGGTTCCCGGAGGATTCGGCAACCGGGGCATAGAAGGTAAAATCAAGGTGATACGCCATGCCCGCGAACATAACATTCCCTTTTTCGGCATCTGCCTCGGGATGCAGTTGGCGGTGATAGAATTTGCCCGGCATGTCTGCGGACTGGCTAACGCCCACAGCTCAGAGTTTAACCGGGACACCCCTGACCCGATTATCTGCCTGCTCAAGGAGTGGTATGACTTCCAGAAGAAAAGCATCCAGCGCAGGGATGAAGCATCAGAACTTGGCGGCACCATGCGGCTCGGTGAATATCCCTGCGATATCAGGGATAAGACGTTTGCGTTTGAGGCATACCGGCAGCCAAGCATATTTGAGCGCCACCGCCACCGCTATGAATTTAACAACCAGTACCGCGAGCCGCTGGTAAAGAACGGCATGATTTTGAGCGGCATCTGCCCGGACGCCGACCTGGTGGAAATTGTGGAGCTGCCCGCGCACCCCTGGTTTCTTGGATGCCAGTTTCATCCGGAATTCAAATCCCGCCCCATGGACCCGCATCCTCTTTTTAAGGCGTTTATCAAGGCGGCGCTGCAGAGAAAAAATATGCTGTAGAATTAGGTTAAGGCGGGGAAAAAGAAAATGCTGCATCGAAAGGGACGCAGATAAACGTCCACCCTCCGCAGTGCAATGAAGATAAAGATATTGGTGATTACCAGGTGCCATTTTAATTTTGGGTGCTAACTTTGTCAGTGCTACGGAGGACGGGCGGATTTTCAGGATGCTAAATAAGTATTTTTCCTGATTTCCTGAGTTCCAGATATCGGTGATTATATTTCTTTATCCGGATGGGTATTGTATAAATATTCCTGAAGGGCTATACTGAACCTATGCAAAATCTGAAGCTTAATCAAAACGAAGAACAGGCTATTATAAAGCTCAGTAAAGCGCTGCGGGCAAAATACCGCATTATTGATTTTTACGTGTACGGCTCTAAAGCACGCGGGGATGCTACGCCTGAGTCTGATATCGATGTTATGATTGAGCTCGAAGAGTACACCCCCGAAATTGAGTCAGCGATTGATGACCTTGTTTTTGACATAAATCTTGCTCATGACTGCTTCATATCAACAGTGATGTTCAGCAAAAAAGAGCTTGAGGAAGGCCCTCTTGGTGAATCACCTTTTTATAAAGCAATAGCACGGGAGGGGATTAGAATTTGACTGCAGATGAAAAGAAAATCGAGCTTGCAAAATATAGAATCAAACAGGCTGAAGAAAGTCTTGAGGAAGCACGGTTTCTTTTGTCCGGGAGAAAAGTACCCGTTCTATAATTAATCGGGCTTATTATGCCAGTTCTATTCAGTATTGGCGCTGCTGGTACATGAAAGTTACTCGTCTTCGAAACATAGTGGAGTTATCAGTTATTTTAATAAGCGTTTTATAAAAGAGGGCGTCTTCCCGGAAGGTCTCGGCAGAGCAATAAATAAGGCATTTGAACTGAGGCAGCGTGGAGATTACCGCGAATACTGTGATCTCAGCTATGACCAGGTAACGCCAATAATCGAAGAGGCAGAACTTTTCATAACAGCAGTAAAAAGGCATTTGAGTTTATAATCAACTGAAATGCCTTTTCTGCAACATGTCCTTCTATAATTCCCCGTGAGTTTTGCATAAAAGCATGCCCCTGTCAGGTTTCTCCCAAAGAGGAGGCTGATCGAACCATGACCGAAGAATCTTATCTTGAGCGAACCAACCTTTTGTTTGACCGGGCAGTACAGATCATAAACTGCTCCCGCGGCGCAAAAGACCAGCTGAAAGCCGGCATCGTTGACATGCTCAGAAGGCCCCAGCGCATCCATCACGCGCGCTTCCCGGTTAAGATGGACAATGATGAAGTGCGGATGTTTGAAGGCTGGCGAGTGCAGCACTCTCTTGACAAAGCGCCTACCAAAGGCGGTCTCAGGCTCTCTCCAGATGTCAGCCTTGAAGAGCTCTCAGCCCTGGCCTTCTGGATGACCTGGAAGAATGTCATAGCCGCCACGCCGTTTACCGGCGCCAAGGGGGGCGTGGTCTGCGACACCAAAAGTCTGAGCGAGGTGGAAATAGCGCGCATCATACGCCGGTTTGCCTACGAGATGAGCCACGTGTTCGGCCCCTTAAGCGACGTGCCATCCCCCGACATGTACACGGGCCCCCGGGAGATGGCGTGGATCTATGATACCTTCACCATGATGAACGCCAGAAATCCGGTGGCGAATCCCCAGGCCGTGGTCACCGGAAAGCCGGCAGCCTTCGGCGGCATAGAATTGCGAAAAGAGGCTACAGCCTTGGGCGGTGTCTATGTGCTTGAAGAAGCTTTTCGCCGGGGCGATATAAAGGCAGCCGGCGGGCTGTCCGGGAAAACCGTGGCGGTGCAGGGGTTCGGTAAAGTCGGTGCTGCTGCGGCGCGGCTCTTCCATGAACGGGGAGCCCGCATTGTGGCGGTGTCTGATTCAAAAGGCGGCATCTACTGCCCGGAAGGGCTTGATCCGGCAGACGTATTAAATTATAAGCGCGCGTCGAAAGAAAAATCTATCACCAGCTACCGGGGCTTACCGGTCCTGGAGCGCGACGCCATTCAGACCGTGGCCTGTGATATTTTTGTTCCCGCAGCGGGCCAGGATTCACTCACCGCGCACTATGCCCGGCAGCTGCAGGCTTCAATAGTGCTTGAGCTTGCCAATGGTCCTGCGACCCTGCAGGCGGACGAAGTGCTTGCTGCAAAGGGGGTCTTTGTGATCCCTGATTTTGTGGCTAATGCCGGAGGGGTTGTCGCCTCCTACTACGAGTGGCAGGCAAACCTGCGCTATGACCGGCAGACAGGAACTGAAACCTACCGCGGCCGGCTGCAGGAGCAGATGACCCAGACCTATGAGCGCGCCCGCGCAACACAGCTTGATTATTCAAAACGCTGCCGCGCCATCAGCCTGCGCGAGGCAGGCCTCATCTACGGTATAGAAGAGCTGCACGACCACATCCGGGAGCGGGGCATCTTTCCGTAAAGAGCTGTCAGCTATCAGCGGTCAGCTTTCAGCCCTTTATTTATTTTATTGGCATTGTCTTGCCGCTGCTCCGTGTAATGCGCAACGTATTGCCGATAACCGTGAGACTGCTGGCAAACATGGCCGTGACCGCGATCAGGGGATTGATGAGGCCTGACATGGCCAGGGGAATGGCCAGACCATTGTATATGAAGGCAAGAAACAGGTTCTGCCGGATGGCCTTCAATGCCTGGCAGGAGAGGTCTATAACATCCAGAACGCACAGCGGGTCGCTGGAGAGAAGGTGAATGTCGGCTGAGCCGAGGGCAAAGTTTGTTCCGGTCAGAAGTGCTATTCCCACATCGGCCTGCGCAAGAGCTGCCGCGTCATTTACCCCGTCGCCGACCATGGCAACCCGCCTACCCTGCTGCTGAATGCTTTTTATAATCTCTCCCTTGTGCTGCGGAAGCGCCTGCCCCTGAAACCGGGCAATGCCCGCCTGTTCTGCCACTGCCCGGGTTGTGTCAGGAGAATCACCGGAAACCAGCCAGAGATCTATACCACGCGCCTGAAGTTTTTTAACTGCTTCCACGGTGGACGGCTTCAGGGCATCCCCCAGCACAAAAAAGCCCGAACCGTTGGTCCCCATCCCAAGGAAGATTACGGTTTCCCCCTGCTGCTCATACCGATTCGCCGCATCAAGCAGCGCTGGCGTGCAAGATGCTCCGCGAGCCTCCATCAGCTTTCTGTTGCCGATCATTATTTCTCTGTCCGTTCACCATTGCCGTAACCCCCAGACCCGGAAGCTCTGCAAAATTTTCTACTTCTGCAAACATCAACCCGGCATTGCGCGCCTGGCGCACTAGTTCCCGCGCCGCGAAGTGGGCGGAGCGTGCTTCTACCGAGGCGGCAAGCTGGAGCGCTTCTTTTTCCGGCAAGCCTTCTGTAACTATCTTCCGCAGGGAGAAAACACCTTCGGTAATGGTTCCGGTTTTGTCTAAAACCATGGTTTCAAGCGACGCGGCCTGTTCCAGCACGGCCGGGTCCTGGATGATTATCCCCTGCTCATGCGCTCTGCGGATAAACGCCACCTTTGCCAGGGGTATGGCAATGCCAAGGGTGCAGGGGCAGGTTATAACCATTACAGAAAGAGCCCTGAGCATGGCAGTGTCAAATGCCGCACCGCTATACAGGAGACAGCCCGCGGTAATTACTGACAGGCCGAGTATTGCCGGCACCAGCCAGCGCATAAGCCGGTCTGCGGTCTTCTCGGCGGGGATTTTTTTAGCAAGCGCCTCCTGCATGAATGCTATGGTTTTGCCGAGAGCGCTTTCCCCGGCAGTGCGGACTGCTGAAAGGGTGAGCTCTCCGTCAAGCAGCATGCTCCCGCCCAGCACCTCGTCCCCTGCGCTCTTCTTTACCGGGCGGGATTCACCGGTAAGAATCGATGCGTCAATGAATGCGCTGCCTGAGATAACACGGCCGTCAAGCGGGCACCGTTCGCTGTTCAGCACTGAAAATTCATCTCCCGGCTGCACTGTTTCCGCCGCTACCCAGCGCTCAGCCCCGCCCGCGCCCAGGCGGACCTTGCGGCCTGCATAGCTGTACAGCTCAAGTATTCCGGCTGAAACATTGTGCCGGGCCCGGGCCTCAATGTATTTCCCCAGAAGCACCAGGCTGACCAGCATGGAGGCGGTATCAAAATAGAGATGGATGCTGCCCCGTGCCATTTGTATGACGCTGTAGCCGTATGCTGACAGGGCGCCGATGGCAATGAGGGTATCCATTGAGGTTTGCAGATGGCGCAGCCCGGCAAACGCCCGCTTAAGAATTGGATAGCCGCAGTAAAAGATAACCGGCGTTGCGAGTATCCACTGGGGGAACGATAGGTACCAGATGGCGCTGCCGGAGAGCTCCTGAAAAAATCCCCAGTAGAGCGCGTGGGAGACCATCATCACGTTTGCGCTGAGCAGGATGGAGATGCCGAGGCGCAGCAGGAGGCTTCTTTTTTCAGCATCATGCTCTGCATGCTCCTGGAACTGAGAAGGCCGGTACCCGAGCTCGGTAATCTTTCCCAGTATCTCCTGCGGGGTTATAAGGTGCGGCAGGTATTTGACCTGCACCATGTCGGTGAGGAAGTGGGTCTTTGCTTCTTTTATTCCCCTTGTTTTACCCAGCATGGTGTCGATCACGGCTGCACACCTGGTGCAGGACATGCCGTCAACCCTGAGAATCAGCTCAAGGGCGGAAATAGCGCTGTCCATGGTGTTCTCAGGTGGTGAGTTCATAAGTGATTATGGGGAATGCGTTTTAGAGCAGTACCCTTCTCATAGCTATGCATTACATAATTAAACCGCTGTTTTCAAGTCTATTCAGGGAATTTAACTTGAATGTACCAGTCTTTTTAAATAAGATTCAACCAGCTTAATTTTAAACAGGAGGAAATGAGGAAGATGACGGGCGGGTTCGATTTTCTTCTCGTGGGACTTGCGGCAGTAGCCGGCGGGGCGGTTAACGCGCTGGCCGGCGGCGGCACGCTCATCACCTTTCCCCTGCTCACCGCAGTGGGCATCCCGGCGGTAGCTGCCAACGTGACCAATACCGTGGCCCTGTGTCCCGGCTACCTCGGGGCGACTATTGCTCAGATGAAAGACCTGCGCGGGCAGGGGCACCGGCTGCTGCTTCTTATTCCCGCGAGCGTGCTGGGCGGAATCATGGGCGGTGTCCTGCTTCTGAAAACAGGCGAGCACCTGTTTCGCGCGCTGGTGCCGTTTCTGATTCTTTTCGCCACCGGCCTGATAGCTTTTCAGGACCCTCTGCGTAAACGGATTATGCGTCGCGTCGGGCAGACGACAGAGCCGGCAACTGCACACGGGGCATGGATAGTGCTGCCGGTTGTTCCGGCTGCTATGTACGGCGGATATTTCGGTGCAGGGGTAAGCGTCATGGTGCTGGCCGTGCTTGGCCTGGTGCTAGATGACACGCTGGCACGGCTTAACGCGCTCAAGCAGGCTGTGGCGTTCAGCATCAACATTGCAGCAGCCATCTTCTTCCTTTTTTCGGGACAGGTCGTTTGGGCGGCAGCCGCGGTGATGGCTGTGGGAGCAATGATAGGCGGCGCCCTGGGAGGTAGATTAGCGGGGAAAATCTCATCAAGGCTGCTGCGCAGGATCGTTGTCACCATTGGTGTCGTGGTATCCCTGATATACTTTCTGCGTTAACAGGCGGTGACCCATCTTTCGCATTGCTACGGAGGGTGATAAAACAACTTTTTCAAAAAAAAGGGAGGCAGCAAGCCCCCCCTTGCTATTTTTTAGCCCTTGCCGAGTAAGTGACTATACGTGAAGCAGTCTTTTTCTGCAGCCGGTTTGCAGTAATATACAGATTAAATTTTATTCCGCAGTTCGCGCTTTATTTCTGTCCGGTCTCAATCGGCAGATCGGCAATGCTTGACCATTCATTAAAGCCGCCGTCATAATTTCTTACCTTGAAGCAGCTCAGCATATATTTGAGAACAAAATAGGTATGAGCAGACATCTGCCCCTGACCGCAGTAAACAATTATGTTCTTATCAGGGGTGACGCCTATTTTTTCATAGGCCTGCTTCAGCTCTTCCTTGCTCTTCAGCGTGCCGTCGGCCTTTAAATCATCGCCCCAGAAATGATGCACGGCGCCTTTGATATGGCCTTTGCGTTTCCAGAACCCCTTTTCGCCGGTATACATTTCAAGCGGCCGCACATCAACTATAACCGCTGTTTTTTCTTCTGAAGCTCTCTTGACCGCGCGCAGCGGCGCCCGCCACTGTTCATGGAGATTAAAAATGGTGTACGTAGACTGCCGGGCCTTTGGGTAATCCTGGGTAACCGGGCGCTTTTCCTGCTGCCATTTACTAAAGCCGCCGTCAAGCATGCCGCTGAAGTTCTGCCCAAGGTAATCAAGCGCCCAGATAAGATAGGCGGCTTTTTCATCGCTTCGGTCGCTGTACACAACAACCTTCGCCATTCGGCTGACGCCCATTTTCCCCAGCATTATTTCAAGAGCCTCCGGGGGCATGAGCTTTACGGGAACTCCGCGGCTGCTTAACCGCAAAGCCTCAGGATTTAAATAGATAGCGCCGGGTATGTGCCCCTGCCAGTAGTCGGTTACCTTGTCCCGGATATCAATGATCCGGATATCAAATCGTTTCATGTTCGCGCTCAGCCACTCGGTGGTTATTACGTGAGGATGCGTTTCCTCGGCAATAACGCTCCCCACGAAAGACAGGGTAAAAATTAAAAACAGTGCAGCAACAACGAGGTGGTTCCGGTTTACCGTTCTGGTGTTTCTCATGCATTCCTCCTGGTTAGATTTCATCGTTGAATTTCAAGCATCCGGTTAATTACGTTATTATGTAATCTCTAATTCAAACAAGAGTCAAATATATTCTTACCTACTGCGCGGGACCTGTAAAGCTTTTTTATCAGACCCCCGGCAGCGGCAGGACGGACTATCGAGGGAACTTGTGGACACTTCCCTCAGTTTAATCAGGCAGGACCAAGAGCCTGCGGGCAGATTGTCTTATGCGCCTTTTCCAAGCGAGCGGATATAATTAATAATGAGCCAGCGGTCAGCTTCTGCAACCGTGTAGGCAAGCGGCGGGTGCCTGCGGAAACCAAGGCTTATTTTATAAAACAGCTCTCCATCCTTCTGCCCCTGCACATAGGGGCTGGCAAGGTTTGCGGGCAGCGGATAGAAGCTTTGCCCTACCGTCCCGTTGCCGTCAGCTTTTGTTCCGTGGCACATACCACAGTAATAGCCGTAGCGCGTTTTGCCCGCAGCAATTGTTTCACGGTTTAAGGCAACGGGATTGCGCAGCTGCGATGGCGCTGATTCGCGCAGGGCCTGAATGCCGTTTTTTATTGGAACCGTATTGGCGGGCATTTCGGGTAATTTAACTTCATACGGACGCAGCGACTCCTGATCACTCATGCGGGCATAGTCACAGCCGGTGATGAGCAACAAGGCTATTGCCGCGATAACAGCGCAACTTTTATGCATAGGTATTGAGCGGTTAACTATAATATTGTGATGCCTTAATTGCACCTGATTGATCAACGCCACATTTCCTTAAGAATTTAATTTCGCTATTGTTTTGTAGCCCACTCCGTTCCCTGCGGGGTGTCCTTCAATATAATCCCCTTCTCCTCCAGCTGCTTGCGGATCTCATCAGCTTTTTTAAAGTCCTTGGATTTTCTCGCCAGCTCCCGGTCTTTGATCAGCTGTTCTATTTCCTCTGGCGAGATTGCTGCGGCAGCAAGCCCTTTTTCTTTCTGTTTCTGAAAATATGCCTGGGCTGATTCCTGGAACAGGCCAAAGACGCTGCCGACCATTTTGAACTGTTCCTTTGCCAGCTGGAATGTGCCCTCGGCAATCTGAAAGGTGGGGAATTTCTTTTTCTGGTCAATGATGGAGTTGAGGCTTCTGGTCAGGGTATAAAGATGCCCCAGGGCCGCGGCGGTGTTAAAATCATCATCCATTGCTTCAATGAATTTTCCCTGAAATTCCTGCAGCTCTTTGACCAGCCGTTTTTCTCCAAGGCTCTGGGCAGCAGCGCCTTTATCCAGGGACTGTAATTTCACCCAGGTCCCTGAGTACTGCATAAAACCGGTCAAGGCCAACCTTGGCCTCTGTCAGGTTCTGCTCGGAATAATCAACCGGACTCCGGTAGTGATTAGAGAGCAGGAACAGGCGCAGCACCTCCGGATGGTAGGTCTCAAGTATCTCGCGGATGCTGAAAAAATTCTTCAAAGACTTTGACATCTTCTGCTGGTTGATGTTCACGAACCCGTTATGAATCCAGTACCGGGCAAAGGGCGCGCCGGTTGCGCACTCAGCCTGGGCAATTTCGTTCTCATGGTGCGGGAAGATGAGGTCCATGCCGCCGCCGTGGATGTCAAAGGTTGTGCCCAGATATTTCTGGCTCATGGCAGAACATTCGATGTGCCACCCGGGCCGCCCTTTGCCCCACGGGCATTCCCAGAACGGCTCGCCTTCTTTGCTCTTCTTCCACAGGGCAAAATCAAGGGGGCTCTGCTTCCGCTCATCTACCTCCACGCGGGCTCCTGAATTGAGCTCTTCTATGTTTTTTCCTGAGAGCCTGCCGTATTCAGAAAAGCTGCCCACGCTAAAATAGACATCCCCCTCAACTTCGTAGGCAAATCCCTTTTCTATAAGGGCCTCAACCATCGCTATCATTTCAGGAATATGGTCGGTAGCCCGGGGAGAAACCGAAGGCTTCTCCAGGCCGAGCATATCCATGTCATGGTCAAACTCTTTTATGTAGCGATCAGAGATGTCCTTATAGGTAACGCCCTCTTCCTGCGCCCGCTTGATTATCTTGTCATCAATATCAGTATAGTTGCGCACAAAGGTGACTTTATATCCGCGGTATTGCAGGTAGCGGTATATGACGTCAAAGACAATCAGGGCGCGGGCATGGCCGATATGAGATAGATCATATACTGTCACGCCGCAGGCATACAAGCCGACGGAGCCCTCCCTGAGAGGTACAAACTCCTCTTTCTTTTTCTTCATGGTGTTGTAAATCTGAATCGTCATCAACGGATCCTTTCAATCTGGCAGGGTTTTCTGGTACCGCTTATTTTTAGCAGATAACCACCGCATTGCAAAATGGTTTTTGTGCGATGCCTGAGAAAGGCAAAAGGCAGAAGTAATGGTGACCTCTGCCTTCGAAACGGTCTGCCGCCCAAAGGCAGCAACAGCGTATGCAGTGTTTTATACCTTCCTGCCGGTAAAATAATGGCGGCTATCTGTCCGGGGGTTTTACGCTTTTCAATGCAAGGTACGCAGCGCCATAAATCCCTGCCTCATTACCAAGCTGTGACGCCGTGATCTTTATTTTACTCTGAGATATAGCATATACCTGGCGCGCAACCTCTTCCAGCAAAAAAGACCTGAAAACTTCTAAAGCATTACTTGCGGCACCGCCAATGATGAAGTTGTGGATGTCTAACAGGTTATTCACATTGCTGATGCCAATGGCCAGATAGCGAGCCATTTGCTTAAAAATATCTATGGAAATGGCGTCGCCCTGAAGCGCCGCCTGATGCACCATCTCCGCATCAATAGTAGAAAAATCTCCCCTTGATAAATTCTTTAAACTCGAACACGCGCCGGACTGCACCGCATCCTGTGCCATCCGTTTTATTGCTGTGGCAGAGCTATAGGCCTCAAGACAGCCGCGTTTGCCGCAGGCACAGAGTATTCCATCCGTCGCAACCACCATGTGCCCGATTTCACCGGCCTTGCCGTTCTCACCGGCCCAGAGGTCTCCATGTAAAATAAACCCGCCGCCGATTCCCGTGCCCAGGGTGATGAGAAGAAAATTATCAAGCTCTCTGCCGGCACCTGCCCACTTCTCGCCCAGTGCTGCGGCATTGGCATCATTCTCCAGAAAAACCGGCAGCTGCAGCGCTTCGTTCAGCAGTTTTTTTAAAGGAGCCTGCTCTAATGGCTTAATGTTAGGGGACTGGAGCAATACTTCTTTTGGGGGATCAAGGACGCCGGCAACACCAATGCCAACAGATAACACCTGCCCTTTTGCAGTGTGGAGGGATTTTATAAGTGCTATCAGGTTTTGCAGGACAGCGTCTCTGCCTCTATCAACCCGGGTCTCTTCGGAGCGCTTCTCTACCAGTGCTCCATCGCTGCCAAACAGGGCACCCTTGATCATGGTGCCGCCGATGTCGATGCCGATTACATAGTCTTGCATGATAACCCGTTAATAGGTGAAAACGCAGATGCAAGCAGATTATCAGGATTGCAGAAAGCTTGCAAGTGTTGAAACTTATTTAAATTTCACGCTTCTCTTTTCGAATCTTTTTTAAACCAGAGAAAGCCCGCCTTCTGAATGGTTCTATTAGCTGCAGCGGCTTATGTTAGAGGACAGAAATAAAAAACAGTTCCTGCCGTTCTCTTTTTACACCAGCTCACCAATTATAACTTCTCATAATTCAAAGCGTTTTACTCTTCTGGCAAATTGCCAACAATGTTGACAACCGCCCGTGGCTTCGGTATTGTTCTTGTATTATATTGATTATATTATAAAGCGCACGCGTGTAAAACGGACTTTTTGCCCAATGACCGCTTGAATGTATAATGGTTGGAATGCACCATAGAAGAGGGTAACTGCGCCCAATAGCGACTATTTTTCGAGCGCTGGCGGCTCTTTAACGTCAACCCAATACCTGGCCGTGATTTTGTTGCTTCTTGACAACAACCTGCAAATTATTTGTCAAATTGACAAAATTCCCGTTTTAGCGCTCTAAATTTTTAAACTAACAGCACGCTTTTATGGGCATCTTTCACCAGGAGCTAAGCCAGCTTGAGGAGGCGGGACTTTACCGGAAACTAAAAGAGCTGCGTTCTCAAACAGGGCCAACGGTTATAGTTGACGGTAAAGAGCTGCTCATGCTGTCCTCAAATGACTATCTGGGTTACTGTTCACACCCTGCCATAAAACAGGCAGCACAGAAGGCGCTGCATACCTGGGGCGCGGGGTCTGGCGCCTCCCGGCTCATCAGCGGAAACACAGCAATCTTCCGGGACCTTGAAAAAAAGATTGCCCGGCTGAAGGGCACTGAAGATGCTCTTGTCTTCAGTACCGGTTACATGGCAAATATGGGCCTTCTGACCGCAGTGGCAGAAAAAGGCGATGTGATCTACAGCGATGCGCTGAACCACGCAAGCATTATAGATGGCTGCCGGCTCAGCCGTGCGCAGGTAGAAATATTCCCTCATCGAGATACTAACGTCCTCGAAACTCTGCTTGAAAAGGGGAAGCAATTCAGAAGACGCTTCATTATAACGGATGGCGTTTTCAGCATGGATGGCGATCTTGCTCCTCTTCCCCGCCTGGCAGAGCTTGCCACGGCCTATTCCGCGCAACTCATAGTGGATGATGCCCACGGGACCGGAGTCCTTGGCAGCCATGGAGGGGGTACTGCTCAGCATTTTGGACTGGAGGGGCAGGTTGATATTATAATGGGAACCATGGGAAAAGCGCTTGGATGCTTTGGCGCCTTCGTAGCCGGCAGCAGTGAACTGAGAGAATATCTCATCAACCGGGCGCGAACTTTTATCTTTACCACCGCCCTTCCGCCAGCGGTGATAGCAAGCGCGCTTGAAGCAATAGACCTGATTGAAAGAGAGCCCCTGAAAAGGCAGGCGCTGTGGGACAATGTCCTTTTTTTCAGAACGGGCTTAAACGATCTGGGCTTTAACACCCTTGAAAGCACGACGCATATCATCCCCATTTTAGTTGGTGATGCTCATACAGCGGTACGCCTCGCAAACGATCTCATGGAGGAGGGGCTGTTTATTCAGGCAATCCGCCCCCCCACGGTTCCTGAAGGAGCGTCACGCTTAAGGACTACGCTGATGGCAACGCATACAAAACAGGACCTTTCCCGGGCGCTTGCGGTTCTGGAGAAAGCAGGTAAAAAATATAATATACTATAGCGGGAGCAAGGTAAAAAGGTTTCAGAACCGGCAGTTGCTATCAATGAATAACACCATGCACTATCAAACATGCGGTACGGGAAAGCCCATCGTGCTCATCCATGGCTGGACCATGGATTCCCTGGTCTGGTCAGCTTTCATTGAGGAGTTTTCTGCTGACTATAAAATTATTGCCGTTGATCTCCGAGGACATGGCAAGTCCGGCTCGATGCCCGGCCCCTATACCCTCGGGTCCTTTGCCCGGGACCTGGCAGACCTCATGGGAAGCCTGGCGCTACAGGATGTTACCCTGGTGGGATGGTCCATGGGCGTGTCGGCCGTGCTTAAAATGTTTGAACATGCACTGCCCGGTGTTGGCTCGCTGGTTTTTATCAGCGGCACGCCGTCGCTTGTTGCCCGGGAAGATTACCCGCATGGCTTGCCGCGGGGAGAAGCGAGCGGCCTGCTGCGAAACATCAAAAGAGAGTATCAGTCCGGCCTGGCAGGTTTTTATAAACGTATGTTTCAGGGCGATGACGTAACGCATCCGCACCGGGGAAAAATATATGCGCTCGCTGCTGATACTGCCCGGGCTCCGCGGCAGGAAGTTGCCTGTGAAACGCTTCAGTCCATGCAGCAGGAAGATCTGCGGGCGCACCTGAAAAATATCCGCGTCCCCGTCCTGCTCATTCATGGAAGCCTCGATCGCATCTGCCTGCCCGCAGCATCGCGCTACATGGCTGAGCAGATACCCGGCTCCTCTCTGCATATAATAGAAGCAACCGGGCACGTTCCATTCCTCTGCGCGCCGGAAAAAGTTCACCGGGAAGTGAAAAAATTTATTCAGTTATGGCAATGAGCGCTATTGATAAAACATTCGTAAAAAAATCCTTTAACCGCCACGCGGCCACCTATGATGCCTATGCCGTGCTGCAGGGACGGCTGGGAGACCGCCTGCTGCACTTTCTTAATGGCTCGCTGCCGGCTGCTCCCTGCATTCTTGATATCGGCATGGGGACCGGTACCACGACCATGAGCTTGCTGCAGAGGTTCCCCGCTGCCCGCATTCACGGCTGTGACCTTGCGCTCAATATGATTGCCCGGGCGCGGGCGCAAGAAGCCCTGCAGAACCGGAAACAGTATTTCATTGCTGCGGACACGGAGTTTCTTCCCTACCGGGAGTCTTGCTTTGACCTGGTAATTTCAAGTTTTACCCTGCAGTGGCTTGAACAGTGGGACCGGGCAGCGCACGAGATATTCCGGGTTCTGAAGCCCGGCGGCATCTTCCTCTGTGCAGCCTTTGGCGAACAGACATTTAAGGAGCTGAAAGCCTCCTTTGTCCGTGCCTGCGGGGAGACCGGGTATAACCACGGTGAAGCGCTCCGTCTGTATGGCAGCCAGGAGCACTGTTCCGCCGTGCTGCGTGCAGCCGGATTTATAAAATCCTTCGCCACAGCTAACCTGCTGACGCAGCACTATCAGTCGGTCGCGGATTTAATCCGTTCCATAAAGGGCATGGGCGCGCAGAACGCATCCCTGAGAAGAAACCGGGGGCTGGGGATGCGCCGCATCTGGGACACGAATGATCGCGCTGTATGAAGCTGACTTCAGGCAGCAGGACGGGATTGCTGCCACCTATCAGGTTATTATGGGCGGTGGTCAAAAGCCGTCCCCGGCATTGCACAACGAAAGACTGCACGTGTAATTAAAATAAGTGTACTCATAAATTATTTGCAATAGCTGCCTTCCCTGGTATATACTGCAGCTGGATTTAACCGTGCCGTGCGCATACGGGTACGGGCTGCTGATACCGAGCGCAGCAGCTGGGCGCGGGAAAATCGTGAGAGTAAGGGATGTAGCGTCATGGCAGAAAAACTGGAAGAGATAAAGAAACGGTACCCTGAAAAGTTTGCTTCAGAGCGTGGCATATTTTCGCACATACATCCCGGTGACCGGATATTTATCGGCACTGCCTGCGGCGAGCCGCAGTATCTGGTGCGCGCCCTCATTGACTATGTGAACGCCAATCCCAAGGCTTTTTTTGACGCTGAAGTAATGCATGTCTGGACCCTTGGTCTTGCCCCCTATGCCGACGAGAAATTCAAGCGCAACTTCCGGCACAATTCTTTTTTTATCACTGACAACACCCGCAATGCCGTCAATACCGGGCTTGCAGATTACAGCTCGATATTTTTTTCCCAGATTCCATCTCTGTTCCACCGCGGCATGGTAAAGGTGGATGTAGCCCTGATTCAGACCTCGCTTCCTGATGAGCACGGCTACGTCAGCCTTGGCATCAGTGTTGATATCGTTAAGGCAGCGACTGAAAACGCCAAGCTGGTTATCGCTCAGGTCAATCCCTATATGCCGCGCATTCACGGCGATACCTTTATTCATGTGGCAGATATTGATTATATTGTTTCCTGTGATGAACCGCTGCTTGAGTTTGGGACCACTGTACCGGACGACATTGCAGACCGCATCGGAAATTATATTGCGCGCATCGTGCTGGATGGTGACACCATCCAGGTAGGCTATGGCAGCATTCCCAATGCCATTCTCACCCACCTGCATACGAAACAGCACCTCGGCGTCCATTCAGAACTGCTTACTCCCGGAGTCGTGGCCCTCATGCAGGGCGGCGTCATTGATAATTCCCGGAAAAGCCTTGACCGCGGGAAAACAGTGGCCGCCTTCTGCATGGGCAATAAAGCAACCTATGACTTCCTCGACGATAACCCCAGCATCGCCTTCAGGGCTATTGATTATACGAACAATCCCCTGATCATAGCCAGTCAGAAAAACATGACCGCCATCAATGCCGCACTGCAGATTGACCTTACCGGCCAGGCGACCGCAGAATCCATCGGCAAGCGTTTTTACAGCGGGGTTGGCGGACAGGCAGACTTCATGCGCGGCACAGTGCTGGCGCCCGGCGGAAAAACCATTCTTGCCGTCCGTTCAACCTCAAATGATGGTCAATTCTCACGGATCGTGCCCTGCCTTGATGAGGGTGCCGGCGTCACCCTGGTGCGGGGAGACATGCACTATGTGGTGACCGAATACGGAATCGTGTATCTGCATGGGAAAAATGTCCGCGAGCGGGCGATGGACCTGATCTCAATCGCTCATCCCAAATTCCAGCCCTGGCTCATTGAAGAAGCTAAAAAGCTTGGCTACATATATAGAGACCAGGCATTCATTCCCGGCAAGAAGGGCGAGTACCCGGTAAACCTGGAAACCCATCGGGCAACAAAAACCGAACTTGAGATACTGCTGCGGCCGGTAAGAATCAGTGACGAACCGCTGCTCAAGGACTTTTTCTATGCCCTGTCAGACCAGACCACCTACCGCCGGTTTATCTCTGCGCGCCGTGATATGCCGCATGAGCGGCTGCAGGAGTTTGCCGTTATTGACTATACCAGGGAGATGGTGATCCTGGCGCTCATAGCGGGCGAGGGAAAGGAAGAAATTCTCGGCATAGCACAATACGGCATCGATGATGTGACCCACACCGGCGAAGTCGGCGTGGTGGTGCGGGACGACTTTCAGGGGCGGGGTGTCGGCACCGAGCTGTTGTCTTATCTAACCTATTTGGCAAAGAGACAGGGTCTGCTGGGATTTACCGCAGAGGTGCTCGTTGAAAACAGGCCCATGATGAGCCTGTTTGAAAAAATGGGCTTTGATCTTGAAAAGCGCAGAAGCGAATATGTGTATGAACTGAAGATGGCTTTTCGGGCGACTTGAGCATACGCATTGCTGAGGTTACGCACTGTATGGAGCCTGACCGACAGGCTGTTGAGGAGTAGTCTCGTAACACCATGCCGGTCAAACACCTTCAGCAGCTTCCTCAGCCAGTTCTCGGTAACAAATAATCGAAGCGAGGATGTATGGACTGCATAGGAACAAGAAATCTACGCCAGGTTTTAGAATACAAAGCCAAACAGTTTGGCAGCAGGGAATGTCTTGTGTTCGAGGACGCAGACGGTTATGTGGTCTCATACACCTACCGGGCGTTTGATGACATGGTCAACCGGTATGCCAATGTCCTGCTGCGCAACGGCATTAAAAAGGGCGACAAGGTTACCATCCATCTGGCCAATTCTCCTGAATATCTCTTTTCCTTCTTTGCCCTTGCTAAAATCGGCGCCATCATCATCCCCACCAATATTCTCTCCGGGGCGCCGGAAATGGAATATTTTCTTGATTTCACTGACTGCGTGGGCATTGTTACCGAACCGCGCTATATGGACCTGATCGGCGGCATCCGGGGCACGTGCAAAAAGCTGCAGAAGATTTTTTTGGTCAGGACTTCCCCCTGGTATCCTAATACCAGATTATATCCTGATACCACCATCATTGCTGACGAGCTGAAAGACACGCCGGCCATCCTTCCTGAAGTATCCATAGATGTCGAAGATGATTTGATGATGCTGTTTAACCACGATCCGTCACGTCCCAAGGCAATACAGATGACCCATGCCAATGCCGTATTTGCCGGGATATTCGGCGCCCAGGCATGGAAAATTGTTACTCAGGACCGCCACCTGCTTACCCTGCCCCTGTTCCACATCAATGCCCTGTTCATTTCCGTTATGCCGGCCCTGACCGCCGGTGCCGCTATCATCCTTGCCGAACAGTTCAATGCCAGCCGGTATATGGAGCAGGTGCGCAGCCATCGGGCAACAACGGCCAGCCTGGTTGGCGCCATGGTGAGAATGATACTTAAAGAGCCGCCAGACAGAGCGTGATGCTGATAACAGCCTGCGTTTTATCATCTATGCCATTGCGGTCACGGATGAGGAATGGGACGCATTTGAATCCCGCTTTCAGGTTCGTCTGTGCGATTTGTGGGGCATGACCGAAACCCTGGGAGCAACCACCATAAATCCCCTTGACGGCATCCTGAAGAAAAACTGCATCGGCCTTCCCCGCCTCAGCAACGCGGTCAAAGTGGTTGACGAAAACAGTGTTGAAGTCCCCGCAGGAACAACCGGAGAGCTCGTGGTGCAGGGTGTGCCCGGCAGGACCATCATGAAGGGATATTATAAAAATGCCGACGCAACCCGGGAGACGGTCCGGGACGGATGGCTGCACACCGGTGACTATGCATACATGGATGCAGACGGTTATTTTCATTTTGGGGGCAGGAAAAAAGAGCCTGCTGCATGAGTGCGGCGGTTAACCGCAGCGGGGGAAACAGGTTGTCAGGGAGACGGGTAATCCCTGATAAAGCGGCCGGCAACGGGAGATGCGCTCGGTTCAGTACAGAGAACATCTCTGCGGATATGCGGTTTTGGAAATAAGCACTTGAACGCGTGCACGGTTAAATCAATTAATGGCATCTCAACTTAACATTGGAGGTTGATTATGGAACAACTAAAGCCCGGACCCTTAAATGGTGTCACAATTCTGGACTTCACCTGGGTGCTGGCAGGCCCTTTTGCCACGCGGATTCTGGGAGACATGGGAGCATACATTATCAAGGTGGAGCGCTATAAAGACGGAACCAATGAGCGCCATCTGCCGCTGCGGATTACCCACAACGGCGTGACCCAGAGCTCTTACAATCTTAACTGCAACCGCGGTAAAAAAAGCATCTGCATAAACCTGAAAAGCCCCCAAGGCATGAAGCTGATCCATGAACTCATCAAAAAAAGCGATGTGCTCATTGAAAACTTTGCCCCCGGTGTTATGGACCGGCTGAAGCTTGACTATGAGTCGGTGAAAAAGATCAATGAGAAAATAATCTATTGCTCGGTTTCCTGCTTCGGCCACTGGGGCCCCTACAGCCATAAACCGGGCTATGACATGATTGCCCAGGGCGCAAGCGGCTGGACCGATCAGAGCATCAGCCCGCAGATAGCGCCGGTCTCCATCGGAGACATGACCGCCTCGGTTAATGCGGCAGTGGCAATCTGCGCGGCGCTCTATTCCCGGCAGCAGACCGGCGTTGGTCAAAATATAGATATTTCAATGATGGACTGCCTGTTTGCCTTCCATGAAAATACCCTTCCCTGGTATCTGATCAGCTCCGCAATCGGAAAGCCTGTTGACCCGCCCAAGATCGGCCGCCATCATCCGGGCTATGCGCCGTACGGCATTTACAAGGGCAAAGACGGCTACATCACCATCGCCTCGCTCACGCAGCCGCGCTGGGAGGGTATTGTCAAAACCATGGGCCGGGATTATGAGTGGCTGCTGAAAGACCCGCGGGCAGCTACGGTTTCCACGCGCTGCTGCGAGGAAAACGCCCCCTTTATTCACAAGGTGGTGGAAGAGTGGGTGATGGCACAGGATTCGGTTGCAGAGGCCGAGCGCAAGCTTGAGGAAAACGAATGCCCGTGCCTGCGCGTGCGCTCTGTTAAAGAGCTCGCTGATTCTGACCCGCAGATAAAGGCGCGGGAAATGATGGTCGAGGTGGAGCAGCCGTTTATCGGCAAGGTGAGAATGTACGGCAGCCCGCTTAAGATGTCTGAAACACCAACCGGCATACGAGGGCCCGCGCCGCTGCTCGGCCAGCACACCGAGGAGATTCTTGCCGATGTTTTAGGATATAAGAAAGAGCAGGTAAAAGAGCTGTATGACCAGGAAGTAGTATATAACGAGCCGGCGGTCGACAGGCTCAAGGCAGGTGAAAAATAACGGGGTACTGGCGGCGTAACGTACTGCAGCATACTTGAAGACGGGTATTTAGCAGTTTGTTGAAAAGTAGTTTTTCCAGGCTGGTCAAAAACATCCAGATGCAAGGCGCGCGAAATCAAGAGGAATGAGGCGTACTTTACAGTACGTCGCAATGACGAAGGATGAGCGCAACGAAGCAGATGGGTGTTTTTCAACAGCCGATGGCGGCGTGACGCACTGCAGTATACATGAAGACGGGTAGTTAGAGGGTATGGGAACAGAGAGGAGGCAGGTGAAGCTGAACAGAACCGACACTGACGTAGGGAACGGGAATGACTATGGATTACAACATTGCGGAGGCGGAGGCGGAGGGGAGAAACGGTGCAGGCAGGACAGGGATAAAGGAGTGTGTCATGAAGATGGTTCGAGGTGCAGTATGAGAGCTAACGTACCGGACATAAAATATTTATTTGAGCCGCGTTCAGTCGCGGTCATCGGAGCGTCACAGGATACCACCAAATTAGGCTTTCACGTCACCGATAACATTGTCTCCGGGGGGTATGCGGGCAGGGTTTACCCGATTAACCCCCGGGGCGGAGAAATATGCGGCCGGCGCGCTTTTAAAAGTATCGAGGATGTGGACGATGAAATTGATTTAGTATCAATCGTGGTGCCGGCAAAATTTGTCTATGAAGCAGTGCAAAGCTGCGCCCGGAAAAAGGCGAAGTTTGTTTCCATCATAACTTCAGGCTTTGCGGAAGTTGGAAATGTAGAAGAAGAACAGAAAATAGTGGCATGCGCCCGGGAAAACGGCATGCGCATTCAGGGGCCCAACATATTCGGCATCTATTCCTGCGCGAGCTCACTCAATGCCACATTTTCCTCCGGCTCTCCGGAGCCCGGCAGCGTTGCCATCATCACCCAGAGCGGGGCTCTGGGGCTGGGCATGATCGGCAAGACCGCCATTGAGCATCTGGGCCTGTCCTGTATTGTCTCGGTCGGCAACAAATCTGACCTGGACGAGGCAGACCTGCTCGAATACCTGATCCCGCAGGAGCAGACCAGGCTTATTTTCATGTACATTGAAGGAGTGCAGGACGGAGAAAAGCTCATCAAGGTGCTCTCTGCAGCGACCAGGAAAAAGCCGGTCATCGTGCTGAAATCCGGCCGCTCCGAGCGGGGCGCCATTGCCGCAGCCTCCCATACCGGCTCTCTTGCAGGCGCTGACGATGTGTTCGACGCCATCATGCGGCAGTGCGGCGTGCTGCGGGCGGAATGCGTGAAGGAAGGGTTTGACTGGTGCAAATTTATTGCAAACACCCCCGCGCCCGCCGGAGAAAATACGGTCATCATAACCAACGGCGGCGGCATCGGGGTTATGGCTACCGACGCCGCGGAAAAATACAGCGTCAGCCTGTATGATGACGCTGCAGTATTGAAGGAAGCCTTTACTGCGGTAACCCCTGATTTCGGCTCCACCAAGAATCCCGTGGATATTACCGGGCAGGCCGGCCCCAAAGAATACAACCTGTCCCTTGATACAGCACTCCGGCATCCGGACATGCACGCGGTCATGTCGCTCTACTGCGAGACCGCGGTCTTTGATGCTGACAGCCTCTATTCGATGATAACTAAAAACACCCGAAATTACCGGGAAGGCGGTAAACCCCTGGTTTTTGCCGTGTTCGGCGGCCGCAAGTCTGAAGACTGCATTGCCCGGTGCCGGGAGCAGAGCATCCCGGTATTCAGCGATGTGTATGAGGCGGTGTCGTGCCTGGGGGCTCTCTATCGCTATAATAAGTACCGCAACAATACCTCTGATGGTGCGGCCAGCGCTAAGCTGGACATCAAGGCGATCGAGGAGATTGCCCGGCGGGCGATACTGCAGAACCGGTTTTTCCTGCTGGCCAATGAAGCACAGGCTATTATGAAGATCGCCGGCGTGGAGGTCCCCAAGAGCTCGGTTGCCCGGAACCTTGATGAAGCAGTGCGCTGCTCAGAGGATATCGGATACCCCGTGGTTATGAAAGTTGTTTCCAAGGACATCATTCATAAGAGTGATGCCGGCGGGGTTGCCCTCGATCTGGAAAACCGCAATGAGGTCATTGACGCCTATCAGGCCATCATGCACGACTGCAAAGCCTATAACCCCGCTGCCGTTATAGAAGGGGTTGAACTTGCAGAGATGGTAAAGCCCGGAACTGAACTCATTATCGGCGCCCGCAGGGATGCAACCTTCGGCCCTATCGTGATGGCGGGCCTGGGCGGCATTTATGTCGAGGTCATGAAAGACGTGACCTTCCGGTCTTTTCCCCTTGACCGCAAAGAGGTGATGAACATGATCAAGGAGATCAGGTCATACCCGCTGCTGCTGGGAGTGCGCGGTGAGGAGAAGAAGGATATCGACGGGGTGGCTGATATAATCATTAAGCTCGGCTCCCTCATTGAGGATTGCCCGCTCATCTCTGACATTGAGGTAAATCCGCTGCGTGTCTACGAGAGCCGGGGAGTGAAAGCTGTTGATGTGAGAATTTTACTTTCTAAAGTTGAGAGGAGTACTAAACATGAATAAGGTTATCATTGCTTCATTAAGGAAAAACGCCGGTAAAACCACCGTCATGGTTGGTTTAACAAAAGCGCTGAACAAAAAAATCGGCTATCTTAAACCGTTTGGCGACAGGCTGATTTACAATAAAAAACGGTTGTGGGATTATGACTCGGCCTTGATTACAAACATTTTTGCGCTCAGCGAAAACCCGGAAGATATGAGTATCGGCTTCGACCACTCAAAGCTGCGCTACATGTATGATGAGAAGATCACGCAGGAGAAGGTCACCGAGCTTGCCGCCAATATGGGGCAGGGTAAGGACATCCTGTTTGTTGAAGGCGGCAGGGACCTGGCCTACGGCATTTCCGTATATCTTGATGCGCTGTCTTTGGCACGCTATGTCGGCGGGAACCTGGTGGTCGTTATCAGCGGGGATGAGAATACCATCTTTGATGACATTACCTACATAAAGAAACATGTTGATGTGACCGGCATTAACTTTAAAGGCGTGATTATTAACAAAGTGCAGAACATGGATGACTTCAAAGAGACCTATCTTCCCCAGATCGAAAAAATCGGCGTTCCGGTGCTCGGGGTCATTCCCTATCAGAAAGACCTGACCTATTTTTCGGTCAATTACCTGAGCGAGCGCCTGTTTGCCAAAGTCATCACCGGAGAAGACCACCTCAAGCGCACGGTTAACAACATCTTTATCGGTGCCATGTCCGTTAATGCCGCGCTGCAGCAGCCGCTGCTGAAAAAAGAAGGCATCCTCATGATTACCGGCGGCGACCGGACGGATATGATTCTGGTGGCTATCGACTACCAGGCTGCGGGCATTATCCTCACCAATAACGTGGTGCCGCCGTCACATATTGTTTCAAAAGCAACCGAGCGCAAAGTGCCCATGCTCCTGGTGCCCTACGACACCTACGAGACAGCCAAGCGGATTGACAGCATAGATCCGCTTCTGACCAAAGACGAAAAGCACAAGATCGAGCTGCTGGGAAAATTAATTCAAACGAATGTGGACATACAGAAAATAGTCTGAGAGATAAAAAAGCATTTCCCATCCCCTCCTCTTGACGGGAGGGGATTAGGGGAGGGTGAGATATTAACTCCAAAAACCCCATGTAATGCCTGCCTGTACAACTCAAATAAAGCTATCTCCCGCAGCCATCCGCTCATTCCGCCGGAAGCTTTACCGTTACTACCGGGACCATGGCCGCACCCTTCCCTGGCGCACCACACGCAATCCCTACCATATCCTCATTTCAGAAGTAATGCTCCAGCAGACACAGGTGGACAGGGTCGTGCAGAAGTATAATGAGTTTATCGCTGCCTTTCCTGACTTTAAGACACTTGCCAGGGCACCGCTGAGAAAAATCCTGCAGGTGTGGCAGGGCATGGGCTACAACCGGCGGGCACTGTATTTGAAAAAAATAGCTGAAGAGGTGGTGGAGACGTTTAATGGCAGGCTTCCCAAAACAGTTGAGGAGTTAATGGGGCTTCCGGGGATTGGCAGAAATACCGCGTGTTCAATTACAGCTTTTGCCTTTAACCAGCCGGTAGCCTTCATTGAAACCAATATCCGCAGCGTCTTTCATCCATTTCTTTTTCAACGACCGGGTTGATGTGCATGACCGTGAAATTCTGCCCCTGGTAGAAAAGGCCCTTGACGAGAAGAATCCGCGGCAGTGGTACTCCGCGCTCATGGACTACGGGGTGATGCTGAAGAAGACCCATCCCAATCCTTCCCGCAAAAGTGCTCACCATCAGAGGCAGTCAAAGTTCGCAGGGTCGAACCGGCAGGTGCGGGGGATGATTATAAAGTTGCTGACTGAAAGTCCCCAACTCTCTGAAGAAGAGGTTATTAAAAAACTCCGAGTTTTTTCTGCTCGAATAAAAGAGAATTTTGTTCAGCTCATAAAGGAAGGGCTTATTAAAAAGAAGGGCCAAAAATTTATGATTGCCTGAGGATTATAAAAGCCACTCACCAACCAGAATCTCTTTTAATAGTGAATCAATGCTTTTATCAGCCCTTGCCCTGCGACTATTGCGGAGATGAAGCCACACAGATCCCTCAGGTAGTCTAAAACCTTTTTCTATTTCTTTCTCTCCCGTGGAAAAGGCTGCAGCTCTACGGAGAGAATAAGTGCGACGACAAGGATCTGCTTTAGAATTTTTTCTTGATGGCCTTTTCCCCTCCTTTTGGATCTTTTAAGCTTTCTTTTATTTTAACTATAGGTCAAGGGCTTTTTCTCTTCAAAACGCTTTGTTCAAACACTTCAACTATTATTTTAGACCAATCTGCATTTTTCAAAAATTCTGATTCTTCCTTGGTAATACTGTTGCATAACTGGTAAATTCAAAAAGTGATTTTTTTATGCTATAACCGTTTGGTATAAGGAGTGGCAGGCATGCAGGTAACAATACATACTACAACCATATTTTTGTGTCAGGGTGATATCACTGCACAACGCGTTGATGCTATGGTAAATGCGGCAAACGCTCGGCTTGCCGGTGGCGGAGGTGTTGATGGGGCAATTCACCGCGCTGGCGGCCCTGCCATTATGGACGCTTGTAGAAAAATCGGCGGCTGTCCCGCGGGTAGCGCAGTAATTACAACCGGGGGCAATCTGCCTGCCCCCCATGTTATTCACGCTGTAGGCCCGGTTTATTGCAACGGGTCATCAGGAGAGCCCGAGCTTTTGAAAAGTGTCTATAAAAGCTGTCTGAATCTTGCAGAAAAGAACCATATTAAATCAATCGCGTTTCCCTCAATCAGCACCGGAGCCTATGGCTATCCGATAGCTGAAGCAGCGCATATTGCTCTCTCTACGGTTCTTGAACATGTAACGGGCTCAACCGGGATTGCGCGGGTAGTGTTTGTTCTCTTCAGCAGCCCGGACTTTGATGTCTATCAATCTCTTCTTGAAAAGATGACAAAACACGGCTAATAGTTTAAGTTTGGATAGTTTATTATCCTTAATAAAAACAGGAGGATTTGTATGTGGGATTATACAGATAAAGTAAAGGACCATTTTTACAATCCACGCAATGTGGGTCAAATTGAAAAGCCCGATGGTGTCGGCGAAGAAGGTTCTCTTGCCTGTGGAGATTCATTGCGGCTCATGTTTAAACTCGATAAAAACGGGCGCATAACAGAGGCAAAGTTTCAGACCTTTGGCTGTGGCAGTGCGATTGCTTCAGCCTCTGCCCTTACGGAAATGATTCTCGGCAAGACCCTGGAAGAAGCGGAAAAAATTACCAATCAGGATATTGCTGATTATCTTGGAGGGCTGCCGGTTGAGAAGATGCACTGCTCTGTAATGGGCCGGGAAGCTCTTGAAGCAGCCATTGCCAATTCCCGGGGCGAAGATGTAGAGGCACTCCGGGCCCGCAAGGGACACGTGGTATGTGAATGCTTTGGCGTTACTGATAATGAAATTGTGCGGGTGATTAAGGAAAGTCGTTTAAAGACGGTCGAAGAAGTGACCAACTTTACTAAAGCTGGCGGCGGCTGCCGGCGCTGTCATCCGCAGATTGAGAATCTCATTGCCGGCGTTATCGGCATTGAGCAGAAGCAGGAAGCAGCGCAGCCGGCCGGGAAAAAGATGAGCAATATCCAAAAAATAAAACTGATTGAAGAAACCCTGGAAAATGAAATTAAACCTATGCTTCGTGCTGACGGCGGCGACATTGAACTGATTGATATTGAAGGAGACCGGGTCATGGTAGCCCTGCGCGGTATGTGTTCATCCTGCCCCAGCTCCCAGCTCACCCTGAAACAATATGTAGAGTCAAAGCTGCGCGAATTCGTTTCAGAAGATATTATCGTTGAGGAGGCCAAACCATGACCATACGCACCGTCTATGCGGATAATAATGCCACGACCCGGGTAGCCCCTGAAGTGCTCGAGGCAATGCTGCCCTTTTTTAAGGAGCAGTTCGGCAATCCATCGAGCATGCATTACCTGGCAAAACCTGCTGAACAGGCGATAACAAAAGCGCGGGAGCAGGTTGCCTGCCTGCTTAATGCAGACCCTTCTGAAATAGTGTTCACCTCATGCGGAACAGAAAGTGATAATGCAGCAATTCGCGGCGTGCTGGCTGCACTGCCTCATAAAAAACATATCATAACAACCCGGGTTGAACATCCGGCGGTGAGAAATGTCTGCCAGTACCTGGGAAAAAACGGCTACCGGGTTACGGAGCTCTCCGTAGACAAAACGGGACAGATAGACCTCGATGAATTGCGCGAAACGCTGGATGATGACACAGCGCTGGTGAGCATCATGTGGGCAAATAATGAGACCGGCGTAATCTTTCCTGTCAGAGAGATAGCAGACATGGTGAAAAGCAGGGGCGCACTTTTACATTGTGATGCAGTACAGGCAGCCGGCAAGCTTCCCATTGATTTAAGGACTGTTAATGTCGACCTGCTTTCTATTTCAGGACACAAGCTGCATGCCCCCAAGGGCATCGGCGTGCTCTACATCAGAAAGGGAACCTATTTTTCCCCGCTTATGATCGGGGGCCATCAGGAAAAGGGGCGTCGCGCGGGAACCGAAAATGTTCCCTATATTGTGGGGCTCGGGAAAGCCTGCGAACTGGCGCTTGAGCAAATGGAAGACGAGCAGACCCGGGTTAAATCTTTGCGTGATCGGCTGGAACAGGAACTGCTGGAAAAGGCCCTTGATGCCTCGGTGAATGGTGACCCCGCGAATCGTCTGCCCAAACACCACCAGCATCAGTTTTAAATATATTGAGGGAGAAGCAATTCTTTTAATGCTCAGCGCTGAAGGCATTGCTGCTTCCTCGGGATCCGCCTGCACGTCGGGTTCGCTTGAGCCGTCCCATGTGCTGCGAGCCATGGGGGTCCCGTTTACACGGGTACATGGCTCCATTCGCTTCAGCCTGAGCCGCTACAATTCTGATGAAGATATTACCTATATAGTAGAAAAAATGGTGCCCATAGCACGCCGGCTGAGGGAAATATCACCGTTTGGACGGGACGAGCTGTATGCCGCAAAATAAACTTGCCCAGATTATAGAAAAAATCCTGGATACCTATCAGGATGATAAGGGTATAAACCACCTCGAAGGCCCTAACCTGCCCGCGCGTGAGGCGGTGGAAGAGATAGTGGTAGATCTGCTGAATGTTATTTTCCCGGGATACTATGAAAAGCTTGAGATCAGCAGGGAAGAAGTGAGCCTTTACATTTGGGAGCGAATCGTTTCCACCTACCATAATCTATCCCGAGAAATTACCAAGAGCCTCAAAACAATCGCTGAAATGGAAAAGAAGACCGACGATGAGCTCACGACTATAGCGGTGCAGAAGACGCTTGCCTTCCTGCTGCGGCTCCCGCATGTGCGTAAAAAACTGACCGGGGATGTTGGTGCGGCCTATGACGGGGATCCGGCGGCAAAAAGCTTTGATGAGATAATTCTCTGCTATCCGGGTCTGGCAGCAATTGCCGTTTACCGTGTTGCCCACGAGCTGTATATGCTGGAGATCCCCCTCATTCCCCGGATCATGGCTGAGTTTGCCCACAGCAAAACAGGTATCGACATTCACCCGGGGGCCTCCATTGGAGACAATTTTTTTATCGACCACGGCACCGGCGTGGTGATTGGCGAAACCTCGGTTATTGGGAATGCGGTCCGTATTTATCAGGGGGTTACCCTGGGGGCGCTCTCCTTTAAAAAGGATAAAGATGGCCGGGTCATGAAAGGCGGCAAGAGACATCCCACCATAGACGACAATGTAGTGATTTATGCCGGAGCAACAATACTGGGCGGAGAAACAGTGGTGGGGAAGAATTCAATCATTGGTGGAAATGTCTGGCTGCTGGAATCTGTCCCCCCGAATACTACGATTACCCATCAGTCGCCAAAACTCATTTATAAGGAACTCGGGGGGGGACCTGCAGAAGAAGTATATATGTATTATATATAAAAAGTCATTATCAACCGCCGACGGCCCCTGCCATCTTAAATATGGGCAGATACATGGCAGCAAGCATCGTACCTACGGTGCCGCCCAGAAAAACCATCATAAAAGGCTCTATAAGTGAAGTGAGTGCCTCCACCGCCGCATCCACTTCGTCATCATAAAAATCAGCAATCTTGATGAGCATTGCATCAAGCGCGCCGGTCGACTCGCCAACTGAAACCATCTGGCACACCATACTGGGAAAGACCCCGCTTTTAGAGAGCGGTTCTGCAATTGTTTTTCCCTCGCTGATACTTAGCCTTTGTAGCCATGATAGCCTCTTCCACAATTCTGTTGCCCGCTGTTTTAGCGACAATATCCAACCCGTCGAGGATTGGCACGCCGCTGGTTATCATGGTGCCGAGGGTTCTGGTAATTTTTGCCACCGCAACTTTTCTCAGAAGCAAGCCGAAAATGGGCAGCTTCAGTGCAAGCCGGTCGAAAAAATACTCTCCCTTATCGGTAGCCCTGATCCTATTAAATGCAACCACGATGCCGACAACAATAGCTATCAGATATAAGAAGTTTCTCCGCAAAAAAGCGCTCAAATCCACCACCCCTTGAGTGAGTGCGGGAAGTTGACCGCCCAGGCTGCTGAACATTTCCTGGAACACCGGAATAACAAAGACCAGCATCACGATAACGACCACCGCAGCAATAATTAAAATGGTCACCGGGTAGACCAGGGCGCTCTTAACCTTTGCCTTCAGTTTTTCATTTTTTTCAATGTAGGTTGCGAGCCTCTGCAATATGGTATCAAGCACGCCACCCAGCTCACCTGCGGCAACTAAACTGGTGTACAGGTTATCAAATACTTTGGGATGCTTTTTGAGGGCATCGGCAAAGGTTGCACCTGCTTCAACGTCTGTTTTTATTTGGAGGAGGATTTTTTGGAACGTTTTATTTGGTTCCTGATTGGCAAGTATTTCAAGCCCCTGGATTAAGGGGAGCCCGGCATCGATCATGGTTGACAGCTGCCGGGTAAAGAGAACCAAATCTTTTGCCGTTACCTTTGGTTGTAGCAAGGCGATATTTGCTAAAATATCCTTGGGCTTTTCCTTGATGCGCCCCAGCTGGATATTCTGTTTTCTGAGCAGCAGGCGGGCTGCCGCTTCATTGGCTGCCTCGACAGACCCTTTTTGCTGTCCTCCCTGGGAAGATTTCCCCTCCCATACATATACTGTCATGTGGTGTTTCCTCTTCTCGCTGATTACTCTGCGAGTGGCAAAGAGCCACCAGAGTTTGAATGGTGCTTTAAGTTACTTTCGGCATAATACCAGAAATAATTAATTAAATTTAATTAAATCACGTGCCCCGAAACAGGGCTTAATCATCACGCACCGTTGTTTTCAGTACCTCTTCTAACGAGGTCACCCCTCCCAGCAGTTTTGAGATACCGCTGCGGCGCAGGGTTTGAAGGCCCTGGTGTATCGCTTCTCGTTTAATATCAATGGCCGATGCACCTTGCAGAATGAGCTCCTTAATTGGTTCAGAAATAGGCATAACTTCATAGAGGGCAAGGCGCCCTTTATATCCGGTATTGTTACAGATATCGCAGCCCTTGCCTTTGTAAAAAGTAATATCCTTGTACTGTTCATATTCTTCTTTTTGCACGCCCAACTTGACAAAGGATTCGGGTGATATAGTAACCGGTTCTTTGCATTCCTGGCATATTTTACGAACCAGCCGCTGGGCCAAAATAAGATTAGTGGCAGAAGATACCAGAAAAGGTTCAATACCCATATTGAGAAGACGGTTGACCGTGCTGGGGGCGTCGTTGGTGTGCAGTGTGCTTAAGACAAGGTGTCCGGTAAGAGCCGCTTTTATGGCAATTTCAGCTGTTTCAAAGTCGCGGATTTCTCCCACTAAAATTATATCAGGATCCTGGCGTAAAAATGATCTGAGGGCATTCGCAAAGGTCAGGCCAATCTCTTCATGAATCTGCACCTGATTAATGCCGGCAAGATTAAATTCCACCGGATCCTCTGCGGTAGAAATGTTTTCGGTTGTTTTGTTAAGCTCACTGAGGGCAGAATAGAGCGTGGTGGTCTTGCCGCTGCCCGTTGGGCCTGTGACCAGTACTATCCCGAAGGGTCTATAGATGGCCTCTCGGAAGTGCCCCAGCTGTTCGTCCATAAACCCCAGCTTGGTCATATCAAGCTGCAGGTTTGATTTATCCAGAAGTCTCAGAACAACCTTTTCACCAAAAAGGGTCGGGAGAACAGAAACCCGGAAATCCATTTCCGTGTCTTTGCCCATTTTCAACTTGATGCGTCCATCTTGAGGGAGGCGGCGTTCCGCTATGTCGAGGCGTGCCATTATTTTAAGGCGGGAAATCATAGCATTTTTCATTTTAAGCGGTGGTTTCATCATTTCATAGAGGGTTCCATCCATGCGGAACCGGATCCTGAAGGATTTCTCATAGGGCTCAACATGAATATCGCTGGCACGCTTTTTAATCGCATCAGTTAAAATAGCATTAACCAGCTTTATTACGGGAGCATCTTCGCTTGCCTCCTTGAGATTGCTTATGTTAACCGTTTCTTCTTCACCGATATATTCAACACCCTCAGTTTCCATCCCCTCTAAAAGCGTATCAAGGCCCTTTGTAGTTCCGTAGTGCATGTCAAGCGCCTGCTTCATGGACGATTCTGAAGCGACGAGCGCTTCAATACGATAGCCAGTGAGAAATTTAATATCATCGATGGCAAAAATGTTGGATGGATCAACCATAGCAACGATCAGGGTGGTATCCCGCAAGGAGACGGGTATGACTTGATATTTAATCGCCACATCGGTAGGGATAATTTTAATAACTTCAGGGTGAATTGCTATTTCAGTAAGATTAACCGAGGGCATGCCATACTGTTTACTTAAAAAACGGACCAGATCAAGCTCTTTAATAAACCCCAGCTTTATAAGGCTTTCACCAAGCCGCCCCCCTGAAGCCTTCTGGTCTTCAAGGGCTTTTGCGAGTTGCTGGTTAGAAATAGTGTTATTTCTAACCAGAAGTTCGCCCAGTTTTTCTGGCATAAAAGACCCTTCGAGATAAGTTCTTTTTATTGCTTATTTTTCGCACACTTCGTGGCTAGCATTATTATTAATTTCAAATAATTTGTAAAGAGTTTTTCTTGTTGAATAATCTTGACTTTTTTTTTATTAACCTTTAGTTTAAGTTTTTTACCAAACAGTCGATTTATTGGCTGGGGCAAAAAATCTGTCTGATATTATATCATAATCAACGCGTGCGTTACCTAATTGCCTGCGTCGCCTAAAAAAGTCATTTCATGAAAAAAAATATTATTATTGGCTGCATTATAAGTGCCATCTTTATTTTTCTTGCCGTGCGAGGAATAAACTTTTCAGATGTCATGAAAAGTTTTCGCTCGGCAAACTACCTCTATGTTATACCCATTGAACTTCTAATGGTTCTGGTTCTCTATATGCGCGCTTATCGCTGGGGCATCATTTTAGAGCCTCGCGTAAAATATCCTCAGTGGCCCCTGTTTGTTATTACTGCCATAGGGTTTATGACCATTTCGCTTCTTCCGGCACGGCTGGGAGAGTTTACCCGGCCGCTTCTGGTGAAGCAGAAAAGCGGGATTCGCATCTCCTCAACGATGGCAACCATTGTAGTGGAGCGGGTATTTGACTTGCTGACGCTGATGGTTGTTCTGTGCCTCGTCATTCTTACCATTTCTCTTCCCCCGCAAATATTCAAAACGGGCGTGATAATACTGGCAATGGTGCTGGTTATTTTTGTTGTTTTGTTGCTGTTAGTTATAAAAAAAGATTTTTCTCTGAGAATCATCAATCCCCTCCTTGATAAACTGCCTGCCAGGATTGGAGCCATCATAAAAAATCAGCTTCATGCCTTTATTGAGGGATTGGAAATTCTTCCTGACGTACAAAAGACACTGAATGTGGCGCTGCTTTCCGTTGCTATCTGGGGTCTGCTCGCCTTTTCGTGCTACCTTATGTTTTTTTCCTTTGGTTTTAAACTCTCAATGATCAATGCTCTAGCACTTACCGTAATCATTGCAATTGGGGTAATGCTTCCTGCAGCTCCGGGTTTTGTCGGAAACTATCACTACGCCTGTGTGCTGGGACTCACGTTCTTTGGGATTGGGGAAGCAGCGGCTCTCAGTTACGCTATTGCCCTTCATTTCTTACAACTGATGCCGGTGATAATCATAGGGCTGGGATTTTTACCGTCCCAAAAGATATCACTGCCAAGCTTTTTTAGAAGGGAAGAAGCGGGATTATAGAAAAAGAACTCCAAGAATAAGGAGGGAAACCGAAACAACCGATAACTCCAGAATAATTAAAAAATACTCCAAGCTGTATGCAAAGGTATCATCTTAGTCTTCAGCTTTTGGTGGTTTTGTCGATTCTTCTTTTGTTGATGCTGTAGTATCCGCGGCCTTTGACTCATCTGGTTTTTTTTCACCCCCCTTGGTACTGCTGCTTGTTGCAGTACTATCTTTTCTGCCATAGTCCGTAATATACCATCCGGTTCCCTTAAGCTGAAATGAGCAGTTTGATATAAGTTTGGTGACCTTCCCGGAACAATAGTTGCATTTTTCCAATTGTTCATCTTTGAAGCTTTGAAAAACTTCAAAGATTTTTCCGCACTCCGTGCACTGATATTCATAAATCGGCAATTTTTCATCCTCCTGTGCAAGCGCTGCTCGTGTTAGATATATATAATCATCACCGCAAGAATTGTCAATAAGTCGTCAGGGGAGCCTGGCTATAGTACGTTAGAGCTTCGATTCGCAAATGCGGTGACGTATGGGATTCAAAGAAATGCCTTGCAATGCTCACTCAGCACTAAGTCCTGAAAGAGTAAATTCGAAATCGAATTTATGAATCGCAGGACTTAGGCTTTATTGGGTGCTGGGTATCCGCGGGCCGCCAGCAACTCTTCATAAAGGGCTTCCTGCTGCTGCATCATTTTTTTAATGTCAAACTCCGCAACTATTTTAGCTCCCTGTTGCCCCATGTTGCGAGTCTCAAAAGGGTTTTCTAATAAAAAGATAATCTTCTGAGCCATTCCCGGCAGATCCCCAGCGGGAAGCAGAAAGCCATTTACGCCATCCATAATTGCTTCTGGTGCGCCGTCTACCCTGGTTGCAACAATAGGGACTCCGGCCGCCATTGCCTGCGGGAAGACCCGGGGCAGGCCTTCCCACCGAGAAGTGAGAACTAAAACATCAATCGCCTGGAGCAAGTGAGCGATGTCCTGTCGCCATCCCAAAAGGTGCACGCGCTGCTGCAGGTGTCTTTTCTCTATCTCCCGTTCAACTGCTTCACGCAGCACCCCGTCACCCACCAGCAGGTAGTGTGCCTCAGGAAGAGCTTTACTCACAAGATCACAAACCTTAATAAAATCAAGCGGTGCTTTCTGTGGCTTGAGGCAGGCAATCATGGCAACAACAGGAACTGCAGGGGAGAGGCTAAGCCCCGCACGTACTTCGCCTTTCGAGATCTGCGGGCGTTGGAAATGAGGGATATCAATACCGCTGCGAATAACCACCGCATTATCGGGAGAGAAAAGATGCAGCACGCACCCTTGCTCCTTATTTGCTTTGGAAACCGTAATAAACTTGGTAGTGATGCGGGAGGTGAGCTTCTCAACGGAAATAAAAATTTTTCGTATCCACCCGGGCTGATGATCATGGAATCCGAAACCATGAATTGAATGTACTATTATGTGAATGGCTGAGCAGCGGGCAGCCCACCTTCCCAGAATGCCGGCTTTGGAACTGTGGGTATGGACAATAACGGGAGCGGCTACCGGGTGTGTGGCCTTGATGGCTTTTAACATACGGCACAGCTGAAAAAAGGCTTTTAAATCCTGTAGCGGCCTGATTTCACGAACCAGATTCTTTGCCACCAGGGTATTTCCCCATGACAGCGCCTTCTCATAGAGTTCACCGCCAGGGCCGGTAATAAGATAGACCTGAAATTTATTCGGATTCAGATGGGATACTGTGTGGAGAGTGTTTTGCTGAGCACCCCCAAGTTCCATTTTTGTTATAATATGGACAACCTTAACTTTATTCATGAAGTTTGTGGCTGTTTGTGGTTTAGTGTTGAGGGGTACATCAATCAAGCCTTAATTAGGAATCACGTATACGGAATATTGACCGTACCTCCTTTATAATGACATATCTACCTGTTTTAAAAAGAACGCTGCACACACACCCAAAAACAGTATGAGGGCCAGGATCCCCAGAGCAAAAAGATTTGAAGGTACTGATAACATGGCAATACCTGATAGCCCCAGCACAAGGCTCGCCCCATAACTCAGGATGACCGTCTGTTTAGTGGAAAGCCGCCACTTTCTTAAGCGCAGGGCAAAGTGATCAGGACTTCCGTAGAGAATGGGCAGTCCCCGCAGCCAGCGGACATAGATTACAAAGAGCGTATCAAAAAGAGGAATACCCAAAATAATGACTGGCACTATGCAGGCAACCACATTTTCTTGCGTATAGGATCCAATCATTGACAGAGCCCCCAGGAGTAAACCAATGAACAAGCTTCCCGTATCCCCCAGATAGATTTTCGCTGGTTCAAAGTTATATTTGAGAAATCCGAGCAGTGCGCCGGCAAGGGCAAGAGTAAGGATAGCTATCAACGTATGCTGGTTTATTATGGCGACAACAAAAAGAATAAAGGATGCCACACAGCCAATACCGACAGCAAGACCATCCATAACATCTATAAGATTGAAAGCATTGGTCGTCGCCATGAGCCAGCAAAAGGAGAGGACCAGGCAGAACCAGTGAGGCAGAAAAACCAGTTTTATGTAAACACCCGACTTAATTAACACAAACACGGCGATCGCCTGCCCAATAAATTTAACCTTTGGTGGCAACACTTTGAAATCATCTACAATGCCCAAAATTACAATAATTGTACCGGAAAGTAAAATACCCAGGATTTCCCTGCTGAGCTCAAACGTGAGAGCCAGCGTGAGTAAAAAAGCAAGATAAACGGCAAGGCCGCCAAGATACGCTACCGGCTCCCGCTGCTGCTTTAATTTTCCATCAGGTCGATCTACAATATCATACTGGAGTGCACCCTTTTGGACTATTGGTGTAATATATAAAGAGAGCCCAACAGAAAGTATGAACGTAAAAATATAGAGCATCATAATCGCAGCTAAAAGATCCCTTCTGCCGTTGCTATAACTGCTGCAGGCATGGTGCAGGTTTTTTTCGCGCATTCAGGTTGTCGGAAGTGCGCGCGGCTAAGCATCTTTGTTTTTTTTAATAAGGAGTTCCTGATAGAGATGCACGGTCGCCTGCACGGTTTTTTTTAATTGGAAATTTTTCATCACGTGTTCGCGGGCTGCGTCACCCATGTTCCGGGCCAGCTCTCGATTGGTTATGAGTTTTAGGAGCGCCGCAGCTAACGACCGTGGGTCACCGGGACTGAAGAGAAGCCCTGTTTTACCATCCACCACCAGCTCATCAATTCCCTCAATTTTTGAAGCCACGACCGGGCGACCGGCGGCCATAGCTTCAAGAACCACATGGGGCATCCCCTCCCAGAGAGAGGGCAGAACGAGTATGTCGATATGCGGTAAAATCTGCGCGGCATTCTCTACGAGGCCCAAAAAACGGACCTGATCTCCAAGCCCCATATCCGCAGTGATTTTTCTTAAGTATGCTGCTTCCCCGCCCTCTCCGCAAAAGAGCACTCGCGTCCGGGGAGCCTCCGGTAAAATAAGGGGTAAAGCCTTAAGTAATATACGGTGTCCCTTTTGGTTATGCAACCTGCCAATTAAGGCAAGCACGATATCATTTTCATCCAGCGACACGGCGCTGCGGGAAAAAGTTGTTTCCCGACAGGGCTCATGGCAGTCAATGCCATTATATACCGTAATAATTTTTTGAGGAGAAACTTTAGAATGTTGTATGGTGTACGTGCGCGCTGCATCTGAAACAGCTATGTAGGTGTCGGCTAATGATGCGGTCAAGCGGTCAAGAGCGTTTTTAAGAAACGCGCGGGTTTCAATTACTCTCACTGAAGATATGATTACCGGGACCCCCGCTATGCGCCCAGCAATCCGTCCTAAGATATTGGCCCTGAACAAAAAGCAATGAATTATTGAAGGAGAAATTCTGCGAATCAGCCGTATAAGGTGCAGTACGCCAGGGAAAAAATTAATCAGGGCGGCTACACGTCCGTCTTCTGCAAGGTTGAGAGTAAAAAATCCATCTGCTTCTGCAGCAAGTGCGCGCGCAAACGCCCCCGGCTTCTTAACGGAACAAACATAGACGGAAAACTCCCGCCGGTCAATAGTTCTTATGAGCTGTAGCAGGGCTTTCTCCGCCCCGCCGATATTGGTACTGGTAATAAGATAGAAAACAGCAACGGGAGCATTCATGGCCTAAATTCCCAACACGCTTGTTTTATCTATAAACATCCGATACCATAGTTCCAGGAACAGGAGCGTCCATATTCTGTAGCTGTTATCAGCATGTTTTGCCATATGCTCATCAATAAGAAACTGAACGGCTTCCCGGCGGAAAAATCCCCGCTGGATGGTCCTGTTTTCCAACATAATATCGTAGGTAAGATCCTTTAATTCGTTGCGCAGCCACCGGTCAATAGGGACACCAAAGCCCATTTTTTTTCGGTTAAGAATTTCCCTGGGAAGCAGGGGAGAAAAAGCCCTTTTGAGAAGATATTTTGATTGCAGCCCCTTGAGTTTTAATTCCGGTGGCAGAGAAGCGGCAAACTCCATGACTTTGTGATCTAAAAAGGGAGAGCGCGCTTCAAGGGAATTTGCCATGGAAGCGATGTCGACCTTCACCAGAAGGTCATCAGGAAGATAAGACATAACATCTACAAACAGTGTTTTATCCAAAAAGTTCGATGCATCAGATTGCGCATACCGGTTGACAACTAAATTCACAGAATCGATGGAAGCCATGCTCTCGCTAAAAGCGGGGGTATAGAGATCCTGTTTCATTTCATTATCAAAAGCACAGACCCAGCGCACATAGCGGCGCTCGGCTTTATCTGCGATGCCATGTACGAAGCGCTTAAGCCTGCGCAAGAAGCTGCGGCGGTCTTCTTGATGCGGCAATAACGACAATGATTTTTTAATAAATTTTTCTCGCATGAAAAAAGGTATCTTTTCATAATATCCCGCCAGTTTATCTGCGATATAGCGCTCATAACCGGCAAAGGATTCATCTCCCCCATCGCCGTTAAGGGCAACCGTTACATGCTCGCGGGTAAGCTTTGACACGTAATATGTTGGTATTGCTGATGAGTCGGCAAATGGTTCATTATAGTGCCATACCAGTTTTGGTAAAATGCTCAGGGCATCAGGCCGGACAATAAATTCCGTATGCTCTGTTTGAAATTTGTTTGCCACCAGCGCGGCATAATTTGTTTCATTATATTCAGGCTCATCAAAGCCAATGGAAAACGTTTTTACCGGTCGATTAGCAAGCTGACTCATAACCGCAACGGTCGCACTGGAATCAAGACCGCCACTTAAAAATGCTCCCAAGGGAACATCGCTTCTGAGGCGTATTTTAACTGCCTCGGTAAAAACCTCCATGAAGTTCTCGGTGTAATCGTTTATATGAGGATGCTGTAGCTTAGCGGCAAAGGACAGATACCAGTATGCCTTGGTAGTGATTTCCCCGCGCTCGACAGTGAGGTAGTGTGCAGGGGGAAGCTTATACATTCCCTGGAACATGGTCCATGGGCCCGGGACATATTGGTACGTCAGGTAATGATGGAGCGCTTCACAATCAACCTGGGTGGCTATGGATGAATCCTGCAGGAGCGATTTTATTTCAGAGGCAAAAATGAGAGCACCATCAGAAACAGTATACACGAGCGGCTTTTTCCCCACTCTATCACGGGCTATAAAAAGTCGCTGTTTTCGTCTATCCCATATGGCAAAGGCAAACATTCCACGCAGTTTGTTAAGACAGCGGGTGTCCTCCTCCTCATACAGATGAATAATGGTTTCTGTATCAGTGTGGGAGGTGAATCGATGTCCCTTATTTTCAAGCTCTTTGCGCAGTTCAGCAAAATTATAGATCTCTCCATTAAAAACAATCCAGATAGATCCATCTTCATTAGACATGGGCTGATGGCCCGCTGTTGAAGTATCAATGATACTCAATCGCTGATGACCAAGACCTACCGGGCCAGCCACATAAATTCCATGATCATCAGGTCCCCGGTGCTGCAGCACTGATGACATGCTGGAAATTACTGCGCCATCAACCTGCCGCGCTGAGTCGAAATATATTTTTCCGCAAATTCCACACATGATGCTTTAAGCATTGCCCTGGTTACATACGAGCCCCTTTGAATACCTTCTGCCCCGCATTCAATAACTGTTCGGAATAACACAACAATCTTTTGATGTTTATTTCATGCCTGGTTATTACTTTAATGTCAATTTCACCTATGCTATGTTTATTAAAGTTTAAAAATAATGAGCAGGAGATAACCATGTCTGATATACATAGTCCATATGATGCGGAGAGAAGCACGACAGGGATTCTGTATGTGGTTTCTACTCCTATTGGTAATTTGGAAGATATCACCTTGAGAGCTTTGAGAGTTTTAAAAGAAGCAGACCTTATCTGCGCAGAAGATACCCGCAAAACACGAATTCTTTTAAATCATTATAATATTCAGACTGCTTTAACAAGTTATTTTGAGCACAATGAGAAGCGCAAGACACCATTTATTATCGAAAAGCTTAAATCAGGAAAAAACATTGCCATAGTTTCTGAAGCAGGAACGCCAGCTATTTCTGATCCTGGCTACCGGCTCATTACTCAGGCATTGCAACACGCCATTTCAGTTATACCTGTTCCCGGCCCTTCAGCAGTGATTACAGCCATCAGCATTTCAGGACTTCCATTGCATCGCTTTGCCTTTGAAGGATTTCTTCCGGTAAAATCAGGTAAGAAGAAAAATTTTTTAAACAAGCTACTAGAGGAAGAAAGAACCCTGGTTTTTTATGAGTCACCACATAGAATTATCAATACCCTTAGGGATTTAATTGAGGTCATGGGTGACAGGAACGCTGTTTTATGCAGAGAGCTTACTAAAATGCACGAAGAAAAGATATATGGTGAGCTTTCTTTGATATTGAAAAATTTAGAAAAGAGGCCGATAAAAGGAGAAATAACGCTTTTAGTAGAAGGTAAAAAAAGTTAATTACCCCGCAGCAGAGCTGCGAGCCATCTTCACAATTAATTTTTTAATAGCATTCGTCCCCGCTGTAGAACAGCTGGTTATTATGATTTTTATAAAAATAATATTTTTATGAGGAATACTATATAATGAATAAAAATTTATTACTAAAAGGAATCGTTGCTTCGCAGGGCATTGCTATTGGAAAAGTGTTCCTTGTTAATCAAGACCATCTTGAACTTTCCCACTATAATATCGCGACCAATAAAGAAATTGAAAAAGAGATTAATCGTTTTAAAAAAGCGATTGAAGAGTCGCAATCGCAGCTTTTGAGGGCAAAAAAAGATATCAATAAAAAGAAATTTAAAGAAGCACAATATATCATAGATACCCATATCCTGCTGCTTCAGGATAAAGTATTGATGGACAACACAATAAAAATCATAAAGCACGAAAAAATTGATGCAGCTCTGGCGCTCAAGAAAACAATAGAGGGATTGAGAACGCACTTGGCAGAGATAAATGATGAATATATGAAGGAAAGAACCAGCGACATTGATTATATAGAGCAGAGACTTTTAAGAAATTTAGCCGGAATAAAAAGAGACATCGTCGCGAAAATCAGAGAAAAAGTTATTATTGTCGCCACTGATTTATCCCCGGCTGATACTGCAAACCTGAATGTCAACGAAGTGCTCGGATTTACCATTGATTCTGGAGGCAAAACCTCTCATACTGCCATCATGGCAAGAGCCCTTAAAATACCGGCGGTGGTCGGGTTAAAAGACATCACCCGCAGGGTCAAAACAGGGGATACGATGATTCTCGATGGAATTCATGGGGTGGTAATTATTAACCCGACAGCGGATACATTGCTGAAATATAACCAGAAGAAAGCAGAATATGATGAGTTTGAAATCGGGCTTCTCAAGCATAAAGATCTCCCCGGAGAAACCATAGATGGTTTTAGAGTAAAGCTGATGGCCAATATTGAAATTATGGAAGAGCTTCCATCAGTGCTAACGTATGGAGCCGAAGGGATTGGTCTTTACAGGACCGAGTTTCTCTATTTGAACAGAAAAGATTTGCCTTCGGAAGCGGAACAATTTGAAATTTATAAAACCGTAAGCCAAAAAATTGCTCCCCACCCGGTTACCATACGAACTCTGGATATCGGGGGTGATAAATTTATGTCCCATATTGATGTTGCAGAAGAAATCAACCCGGTTATGGGCCTGCGCGCTATTCGATTTTGCCTTAAAGAAGTTGCGATATTTAAAACGCAGCTCCGTGCGATCATGCGGTCCAGTGCGTATGGTAAAGTAAAGATCATGTTTCCCATGATTTCAGGGATTGAAGAAGTGCGACAGATAAAAATAATTTTGAGTGAAGTAAAAAAAGAATTGCAAGCCGAACACAAGGTCTTTGACCCTGATATTGAAATTGGCATCATGGTTGAAGTCCCCTCTGCAGCCAGTATTGCTGATATATTGGCCAAGGAGGTAAATTTTTTCAGTATCGGCACCAATGATCTTATTCAATATACCCTGGCAATTGACCGAGTCAATGAAAACGTTTCATATCTTTATGAGCCCCTTCATCCAGCGGTATTACGCCTTCTCCGAAACATAATAAACTCGGCCCATGACAATGGAATACCGGTGGCAATGTGCGGGGAAATGGCTGGAGAGCCTTTTTATATGCCCATTCTGCTCGGGCTCGGGATTGATGAACTGAGCATGAATGTTATGGCATTGCCCCGGGTAAAAAGCGTATTGAGGTCACTTGATTATAAACAGAGTCAATTAGTTACAGATAGTATTTTTAAATTAAGTACAGCACAGGAGATAGAAACGCTACTTAAAAAGGAGGTAAAAAAACATTTCCCCAGGATTTTTAATTAGACAAAAAGCTTCCCGTGCATTAAAAATTAACATATTGACATTGCAAGTAAAATAGTTATAATTAAATATTTAGATTGCTATTGAAATTTGGATTAAAATGGGTGCTGTTAATAAAAAGAGCTTATTCAATATATATAATAAGTAAGCTATAACTCATAGAAAGGAGAGTGGTTTTAAATATTTTTCTTCAGGTTCTATGGTTTAATACTATTGCCGGCATAGAAAACGTTTTGAAACTGCATCTATCTCTCCTCAAACTTAAAAAGAGAGGGGGGGAGATGAATGTCAGGCATTAAAATAGGTGAAAATGAACCATTTGAAAGCGCATTAAGACGTTTTAAAAAGAAGTGCACGAAAGCTGGGATTCTCTCAGAATTACGTAAGCGTCAGTTCTTTGAAAAGCCCAGTATCAAGCGCAAAAAAAAGGCGTTGGCAGCCAGAAAAAGATCTGTAAAATTGAGTCGTTCTGTCTGATAACCGTACTATTGTGGAGACCAAGCGGTCTTATGAAATAATGATCTCAACCAAAACAAAAAGGTCCTTCTCTGGACCTTTTTGTTTTAATATATGCTATAAATAAACCTGTTATAGGGGATCATCATTATCTCCTATATGTTTACAGAGGTTTCCAAAAACCGTAAACATTCTTAAACATTTCTGCCTAATTAATGTCTCTTCTCGCTGCACGTCTGCACTGTTTTTAATTTTCCTATACTTTAGGGATGCATATTGGAAGACCTGTCAATCTTTATACCCGACGAAAAAATAACGGAAATAAGAGCATCCTGCAGTCTAATAGAGGTAATCTCCAGCTATGTCAAGCTGACCAAAGCAGGTACTAATTATAAAGGACTCTGTCCCTTTCATGAGGAGAAAACACCCTCTTTTGTTGTTAGTGAGTCAAAAAAAATTTTTCATTGCTTTGGCTGCGGGGCAAGTGGCGATGTATTTACGTTTCTTATGAAATATGAGCGGCTGAACTTTCAGAGCGCGGTACGACAGCTTGCAAAACGGCAGGGCATTTCACTTCCCGAAAAAGAACTCTCGCCTGAGCAGCGCAAACGAATCAGTGAACGAGAAGAATTATTTGCCATAAATAAGATTGCAGCCCAGTTTTACCATGAAATTCTCTTGCATAATCAGCGCGGCAGAAAAGCGCGGCAATATCTCCAGCAGCGAGGAATTGATAGTGCCTGTATCACCGAGCATTGCCTCGGCTTTGCACCTGAAGGCTGGAACGCCCTGTTACAGCAGTTAAAAACCGGGAAGCTATCTCTGGCGCATGCACAAAACATAGGCCTGATCATTCCAAAAGAGGCTGGGCACTATTATGACCGATTCAGGGAACGCATCATGTTCCCCATTTTTAATATGGCGCACCAGATCATAGGCTTTGGCGGGCGCGTAATAGACGCGGGAGAACCAAAGTATCTTAATTCACCCGAGTCCCAGCTCTTTAATAAAAGAAACCAGTTATACGGCTTACCGGCTGCGGCAAAACATATTATGCAGCATAATGAGGCAATCATTGTTGAGGGCTATTTTGATTTTTTGTCGTTATATCAGGCCGGCATCAGGAATGTGGTAGCGCCGCTGGGCACCGCGCTGACCGTGCCGCACATAGTGATACTGAAACGCTACACAGCAAACATTGTTACCGTGTTTGATGCAGATAGCTCCGGCGAGAAAGCTATGATGCGCAGCCTTATGCCATTTTTGGAAAATGGTATTTCACCGCGCATGGTGTTACTGCCTTCCGGCCATGATCCTGACAGCTTTGTCCGCCGCCACGGTGCGCAGGCCTTTGCTGATCTGGTGAAAAATGCAATTCCGCTGCTGGATTTTGTTTTAGACCAAACGATGAAGAAATTCCCGATAGATACTACTCCCGGGAAAATACATGCCAGCGAAGAAGTCATTCCGCTCCTGCAGAACATTACTCATGAGCTGGAACGCGATCTTTATATACAGAAAGTTGCGCAGGCATTAGGTATCAAGGAATCATATCTGAATGCCAAAGTCGAAAAACAGCATCGAGCCGCGGGACAACCTTTTTCGGCCCCGAATAATGCTCCACAGTCCGACGCTGGTTACGGGAGAAAAGGCAGAACGCTTGATTCTGGAGCTCATGCTGCTCCATCCGGATATTATAGCAACCGTTGATGAGAATTCATTCCTTGATGAGTTCACCACGCCAGAGCTCAAGGAGTTGGGGCTGTTACTGTGTAGCAGGTATGGTCAAGATGGAACTATTACCATAACCGACGTACTGCAGTCGGTCAGGGATGAACACTTGAAGCAGTTTATCACGGAAATATCCTTTAAGGAAAGCTGCGGAGCATCCCCCATGAAGATACTGGAAGATTGTATTCACCGGATTCGGCTGGGAAAAGTGCGCCAGCAAAGAGAAGATACCAAACGTCTGTTACAAAAAGCTGAGGCATCACATGATGAAGCCTCGTGTTCCCAGTTTCAGCGTGCGTATCAACAACTCATAGACGAAGAAAAGCGCATCCAGCGATTCAGGATTACCACATCGGAAAATTAATAAAGGAGATGGTATGGGCAGAAAACCCAAGGTCGATGAAGTAAAACAACTCATTACCATAGGCAAAGAAAAGGGATTCTTAACCTATGATGAAGTCAATGACATTCTTCCTCCGGACATTGTTTCCCCCGGCCAGATCGATGAATTGATGATGATGTTTGGGGAAATGGATATCGAGATTGTTGACTCCTCGCAGAATGTCAAGCTGGTAAAACAAAAAGCGGATAAGCTTGAGGAGCCTGAAGAAGAAGAATCGCTGCTCGAAAAAGATCTGTTTGGCAAGGTAAATGACCCGGTACGCATGTACCTGAAAGAGATGGGTTCGGTGTCTTTGCTGTCCCGCGAAGAAGAAGTTGAAATCGCTAAACGAATCGAAGCAGGGGAAAAAGAGATTTTACAGGTAGTCTTTAATTCACCGCTTATCATCCAGGAAATAAGCAGGCTGTCAACCCTGCTAGAGGCCAGCCACACCTCTATACGGGATATACTGGATGATCTTGATGAAGAAGATAATGAAATTGACGAGGAGAGCTACGTCCTTCATTTCAGGGAAGATGTGGACAAGATAAAAAAAATCTATGCTGAAACTGAGCGCATCACGGAGCGCCTGAGCACCAACAAGGATTTGAGCGAGAACAGGAAAAAAGCGATGCGCCAGAAAAGCGATACTAATAAAGAGAAGCTTTTTATCCTGCTGCAGGAATTAAATCTTAAAGCAAAGCATATAGATAAAATTGTATCCAAACTGAGAGGCTTTCTGGTGAGCGTGGATGGTTTTGAGAGGGAAATTGACAGGCACTGTGCTTCTGCCAACCGGGACCTCAAAGAAATGCGCAAAATCCTGCGGGACGGCAAAATACCTCCGGGTGCAGAAAAGAAAAAGGGGAAACACAAGTTGACGATTGATGAAATAAAGAGTATAGATAAAAAGATTCGGCACCAGCAGAAGCAGATCCACCAGATAGAGATCGAATGCGGCCTGCCAGCCGGCAGCTTAAAAAAGGCCATTGAGTGTATTGACAAGGGAGAACATAAAGCCAAACTGGCCAAGGATGAGCTGGTGCGCTCCAACCTCAGACTTGTCGTAAGCCTCGCAAAGAAATACACCAATCGCGGCCTCCAGTTTTTAGACCTTATTCAGGAGGGAAACATCGGCCTCATCAAGGCAGTTGACAAGTTTGAATATCAGCGGGGCTATAAGTTCAGCACCTATGCAACCTGGTGGATACGGCAGGCCATAACCAGGGCGATAGCTGATCAGGCACGAACGATCCGCATTCCGGTCCATATGATTGAGACCATCAATAAGCTCATTCGCACCTCCCGGTACCTGGTGCAGGAAATCGGCCGTGAGCCCTCCCCGGAAGAAATTGCAGAAAAGATGGAACTGCCGCTGGATAAGGTCCGCAAGGTCCTGAAAATTGCCAAGGAGCCTATTTCTCTTGAAACGCCGATCGGCGAAGAGGAAGATAGCCATCTGGGTGATTTTATTGAAGACAAAAAAATATTAAATCCTATAGATGCGGTTGTTTATAATGACCTCTCAGACAAGACCAAGGGGGTTTTGGCTACCTTAACGCCACGCGAAGAGAAGGTTTTAAGGTTGCGCTTTGGCATTGGAGAAAAAGCAGATCATACCCTCGAGGAAGTAGGTAAGGATTTTGATGTTACCCGCGAGCGGATCCGGCAAATAGAAGCCAAGGCTCTGCGAAAACTGCGTCACCCCATTAGAAACAAAAAGCTTAAAAGCTTTGTCGAATATTAGCATGCGCGGGCTCATAGCTCAGCTGGCAGAGCTACCGGCTCATAACCGGTTGGTCCCAGGTTCGAATCCTGGTGAGCCCACCATCTACCCATATGGAACGGAAGGACGACACCAGCATATGTATAGGGACAGACTCAACTGCACCTAGAGTTAAAATATAAAAATGCATCCTTTAACGGGTGCATTTTTTTTTGAAACCGTTCATGGGCCACCAGGCTACAGGAGGATTCGTTGAACAGCCAACTTGAATTATTAATTAAAGTGCAGGCAATTGATACCCGGATTCAGCAGTCTGAAGCAGTGCAAGCCAAGTACAACCAGGAAATGGCCGAGCTGGATCAGGAGCTGCAGAAAGAAGAAACCGCCTATGCCGCGGAAAAAGAAGGTCTTCAGGCCCTGGAAAAAGAGCATCGACGGTTGGAGCGGGCATTAGAGGAAGCGCTCAGCCGCAGGGACAAATCCCAGGATAAACTTTCCTCGGTTAAGACCAACAAGGAATACACAGCGGCCCTGCATGAAATAGAGGGCATCAAGGAAGCAATAAAGAAACAGGAAGATGGAATTCTGGAAGTAATGGAACAGAGCGATACCCTCAAGAAAACGCTGAAAAAAACGGAAGAGATCCTGAAAAAAATCAGAGGAGAGTATGGCCAGAAGAAAAAGCAGCTTGATGATGATCTCACGTGCTATCTGGAGCAAGTCGAGGAACAAAAAGTGCTGAGAACATCTCTGGCTGACGCAGTAAATCCCCAAGCCCTCCTCGATTACACTAAGCTCAGTGAGGCCAAAAACGGCCTGGCCGTGGTTGCGGCGCAATACGAGCGGTGTATGGGATGTAATATGAAAATCCCGCCCCAGACCTACAATCTGGTTATCACCAGCACGGAGATTATTCACTGCCCCAGCTGCAGACGCATGCTGTACATAGAGCCTGAGCCGGAAAACGTGACGCAGCCACCAGCCGGTAACTGATACCATGTAAAAAAATGCGCCGGAGCAGGTCTATCAGGTTGTTGAAAAAGTTGTTTTCTCCCCGGCTGGTCAAAAAACATCCGGATGCAAGGCGCGCGATATCAAGAGGAATGAGGCGTACTGTACCGTACGTCGCAATGACGAAGCAGGAGCGCAACAAAGCAGACGGGTGTTTTTCAACAGCCTGCTATATCAAGAGCGTTTCACGCGGCTACACGACCGGGCAGATGCGTTAAAATCCAACACCGATGATTTCCCTGTTGTCTGAGGAATTCCATGTCGTTCACCCCCATGATACGCCAGTATCAGGCAATTAAAAAAACCCTTTCTGATAATACCATCCTTTTTTTCCGGCTGGGAGATTTCTATGAGATGTTTTTTGAGGATGCCCAGCGCGCTTCTGCCATTCTCGATATAACGCTTACCGGCAGGGAAGGCGGCGGCGATAGCCGTGTTCCCATGTGCGGCGTGCCCTACCATGCAGCGCAAGGATATATCAACAAACTTACCCGGGAGGGATTTAAGGTCGCGGTATGCGAACAGGTTGAGGATCCAAAGCTTGCCAAAGGCATTGTTAAACGGGAAATTGTGCGCATGGTGACGCCGGCAACAAACCTTGAGGATGAAACCGGCGAGCGCAATGAACTAAATTATATTGCAGCCCTGAACCAGAAGCAGGGACGCTGGGGGCTTGCCTACCTTGATCTTGCCACCGGCAGCTTTCGGGTCGGCGAGTTTGCAGCTGCGCAGGAGCTTCAGGCCGAGATCGTGCGCCTGCAGCCGCGGGAGCTGGTCATCTCCAAGCAGGGACAAAAAAACTATTTTAAGCAGCTTCACTCTTGAACAGGAATATACCTGGGTAATAAATGAATACGATGACTGGATCTTTGATGCTCAAGAGGCCGGCAATCGCATCCTTGAGCAGTTTCATATCACATCGCTCGGCAGCCTGGGCATTGCGGAGATGCCTGCCGGTATTGCTTCTGCCGGGGCGCTTCTCTATTATCTTAAAGATAACCTGCATAAATCTCTCGCGCACCTGAAAAAGCCGCTCCCGTTTTATGCCACTGACTATATGGTCCTGGATAAACCCACGCTGAAAAATCTTGAGCTTATTGCCGTCACCCCTGAGCCGAAACATGCGCTTTCGCTCTGCCGGATTCTTGATGAAACCATGACCCCGCTCGGCGCCCGGCTCCTGTCCCAGTGGGTCAGGCAGCCCCTTATTGATGCGGCATTGATACAGCAGCGCCTGAACGCCGTAGAGGAACTGGTCTGCGACCAGTCGACTCTGGGCCGGCTGCGGCATCATTTAAAATCAATACGGGATATTGAACGGCTCATTGCCCGGATTAACTGTGCCACCCCTTCAGCCCGGGATATTGTCGCGCTGGGAAGTTCCCTTGAAATTGTTCCCGCGGTGCAGGAAGCGGTTACCGGCTGCACCAGCTCTCTTATCCGCACCCAGGCGGGAAACCTCTGGGCCCTGCCGCAGGTAACAGAGCGCATCCGCTGCGCCTTTGTTGAGAACCCGCCGTTCGGGGTGAAGGACGGAGGGTTCATCAGGGCGGGATTCAATCCGGAGCTGGATGATTTGCGCGCCATCTCCCGCAATGCAAAGGAGTGGATTGCCAGCCTGCAGGCTCAGGAAATAGAGAAGACCGGCATCAGATCGCTTAAAATCAAATTCAATAAAGTGTTTGGCTATTATATCGAGGTCACCAAGGCAAACCTCTCCATGATTCCCGCCTACTATCAAAGGAAGCAGACCCTGGTCAATGCTGAGCGCTTTACCATCCCGGAGCTGAAGGAGTATGAGGAGAAGATCCTCGGGGCGGAAGAGCGTGCCTGCGAGCTTGAGTACCGGCTTTTTGAAGAGGTGCGGGGCTTTGTCCTGCAGCATGTTACAGAAATCCAGACAACTGCTGAAGCTGTTGCCATCCTTGATGTTATTGCCTCGCTTGCTGCTGCGGCGCTGAAGAACAACTATACGAAACCTGAAGTGTCCGATAGTGCGGCCATAGCCATCACCGGGGGGCGCCATCCTGTTGTTGAGCGCATGCTGGGGCCCGGGCAGGTTTGTGGAAAATGATGTGCACCTTGACCCCGGCTGACAGCCAGCTGCACATCATCACCGGCCCCAACATGGCCGGTAAATCAACCTTTATCCGGCAGGTGGCGCTCATTGTGCTCATGGCGCAGATGGGCTCTTTTGTGCCGGCAGGAGAGGCCCGGATCGGCGTTGTTGACCGCGTGTTTACCCGCATCGGAGCGGCTGACAATATTGCCCGCGGCGAAAGCACCTTTATGGTGGAGATGAACGAGACCGCCAATATTCTGCACAACGCAACCTCACGCAGCCTGCTTATTTTTGATGAGATCGGCCGGGGGACCTCAACCTTTGACGGCATCAGCATTGCCTGGGCCGTCTGCGAGTACCTGCATCAGCATGCCGCGGTGCGGCCTAAAACCCTCTTTGCCACGCACTACCATGAGCTTACTGAGCTCGGCGACCGCGGTGACGGAATTAAAAACTATAATGTCACGGTAAAGGAGCTTAGCGAAGGGATTATTTTTTTGCGCAAGGTTGTCCCCGGAGGAGCTGACCGGAGCTACGGCATTCATGTGGCAAAACTTGCCGGGCTGCCGCAGGAAGTTATCAGCCGCGCGCAGGAGATACTTTTGTGCCTGGAAGAGGAGCGCATAACAGAACTGTCAGTCTCTAAAATTTTAGAGAAGCGAAGAGAAGAGCGATCCCAGCCCGCTCCGCCTCTTCTTAACCTTATAGACAGGGGAAAAGAACGGGAGATGATATTTGAACAGCTGCTGCCGGAGGCGGCCGCCCCTGAACACCAGGCGATTCTGCGTGATATACAGGCTCTTGACCCGCTGTCCCTTACGCCGCTTGAAGCCCTCATTAAAATAACCCGGTGGAAACAGGAGCTGTCGGAAAAAGAAGGGGCTAAAGATGATACAAAAAAGAGCGGATAAAACCCGCTTGACTAACAGGTTGTTGAAAATATTTTTTTCAGGCTGGTCAAAAACATTCAGATGCAAGGCGTGCGAAATCACGAGGAATGAGTCGTACTTTCCCGTACGTCGCAATGACGAGAGATGAGTACAACGCAGCAGATGGGTGTTTTTCAACAGCCTGCTAAAGAAGATTTATGGGCCATATAAAGATACTGTCGCAGCTGATTGCAAATAAAATTGCTGCCGGTGAGGTTGTCGAGCGTCCGGCCTCGGTGGTAAAGGAGCTTATCGAGAACTCTCTTGACGCAGGTGCAAAAACCATTTCTGTCTCCGTGAGCCATGGCGGCAGGAGCCTGATCGCGGTGGTGGATGACGGCTGCGGCATGGACCAGGAGGATGCGCAGGCCTGCCTGCTGCGCCATGCCACCAGCAAAATCACCTCACTGGAAGACCTGGAGCGGATTAACAGCCTGGGTTTTCGCGGCGAGGCTCTGGCAAGCATTGCCGCCGTGTCCCGGCTTACCCTGGTAACCAGACTGCATGATGCAGACACCGGGACGAGTATTAAATCTGCCGGCGGTACTATTGAGACCGTACAGGAGCGTGCGGCTGCAGCAGGCACAAGCATTGAAGTAGCAGACCTGTTTTTTAATACGCCGGCGCGGAAGAAATTTTTAAAATCCGAAGGCGCGGAATACGCGGCAATTGCTGATGTGTTTGACACGGTCGCCCTCTGTTTTCCGGGAAACAGCTTTTCCCTTTATAAAAACGGCTCTGTTGCGGCCAGCTACCCGGCATGTGAAACACTGCTGGAGAGAATAGAGCAGATTCATTCTCCCGAGTTTAAAGAGCATCTTCATCCTGTCTGCGGCGAGCACCCCGAAGTCAAGATCGAAGGCTATATTGGAACTCCCGACAACACGCGGATTAACCGCTCCGGCCAGAAGTTTTTTATTAACCGCCGGCCGATCCGCTCCATCGGCCTCTCGATTGCTCTTGAGCGGGCCTATGAGGAATTTAAAGAGCGGGACCGCTATCCGGTTGCCATACTTTTTTTTGCTATAGACCCGGCAACCGTGGATGTAAATATTCATCCGGCTAAACGCGAGGTGCGGATACTGAACGAGCGGTTTATTCAGGATATTCTTATCAGAGCAGTTAAAAAAACTTTTGCGGATAAGGGCATCTTTTCACGGTCCTCTTCCAGCGTCCCGGAAAACGCTCATTTTCGGGACGTATCGTATGCAGAACAAACTCCCCCGTTATCTTTCGCTGAAATCAGGGAAGCTGCTGCCCGGTGGACAACACCTGTTCAGACGGAAGCAGAAGAGGGAACGCAAACATTTCCCGCAGGGGATAAAATCAGCACGGATACGACTGCCCGAAAGCTGTTTGAAGAAGGAGGGCATATTCCGTTTGCCATCCTGCGGGTGCTGGGGCAGATTCAAAATTCCTACATTGTTGCAGAAACAGCTGACGGGCTACTGCTCGTTGACCAGCATGCAGCGCATGAGCGGATTATCTATGAAGAGATACTTGAAGCTTTCAAACAGCAGCCGTCAGCAGTACAGAGACTCCTCTTCCCGATAACGCTGCATCTTGACCTGAAGGAGCAGAGCGTTATGGAAGACTGCCTGACTGATTTTCAGACAATCGGGTTTGGCATTAACTCTCTTGGCGGCGGAACCTTTAGCGTTGATGCAGTGCCGGCTTTTTTTGCCGAAGAAGACAGTGCCCGGGTGCTCAAAGATGTGCTGCATGAGCTGATGGAAGAGTCTCTTCGCCAGTCGCGGGAGAAGCGCGAAGAGATAATTGCCGCTGCCATTGCCTGCAAAACCCGCACGGTTAAGGCAGGGGCACGGCTTGATGAGCGGGAGATGATTCATCTTATCCGCAGGCTTGGCAAGGCCCAAAATCCCCACACCTGCCCCCACGGCAGGCCCACCATGTTCACCGTGTCAATACCGGAGATTGAGAAGCGGTTTAAAAGACGGTAGCCTGCTCAATTACCATCCCGGACCCCAGATAATAAAAGGAAAAGGTGACAGATCTCTATTTGTAATAATAAATTTTGCGGAGAAATCCGCTCCTACTCTTTTTCGATGGGGAAGGTCATGGTTGCGCCAAACCATCCAATAATCGTGACGATGGGAACCAGAGAAAAAACCAGCAGCAGATAGAGCATATGGGAGGGCCTTGAGCGTGAACAATATCAGGGACTGCAATCCGCCATATAAATATAATCATTGAAACAACCCAGAGGATGGGTGCGAGACGAATTTTAATATTGACCGGCCGGGATGGTTTTGCAAAGTAGTTCAGCCACCAGGTAAAAAAGCCGGTGACTATAGCAACCGGCGCGAGGAGAATGCCCCCAGCCAGGCAGTGCAGCGCGGTGATCTCAAATGATTTGATCCCGGTAACAAGGTACAGCAGGTTAAAGGCCACCACGGAAAACCCGAACACTATGGGGAAGTGAACGGTCATGGGATGGGGATGGCGCTTGAGCATGGGAAACTTTTTCAATAGCATGGCCAGCAGCTGCGGCATCTGTCTCTCTGCCCCCTGCTGCTGCTTTAACACCCCGACCTGGGGATACCGGTCCAGAACATCCGGTGCGTGCGGAGCTGCCTGAATATCCGCGGAAAGGTCACCTCCTGCATGGTGCCGGTTCATGTGCAGCCCGCCTTTCCACAGCATGCTCTGTGTTACGTCTATCACCCGGCCCTTGTGCACCACATAGATCGGGTTGCCATCAGCGCCAGTACATTTTTGAATCTCTTCCAGCGTAAATTCTTTCATGACCATACCTTTCAAGCAAAAGAGAACATCTGGGGCCAGGATTCAGGGGTCTAGTGTAAGAAAAATAAATTACCACTTGAATCCTGAATCATCCAACCCTCACTGTTAAAACCAGGCATGAGTGCGGCGACCATGACCAGGATCGCCAGCGGATAATAGCTTGCCCGGTTAAAAAGACGGGCTGCCTGAAGCCGCGTTTTCATGGCATACAGGCGATAGCCGGGTATCAGTAAAAAATAGATCCCGATTACCAGCGCCCCGATCATGTACAAGGCTCCATAGGGCAATGCCCGCATCCTGAAAAGAATCATACTCATAATAACCGCGGCAATCAGGGAAGTCAGGATTATCATCCGCGCACCCCCGGGGCCAAACCTGACCGGCACTGTTTTAGCGTCAAGCTGCATATCTTCATCTACATCAGTCAAATCATTGGGGATATTCTGGCCGCCGACTTCCCAGAAGAAAAGCCACAGAAACAGGATAGATTAAAAAAGAGCCCGATGGGTGCGGGTCAACGGCAAACACTGCGGCCACCCCGCCCAGGGTCTTGACCACGCCGCTTATGACGATGCGCAGATGGCTGACCTGCAGCATGAGGCAATAAAGAATTTCAAGAATGATGCTGAGCATAAAAATCAGCACGCATGTTGGATTGAGCAGGTAAGCTCCGGCCAGCGCCAGAAGCGCCCATACTCCTGTCCACACCAAACCTTCACGCAAGCTCAACAGCCCCTGCGCCAGGGGGTGTCGCACGTAGAGGGCATCCAGGTCGAAACCGGATGCCGCGTGCTCTGCCTGCTGCAGCTTTATTTTATCCAGGCGAAAATCCACCACATCATTTAACGCATAGACTGCCAGGTACCCGGCAAGAGCAGTGGCAAGCCCGGTGACGATCACGGTAAGGGGCGGGAAGGCCTGCAGCCACATGAGGGCGGCGGCAGCGGGCGCTGCGATATCAAGCACGGCATGGGTGGTCCGTGACAGCGCCAGAAACAGCTTCAGATATGAAAAACCTGAGCAGTTTTGAATGAGCCGGGTTTCCAAACAGCATCTCCCTCTCTGCTTTGCATTTCTGTATGCCCTGTGCTACATTTTCATAAACCATTATCAGTCATCCCGCAAACAAAAAATATTTTACTTGCCCCCGGTGGTTTGATATAAGCGTGTTGGTCATTACTGCAACGTGACGGGAAAGAATCATGGCAGACTTAAGTCGGCGGGATTTCCTCAAAGTAGTTGGCTTTGCTGGCTCAACTGCCGCCCTGGGATGCTCTTCTCAATCCGCACAGCAACTGATCCCCTACATTTTTCCTCCCGAAGATATCATTCCGGGCGAGGCCACCTGGTATGCCACCACCTGCCGCGAATGTCCCGCCGGTTGCGGACTGCTGGCCAAAAACCGCGAAGGGCGGGTCATCAAGCTGGAGGGCAACCCGCTGCATCCAGTCAATCAGGGCCGGCTGTGTGCCCGCGGCCAGGCAGCGCTCCAGGGCCTCTATGATCCTGACCGCGTTAAGGAGCCGCTGCTGAAAAATGCGCAGGGCCGCTTTGAAACCATATCCTGGCAGCAGGCAGAGGCGCTGCTGGTGCAGAAAATTCAGCAGCACAAACTATCCGGAAACGGCAGGAGCGCTCTTTTTTTAAGCGGCCTGGAAACAGGAACGCTTAAAGACCTGATTCAGCTCTGGCTGGGAGAATGCGGTGCCTCCCGTTATGTACCCTATGAGGCGTTTGCCCACGAGCCGCTGCGCGCAGCCAGCCAGACGGTATTTGGCGTCAACGGCATTCCGGCTTTTCGGATAGACCGGGCAGATTTTCTCCTTTCCTTTGGCGCTGACTTTCTGGAAACCTGGCTCTCACCGGTTGAATACTCCCGCCAGTTTGCAGCATTCCACGCACCGCAGGATATTGGCTAAAAACCTTTTCATCTATGTGGGACCGCGTCTTTCCCTGACCGCAGCTAATGCCGACCACTGGCTCTGTGTGCCGCCGGGAACTGAATATCTGGTGGCTCTGGGTATGCTGCGGATCATCCTTGATGAGAACCTCTGTAAAACGCTGCAGCCGGAACATAAAAGAGTACTCGCTGCTGCAGTGCAAGATGTATCTATCGAATCCGTCCTGGAAAAGACCGGCATCAATCAGGAGACCCTGCGAACCCTGGCAAAAAAATTCTGCGCTGCGCAACGACCCCTGGCGCTTGCGGGAAGTTTGATCGGCAACCCCACCGAGGCTGCCGTTGCCGCAAACCTCCTCTGTTCTCTCATTCCCGGGACCCACGAAACCATTGATCTCGCGCAGCTCTCCGCCATTTCTGAAACAGCGCCTGCTGCACACATGAAAGAACTGTCCGAGCAGATGCAGCGAAAAGAAGTTGCACTGCTCTTTATTAATAAGGCAAATCCGGTTTTCACCCTGCCGCCGGCATGGGAATTCCCGGCCAGTATGGCAGCAGTTCCCTTTGTGGTCAGTTTTTCAAGCGCACGGGATGAAACCAGTGAACGCGCTGATCTCATCCTGCCCACCAATACACCCCTGGAATCCTGGGGAGACTACTCACCGCGCACCAGCGTTATTGGGTTCATGCAGCCGGTCATGGGCACGGTGTTTAACACCCGGCACCTGGGCGACATACTTCTGTCAACAGGCCGGAAACTTTTCGGTACTGAAAAGTTTCCCTGGAATAATTTTTATGCATTGCTGCGGGAGACAGCGAAAAGGGGCGCAGCTGCTGGAGCTGCTCAGAACTCCTGGAATGCGGCAATGGAAAAAGGCGGGGTATGGGAATCCCGTGATGTCACGCCCAGCACTGCTTCCATTAAAATACTCCGGATTCTCGTTTCCCGTCCCGAAAGCCTTTGCCAGTCTACCAGACAGCTTTGAGTTTATTACCTACCCCACCATTCAGTTTTTTGACGGCAGGGGAGCCAACCGCCCGTGGCTCCAGGAACTGCCGGACCCGATCACCCAGATAACCTGGGGAGGATGGGTTGAGATTCACCCGGATACTGCGCAAAAGCTGAATATTGAAAAGGGTGATATGCTGGTTATCAAATCTTCCGCGGGAATCACTGAAGCGCCTGCCTATCTATTTCGCGGCATCCCTCCCAATACGCTTGCCATGCCCATCGGCCAGGGACACACCGCCTGCGGAAGATTTGCCAATACTGGTACCGGCAACCCGCTGCAGCTGCTCTCACCAAAACCTGATGTTGCATCCGGCGGGCTCATCTGGGGGATGTCAGGAATTACCATACACAAACAGGGTAAAAAACTTGAGATTGCCAATACCGATGGAAGCCTCTCCCAGCACGGACGCGGGCTTGCCCGGTCCACCTCCTGGGAGAACGTAACCAGGGAACGTGCAACAGGCAGCAAACCGCATCTGCGCCTGCCCTTGCCGGAAGGATATGATCCAGCGATTGATTTTTATGCTCCGCATAAACACAGTGACTACCGGTGGTGCATGGCGGTTGACCTGGACCGCTGCATTGGCTGCGGTGCCTGTACCGTAGCCTGCAGCGCGGAAAATAATGTAGCCATAGTGGGAAAAGAGCAGGTGTTAAAAGGGCGGGTGATGTCATGGCTTCGTATTGAGAGATATTTCGAGGATACAGCGCCGGCAGTCCGGTTTCTGCCCATGCTCTGCCAGCACTGCGATAGTGCCCCCTGCGAATCGGTATGCCCGGTGTTTGCGCCCCATCACAGCGCAGAGGGGATAAACAATCAGATTTACAATCGCTGCATCGGCACGCGCTACTGCTCGCAGAACTGCCCGTATAAAGTGCGGCGCTTCAACTGGTTCACCTTTACCCGGCCCGAGCCTTTGAACTGGCAGCTCAACCCGGACGTCACCGTGCGGCAAAAAGGTGTGATGGAAAAATGTTCATTTTGCATACAGCGAATCAAGCAGGCAAAACTTGAGGCTGCCGACAAGGGCCGGAAGGTCAAAGACGGAGAGGTAATACCTGCCTGTGTGCAGACCTGTCCCACTGATGCGCTCATCTTTGGCAGCCTCCTTGATCCTGAGAGCAGGATATCAAAATTAATAAAAGATCCAAGGGCCTATCAGGTACTTGAAGATTTAAACACCAAGCCGGCGGTTATTTATTTAAAGAAGATAACGCAGAAAATATAGCTTTCAGCTCATGCCTCAAAAAGGCTGATTGCTGATGGCCGACAGCTTCTCCAGCTTTTGCTATGCAAAACTTAAACTATCGCGACATCAATCAGGAAGTAATACGCACGCTGTCCCCGCCAGGAAAAATCTACTGGTTTTTCGTGGCGCTCTGCTTTTCGGGCATTCTGTATGGCGCAGCCTGCTGGGCCTACCAGATACTGACCGGAATGGGCAGTTGCGGGAATCAACATTCCGGTGGTGTGGGGTATTTACCTGGTTAACTTTGTCTTCTGGGTTGGCATTGCCCACTCAGGAACGCTTATCTCGGCAATCCTCTTTCTGTTCAGGGCTCCCTGGCGGACCGCGATTGCCAGAAGCGCAGAAGCCATGACCGTGTTTGCAGTTATGATCGCCGGCCTGTTTCCCTTTATCCATCTGGGGCGGGTCTGGATTTTCTACTGGATTCTGCCCTACCCCAACCAGCGTGACCTGTGGCCGAACTTTCAGTCCCCGCTGCTGTTTGACATGGTCGCCATCACCACCTATCTCACCGTGAGTTTTCTGTTCTGGTACACCGGCATGATTCCTGATTTGGCAGCGCTGCGCGATCACTCAACCGGGAAACAGCGAAAAATTTACGGGTTCTTTTCTCTGGGCTGGCTGGGCAGCCATCACCAGTGGCGGCACTATGGCACCAGCTATCTGTTGCTGGCCGCGCTGGCAACCCCGCTGGTCGTGTCCGTGCACAGCGTGGTTTCCTGGGACTTTGCCCTGGCCATTGTCCCCGGATGGCACAGCACCATTTTTGCTCCGTACTTTGTAGCCGGGGCAATCCATTCAGGGCTCGCCATGGTGCTCACGCTGTTAATCCCTCTGCGGCGCATTTATAAGTTTGAGAATTTTATCAGCCTTGATATCCTTGAAAATATTGCCAAAACCATGATTTTTACGGCCCTCATTATCGGCTATTCATACAGTGTTGAATATTTCATGGCCTGGTACAGCGGCAACATGATAGAGCGCGATACCTTTCTCTGGCGCGCTATCGGCCACTATGCCCCCCAGTTCTGGATCATGGTCATGCTCAATGCCGTGGTACCGCTGCTGTTCTTTTATAAAAAAATCCGGACCAGCATTGGCTGGCTGTTTGGCATTGCTATTCTGGTAAATATCGGGATGTGGTACGAGCGCTTTGTGATTATTGTGGGCTCAATGGCGCACTCATATATCCCCCATGAATGGAGGCTGTACCGCCCGACCTGGGTGGAGCTCGGCATCATGCTCGGTTCCTTCAGCATCTTTTTTTTCCTGTTCCTCTTGTTTGCGAAATTTCTCCCGTCCATCTCCATCACGGAAATTAAAGAAAGCCTGCAGCCGCCCGTGCGGGACAGAGGTTCTAAAACGTAAATGAGGCTGAACGCAATGGCACGACAGCACACGGTAATGGCCATCTTTTCCTATCCGGATGATCTGACGAGGGCGCTTAAAAGCCTTAAGCAGGTGAAGATACCAATAGACACGGTTTTCTCGCCCATCCCGCAGCAGGAGCTGCTTGACATCCTTGGCTTGCAGCCGAGTCCGGTGCGTTATTTCACCCTGTTCGGTGCGCTCCTGGGCATGGTGAGCGGCTTTGCCCTGTCAATCTATGCAGGCCTGCAATGGAGCTTTATCACCAGCGGCAAGCCGGTTATAGCCTGGATACCCTTTTTCGTTGAAGGCTTTGAGCTTGCGATACTGGCCGGCGTTCTCTCTACCCTGCTGGGAATGCTTATTAACAGCCGCCTGCCCCGGGTGCGGCTGCCTGCTCACTATGACCCGCGGTTTACTGAAGACAAATTCGGCATTCTGGTGCAGTGCACTGCTGCGGAGCAGACGACTGCCGCAGCTCTTTTCAAAGAAGCCGGGGCAGAGGAGATTCATGCAGCTGCCTGACAAAAACGCTCATGCGATTCTGTATCTGCGCTTTTCAGGCAGCGGGCGTATGCTCCCGGCCCTGTGCGTCATATTAATGGCAGCCGGCGGTGCTGCCTTTTTGTCCGGCATTGCCGGCCCCTATCCGCAGGCAGCCTGGCAGGCATATATGGTCAATTTCTTATTCTGGACAGGACTTGCCTTTGGCGCCATCCTGTTTGTGGCAATTATGAACATGACCCATGCCCAATGGTCACGCCCCATAAAGCGCCTTGCCGAGGCTCCGGCTGCTTTTCTGCCGGTCCTGTTTCTGTTGTTTGTGCTTATGTACGGCGGCCGGGATGCGCTATTTCCCTGGCTGCACGAGCCGGCAGAGGGGAAAACGTTCTGGCTGAATGTTGGTTTTCTGTTTGTCCGCAATGCTGTTGGGCTGCTGCTTTTAATGACGGTGTCCCTGGCGCTTCTCTATCAATCGGTCAGGGGCGATAGTGAGGCTGCTGCAGGCGCGCATGTCCGGGCCCCGGTGCTGCAAAAAAGATGGAGACGACAGATCGCGCTCTCTCCTGCGCTGGGCATTCTCTATGCTTTTGTGCTCAGTCTTCTGGCCTTTGATTTGATCATGTCACTTGACCCTCACTGGTACAGCACCCTGTTTGGTGCCTACTATTTCATCGGCAGCTTTTACACCGCGCTGGCAGCCCTGGTCATTCTCACCGCAGCAATACGCAGCACCCCCGGCATGGAGCACTACCTCTCTGACCGCTTGCTGCATGACCTGGGAAAGCTTTTGTTCGGCTTTTGCTGCATGACCGGCTATCTCTTCTATGTGCAGTTCCTGGTAATCTGGTATGGAAACCTTCCGGAAGAGACCCGCTATATCATCCTGCGCATTCGCACCAGCCCCTGGGAGCCGCTGGCCTGGGCAGTGCTGGTGCTTATTTTTATTATTCCGTTTGTGACGCTTCTCAGCAGAAAAATTAAGTCCCGGCCGGGGATCATGGCCCTCCTGGGTTCACTCATCCTGATCGGGATGTGGCTCGAGCGGTATTTGCTCATCGCACCCTCTCTCATGAAAGGCCGTATCAGCAGCCCGGGGATGACCGAGGTGCTCATCAGCGCCGGATTTCTCGGAGCCATGGCATTAACCGTCATTTTGTTTCTGAGAACGTTTCCACTACTGCCCGTGTCAGACCCGCTGTTCTGTGAGACGTTTACAGCATCTCCGGCTGAGGCTGAAGGGACGGGCCCATAATATGGATTTGCTCCAGCGGCGTATGAGCACCTGCACACCATGACAGCACCCATCGAAGAACAGCCGACCAGACCCTGGGCAGGGATGCTGTGGCTCATCGTCACAGCGCTCGTACTGATAGCTATGCTCTATCTGTACTACCAGTACCCGCAGCTCAATATCGGGCCGCAGCAGCCCATCTATTTCAGTCACCGGGTCCATGCAGGGGTGAAGGAGATTAATTGCCGCTTCTGTCACCCTTTTGCAGAGTATTCAACACAGCCCGGTATTCCCGAAGTGAGCAAATGCTTTTTCTGCCATAATTATATTATCCCGCAACATCCGCAACTGGTTAAGGAGCGCTGGCATCTGGAAACAAAAACACCGGTACCCTGGGTGCGGATTTATTATGTTCCTGATTTTGTTAAGTTCAATCACGCACCCCATATCAGAAAAAATATAGATTGTGCGGTTTGCCACGGTGATGTAAAAAAACTTGACCGCCTGGTGCCGGTGGCATTCCAGATGAAATTTTGCATCACCTGTCACCGGGAACGAAAGGCCCAGCTTGACTGCTGGCTTGCGTGCCATAACTGAAGGGTTCAAGGGGCCAAGGGGTCCAGGAGTCAAGTGAATAAAATTATACAATTTACATATCCTGCGGAACCCTTGAATATCCTTGAACCTCTGGAACTTATTAAACTGGATACACTTGAACCCATGAACCCTGGAATCCTTGAACCCTTTCTAAAAGACGAGCAATTCGGCACCACCAAAGGTTTCTTTTTGAGTTCTGCTGCGTGGATGGTGGCCGGCACCCTGGCCGGCTTTATCGGCGCCATTGAGCTTGTTGCGCCGGATCTTCTCGGAAATTTACCCTGGATTGTTTTTGGCAGAATCAGGCAGGTGCACACCAATCTGGTCATGTTTGCCTTTGTCGGCTCTGCGCTGCTGGGTGCTGCCTATTATCTTGTGCCAACGCTGGTCCGCACGCCTCTTTACAGTGAACGGCTGGGAAAGCTCTCCCTCTGGCTGTGGAATGGCGCTCTCGTTGCCGGCGTCATTACCCTGTCTCTGGGCTACACGCAAAACCGCGAATACGCGGAATTTATCTGGCCCATAGATATCGGGGTGCTCATTGTTTTTGCGCTCATCTTTTACAACCTCTTTGAGACCCTGAGAAGGCGGCAGGGAAAATCTTCTCTATGTTTCTGTCTGGTATGTATTCGGTGCGCTGATCTTCAGCTTTTTCACCTATTTTTTTGGCAATGCAGTGTGGAACCCTGATACCGGCTCCATCACCGGGATACCTGATGCAATCCTGGCCTGGTTCTACGGCCACAATGTGCTGGGCTTTTTCTTTACGCCGCTGGCTGTTGCTGTTGCCTACTATGTCATTCCCATCGTCAGCAGGGCCCCGTTATACAGCCATACCCTGTCGCTGATCGGCTTCTGGTCAATACTGGTAATGTATTCGCACATCGGAACTCATCACCTGCTCCAGGCTCCAGCGCCCACCTGGCTGAAAGTGGTCGCCATAACCGGAAGCATCGGGATGATAATCCCGGTGATGACGGTGCTCGTCAATCTCTGGCTCACCATGCGCGGCAGGCTGGGAAACGTGCACTCAGATATCGGCGGCAAGTTTGTCTTTGCCGGCTCAGTGTGGTATCTTTTGACCTGCCTGCAGGGCCCGCTCCAGTCTCTGCCCTATGTCCAGCGGCTCACCCATTTTACCAACTGGGTCATAGCCCACTCGCACATGGGGGTGTTCGGTTTTGCCGGATTTACCGCGCTCGGCGGGATCTACTTTATCCTCCCGCGCATCACGGGGCGGCCACTCTACAGCAGGCGCCTGGCGGAAGTCCAATACTGGCTGGTGCTGATCGGCTTAACCGGCTTTTTCGTGGTCCTGACCATTGCCGGACTTATCCAGGGCAATGGCTGGCTGAACGGTGAGACCGTGTACCGCATATTGCCCCAGATATATCTGTATATGGTTCTGCGTGCATCACTGGGGGTGCTGATTATCGGCGGCGCGCTGATGGGGCTGTATAATATATATATGAGCATCTACTCACGGCACCGGAGCGAACCATGAAAATAACCCCTGCGGTTCTCATTGCCGGCTGTCTGGTCATTTTTGCCTCGGTCTTTTTTATTTCAGTGTTTCTGCCGGGAGTCACGCAGGGTGACCGGCCGTCTGATATATTCCGCCCGAGAACAGAACTTGAGGCTCTGGGGAGAAAAATGTACATTGCAAACGGCTGCTCTTACTGCCACTCCCAGTACATCCGCTCCCTTGACTGGGACCTCGGCGCTGAACGCATTGCCCAGTCCGGCGACTATGTGAGCGACAAGCCGCACCAGCTTGGCTCTGCGCGCACCGGCCCGGATCTCTCCCAGGAAGGCGGCGAACATCCCGATGACTGGCACGTGGCGCATTTCACCAACCCGCGCTATACGCGGCCTGAATCCCTTATGCCGCCGTTTGAGTTTCTCGGCAGGGATACGATAGGGGCGCTCATCGCCTACAAGCAGAGCCTCGGGTTTAAAGACGCTGACTTCCGGGTTGAGCGCCAGCGCGCCTGGAAGGAAAAAGCAGTTGCAGCATACACTGCAGGCCCCGATGCAAATGTTTCCTGGCTGCATGAAAAAGTTCCCGCGCCGTGGCGAGAACTCCCCAACCCGTATCCGACCACCACGGCAGGAATTGCCCGGGGGCAGAAGATTTACCAGAGCTTCTGCATCGGCTGTCATGGCCCGATCGGCGACGGCATGGGGCCGGCCCAGCCCTATCTGAACCCGCCGCCCCTCAACTTTACGCTGCTGAAGGACCGCGGCGTATCAGGCGGAATACTTTACTATCAAATTATGAACGGGGTCACCGGAACGGCCATGCCGTACTTCAAACGTGACCTTGAGTCGGAAAAGATATGGGATGTGGGAAACTATGTTGCCGTCTATTTTATCGGACAGACCGATGCAGGCAGGGAACCCAAAGGGATTGACGCCTCATACATCGGGCCGCATAAGGAGCAGTAGCGCGTGTTTTATGCAGCATGGCTGACACTTATAGCAGCGGGTGTGGGTGCAAGCATCGCCGCTCTTTTCTGGGCACTCAAAACCGGCCAGTTTTCAGACCAGGGACGGGCGCGATACCTGCCGTTGACTGATGAAATAGACGCATCTCCCGCAAAGGATGCCCGGCGGCTGCCATCCGAGGTTTACGCCTTGAGCATAATTATAATTATAGGCCTGCTTTCCATAGCAAGCACCATAACGCTTACCATATACTGGCTGCAGAGGTAGTTAAAGAGTATGCGCTACTTTGTCCTGCTTGATTTTCAATATATTGTCCTTGCGGTGGGCATGGGTATCGCAGCTACCATTCTATTGTATGTCGCCTTCGGCGTGCCGGTTAGTTCCCGGAAAAGAGAAAAAGAACCTGAGCACTATACCGATGGCCTGCGGATCGAAAAAAACCCGATTCCGCCAATTCTTGTTTTTTTGTATGCCGCAATTTTAATATGGGCAATGGCGTATATGCTGGTAGCGGGAATAAACGGGGCGCCGTTTTAAAGCAGCTGTCAGCTAATAGCGTTCAGCATTCAGCAAAAAAATGAATTAGCTGATGGCCGCATGTTTTGAGAGGCAACAGGGATGAACCAACCAGTCAATATCAGGGAAGATACTGTGCGCGACAGAAGCTGGCTTGTGCCCTGCGCCATTGCCGTCATTTTCCTCATCTGGGGCCTTATTATCTTTTTCCTGGTCGGCGACAAGGGGCCAGCGGCATGGGATTTCGGTGCCATAGAGGATATTCCGGGGCAGTCGCCGTATTCGACAGAGCGGCGCTGAGGAAAGCGAGCGTACCTGCTCAAGCCGGCGCATATATTAAATTCTGTTTACGAGGAAAATTGTA
>CAWDOY010000015.1:0-64003 GCA_963803975.1 uncultured delta proteobacterium
AACCTTTTAGCCTGTTAACCTTTTGTCCTTTTAACCTTTTACTTTTACAACTCCTTAACTCTTAACTTAACTTCATACAGGAGGAAAAGAAATGAAAAAGATTGTCAGTGTTTTTCTAACCGTACTGCTCACCGTTATGTTCAGCGCGGGAAGCTCTTACAGCGCCTCCAAACCAGTCCTGCATATTTATACCTGGGCTGATTATATCAAGCCGGAGCTGGTGCAGCGTTTTGAAAAGGAGCATGATTGCAAGGTTGTAATCGACACCTTCGATTCCAACGAGGCAATGTACGCGAAAATCAAGGCCGGCGCGTCCGGTTATGACATCATCACGCCCAGCAGCTACATGGTGGCCATTATGTTCAAGCAGGGCATGCTGCAGAAGCTCAACCCCGCGCTGCTGCCCAATATCAAGAACGTCGACCCCGATTATCTGAAATTCGCCCTTGACCCCAAAATGGGCCACAGCGTGCCCTACATGCTGACCATCACCGGGATCGCCTGCCTGAAAAGCAAGGTAAAGGATTTCAAGCCGTCGTGGACAATGTTTGACCGCGCTGACCTGAAAGGCAGGATGACCATGCTCAACGACATGCGCGAGACCATCGGCGCTGCCCTTAAATTCCTCGGTTACAGTCTGAACACCACGAACGAAACCGAGCTGAATGCCGCGAAAGAGGTTCTTATCCGATGGAAAAAGAACCTGGCCAAGTTTGAAAACGAACAGTACAAGACCGGGCTTGCGTCGAGCGAGTTCTTGCTGGTGCACGGCTACAGCGGCGATATTATGCAGGTGCAGAATGAAAACAAGGATATCGCGTTTGCCATTCCGGTGGAGGGTACGTCATTTGCCTGCGATGACCTGGTGATTCCGAAAAAAGCTTCGCAGGTAAAACTCGCGCACCAGTTTATCAACTTCCTCTACGAGCCCCGGTCTCAGCGGAAAATACCGAGTTCATCAGCTACCTGTGCCCGAACACGGCCAGTTACGGCAAATTGAGCGCTGAGCTGAAAAATAATCCGGCCATCTTTTTTCTGAAGATGCAGGGGAGCTCAAAGAATGAGGTCATCCGGACCTCGGGGCGGACAATGCCAAGTACACAAAAATCTGGGACCTGGTAAAAGGGGCGGAGTAAAGTCTTGCCGGAATTGGTGCGGTATTTCAGGCGGTATCTTCATGAAAATAATTCTGCGCTTGAATACTACGCTGCGTTCTGCTCTCAGGCAGATAGCATCAGGTTGTTGAAAAAGTAGTTTTCCCCAGGCTGGTCAAAAACGTCCGGATGCACGGCGCGCGAAATCAAGAGGAATGAGACGTACTTTGCAGTACGTCGCAATGACGAAGGATGAGCGCAACAAAGCAGACGGATGTTTTTCAACAGCCGATAGAAGGCGGCAGACCCATGGTCCTAATCCGCAAGGGCACGTGCCACGTGTTATATGCGTATGATATCGGCATAGCCATCAATCTGGCCATGTGTCCTGAACGCCTTGCATCGCTGGGCCGCACCACGGTTTCGGGCCGCAACCGCCGCGCCCCGAAGTGCTTTGATTATGATCCGCCGCCGCTGACGATCATCCAGGAAGCCGCCGTACCGGGTGTGGGACGGTATCAGGTTTCACCCCCCGTGTCCCTGACATTCTATGACTTCGGCGCGGTTTCGATCAGCTATGAGATTGCCTGTGCCGGCAGCCTGGAAGACCTGCGCGAGCTGAGCGTGGAAATCGCTCAGAACGACATACTCTTGCACGACTCACGATGTCGCGTCCATGACATCCTGCGCGCGCTCGGCGATGCAGTCGAGCAGCCCGGCGTAGCTGCGCCGGTGGAGGACTATGCGATATTCGAGGTCCGGGATTTTGAACTCCCCTGCCCCGCGGATGCGCTGCCCCGGTCAACGGCCCCGTCCTCGCTCAGATACTGCGGGCAGAGCTGCAGGATCTTTCGGAGCAGGAGACAAACGATGCGCTCGCCTGTCGCATCACCTACGGCCGCGACGACATCACGCTGATTGACTGGAATGCCGCAATGATTTTTGACCGGGAGGCCGAGGACATTCGCTCCGTGCTTGAGTTTGCCAATATCGAACTTCTGGAGCTGCGCTTCCTGGACCACCAGCTTGACGCCTCCCTTGACCGTTCCTACGAGCTGACCTCACGGTCGCCCGGCATCACGCGCTGGGTGCCGGGCTGGGCAGCGCGCACCATGCGGCAGATTTCCCGGATGCAGCTGGAAGGTGCCATCCTCTTCGAGCGCGTCAGCAATGCGCCGAAGCTGCTGGGCGACCAGTTTCTCGCCCGCGTGTACCGCCTGGCTGCCCAGCGCTTCCATGTTAGCGAGTGGAACGCCAGCATCCTGCGCAAGCTCGATACCATCGAGGATTTCTACCAGCAGCTTCACGCCAGCGCTGCCGGACGGCGCATGGAAGTGCTGGAATGGATCATCATCATCTTGATTGCTCTGGAAATCATCATGCCGTTCTTCTCCCGCATCCTGCCCGGCCGGCATTGAAAAGATCATAAACCACGTTTATCACCCTCTGTTTCCGCATCAGAGTTTATTAATACTCTCTTATGCAAGTCCAAATCCCTTAGCCCGATATCTTTAAATTATCTCCGTACCTTCTGAACGCCCGGCGGAAAGCTTAGTGAAATTCCTTTCTGTGATTGCACCCTGAGAGCCCTGCAACAGATTGGGAAATAAAATATTTTGCCCATCTTGACTTTCACAAATTAAATTTTATTTTTAAATAAAACCAAATTATAAATTCAGCAAAGGAGGTACATATTATGATTGCACGATGGTTTTATGATTTAGATCCGGTTTTCAACGATGTAAACAGATTAACCGATGTTCTGGACAGGGTGTTAGATGTGGGTCTCCCGCTCGCAAATATACGCAGCGTGCCCAGGGGCACATTCCCGCCCGTCAATGTACAGGAAAAAAAGACGGGGTGTCAATTCAGGCTTATATCCCGGGGGTTGAGGCTAGGAAGCATCGAAGTAACGTTCCACGACAATGCACTTACGATAAAAGGCAGGCGTGATACTGCATATAAGGGCACATTCACCGGCGGAGAGCGTTTTAACGGAGAGTTTACCCGCATCATCGGGCTGCCGGAAGGACTTGATGCGGAGAAAATAAGGGCCCAATACCGGGACGGGGTACTGTCCATAACCATTGACAAGATGGAAGAGCAAAAACCCAAACAGATACCGGTAAAAATAGATTGAGAGAGGAGAATTAGCCATGGCTGAGAGAAATGAACAGGCAGTGGCCGGAAAAGAGCCTGACAAAATACAGGCCCCCGCGAAGGGAAACATTGTTCCGCCGGTTGATATTTATGAGGACGGGGACGTCGTGACGCTGTTTGCCGACCTGCCCGGCGTGAGCAAGGAAAATCTTGACGTGCAGGTTGACAAAGATACGCTCAAGGTCCACGGCAAAAGAGCTGTCGGAAACGGCGCTGAGGGGGTGACCCGCTGGTATGATGAGATTCCGGCCAAGGACTTTTCACCGTGCGTTCACCATCGGCGAGGAGATTGACCGCGAGAAGATAACCGCCACCATGAACAACGGCGTACTGAAGCTCACCCTTCCCAAGACTGAAAAAACAAAGCCGAAGAGGATAGACATATAAAAATATCCTGACGGGGCCGGGGACAGAGGATTCAGGAACTGCTGATTAGCGAGTGCTGATGGCGGATAGTAAGTCGATGCCCGTACCTCAGCACTCGTCTATGGTGAGCCGGACGGCTTTGACTTCGATGGGCTCGTTTCGTCTGAGTCAACGTCGAAGACAGCCGAATCGAGCTTGTATGCGAAAGGCCTGCTGAACGGTCAAACCGTGTTTCTCTTATTAATACGTTCAATGCATAGTTTCAGCTGCCTTGAATCAGCGCTTCATATTTTCCCCGGGATAGCACATGATAGGTTCCTGCGGCGCTGGAGCATAGAATACCATCCGCGTTTGTCAGCGATGCCTCAAGTTGCACTTGGCGGTCTTCCCGCGTTGTCACCCGGCAGGTGACCCGCACCGGATTTCCCATATACACCGGCGCAAGGAATCGCACGCTGATTTCTGAGGTGACCGCCATTTTCCCGGTGTGCACGTGGGTTGCCCAGCCCATAATTTCATCAAGCAGGCCCATCTGTATGGCCCCGTGAAGAATATCCCCCTGGCCGAAAAACGGCTCCGCAGGAATATAGTCTGTATATATCTCGCCGGTTTCATCATCCCGGAAGAACTTCAGCTGCAGCCCCTCTGTATTATTGCTGCCGCAGATGAAGCAGCGATTGTCAGTATAGGGACTGGGTATTTCTTTTTTCATTATTGTTTTGAATGCTGAGTTTTGCGTTAAAAAGTGAAAAGCAGACAACAGAAGACAGACGTGGAAAGCAGAAAAAGTGTGAAATCTGCACTGAATTGCAATCTCCTCACTCCGTTACTCGTGTCCGATTCACCTTCTTTTACCATATAGTAATCTCGGCATCGCGGAAACCGGCCCGTGGAATGTTGTCACGTACCATTCAGGTCTATATCCTCCAGCTTGTAGAAATAAGTCTTTCTGTTTTGCACATTCTTATCAACAAACTCATACGACAGCGCCCTGCGTGGAAGAGCCCTGTGCATGAATCAGCGCACCATTGATTTTAGTGTATTCTCCATTCTCTGATGCAGCGCGGTAGATATTAAATCCTGCATTATCAATTTCTGATTCAGTTGACCACACAAGGGTAACGCTGCCTGAAGCAGGAGACGCGGTGAATGTTGACAGCTCCACAACCGTGGGCGGCACCGAGCTGGTGGTTGTGAGCGCAGCTGTGGTGGTTGTCGTTGCCGGGACAATGGATGTTGTGGTGGTGCCTGTTACCTCTCCAAAGTGCAGGACCGTGCCGGAATCGCCCCCCGCATACACATCCGCTGACGATGCCCCCCATACGGATTTCAAAGCCGGCAGGGCGGTTGTCGCCAAGGTTGAAAACAGGCGGGCTGCCCCGCGTTGTGCCGGGTCCGGGATTGCCGGAAATAACGTGCTGATATCAACCAGCGACCAGGCCGACCCGTCATAGTGCAGCACCGTGCCCCAGTCACCGACCGCGTAGATATCGCTTGCCGAGCTGCCCCAGATGCTGTACAGCGTATTTGACGTGGGGCTTGCCATGCGCGACCAGACGGTGCCGTCATAGTGCTTGATGGTTCCGTAATCACCAACCGCATAGACATCGCTCGCCGAGCTGCCCCAGATGCCGTGCAGATAATTCGACGTATTGCTTTCCACGGTCTGCCAGTTTAAGCCGTCATAATGCACAATCGATCCCTGTGAGCCGACTGCGAACACGTCGCTGCCGGAGCTGCCCCAGACGCTTCGCAGCTGCTGTATGCCGCTGACAGCGGTCCGTGACCACGAAGCGCCGTTAAAGTGAAGGATGGCGGCGCTGCTGCTGTAGCTGCCGACGGCAAATATATCCTGCGCAGAACTCCCCCAGATGCCCAGTATCGTTGTTGATAATGTGGTGGCCTGATTCCAGGCGCTGCCGTCATAGCGCCAGATGCCGCCAAAGAAAGCGCTCATGTAGATATTGCTCGCCGAGGTCCCCCATAATGCGTCCAGATCAACCCCCATGTTCGACGGCAGGCTCATTTCAGACCAGCTCTGCCCGTCGTAATGAAACAGCCGGTTGATCGCAAGGCCGCTGTTGCCGCACACATAAATATCATTCGGCGATGTTCCCCACAGATCCTGAATCATCATGTCCGCCGCTATCTGCGCGTAGGTCCAGCCGGCCTGAGAGTCGCAGGCATCCCCCACGCCGTCGCCGTCACTGTCCGCCTGGTCGGGGTTATAGGCGTCCGGGCAGTTTTCAACATCTCCGCACACTCCGTCCTGGTCCGCGTCATTGAGCGCGTCATGCGTGCAGATATCGCAGGCATCCCCCGACAGCGTCGTTGTCCGTATCAGCCTGGTCAGGGTTATAGGCAGCTGGGGCAGTTGTCAAAAGCATCCGCTATAGCGTCACCGTCTGAATCCATACTGTCTTGTCGCAGGCATCGCCCGCCCCGTCGCCGTCGCTGTCAGCCTGGTACGGGTTGATAACCGCCGGGCAATTATCCGTTGCGTCGGCAAATCCGTCACAATCACTATCAGTCAGTCCCCCTATGAGGCAGGGTTCTCCCGCGTCTGCATCGCATACCGTTGACACGGTGGCCGCGCTGTTTGACACGGCGACGCTTGTGCTGGTTGCGTTAATCGTCAGTGTTTGCGCCGGAACCGTAACCGCGACCGGGACAATGGAACCGGCCGTGACCGTAAAGTCCCCGTTTTTCATCAAGCTGCAGTTTGGCATGGCGCCGTTTTCTGCGATCTTCATCACAACGGCATCCTCGTACTGTTCACCGGAGTTTGAAATGGTGCCACACAGCAGATACCCGCCATCAGCAGCCGCGCTGATAGACCTGGCCATGTACCGCGGCCCCGCTGCCGTAGCGCTTCTGCCACTCAATGCTCCCGTTTCCTGCGAGTTTGAGCACGACCACATCCTCATGCTGCTCTTCCCTTATCCATGAATACCCCGCGACGACATAGCCTCCGTCCACGCTCTGCAGGACTTCGTAAGCATAGTCGATACTGTTTCTGCTTAATATACGCTGCCAGATGATGTCACCGTTTGCTGCAAGCTTCAGAATCAGGATATCTTGAGCCGAACCATACCTGGTCCCGGCGGCAATGTACCCGCCGTCCGCGGTTTCCTGTACCGAGTAAGCATACTCGTTAATGGAGCTGCCGTATGATTTCTGCCAGACAACCTCGCCGGTCGCAGTAATTTTTAAAACCATGAAGCCCACGATGCCTGCCCCGATCGGGCCAATACGTCCGCATATGATGTACCCGCTGTCAGTGGTCTGCCGTATCGCGTAATATTCGGCGGAATCAGAATACTTCTTTGCCCACGTTACCGTCCCGGTTGCAGAAAGCTTCAGGACGCAGGATATTCCGGCCGCAACGTAGCCGCCGTCTGCCGCCTGGCAGACAGCATACAGGGTTACGCCGTAACTTTTTGACCAGATAATGTTACCTGACGCATCAAGCTTTATGACCCGCGATTCGCCGGCCATGATAAACCCACCATCAGCAGTCTGCTGCGCGCCGGCAACCGAATCCCGGTACGAACCGCCATAAGTCTTCTGCCATGACAGCTTGCTGCTGCTGTCAAATTTCATCATCCACATGTCCTTGTATCCGGCGCCGAATGATTCGGTGCTGCCGCCGACGATATACCCGCCGTCCGCGGTCGGCTTGATTACATTCGCCATATCCACGCCGCTGCCCCCGATGACCCTGGTGCCGTAATGGCTTGAGGCAACGGCAGTGCTGTTGAAAGTGAATGCGAAGAAGATAAAAGATGTGGCAATGAAATTTATTGACAGTGACTTTTTCATGAATCCCTCCCTTTTCGTAATGAGCGTGCGTAGAGCTTCAGCAAGCGGCTCATGTTTTAATTTAGCAAATTCATTTATCTACTGCAATATAATAAACGCGGTGTTGCACTCACCGGGCCGTGCTTTTTCGTGGCTCGTGACCCGTGCCTCGTATTTTAATAAATTCCTCTTATCTGTTTCTAAAAAGCAGGCGTGGTGTTGCACTTATTGGCCCATGTAGGGTCGAGTTCCCCCAAGGTCTATGTCCTCCAGCTTGTAGTAGTAGGTCTTCCTGTTCTTCACACCTGGAATCTGTGAACTCATACGCTGCACCCTTCGTGGAAGAGCCCTTTGCGGGGATCAGTCGCTGTTTATCTTTATATAGTCCCCATCTTCTGACTCTGCGCGGTAGATATTAAAGCCTGCGTTGTCGGTTTCAGTTTCGGTCGACCAGGTGAGGATTATCGTTTTTGTTCTGGGAATTGCTGCGAAACCGGAGAGACTGATCATCGTGGGCGGAAGGCTGAAACTCATACGCGCCCATATCATAGTAAGGATACACGCCGCTGCCGGTATTCGGAATCTCCGGCACATCAAAACGCTGCGTGCCTTTTATATCCATGGCGGGAGCGTTGCTGCTGGTCCCCGCATCAATGCAGGGCGAGCCTGGCTGCAGGCGAAAGTCATCGTCCGGGGTGCCGATAACATTGTCCGTCCCGTCAGCATCAACAAACAGCGGCTCCAAATTAATGTTTCCGGTTCCCGACCACCCGCCCTGAATATCCGAAAACGTGATTAGCGGGTCAAAATAAGGGATTGACTGGCCTTTGACACAGTAATACCCCATGCAATCAATCTCTTTTCCTGACAGCCCGTCTGCCCAGAAAATGCTATTGGTGATAGTGAGGGGATAGACCGTCTGAACATAACGGGTTGCCAGGAGCCCGCCATTTCTATTATTCGTAAAGGTGCAGTTGGTAATAGTCAGAGATTCACCATTACGGTCATGGATTGCACCGCCGCCATAGCTGTACTGTTCAGCACTGTTGCCGGAGAAGACAGAGTTTGTAATGGTTACGGCGCTGTGTTCTGTATAGATGGCGCCGCCACCGTACTGAGCTGCACTGTTGCCGGTAAATGTGCAGCTGGAAATTGTCAGCGGGCTGTTATTATTATATATGCCGCCGCCGGAACCTGCAGCGCTGTTGCCTGAAAAGATGCAGTCGGAAATGACTGGAGAGCTGTAATCATTATACATGCCTCCCCCGCCATCGTTGATGTTATAGGAGGTGTTAGCGTTAATAATACAATGTAGAGATAGTGGGGGTGCAGCGGTAACCGGTGTGCCCGCATGGGAGGGTCACCGGGCGAGGCCGCCACCCACAGGACTTCTCCCCCTGGTTATAACAAACCCGTCCAGCAGAGCATCCCGTGTTATTTTGAAGCATCCAGTCATAGACTGGCCGTCCACCGTCGTTGTATTGATTTTCCAATCCCGCTGGTTCCTCATTGTTTCCGTGCCGGCAAAACCGCCATAAACGGCAACCGCTTTATTGATCAGTATCTGAGAGGTGAGCAGGTAGGTGCCCTGCCTGACCCATACCTCCCCTCCCGAGGCATTTATGCCTTCCTGGATTGTCTTGAAAGCGGTTGCCCAGGTTGTGCCGCAGTTGCCGCTGCAGGCTGAGGCTTTGTCCACATATACAACCGCGTCACTGTCGCATATATCGCCGATACCATCCCCGTCGCCGTCCTGCTGATAGGGATTTGCAATAAAGGGACAGTTGTCAGAGCCCGTACACGACGGAGCGGATCATGCCGGGATCGCATATGCCGTCATTATCATCATCAGGGTCACAGGCATTGCCGCTGCCGTCCTGGTCATTGTCAGCCTGGTCAGGGTTGTAAACAGCAGGGCAGTTGTCGCATGCATCACCCAGAGGGTCGGAATCAGAATTTTCCTGACCGGGATTATAAACAGGACAGTTGTCAACATCGTCAGTTACGCCATCCGCGTCATGGTCGTTACAGGCGTCTAAGCAGTAACTAAAGCCTTGATAGCAGTCTCTCACGCAAAACGGATTAAATACGTCGCACCCTGCCAAACAGGCATCAAGCTCATCCTCGCACGTTTGGGCGCAGGTTGCATGCACGGTGTCCGTCAATACGAAAAGTACGCCTGAAAACAGAATCAGGCTTATGGCAGTTGCGGATACAATTTTGTGATGCATGCGTATCTCCCTGGATTAGTTTGAAGTGTTGTGTTTTTAGTTTGAAGAAATATCGAACTCAATGTCTCCAAATTTCAAGACCGAGCCACGAACCGTTAATCCCGAAGACTGAATATAAGACGAGGTTTGCTGCAACAGGCCCGTATATTTTGTGGCCCGTGTCTCGGAACCCATGGCTTGCACTTTATTCACCCAACCCAAAGATAAGACGAGGAGTAGCCTTTATGGGACCGCGTAAGGTTGATACTCCATCGAGGTCTATGTCCTCCAGTTTGTAGTAATAGGTCTTCCTGTTCTTTACATCAGTATCAATAAACTCATACGCAGCGCCCTGCGCGGAAGAGCCTTTCGCGGGGATTAATGCATCGTTGATTTTGATATATTCTCCGCCTTCTGCTTCAGCGCGAAAGATATTGAACCCGGCGGTGTCGATTTCGGATGCGGTGGACCAGGTAATATGAACGGTTCTGCTGGAGGGGGAGGCGGTAAACGAGGATAGTTCAATCAGCGTTGGTGTTTCCGCATAGCGGAGTATGGTCCCGGAGACTCCCACGGCAAACACATCGCTGCCTGAGCTGCCCCAGACTGAGCGCAGTTCATTTCCAGCCCTGCTGTTCATGGGTGACCAGGTGCTGCCATTGTAGTGATAGATAATGCCGCAAAAGCCGGCGGCGAAAACATCTGTTGCCGAGCTGCCCCAGACAGCACACAGCCCGCAGTCTGACGGGGGTGTCATGGTCATTGTTGCCCAGCTATTGCCATCAAAGCGCAGGATTACATTTTCAGTAAAAGTATACCCCACGGCAAACACATTGTCTGCCGAGCTGCCCCACACGCCGCGGAAATATGCAGGGTATCCGGTTTGTACCGGAGACCAGCTGCTGCCGTTATAATGGAGCATGCTGCCTTGGCCGACAGCATAGACATCAGTGGATGAGCTGCCCCACACGCCATAAAGCGGATTAGTAGTGCCGCTGCTCATTTGCGACCATGTTGTCCCGTCATAATGGAGGATAAGGCCATCATTTCCCACCGCAAAGACATCTGTGGCAGAACTGCCCCACACACAGTTTAGACCGCTTAACCCCAGATACGGTGTCATAGGGGACCACGAGGTCCCGTTGTAGTGATAAATGACCGGGAGGTAATAACAGCCCATGGTGCAGATGCGGCCGGTACTTCCCACGGCAAAGACATCGTGTGCAGAACTCCCCCAGACGGAATAAAGAGTGTATTGACCTGCTGGGGTAGCAGACCACTCTGTTCCATCATAATGATAGATTGTGTTGCCTCCCACCGCAAAGACATCCGTGGCAGAGCTGCCCCACACGCCGTTTAAGTCATTTAATGTAAAATTGCTTGACAGGGGTGCCCAGGGCCATCCGCTGATCCCGTTATAGTGATGCATGGAGCCGTTATTGCCCGCCGCATAGACATCGCTGCCTGAGCTGCCCCAGATGCTGTTGGCGGAAACAACACTGCTCGAAGACCAGGTGCTGCCGTTATAGCGATAAATACCCGCTGCGCTTCCCGCGTAAACATCAGCGCCGCCAGATCCCCAGAGGCAGCGAAATTCCGCTGTAGTGCCGCTGGTCATGGCAGACCAGGAGCTTCCGTTGTAGTGATAGATTTTTCCGCTGCTGCCCGCCGCAAAAACATCATCAGCGGCGCTTCCCCAAACAGCGTAAAAGAATTGCCCGGTGGTGGGCATCGCGGTCCAGCTTGAACCGTCATAATGCAGAATGTTCCCGCTGTAGCCCACGGCAAAGACATCAGTCGCGGAACTGCCCCAGACCGCAGTAAGCCCGAAGCCGTACGGATTAGTTGTCGCGGACCAAACGCTGCCGTCGTAATGCAGAATGGTGGCTTCACCCACGGCAAACACATCACTTCCCGAGCTGCCCCAGATGCCGTAAAGATGTACCGCGGTGCCGCTGGCCATGGCAGACCAGGAAGCGCCGTTATAATGCAGAATGGTGCCGAACGACCCAACGGCAAAGACGTCGCTTCCCGAACTGCCCCAGGTGCTGTTTAAAATATTGGTTGTGCCGCTCTCCATGAAAGACCAGGCGCTGCCGTTATAGTGGAGGATGGTGCCGCCGGCGCCCACGGCGAACAAATCGGTTGCTGTAGCTGCCCCAGATGCCGTTGAGATGATTTCCCTGCGGCAGGGGATTCAGCCACGTCCATTCCTGGCAAAAACCGGAATGATTCACTCCTGATAAAAACACCAAAAACAAAATAGTCAGTAAAACAGAAGACTTTTTATTCACCATATCCCTCCGTTTTTAGGTGCGTGGCCAATGACCCGTGACTGGTGACTCGGGATGCTAAATATTGAGTGCTGCTCCCAACCCCAAAAGCTTTCCCTGCTCCGAACTCCCCGTCCTCCGCAGCAGAAAACTGCGGTGGATGGACGATCTTAATTTCTTCGAACTTTTAAACCACTAATCTCGAAATTATAAAATAAGCCGCAGCCTTAAGGAGACCGGCCATACTATTTCGTCTTTCGTGACTCGCGGCTTGCACTTTATTTACCCAGCCCAAAGATAAGACGAGGAGTAGCCTTTATGGGACCATGTAAGGTTGATACTCCATCGAGGTCTATATCCTCCAGCTTGTAGAAATAGGTCTTTCTGTTCTGCACATCAGCATCAACAAACTCATACGCTGCGCCCTGAGCGGAAGAGCCTTTCGCGGGGATTAATGCATCGTTGATTTTGATATATTCTCCGCCTTCTGCTTCAGCGCGGTAAAGGTTGAAGCCGATGTTGTCTAATTCAACCTCGGTACACCACATAATAATTACCGTCTTTTTTTTGTAATGGCTGAAAAAGCAGATAGATCAATAAGTGTCGGGTCACAGACATCACCAGTGCCGTCCCCGTCAATGTCTTCCTGTGCTTTGCTGCAAAACCCGCCAGCACCGCATTGACCGTTGTAACTGCACTGAATGCCTGTGTTTGTCCCCGCAGTGCAGGTTCCCTTGCGAGGGCCGTTTAGGATGTCAGGACAGTTGTCATTTTCGTTCAGGATGCCGTCAACATCCCCGTCATTCTCAGCAATAAATGCACAGCAATATTGACAACTCGTTATGCATCCCGCATATCCGCCTGGACCAGCACCACTGCAGAACTGATAACAGCCTATGGCGCAGGCACCAGTGGGAAAAGTTTCACACGAACCATACTGAGCATACACGTCTCCGCAATTATTATTAAAAAAGGCGGTGCCAATAAGGAATGCAGTAACAATAAAGATATTACATTTCTTGTACATAAAAACCTCCCTTCAATTTCCCAATCCGTAAATCAGACGTGGTGTTGCACTTATTGGCCCATGTAGGGTCGAGTTTCCCCCAAGGTCTATGTCCTCCAGCTTATACCAGTAGGTCTTCCACTTTCGCACCGTTGAATCGGTAAACTCATACGATGCACCCAGTGAAGCCAAACCTTTCGCGGGAATCAACTCGCTGTTTATCTTTATATAGTCGCCATTTTTTGACTCTGCGCGGTAGATGTTGAAACCCTGCGTTGTCGGTTTCTGTTTCCGTAGCCCATTGCAATATAACTTTGCCTGCTTTCGCTGTCGCAGTAAATGAAGACAGATTAATGACTGTCGGCCCACCTGATTCTGCCTGCAAATAGCTGCCGCCTATCCCGCCGATGCTGGTCACCCCCTTGCTTGCTAAATCAATCTCTACCGGCGGGGAATGATACACCCACACCTTGCTCTGATACAGTTCGGTTACGATTACCCCATCATCGGTGGTCGCGGAAATGGTAAAGTTCATGAAATTCTTTGTGCTTATAGACGAGATGTCGCCCCTGATGTCGCGTTGGTTTATTAATGCTCCGCTGGCATCAAAATAGAACAGATGGCTTAAATACTGTCCGCCGTCAGTATTGCCGATCCCGACAAATTTGCTATTCTGCATCCCCGTCAGTATAAAGATGGTTATATTGCTGGAGGTGATATTGACTTTATTGATCAGGTTGAGGGAGTTGTCATAAAAGTAGAGATATGGGGTCAGCCCTGCTCCCCCGAAATAAGTGGCGCCGTATTCTGGTAGAACCACAAAGCCTCCGCCTGCCAGTCCTGCCATGTCCCCCATTTTCGACATAGCTATAACTCCACCCCTCAGGATCAGTCCACGCATTAGTTGTTCCGACTACAGTGCCTGAGGCATTATAAAGAGTAATCTGTCCGGTAGCCACTGGCACTGGTCACGAAATTGCCATTGCTTAGGCCTGCGTAATTAGGCCCCGGGGCCATGGAGGAACCGCTGAAGGTGTTGCGCAGGGCACCTGATGAATCAATGTGCCAGATTTTCCAGTCACTGCCGCTTTGCCCCTTCAACAACCAGCCGCTACTTCCGGCATCTCGTATAAAATACGGGTGATCCAAGAGGGCTGAAATCAGCGGTATTAAGAAGATTGCCGGCAAGGTCAAAGATGAAGACCTTCCGCGCTTTTTCATCAAGCACTGCAAATCGGCTTCCCTGATCACATACATCACCAAAACCGTCCCCATCTGCATCAACTTGGTCAGGGTTATAAACCGTGGGGCAGTTATCAATAGTGTCATTGACACCATCATTATCATATTCAGTGGGGAAGTTATCACAAGTATCACCCATACCATCCATATCAGCATCAAGCTGATCAGGATTATAGGTGTTTATGCAATTATCACATACATCACCAACCCCATCCACATCAGCATCCTGCTGATCAGGATTAGATATGTGCATACAATTATCTTGTGTATCAACAAGGCCATCGCTATCCTCATCACCATCATAATGGAGGATTATGCCATACGCACCTGCTGCAAAAACATCCGCAGCAGAACTGCCCCAAACCCCATATAGATCATTTGTTGTCCCGCTTGACATGGTCTGCCAGCTGTGGCCATCGTAGCGGAGGACAGTGCCACGATCACCCACTGCAAAAACATTGCTTGCTGAGCTGCCCCATATATCAAGGAAAGTGGTATTTTTAATGCTGAATATCAGAGACCAGATAGTTCCATCATAATGGAAAATACCATCATTACCCACTGCAAAAATATCGTTTGCCGAACTGCCCCATATACCATAAAAAATCTGTGTAGCTCCACTAATCATGGGAGTCCAGGTAAGGCCATTATAATGGAGGATTGTGCCTTTATGCCCTACCGCAAAAACATCTGTAGCAGAACTGCCCCAGACAGCCATGAGCTGATTTGTCGTGCCGCTGGTCATGGCAGCCCAGGTGCTGCCGTTGTAGCGACTAATTGCGCCATCTACACCCACTGCAAAAATATCGTTTGCCGAACTGCCCCATATGCCATAAAGCTGCTTTGCAATTCCACTATTCATAGAAGTCCAGGTACTGCCATTGTAACGTCGGATTATACCCGCAGGTCCCACAACAAAAACATTACTGCCCGAACTGCCCCAGATTCCTGAACCGAAGTAATTCGCCATTAATCCCCACGAACTGCCGTTGTAGCGGAAAATGCTCACTACCCCCTACTGCAAAAACATTGTTTGCTGAGCTGCCCCAGACATCGAAGAACCAGGCTGTTGTATTGCTGTTCATCACAGTCCAATCAGTGTCATCAGCAAAGGCGCTCGTAGAGGATATCAGTACTAATGCTGCCAGTAAAAAAGACGGGATAAAAAACTTTTTGAATATTTTCATAAATTCCTCCCATAAAAAAACTTTTGACAGTATCAAAAAAATAAACCCCCACCAGCCACACAGACTGATAGAGGTTTTCATATAATCACAACAAAATAATTTATTGATGTCACCGGACATTCCCCAAAATACAATAAATTTTTGTAAATTTTACAATAAATCGCAAGGTTAAGTCAATTAAATAAATATATATTTTTGCAAGCTATAATAATTCTATGCTTTCTATGTAAATATAAGTTAAAGCACTGTACAATATTGCAAACTTGGGCTATAAATAAATTGCAAATTCATAAAACAGTCCTGTATCCTGCCTCCATTACAGAATAATATTATATGCCGTCAAAAAAAGGTATTATCGTGCTCATGGGCTCGGGAGAGCTGACCGCCACCATGGTCGAGGTGCACAAGGCTTTGCTGGCGGGCCTTGGCGGGCGGCCGCGGGCAGTGTTTCTGGATACACCCGCCGGGTTTCAGCTCAATGTTGACCAGATTTCCCGGAAAGCTGTTGAGTACTTTGACACCCGCGTACAATATCCCCTCTCGATAGCCTCCTTTAAAGGAACCGCTATCTGCACCCCCTATGAAGCAGAGCAGGCATTCCGCACCCTGCGTGAAGCTGATTATGTCCTCATCGGTCCCGGCAGCCCGACCTATGCCGTGCGCCAGTGGCTGCAGACATCCATTCCCGATATACTCACGAGGCGCGTCGAGGAGGGCGGCTGCCTGGTGGCTGCCAGCGCCGCAGCCCTGACCGTCGGCCGCTTCACCATGCCGGTATATGAAATCTACAAAGTGGGCACAGAACTCAACTGGGCGGAAGGCATGAACATTCTCGGCCGCTTCGGCTTTAACCTGGTGGTGATTCCCCACTGGAACAATGCTGAGGGCGGTAACCATGATACCCGGTTCTGCTATATGGGTGAACCGCGCTTCAGAAAGCTTGAAGCCCTGCTGCCGGATGATGCGGCAATCCTCGGGCTTGATGAGCATACCGCCTGTATCATTGACCTTGACCAGGATGAGGCGGTTATCAGGGGAATCGGCGCTATGACCCTCAGGTATCACGGCTCAGAGACAATCATTGAGAAGGGCGGGCGCTTTTCGCTGGATGTGCTGCGCGGAAAAGCTGCACGGGCCGGGATGCAACAGCCGGCGCAGAAGTCAATGCCGGCCGCAGCGGCAGCGGATGCGCAGCAAGAAACATTCTGGGACACCATTCACGCCCTTGAGGAAGCATTTAATAACGGCATTGAAAAGCATGACCTGAAAGAAACCGCCTCAGCTGTTCTTGAGCTTGACAAACTCATCTGGAAAGCGCAGGAAGACGGTGAAAGCCCGGAGTTCATTTCCCAGGCGCGGGATATTTTCAGGGACATGATTGTACTGCTGACGACAAAGCTTGATGCAGCGCCGGAAAATTCCGCTGCGTGTCTTGCCCCGCTGGTGGAGGAGCTGCTGGCGCTGCGGCAGCGCTTCCGTGCAGGAAAACAGTGGCAGGAGGCGGATGCCATCCGCGACACCCTGCAGCAGGCAGACATACTCATCGAGGACACCGAAGGCGGCTCGCGCTGGCGGCTCAATCCTGAACTGAAATGAGGGGGACTGCATGATTACGCATCCATCACTGCCAATACTTATCGCAACGGAAGCAAACAGTCACGGACTGCATCCTTTATATCCTATCTGCAGATCCATCAGCCACGTTAACCTCACTGTCGCATCGCAGGTTCCCGCTGATACCAGCGCCTTTAAAGTTATTATCACAACGGATACATGCCTGTCCGCGCCAGTCGCAAAACAGCTTGAGCAGTTCGTCAGTGCCGGCGGAGGGCTGCTGCATCTGGCCTGCAGCAGCGCTAAACCGCTGCCCGCATTTTTCGGCGCACAGCCGGGTCCTGCGGGGCCTGCTGCTGAGCTGCGGGTACTTTTTGAAAACAGAAACCATCCGCTGGCAGCGCGCCTGCCCGATGCCATCTATGTATCGAGCAGCCATGTTCCTCTCGAGATAACTGCTGATGATGTGGAGACCATCCTCTACGCAGACTGGCACTATACGCACACCCCGGTCCTTATCAGGCGCAGGATTGACAGCGGCCATGCCGCCTGCACCACCATCCAGGCCTTTGACAACCCTTTCTTTCAGCAGATACTGTACCGCCTGCTCTCTGATTTGGCGGGGATGAATCTTTTTAATAAAACTCTGGGAGTCGGCATCCTGGGATATGCGCCGTCTGTGGGCAGGCTGCATGGACAGGGCATAGGGGCAACGCCGGGGCTTATCCTGCGGGCTGCCGGTGACCTTAACCCGGAACGATTGCATGAGGCAAGCAAGGATTTTCCCGGCATCCACTGTTATGAATCGGCGGATAAGCTGCTGCATGATCCTGAAGTAGATCTGGTTATCATTGCCACCGCGCCGAACACGCATGCCCGGCTGTGCCTGCAGATGATGGCTGCGGGCAAGCACGTGGTCTGCGAAAAGCCGCTGGCGTTAAACAGCTCTGAGACCGCTGCCATGGTTGAGATGGCAGACAGGAAGCAGGTGCACCTGAGCTGCCATCAGAACCGGCGCTTTGATGCTGACTACCTGGCGATAAAGCAGGCTCTTGCCGAAGGGCTTATCGGCGAGCTGTTTTATATGGAGACGTTTGTCGGCAGCTATAACCACCCCTGCGGCTACTGGCATTCCCATGCCGGGATTTCCGGCGGCACCACCTATGACTGGGGAGGGCATTATCTTGACTGGATTGTCAGCCTCATCCCGGAAAGAATAACACACGTCATCGGCACCCGGCACAAGCGCGTCTGGCATGATGTCACCAATGCCGACCAGGAGCGCATACAGCTGCGCTTTGCCGGAGGGCAGGAGGCGGAATTCATGCACTCTGACATTGCCGCTGTCCGCAAGCCCAAATGGTATCTGCTGGGCACGGAGGGCGCGATAATCGGCACCTGGCGGGAGGTAACGGTCAACGAGCTTGACCCGGTGCTCTATTACCATGAGCAGGAAATACCGCCGACCGAAATGACTCCCGCGCTGGTCCTGCAGCGCCGCCATTGTTCCGGGGAGATTGTCAGCCAGAAGCTGGCGATTCCCAAACGGCAGGACTATCAGTTTCACCGCAACCTCGCCGACCACCTGCTCTTCGGAGAACCGCTTGCGGCGCCGCTCGCAGATTCGATCCGGGTGGTGGCCATCCTTGCGGCAGCCGCCCGCTCGGCAGCGCAGGGCGGGACAATGGAGGCTCTTGATGTCTGAGAAAGTAAAATGGGGAATTCTCGGCAATGCTACTATTGCCCGGGTGTGCGTCATCCCTGCCATCCAAAAATCACGCAACGGCATGGTGCATGCCCTGGGTACCCGTTCTCCTGCAGCTGCCGGAGAAGTGGCTGCAAAAAACAATATTATATATATATACGGCGACTATGAAGCAGTGCTTGCCGACCCTGAAATTGATGCAGTCTATATTCCCCTGCCCAACCATCTTCATCTGCCCTGGACCGTAAAAGCACTGCAGGCAGGAAAGCACGTGCTCTGCGAGAAGCCGCTTGCCTGCAACGCCCGGGAGGCGCGCGCCATGGCAGAGGCCGCAGCCGAAGCAGGCCTCCTGCTTATGGAAGCGTTCATGTACCGCTTTCACCCGCGCAGCCAGCGCATAAAGCAGCTCATTGCCGACGGGTTCATCGGCACGCCGTGCCTGGTGCGCTCGGCATTCTGCTACCATATAGGAGAAGAGCTGCTCGCAACAGCAGACAACTACCGCCTCCGGCCTGATATGGGCGGCGGCGCGCTGTTGGACGTGGGGTGCTACAGCGTGAGCCTTGCGCGCTGGCTCCTGGATGCAGAGCCGGCCGCAGTCCAGGCTCAGGCCATCTGCCATCAAGGTGGAGCTGATGTGCACGTCGCGGGCACGCTGCGCTTCCCCGGCAGCGAGCTTGCAGCGTTTGAAGCAAGCTTCATCTCGGCCTTACAGCAAACCTATACTGTTGTGGGAAGTGATGGAGCCATTGACCTGCCCCACGATGCATTCATCCCCTGGGAAAATGATGCGCGGTTTTCCGTGCGGGAGCGAACCCAGGAAAAAGGCACTGAGTACGTCATTCCCGGTGCTGATGAATATCAGCTGATGGTTGAGCATTTCAGCGACGCCATCCAGGGGAATACAGGACTTGCTGTTCCGGTTGAAGACAGCTTGTGCACCATGCAGGTGCTTGATGCCCTCGCTGAAGCAGCTAAAACAGGCTGCACCATAACATTGCCTGAGTGTAAACTCGGCTGTAGCCCTGGAAGTATTGTGATGGAATGTGCAGGTACAAAACTGCAGAAAACAGAAAATCGGTTACATGTCAACGCCGAGACATTTGAAACTCTTGCAGGCTACTGGCGTGAACAGCGCAGTAATCTGCAACTGGCAGTGCCTGTTTGTTATTCCTGCCTGGCTTACGGTGTGGTGGAATGTTTTCAGGCCGGAATCAGAGCAGTGCCTGCTGTCTGTCAGCGAAGGATCTGAACTCATCGGCGTCGCGCCGTTAATGGTGAACGGCAGGACAGCGCAGCTCATGGGCAGCCCTGATGTCTGTGACTGCCTTGACGTTATCGTTGCGCCGGGGAAGGAGCAGTTGTTCTGCCGGGCGCTGCTTGACCATCTGCGCGCGCAGGGAATCAGCACGCTTGAGTTAGGACCGGTGCGGCCTGATTCAACAGTGTATACCCATGTTATCGGTGCAGCCAAAAGCTTTTGCCCGCGAGGTTATTTGCACACCGGAAGATGTTGTGTTAGAATTACCATTGCCGGCAACCTGGGATGCGTTCCTCAACATGCTTGCAGCAAAGGAGCGGCACGAGATACGGCGCAAGCTCAGGCGCCTTGAGGAAGCAGGCCGGGTTGATTACCATGCGGCAGAAGATGATTACAGCGGTCAGGAGCGAACTGGATACGTTCCTGTCATTGTTCAGGCAGAATCGCGCGGATAAGGCTGCATTCATGACCGGGAAGATGGAATCTTTTTTCCGGTCAGTTGCAGAAGAGCTGGCAGGAGCAGACATCCTGAAACTTTTCTTTCTTACCCTCAATGATGAGCCGGCAGCAGCCGTGATGTGCTTTGACTATCAAGAGACCAGATATCTCTATAACAATGGTTATAATGAGCGCTTCAGCCAGTTCAGCGTGGGACTGCTCAGCAAGGTGCTGAACATTAAAGAGAGCATAGAGCGGCGCAGCAGGAAATATGATTTTCTAAAGGGCGCAGAAGTATATAAGCACCGTCTCGGCGGCGAGCCAGTACCGCTGTACCGGTGTTGCATCGAACTGTGAAAAGGCACACAGGTGAATGCGGTGAATAGGTGCTACGCCTCGGTAAGCAGGTACTGCGGAGGACGGGGTGAATGGGTGAATCGGAATTTCACTTTTCACCTTCCACTTTTCACGCGTCACTGGCCACTCGCCACTATTCACTGATTTCGGATGAATCGGCCTCTTGACTATGCTCGGGGCAGGTGAAGAGGTTTTACCTTTTAGCCTATTAACCTTTTGTCCTTTTAACCTTTTATTTTTACTCAGCACTCAGAACTCAGCACTTAACCAGGGGGTTTCATGAATTCCAGTCAGCTAAGAATCGCCATGCTCAGCGTGCACTCCAGCCCGCTTGGAGAGCTTGGCACCAAAGACACCGGCGGCATGAGCGTCTATATCCGCGAACTCGCCAGAGAACTGGGCAAACAGGGACACCTGGTTGATATTTACACCCGGCAGAACCATCCGGCAGGCGAACAATGCGTGCCTGTTTCCCGGAATGTCTCCCTCATCCACATAGAAGCCGGCACCAGCGGCTACATAGACAAACTCGCCCTCTATCCCCATCTTGCAGAATTTTTCCAGCAGATGGAGCGGTTCAGGATGCGTGAAAACCGGCGCTATGACATCGTTCACAGCAATTACTGGCTTTCAGGAAAAGTGGGCGCCTGGGCGCAGATGCACTGGCATGTGCCCCATTTCGTTCTATTCCACACCCTCGGCGCGGTTAAAAATATGTTTCCAATCGGCAGCCCCGAGCCGGCACTGCGCATAGCAACCGAGAAGATGGTTGCTAAAACCTGCAGCGTGATTCTGGCAGAGACAGAGCGGGAGCGCAGGCAGCTGACCGAGCTGTATGATGCTGACCTGGATAAAATTAAGGTGATACCCTGCGGCGTAAACTTTGACCGCTTCCGGCCGCTTGACCGGAACCAGGCCCGCGGCAGGCTCGGCATACCTGCAAACGAGCGTATTCTATTATATGTGGGCAGGCTTGATCCGCTCAAGGGCGTTGACCGGCTCATCACCGCGCTCAGCTTTCTGGACCACCAGCAGAACCTGCGGCTGCTCATTGTCGGCGGGGATGGAAGCGAAACAGCAGAGTTCCGCAGCCTGCAGGAGCTGACGCAAAACCTGGGTCTTGAAAATTCCGTCACCTTTACGGGAAGGGTTGATCACAACGATCTGCCGCACTATTACAGCGCCGCGGATATGCTGGTGCTGCCCTCGCATACGGAAAGCTTCGGCCTCGTGGGCCTTGAAGCTCTTGCCTGCGGCACGCCGGTAATCTCTACCCGGGTGGGCGCGATGGACCAGATCATCCGCAGCAATGAAAACGGGTTTCTGGTAAACAGCGCCGACCCCCGCTCACTGGCAGAGGGCATCGAGCTGTTCATGCCGCAGGTTCGTGACGGGTTCCTTTCCCGCGCGGCAATCCGCAACAGCGTCATAGAGTACAGCTGGGAGAAAGTTGCCGCGGCCATGGCTGATGCGTATCTCGGCGCGATCCAGCGCGCCTATCCCGGATTCGTTATTGGGACCACGAGCAGGCTTCCGGCGTTTGCAGGCTGACCGGCTTCATTCCTCCTGGACACTGCCTGTATATTTTTTTTGACTCCTGACGACGGCACTGGCTGTCTTGCTTACACATACGGAGTGTTGCTTTGGAAAAAACGGCTGACATACTGGTAATAGCGCCGCATCCGGATGATGCTGAATTCGGCGCAGCAGGGACCATTGCCCGCTGGACAAAGGAAGGCAAAAAAGCAGTTTATGTGGTCTGCTCAAGCGGCGAAAAAGGCACCAGTGACCGCAGCCAGCAGCCTGAGCAGCTCGCGGCTATAAGGGAAAAGGAGCAGATTGCTGCAGCGCAAACCGTGGGAGTTAGTGAAGTCCTGTTCCTGCGCTATCCTGACCAGGGGCTGGAAGACACCCCGTCATTCCGCAAAGAGATCGTCCGGCTGATCCGCACCTATCGGCCCGCAACGGTCGTTACCGCCGATCCCTATCGCCGCTACATCTGGCACCGCGACCACCGCATTACCGGCCAGGTGGTGCTTGATGCGGTCTTTCCCCTGGCCCGGGACCACCTCGCGTACCCGGACCTGCTTGCTGAAGGCTTCGAGCCGCACAAGGTGCAGGAGGTGCTGTGCTGGGCTTCTGAAGATATAAATTACCGCTCTGATATCACGCACACCTTTGAACTGAAGCTCGCTGCGCTGCGCTGCCATGAGAGTCAGGTTAAAGAGTTCCATGTTCCCGACCTTGCGGAACGGCTGCGGCAGCGGTGCATGGAAATGGCCAAAGGTGAGAATTTCGGGCTGGCAGAAGCATTTCATCAGGTAAAGATAGCTATGTAGCCATATGGTTCCGCATTCAATAATTTTTCCTAAAAATATCAAAAATAGTAAAAAATGTAGTTGACATTTGAGTTAATTAACCATATAATTGAATCAAATATAGTATTAATCATTTATGCGCTTATAAGATACCGGCAAATAAAAGTGTCGTATATTAATAAGCACAGTAAGGGGAACCACCAGATAGTTTTAGAGGAGGAGTCCGCGTATGAAAAAAGAGTATGAAGCACCACAGGTAGTAACCTATTCGGAAGATGAAATCGTGGAGATGCTGGGACCGGCACAGACATGTTCACCAAGCCCGTGCCCGACCTATCAATAAGCAGCTCTCCGGAAAAAACAATTAAGTAAAAAAAGCGGTGTCAGCAATGACGCCGCTTTTTGCTTATCGAAAACACTGATGACAGTTGCACTATCAGGCGCGCCTCCTCTTCAATAGTCTTTCCCGTGGCGCCCGCCATATATTACCGCCCTCCCTGAAAAAGCGTTGCCTGGTTCATACAGCATCATTGCCGGGTTGCAGGGAGGTTATTTTCTCTTTACCATAAGCTCGATATCTTCCAGCAGCGCCTGCAGATCTTCCTCGTGTTCCACTTCCTGCTGCAGGATAGTCAAAGCCATGTTGTAGGTAACCATATCTTTATCGCGGGTCTTTTTCATGATTTCATTATAAAACCCGATCGCACACTGCTCGCCCTTTATGTTCTGTTTAAGAATTGTTTTGACATATTCGTCATCAGGCGGTTCATAGCCGCAGCCGGACCACTTGTACCATAATTTTGGCTCGGTAACGGGCTTCCCGCCAAGCTGTATGATACGGTTTGCCACGAGATTGGCATGGGCAAGCTCTTCAGTAGAGTGCAGAAGGAGCTCTGCTGCCACAGCATCCTTCATGGGCCCTTTTACCAGCTTCGCGCCAAGCCAGTACTGATAATAGGCAAACCATTCATCTGCAAATGCCTTGTTGAGCATTTCAAGCAGCTTGTTAACATCCATGCCGACAATCGCTCTTCCCCTGGTACCCATAAGTTCTCCTTTCGCGTTGTTACAGTGTGAGGTATAAGTTTTTAACATGGTTGGTAGCAACAACCTTCAGGTTGCGCCTACCAATGTTTATATAGGTATATCCTAACCAGTTGTGCCTATGCGTTTCAATTCTGCTTTATGCAGGACAATTTTTGCCTCCGCGAGCTTTTTGTATTTAGCTCTTATTTTGGTTACATTCCCTGCGGCAACCGCTTTGAGCACATCGCCTTCAAGCTCTGCAACTTCAAGCAGCTTATAATAATCGAGTGATTCTTTCATGTGCGCCAGCACGATTTTCCCGGTCACCAGAGGATGATTGTTGGTGATATTTGCATCACTGAAGCGCGTTCCGTGCTCCAGTTCCACGTCAAGCCCGGCGCGAAACTCTTCAACATCAATGGGCATCTTTTCCGTATTGACGGCTTTTAGAATTTTCTGTGCCTCTTTTGTTGTGGCTTTCGGGTCTTTCAGCTTTGTCCAGTCCCTGATGCCAATCTCTTTACAGATTTTTCTTACCTCTTCACTGGTGATGTATGGAGGAAGTTTCATTGCTCGCTCCTTTCTGTCAATCCATAATACTGTTATATCTCAGACAGCTGATAATTTTTTAACATATCTGTCATCTCTCTTCAACAGTAGTCAGTCATGTATCCTCAAACCGTTCAAGCACGTCACTGGGGGCGTATTCTTTCATAAGCTGCACAAACCGCTCATGCGTGACAATGTCGCTTCCTTCTTTTGTAACGAGATCTTCCACCATCTCAGCAACCATCTGCTGCACAAACGAAGGGATCTCTGTGAGCATTTGGAGGGCATCGTCTTCCCAGTGGAGCTTTATTTTTATTGCTTCTTCCCCTTCCTTGGGCGGCGGCTGGTGTTCGAGCATCTCGGCTGATTTAACGGTGCTGTAATAAAAGTATTTTCTCTTCTCATCCCCCAGGTAAACCGGAAGATTCAACTGCGAAATCCGCTCCCCCCGGTTCATTGATACTAATTCCTCGTCAACCACAATGGCAGCAATGTCACCGATAACCTTGGCCTGGGTCGGGCCGATCTCAAAGTTTTTATGGAGCGTGCACTCTATGTGCTGTTTGCATTCCTTAAGGCTGGGCGGAGATACCTTCTGAGAAGCAATTGAAGTAAATTTCGTATGGCTCAGTTCGCTTATTCCTTCACGATAGAACCGGCTGGTCTCCATGACATCATCGAGGAACTCTGCTGAAGGGAAGTTGACTACAAATTCCCGGGTAGCAACAATATTTTTATAGGTATGGGAGAATTTGCGCATGCCCACCAGCACCTGGGGGTGGTTATGCATGATATCATACGGCACAAACAAAGAGTAGGGAGCAGCATTGACAATTCCCTGCTTATTAACCGTCGTGATGATAGTGACGACCTTTGGAATTACCAGGATATCGGAATACCAGAACGGCTTTATGGGGATAGTTTTTTTTGCCATGGTTTTCACTTATTCATAGTAACCAGAAAAGACGGTCAATAGAACGGCGCGTCGGTCCTTAATAATCTACAGTGTTCAGAATAAAGGCCCCTGGAATATTAAGAACATACCCAGGGGCCTACAGGTTAACGTCTTTTAAATCCTTTGCAGATTTTCTATGCTTACTTTTTAGCCGGTGGCATAAGCACTGTATCAATGACATGAATTACACCGTTGGTTGCCATGACATCTGTCTTCACCACCTGTGCATTGTTAATCATGACCTTTCCGTCCATCGTTTTGATTTTGATAAACGAGCCCTGCACGGTCTTTGCCCTTTTTTGTTTAACCACATCCGCTGCCATCATTTCTTTAGGAACAACATGGTAGGTAAGGATGGAAACGAGTTTTGCTTTATTTTCCGGTTTGAGTAAATCTTCAAGAGTGCCAGCCGGTAATTTTGCAAAGGCATCGTCAGTAGGCGCAAAGACGGTAAACGGACCTTTGCCTTTTAAGGTATCTACGAGACCGCCTGCCTGCAGTGCTTTTGCAAGAGTGTTAAATGAGCCAGCGGCAACTGCCGTATCAACAATATCTTTCTTGTCAGATGTTTCTGCCCAACCCTGTACTGCAAAAACCAGTAGCGCAATTAATGAGATAACAGTTAATCCCGTGTGTAACTTTTTCATGCTGATTACTCCTTTTAAAATGTTTTTTTATACAGTGCACCTTTTAGCCTCTCTGGTACTTCTACAAAAACCTGCTGATACTATACTGTATCTTTCCTCTCCTTTCTTTTTCAATATTCACGTTTTTTAACTATGCTATTTATTACAGCGTAGCATTTGCAATCAAAGAATGCCAATTTATTAAACGAAAACTAATCTTAAGTTACCAAAAGTGTCACATCCTGCCCTTATCCTTACGCTGCAGGAGGAGTGATAAATCGATAAAAACCATCTGCCAGAGCACTGAGTTGATAATAAACGTCATAAAAATCGACTTAGAATAGTGAGGGCAAATGCAAGAGACAGATTTTCCATACTTTGTGCATGGACTCAAGGTTACAAGTACTGTTTGATATCCTCCTCAATATCTTTGGGAACGGTCTGCGGTGGATAGCGCTTTACCACCGCGCCCTTCCGGTCAACAAGAAACTTGGTAAAGTTCCATTTTATAGAATCAGTTATAAATCCCCCCTTTGCTGACGTGAGATATTTATAGAGCGGATGCGCGTTGTCGCCATTCACATCGATTTTGTCAAACATCGGGAAGGTGACCCCGTAATTTATACTGCAAAAGTGTTTTATCTCATCATTTGTCCCGGGTTCCTGGCTGAGAAACTGATTGCAGGGAAAACCCAGCACCACAAAGCCCCGGTTCTTGTATTTATCATACAGCTCCTGCAGCCCCTTGTACTGCGGGGTAAAGCCGCATTTGCTGGCCACATTTACAATAAGCACAACGTTACCCTTGTATTGCGCCAGCGATTGTTCCTGTCCATCAATTGTTTTTACTGAAAAATCATAAATGGTTTTTTGTGCAGCAGCTTCTTTTGCCTTTAAACCACCCGCACCCATTGATAAAGCAAAAAGCAGCACTAAACCAATATATGATGTCAAAGGGATGATTTTCATGGTTACCTCCCGATATGAATTGTTTGCCTTGCAGATTGGTTTATCTGCGTTAAACATAACATCTATCACACATCTCAATTATATGTGCTTTAACAAATTCATGCTGCAGAAATATGTTTTTACCATTCGTAGCGCACGCGCAGGATAATGCTGTCCTTATCACGATAGGGGTGGCGTGCCCAGCGCGAGTTGTCACCGAACAGCGCAGCGCCGGTTTCCGCTCTCCAGTGGTTGCCCGGCGCGTAGCTGAGCATGGGCAGCAGGAAATACATACCGTTGGGATTGTAGGTGCCGGCAAAAATAAACATCCAGGTATCATGCTGGATGGGCTGTACAAAATTCCAAATAATCATGGCTGCATAGCTGTCACCGATGCGGTGGCCGCGTGAGAAATCAACAACAAGGTCCCGGCCATAACCGAATATTTTTTCATAATACAGCGTAATGCTTGCCTCAAGCTTCTTGTCATTACACCAGCGGTGAGTCACATAGGGGAGAGAGAACTTGTCTGCATAATTGAGCCCTGCCCCGCACGAATCCCGTTTTACTTCATCATAGGCAGGCGCTCCCACCTGGCCATCTTGTGCCTTATTATAATGCTGCCCTATTTCATAAAACCATTCAAGACGCCATACTGATCCCCAGAGCCTTTCAGCAACCGTCTGCGCAGTGCCTCCGACAACCTGATAGCGTTTATAGCGGTATACATCATACGAAGGGAATTGAGGAGTGCTGGGCGAGCCGGTCAATATTGAGGGCAAGGCCCCTCGCACATACGCAAGGCTGAACTGCAGAGAGCGGTCAGGATTTTGCGTTGCAATGTCGCTCAGTGTGTTGAAATAGAAAACGGTCCAGTCAATATCCAGAGTATAGCCGCGCAGCCTCAGGCCGAATTCATAATTTTTATGCAAATTCCATTTCGGTGCATCCCTGTTCATTTTTTCAAGTACCCAGTGGCTGTAGCCGAAGACATTCCCGGGACTGGGGGAGGTTTCCGCCGGGCTCGCGCCCCAGTGCGTGCCCTCGTAGGGAAGGCGCATATACTGAAAGTCACCGGGCACAAACAGCCCCTCAATCAGCAGGTCGCCGGGAAGCCCGGTGTTATAGAATCCGCGGATCATCCAGAGACCGAGTTTTATCTCATCCCAGGTATCAATCCCCGGCAGCGAGTACCTGAGGTCCAGGGGATTTACAACGTCAGCAGTGCGCACAATGTCAGTCTCCCCCCAGACCACAATCTGTTTACCGATCAGTGTCCGCAAGGAGCCGCTGCTGATATCCAGATACGCTTCCTTGATGTATTCGGCATCCTGCGGATGTGCATAGGCACTGCGCACCTGTGAGGGGATGCCATGCCTGAGTTCTGCATCAAATACCGGTGCCTTTTCGTACCAGTACCTGAATCCGGTAAATAAATTAACGGTCAGGTCATACCGGTCAGTTATGCGGCAGAGTCCCTCCACCAGAAAGCTGCTGAGAGACATATCCATGTTTGATTTGTGAAACTGCTGCTCCTGGCGGGGTATTTGGGTGCGGATTAAATAATATTCCCGTGCGTAGCCGGACAGCTCAAGCGCACCATCAAAAAGCAGAATCCGGCACGACGCGGAATCAGCCGCACACAATAAATACAGGAAGGCTATCAGCACGATAACCGCCATAGTGCTTTTGTGCTTCATCAGTTCTGCCCGACGGTTCAGTAGCCGCCCTTCTGCAAATTATAAAGGGTAAACATGTTCTGGGGTATGTCTATCCCGACTTCTATCCGGGAATTTTTCCAGGTGCCTGCGTGCCTGCGCTGCAGATCAACAAAGTGCGTGCCCACGATGAAATTTTTAGTCTCCCCGTTTTTTGTTTTAATATCACAGGTCAGATTCTCAAAGCATTTCCACAGGCGCATCTGTTTGTCATATAGTTCTGTCCACGATACCAGGTAGGTCTCCGGGTCCACATACCAGATTCTCTTGCTGTATATATAATTCGGGTCTTTGCTCACTACCTCAACAACCAGCGTTTTGGCTCGCTCGCGGGACAGATTATTCAGCAGGGTCTGACCCGGCTGCCGCTCAGTTTGCGCTATGTCGAGATGACGGGCGCAGAGCAGCTCTTTATATCCCTTCCAGGAGTAGGTGTTTCTGAGTATCTGACCGTCCCAGAAGTACTCGTCATCGTAGATAAGGTCCGTGCCGTCGATGGAATCGGTCCGCTCAGTGTTTGAAATGCGCTGAATTCTGCGAAAAGCGCTGAACCACAAATAGGCATTGTCACTTTTATCAAAATCAATATAGCGGAGGTTGAACATCCGGGTGTTCTTGTAGTCAGGAGGCGAATACATGTGATAGAAGGTTGAGCGGGAAATCCCTTTAGGGTTCTGCCCAAAGGCAGGTCGCGGGTCCACATCAACCCGGTGAATCCAGAACAGCTCCCATGCATCCTGGTCACCGACCCGCTCGTTTCTGTCAGCCGGCACTATATTATAGCCGGTCCTGTTATAGAAACAGCCGTCACCGTGCGTGTTAAAGTCAAAATTCCAGGCAATTTCAAGCCCGGTCTTCGGCTGCGGGAACGGCCGGCCGGCAATCCCGGCATAACGCGCTATGTCACCTTTTTCATCAAGCGTAACGGACGGGGCGTATAGCTTTGTCGCTGCCGCCATCCCCGCTGTTTCCGCTGCCCGCTGATAGGGAACGATATAAAAATAAAATCCCGCAGGGGCGCGCCCCATGTTTCCGGGTTTTTATAGATAGCGACGTATGATTCAGGGAGAAACGCGGCAACCTGGTCAACAGTGGTTTTATTAATCTTTTTTCCTGCCCATGTCTGCTCCCACTGCCTGACCTGCTGTAATTCTTCAGGAGAGTAACAGGATGTGAATACCTCCAGTGAAGCCCCCGGTGCGATCACGTAACAGGAAGCAACACAAAGAAACAGGTGCCACTACAGCAATATGTTTGAGCGCCGGTATATGCAAATTAGAGGTACCCTCTTAAAAGAGCAATTACTGCTGGTTCCAGCCAAGCCACTGCTTGCCGCCAAACTCGACACCGGCCAGGTCTGAGCTGGTGTCAACGACAAGCCGCCACCGCAGCAGCACCTTCTCATAGAGCCGGACGCGAATGCTGCCGTTGACACTTTCCCATGTCCATGGCTTTATGCCGCCTATGGTCGGATTCATCAGATTCATTAACTGTTCAGTGTCACAGCTTCCATCGATCATAATCTTGTGCCTTCCCTTTCGCCCTTCGAGGTGCCACGCCCCCGGCTCAATATCTGCCGTGATTCTGGCAGGCTGTTGGGGAAAGCTGAACGTGTACAGTTTTTCTTTATAGCGAAAGCCGATGCCGCAGGCATTAAACAGATAGCTGGCCCTATCGGCATTGATGCTCCGCCGACTGAGATGCAGCAGGCATCAGGACTGTCAAAATTATTTGCCTGCAGCCAGTACCAGGTCTCAGGGAACTCATCTCCCCAGTTCTTCTCCTGGTAGCCGAGAATATTCTCAAACTCATAGTACTCATTATTCCACTGAATCCAGCCTGTTGCCCTCGCTTTCATGGCACCCACATACCAGTAGGTCTGGAGATTCGGCAGGTTTTCCATCCAGCCCATGGTGTTGGTCCATGTTTCGGTTACCTGCAGGTCAAACGACCAGGAGCACTGATTTGTGGCATCAGCGACGCTGCCCTCAGCATGCAGCTTCTGAGCATCACCGGATGCGCGGTTATCAGAACCAACCCCGATGTCAAATCGGTCATAGCTGGCGCTGAATGTTTCCACGCCAAAATTCCTGGTAAATTAATGCCGCTGTGCCGGGACTGTTATTGCCTGCCATCATAAAGGCCGTGCTGTCCGGGGTCTTCCCGTCAGGGTTGTATACCGCGTAGATAAAGAGAAAGGATTTTTTTGTTGCCGGGTCAGAGACCTTGAAATACCATCCCTCGAAATAAGTTGACTGGCTGTTCCAGTGATAGGCGTTTGCGTCAGCCCTTCAAGACTATTCGCAAGAGCGAACAGAAGAAACAGCACATACGGTAATATAAATAATCTAACCTTCATCATGCGCATCCTGTAAATATTTAGTTCATAGATCAATAAGCTCGTATCTTGATACTTCAAGTCACATAGTATAATAATGGTTACCATGTCAAGGCATAATACAGTCAATGGACGCAGACATAATAGATAATATCTGTGCTCAGCAAAGATTGACCTTTGAAAGTATGCCAGCGTTTTAAAAAACTTGTTGCATCCAGTCAGCGATATTATGCTATGCTATCAATATAAGTTAGGTGAACCTTCTTTACAAAAGTCGTTTTATGTTCTAAATTAAGTAGTAATAAGACAATTTAAGTTTAATTAATGTTCACAGGGAGGAGAAGACTATGGACTACAAGAGCTATTTTAACGGCGCAAGCGGCAAAGGGTATCTGGCCACGTCAAACAAAAAGGGGGAAGTCAATATTGCGTTTTATTCCCGCCCGCATGTTCTTGATGACGGGACGTTTGTGTTCGGCATGACCGACCGGCTTACCCACGCAAATCTTTCCGACAACCCCCATGCCGTGTATGCGTTCAATGAAAGCGGGTTCAGCGGCAAACGGTTTTATCTCGATAAAGTCAAGGAGGCAACCGAGGGGCCGATACTCACCGAGATCAGGGAAGCAACAAACCGGTGTGTGTTTCCCGGAGCCGGTGCCCTGGTAAAATACGTGGTCTATTTCAAGGTTACCAAAGATCTGCCGCTGGTGTGTGAAAAATGCAGCGGCGACCATTCGCAGCACATCTGTGAACTGGCGGGCCAGGGAAAATTCGATGAGATAAAAAAGCTGGCTAAAGCGCCGGATTTTATGTGTTTGAACTGCGGCAGGCTGGCGGATAAAAAGGAAAACCTCTGCAACCCGCTTTCATTAGACGATGTTCCCTTCGGCATGGTAGGCTAAATGGTTAACAGGCAGAGCCTGTGAGCTTATTAATAAAAGTACCCTTAATAATAAACTTTATTTAAAAAGGAGAAGCCATGATGTACACAAAAAAAACCTTGTTGTTTGCGCTAATAATTTCTTTTCTGGTTGTCGGGACTGTTCTGTCTTTTTCTGTAAGCCCGGCATTGTCAGGTGATACGGTACAACTTATTACCCTCAAGTCAGAACATGGTACCGTCTCTCCTGAATCTTTGAAAGCAAAATTAGGAACCACTGTTGTTTGGTATAATAATGGTCCCGGCCCTGTTACAATAAAGTTCACGACACGGTTAGGGATAGCCTGTTCAGCTCCGGTTAACTTTTATGCTGATATGTTTGGCAACTATGAGTCAGTCGCGATTCCGGAGGGTGGAACTGCAAGTATCTGCTTTATTGGTGAGGGAGAATATATCTATACCGTCAGGTGGCTTGTCAGCAAGGGCAAAGAGAAACCAGTTGAAGTGACTTCAGGCGGTAAGATCATCTCGAGAAGTGATAAGCATATAACACATTTTAAAAGTATATTAAGGGGCGGGTTCTTAACTTGATCCCGCCTTTTTCTTTTGCAGCAACGCAAAGTTTTGTGATTGAACATCATTATGAGTGTAAATAACAACACTATTCAGGAAACAATCCACATTACCGGCATGACCTGTGTCGGCTGCGCGCGGACTATTGAAAATGAATTGAGGAAATTTGACGGCATAGAGTATGTAGTCGATTTTCCGGAGCGAAGCGTTACCGTCACATATTCTCCTTCTGAATATGACCGGGCGGATTTTGAAAAAGCTATTGAATCCCATGGTTATACAATAAAGGGAAAAACGTATTAACCGGAGGAACAGGCAGTGGCACAAGCAACCGGCAGCAATAAAAAGACCTCGACGTGCTGCATCTGCGGCCAGCGCACGCAATACCCCATAGAGCTCAATGAAAAGCTGTACTGTTCATCAGCCTGCCTCAATACATACCGTGATGCTGCAGGTGAGCAGCAGTTTCAAAAGGACTCGCTTGCCACGTTTGAAAAAAAGCGGGACACGGGCTGGATTCCCGAGCGGGCACTTATGTACATCAACATGTGCCGCAGGTGCACTAAGAATTTGCGGGAGATGTGTAAAGCAAATCAGTTTGTCAGCGGCATGCATCGAGACGCATTGCGCAGAACGGAAACCGTTCCCTGGTGCTGCCACGCCCGCTTCAATCTCAGCTCCTCCCTGTCTGATGGGACGGTGCCCGTATCCTCAGCCCGGAAGATACAGCAGCGGGCGGAAGATATGGTAAAGAATCCGGCTGTGTGCGAAGCGCTTGTCGGGCCGGAAACGCTGCGCGCAAAAATGGCAAAACCGGACGGATTAAAGGGGGTTACAACGACGATCCTGGACATCGCGGCAGCCGAGATGGCACAAGCGCCGGAATATAAAGCACAGGCAGATAAAACCCCTCAGGAGCAGGGCGAAATCATGATTCATTATGCTGCCTGTCTTGAATGTGACCCGGTCTTCGGCGCTGAATGTGAAGAGCAGGCAGTGGAAAAGGAACTCAATCAGTGTATTGAAAAAGTCTCGCCTCTGACCCATGCCCTCTGGTGTGAGCATACCATACATGCCCTCTCAGCACTCATGCTCAATAAACACATGACGGCAGAGATACTGCGGCAGATCATAGATGCTGCGGAACATATCGCTCAAGAGAAAAATGACCCGGGAATAAATACCCGGCATCTGTTTATTGCGCTGGGCAGAGCAGTTATCTGATACATCTTTCACCGGAACAAAATTACTATGGATGACCCCGTTGTTCCTGATAACAGACTCGTCCTGGTAACCGGGGCAAGCGGTTACGTGGGCGGTCGCCTTCTGCGCGAGCTTGAGCGCCGGGGATATCGTGCCCGCTGCCTGGTGCGCAGGCCTGAATTCGTTTCCCACCGGTCCCCTCCATCCACGGAAATCGCTAAGGGTGATGTTTTTGATACAGCCTCTCTCGATCGCGCCATGGCGGGTGTCCACACTGCATATTTTCTGGTTCATTCCCTGGCTGCATCGGGTTCATTTGAAGAAAATGACCGCATTGCAGCAGAAAACTTCGCCCGCGCCGCTGAAAAAGCCGCGCGTGCAGCGCATCATCTATCTGGGCGGGCTCGGTGCTGGCCAAGGTCTTTCGCCCCACCTGTCGAGCCGGCAGGAAGTCGGTGCAATTCTCAGACAATCAAAAGTGCCCGCCATTGAATTCCGCGCTTCAGTCATTCTTGGCTCCGGCAGCCTTTCCTTTGAACTGGTGCGGGCGCTTGTTGAGCGCCTGCCCATTATGACGACACCGCGCTGGGTACGGACAAAAACCCAGCCGATTGCCATAGAAGATGTGATCGCGTATCTGATCGCAGCGATTGATAGTACGCTTGAGGCAAGCACTGTTTTTGAAATCGGCTGCGCTGACATCACCTCTTACGACGGCATCATGCGGGAGTATGCCCGGCAGCGCGGTCTGAAACGGCTCATAATACCCGTGCCGTGGCTCAACCCGTGGCTCTCAGGCTTCTGGCTTGCCCTGGTGACTCCTCTGTATTATAAAATCGGCCGCTGGCTGATTGAAGGGGTGAAAAACGAGACAATCGTGCATGATGCCAGGGCGCTTGCGGTATTTAATATCAGACCCCGGGGTGTGCGGGAGGCAATTCAGCGGGCGCTTGCCAATGAAGACCAGGAGTTTGCAGCGACCCGCTGGGCAGATGCTGCTCCTTCATATCTGAAAACCGGCCGGGGCGGAGGCAGGGTTGGGAACCGCTTTGTTTATTCCCGGGAAATACAAGTGCCCTATCCGCCGGATGAGTGCTTTAAACCAATACACTGCATTGGGGGTACTACCGGCTGGTATGCACTGAACTGGCTGTGGAGCCTGCGGGGCTTTATTGACAAGATTGCCGGCGGGGTCGGCTCAAACAGGGGGCGCCGCAATCCCCGATGCCTGTTGCCCGGTGACACCATCGACTTCTGGCGGGTTGAAGCAATTGAGCAGGACCGCATGCTGCGCCTGTTCTCTGAATTGAAGGCGCCGGGAAGGGCGTGGCTGCAGATCGAGGTGAAGGCAGATGCATCCAATTCTATTATCAGGCTGACATCAATTTTTGACCCCGTAGGCCTTGCCGGATTGCTCTACTGGTATGTCCTCTACCCCTTTCATGTCCTTGTGTTCAGAGGAATGCTGCGGGGTATCGCAAAAACAATCCGCAGCAGTCAGCCCTTGCAAAAATGAATATCCGCACTTATAATCATACGTAAGGGTAGTAGCTTTTCACCACAGCAATTCATCTTCTATCCAGCAATAAGCCAGTGAATAATGTATACACACCGACACGGGAAGATCTGTTCTGTACAGACCTTCCGACACGACCTGTACCGGGAGTGGGCAAAATTCTTATTACCGGCGCTTCCGGCTATATTGGCGGAAGATTGGTCAATGAGCTGCTCGCAAGAGGCTACCAGGTTCGGGTTATCATCCGGGAGAATGCCACGCACTACCAGGAGCTCTGGCCCCAAGCGGAAGTAGTTGTTGCAGATGCCCTCAAATATGAAACCCTTCAGCACGCCCTCAACCAGATAGATACCGCGTTTTACCTCATACACTCGCTTCTTCTTGGCCAGCACCAGTTTTACGATGCGGACATAACGGCGGCACACAATTTCAGGGAGGCCGCCCGCAAAATCATGTTAAGCGGATTATTTATCTGGGCGGGCTGGGAGATGCTGCAGCTCTGTTATCTGATCATTTGCGCAGCAGAATCCATGTATCCGAGGAACTACAGAAAGGCCCGGTCCCGGTTACGATTCTCAGGGCCGCCACCATCATGGGATCGGGAAGCGCGTCCTATGAGATTATAAAACACCTGATAAAAAAAGTTCCCGTCATCAGTGTACCCAAATGGGCCAATACCCGATGCCAGCCAATTGCAATCCGCGATGTGATAAAATACCTGGTAGGATGTCTGGAGAACCCGGCAACCGCGGGAAAATCGTTTGACATCGGCGGCCAAGATATACTGACCTACCGTGCAGATGCTGGAGATATTTGCTGAGATTACCGGGAAAAAACGGGTTTTTTTCAGAGGCCCCTTTTCCCGCCTGGGTTTCTACTGCATACATTGCAAGCCTCGTCACACCGGTTCCCGCGCCCATAATCCAATCTTTGATGGAGGGGCTGAAAAATGAAGTCGTGTGCAAAAACGATTCGAATAAAACAGTTTATACCGTTTGAAACGCTGTCTTATAGAGAAGCCATACAACGGGCGCTGCAGCGGGAGGAGCAGGACAAGGTCTACACCCGGTGGTCAGATGCCTATCCAAAGGACCACAGCCTCGCTATGAAGCTCAGTGAACTGGGGCGGATTCCCTACTACACGACGACCTATTCGATCCTGACTGACAAGAGCGCAGAAGCGCTGTATGCGTCAATCTGCAGAATCGGGGGAAAAGAAGGCTGGTTTCAGAACAACTGGATGTGGCGGCTCAGGGGTATGATAGACCGTCTCCTGATGGGGGTCGGTTCATCGAGGGGGCGGCGCAGTGATGTAAGTCTTAAAATAAATGACGTGATAGATTTCTGGCGCGTTGAAGATATCAAGACAAGACAAAAGGCTTCTGCTCAGGGCAGAAATGAAGCTGCCGGGACGGGGCTGGCTTGAATTCAAAATGGTACCGGAGAAGGGAAAAATTAATTTATCAATTACCGCCTATTACGACACCGACACCGTGTTCGGCATGCTGTACTGGTATAGTTTTCTCCCGTTTCATAACATGATTTTCAATGATTTAATAAAGCAGATTGAAAAGAGAAGTTAGACCTGCCGCAAGGAGGTTGTTATACTCTCTTATAACTATTATTATGCCTCAAAATTACTCAAATACGGGATAGTTTTCAGTCAATTAAAGCAGGATAAATTCAAGGGGTGCGTTTTAATGCCGTCTCCACCGCGATACGCGCACGATGGTGTACGGTGGCTGCGAATTGACGGCATACAGCCATGGGCCGAAGCGGGCAATCGTTGTTGGCACATTAAAATCAGGATCGGTGATCGCGCCCACGACAGTGCCGCTTGCGAAATCGCGCGCTAACTTGACGACAGCGATCTGATTCAGCCGATTGCGCACCACATACAGCGTGCGCCCCTGCAGGCGTATACCGTCGCCGAAGCTGAGACTCTCAGCGCCTATATCGACTTTGATGGCATTGCCTGTTCGCGGATCGACGCGGTACAGTTCCCCGCGACTGACGATCAGAAGCCACTCGCCGCCGGACGAAGCCTCGATGCCATTGCTGTTGAAGACAAACGACCCGGGGACCTGAATAAAGTCGCCGCCCAATGGAATGCGTTCCACCAGGCGATTCATCAGGCAGAGAGCCGAATGGTCCAAGCGGCACGCGGTATATGAAGGGCTGGAAAGAGTCGGTAAAGTAAGCGGCGTCGCACGTAACAATCACGTCGTTTATGAGGCTGGGGAATGCTGTGGCAAGTTGATACGTGGCCAGCAACGCGCCGCTTTCCGCATCAAAAGCAAAGGCCTGTCCGCTGAGCGTCCCCGCGGCAAACAGAATGTTGCTTTTTTTATCCACGTAAAGCCCGGCAATTGCGCGGCCGGACGCCGGCGGCACCAGAATAGAGCCTTCACCTGTGCACAAAGCGCCTCGATAGATTGAGCCGTTCGCGAGGGAGCCGGCGAAAAAACTGGCCGCGCGGCCGATCGCGATACCCTCCGGCTGAAAGTCATCGGGCAGGTTGATAATACGCGGAAACAGGCTGTCCGCACGGGCAGCCACAGGCTGCAGCGTCAACACCAGTGCCGCAATCACAACGGTGCACCCTAATATCCCCCGTACGTTTCGCATTGTTTAGTGTTCTCCTCTATTGATTCCAAACAAAGTATTCTTATGCAGTGTTCAGGCAGTTTTCTTCGTGGCCCGCGTGTAATTAAATAGTAATGATCACACGCATGCGGTTTTGATGGATCGAGGGCCCGGGATCCAGGTACTCTAACTTTTTCGGGGTAATCTTGAGCAAACAATAGTCGGGATCAGAAGGGCCGTGTGGAAAAAAGAAACCAAATGGTTCCTGCCAATATTTTTTACGGAGCCGGTTATCTGTGACAATCTCTGCTTTCCCGATAATGGATGCGTTTGTCTGATCATTTGGATCATCCACAAACACACTCACGGTGGGATTTTTTTTGATATCCTTTATTTTGCTGGTACTTAATCCGGTAGCAAACCATATAACAAAATCCTTGCCAAGGGGAAGGTTGGTCATGATCCTTCCGTGGGGTGCTCCATCGGAGCCGAAGGTAATGAGTTTCGAATACCTGTTGCGCTTGATTAATTCAACCACCTTTTTCTTTAAATCATCCTTTGCCATGATTGATCTCCTTTTATTTACAGGAACTTGTTTGCGAGTGCCTGTAATACAAACCCTTGTTTTTATTACAGGTTATGTCCCGTTACTGTTTCTCGGTTTTCTCAACCGGTATATGGACTTCAGAACGCTTCAGGAACCACGGCATAAAGGGCGCATCCCAGAACACTGCATAGACATCACCAGATTGCCGGTATTCTTTATTATCCTTAAGCCATTGTTCCAGCTGCGCTCGAGCTTTTTCAAAACTGCCTTCCGTATAAACACCCCTGATGCCGATGCTGACCACCGTGCGCTGCGGTACTGTTACTATCCGCACGCTGCCCTGATCTTGCAGCGCCTTTACTTTATCTTTTGTCCCCACATAAAATTTCATCTGGGCATTTTCAATGCGTGCTTCAACAGGAGTCGTCATGGCCACATTGTTTTCACTTATGTAATTAAACAGCCGCCGAAAAAGGTAATTGCGGGTGCGATAATAATTTCCTTCACCCTCGGACACCATCACCTTTGACTCAGGGATAATCTTCACTTCGATTTTGCCGGCCGGTGTTTTTTTAAATGCTTCCTCAACGCCATAGATGTTTTTAATCATAAGCGGCACTCCAACAAAAATGAGCAATATAAATATTAATAAATAACTTATCCATCGAGGAAAACCCGTCTTTTTTTCATTCATTACCTCTGCGTGATTTATTGCGGCTTTAGCTTAATGCTTCAGACTTCCAGAGATATGGCATGCTGTAGGTTCAGCCACGGCATAAATGCGCTCCTACAGAAATATCAAATATCTTTGGCTATCATTACAACACTAATAGTACTATCTTCCTGTTTCATTGATAATGCCAGGCAATTCTTTTTTATATACTCCATATACTGCTTCCAGCGTTGCTTTTGCTACCATCTCTGAACGCTGGTGCTCAAAACCCCGCGCCTTGGTATACAGTTTATCGATTATGATTTCAGGCGGGATCAGGAACTGTCTGGTCTCACTGCCTGCAAACTCCTTGACAACAATAGACCGTGCTCCCAGAGGTTTGTTGTCTTTGATTGCTTCAACGTGCAGGGTAAATGAAACATACGACCGCTTTGTGGGCCAGGGGAAATTCCACTTGTAGGAAAAATCAGTTATATAGCTCTGCACCGCTAAGTTATTCTGTTTTAATGCGGGAGAATCCGGGAGTCTGCTCAATACCGTGCGTGCAGCTATCTCCTGTATTGATTTTAAATCAACGGTTACTCCCCAGGTCATGTAGCCAATAGATGAAGGCCGACCCGTGTAAACTTCGATACCCTTCTCAGCCACTGAGAATGGTATTTGTATTTTTTGTGCTGTGGGCTGAGTCGCAGAAGCTTCCTTAATCCAGGACTCATCAACTTTGGCCATCCTGCCGGTGCAGGCGGAAAGGGTGAGCAAAGCTGCCAGCAGATAAAGATGGAAGATAGTATGCACTGATAGTTTTTTCATAATACACCGCTCCTTTTCCGTTACGCATTTTACATCTTATCCACAGAGCACCATGAGAAAAATAGCGCTCTGAAACACATTCCCCGGGAAGATACAATCAGCACCTCTATATTTCCCGGATTAAAGATTTTATCTTTATTTCTGTGATGAACGCAAGATGTATCTGCGCGGGTCATAACAAATATTTAAAAAATGCCCCCAAGACTTCCCGCATAACCGGTCAGCTCAACATAGCCCTCGCATTGCACCGCTCTCCCCCCGGACGTCCCCTTCCCTGCCACAGCCCCTTCCCAGTAGATAATGCCGGTTGACTGCCGGGTATCAAGTTCCTGGTCCGGAACAAGGGGTGAGATAATTATATCGATTTGACTGGACGGTATTGCAATTCTCCACTTGCATGGATATTGACCGCTGCTTTTGGGGCTCTTCCATGTATCAAGTACTGTCACTGAAAAATCTGATAGTTTCAAATGCCGAAAGGACCCATCAGGTTCAATGATAGTTCCCGATGATTCTTGATTGATTGTTTTATCTGTTTTTCGCAACAGGTAAATCATCAGATCCCTGCCATCAGATAAATGCAGGCCGAACCAGTCCCATCCCTCCTGATCGCGGCTAAGCTGAGTGGAGCCGAATTCATGATCAAACCAGCTTGTTCCCTGCACAGAAATCTGCGGCCCATTGGGCTTTGTTTGTATGCTCCCCCTGGTCTCAAGGTCGGTAAACGATGTGTAATAAGAGGCCTGTCCCTTTCCCGATCCCTTTTTACTGAGGCCGCGATCACCATGAAAAACCAGAGGCTTCCGCGGCTTCAATTCGAGCTTGAGCTGCAGCTCATTATTTTGAGCCTCGAGAAAGATGGTGTTTTCTTCCATCTTTGCTTTCCAGTTAAACAGCCATACATGCATCTGTTCTGCGAGAGCACCTGCTAATCCGGGACCTGACCGTGACATACGCTCATCCATGAGGAACTGGCCGGTGCTCACATCGGTGATAGTGAAATGAGCGCTGTAAATGTCACGCACAGACCAGGCATTTGCGTTGCTGCCAGTCTGCTCCCGCAGGCCGTGGCGGAAGAAGGTAAGCTGATATCCATACCGGTTGCCTGTATCGTCCTTTAGATTTCCGGTAAAGTACCACCACTCCGTGCGATACTCCGGATGCGCGCCGTGATCACGGGGGAAAATCCATGCGCGCGGCTCAAGCGCAAGCTGCCACTGATCAGCAGCATCAGCATAAGCCCCCGTGCCGAACAACACAAAGGCAAGAAAAGCCGCCGCCAAAATAAAGGGTTCAAAACATTTGCAATTTGTCATTTGGTCTTTGACATTCCTGTACTATCTATTCCTCGCGAATCTGCATTTGCGGGTAGGTGCGGCAGATTCTCCAGACCGGATACACTGCAGCCCCGATGCTTGCAAGCAAGGCAGTCAGGGCTGCCAGCAGATACGGCTTCCATTCAAAAAAATAAAAAACAGTCCAGTTAAAGCTGTGAAAGTTTATCACCTTGATCAGGACAAATGCGAGTGCGGTGCCGACAACCGCGCACAGCACAAAGCTCACCAGTCCCATGGCGATGCCCTCCATGAGCGTCATGCCCGCCACCTGGACTGTTGAGAAACCGAGCGCCCGGTAAATGCCAAATTCCCGCTGGCGCTCTATAAAAAGAGTAAGCAGGGCATTGGCAATGCCAAAGAATGCAACTATGATTGCAATCAGGCGCATGGACTGTGTTACTGCAAACGTGGAGTCAAATACCGCGAGGATGCCTTCGTGCATCTGCTGCTGCGACACAACGGGGAGCTTCCAGCGCAGGGCAGTGTTCTTTATTGTTTCTATCAGGGCATCGCGCCTGGCACTATCTTTATCAATAAAGACTGCGACACTGTCTATGGTGCGGTCTCCAAACAGTTTCAGATACATTGACCGGTCCATCATGATAAGGCCGTGCTCGCTGGTATAGTCATAAAACACCCCGGCTATTTTCAAGGGGTGATCGTCCGGCAACACTGTCAAGAGTGACCGTGTCGCCGGCACTGAGGCTAAACCTGCGAAAAAAGCTTTCTGAGACTATTACATCACCCGCTTTGACAGAGTCCCAGTTCTCGTTATTGCCGGTAAGCCAGCCGAAACGGGCATATTTCTGCAGGACTGCTGCATCCACAGCTGCTATCCGGATCGTCACCCCCTGGTAGAGAAACTGCACATTGCGGTAGGTATCAATCCCGGCGATTCCCCTGATGTTTTTTATCGCTTCATAGAAAGCCTCCGGCACTTCGATGTCGGCAGAAGGCGCCACATAGAGGTCTGCGGCAAGCTGGCTTTTCATCCACCACTGCACCGAGCTCCTGAAGCTTCCAATCATTGACCCCAGACCCACCAGCATGGAAAGGGCAATCATAAACGCTGCAATTGCCACCGCAGTGCGGCTGAGGTTGGTGCGGATATTTGCTGCTGCTATCTGCCCGGGAAGCCCGCTGCAGAAATAGAGCGTTTTCTTTAACGCAGGGGCTATGGTGACCAGCACCAGCCCGGTGGTCAGGCTTGCTCCGATCAGCAGGAAAAAGGCACCGGCAAATCCAAGATAGACATTAAAGCGCGCTGCTGCCAGAAACCCGAAGCTTGCCAGTATCACCGCAAACCCTACTATTGATATTTTAAATGCTGTTGCGCTTTCTGTCCTGCTGACAACACGACCCTGGAGCGCTTTAACCGGGTCAACCCGTGCTAATTCATAGAGCGGGAAGAACCCGCCGGCAAGGCTTGCGCCGCAGCCAAGCACCATGCCGTATAAAATAATCCACCAGGTCCAGGGCGGAGCAGTGGGCGTTAAGAAAAAGTAGAGGCTGCTGATGGTCCTGCCCACCAGTCCGGTGAGTACCTGGCTGAGAAAGTAGCCAAGCACGCCGCCGAGAGCTCCACCCACAAAACCGGAGAGAATAATTTCAAAGAGAAAGGCAAAGACAATTTCTCCCCGCCGCGCTCCCAGGCTGCGCAAAATGCCGGCATCTTTCTTGCGGCTCACCACGGCAAACATGGCAGTATTATAAATCAGGAATACGCCCACAAACAGGGCAAGCAAAGAGAGGGCCTCAAGGTTCAGACGGAAAGCCTGGAGCATATCGCTCAGGGCTGCTTTTCGCTCCTCGCTTGCCTGGATGATGAAACCCTTCTCCCAGCGGGATTTAAATGCCTGCTGATCGCTGAGGATAAGCTCAATGCGATCCACCAGCCCGTGCAGATTAAAAACGTTTTGTGCGTGGGAAATATCCATGAGCAGGAGCGGTTCTCCCGAGGGATTAGGGAATACGCCGGCAATGGTAAAAGTACCGCGCTCAGTTTTGATAAGGTCCCCCGGGTTGAGCCCCAATTTCTCAGATAGCCCTGAGTCAACAAAAACCGCACGCTCATCCAGTAAAAAGGTGCGTGCTTCTTTTAGAGAGCGCTGTTCAGAAAACGAAATTGTTGCAAATCCGGGTCTCATGGCACGGTCAAGAAAGGGGTCTATGCCAAGCACCCGGACCGGCTCGTTGCTTTCAAGCTGCACCTTCCGGTCAATGACCGGAGAAAACGCCTGAACCGCGGCATCCGCCATAAGGCGTGCGACAATCTTCTCATCCATAGGCCCGACCGGCCCGGTAATGCTATGGGTGGATTTACCTCTGAGGAATTCAACAGCCCGGGAAAAGCTTGCAAGGGAGGCCTGGGAAGAAAAAGCCATACCCACTGCTGCTGCCACGCCGCAGGCAACGCCAAGAAGCTGGAGAATGCTTAAACTGCGGCGCCGTGGTATGTAGCGAAGAAAGGCCTTTGTTACTGTTTTCATGCATCTGGTTCCGGGCAGGAATGATCTTCTTCCAGAACGCCATCCACCATCCGCATGGTCCGGTCCACATAACGACAGGTGAGCGGGCTGTGAGTGGCAACAATCAAAGTGGTCTTTCGTTCCCGGCAGGTGTGGGACAGAAGGTCAAGTATCTGGTTGCCGATCTGTGAGTCTAAATTGCCGGTCGGCTCGTCTGCAAGGATTATGGAAGGCTGCTTTACAAGTGCGCGGGCAATGGCAACCCGCTGCTGCTCGCCCCCGGAGAGTTCATGGGGAAACCGCTTTTCCTTGCCTTCCAGGCCCAGGGCTTTGAGCGTTTCCAGGGCTGCCTGTTGCTCTTTTTTGCCGGCAAGCTCAAGGGAGAGAAAAACATTTTCCAGCGCGGTGAGGGTAGGAAGGAGGTTGAAAAACTGGAAGACGAACCCGATGCGGATGCGGCGCAGCATGGTTCTGCCGTGCTCGCCGAGCGCTGCAAGGTTTTCACCGGCGACTTCTATCAGCCCCTGAGAGGGATGGTCAAGGCCGGCGATCAGGTTGAGGAGCGTGGTTTTGCCGGACCCGCTTTTGCCGTAGAGCGCTACCAGCTCTCCCGCTGCGACGTCAAGGCTTGCCCCGCGCAGAGCAGCAGTGCTGCTCCCATCGTCACTATAATATTTCCAAACATCAGCAACCCGGATTACTGGGGCCATGCAGCGTCTGCTTGTAGAGTAATCTTACTTCTGTTTACCTTCAAAAGCCTTCAGCACATTGGGGACGGTATCTTTAGAGCTTATTGTATGGTGCAGCCGGGGGTATCAGCCTTTGGATAAAAATAGAGCAAAAGCTTTTTGCCCCTGAAGTACGAGAGTTTTACTTTTTACCCTGCTGATCGAGAAGTTCTAATGATGGTGCCTTTACGCCTGGCTTAAGTTGAACTATAGTTTTCATCTCATAAAATATTACTATTAATTATTTAAGAGTTGTTAAAAGAAACAAACTATATCCCCAGTAAAGAATTAGACTGACATGGGCTACATAAAGTAACGATTTCGTATTATGTTTCCAAATTGAAAGGGTTATCTGCATAATGGCATTTATTGTTATACCCAAAGAAAGAAGACAAAAGATAAATTCGCTAACACTTTTTGCAGTAAAAACACCAAGACGCTATTATAATCTGGTGCTATTGATACTATTGCAAAAGAAACTCCAGATTTAGATAGTAAAGATCCATAGCTTAAAATTAATAACAAGGTAAAATATATCAATACATTTATTAAAAAACTTAATCTTACAAAACGACGAGACATTTGTTTCCCATTGTTTTTGGAACTTAAAAGGAACGGTTATGTTTATTAGCTTTTTCCCAATTCTTGAGACTACCCTTCGGCTTTATTAGCGCTTCTAACTTATATACCCTCTGCATCTTATTTAAAGTTGTTTTTATCTCCAAGCAATTTGTCTAACTCTGCTTCTGGCAGTATCTTTTTTTCAAGAGCGATTTCCCGGATGGTTTTACCGGTCTCGCGTGCTTCTTTGGCAATGGCGGCTGCTGTATCATAGCCGATAACCGGCACCAGGGGCGTGACCAGCGCAATAGTCGTATCAACCGTTGAAGCGCATTGCTCCTTGTTCGCCGTAATCCCGTCAATACATTTTTCAGCAAACAAGGTAACTGCCGCAGCGAGTATCGTGATTGACTGCAGCAGGTTGTAGGCAATAAGCGGGAAGCATGGTGTTCAGCTCAAAATTGCCTCCCTGCCCGCCAATGGTAATAGCCGCATCATTTCCAATCACCTGGGCAGCCACCTGCAGCACCACTTCAGGCAGAACCGGATTGACTTTACCCGGCATGATGGAAGAACCGGGCTGAAGATCGGGTAGTATTATTTCACCAATGCCGCAGCGCGGCCCGGATGCGAGCCAGCGAATATCATTGGCAATTTTCATCAGGCTCACGCAATGGTCTTTAATACCCCGCTTGCCTCAACCGCCGCATCCTGTGCTGCCTGGGCCGCGAAATGGTTTTTCGCTTCAATAAACGGGCACCCGGTCTCCTGCGCAATTAATGCAATCACCCTGCGGGCAAACTCTGCGTGCGTATTCATGCCGGTGCCGACCGCGGTGCCGCCGAGGGCAAGCTCCGCAAGCCGCGGCTCTATTGCTTTAAGCCGTTCAATGCCAAGCTCCACCTGCCGTGCATAACCGCTGAATTCCTGCCCCAGGGTCACGGGCACGGCATCCTGCAGATGCGTCCTGCCGATTTTGGCAATCCCGGCAAATTCATGCGATTTTTTTTGAAGGCTCTGGCAGAGCTTCTCCAGCGACGGCAGAAGATCATTTCTCGCGGAGATGAGCGCGGCAATATGAATGGCGGAGGGGATAACGTCGTTACTTGACTGACCGCAGTTTACATGGTCATTCGGGTGCACCGGTGATTTTCCGCCGATGTTCCCGGTGATGATTTCATTGGCGCGTCCGGCAATGACTTCATTAACATTCATGTTGGTTGAAGTGCCGGAGCCGGTCTGAAACACGTCAACCACAAACTGTTCGTCAAACGTGCCGTCTATCACTTCCTGTGCAGCCTGCATGATAGCCGGGAGCCAATTCCGGAGAGAGAAGGCCAAGGTCCCGGTTAACCTGCGCCGCGTACTTTTTTATCAGCGCAATGGCTTTAATAAAGGAGAGCGGAAAGCACAGGCCGCTTATGGGAAAGTTGTCCACAGCGCGCTTAGTCTGCGCTCCGTAGTAGGCATCTTCGGGAACGTTGACCGTTCCCATGCTGTCAGTTTCCTCTCGAAAGCTCATTGGTTTCCTTTCGGAAACCGGGGTTAGGGTTTGGGGATTAGGGTTTCGGGAAAGCATATCGTTACACAAACCCCGAGTCCCGAACCACTGAGCCCCGGGATTAAAGTTCTTTCAACAACTTCCTCAGCGGCTCCGGGCTGTAGGTTCTGTCCACCAGCGGGCCATCCTTGAGGGCGAAAAACTGGTCTGTGAAAGACGGTTTGTCCTTTCTGTAAAGAATACCGATGGGGATGCGCTCTCCCCATTCCTGTGCTTTCGCCATGGCCTGCACATAGTCAGCGGGAGAATAATTTTCCTTCTCCAGCTCATAGACCCGCTTATTATACCACTGGTGTGTATTCACATGATTAAATGAGACGCAGGGCTGCAGTATGTCAATCAGGCTGAAGCCGTTATACTGCAAGGCCTGCTGTATGATCGAGCTTAAATGCTCCTTCCGCCCGGAAAAGCCGCGTGCCACGAACCCTGCCTTCAAAGAAAGCGCGACCGCCATTGGGTTGAACGGTTCCATGATAACGCCATGCTGGTTCACGCGGGTGATTGTGCCGCGCTCTGAGGTGGGAGAGGCCTGGCCCTTGGTAAGGCCGTAGACCATGTTGTTGTGGGCGAGTACCGTGAGGTCGATATTGCGCCTGACGGCATGCATGAAGTGATTGCCGCCCTCGCCGTAGCAATCGCCATCGCCGGTGTTCACCAGAATTTTTAAATTGTGATTGGCAATTTTGGCAGCAGTTGCAAGCGGCAGCGCCCGACCGTGCAAGGCATGGAACATGTTGCATTTCATAAATTCCGGTGTCTTTGCCGCCTGGCCGATGCCGGAAATGACGAGCACCTGTTCAGGACTCAGGCCCAGCTTTGCCAGCGCATCCTTCATGGCATCAAGGATGCCGAAATTGCCACACCCCGGGCACCACTTTATCTCGGTCTTTGAATCGAAATCAGCAGCAGTAACCATCTCTCACCTCGCCAGTTCTTTGATTTTGTTTGCAATCTCAACCGGGTAGAACGGACGGCCGTCATATTTTAACAGCAGTCCGTCAGGGGCGCGCAGCAGTTCCTGGCGGATAATCTGCGCCAGCTGCCCGGTAGCATTATTTTCCACTACATAAAATCTCGCTGCTTTCTCCAGCACCTTTTTTGCAGCCGCAGCGGGAAACGGCCAGAGATCTGAGAAATGCAGAGCCCCGCAATCAATACCTTCAGCGCGCAATAGATCAACCGCCTCCTGTATAGTACCGGCAGTAGAGCCCCAGCCGACCAGCAGCAGGTGAGCATCCCCGTAATAGGGGTGCGGCGGCTCCATCTCCTGCAGCATGTGGGGAACTTTTGCCAGGCGTTTCTGCACCATCTTGTTGCGCTCAACAATCTCTTCGGTGGTATGGCCGTCCTCTGAATGCTCATTGCCGTTTGCCACCACCAGCGCGCTTCCCCGGCAGGGGAGCCTGCGGGGCGACACTCCGTCTGCGGTCACTGCGTAGCGCTTATATCCGGCGCCGTCTCCGTCCGCAATATAACGCTCAATCCGGTCCGGCACGCTAAATTCCTTTTCAATAATGTAGAGTGAATCGAGCAGAAACTGGTCCACCAGAATGATGGCCGGCACCTGGTATTTCTCTGCCAGATTGAGCGCCCGCGCGGTTATGCTGAACGCCTCCTCAGGAGACCCCGGGGCAAAGACAAAGCGGGGAAATTCATCCTGGGAAGCACTGATGACAAACTGCAGATCGCCCTGCCCGGTGCGGGTCGGAAGTCCGGTGGCCGGCCCCGGCCGCTGGGCATTCACGATGACGATCGGCGTCTCGGTCATGCCTGCAAGCCCCAGCGCTTCCACCATCAGGCAGAACCCGCCGCCGGAGGTCGCGGTCATTGATCTAACACCTGCAAACGATGAGCCGATAATCATGTTTGCCGCAGCGATCTCATCCTCTGCCTGCTCCACCGCCAGCGGGAACTTATCGGCGACTGCTGTCAGATGCGTCAGGATGCTTGTCGCAGGAGACATGGGATAAAATGCAGCAAAGCGCAGATCCCCGGCAAGCGCGCCGAGCGCTACTGACTGTGACCCCTCCATGAGTATTCCCCGGGGATTCTGTCCCGGCCAGTTGAAGGCAGCGCTGCATTTCATCCCGGCAACCGCCTCGTAACCGAGCCGTGCTGCTGCGCTGTTCTGCGCGATCATCTCAATGCTTTTGCCGGCAAACTGCTTCTCTATTATTGAAAGAAAAAGCTCAAGCGGTGCGCCCAGAAGCGCGAGACAGGAGCCGGCTGCAACCGTATTGGCGGTAATGCTGCCCCCGGCCTTGTCTGCCAGAGCAAATACCGGTATTGTCAGCACTCCCTGCTCGTCACCCGCGTCCTGTGCCGCCATCATGATTATACCGTCCGCCACTACTTCAGAACGGTGCAGGTCAAGCGTCCGGCGGTCAAGACAGATCAGCATGTTCACCTGGTGGTGGGGAGCACGCACCTGTTTGTCGCTGATGCGGAGCTGAAAGAAGCTGTGGCCGCCGCGGATGCGCGATTCAAAATCATTGATGGCAAATACATATAAGCCCTGCCTGCCGGCAGGTCAGGGCCAGAAGCTGGCCCACGGTCTGTATCCCCTGCCCTGCCTCACCGCCGATTTTAACGGTTACGTCTACAGCCATGAATTATTCTCCCTGAAATAACCAATGTACCGATTCACTATTCACCTATTTACCCTAAATCAGTGACCTGTGGCCAGTGACCAGTGACTCGAACTCATCGCTCATCACTCGTTATTCAGCACTTTTCTATGTGCCTGTTGCCTATTGCCTTTTACCTCTTCGCCCATTCACCCTTTACCCTTCACCTTTCACCTTTCACCTATTCACCTTTCACCTTTCACCTATTCCCATTCCCATTCACTTTTTAATCTGCCAGTATTGCAATAGCCCCGTGCAATGTTGCCGTAACCAGCAACGTAAGGCCTGCCCGCTTATGAGCGGTAAAGGACATCTGTATATACTTCATGCCTGAGGCAACCTGAAACAGCACCAGCGCAAGATTAATAATTCCCAGCACTAATATTATATTCATTTCCCACCCCCTTCGGTATTTTTTTATCGCACGGATATAGTTTTAGTCAGCCGGGCCTTTGCTGCCGTGAATATTGCAATTGGCCTCTGCCTTGATTTCTACCGGGCCCGTGACCTTATATTTTATCTCTCTGGTAAAGGTTGCATCAGAAGGTTTTTTATTCCATGAATACTCCCATCGCTCCACTTCCTTTCCATTGACCATGACGTATACCCAGTTTGTATAATGCATAAAATTATTTGCACTGTGTGTCACGGTTATCTTGATGGTAACTTCAGAGCCGACAGCAGCGCTTTCAGGCGCTTCTATTGTGACCGCCGCCTTGTTGGCAAACGCATCGGTTGCCAGACCCATACCGAGCAGCACTGCAAACACGAAAACTATTGTTTTAAAATAACGCATAATGCCTCCTTTGGTAATATGACCCGTGGATCATGACCAGTGATCAGTGACGCGTGAAAAGTGGAAGGTGAAAAGTGAAATGCCGATTCACCCATTCACCGATTCACCGCACTTTTCCTATGTGCCTATTGCCTCTTGCCTATTGCCTTTTTACCTCTTTGCCTTTTTGCGTCACCTCTTTCATAGCACATTCAACCTGTTCCGCAAAGAAAACCCTCTGAGCTGCGGATTCCCGCTGCCCTTGTACTGCGCAAGCACCTTGTGCGTCTCGCCGAAGCCATCAGGAGAAATGAGCGAGCTGACGTTGCCCGGCCCGGAAAAAGAATCTTCGCTGCTGCTGAAGCGCTCCTTCATTACTTCATCAATGCCGAGAGAGACAAGAAATGTTCCCTGCGGGCAGTAGCCGATGGTTTTGAATCCAGCCTCTTCCCCCCATTTTTTTATTGCGGAAAAATTGACATGGGCGCTGATATCCTGCATCCCGACATGCGCATACGGGTCCTCGCTGTCCTGGTGCTTATAGTAGCAGACCAGGGTGCCCCTGCTGCGCGCGGGGCCATAATAATCCCATGCCGGATAGCCATAGTCGATGCTCAGGATAAAGCCTTCAGAGAGCGCCTGCCCTGCATCTCTGAGCCAGTTCTTCGGCTCCAGGTTTATCTCGGTGCGGTACCCCGGCGGCAGTTCAATGCCGAACTCCTCCAGATACGCTGCCGCCCCGGAACTGCATGCGCGCTGCTCCTCAACAAACCCGTCACCATGTACTGTAACATATATTTCTTTTATTGTGTCTCCATCCCGGTAAATACTATGCACGGGAAATGCGTCAAGCAGTTCATTGGATACAATGCAGCCCCGCACCCCTGCAGTTTCCGCCAGGGCCTGCGTCCAGCACACGCGGTCTATAAACGGAGCCAGCAGCTGCTCCTGCTTCTGTCGCATGAAAGGGCTCATCTCAACAATGGTGTATCTGATGGTGCTGAAGAATGCGGTATCCTTAAGATACGCAAGCAGGTCAGCGGCAAGATACCCCCTGCCGGCGCCGGCCTCGATGATGTGAAACTCCTCCGGCTCTTCCAGTGCCCGCCACATCTCCTCTGCCTGCCGGCCAATGAGCGCGCCAAACACCGGATGCACATGCGGGCTGGTGTAGAAATCACCCCTGCTGCCGATATCTGTCTCCGGAGAGGTATAGTATCCATGGTGCGGGTAGTAAAGCGCCATCTCCATGAAATCTTTGAATGATATCGGCCCTTCGCGTTTGATCCGGTCGATTATGAGTTGCCTGAGCATTTTTTTAATTCAGAGCCCGTCTCTCGTGCCTCGTCGTTCGTGTCCCGGGTCACGAGTCACGATTCCGTATTGACATCACGTCACGCAACCCCTAACCCCTGTTATTGTGGTGCCGGCACCAGTTTCCATACCTGCCCGGTGCTGCCGCTGGGCCCGGTCGTGGTTGCGGTCAGCACATAGGCCTCCTTATCAAGCCCCTGGCCGACTCCCAGCACAAAACTGTTGAGCCGGTTATTCCTCTGCCCGGCAATACCGGCCTCCTTCACCTTCCAGGTTTTATCCGGCTGCTCCTCAGCGATAAACAGCTTGCCATCCGGCGCAGCAAAACTTCCTGACCAGTCTGCGAAAATATATTTACCGATGAGCGCCGGGATAGCACTTCCCCGGTATACAAAGCCGCCGGCTATCGCCTTGCCGACTATAGCCGTCCTGCTGCCGCTATGGCTGTATTCAATCACAGGGTCAATCAGAGCCTCACCGCGGGCGCCAATGGCGGGGCACTGTGCCGGCGGAGAGCTGGGGTTCTGCGGATCAAAGCAAAGGGTTCCCTCCTTGATGTTCCACCCGTAATTGCCGCCTTTGGTTATTATGTCCACCTCTTCAATAAGATTCTGCCCTACATCCGTGCAGAACAGGCGCTGCTCACCGCCGGCATCAAATGAAAACCGCCACGGGTTGCGAAACCCGTAGGCATAGATTGCCGGCTGAATATCAGGATCACTGACAAACGGGTTATCCGGCGGTACCTGCACTGTGCCGGGCGTGCTCACATCATACCTGAGTATCTTTCCCAGCAGCTTATTCAGATCCTGACCATTGCCGAGGCCCTCGGTGTGGCCTGTGCCCACGTCATTGGCGCCGCCGCCATCGCCAATCCCGATATAAAGATACCCGTCAGGGCCGAAGGCAATCTCTCCGCCATTATGGTTAGACGACGGCTTGAGCACCTCAAGGAGCACCTGCTCGCTGTCGGGGTCTGCTGCATTCTGGCCGCCCGGTTGTGCAAGAAATTCAGAAACGCGGACACGGCAGTCAAAGTTCTGCGGGTCTCCGGCTTTGAGGGGCACGTTATAAAAAACAAAAAAGCGCCGGTTGTTTTTGAAATCCGGGTGGAACGCCAGGCCCAGAAGCCCCCGCTCATCATAGCTCGTGCTGAGGGTGACCATCTTTCCGGTCACATCAAGGTACGGCTGTGCCTCAAGCGTGCCGCTGGCATTAACAACATATAGCAAGCCAATCTGGTCAACAATAAACAGCCTGTTGCTGCCGTCATCCGGCACTGCCACTGCCACCGGGTGGTTGAGCCCCCCTGCAACCAACGCTATGCCGACGGCGATGTCAGGTTTTGGCTGGCAACCAGTCTGAACGAGCATCAGGCTGATGATGATGAGCGCCTTGATGCCGCTTCTCAACACTACTACCCTGCATACATCTCTAAGCTTTTTCATAGCAAACCTCCATAAAAAGTTAACCGTGACACGTGACGCGTGAAAAGTGGAAGGTGAAACGTGAAATGCCGATTCACCCATTCACCGATTCACCTATGTGCCTATGTGCCATGTGCCTGCCGATGTCACCTATTCACCTGTTCACCTGTTTACCTTCACCTATTCACCGTCACAGAGCTTCCGCCGGCTGCGCAGGCTTCCTGAATATTTTGACGGATAAAACAATAACCCCAAGAGACAGGCACAGCAGGATAAGATCGGTGACAATGAGGATATAATTTCCCTTCTGCACATAGTTCCGCAACAGTATGAGCAGCGAGGCCACCGTGGTTGCCATCATGAATAGTGCCGGGATCACGGCAAAGAAATAATTTCTGCCGCGTATTAACAGCCAGCTTGACACTGCCAGAAGGCTCAGCGCGGCCAGGAGCTGGTTGGCTGCCCCGAAGATGGGCCAGAGCGCGCTGAAGGCATTGGAATAGGCAAGAATGCCCATCAGCGCCACCGCAAGAAAGGAGTTAAACCAGTAATGCTGCAGGAGGCGGGGAGGATTCTTGAACAGGATTGCCCACAGCTCTTCAAACAAATAGCGGTTCAGGCGCACGGCAGCATCAAGGGTGGTGATAACAAACCCCTCGACAAGCAGAATGCCGAATACAGTGCCGAGCGCCACTGGAATGCCCAGCCCTTTATAGAACAGTTTCCCGGCGGCAAGGGAGAACCCGAGGATCGGATTTGATTTGATCGCAGGATCAGCAGGCCAGACAATTGCTTTGTAATCAGAAAAATCAAGACCGATGGACAGCGCCAGCAGCACGCACACCGCCAGCAGCGATTCCAGAAGCATGGCATTAAACCCCACAGTGCGCGCATCGCACTCGCAGGAGAGCTGCTTGCCGGTAGTGCCGCCGGCAACCAGCGCGTGGAACCCTGAAATGGCGCCGCAGGCAATGGTTATAAACATCATGGGCCATATGAGCCCGAGCTGCTGCACACCGTCTTCAAGGTTGAAGCTGGGCGCGGCGAGGGGCACGCCTTTTATGCCGGTGGAAAATATGGACAGCACCAGCAGGGCAATGCCGGCGTACAGTATCTGCACGTTGATAAAGTCGCGCGGCTGCAGGACCAGCCATACCGGCACTCCTGCGGCAAAGAGTACGTAGATGGAAATGATGATCATCCACACGGTGGGAGAGAATGTCAGGGGATACATGATGCCCAGAATGATGGAGCATGAAACAGATCAGGGAGGCCAGCCCGTAGGCTGTCACTGTTTTAATGCCTTTGCGGTGAATAAGCCATCCCAGAAGCGGCGAACAAAGCGTGATAATAATCACTGACATGGAGGCAATGCCGCCGATTTTGCCCATCTGCCACGCCGTCTTTGACCACTGTTTTTAAAAAGGTCTCACCCTCCTGCACGCCGATTTTGCTCAGGGGCCACAGCGATGTGAGAGAGATAGCGGTTGCGGTAAGGAATGACGAGGTGAGCAGCACCAGCATCAGGATGGTGAAAATGATGAAGAGGTTAAAGCCCGCGGTGCCGAGTGTTTTACGGGCAATCTCTGCGACTGATTTCCCGCCTTCGCGCAGGCTCACAAACAGCACCGTAAAGTCATGCACAGCGCCGATCATGATGCCGCCGAACACTACCCAGAGCCATGCGGGAATAAAGCCGTATAAAATGGCCATGGTCGGCCCGATGATGGGGCCGGCACCGGCAATTGCGGAAAAATGGTGGGCAAAGACTACCGGCTTCCTGGTCGGCACATAATCCCTGCCGTCATTAAGGCACTGCGCAGGCGTAGGATTTTTATCATCTTCGCCCAGGGAGCGCGCAATATAGCGCGCGTAGAAGCGGCTTGACAGAGCAAAGAATAGAGCTGCCGCTATGATATAGAACAGAATGTTCATGCAACATGCCTCCTCTATCCAATATCCTCACTATGCCTCTTATTATGTAATGTATAGAATAAAAGGTGTTCGCGTGTCAATTGAAAGGGGCTTGACAACAGCGTCTATCTGGTAAAATAATGCCATTGAAGCTGGCGGGAGTGACCGTGACTCGTGGCTCGTGCCCCGGGCAATCAAAGAGTGGGTGAAGAGGTGAAGGGTGAATGAGGTAAAGAGGATTAACTTTATTAACCTCTTAACCTTTTGTCCTTTTAGCCTTTCACCTTCCACATTTCACTTTTCACCTAAATTAGCAACAAGGAGTTTTTTATGGACCTGACCATTCTCGATGGGATGGATAAAGACGAGCTCAGATCATACCTTGAGTTTCTTCTCTGGCATTACCGGGTCGTTGATTCATTCTGGTTTATCTATGTGACCGAGCAGTTTGACCAGCCGACTGCCGAGCGCCTCAATGAAAAGGTCTGGAGCCGCGTGGGCGGCATGGCGGCAAAAGACCTCATCAAACGCTTTAATGTGACAGAGACCGGCATCAGGCGATTTGCCGCCGCGCATAAGCTGTACCCGTGGTCACTGCTGGTCGGGTATCAGTATGAGGAACGGGAGGACGAGCTTATCATAACAGTACCCAGCTGTCCCACGCAGGTTGCGCGCATTAAACGGGGCCTTGATGAATACGTGTGCAAGGAGATGCATCGGGGTGAATTTGAAAACTTTGCCCGCGAGGTTGACCCGCGCATCACGGTTGAATGCGTCTTTGCTCCGCCTGACCCGCACCCCGAAGGATGTTTTTGTAAATGGAAGTTTACGATTGGCAAAGAAAAGTGAAAGGTGGAAGGTGAAAAGTGGAACGTGAAAGGTGAAATGCAAAGAGTGAAATGATATGCGTCAAATGATAAGGGGCCAGTATGATGAAATTCTTTGAGGATCTGGAGGTCTGGAACAGGGCCTGCCAATTATATTTGGATGTTTATAAAAAGTTCAGACCTTTACAGGACTGGGGGTTCAGGGATCAACTGTGCCGTTCTGCTCTTTCTGTTCCATCCAATATTGCTGAGGGATTTGAACGTGGTTCTACACAGGAGTTTATTCGTTTTTTGTACATAGCAAAAGGCTCTTCTGGAGAATTGAGGACGCAGTTACATCTGGCAATTAAAATAGGCTATGTAGATACTACTGGTGGCCAGAACCTCGTCGATGACTGTAAACATGTTTCGAGAATGCTGCAAAACCTGATTAGCAGTTTAAAAATAAAACAGGGAAAAAGCAGCAATGTGAAACGTGAAAAGTGAATTCAATTCTTCCACTTTCCACATTTCACGTTTCACCTTTCACGTTCCACTTTTCACGTTCCACTTTTCACATCTAAGGGCTAACATATGGACCACAAGAAGCGCTTTCTTGACAACGACAAATTCGCTCTGCACGCAGGAATTGAATTGCTGGAAGTAACCAGCGGCGGCTCAAAGGTAAAGATGGCAGTGCAGCCTTTTCATATAAACGGCGTGGGCCTGGTCCACGGCGGGGCGCTGTTTACCCTTGCTGACTTTGCCTTTGCAGCAGCTGCCAACTCGCACGAGGAAGTTGCGGTGGCAATTAATGCCTCAATCTCCTACCTCAAGGCGGTAAAATCCGGAACCCTCTATGCCGAAGCTGAAGAAATCTCAAACTCCCGGAAAATCTCTGTCTATTCCATCAGGGTAACAGATGAGCATGATGAGCTGATTGCGATGTTTCAGGGCATGGCGTATAAGAAAGGGTCCGGGGACACGTAATGCGGAATGGGGAAATTCGTGCCCAGGGGCTTGTCCACCCTCCGCAGTGTTAAATAAAAAACTTATTGGTGATTGCTAAGTATACTTTTGAATTTAAACTGACTACACTTTTCAGTGCTACCTGCCCTCCGCACGAAGCGTGCTCTCGCCTTTGCGTAGCGCTTCGGCGGAGCAGGGTCGGAAGGCGGGCGAAGGACGGGTGACCCGTGTCACGTTTAAATAAAATAATGAATTGTTGCGATAGCAGAAGTCGCGCATTTTTGCCAATAATGGCTCACCACAATATACAGGTGCAAAAAGGCGGAGCCGTTGTTGACTCCGCCTTTTAGAGGGCGTAATAAAGTATAAGGCAAGATTATTTCTGATCCTGCCTTATCAATGATGCTTTATGTATCCACTATCCAAACTTAACAGACACAAGTACTATTTTGGGGAGCATTGAATTTTATTTCCGTTTTCACCATAGCAATTTGATGAAAATAATTTGCCATCTGTAAAATTAGCCTCTGCTTTTAACTTGCCATTCTCATAGTACCATCTACATATACCGTCCTGTATGCCATCTATCCAATTCCCCTCTGTTTTTAAAGTGCCACTCTCGTAATACCATTTACACATGCCATGCATCTTGCCATCTTTCCAACTTGTTTCTGACGATAATTTTCCGTTCTCGCAGTACCATTTAGATATGCCGTTCTGCTTGCCTTCTTTCCAGTTCGTTTCTGATTTTAACGTACCACTTGAGTAATATGTTTTCCCTGCGCCATTCTGGGGTGGTGCTTCATAGTATCCAGTGTTATATTGATATGGGTAAAATCCTCCATAATAGTATGGGTACAAGGGGTAATATGGGTAAAATCCATAACCTCCATAATAATGTCCTCGTCCATAATACCCTGACCCATGCCATCCTCCATGCCCCCGACCATGCCATCCGCCATGTCCAATACCATGTCCCCCGCCACGTCCTCCGCCTCTGCAGTATCCAGGATATGCACCGATACAGACATAAAGAACTGCAAACAAACATATCACTAATGCTTTGATTTTAGTTTTCATGGTTAACCTCATTTAACGCAATTAATTAGAATGATATAGGTTGATTTAAGCTGTCCTGACATAATATGCCCTCATATATTTATTATATATCATATTTCTTTAGTTGAGAAGCAACCAATGATCTCGGAAAATCTTTGTATGGCCCGGATGGCCACTTGAAAATCCCCCACCTGTGGCCGGGTCAAAATCCCCCACCCTGAGGCGGCAGAACAGGTTTTTAATTAGTTCTTTTTCTTTTCTAATGCAAGTCTTTTAGAAGCCTCCTTGAGCCGGTAACTCTTTCCTTCAAATTTCAGCAGATGACCCCGGTGCAGCAGGCGGTCAAGAATGGCCGAAGCCGCCGCATTGTCTCCAAGCAGTTTCCCCCAGTCTTCAATCGGCCGGTTTGAGGTGATCAGCGTGCTTTTTCGGTTGCGGTAACGCTCCAGAATCACATCCATAAGATCATCAGCGGCATGTTCCGGCAGACGCTTTTTTAAGAACAGATCATCGATGACCAGAAGATCGGTGCCACAGAACAGTTTTAACAGTTTTTTGCGTTTTCCGGTTTGCGTGGCTTCAAAGATGTCTTCAAAGAAACACTGTTCTTCCCGGTAGGCAACCTGATAACCGGACTGGATCGCGGCATGCGCAATCGCCTTGGCCGTGTGGCTTTTGCCGGTGCCGGGTTGACCGATCAAAAGCGCATCGTCACCGTTTTGGACGAATTGCGGTTGTTAAGAGTTCAAAGACCTCCTTTTTGGGCAGCTTCGGGTTAAAGCACCAGTCAAAGTCGTTCATAAGCTTTTTCTCATCAAGACCCGATGCGTTAAAGCGGCGGTCAACAAGGCAGGAGAGCCTGAAGTCCAGTTCATCCTGGACAAGGGCTGTCAGGACATCAAGAACGGGACTCTTGTCCTGCTGTGCCTGGAGCAGGCGGGCCTGAAGGCTGCGGGCCATGCCGTGCAAACGAAGTGCTCGGAGGTGTTTTTCAACTTCTTCAAGTGTCATGGTCATAAGCTTACTCCTTTCTGTTTTTGGCTTTCATAAATGCCCCACAATCGACGATTCACTGCGGGGATACATTCAGGTACGCCTTCACCGTGTCTGTCCGGGCTTCTTGGGGAGATTGCAGGACTGAAGGCTTTGTCACTGCATCACGACTGCTGAGCCGGCCGCATGGTGTTCAAAGAAAGCGCATAGTCCTGCGGCGAACGAATGAACTGGTGCTCCTGCGTAATGCTCGGGATGTCTCTGGGGTGGGTCTTTTGTCTAATTCCGGCAAGGTCAGTGACTATCCGGCGGATGATACTCACGGTGCGAAGTCCTTTTTCAAAGGCCATCCGGGCGGCCTGCTCAATATGGATGGCACAATGCTGGCGTACCATGCTCACAATGCCCTGCATGCGACGGTGCCCCTGGCGACCCTCTCCCTCAAACAGTTGCTTGCACAGTGCTTTTCCGTAATGGGACCGATCGCCGCGGCCCGGGCCAATAGATAGCACGTCTGCCGGGAAGGATTAAATATCCGGTCTTTTTCCTCCATCAGGACCATGCCCTGCCGGCTGCCTTTGGGGTGCCGCCGCAAAACGGTCAGGGTTTGAGGATCAATGATTTCAATCTCGTAGTCGTAAATGCGCACCATGACCTTGGTATGCAGCCGGGCGGGAAGTGCTGCATAATAGCAGTCCTGGACCTGAATGGTGCCGTCATCCTGGACCGTGCGGGTTTCCTGGCGGAAGAAGAGCAAATTTCTTGAGCGGCAGAATCTGGAGAAACGGTTTTTCTTCTGCAAACATCTCCTGCGACCTGTCGTTTCGTTCGGCCGTGTATCCGCTGGGCCGCCCAGCGTCTCTTCCCAGTGCATAAGCAACCTGTTTTGTTCTTCAATGCTTTCAAACCGGCGGCCTTTCAGGGCGGTGTTCTGGGTGTGCTGGATGGCGTTTTCAACGCTGCCCTTGCGGTCGGGATCTGCCACGCGGGCCGGGTCTGCCACGACACCGTAATGGGCAAGCAGAGCTGCATAAACCGGGTTTAGCTCCGGCTCATAGAGATCGGGCTTTATGACACCTTCCTTCAAATTATCCAGAACCACATACTGGGGGCATCCGCCAAAATACCGGAAGGCCTCTTCATGCAGTTGGGCCCATACCACCTGGCTGGATTTCCAGACCACCTTTCGGAAACAGCGGCGGGAGTACTTCAGCGTCATGACAAACAATCGGGGACGGCGGTATGTGTTTGTCCCGGGATTACGGGTGAGAGCGCCCAGACCATAGTCCACCTGGGCCTCCTCTCCGGGCAGAAACTCCAGCCGGTCATACTGCTGCGGATGTTTTTTGCGCAGCGCACGGCAAAACGTTTCACGCTGTTGTATCTGCTGGTAAAGGCAAACCGCTCAACCAGGTCCTGATAAATGGAGACGGCATTGCGGCCCAGGCGCACCTGCTCCTCTATCCAGGGGCGGTGCTCTTCGCAGGCTGAGCGGGCATGGGCCGGAATCTGATTGCTTCCTGATCCCGACCCTGAAAAGCCGGTGGCCGGGGTGGGGGATTTTGACCGACACTACTCTTCGGAGCCGGTGGCCACCCCGGGGGATTTTGACTCTGTTGCGCTCGGTCTGCTGTCAGCAGGTTATGCAACCGGGCGTACTTGCGGATGGTCTTGCGATCCACGCGTGCCTTGCGGCTGATCTCGCGCTGACTGATTCCATTGGTAAGTAATGTAATTATTGCTGCTTTCTTGTTCGGTTGCAAAACGTTCATCCTTTCTCTTCCTCCCATTACTTTTGTAAAAGGGGAGTTGTAACGTTCTGCTGCCAGTTTGAAAAGCTCTTTATGAAGGCTTTTCCGATTTCTGGACGTGCTAGGTGGGGGATTTTCAAGTGGCCACAGGTGGGGGATTTTGGGTGGCCATCCGGGGTGTTCCTTAAAGCATTGTTAATAATCAGTGATCCCATAATCTTTTGGTTATATTGAGCCAAGGTGTTAATATCTAACATCTATAGTAATGATAATAATGGCTCATTTAAACCATAAAACTTTTTCCCATAATTTCTCAATCCCCATTTTTGCAGAACCCTTCCAAACAGCTAACCTCTTTAAATAGCTCTATATTTTTAAATCCGGCGTTTTAGGTATTAAGCACAATTATACCATTGGCACAGGAGTTGAACATGTGACTGTGCACATTGGGGTTATTGATTAAAAAAAGTTCACAATTTATGGGGTAATAAAATGAGAGCAATTAAAAATGTATTAATTATGAACACTGCCACAAAGGGACCGGTACGACTGATGGAAAATAACAGCTACTTTGCTCACGATACCCATAAATACATGTATTGTACTGATGGGGTCTTTTCAGATTTTATTTTCTCTCTGATCACGGAAACGATTCCTGTTGATCTTAAGAATTATCAGCATGCCTTTGAGATGGGAGCCGGCATGGGGCGCTTCTCCTTTGCGCTGGTGAGTCATTTCCCGAAGGTTTCTCTCATTGAGCCCTCGGCATCCTATACCGCTGTACTGAAAAAACTTTTTGATCAGGAGCAGGTTGCCATCGTGACTTCGACGCTTGAGGATTTCTTCGAGAAAAACAGCATCCCGGACCGGTCCATATTCTTCAACTTTCATCTCCTACATCATTTAACCTTCGAGCAGCGACGGGACTATTTCAACTGCCTGCGCAAAGCCAAGGCGCCAGCCCTGTTTATTGAGCCGAACCCATTTAATCCATTAATTATACTACAGCTTCTGCTCTATCCTGATATGAGAATGAAAGATGAGTGGCAGTATCTCTCCCTCACCAGAAAGCGACTCACCCGGGAGTTTAATGCCTGCGGCCTGGACGTGGCAGCGCACAAAACGCTCTGTTTCCTGCCGCCGCCGCTTACCAAGTTGGTCTTAAAACAACCGGCTTTCAGGAAGCCGCTGTTGTCCCTTGATGGCTACGCCCGACTACTGCCTTTTTTAAGTTCATATCATCTATTTTACTGTAACGCGGCAGATTGAACGGAGCCGGTATGCAGGGTGGTTTGGTTACCATCATTAACTATGTGAGCCTGTTCATTTTCCATCTCGAGTGGTGGGCATTAATCGCTAAAAAGTGCAGCTTATGACACGAAGTCTGCAGTTTTAAAAAAGTAACAGATACATCTGGTAGTCTGCTGAAGTTAGGTAGGACTAAACGAGTTGTTGATAGCGAGACTGTCGAAAAACCTCTCTGTAAAGAGATTTCCTATTAACGATGAGTTGATTCCTTAAAATTTACATCGTTAGTTGATGTATTTTTTATATTAACCTCTCGTTTTTATCGTTCACAGCATCCCGTTTCTCCTGCAATTGTCCGATATATCAAAACGTTAACAAAATGCTCCTTTAATAATCAATAAACGAAACCGAAATACTGCTCTCATTATTGCAATTACCCACCCTCATCTCTCTCCAATATTCTTTATCATTCTCATCAATACGCCTATAGGTTTCTGTGATCGAGGATATATGAGTACGAACATCAGAGCCATAGGAACTAAATTCGATCATCTTTAAGACAGGGTCATCGGCTGTTGCCGGAAGGTTGAAACCATGGATACCCCATACTGCAGACTCTTTTGCCCATGGGTTGCTGTAATTACCATACAGATCAAAACTGACTACGCGTAATTCATTCCGGTCAACAATAATAGTGCCTTTGTTTGACCCTGAATTAGACGGCTCAAACCACGCGCCAGTAAATGTATCACCAGAGAAACTGCCGGCTAACCTTTCTGCATCGCTAATATTCTCCGACCAGGTCGCGCCTTCAGAATCTTTAAAATCACCAATAACGGTGTACGCAACAGAGCAGAAATTAAAATCAGTAAGCTCTTGCGACAATTCCTTTAACTCTATGGTTACTTTTGCTGAAGCGTTTCCCTTGTATGGATAAAGAGCGCGGTCATTTACCAAAACCACATTGACATAAACTCTATTGCTTTTCCCAAACCGGGGGATGCTTGCTTTTACTCCGGTCGTCAAATCATCTACCTTTACCCAGGGGGTAACGGTTCCCTTTGCATAAATAGCTCCTTTAATAGGCAGATCAGCTTCCTCTAGAAACACTTGAAGGAAGGCGTTGTCTGGTACTGTAAAACCCATTTGAGGTTCTACAATACAATTCCAGGCAGAAAGATCTGCAATGGTTATTGAGCGGCTTTGGCTAGTGTCTATCGAGTTTATTAATAGTTTGCCACCGGAAGGTTCTGGTTCTTCCCATGTTCTTTTCTGGTCTATCTGTTTTGTAATATACCTGAAAGCAAAATTGTTAAATTCTTCACTCAGCTGCGAGTCGCTCCCGAGAGCTTCTTCCAGCGCGCGAGTGCCTGATCTCGATTTGCTGTCTTGCTGTGCTTTAACCTTTTCATAAATCTGCAGCAGCAAATTACTGTCATAGTATTCAGGCTTTGAGGTAAGATACGTTAAAAATGATGAAGCACCATATCCGTGCCTGCGATTCTCTTTCTCAAGCGGCTCATAGATAAAATTCAAATTTTTATAAACTCGATTTGAAATGTAGGTATCTTCAGTATCTGTCATCTGTGCTTCAAACCAAACCGATGCGGCGTCATTTAGCCAGACAAATTGATACTTCCAGCTAAGAGTACTATAGGCATCATAGCACCACTGAGCTATATGAAACAATTCATGGCCTGAATGAATCCTCAGCCGATCGTCAGGCAGGCCTGGTAGAATCTCAATATAATAATAAATTCTACTCAGTACATAATCCCAGCTTACATAATTTCGATTTGCTGTAGCCGGTTCCTCTTCACTCAACCAAATTTCTGTAATATATACGTTAATGGGGAAAGTTTTTACCGGAAATAAAAAGCCTTGTTTCTCAATCTTTGTTTTTGCTTCATTGAGGTACATAAGAATTTTATTCGCATACTCTTCCTGAGGGGGCAAAAATAATTTTTCATAATATTGCCCCCTGATGATGCGAAAGTATTTATCTTCCACTATAACCTGAGTAGTTATTTTATTGTCAATCAGGGATCGTCCCTGGTTCTCATCGGAAAACTCTACGGGTTCATCTGCATAAGGGTTGTTCTTATGCCCCCGAATAGGTCCCTCTCTTTCCTGAGCCAAAAGGATTTTTGTAGCACCGCTCAGCACCAAGAGTATCCCTATCAAAAAACACACAAGCAGCGCTCTATTTATAGAAATTTGTATTTTCATTGTATGCTCACTCCTTATCTGAGAAATTAAAAAACCTCCATCAGCACACAAGCTGATAGAGGTTAAATTTCTCGCCAACAGATCATCTTCAGTGATATGCCCAATCATGGGATACCTCCTTTTATGTTAATAATTATACTCCCTTATAATAAGCATTCAATAAAAATAAAGGATAAAAACGACATGTTGTGGTGGGCATTAACGGTAGGAAATTGCGGACCTTGTATCAGATGCAGCAATATGAAATATTGCACACTACTTCCGCTATCCTGTCATTTTTAACCCCCTCCAGAAAGTGTAACATTCGGCTATT
>CAWDOY010000016.1:0-117398 GCA_963803975.1 uncultured delta proteobacterium
TTGCTTCAACGGCGCACACTTCTTTACAAGCGCCGCACTTGATGCATTTTTTCATGTCAAGAGAAGGCGTGCTGCCCGGCTCCCCGCTGATGGCGCTGACCGGACAGGCCCTGAAACAGGCGCCGCAGGCGGTGCAGACTGATGCGTCTATTGAATAGAGAATCAGGTCCTTGCACACCCCAGCCGGACACTGCCCCTGCATATGGGCTTCAAACTCATCCTTGAAATATTTGATTGCGTACTGCACCACACTCGGCGCGGTTTTCCCAGATCGCACAGCGATGCCTTTTCCATGGCAAACGCCAGCTCTTTTATGAGCGCCAGGTGCTCTTCAGTGCCGATGCCGATGGTAAAATTATTTATGAGCTGCAGCAGCCGTTTCACCCCTTCACGGCAGGGCACGCATTTGCCGCAGGACTCCTCCAGCAGGAACTGGGTAAAGTAGCGCGCCATATCAACCATGCAGGCGCAGTTATCTATGGCGATGAATCCGCCCGAGCCCAGGTTGCCGGTGCCGGCCTTGTCCATTTCCTCATAATCAAGGTTCAAGCTGAGCATGCGCGCGGGCAGCACACCGCCGGATGGACCGCCGGTCTGAAAAGCTTTCAGCTTGCGCTTTGCCGGGACCCCGCCGCCCAGCTCATTAAATATCTCCTTGAACGGCGTGCCCATGGGCACTTCGACCAGGCAGGGGGTATTCACGCTGCCGCTGATGCCGATGACCTTGGTGCCCTTGCTTGAGCCGGTGCCGATGCCGGAGAACCAGTCAGCGCCCTTGTTGATAATGACCGGCACATTGGCCCAGGTCTCCACATTGTTCAGGTTGCTGGGGCTGTCCCAGAGGCCTTTCACCGCGGTGTGGATATGCTTGGCCGCGGCTCGCCGATCCGTCCCTCAAGTCCCGCCATGAGCGCGGTTGACTCGCCGCACACGTACGCGCCGCCGCCCTCTTTTATCGTGACGGAGAAGTTAAAGCCTGAGCCGAGGATGTTAGTGCCGAGGAGCCCGTATGCTGCTGCCTGCTCGATTGCTTTCTGCAGGCGCTTCAGGCCGAGGGGATAACCGCTGGAAATATAGATGTAACCGTGGCCCGCGCCGATGGCGTAGCCGCCGATGATCAGGCCTTCAAGCACGGTATGGGGGTCGCTCTCAAGGAGGCTTTTGTGCATGCCGATGCCGGGGTCGCCTTCGCTCACGTTGCACAGCACATAGCGCTCCCCGCCGGGGGCTTTCCGGCATTCAGTCCACTTTTTACCGGTGGAAAAACCGCCGCCGCCCCGGCCCCGCAGGTCTGATTTGGTCACTTCATGGATGACCTGCTCGGGGGTCATCTGCGTCACTGCTTTCATGAGCGCAGCATACCCGCCCATGGCAATGTATTCTTCAATGCTCTCGGGGTTTATGGTGCCGGCATTGCGCAGGCAGAGCTTGACCTGCTTTTTATAAAAGGGGACATCGCCGTATGCTGGTGATCTCCTTGAACTCTTCAGAGACTGCTCCCTTGGTGTAGGATACGGTTCCGCCGCTCAGAGGCAGTTCTCCTTCTCGCTCCGGATAAGAGCGCGCTTTGTATCCACGCCGCCCGCAGCCAGCGCAGTGAAGGACTCGTGCCCGGCGTCATCGGTCACCGGGCCGTAGGCTATCCTCGGCTTGCCGGGCTGAATTACTTCAATGGTCGGCTCCTGGTGGCACAGGCCGATGCAGCCCACCGGCACGATGGTGCAGGCAAATTTCTGCGCAGCCGCTTCCCGCTCAAGGGCCTTTATAACCTTCTCCGCCCCCCTGGCAAGACAGCAGGTGGCAGTGCCAACCATGATTCTCACGGTGTCCGGGTGAAGCTGCTTGTGCCCTTCCTGTTTCAGTCTCTCAAGGTCTGCCGCAGTGCTTATTCTCATTTGTCTTCCCTGTATTTTTTTATAACGGTTGTGGCTTTATGGTGGGTCATTTCGCCAATAATTTCCTGTTTGGGCAAATCCGGCAATTTACCGGCGCTGACATCTTCGCAGATCTGCTCGTCGATGGACATGACCGGCCCGGCATTGCAGCAGCCCATGCAGCGCACTTTTTCCACGGAAAACTCTCCGTTATCGCTGACCCCTTCGCCGCTAATGCTCAGTTCCCTGCCGATGCGCTCAAAAATCTTCTCGCTCGCTCGCAGGTAGCAGGAGGTGCCGGTGCACACCTTGATGTGGTGCTTTCCCGCGGCTCTGTGCTGAACGCCTTGTAAAAGGTTGCCGCGCTGAACACCTGGCTGACAGGAATGTCGAGCTTGCTGCTCAGGTAGCGCGCGGTGTCCTCTGAAATGCTGCCCTGCGCTTTCTGGATTTCATGCATGATGGACAGCAGGGCTTCTTTTTTGCCGCCGTATTTTTCAACGGCGCTGTCGAGGGTTTTTGTTGCGGGATTGTTATCCATGCTGTTTGTCTCCCTGCTTGGTACTGGATGAGAGCCGCGCGTAGGCATTCGTCACCATCTTTTGCAGCTCTTCTAAATCGGCATCGGTTACGTTTTTAAACCGTCCCTGAAATTTCAGGTAGTCTTTTACTGGCCGCGGCTTTGCAACTGTTACGCTCATCAGGCAGATGCCCTGCGCTACTTCATACAAGGGGAAGATGCAGGTATCGACGGCGATTTTCCCGATGGTTATTGCCAGGCTTGCGTCAAATTCCCAGCCAACCGGGCAGGGACAGAGGATGTGGATGTAGGCGTTTCCCGGCGCGGCAAAGGCCCTTTTTACTTTTTCCATAAGATCAAAGGGGTAGCCCGGCGACGCGGTGGCGACATAGGAAACCCCTTCGGCTACGGCAACCGCCGGCATGTTCTTTTTCCAGAACTCTGTGCCGCAGGTTTCCGGGCCGACGCAGGCCTCATTATCAAAACAGATGGAGAGCACCTGCTTGTCAGCCTTGGGCACGCGCAGCAGCGACGGCGAAAACCGGTCAGCCGCATCCGGTCCCTTTAATTCCGGCACGGACTGTTTCCAGGGAACCTTCCAGGACCCCTTCCTGATCAGCCCTGCACCGAGAGCTTTGTATACGAGGCGCACTGCCAGCGACTCGCCGCAGCCTTTGCAGCTTATTGGCGCGTCAGGCAAAAAACATTCTTCCCGCGGCAGCAGCCGGGGCACAAATACAGCATAGCGATCCATTAGCCCTCCTCCACCATGGTGATGGCACCAAACCAGCATTCACGGGCGCAGATCCCGCAGCCCTTGCAGTAGTCGGCATCCGAAGTGAAATAGCCGTCGGTTTTCTCTTTTATTGCCGCATCAGGGCAATACAGGTAGCAAAGCCCGCACTTCGTGCATTTCAACTCATCCCATGCAGGTTTGTGCGTGCGTTTGTCGCCTTTGTTAAATGGCCGGGCCAGCTTTTTATCCAGCAGTATGCAGCCGACCTTGTTTTTATCCCACATGCTCATGGCCTTGCTTCCTTTCAGTTATGAGATTTTCCCGAGTATTTTACACACCGTATCAAGGGAGCCTAACAACTGCTGCTTATCATTGTCGGTGAGGTGAGAAAATATGGACTTTGCGACTTTCCTGCGGTGGGCCAGAAACGCGGCACGGATTTTTTCACCTTTGGCGGTCAGGCGCACCATCACCTTGCGGCGGTCGGTTTCATCACGGTCGCGCTCGGCAATGCCTTCTTTTATGAGGCTGTCAATCATCATGGTCATGTTGGAGAGCTTTACCCCGACATTGTCCGCAAGTTCCTTCATGGAGAGACAGCTTGCCTCCTTAAAGGCAAAGAGCGCCTTGATCTGGGACACCCGCAGATCCGACTTGATATTGCCGGAACCGTTGGCAATCTTCTGGGTGTAGATGCGCCCGAAATTGCGCAGGGTGCGCATGTATTGATTCAGTTCTTCTTCCATAGACCCTATCCCCCTTTTGAAATAGTTCTAATTTGTAACTATTCAACTTTAAAATGTACTAAGAGAAATATTTTGTCAAGAAGTTTTTGCGGCTGGTTTAAAAATTTTATCCGCGGCTGTAGCGCCCGGACCAGCAGGGTACTATGGGGTTGACCGGTTTCATGCCTCGCAAGCCCCGCTTTGTAAGCGGGGTCAAGAGGCATGTATCTGTAAAGAATAATTAAACTCCGGGAAGCCCCGCCTTGTAGCGGGGAGCTTCACTTGCCTGGCGTGTTTGGGCTATGTTTTATAAGCGTACGCGGATTGTCGCAGATCTTTGCAGATATTTATTAATATCCTGCTCATCCGCTTAATCAGCGTCCCCATAAACAGGAGGAAATGGTCTTGAAGTGTTATATATGTGCAAAGGAAGGGGCTGATACACCGGCTGTCGCCATCTGCATTGTCTGCGGCATGGGGGTGTGCATGGTGCATTCAAAGCGAGAAGAGCTGCCAATCGAGGATATTGTGGACTGGGGCCTGGGCAGGGAAAAATTGAGTTATCCAAAAACGCTTCCCCCTATTCTCTGCGCCTGGTGTTATGAAGCCCTGGCCCAGCGAAAGAAAAAGCCGTAACCGGCCGGCTGCCGCCGGTATTGAGGCCCTGGCTTGTTTACCGGGCCCGGCCGCAGTACGGGCAGAAGGAAAATTCTTTTTCCAGGTCTTTGCCGCACGAGGCACATCGCACCACGCCTCTTTGATATCCCGCCTCATGCGACTGTGGCTCATACTGCAGCCGCTCACAATTTTCACACGCCCAAAACGGCTCGCCGCGCTTGACCGGAAACACTGGAATAAAAAAAATGCTCAGATAGTGGTCTGTGCGCTTGAGCCAGGCCTGCCCGCGTCCGCATCCGGGGCAGAGCCGGGGGCTGTTATCGATGACTTTTGTTCTCGGCTGAATTCCCGCGATTAAGAAAAACATAAATTAGGGGTTCGGGATTCGGAGTTAGCCCCTTAAAAGTTTTTGCAAAACTGGAACTCAAGAAATCAGGTTTTTTATTTTACCCCCGAGAAGCCACGGCACTTTTTGCGCTATCGCCGCGAGCACTTTCCCTGAAGCGCTGCGGGTGGCAATGGGTTTACTGTCCGCTGTAAAAGCGGGAATCGCAGTATCCCAGCCTGATGGCAAATCGCCCCGCAGTGCCGCAAGAAATTGTTCGGCAAGTTCAGGAGAGGCTTTTTTATACGAATCAAAAAGGCTGTTCCAGTCAGCTTCACGCTGTGCTCCCCGCTCTCCGGCCTCTCGCATATGCCGGAGCACGTTTTCCGTCACCAGAAACTGCGCGTCTTCAGGCCAGCCGAGGATTTCTTGGTGAGCCGCACTTCTTCTTCACCGAGAGGAGCGCCATGGGCTTCTTTAGTGTCCTGGAAGTGCGGGGACCCGTAGCCGATATGCGATCTGACCATAATGAGCGATGGCCGGTCTGTTTCCTGCCGTGCGGCAGCAAAAGCTGCTGACAGGGTCGCAAGGTCGTTTGCCGCGTCCCTATGTTCTGCAGCTGCCAGTGATGCTCTCAAAGCGCTTGCAGACATCATCTGAATAGGTGAGAGCCGTCTCCCCTTCAATGGTGATCCGGTTATCATCATAGACGAAAATCAGTTTGCCCAGGCCGAAATGGGCGGCAAGAGATGCAGCCTCATGGGAGGCACCTTCCATCAGGTCTCCATCACTGCAGAAGCCATAGGTGTAGTGATCAACGAGGGGATATCCTTCCCGGTTGAAGAGTGCCGCAAGGCGCGCCTCAGCCATCGCCATGCCCACCGCATTCATAAAGCCCTGGCCCAGCGGGCCGGTGGTTGTTTCAATGCCCGGGGTGAGACCGTGCTCGGGATGACCGGGCGCCCTGCTTCCCCACTGGCGAAAATTTTTGATATCGTCAAGGGTCAGGTCATAGCCGGTTAAAAAGAGCATGGCATAGTGCAGCATCGAGGCATGACCGCATGACAGCACAAAGCGGTCACGGTTAAACCACGAGGGGTTGCGCGGGTTGAAACAAAGAAATTGTGTCCACAGAACATAGGCAAGCGGGGCGAGCGCCATGGGTGTGCCGGGATGACCGGAGTTTGCCTTCTGCACGGCATCCATGGAAAGAGTACGGATAGTGTTTATACAGAGCTGGTCTAACTGATCGGGCTGTTTATTCATGGTTTTACTCCTTAGAGGTTCTTTGGCAGTGGTATGCAGCAAATCTATCGCAAATCAGGCCTGCAGACAACCACTAAAACTGGCGGAAGGGTAAAATGTACCAGCCTGTAATCTTTCCTTGAATTGCCATGAGCGGGTATGCTACATGTATACACAAGAGTAATGATTTTGACTTACATGTAGAGGGTGGCCATATTTCTTAACAGAAGGGAGGGGATACCATATGCCAGTTTATGTCACGCTTTGGAAATACACCAGAGACGGCCTCATGGATATTCGCAACACTGCCGGGCGCTTTGAGGCGGTCAAAAAGATTATTGAATCTCATGGAGGAAAGCTGCTTACTATTTACGGCCTGGTTGGTGAGTATGATGTAATGACCATCATAGAAATGCCGGATAAGATCGCCTTCAGCGCAGCAATACTTAAGATTTGCTCCTCAGGACGGATATCTGCGCAATCCATGAACGCTATACCAATTGAAGAATTCCTGAAAATCACCAGGGAAGTTTAGCCCTGACTGAGATGCAACACGTTATACACCCTATGGCTGCCCCCAAATTTTCATTACCCTGGCAGAAGAAAAGAAGCGCATAGCGCAGGTTCAAACACCAGTACCAGCATGTCTTCGATAGCAGTACGTAACCCAAATCCAGAAACCGGAAGCACTTAGTGGATTTGGGTTTTTCATTATACGCCAGCATTGAGAAAACGCCCGTGAACGATACGCAGTCTTTCTCTCCGCTTGAAAAGCGCATTCAGGAATTAATAGACCAGTGCCGGGGAATCCCTGCCGGCGAGGTTATGCAGCTTCTCCGGAAGGCAGAACACAATCCCGCGCTTGATGTTGAACAGGAACTGGAAAAGCTGTTCGGGAAATATAAAACAGAGAACAGTGAATAGTGAACAGCAACTCAGGTAAAAGACAATAGTTAACAGTATGAATACTATTCACTAACGACTATTCACTCAATACTGTCTTGTACTATGAGCATTAACATTCGTATTTTCTCCGACTACATCTGACCGTTCTGTTACGTCGGCAAAGGTATTGTCGAAACGCTGAAGAAAGAGTTCCCCCTTGTTGATGAGTGGGTGAGCAGTGAGATCCACCCGGAAACACCTCCCGAAGGGGTGCTGCTTTCGGTGCGCCTGCCGGGTATTGACTGGGATGGCATGTATCAGAACCTGCGCCGCAGCGGAGCCCAATACGGCATTAGCTTCGGCGACGTGAAGCTTCTTTCCAATTCCCGCCTCTCCCTGGAAGCAGGCGAATATGCCCGTGACCACGGCAGGTTTAATGAATACCACGAAGAAATCTTTCGCGCCTATTTTACCGAGGTAAAAGATATCGGCAGGATGGATGTCATACTGGATGCTGCCCGCTCCGCCGGTCTCGATGCGGAGGCATTGCAGTCCGCCCTGAAGAAGGGCCTTTACCGGGACAGGCTGCAGGCAGCGCAGCAGGAAAGCGAGCGCTACGGTGTTACCGGCGTGCCGGCATTTATAATTGAGGATCAATATAAGATTGTGGGAGCACAGCCCCTGGAGGTTTTCAGGGACACCCTGCGCAGCCTGGGAAAGAAGTAAAAAGGCACAAAGGTAAAGTGCTGAGTAACGAGTGCTGAGTTGATGGTTATGGCTCTCAGCGATCAGCAGTCAGCTTTCAGCTTCCACGTTTCACTTTTCCCGTTTCACATTTTTCAATCTGCAATCCGCAATTTAGGGCCATGACCCCTCTGACACATGCTCCTTTCTTTTCTCTTGTACTATTATAAATTTACTGATATATTGAAATAACCACAGAGCCAGTATGTCCTGTGGTTTAATTTTGATGGATATAAAGGAGCAGCAGAAAGACTATGGCTCGTATAACGATTGAAGATTGTTTAAAAAGGGTAAACAACCGCTTTTTAGTTGTACAGATGGCTAACCTGAGGATAAAGCAGCACCTCAGAGGTTCAAAGCCGCTGGTAAACGCTCCGGAAAATAAAACCGTGGTTGTTGCGCTGCGGGAGATTGCCGCCGGAAAGGTCCGCCTGGATGAGAAGACCAAGCACCGGCTGAATGAAGAACAAGAAAACACCCTGGATGCCGATTAAGCATAGTATATATTATATAGTACGTATGGTGAATCGGCATCCGCGCACCTGCCTTTTAGTACCCTTACATTATTAAATACTTCCTTTCCCTGCAATGTGCCGCGATGGATAAGCCGCGGCCTTTTACGACCTGCTCACATAAATTCATTCTGTCATCAGTCTCAATAAAAGATAGCCTGAATATATATCCGGCTGCCGGAACTGTGCCGGGATAAATCTTCTTGACACAGCAGGGGGTGCTTAATAAGATGGGCTATACTTTTTTAGCGGAGAGATGCAGTGGAAGAAAAAATTGTCAAGCTCTTTGAAGAAGCTTCTTCTTTGGCGCTGGAATGCGGCCGCAAAAACGCCGCACTCATCCTGCAGATGGCGCGGGAACTTATCCGCTGTTTTGAGCAGGGTAATAAGCTGCTTCTTTTTGGCAATGGCGGCAGCGCTTCACAGGCGCAGCACTTTGCCGCAGAGCTGGTGAATAAGCTTGCCGTATACCGCGTGCCGCTGCCGGCAATTGCCCTCACCACCGACACCTCGGTAATCACCAGCATTGGCAATGATCTTCAATTCAGCGATATATTTTCCCGCCCGATCGAGGCCCTCGGCAGGCCCGGCGATGTGGCCTGGGGCTTGAGCACCAGCGGTACATCGCCCAACGTGCTCAAAGGGCTGGCAAAGGCTCGTGAGCTCGGCTTGCGGACCATTGCCTTTGCCGGCAGGGATGGCAGCGCCATGGCACAGCATGCGGATTTTTGCCTGACCGTAGCCGCGGACAACACGGCCCGGATTCAGGAGGTGCACCTGTGTGCAGGGCATGCAGTATGCACAATAGTAGAAGAACATTTTCTCTCCAAAAAATGAACCGCCCTGATCCGTATAGCATGAAAAAAACATTTAAACCGGCAGACTTGAACAAAATAAGGACCGGCTCCCTAAAACAGAGAAAGAGCCTGGTGAAGAGAGACAAACTCGGCTCTCCCTGCACAGCTGTCCGCTTCCTTCCAGGGAATTTATTGACAGCCTCCCGGAAATCCTTGCGGCAAAAGATTTCCGGGAGATTGTGCAGCGGCTTGCCAGGGCCCGTCGGGGCAAGCGGGTCATTATCTGGGGCATGGGCGCGCATGTTATTAAAGTGGGCCTGTCAGCCTATCCTCATAGACCTTATGGAGCAGGGATTTATCACCTGCCTTGCCTTGAACGGTGCCGGAGTGATTCATGATGTGGAGATGGCCCTGATGGGCAGTACCTCGGAAGATGTGGCTGCCGAACTTGACAGCGGTGACTTCGGCATGTCCGGAGAGACTGCTTCGTTTATCAACGGTGCGGTCGCGCGGGGAGTGAAGGCCGGGTACGGCTTCGGGGAATCAGTCGGCCGGGCGCTTCTGGCGAGCAAATTTCCCTATGTAAAAGAGAGCATTATCGCGGCAGCCTGTTCCCGCAATATCCCGGTGACCGTGCATGTGGCAATGGGAACCGACATCATTCACATGCACCCGTCCTGCGATGGAGCAGCGTTCGGGGAGGGAAGCCACCGGGACTTTAGATTGCTCACCGATGTGGTCGGCAGCCTTCAGGGCGGCGCATATCTGAACGTGGGCTCCTCGGTCATCCTGCCGGAAGTTTTTTTGAAGGCATTGAATGTGGCGCGAAACCTCGGCAATACGGTGAACAACTTTACCACGGTGACCATGGATTTTATCCGGCACTACCGGCCCATGACCAATGTCGTGCAGCGGCCGGTTATGAAAGGCGGAAAAGGTTTTGTGCTGGTCGGTCATCACGAAATTATGGTGCCGCTGCTGGCCGCGGCCCTGAAGCAGGGATAAGCGATGGAACGAACCATTAAAATAACTGCCGGAACTGTTGAAGTATTCGCGGCGCTTGCCGCGTGCGCCACGGCTGATGCCATCTGGAACGCGCTGCCGCTCAAGAGCACGGCGCAGACCTGGGGAGATGAAATCTATTTTGACGTCCCGGTGCACGCGGGCCTTGATGACACGGCGCGGGAGGTGGTGGATAAGGGCGATCTCGGCTACTGGCCGAGCGGCCCTGCCTTCTGTATATTTTTCGGCCCCACGCCCATGAGCACGGGGTGAGGAAATCCGGCCCGCGAGCGCGGTCAATGTGTTCGGTAAAGTTGCCGGTGACCTGTCAGTTCTGAAAAAAGTCCGTTCCGGAAGCGCCATCGTCGTGGAAAAGGCCGGCGCATGAGCAATGCGGGCAGGCGGCTGATTCTTTTCTGCGCGACCGGCTGCGGCAGCGGCTACGTGCCGGTCGCACCGGGCACGGCGGGAACTGCTGTCGCAGTGGTTCTTTTTTTTATACTCTCACCGCTTTCTCTATCCCTTTACCTGCTGACCACTGTAGCCTTCATCTTCATCGCCATCTGGAACGCTCATCAAGCTGCGCTTTATTTAGCAGGTGAAGGATCCTCCGCAGGTTGTCATAGATGAAATTGCCGGATATCTCGTGACCATGGCCTCGTTTCCTTTCACCTGGCCGTATGTTGCCGCAGGTTTTATTATATTCCGGGTTTTTGACATTATAAAACCGTATCCCGCCGGATGGATTGACCGGAAGGTAGCGGGCGGGTACGGCATTGTGCTCGATGATGTCGCGGCAGGGATATATGCGAACATCGTATTACAGATTATCCGCCTGATGATGTAGAACAATAGGCAATAGGCAACAGGCATAGAAATCAGGCACATAGGCAGAAAGTGCTACAGAGGTACGAGGCTGCAGCGTAAATTCGAAAGTGAGTTCAAGCTGAAACGTGGAAGGTGAAAAGTGAAATGGCAAATCAAACTCGAGCTGCGAACTACATTTCTAGTGCCCTGAGGCTGATAGTTTTTAAACATGGAGAACCCGCAGATGTCGGTTGAAATCATCACCATCGGCAATGAGCTGCTCTCCGGCTCTACCATTGACACCAACGCTCGCTTATATCGCCGCAAGCGTTATTGAGATAGGGCTTACTGTGTCGCGCATGAGCTCGGTGGGCGATGCGCCGGAGGATATAATAAACGCCCTGAAGAGCATCCTGCCGGGAACAAAGTATATCATAGTCACCGGCGGCCTCGGCCCCACTGACGATGACCGGACGGCCGCGGCTGCGGCCAGCGCGTTCGGAAGAACTGTCGAGCTTAATCAGGAGGCGCTCGCCGCCATTGAGAAAAGATTTGCGGGCTACGCGGCGAAGATGCCGTTTCCCAACCAGCGCCAGGCAATGCTTCCAAGCGGAGTGAAGATTATCCCCAACCCGCGGGGAACAGCGAGCGGCTTTATTATCGAAGACGCGGGCCGGGAGTTCATGTTTATGCCCGGCGTGCCTGCTGAAGTTGAGGCCATGACCGAGTCATTCATCATCCCGCGCCTGAAAGAGCAGAGCGGCTTCAAACAGGTAATACTCAGCAGGACCATGCGCGTGTTCGGGCTCTGGGAGTCTGCCGTCCAGGAGCGGCTTGACGGGCAGATACAGGAAGGCCCCGGTCTCTCTCTTGCCTATCTGCCCCATTTCCCGGAAGTGCGGCTGAAGATTACCGGCATGGGTGCAGACCCGGAGAAGGTGCGGCAGGAGATAGCGCGGGCAGCGGCAGTCATACAGGAAAAGGTCGGCGAGTATATTTATTCGGTGAACGATGAGCCGCTTGAGCTGGTGGCGGGACAGCTGCTGAAAGAGAAAAAGGCGACCGTTGCCATAGCCGAGTCATGCACCGGCGGCCTCATCAGCCACCGCCTGACCAATATTTCCGGAAGCTCTGATTATCTGCAGATGGGCGTGGTGGTGTACAGCAACCGCGCAAAAGTTGAGCTGCTTAAAATACCGCAGGCAGTGCTTGATGAGCACGGTGCGGTGAGCGAGCCGTGCGCCCGGCTCATGGCAAAGAATGTGCGGGAGCTTGCAGGTTCAACCTATGGCCTCGCGGTGACGGGCATTGCCGGCCCCACCGGGGGAAGCGCTGAGAAGCCGGTGGGCACGGTCTTTATCGGCGTGGCATCTGCTGAGGCAGAGAGCGTGACGCAGCACCGCTTTTACGGCGGCCGCGAGCAGATAAAGCTCATGAGCTCCCACATGGCGCTTAACAACCTGCGTAAGTTTATTTTGCAGCAGTAATTCATGATCGTGACCCGTGCCACGTGACCTGTGACCCGTGAACGGTCATTGCGAGGAGCCCTGAGCGAGCGAATGGGCGACGCGGCAATCTTACCATACAGCCTCTGTGCCGTCTATTGTCTGTCCTCTGCCTGTCGGTGGAAAAAGAGTTGCTGGGATAAATAGTTGATAGTTGAGGTTTGACCTCATGCACCCTGTATCAGCCATCCTGGAAAACAAACTTGATTCCCAGTTTTTCAAACATTTTATGTTGGCTGAGATCCTGTTTCAGCCTGAGAATGGTCACTTTCAGTTCGAAACTTGCCGCTGTGTTGATTGCATCCAATAAAGATTCAATTCTATGCATCATGGCGGGTGTAATATGCATTTCTTTAGTTTCAATCGATGATTTAATGTGAGGGAATATGCTGCTGAGAACTTCTCTGGCTTGAGATGTTATGTCAGGGTTCTTAAGCAGAATCGAGGTCAGTTCCAGCGAGTGCCTATAAAATAGCCGCACATATCCTCTTCCCGCATGGCTCTTGAGTAAAATCGTATCCCTGAAATCCCTCAGCTCATCAATCCTTTCTGGTTGATCATCTGAAAGCAAAACTATTGGGCATTGTTTTGCAGTCGTTGTCGTTGATGAAGATGCTGCCGTTGTAGTAACTTTTACACTGGTTGTTGTGGAACTGCTCACCAGCATGGTCGAGGTAGTTACCGGTGGTGGTGTTGAAGATGTAGAGGGCTGGGATAGTGAGCTGGTTGTGGTTTTTTTAGACCCACCTCCTCCATGTCCTCCGCTTGAAGGTATGGTGGTGGTTGCCGGCAGGATACTGGTTGTGTTTATTAAACTTGAAGTGGTACTTGCCTGGCTTGATGTTGTGCTGAACTCGCTGGTCGTTGTTGTGCCGGGCTGACTCGTAGTGGTCGGTTGAATTGAGGTAGTAGCTGCCGCGCTTGTTGTAGTAGTAGTAAGTTGAATGCTCGTTGTAATCGGCTGAGCAGTTGTAGTGCTAGTGCTCAGCTGGATAGTTGTGGTACTCGGCTGACTGGTTGTGGTGCTTGATGAAGATGTTGAAGTGCCTGGTTGGCTCGTGGTGGTAGCGGGCAGAGTGGTCGTTACTGGCGTCCCGTCAGTCGACAGCGTGGCGGTCATAATCGATCCGGAACTGCTTATATCGGTAATGCTGACATTGCTTGCGCCTTCATTCCACAAGTTACTGTTAGGTGAAGAATTATTGGTGAAGGAGGTGTTATTGGTGCTGCCCGGATACGGATCCCCCTGGTTACCTCTGTTTTTTTTCTTCTCTAAATCCCAGAGGTTATCAGCCTGCATAAGGGATAGATGGTAATGATTTACCGCACAATCCGGCCCGCCTGGATAGCATTCATTCCTGTTTGAAGAAACACTCTCATCGATATGCCATACGAGGAGCCCGGCGCCGGGTAAGCCGGTATCAAAGCCGCTCTTCTGCCTGTTTTCTACTAAAAAGTACTCTCCGCCACTTGATGGACTGCCAGGTAACAGTTGATACACATCAGCATTGGTAGCGGCCGCGCTTATCGGTTCATTGGTTAAGGTGCCCGATACGATTGCGGGCGTAATCCAGCCAAGTGCATATTTGCACCAGGCATCCATATGTGCTGGACGATCTCCCGGCCTTGAGACAGAGTTCCAGGCTCCTCCTGCCATGATACTCCAGTTGCCAATACCTTCAGATGAATAATCCGTATCATAGAAATCGGGTAGTCCAAGGGCATGCCCGTACTCGTGCGCAAACACACCAATAGTTTGCATACCTCCCGAGAGTGATTCAGGCTGGATGATATATTTATTTACCTTTATATAGCCTCCCTGGGGATGTGGGTCGTTTGTCGTATATTCTCCCCCATCACTATATCCGTAGTAATAGGCACCATTGAGGCTCCAGCTATGCGACCAGATATCTGTTGATGTGCCTCCTGCTTCCGCGCCTGATCCCTGGTGAACAATTGCCACCACATCAACATAGCCGTCTCCATCCTGATCATAGGGGGCAAAATTGAATCCTGCCGCATCGGCAGCCATGACCGCCTCTCGCACCAGGGTGCCCGGCCATCGGTCATGCACCGCTGGCGTCATTTTGCCCGTAGTAGTCATGATTATTTGCTGCTGTGTACCATCCCGCTACTCCGCCCGGGCCTGCAGTGACGGTGAACGACCCGTACGACACCTCAGTGAAGTATTCTTGCAGGCTGTAATTGCCGCTGCCGAACAGCAGCGTATTGAAATCTGTCCCGGTAAAAGTGGCTGACCGGTCTTTGAAGTTTATGAGGATGACAGGGATATTCGCTGTCCCTGATAATGGAATCTGCTCTTGAGCAAGTTCGGGTGATAGCTCAGCCGGAAATGCATTTTGCGCAATCAAGGACCGCAGCTCTTTTTCTGGCAGGAGATGTTTGGAAATGTTAGGCGGAAGCTGGTCAATGCCTACTCTATTGAACGAACTTACCAGTCTGCCGCTCCAATCAAGTTCAGCATATGTCCAGGTCTTTACATGCTCATCGAAGACAATGGAATAACCCTCTGCTGTCTCCCATCCGTGTGAGACCACTCATCACCCCACTGCCGTGCACGAAAGGCTGTGCCATCCGGCTGGGTTAAGGTGCGAAAAGCAGGTGCTGCAGGCACGGCATGCAACTCATGAGAGAAAGTCAACATGATGATAGTGAGCAGCACAATATAAATTAGATAACTTGTTCTGTTGAACATAAAGCCTTTTTTATTTTATTACGAGCACCACATCCTTTATCCACCACAAGCCGCCTCTTTCATCTCCCGCATATTCTATGACAGCCGTAATCTTCCGCCCCGTAATGTCTTCGGGTTGTTTCTCCTTTGAATAAAGAATAATAGATTGTCTCTTTGGACCTTTGAGAAAATTTGAAAAGCTATTCACAGCTTCTACTTCTTCTACCGCAACTATCAGTCGGTATAGTGTTTGATCTGGCTCTATGCCTAACAGTTTAGAGGAAGTGATAGCGTACTCCACAACCGTTCCTCGTATGATCGTCTGATTAGGGGCTATTGGAACAGCATTGGCATATTTAAAAAATGCAGCCACTATGATTAGAAAAAATATACTACTCCCTAATGTCCTGACAAAAAAGTTGCTTTCAGGGAAACGGGTAAAAACTAATGCAGGGGGGTTATTCTCTATCAATGTTCTGAAAATTCTCTCATTTTTCATAGGCTTGCATGGTCTCAATACTGAAATCACCGATGGCAGAGGGCATGCTATAAAAAAACAGAATCCCTGACGTTAATAAATTAAGCAAAAGCAATACCATTAATTATTAAAGCAACAAAGGTATCCCGTCAAAAACAGGGCTTGCTGTTTATTTTGCTGATCCCTATGCTGCCTGGCAACGAGGCACCAACGAAAATACGAATGGTTTGCTCAGAGGGTATTTCCCCAAAGGCACAGATTTTACTGCCGTTACAGAAAAACAAATTGCTTTAGTTGCCAATAAGCTCAATAATCGACCACGTAAATGCCTCGGCTATCGGGCTCCGCGCGAACTCTACCTTGAGGCTCGTACTGGTGCTCTTGCTACTTGAATTCACCATGGATAAACAGAAAGCGCCTTGAAGAAGCAATGAAACAGCATAAAGGATTGCTGCAGCAGTTTGAGTCGTTGGAAAAAGAGTTGCAGGGATAAATAGTTGATAGTTGGGGTTTGACCCCATTGCATTGCCAAGCAGCTCCGGATTATTCCGGGCAAAAGGCTTCTGAAGGGGAACCATGCCATTATCACCCCATAGTTTTATATAAATAAGGGCAAGATAATAAGTTTATGATCACTGATAGGCAACTCACTTTTTATAATTGATTACCCGTGGCATTGTTTATATGTTACTATACTTATCACCCCATGAGCAGTACCACTGGTTGGTATCACGTGATAGCCACGCAATAGAGAGCCTGCTTCACATTCGAAAAGGAGCCATGTATACATGTACACCAGGCACAGCGCGATCCTGCAATGCAATAAATGCGAAAACATCTTTGAGCGAGAGCTCTGGACTGAAATCACCACCGGTGAAGACCATAATCTTGATAATAAAATTTTTAATGACGAGGTAAACTTTTTTCCCTGCGAAGCGTGCGGCAATGTCGGCTTTGCCCTGTACCCGGTAAAAATTACCGACAAAGAGTCCGGTGAAAAGGCTCTGGTGATGCCATTCATGGAACCCCTTGATATGACAGAATATGAAGAAGTATCAGCCATGGGGTTTTCAGTTCTTGAGGTCACCGACAAAGAACCGTGCAGGGTTTTTTACAGCCTGGAAGATTTGAAGTGGCAGATTCACCGCTGGCAGGGTGGCGATGACACGGTTTTTGACCCTCCGCCGGAGGGGAAAAATATTGATGAAGGCCTGCAGCGCGGCATTATCAATGAAGAAGAAGCAGCAATCTTAAGAAACGCAGACTGGGATGCAATTCTTACTGAAATGCTTGAGCAGGGCGTTGACAATGACGGGGAATATGCTTTCGGCGATGAGCGGGATGAAGCCGTGGAACTGTATATGAAGCTTATGTCAGAATTGCATAATTCAAGAAAGGTTGTGCAATTAAGACTTTGAGCAGGATTATTGATAGAGTCGATTCGATAACAACGGTTATTGGCATACGGAGGAGGGATCTGTTATTGTGGCACTTTATTTTAAGACACTGCGCTCGAGCAGCAGCGGCAACTGTCTTGTGTTGTGGTCAGGGCAAACCTCTATTTTAATAGATTGCGGATTGAATTCGCAGAAACTCTGCCGAGCCCTTCTTTCTCAGCACGCCGGAGAAATAGGGAGCATCAGCGCGGTGCTTGTTTCGCATCTGCACCAGGACCATATAAATTATTCAACCCTGCGTGTTCTGGAAGAGCACGGAATTTCCGTCCGCATACACGAAGGGCTTGTTAATCAATTCCAGGACAAATTCTTTCAGGATGACCGCTTCGAAAATCTTAACCTGAAGCCTTTTTCCAGCATTGCCTTCAATTTAGGCGAATTCACCGTTAAGCCGGTAAAAATCCCCCACAGCCCGCAGCACGATAATTATGGTTTTGTGATTCAGTATATACATCGGGGGCGCTTGCTCAAGATTGTTATTATGACGGATTTCCATAATTGGGATGGCCTGCTTGACCATTTTATTGATGCAGACTTTATCTATGTGGAAGCAAACCATAATCCGGGGCTGCTGAGAAAACATCCCAATCCCAACAGTCACTATCACATGAAAAACGAAAACGTTGCAGACCTGCTCTGTAATGCGCGCCAGCTGAGCAAGTGCCCGCCGGCCGCGGTTATGCTCGGCCACCTCAGCAAAGAGCGCAATACCCGGGAGCTGGCCATAGAGGCAATAAACCAAGCGTTCAGTAATAATAATATAAAGCGGGATTTTGAGCTCTATGTGGCTCCGGCTGATTGCGTTTCTCCGACAATCAGGCTGGCAGGATAAGGATACCTGTTATAAGCCCAGCTCGTCGCTCACCGTGCACATGGCCGCAAGGCTTAATGCCGCAAATTCTTCCAGAGGAATGCCGATCTTTTCACACTCCCGTATGTAATCGCGGTTGACGCTGCGGGCAAACTCCTGCTGCTTCATCCGCTTGATGATTGACTGCGGCTTAACGCTGGCAAGCTTCTTGTCAGGATAGACCAGGGCGGTGGCTACAATGAGGCCGGTGATACATTCGGCAGCAGTGAGCGCATGTTCAAAGGCGGTCTTTCGCTGGAACCCGAGGTTGTCAGCGTTGTGGCCTTTGATGGCATCAATAACTTCCCGGCTGACACCGATGCCCTGCAGGATTTTTTCCGTTTGCAGGGTGTGCTGCGCCATCTGGTCTTTAGTCTCAGTATAATCAAGGTCATGAAGCAGTCCGGCGATTCCCCACACCGCCTCATCGCAGCCCAGCTTTCCGGCCAGCACCCGCATGATCGCCTCAGTCGCCAGACAGTGTTTTACCAGGTTATCCTGCGGCAGATATTTCTTTATCAACTCAAGAGCCTGCTGTCTGGTGATGCCGGTGCTTCCTTGTTCATCCATGAGGTGACCTGATAAACTGTTAGTGGATATTCGTGTTCATTGGTGGCTTGGAAAATAAAAAATGCTGGAGCAGCCCGTAAGCCGAGTTCTGTTCCTGAATCCGCTGAGGAATCAGGCAATGGCCATTCATCTGGGACGCCTGTTGCCAGACGCCTCAAGCAACCTACCCGGAAGCATCAGGCGGGCCGCCCTCAAACGCTTCCCTATTTGGTCTTGCACCGGGTGGGGTTTGCCAAGCTCCCGATGTCGCCACCGGGACTGGTGAGCTCTTACCTCGCCGTTTCACCCTTACCCTGAAAAGTTTTTTTCAACTTTCCAGGGCGGTCTGCTTTCTGTTGCACTTTCCCTGGGGTCGCCCCCGGTCGCTGTTAGCGACCACCCTGCCCTGTGGTGCCCGGACTTTCCTCCGGGGAACGATGTCCCCCGGCGGCCATTTAGTCTGCTCCAGCAAAATGAATTGACTCAATACTACTATTCTCTTCTCATATTTTTCAGGTAAAGTCAAAATCCCGAAAAAAACTAATTACGTCAATGAGCTATTTTTTATATTGAATAGCGAGCTGTATAAATGATATGTATATAGATATAAGATACTATCAAGCGGGTAACGGTTAAAGGTCTACTGCAATGGATTTGATCCTGATGCTTCAAAATATGGTGAAAAGCAGCGCCTCTGATCTGCATATCCGGGCCGGGGCTCCTCCTCTCTTGCGCATTGACGGGGTTTTGAAGCCGGTCGAGCACCCCGCGATTACGCGCCAGGAGACTGATGAGATTTTTAACGCCCTGCTCACCGATATCCAGAAGGAACGCTTTTACAGGGAATTTTCCCTTGACATGTCCTATGTTATAGAAAATTTCCGACGCTTCCGGGTCAATGTTTTTCAGCAGCGGGGCAGCGTTGCCTTTGCCTTCCGGAATATTTCGTCGGATGTTCCCAGCATAGAGTCGCTTGGACTGCCGCAGGTTTTGAAAACACTCTGCGATAAGCCGTATGGCCTGGTGCTGGTTGCAGGACCTACGGGATGCGGCAAATCAACTACCCTTGCTGCCATGATAAACTACATCAATCAGACCGCCACCAAGCATATCATTACCATTGAGGACCCGATTGAATTTTCCTTTAAGGATAACCACTCATTTATAACCCAGCGCGAAGTGGGGCTGGATACCCCGACATTTGAAGTGGCTTTAAAAGATGCCCTGCGCCAGGACCCGGATGCGATTCTGCTGGGAGAAATGAGAAGCATTGATACTATGAGCATAACCCTGAGCGCTACTGAAACCGGTCACCTGGTGTTCAGCACCATTCACGCCAATAGTGCCTACGATGCCATTGCCCGGGTCGTCGATGTATACCCGGCCGAGATGCGGCACCAGATCCGCATTCAGCTCTCAAATGCACTGCTGGGGATCATATCGCAGCGGCTCCTGCCCTGCAGAGACGAAAAGGGGCGGATAGCAGCAGTTGATATTTTAATCGCCAGTCACCGGATAAAAGAGCTGATTGTCAAGAACCAGCTCCGGGAAATTCGGGAGGAAATGGAAAAATCGGTTTCTCTCTATGGCATGCAAAGTCTTGAACAGTCGCTTATCGCGCTCATTGCAAATAAGATGATAACCCGCGAGGATGCCCTGATGGTGACGCTTCTGCCGGAAGAATTGAAGCTCACCATGGATCAGCTGGGCATTACCGCATCAGGGGAATTACGGCAATAAGAAAAAATAATAGGGGGTGGTGCTATGGCACAGGAATCATATGCTGATTTTTCAATTATCAAGGCGTATTTTGAAATAAAAAACAGATATGAGATTGATATCCAAAGTTATAAAGACAGGATTGCGGCGCTTGAGGAGCAGTATAACCTGCAGATGGAAAAGTTCCGGGATGGACTTGCCGCCAGGGAAGTGCAACTGCAGGCCGGGAAGCAAAAAATTCAGGAACTCAACGATAAACTGAAGGAAAAAGAAGAACAGCTGAAGAATATGGGGCTGCAGGCCTATAAAATGAAGACAGAGCTGGAAGAAATACGGAACAGGCCGCCGGCGGAAGAGGAAAAAAAAGGGAAATTTTCAATTTTTAAATAGCCAGCCCCTGAAAAATCCTTTAACAGCCGGTATTTTGCCTATTACAAGAGGGTTGTTTAAAAAAACAAAAGAAATTAATTTTTGTGCTTGCAATTAGCTTTTTTTTGTATTAAACATTAAAGTTTACGGGCGATTAACTCAGCGGGAGAGTGCTACCTTCACACGGTAGAAGTCACTGGTTCAAATCCAGTATCGCCCACCATTGCGCGCGATACGTGCTTTTAAATGAGTGCACGGGAAAACCGTTTCCTGCTTAAAGAACCTACCAGCACAAGTAAGTTATTATAATCTTTCTTCTATAGATAATGGCATCGGAAAAAAATAAAACACCGGCACTTCACAGCATGCCATATCGTTTAGTGAATCATTATAGAGCGCTGTTTATTGATTTAACCAGAATATAAGCCAACGTCAATAAGCACTATTTGCTGGCGTAGCTCAATGGTAGAGCAGCTGATTTGTAATCAGCAGGTTGCGGGTTCGAATCCCATCGCCAGCTCCATACAGGACCGGATAGCATATTAGGAGAGGTTCCCGAGCGGCCAAAGGGGGCAGACTGTAAATCTGTTGGCGAAGCCTTCGGAGGTTCGAATCCTCCCCTCTCCACCACACGCGCTATAGAAGTATAGAAGTAATTAGATGATAACCCCCGTACCGTGCGGGAGTAGCTCAGCTGGCCAGAGCGTCAGCCTTCCAAGCTGAGGGTCGCGGGTTCGAATCCCGTTTCCCGCTCCATACGTTTCGTGTAGAGAAAGCCCACGTAGCTCAGTCGGTAGAGCACTTCCTTGGTAAGGAAGAGGTCACCGGTTCGATTCCGGTCGTGGGCTCCAGCACCCCTTTATAAATAGTAACGTTAACCGTTATACACAACTTTTTTATTAGGCAACAGGAGGCAGCGATGGCGAAGAAGAAATTTGAGCGGACGAAGCCGCATGTCAATGTAGGGACGATCGGGCACGTGGATCACGGGAAGACGACATTGACGAGTGCAATCACGAGGGTGCTGAGCTTGAAGGGACTGGCGCAGGTCATGGACTACGATCAGATCGACAAGGCGCCGGAGGAGAAGGAGCGGGGGTTGACGATCGCGATAGCACACGTAGAATATGAGAGTGACAAGCGGCACTATGCGCACATCGATTGTCCGGGGCATGCAGACTATATCAAGAACATGATCACGGGAGCGGCGCAGATGGACGGGGCGATCCTGGTGGTAAGCGCGGCCGACGGGCCGATGCCGCAGACGCGGGAGCACATACTGCTGGCGCGGCAGGTGCGGGTGCCGTCGATCGTGGTGTTTTTAAATAAGGCGGACATGGTGGATGATCCGGAGCTGATCGAGCTGGTGGAGCTTGAGATTCGGGAGCTTTTGAGCAAGTATGAGTTTCCCGGGGATGAGATACCGATCATCAAGGGCAGTGCGTTGAAGGCCATGGAGGGCAGCAGCAAAGATATCAATGCGCCGGAGTACAAGTGCATCATGGACCTGATAGCAGCGGTGGACTCCTACATACCGGAGCCGGTGCGGGACATTGACAAGCCGTTTTTGATGCCGGTGGAGGATGTATTCAGCATCTCGGGTACGAGGGACGGTGGTGACGGGACGCGTGGAGCGGGGGCAGGTGAAGGTAGGAGAGGAAGTGGAGATCGTAGGAATCCGGCCGACGGTGAAGACGGTGTGCACGGGGGTGGAGATGTTCCGGAAGATACTGGATTCAGGGCAGGCGGGAGACAACGTCGGGGTGCTGTTGCGGGGGACGAAGCGCGATGACGTGGAGCGCGGGCAGGTATTGGCAAAGCCGGGGAGCATCACGCCGCACACGAAGTTCAAGAGTGAGGTATACATCTTGACGAAGGAAGAAGGGGGGCGGCACACGCCGTTTTTCAATGGGTACCGGCCGCAGTTTTATTTTCGGACGACGGATGTGACGGGAGTGGTGACGCTGCCGGAGGGAGTGGAGATGGTGATGCCGGGAGACAATGTAAGCATGGCGATAGAGTTGATCATGCCGATCGCGATGGAGAAGGAGTTGCGGTTTGCGATCCGGGAAGGCGGGCGGACGGTAGGCGCCGGCGTGATCAGTGATATTATAGAATAAATGAGGAAGCCGCAGTTTTTCTTAGCAGGTGACACGGCAGTTGCTGAAAGAGGATGAAGCCAGATGAGAGACATTATAACGCTTGCCTGTACGCAGTGCAAGCAGCGAAATTATAGTACGACAAAAAACAAGAAGAAAACGACAAGTAAACTGGAGCTAAAGAAATACTGCAGGTTCTGCCATAGCCATACTCTTCACCGGGAAACAAAATAGCATCTTGATGAAGAGGGTTTTCGTCCATTCCTTAGCTCGCTTCAAAGCTCCACGCCTTTTATATATACAACTTAAAAAGGCCAGTAGCTCTAACGGATAGAGCACCGGACTCCAAATCCGGGTGATGGGGGTTCGAATCCCTCCTGGCCTGCCACATGACATTCAGGCCAGGCCTGAAGAGCGTTTGCCGGACGCTTGACAACTGCTGTTCTGACAGCACGGGTACTGGTTACGCAGCATGATACGCTGCAGCAGAAGCTGCATGAAGAGGATGCACGGTCAATGGATATTAAAAATATTAATTACAAAGGCATTATCAAAGGCATTATCGACAGGGTCGTTCTGTTCTTTCGCGAAGTGAAGGTCGAGATAAAAAAAATATCATGGCCGCAGCGCAATGAAACCATTGCGTCAACCTCCATCGTGATCATTATTGTGCTTGATTATCGGCATATTCCTGGGGATTGTGGATGTAGGCCTTGCACGCCTTGTTAAGCTAATTCTGAGTTGAGATGCATATGGCAAAACAGTGGTACGTTGTCCATACCTATTCCGGATACGAAAACAAAGTGAAGGAGCTGCTCGAGGAACGGGTGAAGGCCTATACGTTTGAAGAGGCTTTCGGCGATATACTGGTGCCTGCTGAAGACGTGGAAGAGATCATAAAGATAAAGGGCATCAAAGGTGAAAAGAAGGTAAAAACCAGCTCGCGCAAGTTTTTCCCCGGTTATCTCCTGGTGCAGATGGATCTCAACAATGAGACCTGGCACCTGGTGCGCAACACGCCCAAAGTGACCGGCTTTATCGGGGGCAAGAATAAGCCCATTGCCATTCCTGATGAAGCGGTCAATGATATCATCCAGAAAATAAAAGAGGGCAAGCTCCGCCCCAAACCAAAGGTATCCTTCGAGAAGGGGGACAGCGTTCTTATTGTCGAAGGCCCCTTTGCCAATTTTAACGGGACGGTGGAGGATGTAAAGCCGGAGAAGGCCCGCCTCAAAGTGCTGGTCAGTATTTTCGGCCGGCCAACCCCCATCGAGCTTGAATTTGCCCAGGTGAAGAAGAACTGACGGGGTGGTGCAGAGCAGTCATACCCAGAGCGCCAGGCCCGTGTCTCGCGAACATTAAGAAAAGGAACTAGAGTGTATGGCAAAAAAGGTCATTACCCAGATTAAGTTGCAAATTACCGCGGGGAAGGCAAACCCGTCCCCGCCGGTTGGTCCGGCCTTGGGACAGCACGGCGTCAATATCATGGAATTTTGCAAGGCGTTCAATGCCAAGACCCAGCAGCAGGAGGGGCTCATTATACCGGTGGTTATTACGGTGTATGCGGATCGCTCGTTTACCTTTATCACCAAAACACCGCCCGCAGCCGTGCTGTTAAAAAAAGCAGCCGGTATCATCAAGGGTTCCGGTGAGCCCAATAAAACCAAGGTGGGCACGGTTACGCCCGCACAGGTGCGGGAGATCGCCCAGACAAAAATGCCGGATATTAATGCCAATGATATTGATGCAGCGATCAAGATCATCGAGGGCACGGCCCGCAGCATGGGTATCGAGATACGATAAAAAACGGGAACAGTCTAACGGTAACTACTAATCAAGTAAGGTGGCAGCGATGCGTACACAAGGAAAAAAATACCTTCAGGTAAAAGACAAGGTTCAAGCTGCGACGCCGTATCCGCTCAAGGATGCCATCAGCCTGTTACAGGAAACGTGCTATGTAAAGTTTGATGAAACGGTTGATGTGGCCATTCGCCTGGGGGTAGACCCCCGGAAGGCTGACCAGATGGTGCGCGGCACCGTGCTTCTCCCGCATGGGACGGGCAAGGAGATAAAGGTGCTGGTTTTTGCCAAAGGGGAAAAAGAGAAAGAAGCTCGTGATGCCGGGGCTGATTACGTCGGAGCAGATGACCTGGTGGAAAAAATTCAGAACGGATGGCTGGAGTTTGACAAGGCAGTGGCCACGCCTGATTTGATGGGACTGGTCGGCAAAATTGGAAAGATTCTCGGGCCGCGCGGTCTCATGCCGAATCCCAAGCTGGGCACGGTCACGTTTAATGTGCGCGAGAGCATCGATGAGCTGAGAAAAGGCAAGGTGGAGTTCCGGACTGACAAGGCGGGCATTGTGCACGTGCCAGTGGGCAAGCGGTCCTTTGATATCCAGAAGCTCTATGAGAATATTCTTGCCCTGATGGACACCATCGTCAGGATGAAGCCGTCTTCAAGCAAGGGAGTTTACCTGAAAAATATTGTGCTCTCTTCCACCATGGGACTGGGGATCAAGGTTGACCCGGCAACGGTCAAGACCCAGTAAGCGTGGCTTGCGACATAGAGAGCTTTAAACAGAGGTGATTGCCGTGAACAAAAAACAGCGAGAGGAAGCAGTAACAACCCTATCACAAAAGATTGCAGCGTCAAGCGCGGGGTTTGTGATTGATTTTCAGGGCCTCAGTGTCGAGGCGAGTAATGATTTGCGCAGGCAGATCCGGAAAGCAGGCTCTGAGCTCAAGGTAGCAAAAAATACGCTGCTGCGCAGAGCAGCCCGCGAGACTGATTTTGCAACGATGGCAGATTCATTTGTCGGACCAACGGCGGTTCTCTTTGTGCAGGACAACCCGGTTCCGGTAGTGAAGGTTCTTAAGAAATTTATTAAGGACAACCCCGCAGCGCCGCTTAAAGTTAAGGGGGGCGTGCTCAATAAGACACTCCTCAGCCACCAGGACATTGACCTGCTGGCCGAACTGCCAAGCCGTGAAGTGCTGGTGGCGCAGCTGCTTGGCGTGCTCACCGCGCCCATGCGCAACCTGGTATCAGTACTCGCCGAAGTGCCGCGAAAATTTCTGCGCGGGCTGAACGCGGTAGCAGAGACAAAACAGGGGCAACAATAGGATATACCTAACATCAGGAATACATTCACCGTAGCTACAATAATTTTACATTTAGCAGGAGGTTTGCCATGGCAGAAGTAACAAAGCAGGATGTGGTTAAGTTTATTGAGAATATGTCGGTACTTGAGCTGTCAAGTCTGGTCAAGGAGCTGGAAGAGAAGTTTGGTGTTTCCGCCGCCGCTGTGGCGATGGCCGCGCCAATGGCCGCCGCAGGCGCTTCGGGAGCAGCCGAAGCAAAGGCAGAGGAGAAGACCGAGTTTGACGTTGTCCTCAAGGAAGCCGGCGCACAGAAGATTCAGGTCATCAAAGTGGTCCGCGCCATCACCAGTCTCGGGCTGAAAGAGGCCAAGGACTTTGTCGACGGCGCACCGAAAACGGTCAAGGAAGGAATACCTAAAGCTGAAGCTGAAGACATCGTAAAGCAGCTGCAGGAAGTCGGCGCAGTATGTGAAATAAAATAAGCTGCGGCAGGTTCTCCCCCCGCGTGCCGGATAGCCTGCGACCGCGGTGTATACAGGTATCCGGGCAGTCGACAAGGGGTCCGGGGACGCCGGTTCCCTGGTATATCGTAATTAATTTGTATTGAGGGCATTTAGATGGGAACTCTGTCACCATACAAGCTGCGTTTTCGCAAAAGCTTTGCAAAAATCCCCACCATCATGGACGTGCCGAATCTCATTGAGATTCAGCAGGGCTCCTATGAGAAATTTCTGCAGGCTGATGTTGTGCCTGACAAGCGCGAAGAAACCGGCCTGCAGGGGGTTTTTAAAAGTGTTTTCCCCATAAAAAATTATAATGAAACCTCCTCGCTTGAATTTATCAGCTATACCCTGGGGTCTCCCAAGTATGATATTCAGGAGTGCCGGCAAAAGGAGCTGACCTATGCGGCCCCGCTGAAGGTGCTCACCCGCCTGGTCGTCTGGGACGTTAACCATGAGACCGGCACGAAAAATATCCGGGACGTAAAGGAGCAGGAGGTTTTTTTCGGCGAGATACCGCTGATGACCGACACCGGCACCTTTATTATTAACGGCACGGAGCGGGTGGTGGTGAGTCAGCTGCATCGCTCACCGGGCATATTTTTTGACCACGACAAGGGGAAAACCCTGTCCAGCGGCAATTTTATCTACTCGGCCCGCATCATTCCCAACCGCGGCTCCTGGATTGATATCGAGTTTGACCCCAAGGATATAATCTACGTGCGCATCGATCGCCGCAGAAAATTCCCCGTGACGGTGCTGTTAAAGGCCCTCAACTACACCATCAAAGATCTGCTCACCTATTTTTATACCGTTGAAGATGTGCTCCTGGAAAAAGGCGGGCTGCGCAAAAGCATCAACTCACCGTTTGTTGCCGGTGAACTGGCCCATGAAGACATTGTTGATGAAAAGCGTGATGAAATTATCGTGCGCAAGGGCAAAAAAATAAATAAAGCGGCACTCAAGCGGATGCATGACGTGCGCATCAAGCATATCGCCACGACCAAAGAAGAGCTGGAGGGGAAAATTATCGCTGCAGATGTTATTGATCCCGGCAGCGGCGAAGTGATACTCAAGTGCAACGAGGTGCTGACGGCGGATAGCTTTCCCAGTCTCTATGCGCGCGGGGTCAAACAGCTCAAAATACTCTATATTGATAATTTAAATGTTGATTCATCGCTGCGGGATACCCTGACCGTTGACAAGGTGCAGACCACCGAGGATGCCGTGGTTGAAATCTATAAGCGCCTGCGGCCCAATGACCCGCCGACACAGGAAAGCGCCAACCTGTTTTTTCAGCGGCTGTTTTTTGTTGCCGAGCACTATGACCTGTCAAAAGTGGGCCGCCTGAAAATCAATTTCCGGCTCAACCGAGACACCCCGCTCGAGGTCCAGACCCTCACCAAGGAAGATATTCTGGATACCATTAAAACACTCATCGAGATAAAGAACGGCCGCGGCGATGTGGATGACATTGACCATCTGGGGAACCGCCGGGTGCGCTCCGTGGGTGAACTGCTTGAGAACCACTACCGGATCGGCCTGGTACGAATGGAACGGGCCATCAAGGAGCGCATGAGCCTGCAGGAGATTGAAACGCTCATGCCCAATGACCTGGTAAATTCAAAACTGGTGTCTGCGGTGGTGAAAGAATTTTTCGGCTCAAGCCAGCTCTCCCAGTTCATGGATCAAACCAACCCCCTCTCGGAGATAACTCACAAGCGGCGGTTGAGTGCGCTCGGGCCCGGCGGACTCACCCGGGAACGCGCCGGCTTTGAAGTGCGCGACGTTCACCCGACCCACTACGGCCGCATTTGTCCCATTGAAACCCCTGAAGGCCCTAACATCGGACTCATTGCATCGCTTTCCACCTATGCCCGGGTCAACGAATACGGCTTTATTGAAACCCCCTACCGCAAGGTTGAAAAGGGAACCGTAACCAGCAGCATAGAGTTTCTGTCCGCTCTGGAAGAAGAGAAATATACCATCGCCCAGGCCAATGCTGCTATCGGGCCCCAGGGCAAATTTGAGGCAAAGCTTATTTCCGCGCGGCGCGGCGGAGAGTTCATCATGGTGATCCCGGAAGACATTGATTTTATGGACGTCTCGCCCAAGCAGCTGGTGAGCGTTGCTGCATCGCTGATACCGTTTCTGGAAAATGACGACGCCAACCGGGCGCTCATGGGCTCCAATATGCAGCGCCAGGCCGTGTCGCTGATGAAGACCGAAGCACCTCTGATCGGCACCGGGATGGAGAGTATCGCTGCCCGGGATTCCGGGGTCACGGTCATTGCCCGGGAGAACGGCGTGGTGAAAAGCGTTGATGCCAGCCGCATTGTGATCAAGCGCAACCGCTCCGAAGGCGGCATCGGCACGGATGTGGATATTTACAACCTGACCAAGTATAAACGTTCCAACCAGAACACCTGCATCAATCAGCGGCCCATTGTGCAGGCGGGGGATGCGGTAAAAAAGGGCGATATCATTGCTGACGGACCGGCTACCGAGATGGGTGAACTTGCCCTGGGCCGCAATGTGTTTGTGGCATTCATGCCGTGGGGCGGTTACAATTTTGAGGATTCGATCCTGGTCAGCGAGCGGCTGATAAAGGAGGATGTCTTTACCTCCATTCATATCGAAGAATTTGAAATACTGGCCCGTGATACCAAGCTGGGCAAGGAAGAAATCACCCGCGATATCCCGGGCCTGGGCGAAGACATGCTCCGGGACCTGGATGAGAGCGGCATTATCCGCATCGGCACGGAGGTAAAGCAGGGCGACATCATGGTGGGGAAAATTACCCCCAAGGGAGAGACGCAGCTTTCTCCGGAAGAGAAACTGCTGCGCGCCATTTTTGGAGAAAAGGCGCGCGATGTTCAGGACACGTCGCTGCGCGTTCCGCCGGGAATTGACGGAACGGTCATCAGTGTCAATATTTTTTCCCGCAGGGGCGCTGATAAGGATGAACGCACCCGCTCCATTGAAGATGAAGAGACCGCGAAGATCCTCAAGGACCAGGAAGATGAGATAAAAATTCTGAAAGAAAATGTTGAGCGCAAGCTGAAACACCTGCTGGTCGGGTAAAACCTGTGCCAAGCGTATTATTGATGAGAAGAAGGGCAAACTGGTCTTCAATAAAAATCAGGAGATTACCGCGGAGGACGTGGAGCGGCTGTCGCTGGAAAAGTGGCTCAGCATTCCCATTGCTGAAGATGAAAATCTGGCGGAAAAGCTCGATACGATCAAAGAAGCCCGCGATGAGCAGCTCAACCTCATCAAGGTTGTGTTCGGCGAAAAAATTGAAAAAATCAAGCGCGGTGATGATCTCCCGCCGGGCGTCATCAAGATGGTCAAAGTGAATCTGGCGGTAAAGAGACGGCTCGCCGTCGGCGATAAAATGGCCGGCCGCCACGGCAACAAGGGTGTGCTCTCCCGGATTTTACCTGAGGAGGATATGCCCTACATGGAAGACGGGACGCCGGTTGACATAGTGCTCAATCCCCTGGGGGTTCCGTCCCGGATGAACGTGGGACAGATTCTGGAGACCCATCTGGGGTGGGCGGCAAAGGGGCTGGGAGAACAGCTGCAGGACATGGTGGATAAGAGCTCCAAGCCGGCAGCCCTCAGGAAACGCCTGAAAGAAATCTATGCCGAACAGAAGGACGTGCTGCGTCTGGTAGACGGGCTTGATGATGAGGAAGTGCTGGCAGTGGCGAAGAAGCTTGCCAGCGGCGTGCACATGGCATCGTCGGTGTTTGACGGTGCGCACGAAAGTGAGATCAGCTCCTGTCTGGAATCTCTGGGAATGCCCGCCACCGGCCAGACCACCCTCTTTGACGGCAGAAGCGGTGAGCCGTTTGATAAAATGGTGACCATCGGTATCATCTATATGATGAAGCTGCACCATTTGGTGGATGACAAGATTCATGCCCGCTCCATCGGTACCTATTCGCTGGTAACCCAGCAGCCGCTCGGCGGTAAAGCCCAGTTCGGCGGCCAGCGCCTCGGAGAAATGGAGGTATGGGCGCTGATGGCCTACGGCGCTGCCCATACCCTGCAGGAGTTTCTCACCATCAAATCTGATGACGTTCAGGGCCGAACCAAACTGTATGAAAATATTGTCAAGGGAGAGCGGGAATTAGTCCCGTCCATTCCTGAATCATTTAATGTTCTGGTTAAAGAACTGCAGAGCCTGTGCCTCGATGTGCAGTTTGTTGAACGCGACAAAAAGAATTAACGAAAGCAGGCACAACCACCCCGATTGACAAAGGGAGGTAGTTTCATGGAAGGATCAGCATTTCCCGCAATGCAAGAGCGCTCGCGCCATGTGCACAGTTTTGATGCACTGAAAATATCGATCGCGTCCCCGGAAACGATCCGGGCGTGGTCAAACGGAGAAGTTAAAAAGCCGGAGACCATAAATTACCGGACCTTCAAACCGGAGCGTGACGGGCTGTTCTGTGCAAAAATTTTCGGCCCGACTAAAGACTATGAATGCAACTGCGGTAAATACAAGCGCCTTAAGCATCGCGGCATAGTGTGCGAAAAATGCGGGGTGGAAGTCATCCCGTCCTATGTCCGCAGAGAACGGCTGGGACATATTGAGCTGGCATCGCCGGTGGCCCACATCTGGTTTTTGCGGAGCCTGCCCAGCCGTATCGGGACGCTCCTTGACATGACCCTGCGGGAGCTGGAAAAGGTGCTCTACTTCGAATCCTTTGTGGTTATTGACCCGAAAAAGACCACGCTGGATGGCGGCGATCTGCTGGATGATGCGAAATACCGCAAGGCCCTCCAGGAATTTCCCGACGGCTTTGTCGCGGGTATCGGTGCCGAGGCAATCCGCGAGCTGCTGCGCCGGATTGATCTGGAAAAACTGTCCGGACAGCTCCGGGACGAGATCAAGCTCACGTCCTCTGAAGCCAAGAAAAAGAAACTGGCTAAACGGCTGCGCATTGTTGAGGCTTTCAGGAATTCGGGGAACAAGCCGGAATGGATGATTCTTGAAGTCATACCGGTGCTGCCGCCGGATCTCAGGCCCCTGGTGCCTCTTGATGGCGGCAGGTTTGCCACCTCAGATCTTAATGATCTGTATCGCCGGGTGATAAACCGCAACAACCGGCTGAAAAAACTCCAGGAGCTTGATGCCCCGGGCATCATTATCCGCAACGAGAAACGGATGCTGCAGGAAGCAGTGGATGTGCTCTTTGATAATGGCCGGCGGGGCAAAGTCATTACCGGCCGCAATAAACGTCCGCTCAAGTCATTGAGCGATATGCTGAAAGGCAAACAGGGACGCTTTCGCCAGAACCTGCTCGGCAAGCGCGTTGACTATTCGGGCCGCACGGTTATTGTCATCGGCCCGGAGCTGCGGCTGCACCAGTGCGGCCTGCCCAAGAAAATGGCCCTCGAGCTGTTCAAGCCGTTTGTCTATAACCTGCTCATCTCCAAAGGTCACGCCCAGACCATTAAGAGCGCTAAGAAGATGGTAGAGCGGGAAATTTCCGACGTGTGGGACTGCCTTGATGAGGTGGTGAAGGAATTTCCGGTGCTGTTAAACCGCGCGCCGACGCTGCACCGGCTGGGCATCCAGGCCTTTGAGCCGGTGCTGATTGACGGCAAGGCCATACAGCTGCATCCGCTGGTTTGCGCCGCCTTCAATGCTGATTTTGACGGAGACCAGATGGCGGTGCATGTGCCGGTGACCCTCGAAGCCCAGGTTGAAGCACGGGTGCTGCTCATGGCCACCAACAACATCCTCTCCCCGGCCCACGGAAAGCCCATTATCGTTCCCACCCAGGACATGGTGCTGGGAATTTATTACATGACCAGGGAACGGGATAATATGCAAGGCGCAGGCAGGCTTTTCTCCGGTCCCGCAGAGGTCCGTATTGCCTACGATCATAATGAGGCCAGTCTCCATGCAGTCATCCGGGTGCGCATGAACGGCGAACTGATTGAGACCACCGTCGGACGAGTGCTGCTGCGGGAAATTATTCCGGAAGAGATTCCGTTCAGCGTTATTAACACGGTCATGAATAAGAAGGAGCTGGCAAACCTGATTGACTACTCCTACCGGGTGTGCGGCGACAAAAAGACCGTGATCCTTGCTGACCGCCTCAAGGACCTGGGCTATAAATATGCAACCCAGTCAGGGCTCTCAATTTCCATCAGGGATATGGTAATCCCCACCAAAAAAGAGCGCATGATTGAAGATACCGATCGCGAGATCCGGGACATTGGCAAGCAGTATAAAGAGGGTCTGATTACTGATGGTGAACGCTACAACAAGGTTATTGATATCTGGGCGCGGGTCACTGAAGAGGTGGCAGCGGCCATGCTCCAGGAACTGCGGGTGGAAGAGGTCAAGAACAAGGATGGCAGCAAGAAAAAGGTTGAGAGCTTTAACCCCATCTATATGATGGCCGACTCCGGCTCCCGCGGCAGTGCCCAGCAGATCCGCCAGCTGGCCGGCATGCGCGGTCTCATGGCCAAGCCGTCCGGGGAAATCATCGAAACACCGATAACGGCTAATTTTCGCGAGGGCCTCACGGTGCTGCAGTATTTTATTTCAACGCACGGCGCGCGCAAAGGCCTTGCCGATACCGCTCTCAAGACGGCCAACTCAGGCTACCTGACACGCCGCCTGGTGGACGTGGCTCAGGACTGCACCATCATGGAGTATGACTGCAAGACCATTGACGGCATCTATATGACCTCCCTGGTGGAGGGCGGCGAAATCATCGAGCGTATCGGTGACCGCGTTTTGGGGCGGGTCAGCCTGGAAGATATTATCGATCCGCAGACCGGGGAGATTATCGTTCACCGCGACCAGGAGATAAATGAGACCGCTGTGGACAAAATTAATGATACCGGTATTGATCGGGTAAAAATCCGCTCCGTGCTTACCTGCCAGTCCCGGCGCGGCGTCTGTGTCAAGTGCTACGGCCGTGACCTGGCGCGGGGAAAGATGGTAAACATCGGCGAAGCCATCGGGGTTATTGCCGCCCAGTCCATCGGCGAGCCGGGAACACAGCTCACCATGCGTACCTTTCACATCGGCGGTACGGCCAGCGGCCGTGTGGCCCAGACCACCCTGCAGGCGCTGCATGACGGAACCGTCAGTTTTATCCAGCTCAAACATGTAAAGAACCGCGATGGCGACCTGGTGGTTATGAACCGCAACGCCCAGATTGCCATTCTGGATGAGAATGGGCGGGAGCGTGAAAAATATTCCATCATTTACGGTGCTAAGCTCAAGGTAGAGGATGGACAGCGGGTTAAGTCGAGCGATCTTATTGCTGAATGGGATCCGTTTTCCACGCCGATTTTAACCGAGGCGGCCGGCAGGGTTAAATTCGGCGACCTGATTGATGGCATGACGGTGCGTGAGCAGGTTGATGAGGTGACGGGCATGTCTACCAAGGTGGTGGTGGAGACCAAGAATCCGGACAGCAGGCCGCGCATTTCCATCAAAGATGAATCAGGTAAAACTACCAAGCTGCCAGCAGAGTCAGGGCGCTATGCCCGCTATTTCATGCCGGTAGGCGCCAACATCGTGGTCAGCGAAGGCAGCATGATGTACCCCGGAGATGCAATGGCTAAGATTCCCCGGGAGACCACCAAGACCAAAGATATTACCGGAGGACTACCCCGCGTTGCCGAACTGTTCGAAGCCCGCAAGCCCAAAGAGGTGACGGTTATCAGTGAAATCGATGGCCTCGTGGCCTTCGGCAAAGACGTCAAAGGCAAGCGCAAGGTGATTATAACCCCGGATGCAGCGGAAACGGGCAATAAAACACTGAGCCCCAAGGAGTATTTGATCCCGCGCGGCAAGCACATCAGCGTGCATGAGGGAGACCGGGTCAGGGCCGGAGAGCCGATCATGGACGGGCTGGCAAATCCCCATGATATTTTAAGCATTCTCGGAGAAAAAGAGCTGGCCAAATTTCTGGTTGACGAGGTGCAGGAGGTATACCGGCTGCAGGGCGTAAAAATCAATGATAAGCATATAGAGGCCATAGTGCGGCAGATGCTGCAGCGCGTGCGGATCCAGGAGGTGGGCGATTCAGATTTTCTCCTCGGGGAGCAGGTGGAGAAATACAAGTTTGAGGAAGAGAATGAAAAAATCCGCCAGCGGGGCGGGCAGGTAGCGGTTGCAGAACCGCTGCTGCTGGGCATTACCAAGGCATCCCTGAGCACCGAGAGTTTTATTTCTGCGGCATCATTCCAGGAGACGACCCGCGTGCTCACGCAGGCTGCCATCGAGGGGAAAATCGACTACCTGCGCGGTCTGAAAGAGAATGCGGCCCTGGGCCGTTTGATCCCCGCCGGCACGGGATACCCGCGCTATAGACGGATCGGGATTCAGGTCGAGAGTGAAGAGGCAATCCCGGAGCCCGGCACTGCGTCTGCAGAATGAAGCACCCGGGAAAAAATTACATAGAAATATCAAGAAAATTAAAATTATTAATTGACAAATAAGCATTCATTTGTTACATAATACGTTTTTTATCTAAACGTATAATAAGCCGCTAAGGAATCGTCTATGCCAACTATAAACCAACTCTGTGTACACGGCCGTCAGCAGGTCAAGAAGAAGACCAAGGCGCCGGCGCTGAAGGAGTCACCGCAGAAGCGCGGCGTCTGCGTCCGCGTCTATACGACGACCCCTAAAAAACCGAATTCAGCATTGCGCAAAGTGGCCCGTGTGCGCCTGACCAATGGCATTGAGATCACCACCTACATACCAGGCGTGGGACATAATTTACAGGAACACTCAGTGGTGCTGGTGAGAGGAGGCCGTGTTAAAGATTTGCCCGGCGTCCGCTATCATATCATCAGAGGAGCGCTTGATTCAACCGGTGTTCAGGACCGGAAAAAAAGTCGCTCCAAATACGGTACCAAAAGGCCCAAGTAGCGGTCTTGTGGGTTGATTTTAATCTGGTGGAGAATGTATGCCCAGACGAAGGGAAATTGCCAAGAGAGATACACTGCCCGATCCTAAGTTCCATGACAAGACGGTAAGCAGGTTCGTTAACAGGCTCATGGTGCAGGGCAAAAAGAGCACCGCACAGCAGATATTCTATGGCAGCATGGGGCTGATCGAGAAACGAGCTGAAAAGCCGCCGCTGGAAGTTTTTAAGCAGGCGCTGGAGAATGTAAAACCCGCGGTGGAAACAAAATCACGGCGCGTGGGCGGCTCAAACTACCAGATCCCCATCGAGGTCCGGCCGGAACGCCGGGCCAGCCTCGCTATGAGCTGGCTGATCAGTTTTGCCCGCGAGCGGAGCGAAAAATCGATGCGGGAAAAGCTGGCTGCTGAGCTTATGGACGCAGCCAACAACCGCGGAAATGCAGTAAAGAAAAAGGAAGATACTCATCGGATGGCAGCAGCAAACAAAGCGTTTGCCCACTATAAGTGGTAGCTCAAACCAGGGCTTCTTACCCCGATAGCTTCACGTTGGGAGGGTAACCTCCTTTTTCTAGTACCGCATCAACCCTTCACTATACAGTGCACAGATTACAGACAGGTTCTCTACAGCAGCAGAGATGATGGTTGAGAGCAGAGGAAGTGTGTGAGTCGGATAACGCCTTTAGAAAAGACCAGAAATATAGGAATCATGGCCCATATTGACGCCGGTAAAACAACCACCACCGAGCGGATACTGTACTATACCGGCGTGTCATATAAGCTGGGTGAGGTGCATGACGGCACAGCGGTCATGGACTGGATGGAGCAGGAGCAGGAGCGGGGCATTACCATAACCTCTGCGGCAACAACCTGTTTTTGGAATGATCACCGCATCAATGTTATTGATACGCCCGGCCATGTGGATTTTACCATCGAGGTAGAGCGGTCCCTGCGGGTTCTTGACGGAGCCATAGCAGTGTTCTGCGCGGTTGCCGGGGTTGAGCCTCAATCTGAAACCGTGTGGCGTCAGGCCGACCGCTACGGCGTGCCGCGCATCGCGTTTATTAATAAAATGGACCGGACCGGGGCTGATTTTTTCAGAGTGGTGGAAATGATTGAAAACCGGCTTGCCGTCAAACCGCTGGTGCTGCAGCTCCCTCTGGGAAAAGAGGAGCAGTTCCGGGGAGTCATAGACTTGATCGAGATGGAAGCAGTGGTGTTTGACGAGGACGACTTGGGAAGTTCCTTTCACACGGAAGCGATTCCAGCGGAATTTATGGAGGCAGCACGGGAGTACCGGGATAAGATAGTGGAGTTTGCCGCTGACGTCGAGGAGCGGCTCATGGAAAAATACCTTGAGGGGGCGCCCGTCTCCAAGGACGAGCTGTATGCAGCGTTGCGAAAAGCAACGGTTACCTTTCAGGCAGTGCCGGTGTTGTGCGGTTCAGCGTTTAAAAACAAGGGGGTTCAGCCGCTGCTTGACGCGGTGATAAATTTTCTGCCGTCACCCCTTGATGTGCTGCCGGTAAAGGGCCTGCTGCCGTCAGGTGAGGAAGGCTATCGCAATGCTGATGACCGGGAGCCGTTTTCCGCCCTGTGCTTTAAGATCATGACCGATCCCTTTGTCGGCCATCTCACCTTCTGCAGGGTCTATTCAGGATCGCTGAAAAAGGGCGGCTACGTATTTAATACAACCAAAGAGAAGCGGGAGCGGGTTTCCCATATTCTTAAAATGCATGCCAACAAGCGGGAAGAGGTTGACGAGACGCTTACCGGCGATATCGTGGCGCTCACCATAAAGAACACCCAGACCGGGGACACGCTGTGCGATCAGGACCACCCGATAGTGCTGGAGAAAATGGAATTTCCCGCGACCGTTATATCAATTGCCGTTGAAACAAAAAGCCAGGCTGACCAGGGAAAGCTCATTGAAGCATTGCAGAAGATTGCCCTTGAAGACCCGTCATTTCGGGTGCACACGGATTCCGAAACCGGGCAGACGATCATTTCCGGCATGGGGGAGCTGCACCTGGAGATCATTGTGGACCGTATGCTGCGGGAATTTAAGGTGGCAGCACAGGTAGGGAAAACCCAGGTAGCCTATAGATCTACGGTAACCAAAGCCACCAGCGGAGAGGGCAAATTTGTCCGGCAGTCAGGGGGCCGAGGTCAATACGGCCATGTGCTGCTTGAGCTTGAGCCGCTGGGGCGGGGTGCCGGCGTGGAGTTTGTGGATAAGACCGTCGGGGGCAGCATTCCCCGGGAATATTTGTCGGCGATCGAAAAGGGAATCTATGAAGCAGCAGAAACCGGCATCTGGGGGGGCATTCCGCTCATCGACCTGCAGGTGAAGGTGGTGGACGGCTCCTATCATGAAGTTGATTCCTCAGAGCGGGCTTTTAAAATTGCTGCTTCAATGGGCTTTAAAGATGCGGTGCAGCGAGCCAAGCCGGTGGTGCTGGAGCCGATCATGAAAACAGAAATCGTCGTGCCCGAAGAGTACATGGGCGATGTCCTGGGCGATGTATCCTCCCGCCGCGGAAAAATTATCGGCATGGAAAACCGCAAGAGCATCGTGGCGATAGAAGCCCATGTGCCGCTGGCCGAGATGTTCGGTTATGCCACGGATATTCGCTCGATGACCCAGGGAAGGGCCACCTATACCATGCAGTTTCTGCACTATGAGCCTCTCGCTGCTGGCCTGGCTCAGGAAATAATGGCAAAAGATGCCAAATATCAGCTGCAGGGTGTTGGCGAGTAACAGTTCTGTTCCATATAATTAAAGGAGGCAGCGATGGCGAAGAAGAAATTTGAGCGGACGAAGCCGCATGTCAATGTAGGGACGATCGGGCACGTGGATCACGGGAAGACGACATTGACGAGTGCAATCACGAGGGTGCTGAGCTTGAAGGGACTGGCGCAGGTCATGGACTACGATCAGATCGACAAGGCGCCGGAGGAGAAGGAGCGGGGGTTGACGATCGCGATAGCACACGTAGAATATGAGAGTGACAAGCGGCACTACGCGCACATCGATTGTCCGGGGCATGCAGACTATATCAAGAACATGATCACGGGAGCGGCGCAGATGGACGGGGCGATCCTGGTGGTAAGCGCGGCCGACGGGCCGATGCCGCAGACGCGGGAGCACATACTGCTGGCGCGGCAGGTGCGGGTGCCGTCGATCGTGGTATTTTTAAATAAGGCGGACATGGTGGATGATCCGGAGCTGATCGAGCTGGTGGAGCTTGAGATTCGGGAGCTTTTGAGCAAGTATGAGTTTCCCGGGGATGAGATACCGATCATCAAGGGCAGTGCGTTGAAGGCCATGGAGGGCAGCAGCAAAGATATCAATGCGCCGGAGTACAAGTGCATCATGGATCTGATAGCAGCGGTGGACTCCTACATACCGGAGCCGGTGCGGGACATTGACAAGCCGTTTTTGATGCCGGTGGAGGATGTATTCAGCATCTCGGGTCGAGGGACGGTGGTAACGGGACGCGTGGAGCGGGGGCAGGTGAAGGTAGGAGAGGAAGTGGAGATCGTGGGAATCCGGCCGACGGTGAAGACGGTGTGCACGGGGGTGGAGATGTTCCGGAAGATACTGGATTCAGGGCAGGCGGGAGACAACGTCGGGGTGCTGTTGCGGGGGACGAAGCGCGATGACGTGGAGCGCGGGCAGGTTTTGGCAAAGCCGGGGAGCATCACGCCGCACACGAAGTTCAAGAGTGAGGTATACATCTTGGCGAAGGAAGAAGGGGGGCGGCACACGCCGTTTTTCAATGGGTACCGGCCGCAGTTTTATTTTCGGACGACGGATGTGACGGGAGTGGTGACGCTGCCGGAGGGAGTGGAGATGGTGATGCCGGGAGATAATGTAAGCATGGCGATAGAGTTGATCATGCCGATCGCGATGGAGAAGGAGTTGCGGTTTGCGATCCGGGAAGGCGGGCGGACCGTAGGCGCCGGCGTGATCAGTGATATTATAGAATAAATGAGGCATGGTAATGAAAAAGGTTGAGGAAGTAACAGAAACACAAAAGATTCGCATTCGCCTCAAAGCCTACGACCACCGGCTGCTGGACCAGTCAGCGGCAGAGATCGTGGATACGGCAAAGCGGACCGGAGCGAAAGTGGTTGGCCCGATCCCGCTGCCAACCAGTATCAATAAGTTCTGTGTGCTGCGCTCTCCTCATGTGGATAAAAAATCGCGCGAGCAGTTTGAAATCAGAACCCATAAGCGACTCATGGATATACTTGAGCCCACCCAGCAGACCATTGATGCCCTGATGAAACTGGATCTTTCAGCAGGTGTGGATGTGGAAATAAAGCTGTAACGCCTGCTGCTTGCAGGCATTGACGGCTCAAGCTACTAGACCATTGATGGAGAAGGACACGTGGTACTCGGATTAATAGGAAAAAAGTTAGGCATAACACAAATATTTTCCCCGGACGGGCAGATGGTTCCGATAACGCTCATCCAGGCCGGGCCCTGCTGTGTGGTGCAGAAGAAAACCCCTGAGAAAGACGGGTACAGCGCCCTGCAGATCGGCTTTGGCGATAAAAAGCTGAAAAAAACTGCAAAGCCCATCCTGGGCCATTGCAAGGCAGCGGGCGGCAGAGCCTTTGCGGTGCTGCAGGAACTGCGCATTGATGACACCGATGCCTATCAGGTCGGCCAGGATATAACCCTGTCAATATTTAAGGTCGGGGACAAGGTGAAAGTCTCCGGCATCAGCAAGGGCAAGGGGTTTGCCGGCGTCATGAAACGGTGGAACTTTAAGGGCGGCCAGGCTACCCATGGGTCAATGTTTCACCGGGCGCCGGGCTCCATCGGAGCAAGCGCCGATCCGTCACGGGTGCTGAAAGGGATGCGGGGGCCCGGGCACATGGGGTCACAGAAGGTCACCATGAAAAATCTTGAAATTATAGAGATACGGGAAAAGGAGAATCTGCTCCTGCTCAAAGGCTCAGTGCCAGGAGCACGCAACAGCATCGTAACGCTCTATCAGCAGAAGACAGTCTGACCGGGCGGGGCCTGGTGAGACCAGCGTCGTGCGGTCAACGATAACGTAAAGCGGGTGAGAAATGACAGCAGTAGATGTATTTGATACCAGCCGGAATAAAATATCACAGATCGATGTGAGCGATACGGTGTTTAAGGCACCGCTCAGGAAGCAGCTCTTCTACGATGTGGTGCTTTCGCAGCTGGCCAAGAGAAGAAGCGGCACGGCAGCCACCAAAAACAGAACCGCGGTGAGCGGTGGCGGTAAAAAGCCCTGGAAGCAGAAGGGGACCGGCCGCGCGCGCGCCGGCTCTTCGCGTTCACCGCTGTGGCGCGGCGGCGGCATTGTGTTTGGTCCTACGCCCCGCTCCTATGAAATCGCGGTGCCTAAAAAAGTTCGCAAGCTGGCGCTGTGCTCAGCGCTGAGCATGAAACTTAAAGAAAATAAAATGCTCATCATCGACAAGCTGGAGTTCCCGGTAATTAAAACCAAAGCAGTGGTTTCGATCCTGAAGCAGTTAGGGCTCAGCAATGTGCTCATCATTGAGCAGGAAAACCTGAACCTGGAGATGAGCGCCCGGAATGTGCCGCATGTTAAAGTGCTGCGACCGGAAGGTCTTAACGTCTATGATGTGCTGAAGTATGAACACATCGTTATTACGCAACCCTGCGTGGAGAAACTTCAGGGGAGGCTTGCTGTATGAAAGAGCTGCATCAGATTATCCGCCGCCCGCTGGTAACGGAAAAAAGCACGGTCCAGAAAGAAAGTGCTCATCAGGTAAGCTTTGAGGTTGACCGGAGGGCAAATAAAGTTGAAATTCGCACTGCCGTTGAGAAACTTTTTAAAGTAAAGGTCTTAAGCGTCAATACCATTAACCTGGAAGGAAAGCATAAGCGCCTCGGGCGCACCATCGGCAAGAAGTCTGACTGGAAGAAAGCGATCGTTACCCTGAAGGAAGGTGAATCGATCGACTTCTTTGAGGGAGTGTAACCAAAAGCAGCGCAGCCCTTGCAATCTGCCTGCTGCATATTCTGGCAAACGGAGCATAGACTATGGCGGTCAAGTCTTTTAAACCAACATCACCGGGAAGGCGTTTTCAGACGGTATCCAGCTTCGAAGAGATTACCACTGATAAACCGGAAAAAAGCCTTCTGCTGCCCCTGAAAAGGTCCGGTGGGAGAAATTGTTACGGCAGAGTAACCGCCCGCTACATTGGCGGCGGCCACAAAAAGATGTACCGCATTATTGACTTGAAGCGGGATAAACGGGATATACCGGCAACGGTTGCCACCATTGAATATGACCCGAACCGGTCGAGCCGGATAGCGCTCCTCAACTATAAAGACGGGGAAAAAAGATATATTCTGGCGCCCAAGGATCTTGCGGTGGGCGATGTGGTTATGGCCGGGGAAGAGGCCGAGTTTCGGACGGGGAACGCGCTTCCCATACGGCGGATTCCCATTGGCACGCTCATTCACAATGTGGAACTGAAGCAGGGAAAAGGCGGACAGATTGTGCGCAGCGCCGGCTCTTTTGCTCAAATCATGGCAAAAGAAGGCAGCTATGCGCAACTCAGACTGCCGTCAGGTGAAGTACGGCTGGTGCATCAGGAGTGCTATGCAACCATCGGTCAGGTGGGAAACCTCGATCATGAAAAGATTTCCATCGGCAAAGCAGGCCGCAACCGCTGGCTGGGCAAGAAGCCGCGGGTGCGCGGCGTTGCCATGAACCCGGTTGATCATCCCATGGGAGGCGGTGAAGGCCGCTCTTCAGGCGGACGTCATCCCTGTACGCCGTGGGGTGTTCCAACCAAAGGATATAAGACCCGCAAGAACAAACGCACTGACCAGTATGTTATAAAGAAAAGGGGCAAAAAATAATGCCACGCTCACTTAAAAAAGGGCCTTTCATCGACGAAAGTGTGTCGCGCAAGGTACAGAAGGCCATCGAGACAAACGACAAAAAGGTGATCAAGACCTGGTCGCGCCGTTCAACCATAATCCCCGATATGGTGGGAATGACCTTTGCCGTGCACAACGGGAAAAAGTTTATCCCGGTGTTTGTGACGGAAAACATGGTCGGGCACAAGCTGGGAGAATTTTCCCCGACCAGGATCTTCCATGGCCACTCCGGAGACCGCAAGGCGCAGAAGAAGGAAAAACAGGCATAACAAGGGTACATACAGAGGGAAGCAGACCCATATGGAAGTGAATGCTATTGCAAAATATATCCGCGTTTCACCGCAAAAAGCGCGGCTGGTTGCCAACCTGATAAAGGGCAAAAAGGTGAGCGACGCTTTGAGTGTGCTGGATTTTACGTCCAAGGCCTCATGCCCGTATATTTCCAAGCTCATCCATTCTGCAGTGGCCAGTGCGGAAAAGAGGGAAGGGATCGACATTGACACGCTGGTCGTGAAGAACATCTATGTGAATGCGGGGCCCATGCTCAAGCGCTTCAGACCTGCGTCCATGGGCAGAGGCGTGCGCATCCGCAGACGCAGCAGCCATATAACCGTCATTCTTGATGAAGCATAAATAAACAGGAGGTACAGCCGTGGGTCAAAAAACTCATCCCACAGGATTTCGACTGGGAATAATAAAAACCTGGAGTTCCCGGTGGTATGCAGAAAAAGATTTCAGCCGGTATCTGCATGAAGATCTGCGCATACGAAAGTACATCAAGGCAAAACTCTATCATGCGGGTATTGCACGCATTGACATAGAACGGGCGGCTAACAAGAGCAGGATTAATATTTTCACCGCCCGGCCCGGCATCATCATCGGCAAAAAAGGCTCGGAAATAGAGAAGCTGAAGGGCGAGCTGCAGCGGATGACGGATAAGGAAGTGTATATCAATATTTCCGAAGTCCAGCGGCCCGAAACCGACTCGCAGCTGATTGCAGAAAACGTCTGCATGCAGCTGGAGCGACGCGTTGCGTTCCGGCGGGCCATGAAGAAGGCGGTTACCTCGACACTAAAGTGCGGAGCGCTGGGGATCAAAATTACCTGTGCCGGCCGCCTGGGCGGCGCTGAGATGGCGCGGACCGAATGGTACCGCGAAGGCCGGGTGCCCCTGCATACGCTGCGGGCGGATATTGATTACGGTTTTGCCGAAGCCAAAACCACCTATGGTATTATCGGCGTCAAGGTCTGGGTTTTTCACGGAGAAACGTTAACCAGAGGAAAGGGTGCACATGTTAGCGCCTAAAAAGATCAAGTACCGGAAACGGCAGAAGGGGAGAACCAGGGGGGCGGCCTACCGCGGCAGCGACTTGAGCTTCGGTGATTATGGACTGAAAGCACTGGCCTGCGGGTGGCTGACATCGCGTCAGATAGAGGCGGGCAGAGTGGCGCTCATGCGCCATATTAAACGCGGAGGAAAGCTGTGGATCAGGATCTTCCCGGATAAGCCGGTCACTAAAAAGCCGGCTGAAACCAGAATGGGAAAAGGTAAAGGCGCCCCGGAGGACTGGGTTGCGGTCATAAAGCCGGGCCGGATTCTGTATGAAATGGAAGGGGTCCCGGAAACGATAGCGCGCGAAGCTTTTCGCCTGGCATCACATAAGCTGCCGCTTGAAACGAAATTCATTACCCGGGAGGCGCTGTGAAAGCAAAAGAATTGCGTGAGCTGAATGTTGATGAGCTCAGACAGAAAGAAAAAGATTTTGCCGGCGAACTGTTTAACTTGAAGTTTCAGCTGGCAACCAATCAGCTCTCCAATACCATGAAAGTAGTCCAGGTAAAACGGGACATTGCCCGCGTTAAAACAATGATCCGTGAAAAAGAACTTCACCGTCAGTAAGGGGTTAAAAGGAAACGGTATATGAGAGGACTCAGTAAGACACGCACCGGAGTGATCGTGAGCAATAAAATGGACAAAACGGTTGTGGTTGCCACTGTCCGTATCACCAAGCACTCCCTGTATAAAAAGTATATTAAAAAGCGGGTTCGCTTTAAAGCCCACGATCAGGGCAATACCTGCCAGATCGGCGATACCGTATTAATCAAGGAATGCCGTCCGCTCAGTAAAGATAAACGGTGGAAGGTTGTCGAAATTGTCAAACGAGCAGTGTAGGGTGTCAGCAATACCGGAGACCCGTATTCCTATGGAGATGCAGAGATGATCCAGATGCAGACAACGCTGGTTGCAGCTGATAACTCTGGAGCAAAAAAGCTGCAGTGTATAAAGGTGCTGGGAGGCTCCCGGCGGCGCTATGCCACCCTGGGGGACGTGATTGTGGTGTCCATTAAAGAATCCATTCCCAATGCGAAAGTTAAAAAGGGAGAGGTGATGAAAGCGGTTATTGTGCGTACCGCCAAGGAGGTGCGCAGGCCGGATGGCTCCTACATCAGATTTGATGATAACTCCGCAGTACTGATTAATAACGCGAATGAGCCGATTGGCACCAGAATTTTTGGCCCGGTAGCGCGAGAGCTGCGGGCTAAAAACTTCATGAAAATAATATCGCTGGCTCCGGAAGTGCTGTAGGAGCCGGCACCGTCAGTGTGCAGGAGAATGAGCATGGAGCGCTCCAAGTTTCATGTTAAAAAAGGTGATACGGTTAAGGTATCAGCCGGAAAAGAGAAAGGCAAGACGGGAAAAATCCTCAAGGTCAATCATAAAAAGGACACCGTCATTGTCGAAAAAATAAATTTCATCAAGCGGCATGCGCGTCCGGGAGGAAAGACCCGGCAGGGCGGCATTATCGAGCGGGAAGGCCCGCTCAATGTGACCAATGTCAATATTGTGTGCCCCCGCTGCAATGATGCAGTGCGTATCAAGAAAATCGTTCTTGAAGACAAAAAGACCGCGCGGGCATGCACTGCCTGCGGTGAGATCTTAGATCGATAAGAGAGGTGTGGATGGCTCGGCTTAAGACGCTCTATAAGGACAAAGTTGTTCCGGCCCTGATGAAGGAGTTCAGCTACAAGAATGTAATGCAGGTTCCCAAGCTGGACAAGATAGTTATCAACATGGGGCTGGGAGAGGCGATTCAGAATGCAAAGGTTTTAGATTCAGCGCAGGCTGAGATGACTGCCATTGCCGGGCAGAAGCCGGTTGTTACCCGGGCAAAAAAATCGATTGCGAATTTTAAGCTCCGGGAGGGGATGCCCATCGGCTGCAAGGTAACGCTGCGCGGCGACCGGATGTATGAGTTCTTTGACCGCCTGGTGAACATTGCGCTGGCCCGGATCAGGGATTTTCGCGGCGTATCCGGCAAATCATTTGACGGCAGAGGAACCTATGCGCTGGGTATCCGCGAGCAGATTATTTTCCCCGAGATCGACTATGACAAGATTGATAAAATCAGGGGCATGAGTATTGTGGTTTCGACAACGGCAAAAACTGATGAAGAGGGTAAAGCCCTCCTGAAGATGATGGGAATGCCATTCAGGGATTAGTCTATTTCAGCAAGGAGAAGCCTCGTGGCCAAGAAATCATTAATTGCCAAGGCAAAACGGCCTAATAAATTTAAAGTACGAAACTACCTGCGCTGTCCGCTGTGCGGTCGCCCCCGGGCATATATACGGAAATTTGACATGTGCAGGATCTGCTTCCGGAACTTAGCCCTCAAGGGAGAAATACCCGGGGTCATAAAATCAAGCTGGTAACAGGAATCATACGATAAGGGGATAGCAACCATGATGACCGATCCAATTGCCGACATGCTGACGCGGATCAGAAACGGCTATAAAGCACGCTTTGAAAAGGTGGATATGCCATCTTCCCGGATGAAGGTGAGCATTCTCCAGGCGCTCAAGAATGAAGGCTATATTAAAAATTATAAGGTGCTGACTGAGGGACATAAATCGCTGCTGCAGGTCTATTTGAAATATGATGCACGCAAACAGCCGGCGGTGTCAGATCTGCGCCGCCTGTCAAAACCGGGCCGGCGCGTCTATGTCGCTAAAGATGAAATTCCCCCGATAAAAAGCGGGCTGGGGCTGGCTATCCTGTCAACCTCAAAAGGAATTGTAACTGACAAGCAAGCACGCAAAGAAGGTATCGGGGGCGAGCTTATCTGCTCCTGCTGTTAGAGGAAATAACCATGAGTCGAGTTGGGAAAATGCCCATTGTTGTGCCCCAGGGGGTTCGTATAAACCTGCAGGGGGCAGTTCTTCAGGTGGAAGGCCCCAAGGGCACAATGCAGCATGCCATACCTGAAGGCCTGAAGATAGACGTTGCAGACAACAGCATCACCGTAACACGATTGTCTGAACAGAATAAAATCCGCGCCCTGCACGGCCTTACCCGCAGCCTTGTTGCCAATATGGTGTCAGGGGTCACCCAGGGATTTAAAAAAGAGCTGGAGATTGTCGGCGTCGGCTATCGTGCCGACATGAGCAATAATATGCTCAATTTAACGCTGGGATATTCTCATCCGATCAATTTCCCCCTGCCCGAAGGCATTAAGGGCAAGGTTGAAAAGCAGGTCATTACCATCGAGGGAATTGACAAGGGGCTGGTGGGCCAGATCGCAGCCAAAATTAAAAGCCTGAGAAAGCCTGATGTCTACAAGGGAAAGGGCATCCGCTATCTTGGTGAAGTGATAAAAACCAAGGTTGGCAAAAGCGGGGCAAAATAAATACCATAAACGCTCTCTATAGGGTAGGTGAAGATTCGTGAGTGCACGGGAAGAAAAAAACAGAAAACACCTGAGAAGAAAAAAAAGGATTCGCAAGAACATTGCCGGTACTGCTGAACGGCCCCGGCTTACTGTTTACCGGAGTCTTCATCATATCTACGCACAGTTGATTGATGATGCGCAGGGAAGCACGGTCCTGGGGGTGTCAACCCGGAGTAAAGAGCTGCAGGGAAAACTAAAGACAGCAGATACCATTGCAGCGGCACAGCAGGTCGGAGCCCTGGTGGCTGAAAAAGCGCTGGCGCTGAAGGTGGAGCGCGTGGTGTTTGATCGCAACGGCTATTTGTATCATGGCCGTATCAAGGCACTGGCTGATGCTGCACGAGCAAAAGGTTTAAAATTTTAAGGAGGTCATGGTTTGGCATTTGATAGCGCAGACGAACTCACATTTATTGATAAAATCGTTCATATAAGCCGTGTAGCAAAAGTAGTAAAGGGCGGCCGGCGCTTCAGCTTTAGCGCGCTGGTGGTGGTGGGCGACGGGAAAGGCCATGTGGGATCAGGCCTGGGAAAGGCAAAGGAAGTGCCGGAGGCTATCAGAAAGGCAATTGAGCATGCGCGCAGAGAACTCATCACCGTACCCATTATGAACGGCACCATTCCCCATGAAACCATCGGCCACTTTGGCGCCGGCAAGGTATTTATGAAGCCCGCAGCTGAAGGTACCGGTGTTATTGCCGGTGGAGCGGTCCGGGCCATTATGGAAGTGGTGGGGGTGAAAAACATTCTCACCAAATGCATCAGGTCGCGCAACCCCCATAACGTGATTAAAGCAACGCTGGAAGGACTGAGCAGGCTCACGGCACCAGCCTGAGCAAGCGCGCGCGGGCATTTTTAATCAACGCAACCTACGTATGAAGAGAACGGACAATGGCAGCTAAACTGAAAGTAACCCTGGTACGAAGTAAAATCGGCAGGCCGGAAAAGCAGAGACGCGTTCTGCAGAGCCTGGGACTGCATAAACTGAACAAGACTAAAATATTTTATAATACTCCCCAGATTCGGGGGATGATTGTCAAGGTGCACCATCTCCTGAAAGTGGAGGAGGCGGTCTAACGCATAGAGGAAAACGGTGATGGATTTAAGTACGCTTACCCCCCCCCGGGGGTCGCGCAAGAACAGAAAGCGGGTCGGCCGCGGCGAGGGCTCAGGTCACGGAGGGACGGCCTGTAAAGGGCATAAAGGGCAGAAAGCACGCTCCGGAGGAACGACCGCGGTTGGCTTTGAAGGCGGCCAGATGCCTCTCAAAAGACGGCTGCCCAAACGGGGCTTCGCCAATATATTCAAAAAACAGTACGCACTGGTGGATGTGCAGCAGCTCTGCGTTTTTGAAGCACAGAGCACGGTAGACCCTGCAGCGCTGCTGAAAGCCGGCCTGGTCACCAAGATCTACGATGGCATAAAGGTTCTGGGGGATGGGGAGATAGACCGCCCCCTGGTGGTGAAGGTCCATAGATACAGTCAGTCTGCCTCTAATAAAATAACGGCCGCAGGCGGGCGGGTCGAGGAGCTTAAGTGATCGGCGGATTCCAAAACATACCCAAGATTCCTGAGCTGCGCAAGCGCATTATTATAAGCTTTCTGCTGCTCGCTGTGTACCGGGTCGGGGTGCATATTCCGACTCCCGGGATTGACGGCAATGCCCTGGCAGCGTTTTTTGCCCGGGCCAAGGGCACGCTGTTCGGGTTCATGGACATGTTTTCCGGCGGCGCCCTTGAGCACATGTCGGTGTTTGCCCTGGGAATCATGCCCTATATCAGCTCTTCCATTATTCTGCAGCTGCTCACCATGGTCATCCCCTACCTGGAAAAGCTGCAAAAGGAGGGGGAGGCGGGCAGAAAAAAAATTACCCAGTACACCCGCTACGGCACGGTAATCCTGAGTATCATTCAGGGGTTTGGCATCAGCGTGGGCCTGGAGAAAATGGCCGGGCCCGCAGGCGAGCCGGTGGTGCTTGCGGCAGGATGGGGGTTCCGCCTGATGACCATTATCACCCTCACCTCCGGCACCGCGTTTATTATGTGGCTCGGTGAACAGATAACTGAGCGGGGCATTGGTAACGGTATTTCGCTCATCATCTTTGCCGGTATTGTTGCCCGGATGCCCTCGGCCATCATCAATACGGTCAGGCTGATGCAGACCGGTGAAATGGGCCCGCTGCTCATTCTGCTGGTTCTTGCCGTAATGGTTCTGGTGGTGGGCGGCATTATTTACATGGAGCGGTCGCAGCGAAAGATACCGGTCCAGTATGCCAAGCGCGTTATCGGCAGAAAGATTTACGGGGGCCAGAGTACCCACCTGCCGCTGAAGATCAACACCGCGGGCGTTATACCGCCTATTTTTGCGTCATCGATTCTCATGTTTCCGCTCACCATTGCCCAATTCCTGCCCAAGGAAGTGCTGGAGAAATATCCCTGGGCCAACGCCATTATTGACAGCCTCAATAGCGGGCAGCTGGTTTATAATATTCTGTATGTGACCTTTATCATCTTCTTCTGCTATTTCTATACGGCGGTAGTCTTTAATCCCATGGATGTGGCAGACAATATGAAAAAATACGGCGGGTATATCCCGGGCATACGGCCGGGCAAAAAGACCGCCGAATATATTGACTGGGTGCTGACCAGGATCACCTTTGTCGGAGCACTGTATGTATCTGCCGTCTGCGTGCTGCCGACTATTTTAATCGGCCGTTTTAATATTCCGTTCTATTTTGGCGGGACGGCGCTTCTTATTGTGGTGGGGGTTGCGCTTGATACGGTAGCCCAGATGGAATCCCACCTGCTCACCAGGCATTATGATGGATTCCTGAAGCGGGGGCAGTTCAAAGGCAGGCGATAGCTTACGAGCGCACAGCGGTAACAGCAGGGAAGAGAAGTCGAACGCATGAATATTATACTGTTAGGACCTCCCGGCAGCGGAAAAGGTACCCAGGCCAAGATGCTGATGGAGATATATACCATTCCCCAGATTTCTACCGGCGATATACTGCGGGCTGCCGTTGCCAATCAGACAGCGCTCGGCAAGCAGGCCAAGGAGTGTATGAATAAGGGGGCGCTGGTTCCCGATGAGCTGGTGGTCAAGATCGTGGAAGAACGGCTCAAGGAGCGCGACTGCGGCCGTGGTTTCATCCTTGATGGATTTCCCCGGACCGTAGCTCAGGCAGAGGCGCTGGACCGGCTCAATATAAAAATAGAAGCAGCGGTTAATGTCGAGGTGGGCAATGATGAGCTCATGAAGCGCTTAACCGGGCGGCGCACCTGCAGGACCTGCGGAGCCATGTACCATATCTATTTCAATGCCCCGCGCCGTGACGGGGTATGCGATACATGCAACGGCGAGCTCTATCAGCGCGATGACGACAAGGAAGAAACCATACAGACCCGGCTGGTGGTCTATGAGCAGCAGACCAACCCGCTCATCAGCTGGTATCAGAAGAAGAATATCGTATACAGTGTTGACGGGATCGGCACGGTGCAGGAAATTTTTGGCCGGATAACCGGGGCATTAAAAAAAGCAGGGCTCTCTGCGTAACGGTACATCTGGCGTGTAGGCGTATGTCAAAAGAAGATTGCATAGAATTTGAGGGAACGGTTTTGGAGACATTGCCCAACGCAGTGTTCCGGGTGGCACTTGATAATGGGCATAAAATCCTTGCCCACATATCCGGCAAGATGCGCATGCACTATATAAAGATTCTGCCCGGCGACCGGGTGATGGTACAGGTTTCACCCTATGATCTGAACAAGGGCCGGATTATCTATCGCTCCAAGTAAATATAACCAGGTTGAGTGAGTTGTCATGAAGGTCAGAGCTTCGGTAAAAAAGATTTGTGCTAAATGCACGATTATCAAGCGCAAGGGGGTAGTGCGCGTGATTTGCGAAAATCCGAAACATAAACAGCGCCAGGGATAGGGCGCTCACGCACTAACGTTGTAACCTAACCGGAAACACAAGGAGAATGGTGTGCCAAGAATAGCTGGTGTGGATTTACCAAAATCCAAAAGAATCGTCATCGCCTTAACCTATATTTATGGCATCAGCAGGACCAGCGCGGAGCAGATTCTGCAGCAGACGGGAGTTGATGTCTCGCGGAAGGCCAGCGCGCTCACCGACCAGGAGGTTGCCAAAATTGCGGAGCTCATTAATCAGTCGTATAAGGTTGAAGGCGACCTGCGCAAAGAAAACTCCATGAACATCAAGCGGCTGATGGATATCGGCTCCTACCGCGGGCTGCGCCACCGGAAAGGGCTTCCGGTGAGAGGCCAGCGCACCCATACCAACGCCCGCACCCGCAAGGGACCGCGGCGTGCAACGGTCGGCAAGAAAAAAGAAGTTAAAAAATAAGGTTTCCATAACACCAGTCTGAACACTAGAGGGAATGCATGGCAGAGCAGAAAAAAACCCGCAAGAAAAAAGAGAAAAAGAATATTCCCAATGGTATTGCGCACATTCAATCGACCTTCAACAATACCGTTATTACGATAACGGATATGGTGGGCAACACCATCGCCTGGTCAAGTGCCGGCGTGATGGGCTTTAAAGGTTCGCGGAAAAATACCCCGTATGCGGCAACTCAGGCTGCAGAGGATGTGGCCAAGAAGGCACGAGAGCACGGCGTAAAAAACCTCGAAGTCTATATCAAGGGTCCCGGTGCGGGACGCGAGGCAGCTCTGAGATCTCTCCAGGCCATGGGGTTCAGCATTAAACTCATACGGGATGTAACCCCCATCCCCCATAATGGGTGCCGGCAGCCAAAGCGCAGACGCGTCTAGGCTCAGGTCCCAGGCATCCAGGAGAATTTCAACCAGAGAACGGATGGTAATGTAAGAAAGGAGATAGTACGTTGGCACGTTATAACGGTGCAGTTTGTCGGCTTTGCCGAAGAGAAAACACAAAACTATTTCTAAAGGGGGAGCGCTGTTATACTGATAAATGTGCAGTTGACCGGCGTCAATATGCTCCCGGCCAGCACGGACAGCGGCGCTCCAAGCTTACTGACTATGGCGATCAGTTGCGCGAAAAGCAGAGACTGAAACGCATCTACGGCGTTCTGGAAAAGCAGTTTAAAAACTATTTTCAGAAAGCAGCGCAACAGAAGGGCATTACCGGTGAAAACCTGCTGCTTTTTCTGGAGCGGCGGCTTGATAATGTGGTGTATCGCCTGGGATTTGCTGCCTCCCGCAATGAGGCGCGCCAGCTGGTGCGCCACGGCCATTTCTCGATCAATGGCAGAAGGGCCACGATTTCGTCAATACTGGTCAAGCCGGGTGATATCATCAAGCTCTGCGAAAAAAGCCAGAGCATGGGAAAAATTAAAGAGTCATTGGAAGTCGCGAGCCGCCGGGGTATTTCCCGCTGGCTTGAATTGGATGCGGCTGCCTTTACCGGCAAACTGGTATCGCTTCCTGCACGGGAAGAGCTTACCATGCCAATCAGGGAACAGCTCATTGTAGAGCTCTACAGCCGTTAACAGCCCCGTTCAGGGCAGAATTACAAGGTAAGGTGAGGGACTATGCAACGACCGTGGCATACTATTATTAAGCCGAAATGCCTTGAAGTTGAGGAAGAAACACTAACGCCATCGTATGGCCGATTTACTGCAGAGCCGTTTGAGCGAGGCTTCGGCATAACGCTGGGCAACTCATTGCGACGCATCATGATCGCCTCTCTGCAGGGAGCCGCCATAACTGCCGTGCGGATTGATGGGATACTGCACGAATTTTCGACGGTTCCGGGTGTTCGCGAGGATGTGACCGAGATCGTGCTCAATTTAAAGGAAGCGCGTCTGAAACTGCATTCAGACGGACCGGAGACTGTTTACATTAAAGCCAAGGGAGAAGGCGCGGTTACCGCCCGTGATATCATCGTGAACAGCAATGTGGAGGTGCTCAATCCCGACCTGCACATTGCAACCCTGTCCGCTGATGCTACGCTGCACATGGAATTGACCGTTAACCGGGGACGGGGATACTGCCCGGCGGAAAAGAACCGCCATCCCAATCAGCCGATCGGCACCATCCCCATTGATTCGATTTTCAGCCCGATACGCAAGGTTAACTATAATGTTACCCACGCGCGGGTTGGTCAGATAACCGATTATGATAAACTGAGCCTGGAAATATGGACTGACGGCAGTATCTCACCGGAGGATGCCGTTGCCTATGCGGCAAAAATTATCCAGACCCAGCTCAAGCTGTTCATCAATTTTGAAGATGTGCCAGACGAGCCAGACGACAAGGGATCTGGGCCAATAGTTACAACGTGGCCGCCAGGTCTGTACTGCAGCATCGATGAGCTTGAACTTTCGGTGCGCTCTTCCAACTGCTTGAGGAATGCCAATATCAGGTACATCTGGGAGCTGGTGCAGCGGTCCGAGCCGGAAATGCTTAAAACGAAAAATTTCGGCCGGAAGTCGCTCAACGAGATCAAGGAAATTTTAGCTGACAAGAATTTAACCCTGGGCATGAAACTCGACGGATTTGAACCGCCTGAAGAACCTGTGGCAGCAAAGAAGGATGACGACAACGACGAGGAATAATGTTCTGACAGGATGTTGAAAAAATAAAAAGTTTTTTTTCAGGCTGGTCAAAAACATCCGGATGCAAGGCGCGCGAAATCAAGAGGAATGAGTCGTACTTTATAGTACGTCGCAATGACGAAGGATGAGCGCAACGAAGCAGAGGGGTGTTTTTCAACGGCCTGCTAAGAACATAGACGCAGGAATGTGAATCATGAGACACCTAAAGGCTGGAAGAAAACTGGGAAGAGAAACAAGCCACCGTCTGGCAATGTTCCGCAATATGGTAACGTCTCTGCTGGAACATGAGCGGATCGAGACGACCGAACAGAAGGCCAAGGAGCTGAAGCGCCTGGCGGATAAAATGGTGACCCTCGGCAAGCGCGGCGACCTGCACGCGCGGCGCCAGGCCATGAAAGTAATCCGCACCGAGACGGTCGGCAAAAAGCTGTTTGATGAAATCGCCCCCCGCTTTAAAGACCGCTCCGGCGGGTATACGCGTATTATAAAGATCGGGCGGCGGGTGGGAGACAATGCCCTGGTCGTTCTTATTGAGCTGGTGGAGCAGGGCAAAAAGGAGCTGGAGAAGAAGGAGAAAGAAAAGAAGCCCGCCAAGGGGAAAAAGCCGGCTAAAGAAAAAGCCGCCGCGGAAAAGCCGTGGAAAGAGAAGTTTAAAAAAGAGAAAGAGAAGAAAGCTGAGAAAGAGAAAAAATAATTTTTTAACAGCAGAAGGTTGAGCATATACTACGCCTGAAGGGGCGAGACGCCCTTTCAGGCGTTTTTTTTAAGTATTGATGCAGCTGGTGCACGCTATTGATCACGGTTTTGTTTCGGCAAATTCTTGCGCGGACCGGGGCTTTGTTCTTGAAAATAAGCGGGATATATTTTATAAGGAAATATAGCAGCATGCTAAGGACGGGCACATCGTATGGGAACACGGCAGATCGAGCGACTCTATAAAAAAATGATCACGTTTGAAGACGCCTCAGGCGGCCAGGGAAATATTGATCCGCGGATCAGGTCTGAAATATTTCAAACCATCATGAATGAGATGGAAGGCCTCCTGAAAAAGCTGAAGCGCAGCAAACACGGCTCCCGGCAAGCAGAAGAGCTCGGGCTGCAGATCCGCCGGCTTCTGCTCAAAGAGGTGCAGGTCATTATTGATGAGTATGTTCTTTCGCAGCAGAACGGCACGGTCGAGCGCTGGAAAGAGATGTATGGCGACATCCATTATTACATTAAGAATTTCTACTCCTACCGCACGGAGAGCCGGTTCAGGGGAAACGGCTCCATTGGAACTGCCTGCGGGTTTTACGAAACAGACGAGTAACCGGAGGCCGGCAGAGATCCGGGTCCAGATGAATTGAAAGGGAGGACGCTATGTCATTTGATGAAGAGATCACCACCCTGGCGCATGATATCGTGCGCTCGAAAAAAATTGTTGCCCTGAGCGGTGCCGGCATGTCTGTTGAGAGCGATATTGCCTCGTTTCGCGGAAAAGGCGGGCTGTGGGAGAAATATGACCCTGAAGAGTATGCCCACATTTCAACCCTGAAACACCATCCGGAAAAAGCCTGGATACTGCTTGGTGCCATGCAGAAGGAGATAGCCAGGGCAAAGCCGAACCAGGGGCACTATGCACTGGCAGAGCTTGAGCAGCTGGGGTTCCTGAAAACCATCATCACGCAGAATGTTGACGGCCTGCACCACCTGGCAGGAAACAGGGATGTCATCGAGTTCCACGGCAACCTGCAGACGGTCACCTGCATGGATTGCGGCCATCACCTGTCAAGCTCAGAGATTTCACTTGACGATATTCCGCCGCGCTGCAGCAAATGTAAAGGGCGTGTTTAAACCGGACTGCATATTCTTCGGCGAGGCCATCCCGGTCGAGGCGCTTACCCGCGCGCATCAGGAATCGCGCACCTGTGACCTGATGCTGGTGCTCGGGACCTCAGCGGTGGTGTATCCCGCGGCAAGCATGCCCGAGATCGCCAAGAGCGCCGGTGCCCGGGTGGTGGAGATCAACCCCTCAGAAACACCGCTCACCCGGTTTGTCTCTGATTATATTATTCTCGGCAAGACCGGGGACGTATTACCCAAGGTTGTAGAGAAAATCAAGACGCTGAAAAACGCTTAGAATTCTATCTGGGTCTGCAGATAGAAATAATCCACATCTTTATTCTTACCCGTCGCCTGTCTGAATATATCCGCGGTGAAAAAGCGGTTGGCGCTTGCCAGAATATTCACCTTTTCAGACAGCTCATAGGATAAAAATAAATCAGTTTCACAGCCAATGGTTTTGGAATAGCCGTCGGGTGTTTTGTCAGCCGTAAAGTGATGCCAGTCAAGACAGAGTGAAAGCTTCGGGCTGAGCTTTACTGATGATGCCACCGTGACCACCTTCATGCCGCTTGCGCGGATGTCTCCGATATCAATCCCGCTCACATCAGGAACCAGGCTTATATCACCGACCACCAGGGTGTCATTGTAGATATTGCCGTGAAATTCACGCATGTCACCGTCCTGCGGATTTCCGTCACCGGTGCCAAAGGCATAGCCTACCCGCAGCGACGGCTCAAACGGCAGATTAAAGTCATAGGTCAGGTCGGCGTGGCCGCCGTAGGCGCGGATCTGGCCATCGTCTCCCCGGTTATTGTAGCGAACCTTGCCGAACTGGTACATCGGCTCAAACTCAAAGCCGAGCCGTTCCATTAGTTTTACGTCAAGCCTGGTCCCGGCAGTAAACCACAGCGGGCTTTCATGGAACAGATGATCATACAAATTCTGGAATCCATGCCGGTTATAAAAGAAGTAAAAGTCCCAGGCAGTATTTTTAATGCCGCTGTAGGTTGAATAAAATCCGTACAGGCCCGGATTTCCCGCCTTGTTATTGGTAAAGCTCACCAGGCGTGCCGCGATCAGATCAACGGAGAGGTTGCAGAGCGGCTGAACGTTAATCTTTGCCCCGTCCCAGGTCAGGCCGCGATAGAAGTCGTCATTGCCGAGAAAGAATGCCGAGCCGTAGACAAAATCCTGGCGCCCGATTTTCAGGTTTATAGGAAGCTGTCCGAGTTTCGGGAATTCAATATAACCCTGGTACACGGAAAGCCGGTCCTCATTGTCATAGCCGCCCCAGCGGCCGTAAAACTGCGGCTCAAAGTAGAGCCGCACCCAGTCGGCGGGATTTGCCTCGAGGTGAATGCGGGTTCTGTTCAGGAGTTGTGTTTCGCTTTTGCCCGGATTATAGCTGAAATCATCCAGGGACTGGTTCTGGGTTGCATCATAGCGCAAGCGCACCTGACCGCCGATGTTTATCAGACCATATTTTTCTTCTTCTTTTTCTGCTTGTGCCAGTACCTTATCCGACATTAAAACACAGAGCAATAAAACTACCAGCAACCCGATCATTGCTTTCTTCATTGGCAAGTCTCCACTAACATTGTATTGATGAAAGACTCATAAAATTCAAATTGAAAAAATATATATTGATGGAATAATGCTGTCAAGTGCCAAGATATTTTATGGCCTTTTTCTGATCGTTAATGAGAAACAAAAGAAAATTTGAGCTTTATTGCGAGATATTTTATGACAAGAAGCTGGATTGGCGAGAATAACTAATTGTGGTTGAAGTGGTGATTAACCCAAGATGACATGCGTTATGATGCTCTGTTCATTTTAAACTATGTAGCCAAACAGCCTATGCATAAATCCCTGCTGCCAAACAGAGATTTAAGTATGCACAAAAGTATGCCTCAATTGTTATCAGGATTTTCTATTCCAAACAACCATGAACTTCCCATCCAGAAATACATTATAACCTGCAATGGTACATAAAAAAGTGGTGGCATGTTGTTTATGATGCTTGTAAAAAGGTTTAAATTCTAAAACATGGCATCTGTCTGCCTTTAATACAATTTCCATCTTAGTCGCAAGTTTTTCTGCAGGCAGTTTAAGAATTATTGAGTGTGAGCCTCCTGCAAGCCTTATTTTTTTATCAAGGATATATTTTATTCCCAACCCCGCTTCAAAATTTTTATTACCCTGTTCATCATAAGGAGGAATATCTTCCTTTTTCCCATCAACTTTCCAGGTGAGAACCTGACCATCGATGTTTAATATGAAGGGATATTCTGATTTCCCATGCATTGACTTCTTTGGTTCAAACCAGTAAAACCCCTCCTCATGGGTCTTGATGGACGCTTTAATTATTACATCAGTAAACCCGATTGGTATCTGTTTTTCTTCTTTGACTTCGCTGAAAACCACTGCTCTATCTTTTTGCGATTCCGTTTTTATCTTTTTCGGTTGGATTGCACATCCTATGAACGGCAAGGCAAAAGAGATCAGCATTACAACTATCAATAATCTTTTCATTGCAATCCCCTTCTATATCGGGTGATTTAATAGTTTGTTCAGACAGCAGTTTCACCACGCTCGCCGGTACTGATACGTACGGCTGTTTGAACTTCAGACACATAGATCTTTCCGTCACCGCGCAGCCCCGTATGTGCGTTATGTTGAATAATGGAGATGATGCTGTCTGTTAATTCATCTTGACAGAAAATCTCAATTTTCATATGGGGTACATACTCAACAAGGTCTTCCACTATGCGATTGCGAGCCCCCTTTGCCCTGCTGCGGCCAAAGCCCTGTACACTGGAGACAGTCAGTCCAGTGAGGCCTTCCAGAGTATTGAGAGCCATGGCCACCTTCGAAAGCATGTGAGGCTTTATATAAGCTATGATCTGTTTCATGTTGTTTCCTCCTTTATTGTTCGAAAGCAGTTAGAGTTATAATGTATCCTTGAGAACCTCTTCTTTTTCGATGCGAGCGTCTGCTCTGGTTTCAAACCAATCATAAAGAGTTGGTAACACGATCAAGGTGAGCAGGGTCGAGGTTATGAGACCACCCATCACAACCACCGCAAGAGGTTTCTGGATGTCTGCTCCTGACCCGGTGGCGTAGAGCATCGGGAAGTGACCGATGAAGCTAACCAGAGCGGTCATCAGAAGAGGACGAAACCGGAGGTTACAGCCGGTCGTGACTGTTTCATCCACGCTTTTACCCTCGGCACGAAGCTGACGGAAGAAAGCAACCAGCACCACGCCATTCTGGACTGCAATGCCAAGGAGAACGATGAACGCTACTGCTGATGAAACAGATAGATTCATACGGAAGACCCACACGGCGATAATACCCCCTACTAAGGCAAACGGCAGGTTGAGCACCACCAGCAAGGAGTCTCGCAATGACCCGAGGGCAAGATAGAGGAACAAAAGAATCAGGAGCAGGGCAATGGGAACCACGATCGAGAGGCGCTGCATCGCCCGCTGCTGGTTTTCAAACTGTCCTCCGAACTCAAGAAAGTACCCCGGGGGTAACTCAGATTCAATGCGTGCCAGGGCCTGTTTCGCCTCAGCGACGAAACCGCCCAGGTCTCTTCCGCGGATGTTAGCTTCGGCTGCCACGCGACGCATGCTTTTTTCCCGGCTGATCTGGGCCGGTCCCTCCACGGTGGAGATTTTGGCAACCCGGCTCAGTGGTACCCTCTCCCCGGCAGCCCCGCGCAATATAAGCCGTTCCAGGGATGAAATATCAGATCGTTCCGCGTCAGGGAAGCGAACCACGGTCGCGATACGCTGCTGACCGTCAACTACCCTGGTAGCCTCCTTTCCAGCTATTGCGGTTTCAATCAATTCGTTAACATCAGAAACATTAATGCCATAGCGGGCCAGTTCCTGTCGGTTGAGAGTAATTTCGACCTGTTCCATGCCGGAAACCTGTTCCACCCTAACATCCTGTGCGCCTCGAAGTCCTGTGAGTACTCCTGCTATACGGTCTGCATAGTCCTTGAGCTTTTTAATGTCTGATCCATAGACCTTTACCGCCAGATCACTTTTCACCCCGGAGATAAGCTCGTTCACACGCAGGGCAATAGGCTGAGAAAATGATAGGCGAAGCCCTGGAACGACAGATAGCTCCTTTTGCAAAGCTTCCACAAGTTCCGCTTTGTTTCGACCAGTTTTCCACTCTTTCCGAGGCTTCAACATGATAAATATATCAGTTTGCTCCGGTCCCATCGGATCCTCGGAGATTTCCGCACGTCCTGTCTTGCTCACCACGGTGGTAACCTCAGGGAAACCAGCAAGTATTCTCTTTTCCATGAAAGTTCCAACGTCCTTGGATCCATCAAGTGAAGCATTCGGCAGCCGCACGGCATTAATTGCTATGGCTCCCTCATCGAGGTCCGGCATAAACTCTGTTCCGATCCTTGTTGCTATCAACCCGGCTGCGATAAGGGTAATAAGAGATATTGATAAGGTAACGCTCTTTCGTCTTCTGGCAGCCGCAAGAAAATTCAGATAACCTTCATGAAAGCGACGCACAAGCCGGAACTGTTTTTCATGTGACTGTTTCAGGATTATCTCAGACAGAACCGGCACGATGGTTAAAGCCACAATCAGAGAGATGAACATGCAAATTATCATTGTCAACGCAAGCGGCATGAACATCTTTCCCTCGATTCCCTGCAGCGTAAATAGGGGCACCAGCACGACCATAATAATCATGATTGAGAATGTTACGGGACCTGCCACTTCCAACACCGATTGTATGGTTACCTGCCGGCGAAGAGCCGGGTCACGGTGCTCTGCGAAGTGGCGGCGGATGTTCTCCGTAATGACGATCGAGGCGTCCACAACCATGCCCACTGAAAAGGCAAGACCCCCAAGGCTCATTAAATTTGATGTGAGTCCTATCCCTCCCATTATTGGAAATGTTAAAAGGTAGGTAAGCGGCAGGGAAACAACCACTATAAGAGCTGTGCGGAGCTCGGCCAGGAAGAGGAAGAGTACCAGAATCACGAAAATTCCTCCTTCCAGCAGTGCATCAACCACGGTCTTAATACATGCCTCTATCAAAAATGTGCGGTCATAGAATACGTTGATGCGGGCGCCTTGGGGGAGGCTCTTCTGGATCTTTGGTATAGCTTCCTTCACGCGTGAGACAACATCTCTGGAATTCTCATCGCGCAGCATGATGACCATGCCGGCCACAGCTTCCCCTTTGCCATCGCGGGTGACTGCACCCTGACGGGGCTGAGGACCTATGACAACATCAGCAACGTCTCTAACATATACGGGTGATCCATTCTGAGCCTTGAGGACGATACTGTCAATATCCTCTGTGCTCGTAAGCAGGCCCAATCCTCTGATGTATGTCTGCTCCCACCCACGGACGATGAAGCCACCAGCCGCATTGGCATTGTTTTTCTCAATCGCCTCTACTACATCCCGGAGCGTCAGGTCATACTTCAGCAGAGCGTCTGGCCTGACCAGAACCTGATATTGTTTGACGAATCCGCCGAAGCTGTTAACCTCGTTTACTCCAGGGATTGGTTTTAGTTGGGGAGTTACTATAAAGTTCTGAATGGTTCTCAGTTCCAGGGGAGAGAGAGTCTCGCTCTCCAGGGTGTATTGAAATATCTCTCCAAGTCCGGTGCTGGTAGGCCCCAGCTCTGGTTCTGCAAAAGAGGGCAAACTCTCCTTTGCTGTCTGGAGCCGCTCAAACACCTGCTGCCGTGCAAAATAGATGTTCGTATTATCTTCAAAAACCACAATGACCTGCGACAGGCCGGCTTTTGAAAGGGAACGGACCTGATTGACCTTGGGTACGCCGCCCATCTGCTGCTCAATCGGATAGGTTACCTGTTGCTCCACGTCCACAGATGAAAGACCGGGTGCCTCGGTCAAAATCATGACCTGAACATTGGTCACGTCCGGGAAAGCATCGATGGGAAGCTTCGTCCACGCGATTGCACCTGCGACAATAAGAATACCGGTAAGGGCCAGTACCAGCACCCGCCGATGAAGAAGAAACTCGATAAATTTATGCATAGGACCTCCTAATCTGCGCAGCCTGCGCCCATCTTTTTGCGCAGAACGTCTGATTTGAGAAGAAACGAGCCGTCAGCAATGATCTTCTGTCCGGAGGTAAGCCCGTTGCGGATTATTACCTGATCCCCGAAGGTCTCTCCAAGCGTAACCGGACGGCGAATCCAATAGTCACCCTCTTTATGCACAAACACGAAAGTTCGTCCTTCGTCGGCAAGAACTGCAACTTTTGGCACGGTGACAACATTTTCTCCACCAGGCAGCAGCAGTTTAACATTCACAAACATTCCGGGTCTCAGTAAACCTTCAGCGTTGGAGACCGTAATCCGTGCTCTGACAGTGCGAGTCTGCTCGTGCATCATCCCCGAGATAACGTCCAATGTACCTTGATACTTTTTGCCTCCTGTACCTTGTGCGCTGACCTCAGCAGGGATTTTGCTGCCACTTGGGTTAAGGGTAAGGGCATCAGACTCTTTTAGATTTGCCCACACCCAGACTTCAGAAAGATCGGATAAAACAAACAGCTCTTTCCCGGATTCCACATACTCGCCGCTATTTACATGCCCTTCGAGCACGGTGCCATTTTGCGAGGCTCTGACAGCGATAATTCCGGTCATAGTATTCGTTGCAGAGTTTCCCAGAAGTTCAATCTCTTTACTGGAAAGCCCTGACCGTGTAAGCCGTGTGCGTGTATTAGCCAGCTCAATCTCAGCTTCAGCTTGCCGTGTCTTGGCTTCCTGCATCTCAACTTCCGCAGAAATTTTCTTGGCAAAAAGGTTTGCCTCTCGTTCTGCGGTCTTTCGCGCAAGCTGTAAAACGGCCATCTTTTTCAGGTAGTCTGCTTTGGCTTCTGCAACTTCAGGGCTGTCTATCTCGAAGAGAATATCGCCTGCCGAAACCTTTTGGCCAATGTTGACCATCGTCCTGCGCACAATGCCCGGGAGTGGGCTGGAAACATGGACAGTTTTTGTATCATTAACCTGAACTTCACCGGTGAGGGGGAGAACCTTTGAAAAGGGCTGGGTTCCAACAAGGGTAGTATTAATAAGACCGGGTTTCTCGTTTTCAGCAATTACTGTTGGGCTGAGCTTGACTGCTCCGAGTTCATACCGGCATTCATCGCAGGTATAGTGGAGAATATCGTGCTCACATTTTGCGGTCCACATCTCGTCAACCGATCGGTCAAGATCGGATTTTTCCTCGCCATGTTCAGTTGCTTCAGCCCTGCTGCCGGTTTGTTCTTCAGTGTCCGCCGCCGCAGCTTTTGTAGAAGTTACCTCAGATGTTCCCTGGTTCCTGAAGCCAATTATCGCAACAACTACTACAAACAAGATGGCTGTAATTATTATCAAATTTTTTCTTTTTTTCATTGTAACCTCCCGTTATGATTTTATATAGTCACCGATAAGCCGTTCTATATTGGCTTTTGCTTTATGGTAATCTGCCAGAGCAGTAACGTATTGTCGTTTTATTTCAAAAAACGTCCGCTGCGCATCTATTACCTGCAAATAACTGAATTTACCCTCTCGATAACCTTCCTGTGCAGCATTAAATGCGCTCTGTGCTCCTGGTAACGCATTCTCTTTCAGTGCTGCTGCTGATAAGTAGGCAGAGGAGAGTTCTTGATATGCCTGAGCAAGATCGGTGAGGACTTTTATCTGTGCTGCTTTACGTTGTTCCTCTGCTTTGCTTAAATTGTGTCGTGCTTCCAATCTTTCACCCTGATTGCGGTTAAAAAGGGGAATTGGCATAGAGATCCCCATAACAAATGCCGTGTTATTTGTTTCATTAAAGTATCGCGGTCCCGCGCCTATGGTAACGTCAGGGATGGCATTGGCATCCTTGAGCTTGATGTCAGCACGGCCTTTTGCAATTTCAGTATCCCAGCGTGCAATATCAGGGTTCCGGGAAACCAACTTATTTATCTGCTCCTGTTGAGGGATTGGCTCTACCGTATCAAACTCTCCAATAACCTTTTCAAACGCAGGTGAAGAACTTCCCCAGGTAGCAGCAAGCCTTTTCCGGGCTGTTTCCATTTCCCGTTTAGCCTGTTCCAGTTCGATGCGTATGGTAGTTAAAGCAACCTTAGCCTGGATTTCCTCTAAAGGAGCGACCTTTCCCGCTTTGACCCTTTCGACAACAGTCGTGTAGACCTGTTCAGATAGTTGAACTAAATCCCTGGTGATTGAAAGACGTTCCTGTGCTGCAAGGACGTCCCAAAAAGCCTTTGTTATGTCAGTAAACACATCCAGCCGTTTAGCCTCAAAATCCCATCCAGAGAGATCCTTTTCAAGTTCAGAAAGTTTCTTACGCTTAGAGCGCTTCCCGCCCAGTTCAAACAACTGATTGATTTGTATCGTGTTTTCAGACCCATTAAATCCTTTAAGCTCTCTGGTACCGCCAAAGTTTTCGACTTCTGCTGAAATCTCTGGGTTAGGTAAAAGTCCTGCCTGAAGTGTTCGGGCTTCTGCGGAACGCACTTCCCAGGAAAACATTATGAGCTCAGGGTTTTGCATCAAACCGAAGGAGAGGGCCTGATTTAATGTTAGAGCGCCGGTTGGTTCTTCGATCTCAGGAGATTGCCCTATAGAGCCGGATAGCTGTTGTGGCGGGTGAAAGGTTTTGAACTCATTTCCCAAATGACGCTGCTCTTGCCAGTCTGCTTCTTTGGAATAAGCTTCAGAGCAAAAAAAACTAATAACTAATAGTAGTCCAAAGGATAAATACCTTAAGTACATAAAAATCCTCCACATGACACCTTGCAGGTCTTTGATTTTTTACAAAAGAGATCGTATGCAGACAGCACAATAATATGCTGACCAGCACGTTTAAAAGGGATAGTTACTTGACGGTGCCAGGGGAAGCTTTAAATGATTAGAATAACGGAGGTAATTGAAAGAAGGTTTTGATTTTGTGGAAATGGAGTAAAGGTAGAAAGAGATGCTTTACATAAACTATTCGCATCGGGCAGGTGTGATAAAAGTAAATTAGTTGCGGTCGGTATTCTGATCTCTCGGGTTGAATTTCTCCCAGTATATCTTTCAGCGCTAACAGACAAAGGAATGTCAACACAGGTGTCCATATCAGAATTAATTGATGAAAGGTTGCTATCTGTAGAAGGACAACAGCCTTCATTAGCAATGGGCGATGATGATTTAAAGCACTGATTATTTAAAAGATACTCTATCTCAAGGTGATCATCCGCTGCATAGCATAAGACAAGACTCCCCCTATTCCACAGTGGTAGTGGTGACTGAAGGAGATATAAGAATAATATAGCAATAGCTGAGTATTTTTTTGTTTGCAATTTGTGCGACATCACTATTTACAAAGAATTAATGATACGAGAAATAATAAATTATGTTTTCAAAACATTATCTATGCTGATTATATATAATATAACAATATGGTAGCTGTCAAGTAACAGCTTAAAAACGCATAGAGCAATATCAGTATTCTTGATGTTTCATTGTGTTATAGGAAGATTTACTTTTTCAATATAGCCCTTAAACGAGCCCATGCCGCCGCCCTCGCTCACCTGGCGAAGTATGCCCTGCGGATCAGTGACCACAATCCCGGAAAGAAGCGTAACGTTCTGCGGCTGAAACACTTCAGGTGCAAGGGGCGTTGTGGCGCCGACGATTGCAACAGCGCGGCAGTTACGGCATGCCTCAAGAAGTCCCGGCAGGGTGTTGTTGAGGATGGAAGTTGCGGTGATGATGGCGACGGTGCAGGAGGGAAGAAGTGCTGCAGCCTGGTCTTCAGCATACACGCCGGGAGTACCTTTCAACAGTGCTTCAAATACCAGCAGCTCTTTTACTTTTGGTTTAAGCACCGGCATGAGCGGAGGGAAATAGCCGACCATTCCCACCCGGTCGTCCGTGCCGCAGGCCAGCACGTCAAGAATATCTCCCGCGAGCAGTTCTTCACGGTTACGGTTTATCAGCGCATTTGCCGTTGCCAGACCGACTGCCCGCTCCAGAAGATCCGGGGATGCGAGATACGCGAGGGTTGCAGACGCTGTTTTTCCTGCGACGGGCCGCTTGCCCTGGAAAACATCGCAGCCCGGGGGAAGGTATTCCTTAAAAGTATAGGCAACGCCGGCAGAACCGTCATCAAGAAGCACGGCCGTGTAGCACAGGCCGATACGCACATCTGCTACGGTGCGGTCATGAGCCGGGCCTGCGGCATATTCCCTGAGTTGTTGCAGAATCATAGGTTGATTATTGTTTGCAGTATGCTGTTCAGGCCACGCCCTGGGCATCCGGGAGCGCCCTCTGAATCAGTCATTTAGTTGGCGCTGCCCTTTGACTCATAATTTTTTATTGCTGCCTGCAGCGCGGCAATGCCTGAGAGAGAGCAGCTTTTGCTCATTTCAGGGACCCCTTCAAGCGCGATAATAATGTCATCATCAGTGAGCTGCTTTGCTTCTTCAAGGGTCTTTCCCCGGGCAAGCTCGGTACACATGCTGCTTGCCGCAATCGCTCCGGCACAGCCATTGGATTTAAATTTAATGTCCTGTATCTTTCCCGCTTCAACTTTAATCCAGAGTTCCATCTGGTCCCCGCACTCGGGATCGCCAATGAGGGCCGCCCCATCGGCTTCCGGAATCTCGCCGATATTCCGGGGGTTGGTCGAATGCTCCTGCACCAGCTCATTATAAAAAAGTATGGGCCCTTCCGGTATTAGAAACTCTTCTTCCGGCTCCGGCTCTTTTCTGTAGAGGTCCATCCAGTCATCAGATTTTTTGTTCATACCTTACCTGTCACCTCATGCCGTTAAAAACGTATCAGTCGCTGCCTTCGCCGAAGGCAGGGATTATATGCTTCACCCGCCTCCCGGTTTTGTGCTGCAGGACGGACTGTAGCAGGTCTCCTGCGTGCCGCAGTCGGAGCCGCTGGTCTCAGCGTTTCCAATTGATGGCGCGGACAGCAGCTTTTGCAGGTCAGCGCTGCTGCACTTTTTGCATTGCAGCGGATCGCTGTGGCCGCCGATAGTGGTTAAAATCTCGGACACCGCGCCACAGGTCCGGCATTTATATTCATAGATTGGCATTGTGCTTATCACCTCCTGTCAGTTGTTGATAATAACATTTTTCCCGCTATTGCTCAAGGTTTAGCTGCTGGTTACGGGCATGCCCCTTATTCCGCTCTCTTCCACACATCCTTGGTTGTGCCCTCGGTGGGGTGGATATGGAGAAAAATTATCTCATCCGGCTCAACGCGGATGAAGTTGAAGCGCCGGACGATCTCCATGACCTCTGCCTGCAGTTCCTCTGCAGAGGCTGACCCTTCCCGGGGCCGCTCCTGCATCATCTTCTCAATCGCCTGAAAGATGCCGAACTGCTGTGCCCGCGCCACGACTTCTTCTTTATTATTATTTACATTAAACAGAGTGGCGGTTCCCTGTATTTGCAGGCTGCGATTGAGCTTGCTGTGGTCCATGGGGTGATAAATGCCGACCGCCACTAGGGGGTTTGAGCGGATGTTGCGGATTTTCAGGCCCGGTTCACCCGCAATCCAGATGGTCAGCCCGTCGCTGAAAAAATCAACCGGTGTTGCCCGCGGGATATTGTCATGAATGGTTGCCAGCACGCAGGCAAGGCCATGGTTAAGAGGGCAGCCAGGCTTGGTTGAAGTTCCGGGCTTGGAGCTTGCCTCATGGAGAAATTCCCGTATCTCCCTGTTCCAGCTGTTCCCTGCTTTTGGTGCTGTTTCTGAATACCGGCGATAGCTTCCGCATTCTTTTCCGCTGCGCTCATAGGGACTCCTTCTGTGTACTGTATGGTTAGCGTTCTGTTGCATATTTCATTTTCCAGGCATTCATGCCGCCGATCACGCTGTAGACATGGGCAAACCCGAGGGACTTGAGGTGTGAGCCGGCAATGTTTGAGCGGTAGCCTGCTGCGCAGACAACGCTGATATGGGTTTCTCTGTCCATGTCAAGTCCCTGTTTTATCAGCAGGGAAAGAGGGATGTGCACAGCCCCCGCAATGTGACCCTGCCGCCATTCATCATCCGTCCGCACATCAAGCACCCGGTGATCCGAATATTTTTCAAGCACCCGTTTCAGGCCGTGGATTGAGAGCTGCGGCAGAAACCCGGTTTCCTCGCCCTGAAAAACCCATTCCATAATCCCGATGCTGTATCCCGCGATGCGGGTATAGCCGGCCCCGGTGAACTGCGCTGCGGCCTGGTCAATATCCTGTTTGCTGTTTGCCAGAAGCGCTATCTCCTGCTCCGGCTCAACGGCAATTCTCAGCCAGTTGACCGACTGCGGGGTCAGGCCGATGTTGATGCTTCCCGGGATGTGGGCAGCGCCAAAGGAAGGCGCATCGCGCAGATCAATAATAGTTTTGCCGGCAGCAACAAATGCTTTCAACTCTGCGTGGCCGAACTGCGCTATTTGAGGAAGATTTTTTTCCATAGCGAGCCCCCTTTTGTTTTGTGTATTACATTATGTACGAATATTTAAACAAATCAATCGAATCTTTGTGGTCAGCGAGGTGTTCATCTTAAGTAAAAATGGCGGAAAGAGTCACTTGCTCTTCCGCCATTCTGCTTTTTAACAGGTTGCTGGTGCTTTTTAATCTTCCATTGAGATGGCATTTTCCGGGCACTCATCCACGCAGGTGCCGCAGTCAACGCAGGTGTCGGCATCAATTTTGGCTTTCTCATTTACCGTTATTGCGTCCACGGGGCACACCTCGGCGCAATTCCCGCACCCGGTGCATTTTTCAAGTTCAACCTTTGCTGCCATAGATAGTATCCTTTCCTTCAATACGTTAGCATCTCATGCTTCTCCGCGCGCAGAGAGCATTTCCAGGGTTTTGCCAGACCCCGGGCCTGGCGTTTTTGTTCTAAATTATATATGCACTATTTGCCGGAAACGTGCAACTGCTGTTGCAGGGGAGCATTGTTTTTAACCGTCATTGACGTGCCGTGTTTTTTTAGCACTGGCGCGGCACTGTTTTTTACTGCATTCTGCATCCGGCACATGGTAATTCCTCCAGCGGGGACCCCGCTGCCAAACTCGCAGCCTCAACAGCCGATTTCAAAAAAAACCAGCAGCGTTAGCAGAGCGCCGGTCAATAGAACTTTTACGTTCATATCGTGTTTCCTTTATGTTTAATAAAGACCTGAATTATGACCAGGGATGTTTCGAAAATCTGCAGGAGCGTATTTATACACGCCTGTCGCGACTGAAGCCGCTCCAACCTCGTTTTTATTCTATCATTTCCCACAGGGTGATGGTGACCGGGCCGTCAAGAAGCTTTCCCGCCGCTGTCCATAAAGGTTTTTATATAAGGCTTTTTCAGATGTTCATCAAGGTCTTTTTTATCCGCCCAGTGCTCGTAAAACATGAAGCTGGTTTTATCTTCCGCGGACTGATGCAGGATATAGGAAATGCAGCCGGGCTCTTTCCGGGTCGGTCCAATAAGGGCGGCAAGCTCCTGCTTCACCTGCGTTCTCCTTTCCCTGTTTTGCCTGCATCCGGGCAATGACGCTTATGTTTTTGTTCAGCCATGGTAGACCTCCTTTAAAAAAGCTGTCAGCAGTCAGCTATATGTTGTTTTGTTCTGATGGCTCTGGCAGATACAGTTTTATCAACTCATCCCGCAAAAATTCAAACGCGCTGTCCACATCATCAAAAAAGTGGAACAGGTTCAGGTCTTCTTCGCTGATGGTCCCCCATTTGACCATGGCGTTAAAGTTGATAATCTCATTCCAGTACTCGGTGCCGTACAGAATGATGGGCATATACTTTTTTGTTTTTTCCGTCTGTACAATGGTCAGCAGCTCAAACAGCTCATCCATGGTGCCAAAGCCGCCGGGAAATATAACGAGCGCTTTCCCCAGATAAAAGAACCAGTACTTGCGGACAAAAAAATAATGAAATTCAAAAGACAGCTCTTTTGTCTGAAAGGTATTCGGCGTCTGTTCGAAAGGAAGGCTTATGTTGAGGCCGATTGACGGGCCGCCGGCATTTTGCGCGCCGCGATTGGCTGCCTCCATGATTCCGGGGCCGCCGCCCGAACAGATATAGAATCGCTTTGCAGGGTCTTCAATGCTGAGAGACCATTGGGTGAGCTTTTCGGCCAGCAGCACCGCCTCCTCATAATAGCGTGACATGGTCAGGCCGCGACGGGCCTGCTCGATTTTCCCCTTGAGCATTTCCTGCGGCGCAGCGCCCGCAGCGCATTCATTTTCAATCTGCCGCAGGTTCTTTTCCGCCGCTTCCCGCGTCATGATTCTGGTTGAGCCGAAAAAGACGATGGTATTCCGTACGCGAAGGTGCCGGAAGCGGGCGGCCGGCTCAAGAAATTCACACAGGACCCTGACGGTCCGCGCGTCAGGGCTGTTGAGGAATTCAAGATTTTTATAGGCTTTTATTGGCCAGGTGAGATTGTTATCATTATCAGAACTGTTATTCATTGTTCAGCTCCCGGTGCTGCAGCATTTGATTAAAATTGAACCACAGAGGGCACAGAGAATTCTGTATTTTCATCATATTGAAATAACACTCATGCCTGCTCTGTGTCCTCATAATTTTAAACACTTTATTTTATCTCATAATAACTGATTAAGCACTCAACTCTTAATCTAAATGCCCCGCTCATAATGTGTATAATCGTTTTTTGTATTCAGCAAATAATTCTATATTGTTCAGCAAGGTTACTACGTAATCGTACATATAAACTATAGCGTTTTAAATTATTGGAGAACACAGAGGTTTTCCTGAGTTCTCAGTGGTTTTATGCCTTTACCATGCAGGGTGTTGTTGTTTGATGTGCATTGATATCACAGTAACTTGAAGGCATCAAGCAGCGGCAGCAGATGCATTCGCCCGTGCCTGCCGGCTTCAGGGGTTATCAGTATAGGGATAGAGCTCCAGGCTTATGTCGCCCTGGTACTTAAGCCGCGCCATGGCGGCAAGCACTTCCGTAAAATTGATAGCGCCGAGGCCCGGTATGAGATGATTGTGCAAGCGGTCTGCAGCGATGTCTTCAATGTGCACGTGCCCTACCCAGGGGAACAGCTTTTCAAAGGCAGCAGCCGGGTTTTCGCCGGCACAGAAGAAGTGGCCGATGTCAAAATTGATCCCCACGTATTCTGACGGGATAGCGTTTATAAATGAGAGCATCTGGCCTGAGTTCTCAATGAGCAGCAGCGGCTCCGGCTCAATCAGCAGACGAACCCCAAGCGCTTCAGCTTCAGGCAGCACCTGCTCAAGGCCCTTTCTGAAGAGACGCAAGGCATCCTGTTCCGGCAACACTCCGGCGCGTCCGCCCGGAGGGATAGAAATGTTTTTGCAGCCAAGCTCTGCTGCCAGGTGCAGGCAGCTCCTGGTATGCTCAATCCGGATGCTGCGCTGATTCCGGTCATCATCAATCCACGACGGCAGGATTACATCGCCGACAGCATAGAGGGTGAATGAGTTGAGGTTGGTCACCTTAAGATTCAGGCCGGAAAGCCGCTTCCGTAGCTGCGCGATGTCCGGCTTATGCCACTCGGGCGGGTAGAGGTGCGGCCGGTCACACATGATCTCAACTCCGGTAAAGCCGATATCAGCAATCATCTGCAGCGCGGTGAAGAGATCAAAGCGGGTGTAGGCATTGGTAGAGTAGCCGAAGGTCATGGTAAACGTTATACTCCCTATGCAGGTGCCGGCCCGGAAGAAGACCTCTGCAGCTCAGCAGGAACTGCCCCGCTTGAAGAGTCTTCCTTGAAAATATCTTCATAGGCAATGGTTACCGCGTATATGGTCCAGGGAATGGTAACAAACAGCCCGATGAACAGCGGAATACAGGCGACTGCATTTATAACCAGCAGCACGACGCAGAACGCAGCCATGCCGAACCAGTGCTTATTGACTTTCTTTCTGCTTATCTCCATGGCAGGCCAGAAATCTATATTTTTGTCCACGATGATATAGGGCGCAAACAGGTAGGCAACCGTCACATAAATGCCCGGCAGGACCAAGAGCAGGAAGCCAATGAGAATAAATGTCGTTGAAACGATGGTGAAGAGCAGCAGCGGCACCAGATGCCTGAAGCCCCAGAAGAAGCGCACAAACTCTGTTTTCTGATTTCTGCAGAGCATGAGGGCGATGATGATAAAACCGGCCAGAAGCGGGATGCTGATGACGGTGCTGCCAATGCCGAACGGAATAAGGAAGGTTGCCGCTGCATAGGCAATCACGGCAATAACGGCAAATACAATGGACGGTCCGGCATCCTTTTTAAACAGCTCCCATCCTTTTTTCAGCCACTCGGTGATGGCGACCGGATAGTCACGGGCAATCAGAGCCTGAAAATCCTCCACGCTTTTTTTTGACGGCGCAATAAAAAAATCGCTACTGGTAGTATCAGCCATACGCCACCTCTCCGGTAATTTTTTGTTGATAAATCAATTTCATTGTTATAACTTTTTCAACTATACATCCAACGCTCCGGATAATGCAATAATTTCATAGGGAACCCGGGAATAGACATGAACGGAAAAGCTCCTGCGACAGAAGAACAGATTATTGACCGGCATATCGCAAGCTCCACAGAAGGCTTTGCCGCCCTGAAAACGATTACCGACTTCTGCTGTATCGGATGCGGCCTGTGCGCGAGCGTATGCCCGGAAAACTCAATCAAGATCGATGATATACTGAAAAAACCGGTTCTGTCCGGGAAATGCACCCGCTGCGGGCTCTGCTACCTTGCCTGCCCGCGCAGTTTTCTTCCCCTGTCCCGGATTAATGAACACTATTTTGGCCCGGAGCAGGGCGAGGAAGAAGAGCGGCTCGGGAAATTTGTTGATTTTTTTGTCTCCCGCTCTCTTAACGAACAGATATACCGCGAAGGAACCCCCGGCGGCACAACCACGGCCCTTATCCATTTTCTCCTGGATGAGCGGCTATGTGGACGCAGCGCTTCTCACCAGAGGACGGCACCGTGATGTCCGCTACTGCATGCATCCGCAGCCGTATATCGCAACCTCGGCGGCAGAGGTGCTCGAGAGCTCCCATTCAAAATTTGAACTCAGCCCGGTGCTGGCAAAGCTTAAGGATCTGGGCAGCTATCAAAAAAGCGCTGTTGTCGGCACGCCCTGTCAGATCCTCGCTTTGCGCAAGCTCCAGGTTGTAAGCAAAGACCCGCTGCTGCGCGCGCGCATGCCGGAGCTTGCCCGGATTGCAGGGAAACTCACCGTACCAATCACCTGCGCCATCTCCATAAACTGCTTTTTAAACCATACCAGCATGGACGGGCCTACGCCTGGCTTGGCATTGATGAGCGGCAGCTCATTCGCTTTAACGAAAACGTGTCCAAGGATCTGTACGAAAAAGCTTTTGCTGCGGGAAAAGACTGGCGCTGGTTTTTCCGCAACAACTATGTCACCGCAGACGGCTTTGAACAGGACTATGATGTCAACGAACTTGGCGTGCGGGTGCTTCCCAGCGGCTGCCTCCTCTGCAATAACCTGATTGTGAGCAAGCAGGCTGATGCAAGCATCGGGTTTTTCGGTGCTGAGACAGGAGTTAAGGAGGTGGGCTGGAACACCATGGTAATCATGCACCCGGAGCTTAAGAAGGTTGTCGATGCAATGGTTGCGCAAGGAAAGCTTGAACGCAAACCCGTGTTGCGGGGTTACGGCAGAACACTGAGGAAAGTGCTGGAAAAGCTCATGCCGGCCCTTGATGTGATGGGCGTTGAAGGCTATCTGCAGACCGGGACATGGCGCTATCCCCGGCCGCTGCGGCTGGCAAAGGGGCCGCGCAAGACCTACATCCTCGGCCTTGAAATGCTGTACCTGGGGCAGACCATCAGGAGGAAATTTTTCACCGAGGGCCCGCTTAAAGCGCTGAAAAAGGCTGGGGCGTATATACCGACGGTGTACTAAAAGGGTTCGAGGATTCAAGGATTCGAGGGGTCAAGTGAAATATGTGTACATAATCATCAATCACTGGAACCCTAGACCCCTTGAACCCTGCTTTTATGTTTTTTTTCTAAATGCCGGGATATGCCTGGCACACAGCAGTGCGCCTGCAACGCAGGCGAGCCCGCCGAGCAGCAGGGTGTTTGGAGCTCCTATCCGGTGCGCCAGCCCCCCAGCCAGCAGGCTGCCAAAAGGCGCCATGCCCATGAAGGCCATGGTGTAAAAGCTCATCACCCGTCCCCGCTTATCATCATCCACAGTAGTCTGCAGGCTGGTATTGGACAGGGCCATCTGTACCATCAGTCCGAATCCGGTCATTAACATCAGCGCGAAAGAATATATAAACACCCGGGAAAAAGAAAACGCGATAAGGCCGGTGCCGAAGATAGCCGCTGCCACGGGAATAAGCCTGCCGGTTCCGGAAAAATCCCTGCGCGAGGCGAGAAAAAGGGCGCCGGTCAGCGCGCCGATCCCTGATGCAGCCATAAGAAAGCCAAGGGTTGACGGCCCGCCGTGCAGTATCTCCTTGGCAAAAATGGGCATGAGCACAACATAGGGCATTCCCACCAGGCTGACGAGTGCGACCAGCAGCAACAGCGAGCGGATAGGGACATGGTTGTAGACATAGGTGAACCCTTCCCTGAGTTCCTGGAGAACAGGGGTCTTCTGCACGGTATGCTCCTTGGGGGTAATGGTCATGGCCCTGAGCGCGGCGATGATGGCCAGGTAGGACAGTCCGTTAATGAGAAAACATATTCCCTCCCCGGTTGCGGCAATTATAATTCCCGCAAGAGACGGACCAATCAGCCGCGAGCCGTTAAAAATTGCCGAGTTAAGTGCAATGGCATTGCCCAGATCCTCTTTCTGCTCGATCATGTCAACAACGAATGACTGCCGTGCCGGCGCGTCAAATGCGTTCACCAGACCGGAAAAGAACGCCAGCGCCAGCAGATGCCACACTTCCACCGCGCCGCTCAGCACCAGCCCTGCCAGGGTCAGCGACTGCAGCATGAGCAGCGCCTGCGTGCAGATCAGCATGGAGCGGCGGTTCCACCGGTCCGCGTACACTCCGGCAATAGGGGACAGGATAAAGGAGGGGATTTGATTAACAAAACCAATAACGCCCAGCATCATTGCCGAATTGGTCAGGCGGTAGACCAGCCAGCTCATGGCAACCGACTGCATCCACATGCCGATCAGAGAAACACCCTGGCCGACAAAAAAGAGCCGGTAATTTTTATACTTTAAGGCCCGCAGAATCAGCTTTAAGCCGAAAGGTTCATACGCGCCTGCCGGTTCCCTGCCATCACCTGTAATTAAGCCGTTTGCCACTGTTACTGCTGCCTTTCCGGGTCAGTTTGAGAACGCTGTTCTACCGTTGTAAGACCGTAATCTGCACGCAGGGCAGATAATTATACAATATCAATACTACCATATTTTTCAGCAAACCTGTAGCGATAGAATAGTGCAGCATTACCGTGCCGGAGCGTGTCGTGACTGTTTTAGGAAAAATAAGAAAAAAAGCCTATTTTGGGCTTGAGTTACGGATAAAAAAGGTTTATATTTTCAACACGGTTAACTTTCTATACCGATATCTATTAGATTATCTCGAGGAGAAAAAGAATAAACCATGGAGTTAAGCATGGAAGACGACCCTGCGGATACAACCTTGATCGGGAGGCACAGACTTTTATAGCATGACTATATAGGTATAGCACACCGCCTCCTGTATCAATACAAGGAGGCTTTTTTATGAAAAATCCACTGCTCGTACCAGAGTTTCGCGAAATGCTCGCAGCAAACAATTTCGAAGAGCTGCAGAGCTTCTGCGAATCAACCCCGCCAGCAGTTGTAGCAGACTTCCTCGGAGCCATGACTCCGCAGGAGGTGTGGGAAATACTACTCACTATATCCCCGGAAACACGCTCTCTTATTTTCAGCAGTTTTGATGAGGATGTCAGGATTGATCTGCTTGAGGTCCTGCACCATGATGAGCTCGTTGATGTTATTGCCAACCTGCCGGATGAGCAGCGGCTCAGCTTTATTCAGGAACTCCCCCTGGACATAGTAAAAAAACTGAACTCATCTCTGCTTACGCTCCAGCCTGCAGAAGCAGCGCCGGCGCTAAAGCTTGTTGACGGCGCAACTGCACCGGCAGAGATGCGCATTCCGGCGACCATCGAAGGTGTTGCTATCTACAACACCATCAATAGCAAGCTGCACCAGATCGACGCCATCGGGCGGCACAGCTGGATCAATGTTGTCAACCCGAAACAGGAGGAGCTGTCCTTTCTCTCCCGGCAGTTCAGTATCCCCATGGACTTTCTGATGGCATCACTTGATATTGATGAGCGGGCGCGCATCGAGGTTGAGGATGACGCAACCCTCATCATCTTGAAAATCCCGGTCTTTGATGAAAGCAATCCTGATGTTTTATATGTTACGCTGCCCATAGGCATCATCCTGCTCAAAGACCGCATTATTACGGTATGCGCCAAGGAAACTGATATTCTCGCTGATTTTATTGATAACAAGATAAAGCATTTCTCAACCGCCAATGTTCACCGGTTTATCCTGCAGATATTTCTGCGCACCGTGCTCATGTACCTGCAGTATTTAAAGCAGATACATAACGCAAGCAACATTATCCAGAAAAAGGTCGAGCAGGCATCTAAAAACCAGCAGCTTATCAAACTACTGAATATCGAGAAGAGCCTCGTCTACTTTACCACGTCGCTGAAATCAAACCAGCTCATGCTGGAACGGCTGCAGAAGATGAAAATCCTGAAGATGGACGAGGAAAATGAAGACCTGTTTGAAGATATAATAACGGAGAGCAAGCAGGCAATCGAAATGGCAAACGTTTACAGTGACATCTTAAGCGGCATGATGGATGCCTTTGCCTCGATTATCTCAAATAATTTAAACATCGTGATGAAAATCCTTACCCTCATCACCATCATCCTGTCGATACCCGTGGTATTTTCCAGCCTCTACGGGATGAATGTGAAGCTGCCCTTCCAGGAATCGCCATTTGCTTTCTTAATCGTAATAGGCAGCTCTCTGGTGCTGGCGCTTATCGGCATTCTTATCTTTATCAGGAACAAATGGCTTTGAAACAGGGGGATTGCCGGGGCAGGTAATTTCAGGGATGTTACCGGGAGGGCAGCAGGGTTCAGGGGCGCTCAACCCGGCTGCCCTGAGGTGATGGCAGTTTATTCAGATGAGAGGAAATTTTTGTAGCGCCGTTTAGCCCACACGGTCGCGCCGAGCGCAACAGCTGCAGCGCCTGCCAGCAGCAGGACACTCCACGCATCGGGTTTTATCAGCGTTTTTTCCACGCTGTATTCAAGTGCCGTCATGATAACCACACCGGGCAGCAGCCCCACCAGCGTCCCTGCCATATAGTCCCGGAAACGCATGCGAAAAGCACCTGCCACCAGGTTGACCACCGTGTACGGGGCAGCCGGCAGAAAGCGAAACAAGGCAACCATGAGAAACCCGTGCTGCATAAGCCTGCTCTCTATGGCGCGGGCCCTGCTGCCGGCAATGCGGGACACGGTTTCGCTGCCCATGCCCCGGCCGATTACATAGCACAGGCCAGCACTCGCCAGGCAGCCCAGCAGCGCGTATGCCGGCCCGAGAAACGGGCCGTAGATGAGGGCGGTGACGGGAATAAGGACCACAATGGGGAACATGACCAGCCCGCCGAGCACATACACGGCAATAACCTGGAGCGGCCCGAAGGCCCCGGCGCTTAAGTCCTTCATAAACGGCAGCACGCTCGCCGGGTCGGCGAAGCTTTTAAGCGGCGTCCAGTGCCATGCCGCGGCAAGGCCGCAGAGGGCGAGCAGCACGCCGAAGAGCTGCAGCAGCTTTACGGTTTCAGGTTTTTGCGAAAAGAGATCAGACATTTTCCCTGTATGCCTTTTTAAAGTACTACTAACAGGTTGTTGAAAAAATAATCTTTTCCAGGCTGGTTAAAAACATCCAGATGCAAGGCGCGCGAAATCCTGAGGAATGAGTCGTACATTACCGTACGTCGCAATGACGAAGGATGAGCGCAACGAAGCAGATGGGTGTTTTTCAGCAGCCTGCTAAAAAGTATGATATGATACATGCTCCAATGTCAATCCATATCTTTTGTTTCCTCCTTGACACCTTCAAAGCTCCCATATATTAATTGATATAACGTAATTGCCGGAAACGCTCCTCCCCATTGATGGGGGAGGTCGGGGTGGGGGTGATTGAAATAAATTTCCGCCTCACACCCTCCCCGTTTTCCCCTCCCATCGAGGGCGGGAAAGGTTTGGGGAACCCCCGCAGATTGTTGCGAGGAACTGAAGCACAGCGATAGCCATACAGCTGTATGATGAACTCCACACGCTAAATACTCAATGTCTGAGAATAAGTAAAATTAAAAATTCACATAACCAGACTTCCGATAAAGAAACAGCTTCTTTTGGCTTTCAGCAGGTGTTGGTGAAGGAAAAGGCACACCTGGTGCAGCGCCATTTTGACTCCATCGCCGCTAAATATGACTTCATGAACACCCTGCTGAGCTTTGGCCTTCACTACCTGTGGAAGAGGGCAGCCGTGAAGATGATGAAGCTGCAGCCGGGGAGCCGGGTCATAGATGTGTGCGGCGGCACCGCTGACCTTGCCATCCTTGCGGCACGCTGCGTGGGCCCGGAGGGCAGGGTCATAGTCTATGATTTCAACCGGGCCATGATGGAGGCGGGAAAAGAGAAGGTGCATACTGCGCTGCTTGATGCCCGGATAAAATATATTCAAGGGGATGCCGAGCAGATTTCGTTTCCGGACGGGCAGTTCGACGCGGCCATGGTGGGGTTCGGCATCAGGAACCTCACCCACATGGAAAAAGGCTTTGCGGAGATGTACCGGGTGCTGAAGCCCGGCGGCACACTCATGTGCCTGGAGTTTTCCCGGCCGGCAAATCCTCTGTTCAGATTCCTGTATGATACCTATTCATTTTATATCATGCCGATCATTGGAAAGATTTTTACCGGCTCCCGCACGGCCTATACCTACCTGCCCGAATCAATCCGTCTGTTCCCGCAGCCGGATGAGCTGAGCGCGATATTACGGAACATCGGTTTCTCTACGGTCACCTGGCGCAGGCTCACCAATGGCATTGCTGTCGTGCATGTGGGGGTGAAATAGAACCTCCTGAGAAGCGGTGTCGGCAATGGCCCCGCTTTTTAAGTTGCATATATGCGCAACAATAATCTTTTACTTGAAAAAAACAAGGTTTGTAAATAGAATATAACTAACAGCTTATAGAAGGGAATGTCTGGTGCAGATAATATTTTCACGTCATGCCAAAAGGAGAGCAAGACTTTATAAAATACCAGAATCAAGAATACGGGACATTGTGAGGAATGCTGAATTGTCCCAAGGTAGAAATGAAATCACAAAAAAGATAGCAGGTTTTAAGTATCCTCTTAAAATAGCTGTGCAGGTTGAAAGAAGTATAATAACAGTGATAACAAATTATCCTTTTAAGAAGGGGCAAAAAAAATGAAGGTATATTATGATAAGGAAGTAGATGCGTTATATATAAAACTGGGGGTAAAACTGCCGGATGGTGTTGTGGAAATTTCAGAGGGGGTTAATTTAGACACAACAGCAGAAGGCAAACTTGTCGGCATAGAAATCCTTAATGCTTCTAAAAAAATGAATATTAAAACTATATTATCTTACACCCTTGAATTTGATAAGAAAACACTTTCGCAAAAGGTTGCTTGACAATGCATGCCATTTGAAAAATCCTATTAATAAAGTTCAAGAATGATCACTTGCTGGAATTAGCCATTGCCTCACGAACAAAGATTATTGTGACGCACAATATAAAAGATTTCAAAGGGGCGGAAGGCTTTGGGATACGATCAATAACCCCGAGGGAACTCCTGGAGGAGATAGTATGAGCGCTTTAAGTTTGCGATTGCCGCAATCAATACACCACCATATCAGGGAAATTGCCAGAAAGGAGGGTGTATCAATTAACCAGTTTATTTCCTCGGCAGTATCAGAAAAAATATCTGCTTTGATGACGGAAGACTATTTGAAGAAAAGAGCTAAAAGAGCAAAGAAAGAAGATTTTAGAAAAGTATTAGCTAAGGTTCCAGGCCGCAAGCCGCTTTCCGGCGATGAGCTGTAGTGTTCAGCTCACAGTGCATTCCAGGAACATAAGGACAAAAGCGCATATTTTATAAAGCGGTGCCGGCAATGGCCCCGCTTTTTTTGCTATTGAATATGCGACGTAGGTAACGGTAACAAGATGAAAAATATAATTGCAGGAACTAAAAACTGATGAAACTGAACTGGGCAGAGCGGTGGGCGGTCCGCTTGCAGCCGCCCGTTCTTGCCTCTATTGTTTTTGCTGTTTTATAAAATCCTCCAGTATGATCGCGGCTGCCAGTGAGTCAATCTGCCGGGGATCGACTTTGAAATTATAGCGCGCAGAACTTTTCATGCGCTCTTCCGCTTCAAACGATGAGAGTGACTCATCCTGCCGGTACAGGGGTACGGGTTTCAGGGCTGCCTCAAGCTTTTCCCCAAAGGCCAGTATGCGCCTGGTCATGGTTGTTTCCTTGCCGTCCAGCAGCCGGGGCACGCCCAGCACCACCGCGGTAACTGATTCCTCCCGCACCATGCGCAGCAGATCCTGCAGCAGCGCCGTATCGCTTTTGTAATTAAGCCGGGCATAGGGCAGGGGATAGGGGTCCTGTGCGGGAGAAAACATTGCCAGCCCTACAGCTTTTGTTCCGTAATCGACTGACAGTAGCTTCTGGCCGATTGATTGCGCGGGTTCTTTCGGGTCTGTGGAAGACATGGAGCATATATAATACGCCGAGAGGACGGGGGCAAGAATTTTTAATGCCTCGATTGAAGTGCTATCCCCCGCAGAATACCCTGTACCGGGTTGATTGTGGCAGGGAGTTTACCTGTCACTCCGTCATATTAAACACTTTCCCTTCATTGTATGTGGCTGACCAAGGCCGGCAGCCTTCAGAACCGTGGGAGCAATATCGAGGCTTTGCGGGTTAGTTTTTTTTATCCTGTAATTGGAAAACAATATACCGGATACTAACGAAGGGTCGACAATGTGGTCACCGCTCCATTTTTTCAGGTTGGGCTCTAAAAGACTCCGGGGAGCTCCCCCGATTGCTGTCTGCCAGCTCATACGGTAACCCGTATTAAAACCAACGACCAGATCAGGTGCTGCTGCACGATATTCACCGTTGTATAGGGCATCCGCAGCATACATCTGTTTGATAACGCTGTCCAAAGAGGAGGGATCTTTAAGAGCTTGCAGGCCCTGAGCAATCTTTCTTGCCAGCGTTGCCGCCTCGCTGCCGGGCTGTACAATGCCGCGACCCTCTCTTCCCTTGAGGTTTAGATAGATGCTTGAGAACCCCAGAGAATATGCTGCGGTTTTACTCCAGTCAACATGTCTGAACAAAGCTCCGCCCTCTTTATCTTCAGGGTCAGGTTTCTCACGAAGCACCATGTAGCTGTTTTCGATAAGCCAGCGATTCAGATTGACCCCCTGGCGAAAGGTAGTAAAACCATGGTCTGACAGGATAAGCAGCAGTGTTTTATCATCAACATGACCGCGCATGATTTCGCCGATGATGCGGTCCGCCCGCTTGTAATAATCGCGAATAATGCCACCGTACTTTTGCGCGCCTTTTTTTTCGTACAGCGGATGTCCCGTATCTTCAAACCGCCAGAAGATGTGCTGTATCCGGTCCGTGGTATCTATGACAAAGGCGCATACACCTTCCCGGAATTTGCTGAGCGTGTAGTGCAGCATTTTCTCGCGCTCATCCATGATCTGCGCACACATATCAATAAAGGCATCATCGCTGATCACTCCTTCCGTGAGGGGCTTGGTATCCTCGGGAATGCCCTGGGTATAATAAGGCCCGCCGACAGCATCAGCAAGCTCCCGGGAAAATCCTTCAGGAGCTGATATGCTGAAACGCGGGTTAACGGGATTAATCTGGAGCGGGGAGAGATAGATGGTTATATGGGGGTCAATGCTGACAAGATAAAACCTGGCGGCCGCGGAGATTCTGCGTGAACCTTTGACGGGAAACTCCAGCTCTATCCAGCCTGACCATTCTCCCGGCCGCAGGGAGAAGGTCTGGTGTGCAACCATAATGCTGATAGCGGTTTTATCGCTGGTGATAATTTTTATAGGAATGGCTGCTTCCCTTCCCTGTTCATTATACGGGCCGCTGATCTCTGCCTCAGCTGTCGCGCCGTTAAAAAGCAGGCGGACGACCTTATCTGCTCCCTCAACTGTTTTATCCGGGAGCCTGGTTGAGAAGCAGGTGTATCGTCCCAGCTCTCCTCTTATATCAGGCACGCCAAGGCCGGACAGTACGGTGCTGCTGCCTGCAGCCGGAGGAAAGGTCATGGGCCAGCGCAGGGCATATGACGGGATGCCTGCTGCTGCCGTGTATTCCCAGAAAAACTTTGCCTGGCAGGGCGGTTCAAAAACCGTTTCCCTGCTGCCTGAACAATTTTTGCGGCCGGGTTGCAGAATTGACAGCTCCGGCAGATAATTTTTCTGATTGCGCTGAATGAAATCAAAGATGCCGTGGGTGCCTGAGTCGGTTCCCGTTCCGATATCACACCAGGCCACCGGGCTCTGGGGCGGGTTTGAGGTAGAGAGCCGGGCATATGACCCCTGCTGTCTGAGCGCAGCGAGGTTGGGAAGGTCTCCCTCCTGCATATAGTGCTCAGCAAGCCGGGGATCCATTCCATCAATCCCGAGAACGATTATTCTTTTATACATTATGAAATAACGGGTTCAATTGACTGCAGTTTTGCTGCCAATGAGTTATTATTTATCGGCAGCAGTGCCTGCCGGTTTAGACCTGGTTTTGTCTGTCTGAGGGAACATGAGTGAAGCGATGATGGAAACAATCAGTGTCAGGGCAACTACCCCCAGGGCGACTGTCACCGGAATTTCGTAGACATTGCTGAGAAGCATTTTGACCCCGACAAAAGCAAGGATCACTGAAAGGCCGAGGTTGAGGTAGTGGAACAGCTCCATGACCCCTGCCAGGGCAAAATAGAGCGCGCGCAGCCCCAGGATGGCGAATACGTTTGATGTGTAGACAATGAATGGGTCGGTAGTGATTGCAAGTATGGCAGGGATGGAATCCAGGGCAAAGACCACATCGGTTGTTTCAATGACCAGCAGCACCACAAACAGCGGGGTTGCCAGAGCTTTTTTGTTTTTTCTGATAAAAAATTTACCCTCTACGTAGTTTTCCGTGATTGGCATCAATTTTCGGAACAGTAACGAGCACCGGGTTCTTCTCCGGATGGATCTCCTTTTCCTTTTCGAAAGCCATCTTGACCGCGATGATGATCAGAAAGACGCCAAACACATATATTATCCAGTGAAACATGTTGATAAGGGCGACACCGGTAGCAATAAAAATGGCGCGCATGATCAATGCGCCGAGGATACCCCAGAAAAGGACTTTATACTGATACTGGGAAGCGACGCGAAAATAGGAAAACACCATCAGGAAGACAAAAAGATTATCCACGCTGAGGGAGCGCTCAATCAGGTACCCGGTCAGAAACTGCAGAGCGGTATCCGTTCCGCGCCAGAAATAAATTACCACATTAAAGAGCAGCGCCACTACAATCCAGATAGCACTCCACCACAGAGCTTCCTTAATCTTAATGGTGCGCGCCCCCCGGTGAAATACGCCGAGGTCCACGGCGAGCAGTATCAGCACTAAGATATTGAAACCAACCCACAAAAGTATCTGGTGTGACATGGAAGTTCTCCGGGTCCTTTAAAAAATAAGCCAGGGTCTTTATAGATAGTTATTTATACTAAATCAGGGGGCAATTAGGAAGGAAAAAGCGGCTGGCGAAAACAGCGGCAGGTTGTGTTTGAACAATAGGTTGGAGGTTATTGCGTGTTGCTTCAAAACATTTTTAGCAGCGCACGTCAGAGAGTTCCTCGGCAGCAGCCTATAATGGTGCCACAAGAGATGCTATGTGTTTTACAAACTTCTGATTGTTGACTTTCGCCCAGACCCCGGGAAACAGTTCCAGCAGGAGCTGCAATTCAGTCTGTCGCGCGGCAAGGTATGCGACAACACCGGGGGCAATAACCGGCTTGTATTCGTTTACCCTTTTAGCTGCGCCGCCATGCCCCCACGTCCCACGGTTAAGGTAATCCCGCAACAAGTTGCCCGTGACGACAGCGTCCTGCAGGTCGCCCAGGTGATCCTGCAGCGTCTTGATTTCTTCAATCAACTGTTCGGTATCCCGACCTAACACCTCGCGAAAGAACTCAAGCGCATAGCGCAGGCCCTTAAAGGCGATGCGCAGCCGGTGCAGCTGTTCCAGGGGCGGATCAGGTCCCTGCAGCAATTCTTCGAAAGCGCGCACTGCTGCGAGTTGCTGATACAGCACCACCGGTAATACATGGCGAATGCGCTGCGGCAGCGGTTCGCCCCGGCGCGAAAATGGAGGCAGCGCAGCAGCGCCGGGTTTTTTAAGAAAAGCAGCAAAGCGTTTTTTGAAGCGAACATAGCGGTCACTGTCCAGAAAGGCGAGCAGCTGTTCGCGGTCTTTTTGATGCTTCCCCTCCAGCACAGCAAGCAGTGGCTGCAGCCCGTTCTGCTGCTGTGGCGGCAGAGTATCGATGTAACGGTCTGTTTTTTGTCTGAACACATCCAGATCGCGGACCGCGCCAAGAGTGCGGCCGACGCGCCGGAGCTCTTTGGCAAAGCGCTGTATCTCATGTTTATCCAGGTGCTTCCCGAACACCCGTATAGCCGCTCGCATGCGCCTGGTCGCGACCCGCATGTCATGCAGTTCTTCAGGGTCCTGCCCCAGGCGCGTTCCCGGCTCATGGAAGACCATTCTTTTAAAGTGGAAATAGAGTGTCTTGCGGGCGCCTTCAGCCATGGTATCATTAATTTTCAGCCCCGGCTTTTTGGGAGGCTTGCGCGGGTGCGGCTGGACAGCTGCCGCTGCCGGTTGCCTGCGCGTTTCCGCGGGCAATGCTGCAGCTGGTACCGGCGGATTTTCCTCTGCCGATACCGGGGCGCTATTTTGATCTTTGAGGGCGGACAATGTTACGTCATCAGCATTCACCGGGGGGGACTGGGTGGCCGGTGTGTTTATCGCCGGGGCTATTGTTTCACCACTCTGAATGAGGGTACATGCACGCTCAAATTTTGATCGTGATTCTGGGGTCAGAGCCCACTCTTGCTCAAGGCAGTCCTGAATCATTGCCAGGTCAGGTTCCGTACCTTCCGGCAACAGCTCGACTTCAAGCTCAAAGTACACCTGCTCTCTTTCGTTTACCTGTAACCGGACTTCATCGAGGCTTAACTCGGCCACAGTCCGTTCACTTGGACTGCTCATACATCGGACCACACGTACTTGCCGCAAATCAAACAGCATGACCATCGGCTCATGATTGGTGAATTGAAGAAGGAGGTCACGTGCCTGACCATCAGGCCACTGCGCCGGCGGTTCATCACGCGCAAGAGAAACCTCAAATTCTTCACGCTTATGGACCGCTCCATCGGCACCCGCCAGCTGTTTTAGTGTTATTAAAATGGTGCCGTTAGACTCTCTTTTGCGGCAGGAATAACCGGCCTTCTTGATAGCGAGGTCCGCGGTGTCCCAATAACTGTCGTGGACCATTTTGGTCTGGGGGGAGGAAAGCATAAAGCCGGCGAGCTGGTCGATCACCTGTAAACGCCGAAAGGCTTCTTCATCTGGAATTGCAAATTTAGCTTCGATTTCCATGGTTATGCGACAAACACGTTAGGCGGAATGAGCAACACTAACAGGCTGTTGAAAAACACCCATCTGCTTCGTTGCGCTCATCCTTCGTCATTGCGACGTACGGTACAGTACTCTTCATTCTTCATGATTTCCCACGCCTTGCATCTGGATGTTTTTGACCAGCCTGGGAGAAAACTACTTTTTCAACAACCTGTTAGAATAGCCGGCAGGGAAAAAGCCTTTTTAAAATAAGCCGTCTTTTTAGCAAGCACCTGTTCCGGGATGCTCTTAAGAAAACCACCGGTAACACATATCTTCACGCCGGCTTCACTGATGATAACCTTTTCGATATGTATCTGCTGATTGTGAAGCCGGTCCAGGCCGTCGACAATCCGGATGATGGCAGCAAGTTTAGAAACAACGTCACGGGTCTGCGCAGAAAGGACCTGAAACTCCGGCTGGTCATCCGGCTCTGCTTTCCGATGAAACCGTGCTACCAATGCAACAATACGTTGATCTTCTTTACTGAGGGGCAGTTGCGCTTTCTCAATCATGCTGAAGGCCCGCTTATGATGTTTTGTCTGTCCCTCACTCCAGCCGATATCATGCAGAATACAGCCATATTCCAACAACACCCGATACTGTTGGGCCATGGTATGCAAGCCCGCATTTTTCAGCTCATCAAAAAGCTTTACGGCTACATGGGCCACATGCAGCGCATGGGCCGGATCAGGATCAAAGCGCCGGCAATACGCCAGTATCTCGTCGCGGATTGTTTTTGTGCTGATGATGGCTGCGTGTCCGCTCATGCTTTTATTTCACCGTCTGGCTCTGCGCAGCAATCTTTTTTGCCCGCGCCGGAGCCGGCGCAGCCTGGCGCTTGCTGTGCTTCCCTGTGCCCCGCGTTTTCTTCTCCTGGGTATCCAGCATGTTTGCCTTCAGGTCCGCAATGAGCTGGTCGATTGCCTTGAGATCTTTCAGCCGCCCCTTTTGTGGCTTCAGTTTAAGGCTGCGGACCTGCCGCAGCCATTCCGGAACCTTATCGCGGATTTTTTTTCGGGGGAGGGTCACAAGGCAGGCGAGAAAGGTCTCGATATTTCCCTCCCTGCGCAGGATGAAATTCTCGGCCACGTCACGTGCCAGAATGCGCAGGAGTTTTAATTCGCGCGACAAATCATCGTGAAGATCTTCCCCGCCGCCGGTCTTCTGCATGTCACTTTGTTTCACCATTTAAACCTCCAATGACTCCTCTACTTTCGCGCAAATATCCCGCGCCACCGCCCGGATTGAACGATTGCCGTTGACCAGGTGAAAACCATATTCAACCTGCATCAGGCTGAACTCTCTCTGGATAAGCCTCTGATAATTGACAAAGCTGTTCAAAATATCGCGGGATATCCCCATATCTCTCCCTGATTCCCAGTATTCAAGGGTGGCGTTCTTGCGCAGGTTCCGCTCCACGAGCTGCCCAGGGCTGACCTTCAGGTAAATAACCAGATGGGGCACGAGGGCAATGCTGTAGAGGGAGCGAACCCACTCCCGGGCCGCGCCGCGAACGATTTCCCGCGCCATGAGCGTGTAGATGTAGCGGTCGGCAAGCACGATGAATCCGGCTCGCAACGCCGGTATGATGATATTTTCCAGCTGATCGGCAAAGTCGGTGGCATAAAACAGGCTTCGCGTGACCTCGCTCAGGACATTCCCCTGCTTGGCCTCGTTGAGCTCTTTGGAAACCAGGGTTGAGCGGACCAGCCCCACGTTGCTAACGGCATGTCCGCTATTCTCCAGGTAATCCCTGAGCAGATCAATCTGGGTGGAGCGGCCGGAGCCATCAGCTCCTTCAATAACTATCAGCCTGCCGGAAAGCTCTGTGCAATCAACGTCGGGAATGCCTTCCCCGTAAAATTTCATATGCCTCCTTGAATGCGGGCCGCATGCTCATATCTGTGTTTTCCAGCGGTACCGCGGCAGATCGAACCTGTCGGTGACCATCTCACGGACCCGCGCCTGCTGCTCTTCGATAGGTAACGTGCCGTCCATGGTGACAAACTCAAACTCCTCTGCCACGGCAAGGTACTCCTGGTATATCTTTCCCTGAAACAGGCGAAAACTTTCGTAGGGGTCCGCAGACAGGCCCAGGTCCATCCCCGCTTCGAAATATTTAAGCTGGGGCCTGCCGGAAAGAATCCGGTTAAGGGAAACCTCAAGCGGGGTGTTGAAAAAAAAGGTAAGGTCGGGACGGCGGGCAAAGCCATAGAGGTTGCGCAGCCATTGCCGGGAGCAGCCCCGGACCGCATCCCGCGCAAAGGCGGTATAGATGTAGCGGTCGCAGAGGACCAGATAACCAGCTTTCAGAAGGGGAAGCAGCTGGCGCTCGTAGCGGTCGGCAAAATCAGTGCAGTGAATGAGACTGAACGTTGTGGGTGTAAGGAGCTGCCTTTTTTTGCCCTTGCTGGTTGCCTTCTTGACAATGACCGAGGAGTTCCACTCGCTGAAGAAAACTTTGAGCCCCCGCATCTCAAGCCAGCGTTTCAGCAGGTACACCTGGGTCGACTTGCCGGAACCGTCAAGCCCTTCAACCGCAATCAATTTACCAAGGGGCTCTTCGCTGACGCTCTTTTTTTTCCTATCAAGCATAGATCCTCTTGAGCGATTTGCGGGCCTTTTTCAGACTGCTGCTCATTGCATCGGCTCCCGTATCTGCAGTAAGCCCGGAAAGGCGCTGCCCGGCCTTTGCCAGCCCCTTGCCGGCCCGCTTTACGCGCTTCTCCATCTTGGCCTCAGCTTTCTCTAAGGCGGTAACCGTCTTAAGAAGTTCTGCTGCAACCTTCTTTCCGCTTTTGCCCTGCAGGTCTTCGCCGACCCGCTTCTTGCAAGCCCTGCCGAGTCCATCCACCTGCTCCCTGATCGCTGCTGCCGCGGACTTGAGCCCTGCAATCTGCCGGGCGCGCTCAGCGCTTTTTTCCGCTGTCATCGCGGCCGCCTGCCTGATAATGGACGGGATGGTCTGCGGGTTTATTCCCTGGATGCTTTTCAAGCCCGCTTCTTCTGCCGCGGCAATCCGGTCAAAGCTATCATAACCAGCCTTGATAAAACGCTTTGCCAGTATTTCCCCGACACCCTTAATCTGCTGCAGTTCTTTCATGATCTTCTTCATGGTTGCCCCTTCAAATGATTTTAATAAACAGCATAAGCACTATATATCTCTCGCCTCACCCCAGATACGGTGAGCTAAACCCGTCAGCAAAACCTGACACCGATTATATACGGCGAGTTTCTGGCAATCTTTCCAGAAGGCGCGCTCCTGGGAATCGCTTCGCTTATCTATCCTGTATCTACCAATTAATGCACGGGGCAAATTTGCTGCCGGCCTTCACCGCATGCGCCCTGCTGTATCCGCCGTTATACCGCTAATTAATCTCAACCTGGTAGCCGTAAACTTCATTAAAAAGATCCCTTTTTGGCATCAGCGCCCATCGATAGAAGGAGCGCTCTTTAGCAGGCGGAAGGTTGAGTATTATGCGATTGCCCCGTGTTTTTATTGAGAGGGGCATTTTTTGTGCGGCATGGTCCCTGTCGAGTGCATCCGCCACCCGTACTATTGCAGCAAGCTTAAGGATGATTTTTTTCTCTTTAGAGTCCATATTCTGGAAATTTTCATGCTGTCCCTTGGGAAAGGATTTCCGGTGGTAGCGGGCGATGTTGGCTGCAATCAGCTTATCCCGCGCTGAGAGGCCGACAATATCTGATTCAGAAATAAGGTAATAGGAATGTTTGTGGTGGCGGGAAATGCTGACAAAATAGCCGATATCGTGGAGCAACGAAGCGATTTCCAGCAGCAAACGCTCTTTCTCGCCCAGGCGGTGAATATCCTGCATTGCGTCGAAGAGCTCCAGCGCGTAAGCAGTAACCGTGGTTGCATGGTTTCGGTCAAATTCGTATTTTTCCCCGACCGCCATGACGGCGCTGATTAACTGCTGGTATTTTTTAAGCTTATGTACCGGCTCTTCTTTTCTGAAAAGCTCAATGGCGAGTCCGTCTCTCACCCCAACGCCCGGGGTATAAATCCACTCTGCCTGAGCCATCCGGGCAAAGCTTAAATAAACCTGGGCTGCAGGCAGTATCACATCCGCCCGGTCCGGTCGCAGGCGGAATTTTTCCACCCTCTCGTTAAAGCTGTACAGCGCCAGCTCGCGTATGACCCTGGCCAGGGTCTCGCAGGAGATGCGCTGGAAGCCGGTGCTGTTATCAACAATACCCCAGTCGGTCTGCTCAAGCAGCCACACCACGCTGTCAATATTACCTCCGGTCGCAATAAAGCGGTCGATTTTTTTCGTGCCCAGGCTGTGGCGGAGGCGATTGTGGGTGAGGTTGATATATTCCTGAATGATGCCGTTGAATTTTTCCTGGCTGTCATGGCAGTGGTTTTGAAGCTGAATCAAGCGGACTGCGCCGAGCTTGTGGGTAAGCGAAAACTGAACCTTGCCGTCCTCAATCAGGCTCACCTCAACGCTGCCGCCCCCCACCTCAATGTGTTCGACATTCAGTCCGGCCAGCTCCATGCGGTCAAGGATAGCAGTGATTATCAGGCGCGCTTCCTCGCTGCTGTCTATAATCTGAACATCAATGCCGGTTTCCTGGACCGCGCGCTCAATGAAAGCAGCTCCGTTTGATGCCTCCCGGACGGCACTGGTAGCAACTGCAGCGACTTTAGAAACTGCGGCGCGGTCGATGAGCTGACGGAATTCCTTCATGGCTTTGAGTGCGTCTTCGAAGCTCTGGCTGAGGATTTTACCGTTATGGAAAACATCATGGCCCAGGCGGATCGGCTTGCGCAATGTTTCAATCGTCTGTATCGCGCCCTGTGCATCCTGCTCGAAAATATGCATGCGCAGAGCATTTGAACCAATATCTATTGCAGCGACTCTGCTGTGCAGGTTGTTTTCCACGGCGCACCTGTTTTCTGAATACGCGGCGTGCGGGGATCGTGCGTTCTCACCGGCGTCCGCGCGCAGGATGGTATTCGTAAGCATCAATTCAGTCCCTCAAGGTTGTGATGCTTTATTATTTTCCCCTCAACCATAAATATCACTTCCTCGCAAAGGTTGGTGGATAAATCAGCGATCCGTTCAAGGTTTCTGGCAATACGCATCAGGTCAAGACATCGCGGAATATTAGCGGGGTCAGCCCGCATCAGCTCGATGAGTTCCTGAAATGTTTTATCGCGCAGGCTGTCTATTATGTCGTCCCGCTCGCACACTAAATTAGCCAGGGCCTGATCTTCATTAATAAATGCCGTGATACTATCTGTCACCATCTGTGCCGCCACTGAAGCCATTTCCGGTATATCAATCAAGGGCTTAACAGCCGGAGTCTCCAGCAGGCGAAGGCTGCTTTGAGAGATGTTTACCGTATGATCTGCCATCCGCTCCAGGTCTTCGTTCATCTTGAAAACCATGAGAATGGTCCTCAAGTCCTTGGCCATGGGCTGGTACTGGGCAATGAGCGACGTGCACAGTTCATCAAGCCGTATGTCCAGGTCATTGGCTTTTGGCTCGTCTATTTGTATGACCGAGTCAAGCAGCTCCCGGTCCCGTTTTACCAGTCCATTGATACTGCTGCTAATCATGTGCTCTACCAGCGTGGCAAGCTCTACGAGGACCTTTCTTAATTCACTAAGCCTTTCATCCAGTACCATGATGGTTTCCTCTATAACGATGTATTTATTCTATATTTAGATAGCACAAAAATAGTCACAAAGCATGCAAGGTATTGCGCAGTGTGCTCTGTGGTTTGCATCTTAGCCCTACGATTCATAAATTCGATGTCGAATTTACTCACTCAGGACTTAGCCAAACTTCCCGCTCAGATATTCCTCGGTGCGCTTGTCTTCAGGTACGGTGAACAGCTTTTGCGTGGGTCCGAATTCAATCAGATCGCCCAGATAGATGAATGCCGTAAAATCCGAGGTGCGGGCTGCCTGAGCGATATTGTGAGTAACCAGGATGATCGTCACCGTCTCTTTGAGCTCAATCATTAATTCTTCTATATGTGCTGTTGATTTCGGGTCAAGGGCCGAAGTCGGCTCATCGAGCAGCATGATTTCCGGCTTCATGGCAAGGGCCCGGGCAATGCAGAGCCGCTGCTGCTGGCCGCCGGAGAGAAAGGTCCCCTTTCTTGTACAGGCTGTCCTTCACTTCGTTCCACAGGGCGGCTTTGCGCAGCGATTCCTCAACAATGCGGTCAAGCTCGGCCGCAGCTATTTTAATTCCGTTCAGCTTGTAGCCGGCAACGACATTATCATAAATATTCATGGTAGGGAAGGGATTGGGCCGCTGAAAGACCATGCCGATTTTGCGCCGGGCAAGAATCGGATTCAACGCATAAATATCTTCATTTTGCAGCAGCATCCTGCCGGATACGGTGGCATTGGGTATGAGTTCATGCATGCGGTTAATGCACCGGACCAGGGTTGTTTTGCCGCATCCCGAAGGGCCCATCATGGCGGTCAGTTTATTCCGGGTAATTTCCAGCGAGATGTTTTTCAGGATTTGATTGTCCCCGAAATAGGCACAGAAATTTTCAGTTTTTAAAACTGGACTTTCCATTTTTTTATCATCACCTTTGCAAACGCGTTAAGCAGCAGCACAAAGACCCCCAGCACCAGGGAGGCACCCCATGCGATGGCGTGCCATTCAGGATACGGGCTTGCCGCGTAATTGAAGACCAGCAGGGGCAGAGAATTTACCGGCTTAAGCAGATTGAGATTCATAAAAGGATTGCCGAACGCGGTAAATAATAATGGCGCGGTCTCACCCGCAACCCGCGCAATGCTCAGGATAACGCCGGACACCACGCCGCTCAGCCCTGCCGGCAGCACAACTTTAAGAATTGTTTTGTAATAGGGCACCCCCAGTGACAGGGATGCTTCTTTCAGGGAGTCAGGAATAAGCTTCAACGTTTCTTCGGCTGACCGGACAATGACCGGCAGCATCATTATGGCCAGAGCAATACCGCCGGAAACCGCGGAAAAGGTCCTGAGCGGCATCACGATCCATACATAGGCGATAATGCCGATGACAATGGACGGGATGCCCTGCAGTATCTCAACGCAGAGCCTCACCAGGTAGGAAAGCCTGCCCTCCTTATGTTCAGAAAGATAAATTCCCGCGCATATCCCCAGGGGGATAGCTAGCACGCAGGAAACGCCCAGCAGCATACCGGTTCCCACAATGGCGTTGGAGATGCCGCCCCCGGTCTCCCCGACGGGCTTGGGGAGGTTAGTGAGAAACTGCCAGTTAATGACGGCGATGCCGTTTTTAAAAATATAAAACAGTATAAACAGAAGCGGCAGCGCCGAGCTGAACGAAAAAAGGATCACGGCTGCTTTAAACAGACGGTCTTTATAGAGCCTGAAACGAAACCGGTCCTGCTGCATATTAAACCTGCACGCTCATCTTTTTTATGATCTGTTTACCGATAATATTTATGACCAGGGTGACCATGAAAAGCAACAGCCCGATCTCGACTAAAGAAGATAAGTATAGAGTGCTCGTTGCCTCGGTAAATTCATTGGCAATAACGCTTGCCATGGTATTGGCCGGCGCAAAGATGCTGCCGGGGGATGAAATTTGAGTTGCCGATGACCATGGTAACCGCCATGGTCTCGCCGATTGCCCTGCCCAGGGCGAGGATGTTACCGGCGGTTATTCCTGAAACCACGTAGGGGAGAATAACTCTGCGTATGACCTCAAACCGCGTGGCACCAAGCGAATAGGCTGCTTCCTTAAGCTCGGTGGGAACAAGCCGTATCACCTCTCTGCCCAGCGATGCGGAATAGGGGATAATCATGATGGCGAGGATGAGGGACGACGTCAACATACCAACCCCATAGGGTGTAACGCCAAGCTTTATTTCAATATACCGTACTATAGGCACCATGATGAAGAGCCCCCAGAACCCGTAAATGACCGACGGTATCCCTGCCAGCAGCTCGACCGCGCTGCGCAGCATTGAGGAAAGAAAGTCCTCCGCAGCATATTCCCCCAGATAGATAGAGAGTGACAGGGAAAAGGGCAGGGATATTAGCCAGGGCCATGAAAGAAGTAATAAGCGGTTCCGACCAGGAACGGCAACGCGCCGAACTCTTCGGTCACGGGGTTCCATGTTTTCGATAATAAAAATTTTAAGCCGAATGCTTTAATAGCGGGGAACGATTCTATGACAAGCGTAAGCAAAATGCCGGCGAGGAGCAGGACCATGCATAGTGCTGAACCATAGAGTATTGCGCGGAAAATAGATTCAGGCGTGTTAAACGGATCAAACTGCCACTGTTTCGTTTTTTCCTTGTGTTTTGCAGCATCGAGAAAATCAGCCACTGATATTGCCCCTGTATTGCTTTCAGTCTCCATGCACACCTTCTTCTATACCATAAAAAAGCAGGGAGGGTAGAAACACTATCTACCCTCCCTCTTCGATTACCGTTACTGTTTCAGCAGGGGCGCACCATTGTAAACAACCGATCGTAAAATCTTTTCCCCCTTGGTTATCGCGCTATTCGGGATAGGGGCGTACTTCATCGGTTCAGCAATCTGCTGTCCTTCATGGAGCATCCACCACAACAGCTTTACCAGTTCTTCCGCCCGTTCTTTGCTTCGATCAGAAGAATAATTCTGCTCTTTATAGAGTATCAGCCAGGTAAAGCCGCTTATGGGATAGCCGTCTGCCGCATCGGTATCAGTGAGCGAAACCCGGGTATCATCCGGCATATCAATATTGGCGGCGGCGCTGGTCGACTTGATGTTCGGCTCAATGAAATTTCCCGCCTTATTCTTAATGATGCCCGCCGGCATATTGTTCTGCATGGTATAGATTAATTCCACGTAGCCGATCGCACCGGGAGTCTGATTGATGAGGCCGGCCACGCCGGGATTGCCTTTTGCGCCGAGCCCTACTGGCCAGTTGAGGGATTTATCAGTGCCCACTTTAAATGCCCAGTCCTTGCTCACCTTGCTCAGGTAGTCGCTGAAGATGAACGTGGTGCCGCTGCCGTCTGAGCGGTGCACAACGACGATACTCATGCCGGGAAGCTTGACCGTCAGGGTTTATTGCCGCAATCCGGGGATCATCCCAGCGGGTAATTTTCCCGAGAAAAATATCCGCTATCACGTCCGGGGTGAATCGTAACTGCGGCTTTTCCGGCAGATTATAGGTAACCACCACAGCGCCGAGGCAGGTCGGGATATGCAGGATAGGGACTTCGGCCTTTTTCATTTCCCGTTCATTCAAGAAGGCATCGGTGCCGCCAAAATCAACGGTCTTGCTGATAAGCTGCTGGATCCCGCCGCCGGAGCCAATGGCCTGGTAGTTTATTTTTACTTTATGTGCCTGGTAATAGGTATCAAACATCTTTGAATACAGCGGATAGGGAAACGTTGCTCCCGCTCCCAGCAGCTCCTTGGACTCTGCGCGGACAGGGCAGGGGGAATAGACCAGCATCATCAGCAGTGCTAACACTGCGCAGCATAATAGTTTTTTCATTTCGTGTCTCCTTTGTCTGTTGGTTGACATTCGCTCTTTAAAACTTGAAGTTTAAATCTGTCTGCAGCAGGTGTTCCGGACGCGCCGGGCCGTGGATCTGCTCTGAGTAGAAATAGTTGAGCGTAAAGTTCACATTCTTTTTCAGGCCGTAAACAAAGCTCCCGTGCGGTCCCCTGGCGTCGGTTGCGCCCTCATAAAAGTCAGAATCAGGCAGAATATCAAGCACTGAGTCGCGCTCCAGGCGGCGGTAGTCAACGCTGAACTGCCACTGTTTGGGGTCCTTTACCTTTTCATCCCCGAAGTTAAACCCCACCAGAAATGCCTGGTTGTTATCTGACGGGTCAGGGTTGTTCACATACTCGCCGAACAGGCTTGCGTAACGCACCAGACCGAATGGCTCCTTGAAGCCCAGCTGGAATGTTGATGTAAAGGCGTCAAAATCATATTTGTACACGTCTTTCCCGGTCGTTTTGTTTTTCACCCGGGTATTTGATCCTGAAGAATATTTCAGCTCGGCACCCTCTACATTATCAATTCCGTAATAGCCGAAAGCCCATTTCAGGCTGGTCCCGTAGTTGATTTTCCAGTCAAATCCCGGCTGAATAATCCACATGAACGGGTCTGAGGTATCCTGGGCATTTTCCTCAAGCACCATCACCCCGACGTTTGTGAACAGACCGAAATTCCTGTTCAAATTATAGGTAAATTCTCCGGCGCCGCCTTCAGGCGTGATGTCGGAATCCCAGATCAGCTGCGACACGGTGAACAGCGGATTGCGGAACTTGCCGCCGATCAGCTTGATCCCGATATCCTTATTATTAAAGCACCGTTTGGGCGTATATTCAATATTGGCATAGTCAACATTGATGTCCTTCTTTTCATTGCTGCCGCCGAAAGTCTGGTTGGTTGACCGGGGGTCACCGGTGCCGGTGGCCAGGCCGAACATGAATTTCAGGTCATCAGCCACCTGGGTTTCTATGCCGAGCCGGACCCTGAAGCGTCCCCGGTGACGCTCATCCTGCTCGTCCCGGTCGGTCCACTGGTAGCGCAGGCGGAAGTCGCCCGTCAATTTTGTCTTCTGCACCCACTCGGGCAAAACCGGCGAAAACTTGCCTTCCTTGGTCTGCTTGGTAACTTCTTCCTTGGTCTCGCGCAGTATTTTATCTCCTTCAGCCGGCGACAGTATTCCCTTTTCAACCAGCTTTTCCACGAGAACATCAACCTCACCCGCGCGCGCCGCGGCTGCTGTGCCGAGCACCAGCGCTGTAACTATGTATAAAATGATTAGATATTTTTTTCATATCACAATACTCCTTGTTTAAGGGTTTCGCATACAGAGAACTACGAGCAGCCTCCTTGGATTCATTATTGTTTAGGCAGGTTTAGGCGGTGTATATTTTGTCAGCTCTACCAGCATGGTGAATGGCGCAGGGAATACAAAATCACCCGGATTCTCTACCCCCGTCACCAGCACCCCTACCGTGACAAACCCAAAGCTTGAGTTGATATCAACTTTCCGCACAATCTTCAGCGGCGAGGCTTTGCTGTCAACGATTGCCTTAGGGGCCTGCGGGGTTGTGGTATTAAGCGCATAGGAGGCGCCGATCATCAGAAAGTCCAATTTAAACAGAAAATCAGAGGATTTTGCAGTTGGCGTAAGGGTCAGGGTGAGAGTCCCAGCAGGTGCTTCCTCTCCTGTACCCAGTGCAATAATCGTGAACAGATACAGAGGACCAAATTTCTGCGCATCAAAAATGTCGCCCACAAAGAACGGAAACTGTTCAGAATACCCGGGCGTGGCAAAGACTAACTCCTGGGCCTGGGCTGCAGATGGTGCAGTCATGGACGCCGATAGCGTGATAAGGACTGCCAGCGTTAACCAGATAATGTTTTTTCTGTGTTTCATACTATCATTCCTCCTAATATGATGAATTTAAAATAGGTCTGATGATAAAAAGTACTCTTTAAAAGAATCGTTAAGCTGGCTGTGCACGAGGTTGGATTGTTTTCATGTCATTTCTTTCCCTCCTTTTTAGTTGAAGTGTTGTATTGTTTATACGGTTCAACTACTTACCTGCTACTGATGTAGCGCCTGCATATTGTTAGATTGAATATTTCAGGTGCATTAAGAAGGTATAAAGATTGTGTTAATATTGTGTTAATTCTGCTTGTCCATATTGCTGCCAATGCAAACGCATAATTAATTGGTGAACTGGGGCGTTGGCTGCTGGCTATCTGGCAGGCAACAATCAGGGGCGATCCCCCATTTTTAACAGCCTATGCATTCATAAAAACTTCTGCGGGGTAGTAAGCTGTGCGCTTCCCGGTGCTGAACAGCACCGGCCTGTTGTGCCTGGGGTTGCTGTTTTTTTGCAGATTAAGTTTAAATTCTGAACCGTAAAGACCAAAAACATCCGCGTAATTAAACGCCGTGCAGGGCATAAGTGCCAGCGTCTGAACCGGACGATTGCCTTGGAAAGCCTCCCGTATCATGGTGGATGATGCTGCAAACGGCATACCGGGAATGAACGCTGCCGGGATGTCGGTTTCAACGGTGCAGTCACGGGCTCCCCGTTCAATAAAAATTGCTGAAATGCTGTGCAGGGAGGGGTTAAAATAATATGTTTCATCGGCAATCTTTTCTTCCAGTTTCTGCAGGGTATCAGCTTCCCCGGTTCTGGGATTAAGGCGATGGTAGTGATCAGCGCCAACAATATAGAAGAGATCAATGCTCTGGTCCGGGTTTAACGAAGCTATTTTAAACAGGTTCATTTCTCCGTCACAGTCATTCTCCAGGGCAATGGATGAATAGCTGAAAAATGGTGCAAAAATTTTTATTACTTCCTCCCCTATGAGGTGACGTATCTCCGCAGGGGCCAGCGCTGGCTTGCGGGGATCGCTGCCGGAAATGACATAGATAATGTTATCCAGCCTGAAGCGCACCAGGGCGGACAAACCGCTAAGCAGATGTGCCCAGTGGAATGGATTGGCGGCAACAGGGTAGATTCCCACGCGCAGCGTTCTGCTTACCAGCGGTTTTACAGGATCGTGAGGAGCAGTGCGTATTGCAGCATGAGGGTCAAGTATCTTTCTGTTCAACAGATATTCCGCCTGGTCCAGCAGTTGCGCGAGGCTGGACAGAATTTCAGTAAACGGGTAACTGGTGAGCGGCAGGTTGAGCATCTGCGACATATCCAGCAACTCCTGATACGCTCTTGTTCTGACTGCCTCTACTGCAGGATTGCCGCAGCTTCCTGCCTCCGTGTCTATTGCCGGACTGACGGATTGCATAGTAATCTCCTTGGTGTGATTTTTAAATTTCCATGCAGCGCCCGATCTCTCAAGAGATGAGCGCTGCATGGAAAACCTCTTATCAGGGGGTGCGCTGACAGAGGCGGGAGGGGTCCCTATGTGAGGTTATTATTAATGGAAGCGTGTTAAGGGAGAATGAAGGTGGTATGAATTTTCAGAGAAAAATGGTTATGCGGAAGTTTTAATCGAAAGGGTTAAGATGAATTTCAGGATTTGTCCCGGAGGGCTCAGCACTTCTGTGATACCGCTGCGCAGAGGTACGATGTGTTTCAACTGGTAATGAGATATGCTGCAGCCGCAATCCCGGCAGAACAGGGAATAGTGAATAACCATGCCCAGACAATCTGCCCTGCAACACCCCACCGCACTGCAGTCATACGTCTCAGCGACCCCACACCGGTGATGGCACCGGTAATGGTATGCGTGGTGCTCACCGGGATGCCGAGAAAGGTGGATAGAAATAACGTAATAGCCGCCCCGGTTTCTGCGCAAAACCCGTCAACCGGGCGGAGTTTGGTTATTTTTTGTCCCATCGTCTTTACTATCCTCCATCCGCCGAAAAGCGTCCCCGCTGCAATTGCGGCATGGCAGGATAAAACCACCCACAGGGGGATGTAAAATTTATCGCCGATCATTCCGGCAGTGAAAATAAGGCTGGCAATTATTCCCATGGTTTTTTGCGCATCATTTCCGCCATGCCCCAGGCTGTAACAGGCAGCTGAAATGAACTGGCCTTTCCTGAAAAGATGGTCCACTTTATAGGGCGATTGATTTCTGCAGCTCCAATATACTATTAAGCCAAGACCGATGCCTAACAACAAACCAAGAACAGGAGACACAAACATAAACACCACTGTTTTAAAAATACCGCTGTAAATCAGTGCCGGCAATCCTGCCTTAACCAGGGCAGATCCAACGAGCCCTCCCATGAGTGCATGTGATGAGCTGGTTGGAAGGCCCCAGTACCAGGTAAGAAGGTTCCAGATGCAGGCTCCGGTCAGGGTTGCGAATATAATGTGGTTATCAACAATAGAAATATCAATAATCCCTTTGCCGATGGTGTTGGCTACATGCAGGCCAAAAAACAGAAATGCTACAAAATTGAAAAAAGCAGCCCAGATAACAGCCCAGCGGGGAGTAAGAACGCGGGTTGAAACAATGGTGGCGATGGAATTAGCTGCGTCGTGGAAGCCGTTGAGAAAATCAAATGTTAGGGCCAGCAAAATTAAAAAGATGACGGTAATGTCCATAACTGATTGAGACTGGTTTATTTTGTTTGTACTATAAAAAATTCAGAATAGTGCATAAGGGTTACATGACAGCATTGATTTTAATACGGGCTATTTGAATCTGTTTTTTTATAACACAACAGTATCTTATGACAAAATGATTAATTCTCAGGGGACACTGTTTATTGGGAAAGATTGACGGGCAAGGTTATGATAATTTTAGTACCCTGGCCCGGTGTGCTTGTCACTTCTATGGCGCCGCTGTGCAGGAGAACGATATGTTTGACAATCGAGAGGCCCAGGCCGGTGCCGCCGAGCTGCTTTGAGCGGGAGGCATCTACAACATAAAACCGCTCAAAAATGCGTGGCAGGTGCTCCCGGGGAATACCGATGCCGGTGTCCTGAATTTCTATCAGGACATGCCCGTTGCGCTGCAGCAGGCTTACGGTTATGCCGCCTTTTTCAGTGTACTTAATGGCATTATCAAGCAGGTTGACAAAGACCTGCTCCAGCTTAAAAGCATCTGCCATTATATCCGGCAGGGCCTGGTCGGCACTAATGGTTAACGAGAGGCCCTTCTCCCTGAGCCGGGGCTCAAATATTCTCTGCATCTGCTCGAGCATGATTTTCAGATCACAGGCTTCCAGGCTCAGGGCAGCGCCTTTTTCCTCAAGCTCGGAGAGCAGCAGCAGATCTTCCACGATATTAATCAGCCGGTCAGTATTCCTTCTGATGATGTTCAGGTAGCCGCGGTTTTTATCATCTATGTCATCTTCGATTGTTTCCACAAAACCTTTGATGGCGGTGAGCGGGGTGCGCAGCTCATGGGATACATTCACCACAAAATCCTTTTTTATTTTTTCCACCCGCTTAAGCTCGGTTACATCATGGCACATGACTACTGTTTTATCCTGGGAGGCAAGGGGGGTGGCGCTGCACAGGAAAGCGCTGTCCTGAATGGTGATTTGATCCTCACAACGGGTTTTTTCCCGTGCGACCCGGTCAATGAGGGCGCTGAATTGCGGCTCTCGGATAACTTCCCAGTACAGCTTGCCTTCGACTGCAGATGCCTGCAGCGCTTTTCTGATGCTCTCATTGCTCAGTACAATGGTTCCCTTCCGGTCAAGCACCAGCAACCCTTCCTGAATAGAAAAAATGATGTTGTTCAGCTCTTCCTTCTGGGAGGTTATCTCGGCAAAGAAGCTGCTTAGGGTGTCGCTCATTGCGTTGAAGCTGTCCCCAAGCTCTTTTAATTCATCAGCTCTTTTCAGGAATACATGGGCAGAGAAATCTCCTGCTGCCACCCGCCGCGAAGCGGCAATAAGCTCCCGGATCGGCCTGGTCAGGTTGTAAGAGTAGAACAGCGCAATGAGCAGGGACAGGATGCTGATGACCAGCACGCTGTAGAGAACGCTCAGCTGCAGCCTTTCCAGCAGGGTATTGATATCCTGCATGAACAGGCTGACACGAAGCACTCCGAGCGTTACACCCTTTTGTTTTATGGGAAGAGCCACATAGAGCATTTCCTGCTGCACCGTGCTGCTGAAGCGCACTGCTTGTCCCACTTGTCCCTGCAAAGCCTGGATTATCTCAGCCCTGAGATTATGCTTCTCCATGTCCCGCGGATTTTTTTCTGAATCCGCCACCACCACGCCGGACGGATCAATGACGGTAATCCTGGTCTTGATATGTTTTCCCAGGTCCTTGACAAAGGCATCAATCTCCGGGAAGCGCTTTTCCGCGACCAGCGGGGTTATCTTTGTTTCCAGGGTAAAACAGAGGTGCGTGAGGTCACCGGTCAGCGACTCTATGTAGTATTCCCTGATGGTCCTGAAGGAAAAGAAGAGTATCAGGACCGAGAGCAGTATAATAATCAGCAGGTAGCCGCCCAATGATTTGGCAAACAGAGATTTTTTCATGATTCTATTTTATAGCCTATGCCCCGCACATTTTTTATAAATTTACCGGCGGTGCGCAGCTTATCCCGCAGATTTTTTACGTGGACGTCCACGGTCCGGTCAAGCACTGCCTTTTCCCTGCCCCACAGATAATCAAGTATCTTGTCCCGGGAAAAGACCCACCCCGGCTTTGATGCGAGCACTTGTAAAATCTTAAACTCGGTTGAGGTGACTTCTATTTTTTCTCCCGCAACCTTCACTTCAAACTTTTCCGTATCAATCGTGAGGATGCCGCCTATTTCAATTTTCTGCGTGACTTCTTTCTGTGTCAGACGCCGCAGGGCAACCTTCACCCGGGCCACCAGCTCTTTAGGGGAAAACGGCTTGGTCACATAGTCATCCGCCCCCAGCTCAAGGCCCAGAATTTTGTCTGTCTCTTCCGCTTTTGCCGTGAGCATGATGATGGGGATGGCTGCAAGCGCATCCTTTTTCTTCAGGTGCTTGCAGATTTCAAGCCCGTCAGCATCAGGGAGCATCAGATCAAGTATGACCAGGTCAGGGGTTTGTGCTTTGAGGAAGGCAAAAAATTTTTCAGCAGTGGTAAACCCATGCGTGATAAAACCAGCTCTTTTGAGGTTGACGGTGACGAGCTCTACGATATCGGGCTCATCATCTACGATGGCGATAACTTTACTCATGGTCGGTATTCTCCGCGATTAATGCTTACAGTACATCAAGGTAAAAAAACTGATCCGCTGAGAGCACTATTTTTGCTCTATACCATTAAAATCTTCTGTTTCAAACAAATAAGCGTTGCTGCCTGCGCTGGTCAAGCCGGGTTATGCCTGCAGCCTGCGCTGCGCGTACGGCATCCTGATATTCAGCCCCGGTTATGGCGCGTCCCAGTTCGGCAAACCGTGCAGCATCACCGCACGGCCGGTACTGGTCCATGATGTTGACATAGGTGTTTTTAGAAACCTCGTCAGCCAAAAACACCATGAGCTTGTTGGTGCCGGCTTTTCCTTCCGGCATGACCAGGTGCCGGACCAGCAGCCCGCGCACGGCCACTCCATCCTCATCTATCTCAAGGTCCCCGACCTGGCGATGCATCTCTTTTACCGCGGCCCGCGCTGTTTCCGGATAATCAGGGGCTCTGCAGTATCTGTCGGCAATATCCGCGTCCGCAAACTTCAGGTCAGGCATGTAGATGTCAAAGATATCGTCCAGCAGGGCAAGCGTTGCAACACTGTCATAGCCGCTGGAATTATATATCAGGGGAACATGCAGTCCCGCATCAATTGCAAGGGGCAGGGCTTCCAGTATCTGCGGGATAACATGGGACGGGGTAACAAAGTTGATATTGTGTACTCCGCGCTCCTGAAGCCCTACCATGATTGCGGCAAGGCCTGCCGGTTTAACCTCATAGCCCTCGCCCTGATGGCTGATATCATAATTCTGGCAGAAGACGCAGCGCAGGCTGCAGTGGGTAAAAAAGATCGTGCCGGAACCATTGCGGCCCACCAGCGGTTCTTCCTCACCAAAGTGAGGGCCATAGCTTGACACCGCGGCATAGCGGCCGGTGCGGCAAACACCCAGCTCGTCTTTGAGACGGTTGACGTTACAGTTGCGCGGGCATAGAACACAGCTCGTTAAAATTGAAAGAGCTGCTTCAATCCGCTCCTGGAGGATGTTCTCCCGGTACGCTTTCAGATAGGCAGGTTCCATGGTATACGAGCTGTCAGCTTTCAGCCATCAGCGGTCAGTTTATTCCTGCCGCAGAACGACAACTTCAATTTTACCAGCCAGCTTTTCTTTAAACAGCGCCGCATCCTTTTCAGACCCGACTATGGCGTTAAAATGCATGGGGATGGCTATTGCCGGCTTGATGGCAAGCGCTGCCTGCACTGCTTCCTCAGCAGTCATCACGTAGGTGCCGGAGACCGGCAGGAGCGCGATATCGGTTTTAATGCTGTTCATTTCCGGGATGAAATCAGTGTCTCCCGCGTGATAGATGCGCACCCCTTCGATTGTCACAATAAAACCGAGCATGCCCGAGGCCTTCGGGTGGAAAGTTTTATTCGTATTGTAGGAGGGCACTACTTCGACTGCTATATTCCCGACAGTCAGCTTGTCCCCCGGTTTCACCACCCTGATGCTGCCTTTCAGCTTTTTGGCTGTTGCCGCGTCGGTCACAATCACCGTATCTTTTTTCTGGATTTTTTTAATGTCATCTTCCGAGCAGTGGTCAAAATGGTCATGGCTGATAAAGATGATATCAGCCGGCACTGCGGATTTTATCTGAAAGGGATCAAAGTAGATTACTTTCCCGCTGTCAATCCTGAAGCCGTCATGGCCCAGCCAGTGAATCTTCTTTATGACATCCTGTATCATAGACTCCTCCCTGTGGCTCTGTTCTTAAAAAACTGAGAATGGAAAAATTATCAGACATCCTCATAGGGATGTCAACAGCTAATAACGACAAACAGGGTGTTTCAGCTTGTTTTCACGCATTTTTCATAAATTCTTAACATGCAGTTAACAATCCTTTTCTAAAATATACAACAAAGGAAATAAGGTGCGGGCGGTATATCTCATCGAACACAACAAAGAGGTTATAGAATGGAATCATTAAGCCTGAGCGAAGAGCTTTTAAAAGACATTTTTAAATATGCAAAACCGTTGGGGCATAACGAGGACAACAAAAATCTCAATCTTGGTTTCGGCTTCCTTTACTATGGCATGGTGCGGGCGCTGAGGCCGCGCCATATTGTGGTCATCGGCTCTGGTTTTGGTTTCAGCGTGGTGTGCCTTGCCCTGGGAATAAAGGATAACAGAAATGATGGCATGCTGAGCTTTGTTGACCCGTCCTATTCACTCCTGAAAGACGGCCCCTTTAAAACCATCGGGGGAAATGGACAGTGGAGCGATCCGGAAAAGGTTAACGAGCACTTTAAAAAATTTTCCGTAGAGCAGGTGGTCACCCATTACAAATACCCGAACGACCGGTTCTTTCGCTTCTATGATGAGCTGAAGCTGCCGGAGATAGACATCGCATTTATTGACGGCAACCATGCTTTCCGGGAAGTCAAATATGACTTTCTCAATGTACTGAAGCATTCGCACAAAAACACCTATATTTTTATGCACGATACCAACATCTACATCCGTGAACTCATTCGCCATGCAGGGGTCAAACGGTGGCTCAATGTTTTAAAACATGAAGAAGAGTTTTTCGAGATAGTTAATTTCCCCTTTTCATCAGGGGTGGCCCTGGTGCGGGTATTACAGGAGAACATATGTCATCACATGCAATGATTGGCCCTTTGGCAGGGGCTATTCTCATCTTGAGCTATATGTATTGGCGCTATGAGTGGTTTTTTCGCAATCCTCCGCGAAAACCGCCCGAAGAATCGGGCCTTGTGAGCCCTGCAGACGGCACGGTGGTATATGTTAAACAGGTGCTGCCCGGTGAGGAGGTCCTCACGATTAAGAAAGGATGCGGGGTCACTATCAGTGACATTGTGCACGAAGATCTCACCTATCCAAAATTTGTGATCGGCATTTTCATGAGTCCATTCGATGTGCACTATAATCGAGCGCCGCTGTCAGGACTGGTGGAGTTTATCCGTCACCACCCTGCGGGAATGAAAAACTTCTACATGCGGCCGATGCACCTGAGAACCATATTCCGGAAAAAGCCGTACTTTAAAAACAGCCTGCATATTCTCCATAATGAAAGAACGGTCACAAAACTCAATTGCCTGTATCGAGGAATTCCGCTTCCCTGCTATCTGGTGCAGATAGCAGGGAAAAGCGTAAACAGGATAGAAAGTTATATGCGCCCCGGCGCTTCCATTCGCAGAGGCGAAGTGTTTGGAATGATTAAAATGGGCTCCCAGGTTGATGTCATTGTGCGCCAGGCCGCAGGCATGCAGGTGAAGGTCAAGCCGGGGGACCGGGTCCGTGCCGGAGAAACCATTCTTATTGCATAAGGTATAAGGTCAGATTATGAAAAAAAATCTCAGAAGCGCAGCAATGACCAGGACTATCGTGAAAGCTGATCTGCATGTGCATTCAAAGTATTCCAAACGTCCGACCGAGTGGATTCTGCAGAAAATAGGCTGCCCGGAGAGCTTCACCGAACCAACGCATCTATATAATGTTGCAAAGCAGCGGGGCATGTCGCTGGTAACTATAACCGATCATAACATCATTGACGGCTGCCTTGAGATAGCCCATCTCCCCGGCACATTCATCAGCGAGGAAGTGACCACCTATTTCCCCGATGACGGGTGCAAGGTGCATGTCCTGGTGTACAATATTACCGAAGCAGCACACGAAGATATTCAGAAGATAAGGGAAAACATATTTGACCTGGTAAACTATCTTAACGAGCAGCACATTGTGCATGTGATAGCCCACCCTTTGTACGCGGTGAATGAGCGCTTAACCATCGAGCATTTTGAAAAACTGCTGCTTCTTTTTAAGAATTTTGAATTGAATGGAGCGCGCGACGAGCAGCAGAACTCTTGCCTGAAGCTTATCCTCTCTCAACTGCAGCCCAGGGATATTACACAACTTACTGAGAAACATCGGATCGTGCCCCAGTTCCCGGTCCCCTGGTTAAAAAATCTAACAGCCGGCTCTGATGATCACAGCTCTATAAACATCGGTCGGTCATACACTTACCAGGAAGGGTCTGACTGGATTGAAGATTTTTTACTCGGCATCGAGGCAAACAGGGCACAAGGGTTTACCAGAACTGCAAGCCCTCACACCCTGGCACATGACATTTACAGTATCGCCTATCAGTTTTATAAGAAAAAATTGGGTTTTGAACGCCATGTAAACAAAGATATGCTGCTGCGCTTCCTCGATCAGTTTCTGCAGGGAAATCCCGAAGAAGAGAAAGGGTTGTTTGCCCGGATTTATCTTCTGTGGCACCAGACAAATCACCCCGGGACTAATGACGGCGCGCAGCCCCAGACGATAGAGGGTGCCCTGCGCTACGAAGCACAAAAACTTCTTCTCGATGATCCGCAGCTGGTAAACGCTTTTAAACGCAGCAAAGATGATGCGTACCATGTCGAGAAGACCTGGTTTTATTTTGTGAATCAGGTATCAGACAAAGTGTCTTCACAGTTTGCAAACCATTTCCTTGATCACCTCACCAGTGCAAACATTTTTAATATATTTCAATCCATTGGCTCTGCGGGGGCCCTTTACACGCTGCTTTCGCCGTATTTTCTGTCATTTTCGCTGTTTGCCCGCCAGCGGCAGTTCAGTAAAAAAGTCCAAGAGCGGTTTACAAAACACAGTTCCTCAGATTCCGGTAATAATGGAAGGGCAAAGATCGCTCACTTTACCGATACGTTTTATGAAGTAAATGGCGTTGCCATAACACTGCAGCAGCAGGTGGAGCTTGCCATGAAGTCAAACAAAGACCTCACGGTAATTACCTGTGATGCTGAGCATAACCTTGCCATGCCGGGGGTAAAAAATTTCAAGCCGATTGGTGTGTATGATCTGCCGGAATACCCGGGGCAGAAGCTTTTCTACCCATCACTGCTGGAGATGCTCAATTACTGCTATGAAGAAAATTTTACCCATATCCATTCCGCAACACCGGGGCCGATAGGGCTGGCCGCTCTGCTGGTGAAGCATATTCTGAAGCTCCCGTTCAGCGGAACCTATCACACAGCGCTTCCCCAGTATGCGCAATACCTCACCGGAGATGCCGCTATTGAAGAACTGATGTGGAAATATATGCTCTGGTATTATGACCAGATGGACTTTATTTATGTCCCGTCCCGGAGCACCGGGGATGAGCTGGCAGAGAAAGGCATCAGCCCGCAAAAGATAAAACTCCTGCCGCGCGGGGTTGATACGAATCGTTTCAATCCGTCAAAACGCAACGGATATTTTGAGCGCTACCCCGCGGTGAAAACTGGCCTCAAACTGCTCTATGTGGGGCGCGTGTCCAAAGAAAAAAACCTGCATGTATTGGCAAACGCTTTTAAAATGCTGGTGCAGCTTATGGATAACGTGACGCTGGTAATTGTCGGGGACGGGCCATACCTTGCGGAAATGCAGGAGACCATGAGCGGGACGCCCTGCGTATTTACCGGATACCTTGAGGGTGAGGAGCTGGCAGCAGTCTATGCATCGTGTGATTTATTTGTCTTTCCGAGTACCACGGATACGTTTGGCAATGTGGTATTGGAGGCGCAGGCCTCCGGCATTCCCGTTATTGTTACCGATGAGGGAGGCCCCCGGGAAAATATAATTCCGGGAGAAACCGGCCTGGTAGTAGAATCCGATCATGAGCTGAGCCTGCTTGAAGCAATCCACGGGCTCCTGTCAGATCCGCAACGCCTGCGGCTCATGGGAAATGCAGCCCGCCAGTACATGGAAAGCCGCTCATTTGAAGGCGTCTTTGATACAGTGTGGGAACTGTATCAGAGCCAGTAATTCTCTACTGCTATTTATTTTGGCAGCACTTTTTAACAGCTCTCTTGCCATCATCTCCAGCCGTACATTTCATGTGGAGCTATTTTATTATACTGCCCTGATATGCATACCTGCTGACTGTTGACCCGCCCTGATTTTACGAGCCCCCTTAAAATTCTTTAAAAATTAATAGAACGTTCATTTTCTCTTCATAATGCCATGGTACTATTCTTTTCATAATAGGTCCCTCCCTATTTATATACCCCTGATCTATCTCCCTTAGGCATTCAGTAGCTGCGGGGAGATAGATGAGGGTTATAAAAAGAACCACTAACTAATCAATAGGAGGTGCAGCATGAATGAAAATATCCTGGACTCAAAATTGACACTGCTGGTAGAGGAATATATAGACAAATTTATTGAGATCCCTCCAATTTTTTGTAATACCCTGTCTGAAAACAGAAAAAAGGAAATGATCCATCAAGCCTTATTAACCAATACGCCCATAGAGAACCTGCAGGCAGCATAAAGCCAGAGAATAACAGTCTGCGCTTCCCGGGCATCCTACGAGCTTTACGGGGCATGAAAGTTGCCCGTGAAGCTTTTTTATTTTATCTGCCTGGCTCCATCCGGCTTGTCCCCTCACTCTCAGCACAAAAAAATAAAGGCATTAGAGATGCCCACTGCATCCTCTCCAATGCCTTTCAAATAATCCCCTTATGCCGTGAAAATAAATCTCTCTTGTACCTAATACTCAGTAATTTTTTACCTATTAGGGAGAGGTTTTATTTTAGACACGCACACAGGAGACAAAACTTACTTTTTTATTCTGCTTAGTTTCATGGTTTCAACGTTCCTTTATTGAAAATACAGTGTCCTATTGGCTGTGGGTAATACAAATTAAAGAATTATTTGTCTGAGCAGCCGGGGATAATCCCTGTTTATAATAAAACAGTTTTCTCCGGCTGCGTTGCATGATACCGGGCGGCGCAGGCGCAAGGGGTAAAGCGGCCTGCCAGTACCAGGGAAGTTTTGACCGGGAGTAACTTGAAATTAGTACAATATTTCCGCGAAGAAACGACATGACCACAACGTATAAAGAGTTTTCATCCAGAGTACCATGAGAGTAAATACAATCAGACCAAGCATCATCTCGTTGAAATCAAAGTCAAAATCAAAATTGTTCATTCCGGCAAAAAGTTTTTTCATCATCTTGATCATAGGCCTCACCTCCCTTCTCATATGTATAGTTTGTTAAATCTTAATTGTTGAAACTCTCCTGAATTAGACGATCTGCAGACTCAGATGCATTGCGCTCTTCATGTATATCATCAGATAACAAGTTAAGAAGTGGACATTGACAGAAATAATTATATCCATAATGCAGCGAGTACGGGCACTTCCAGACATTATCATCCATACAGATAATAAGGCCGCTGGCAATGAATCTGGTCTTTATGTGGTTGGAACATCCGCAGTTCCGGCATGAAAAATCCTCCGGACACTCACCGGGGTTCATTGTTTCGATTGCGCTGTTATGAAGGTACTGTGCCATGCGGTGTGCCTTTCATCTATAAACGCGAAAGAGGTTAGGGTATTAAAAGTACAGCAGGTGCCGGCTGGCACCCGCTGTACTCTATTTTATCTGCAGGTTTTACTTTTTTATCTCTACAAAAATCGGATTGGAATAGAACCACAGATCCTGGTAAGCTTTTTGGCCATCATTTGTGCCCTGGAGGTCATCAATGAGCGGATTACCGTCAGCATCTGTCTCATTCGGGATATTTATCGGCAGGTTGGTGCCTCTGAGCCTGAAGTACATGTTATTGCGCACATTGTTAAAATAGAATTTAATCACCGTCCACCCATCCTCATCTTTTTCCCAGCTGGTATTATCAAACTGGGCAATTATTTTTGTACTCTCGTTGGTGTCTTTAGAATATGCAGGTGTTCCAGCCGTTGCCATGCCGGTTACATCGCCGGCAATAAGATCAATGTGGTCAACCGTAACATTATCACCATTATTATTAACTTTGGGGCTCTTGAATCGTATGGTAAACCTTATACCACTGCCCTTTTTGATCTTCATGGTTTCACCCATAGAAGCAGTGTCCTTAGGGCCTTTAAAGAGAGATCGTGCACTAAAATCAAGCTTGTTGATAAGGTCGCCGTGTACGGCAAATACGTTACCTGAGCGAAGACCGTTAACAATTTCTTCTAAAGAATACTTTTTATCGGAATCTTCATCAGTAACAAAAGTATGGGTTTTTGCATACTCGCCTGGCCAGAAATCAGCATCATCAGCACTGCTGTGAAAGTCGGAGTTGACATATGTCCAGAAATGGCGACCTTCGCCAAGGAGCGAATCCCACAGGCCACCGACCTTGGCAATCATATAATCTGCGCCGCCATAGGTGCGGGCTTTATACGTAATATCATTACCATTGGCATCCTTGAATGGACCGTTACCGTAGCCACCACGGGATGATTCTTTCTGATGGCCGGGGATTCCCTCAAATCCGAAGCACACATCGGGAGCTGCGTTGTTAAAGTCGCGAATATGTGCAATGGTGTATTTCAGCTTCCGGGATGGGTGATTGAAGAGAAAGTAGCTTGTGTCCCTATAGTTGTCCTGCAGCCACTGAGCACCGGCAACTGCGTCAGCATGGGTAACATTTTTCTTTACCAGGCCTTCAGCAGCACGGCTGGTATCTTTATCGCTCTGATCAAACATATATTCAAAATCGCTGATTGGTACTGCATCCTCAGCAACAATACCCACGCTTGCATGCTCATGAGAGGGGCAATTCCATTCAACGCCCTGAATTATTCCCTTCTTTTTATATTCGTCACGGAATTCCAGAATCAGGGGGAACGAATAGTCTTGAAGGGACTGCCAGCGCCACATGGCCTGATGGCCGCCAGACATTATGAGATCGCCAAGAAAAACAGTGGGGGGAGTGATCGAGGGATCATCCCAGTAGAGACCTTCAGGATTTGTGGTATACGCACCACCGTGCTCAGAATTAGCTATCCAGTTCAAACCAAAGACATCAAATGCATGGTAGAAAACATCTGCCTCAGTATGGCTGCCGTCTGTCAGCCAGGTATGGTTGTGAAAATCACCAGCCATCCATTTACCTCTCACCTGCTCCTCTTGATCCTGTTTGGCATTAACCGAAGAAACACCGGTGATCATGAGAAACAGCCCTGCTGCCATAAGCAGTGACATGGTTTTAGCTCTACTTTTTTTGTAATGGTTTAAAAATTTCATGATGCCTCCTTTTGTTGTCTTGCGTGCTGTGTTTCTTATTGTTTTGCTGCCCGCTTATCAGTGTGATTAAGGCTGTCTTGTCTCTCACCTCCTTTCATTTATTTTCTGCAGCCATTTTTATCATGTCACTTTGTGGATTCTATAAACGGCGCATGAATTTTTAATGAAGATGGTGAATTGATGTCAGGAGGCGGCAGGGGCACCGGGATATGATTGCGTAAGACGGTTTTTTGCGGGATGGGCCGGAATGAAATTCCGGCGGCGTGTGATCTTAATCAGCGGTCAGCAGTCCCTTCAATAATGGGGATAAATTATTCTTATTCGTCTCCCGCCACTTTTTCCATGCAGCCGGGTCTTGTCCCAGGTCCTTACCCGTTATCTTTTTCAGGGCTTCCTCTGCGTTATGCCGCACCACCGCATCGACATCGTTGAGCGATGCTATGAGCGCGTCAATGGACGCAGGGTCTTTTATTTCGCCGAGCGCGGCGGCAGCATGGGATCGCACATTCCACGCGGAATCATTAAGCGCAGCGGTCAGCGGAGCCGCTGCCTTCGGGTCTTTTATATTGCCGAGCGTCTCTGCTGCCTGGGCGCGGATTTTCCAGTTTGCGTCCCTGAGCAGCGGTATGAGCGCTGTTGTTGCGCGGCTGTCACCGATGACACCGAGGGCCCAGACCGCCTCTTTGCGGACATTTTGATATACGTCGGAAAGCGCCCTGATAAGCGGCTCAACCGCACGCTTGTCCTTCAGTTCTCCAAGGGCAAGCGCCGACAGCCAGCGCACATCAGAATCATCATCCCGCAGGGCGGCAATGAGCCCGTCAATGGAGCGCGAGTCCTTTAATTTTCCCAGAATCCACACAGCGCGCTCGCGAATCCAGGGATCCTCATCCGTGAGACAGGGCAGGAGATGCGGAACTGCTGGTTTGCCGATTTTCACCAGGGCTTTGGCTGCAGCTTCGTCGGGAGACATGTTGAGGAACAGATACCGTGTTCCCAGCATGCCAATCAGAAACGGAACAGCTGTGACCGCTTCTTCTCCCAGATTACCGAGCTGATAACATGCGCGTGCCTGTTCTTCTACATCATGGCTGTATAGACGCTCGACCTGTTTGCGCACGTCAACAGGAAAATCAGCCGGAATTTTTTCGCGCGGGATGGCGGTGTAGGCATAGCAGTGCTGTCCGGTTACTGATATCCCCAGTATCGCCACGGCTGTTATGGCAATAGTACAAAACAATGCGGCCCTTTTCCGTTGCATGTATCAAACCTGTTATGAATACCGCGTTTGCTGTTTGCCGAAACCGCTACTGCGGGAACGACAGACTGATGGTATAGCTGAAGGGCAGGTCGCCCTGGGAAAGCCCCCAGTAGCCTGACAGCAGATACACCGCGATGCCCGGAGCATACACGGGAATTATTATCTCGCATGAATCGTGCGCCGTCGTGCTGTACACGGTGCTCCAGTAGGGCACCAGTTCCCGTCCTTCATAGTGTGCTATACCAATGCCCTGGAGCCGGTCGCCGTCGCCGCCGTCATCGGTCAGCTTTATGTACAGCTTGTCGCCGGTCCAGCCAATCGCAAAAATTATGCTGAAATCCATGCTCAGCGGCATGGTATTGGTCAGCTGCTTCTGTATGGGAAAATCTTTCATGCCCTCGGTTATGCTGTAAACACCGAAGGTATAGGGGGTTGCGGCAAGCGGTGCGACGCCGGCTTCACGCTCTGCTGCAGCGTGCTTGCGAGCAGCTTATCTGCTGCCTGCCCCGTGCTGTATGCCGCCAGCGGGCAGAGCAGCAGAAGCACCAGCAAAACCCCCCTGAGTAACTGCTGCGTAATTGTCGTGTTGTCAAGTGTCATAAACCTAACAGTCTCCTGTGTGCGATGGTGGTTAATGTAGGTTGTAGCTCACTATTTTGAAGTGCCCGCCCAGTTTGATTATTGAGCCGAACAGCTTGAGTTCCTTTTCCGCGCCGCTTTTGTCCCGCGCAATAATGACGGCGTCCTTATAAACGGTGCAGTTCCGGTACTCCTCCATGATGTGCTTGTATTTTATGCGCTTAAAGCTGAAGGTCTGGCCGGCGTACTTGGCGAGCATCTCCTGCAGGCCGTAGCGGGATTTGGTGTTCACATCCTTCCAGACATAATCATAGCGCTTCTGCCATTGCGGAATCCTGCTGATGGGCAGCTCCGGCCAGATATAGGCACGGTACTCCTGTTCATCGAGGCGCAGGGCGTCAAGCGCTTTGCTGTCGTTTTTTGCCACAGCCTCCAGCACGCGCTTCCCCAGGTCGTCCATGGAGGAGGCGGCGTTTTTCAGGGGCGGCGGCGTTCCGGCAGCCAGAAAAAAGCTCATGGCAATAAAGCACAAAAGGTGCCGCAGGGCGGCCCCGGCCGTGCGGCCGGGACTGCCCTGCAGGCGGTATTGCAGATGACGGGAAGCCATTACAGAATGTCTCCCGAGCTGAGGTCGCGCTGCACTTTCTGTATGATCAGCCGCAGACCGAAACTTGCCTTGCTGCTGATCCTGTCGAGCACGGGCAGTATCTGTGCCTTCTGCTCGTCTGAAAGGGTTATGACGCCTGAGCTGGCGGCTGCTTCGACAGCCGGCAGCAGGGTATCCAGCGCCGCGGCGGCATCCTCCTTAAGGCTTTCATCAGCGTTAATAATCGAGTTTACTTCACCGGCATTATAGTAGTACAGCCGGGTATAAAGCACGCCTTTAAGGCTGTGTCCCATTACGTTGTCGCGGAACGCGCGCAGGGTATCAAGCTCGCGGCTCTGCGCGCCCAGCACCTGGGTAGCGGGGCAGGGGCCGGCAGGCGTTGTTGTGGTTGTCGTCGGGATAGTGGTCGTGGTCGTATTAGCCGGTACCGTGGTTGTGGTGGTTGGAACCGCCCGCGGTCCGTAGGTGGTCCAGGGCTTTCTGGTCCAGTCATCATCGGGATCCACTGCACCAATATAATTGGTTGCCACAGATAAAGCTGTTGCCTGCAGGCGGTGCTGCGACAGGAACTGTACCATCCGCAGCCGGGGAACCGGCAGTTGGTCTGAAGTCAGGTTTCAGTACATCATAGGGATTGCCCAGCTTTGGGTCAACTTCCTTGTTGTTCTGCATGGTGTTTTTCATGAACTGCTCGGTGGTGAAAGGCAGGCTGCCTGTTTCCTTGTCGCTGGCATCAGTGTCGAAATTCGGGTTGTTGTTGAAAAAGATATTGTTGTCAACAACGAGGCCCCCATTTTGTGCCTGCGTGAAGGTTGCAAGGCTGTCAATATTGACGCCGGATTTTTTGAAACCCGTGACAATAGAGTTTCTTATGTTGCCTGCGGTGCCGCGGCGCAGGAGCATGCCATTGGTACTTCCTTCACCGAAGTCCGGATCACCGGCAAGGGTCATATTATACAAGGTAGGGTTAGAGCGGGGTTCTGCATCATTTGTTTTATCCAGGTTATCTGCTTCGATACCATTATCAGCCTCATCGCCAAGCTGCTGCATTACGATAAACTGGCCATTGCCGATCCATCCGTCAGTCCAGTCAAGCGAGTCATCACCGCAGGCGGTGATAATGATGTTTTTTATATTGACCGTGCCGCCGAAAAACTCCACGCCGTCATCTTTACTGTACGCTACCTGAACATGGTCAACGGTGGTGCCCCTGCCAACGCCCTGGAAAGCGATGCCGTTCAACTCGTTGTCCGGGCTGAATTGGATGCCGCCATACTCCACGCGAAAATAGCGCAGGGTTCCGCTGTTGTCATTTTCATTACAGTCCGCACCTGAGCAGCCAAACGTGCCTGTATCGCCTTCGCCCTCTTTGGTACCACCCGGCACATTCAAGGTGGAATAGCCGTTAATGATAAGACCACCATTGTCAGCGCGGGTACGTGAGTTGCCGGCTGATCACTGGTGTAAATCACCGGTTTGTCCTCAGTGCCAATAGCAATCAGCTTTGCGCCGCGATCGACAATCAGGGTGCCCAGAGTTGCTTTTTCACCAAAGACAGTTACGCCGGCATTGATCGTGAGGGTTGCGCCGGAGCGAACGAACACCGGGCCCTTTAAAAGCACATCCTCGGCCCAGGTGGTATTTGCGGTGATTTCACCTTCAACGGTCTGCACTGCAGCAGCCTGGCCGGCAAGCACGACTGCGAGCATAAGTGCCATGATAAAAGTTACAAGTTTTTTCATAAAAAATTCTCCCTTCTGTTGTTACCTGTTTTGAATTTGCGATAGGTGGTGGAATAGTAATGAATTTTTGTGTAATGAGCTGTTATCACCTCCCTTTCAAGTCTGGTTAGGGTTAGTAAATTCCCTCCCATTATGGGTCTATTCTTCGTATTGCGGCTGCCTACCACTTATAGGATAGTCCCAGTTTAAAAGTTCTTCCCTCGCGGTAGGCCCACCAAATCTGGCCGCCCTGCGTGTATTTCACCGGTTCATCACTTATGTTCTGGACAACAAAGCGCAAATCCATGTTCTTATTGAGCTTCTTAATCACAACCAGGTCGAATCGTTCCGTTCTATCCTGAATAATGTCCGGCAGTCCCAGCCCCCCCACTGCGTATACCCGGTCATCGGTAAACCGGTATGAGAACCGTGTGTCCAGACCCCAGTTGGGATTATTGAACTCAAGGGCAAGGTTTACCAGATTCTCGGGCTGACCCACCAGAGGGCGCGTCAGTGAGGTGGGGACAAACCCGGCACGCGGTTCAACCGTGGTTTCAGACTCACTGTATAAATAGCTTCCCCAGAGCGAGAAGTACTGAAGCGCCGGGTTTATGAATCCCAGATTCTTTCGAAACTCAAGCTCTACGCCGCGCAGATACGCATCGGTCGCGTTGACATAGGACAGCCTGAGCTGGGTGGTGAGCTGGACGGTCGGCTCAATGGCATTTTCAATATCCTTATAGAAGACACTGCAAGCCAGGAGGTCGGTTTTATCGAAAAACCACTCGGCTCTGAACTCATAGTTTTCTATATTTGCTACCTGCAGGTCCGGGTTACCCTTTATGGCGTATCCGCCGATGACATCGGTAAACTCAAACGGGGCCAGCTCATGGAACTCCGGACGGTCAACGGTCTTGCTGTAGTTCAGCCGCAGATTTACGGTACTCAGCGCCGACTCGATCGGGCTGTATTTAAGCCCGTACGAAGGGCCACCATTTTATCTTCTTTCAGGCAGGGTGGTTATGGTCTCGGAAGGTTTAAACAGATTAAAGGTAAGTACGTCGATAGAGTTGCGCTCAAACCTGCCGCCGGTGGTAAACTGGAACTTTTTGAAAAACGTCAAATCCAGTAACGCATACCCCGCAGCTATTGAGGCGGAGGCAATGTATGAGTCAGTGGGCCGGGTGGTTTCCGTGAGTTCTATTTCATAGGGATTGATGTTGGGGGGAACAAACAGTTCCTCCACCGGCGCGGTTGTATTAAGCTTGGTGACGTTGCGCTTGTCATAGGCAAACCTGCGGGATTGAAAATCGCGCTTGCGGTAGTTGTAGGCACCCCCTGTCTCGAAACTTTGGTACCAGCCATGACGGGCTTCCGGGCAGGGTAATGTTCCAGTCAAGGGATGCATCGTGCATGCGCTCGTCCTGGCTGGTCCACATGCGCAGGGGATTTTCAGTATCAGGGGCAAAATTAAATTCTTTTTTTTGGGAGTCATATAAATACAGATAATCCCGCAGGTCAGGGTCATACAGGGTTGCCAGAGCATAGTTATAATGCCATTTGATTTTACTCTGCAGCAGGGACTCAATAGTGTGGTCTCCGGCAAGCTGTCCGGTATAGATCTGTTCTTCCAGCCAGCGCAGGCGCGTGCCCTGTATGTCTGTTGACTTGTCGCCGTTATAGCCGGTGTAAATACGCGCTTCATCGGTTGCATTGCGGTCATAAAACTGGCTGATATAGAATTTGTGGTCCGGACTTATATCAAAACCGGTATTCAGCATCGCGCTTTCCTTGATGTACTGCATCGACCGGTTGAACTTGTAGCTGTTTTGTGCCTGGAGTTCACCGGTAGCGCTGGTGGAATAGACATTCTGCTGTTCGTCCGGCCGGTTGGCAAATTCGTTTTTATATTGCAGGAAAAGGATGGCCCCCACCTGTTGAACCGGTTGCCCACATAAAAATTATAATCACCCCCGAGCGGGGCGCTTTTTTCGTAGGTGCTGTATATGTTGGGAAATGACTCGCCAAACCGCTCCAGCTCATTGGGCAAAAACCCCTCCTTGCCGATAACGCCCCTGCGCCGTACATTTTTGTCCGGGGAATTCGGGAAGGTCGCGCGTGCCGTCGTCGTACCCCAGCCAGTCTTTGGCGCCGCCGCGATAGGTGAGGTAATTCTTGAACGACGTCTCGGTATTGAAGATTGCCGTGGTGGAAAGCTTCATGGTGAACTTATCTGGGATCGCCCTGGTCTGGATCTGGCACAGGCCGCCGGCAAAATCTCCCGGCAGTTCGGAGAAAACGTCTTAACCACATTGATATACTCAACGATACCGGCAGGGAACAGATCAAGCGGAACTTCCAGTTCGTTGGGCCTGGTAGAGGGGAGTCTGAATTGTTCAGCGTGGTCACATTATACCGTTTTGGCATACCCGAACCTGCATGTATTGCCCTGTTCGACGACAACTCCCGGCATGCGGGTGAGAATTCCGGCAACATCAGATTCGGGTAATTTCCCGGATGTGGTTACCCTGCCCCGCAGCCATGACGTCCATTATGTTTTTTGAAGCCTTCTGCCGGGCAAGCGCAACAATCGCGCTTGCCTGTTTTGCCTTGCCCACCACCTTCATATCTTCGATCTGCACGGTCGCAGGATTTGCCATGCTGACATTATGTGTTTTCACCCTGTCCGGGACGAC
>CAWDOY010000017.1:0-68486 GCA_963803975.1 uncultured delta proteobacterium
GGCCTGGACTGGATTTGCAAGATCAATGTATGGGTCATCACGTAATTCGGGCCGTCCCCAGGTTGGTTCACCAGAGTCATATTGTTTATTACCCTCATTTTTATCTGCAAAAAATCCATGGTTAATAAAAACCTGGTCAATTTCCGGCTTCCTGTCAGGGTATATCTCTACAAATGCCTTGTACACTTCATACATGTTCGCACGATAGGTCTTTGAGCACTGCCCAGATTTCCTCAAGGGACAGCTGGATGTTATCGCTGTCAAGAGGATTAGTACCATCATATAGATCCCACAATACTCCGGTTACAGCGCTTTCTTCAGCATAACCACAGCCGTCCCACGCACGCCTGTTGATATCTTCAGCACCCGAAATCTTTGGTAGGGTTTGACCATTGACCATTCCTGAAATAACCGAACTCATAAAATCAGCAAATCCCTCTACAAAGCTGTCTGAAGTAGAAGGGTTCATATACCCGCCATGATTTTTCTCAGCTGGTTGTGCGTTAGCAGGAGGCGCGGGGAATTTACTGCCGTACATGCAGTACATTATATGGTGGGAATATTCATGATTCTCAATATACCCGTCGCACATTATATCATTATACCCCTTGTAAACTGTATCAGCTCCTCTTATCTGAATACCCTTTTTCTGTGGGTTGTATAATGTCTTACCATCAGCATATGGCAGGATAAGGCACGGCTCAGGCTTAACTTTTAGTATCTCGGTATAGATGGCAACTGCTGCCACCATTTTTCTGAACACGCATCCCAGATACTCCGTTCCCCTGGAAGTATCCTGAACCACAGCATCATGTTTCAGGTCAGCATCGGTGCGTATGGTGAACTCCTCTTGAACTGTATGGGGAGTAACGGAGTTAGCGTTAGTTATAAGAGTAAAATAGATAGTCTGGTCTTCATCACGGCACTGCATGACCAGAGTGAGCTGGGCTTTCTTGCCAAAAGCTCCCTCAAAAGGGATTCTATAGGTGCCGTTTTCATCAGTCGTTGTCTCAAATTCTTTACCACCATACGTTAATTTTACCACCATACCAGGGAGTTCCTCTCCCCAGGCATTTGTCACTTTGCCCCAGAATTTGCGGTCCTTCGAATTAATAACCTTTATAATGCAGTCCTTCATCTGGGCAAGGGCATCACGGACCTGCTGCTCACTAAAATCAGCCGCGCGCGCGCCAAACTCTCCACGCGAAAAATAATTGTCAGCATAGAGCATGGCGAATTTTACCACATAATATTTTTCCCCCGTACAAGAGGACGTTTCCCCGTAATAGATCAACGTGCTTTCAGTATCAGTAAAATCAGCTTCTAAAATAGTTATGCAGGGGAGGTCTTTTAACAGGTCGACGTCTTTAATATGACTGTCCCTGTATATTTGAAAATTGGTTTTCGCTTCATCTGCATTTTTATAAAAATCGAGCCAGAACTGCAGATGGTCACCATTATAGGAAACATATATGCCCGAATGGTTTTCATCCTGAGATTGCATAGAGTAGTCATATTCAAAGCCCGTAATTTTACAGTCTGCAAAATCATCGTCGGTGAAGGTGGGCATCTCATCAGCCGCAAAAATAATAGAGCCTGAGGATAAAAAAATAACTGCAAAAATGAGGACTAAAAGAGCGGAACACTTATTTTGTGAGATAGTCATACTTATTACCTCCCAATAAAGTTGGAAAATAGACCCCCCTACCTATATAAACTGCATATATAACCGGGAGAAATGGTAGTCAATAAGAAATATTAAAGAGGCACAAAGGCAGAAGGCACATAGGCACAAAGTAAAAAATTAAAGAGGTTAAGAGTCATGAGGAATTGTATAATAGGGGATTGCGGAATGCAGAATGGGAAAAACGTGGCTCGCCTGCGGTGAGCCATGAGCCTGTCGAACGGCCGAACCGTAAAAGGCTTTGACAAAATCCGTGACTGTAATAAAGTTATTTAAAAAAAAGTGTATTTCATTCAGCGTTTCATTCGCCATTGAATCGGGGGGCTTACCGCTATGAAAACAAACTATGATGTGACGATCATCGGGGCCGGGCCGGCAGGCCTTATGGCGGCCATTACCGCAGCGCGAGAGGGGCTGAGGGTATTGCTGGTCGAAAGGAAATCCGGCATATCCCGGGTCCAGCGCTCCTGCTGCTCCTCCCTTATTATGGAGCCCGACACGCACGGCGAGTCAGTGACGCTCGCGGATAACAAAATAAATTTTCCCAAAAACGGTTTTTCAGTTCCGTATAAAGGGCCGTGCGTTCCCCTGGTCCTGGCGATCAGGTTTTCTCCCAGCGGCAATAAACTGATGTTTACACAAAAAGGGCAGCCGCTTGCTGTTTCAATCAACAAGGAAAGCCTTCTTGACGGGCTTGTGCAGGAGGCCGAACAGGCAGGGGTCACGATATTGAATAATACCCTGGCGCTGAAAGCGGAAAACGCGGGGGACAGTGTCGTGGTATTGCTCAGGCAGCCTGACCGGGATTTTGACGTTGTCTCTGAAACAGCCATTGTTGCCGACGGGGTCAATTCCCGGCTGGTAGAAAATCTCGGCTTGAACAAACTGCGAAAGTTCTTTGCCCAGTTTCACGTCGTCACCTACTACATGGAAAACATGTCCTGCGAATATCCCCCGTCCTGGATGGTATTTATCGGCAAGGGGCAGACGCCATCCGGCATGGGGCAGCTGTATGTTCTGCCGAAACCCCGCGAGGACGGATCAGTGGTGCATGAAGTAACATACGGGTGCCCGGTCATCGGGGAAAACCGCATCAAGTCTGATCTTGAATGGTTCATACACGAGGGGACTTTTTCCCCATGGTTCAAGCAGGCCCGGTGCGTTAAAACACTCTCAGCCGTGCTCCGGTTTCACACGCCGCTTTCAGTACCAATAGCGGGAAGAATTCTCATCGCAGGAGACGCGGCAAGCTTCATAGAAGTCTACATGCAGGGGGCCCTCATGTATGGCTTTCGGGCGGCTAAAGCTGTCGCAGGCTATCTGAAATCAGGGTCCGGGTTTGATGAATACACCAGCTTCTGGAAAAGCACCTACGGCTACAATCAGCCCGGCGCGATTGAAGCTGCAACGCAGGCATTTGGCCTGCATGTGCTTGCGGATGATGAAATAAATTACCTGTTCAGCCTTACGGATAAGGAGCAGCATCCGGGATATGTTAATGAATTCTCCGACCGAGATAATCTCATGCGAGCGATACTCGCGCATATGAGTGATATAAAGAGGGACCGGCCTGAGCTTGCAGCCAGGATACATAATTTAAGCAGTATGTCAGTAGAGGAACTGTTGCAGGTAACATAAAAGTGCTGAGTTTCGAGTAACGAGCGATGAGTGGACAAAATCGGTGAATAGGTAAATAGGTGAGTCGGTGAATGGGTAAATCGGCAAGCACCCTTCGGCAAGGCTCGGCCAACGGCTCGGGCAGGCAATCAAAGTGAATCGGAAGTATTTACATTGGAGTTGCGACGGGTGACCTTCCAATGGTCACGCACGAATCCACTGGCCACGGGTCACGTATGTTGTTGACCGCTGACAGCTAATATTATTTCTTGCATCCTTCCTTCTTCCACATTAAAATGTGGAACCTTTCAGGAAATATTCTTTTCTTAACAGACACTATACACACGCAAACACATAACTGACCGCTGCGCTCAGGAGTTGCTATGGAGATGATTTTAAAGTTTTTTGATATTCTGCTGCACCTTGACAAATACATCAACGTCGTCATTCAGGACTACGGGCAGTGGACCTACCTGATCCTTTTTCTCATTGTTTTTTGCGAAACCGGGCTGGTGGTGACGCCCTTTCTTCCCGGCGACTCCCTGCTCTTTGTCGCCGGCGCCTTTGCCGCGCTGGGCTCATTAAACCTTGTCTGGGTGCTGGTACTTCTGAGCGTTGCCGCAATACTCGGCGACACCATTAATTACTGGGTGGGAAACTATATCGGGCCAAAGGTTTTTCAGATGGAGAACAGCCGCATCTTCAAGAAAGAGTACCTTGACCGCACCCACCAGTTCTATGAAAAGTACGGCCCCATCACCATCGTCATCGGCCGCTTCGTCCCCATCATCAGGACCTTTGCCCCGTTTTTGGCCGGAGTGGGCAGCATGACCTATGGAAAATTTCTCACCTATAATGTGGTGGGCGGTATTTTCTGGATTTTTTCCTTTACCCTGGGCGGCTACTTTTTCGGCAACTTGCCGTTTGTGAAGAAAAATTTCACCCTTGTTATTTTCGCCATCATTATAATCTCGGTCATGCCCACGGTGATTGAATATTTCCGCCAGCGAAAAGCCGCGAAGAAAGAGGTGAAGCCGTGACCATGGATGATGAACAGCGGCGCCTGGTGACCATTTGCGGCCTGCACTGCGCAGACTGCTATGCCTACACCGGCCGCATAGCACAGCTCGCCGGGGAACTGCGGGCACTCCTGCAGCAGTACAATTTTGCTGCAGTCTCGCAGGCCGTGCCCTTTGACGGCCTGCAGCACTATGCGCAGGCGGACGCGTTTCTGGAGGCGCTCACCTTTATGCGCTGCGTAAAAACCTGCCGGGGCGGCGGCGGCAACCCGGCCTGTGAGATACGGGAATGCTGCCGGGAAAAAGAGCTTGCGGGCTGCTGGGAATGCGGCAGGATGGAGGAGTGCGAGCTGCTTGAAAGTGCTTGAGCCGGTCCATCGTGACGCCAATATAAAAAATTTGCGAAATATAAAAAAACAGGGTATTGATACATGGGTGGCAGCAAAGAAACGCTACTGGTAAACCGTCAGGGACATCAGTAACTTGACCGCACAAGGAGGGATAGCATGATAAGAAAAAATGTCGCCGGCGATCAGCCCCAGATAGATAACACCGCCTTTGTCGACCCTTCTGCCGTTATCATCGGCAGGGTTATAATCGGCGGGAACACCTATATCGGGCCCGGGGTGGTTCTCCGCGCGGACCGGTTTTCCACCGTCGATGAAATATCAAAGATTGAAATCGGCAGCAATTGCAGCATTCAGGATCTAGCGGTAATCCACTGCCGCGCCGAGACTCCCATAGTCATTAAAGATGATACCAGCATAAGCCACGGCGTCATCATTCACGGATCCACCTCCATCGGCCGCAGCTGCTTTGTCGGGGCGCGCTCGGTCATCACCAATTCCATGATTGAAGACAGCGTGTATATAAGAAGCAATGTAATACTTGAAAATGTGCTGATAGCAAAAGAAAGCTTTGTCCCCAACAATGCGGTCCTGGAATCGCAGGATACGACCATCGGCCTGCGCAAGATTACTGCCAAAGAGAAAGAATTTATATTGAAATGTGTTGCTGAAAACCGGGAATTTGCGCTCCGCTACAAATACTCATTAACCGACTGAGCCTTTGAAAAATTCGCTAAAACAGCTGGCCAGTGAAGCAGAGCAGAGATCACGAGCCCAGTACCGCTGGTGCGAGAAGGAGGAGCGGTATATGGCCCTCGCCGTCTGCAAATCCCGGGAGCCTGGCACAAAACAGTGCCGCGCCTGTCTTTTCCGCTGGCGGCAGCTGCCCCTGCCATTCCCGGAACAGAACAGTAAAAAAAGAACTGCGGAAAAACAGCATGCATGATCCCGGGTTTATCCGCACCTGTGCCGGCGAAATATTCACTGCGATGAATTCGCGGGACTTGTCCGGCCTTGCCCGATACCTTGCAGACGATGCGGTGTTTGATTTTCCGGGTGCCGGCTGCATCAGCGGACAGAAAAAGATCCTCCTGTTCCTGAGGGTCCTGTTCAGAAAATATCCCCGCCTTATATTTACGGTTGAGGATATGCTGATAGAGGGAGACCGTGCCTGCGCGGTATGGTCAAACCAGGGGGAAGACAGTCACGGCACACCGTACAAAAACCGCGGTGTCACCGTGGTGCGCATCGCGAAAGAAAAAATAATTTTTATAAGCGATTATTTCAAAGACACCTCTTTTATTGCGGCTGCCAAGTAATCTTTTCTTCTCCGTAAGGCACGCACCATGAACATCCTGGCATTCAACGGCAGTCCCCGAAGGGCAGGAAATACCACCCATCTGGTGCGCGAATTTTTGCGCGGCGCGCGGGAAGCAGGCGCCCGGGCTGAAGAACTGGTTGCCGAAGAGCTTAACCTGAACTACTGCCGGGGATGCCTGCGCTGCAATGTGCTCAAGCGCTGCTCAATAAAGGGTGACGACTGGGAGGCAGTGAGTCAGAAAATTTTAAAGGCTGATGTTCTGGTCTTTGCCTCGCCCATCTATTTTCATCACCTTACTGCCCCTTTAAAAAAGCTCCTCGACCGGTTCCGCTCCTTTATTCATGTCCAGATAACCGAGCAGGGGCTGCGGCACACGCCCTGGCAGCCCTGGCAGAAGCAGATCGTCCTGCTGCTCTCTCTGGGGTCATCAAATGACGATGATGCGCAGCCAATACTTGATCTTTTTAATTTTCTGGGAAGAGTTCTGGGCACCGGCACTTTTGTCAGCTCCATCATCGGCACCCGCCTTGCCGTTGTCAACCAGGTGACAATGGATGTTGAGCAGCTTCGCGCCCTGTTCCCGAAAATCGGCCTGCCGGAATCTTTGGCGGAAGAAGATTATCACAGGAACCAGGCGCTCCTGCGGAACTGTTATGAGCTGGGGAAAGAGCTGGCAACAGCGGAAACGCTTAACCGGGGAAGGTGACCCTGCTCAGGAAAGGATAGCGGGGTTAGACGTTGGTATCGTAGGCGCTGCTGCCTGCCGAAGTATCGAACATGGCCTCGCAGGCGCCTGCAAGCTCTTCATCATGCTTATGGTTCAGGGCAAAGACCCTGAAGTGAACAATGCGCGCCGGAATGTACTTGAATATCTCTTTTAGCGGCTCAGGAGATGTTGCCGCGGTGGACGGGTTATAGATATTTATTCTCTTGTTGCCCTCTGCCATCGGGTTTATGGGCCGGGGATCCTGCATGGCCAGATCCACGCGAAACTCAATCTGCCGTATGCGCTGCGGCAGGTTCTTCCGGATGGTCTGTTCAAACTGCTCGGGCCGGGCAAAGGCGAGCATGCCCCGCAGTGCCTGGTCCATGGTAAGCTCTGTTGAATAGGCCATCTTCCATTTTATCTGGCGCGCGATGATGGCTGCCCATTCTTTTCCCAGCCTTTTTTTCTCGTTATCCTGGGCGTACTGCCATTGCTCAACTGCCTGAATGAGCGACCAGTCATTCAGGTGCAGATATTTTTTAAGTGCCTTGAGCGGATTTGCCGGAAATATCCTCTTCAGCGTCTCCTGAAATATCTCCTGCATGTGAAAGTCAATGGCCCTGGTGGTGCGGTGATAATAGACCGTGCTGTAGAGGCTCAGGCGGGCATTGAGAAACCTGGTGAACGCGGAGATGCCTGCCTGGTGCAGCGTCAGGCCCCGCTCGCTGAAAAACGAATAGAAGAGCAGCCGCCGCATATCCACCATATCAAGGGAAAACCCGGTCATGTAGGCGTCGCGCTGCACGTAATCAAGGTTATCAACCGTGTAAATCCCGGAAAAGAGCTGCTGCAGGAACTTAAGCCACTGGGGTTTTCCGGCATCAGCGGTATTCGCCTCCCGGGGTTTTTTTATTAAAAACGCGACATCTTCGGGGCGCAGCTTCTCTTTTGCCGCAAACAGGCCATTGGGGCTTCTCCTGATTTTTTGAATGATGTCGCCAAGCTCGCGGATAATGATCTCCTGCCCGAGTATTTCATGGGTGAGGCCGTACAGGCAGAGGAAATTCTCATCAAAAAAATGGCCGTAGGGACCGTGGCCGACATCATGCAACAGGCCCGCGATGCGCAGCAGCTCTTCAACAAAGGGAAATGACGGGACCCCGGTACAGGTCGCGCACAGGCTCGGGTAGAGGTGCCGGGCGAATTCTCCGGCCATATGCATGGTGCCAAGTGAGTGCTGAAAGCGGGTGTGCTCGGCTGATGGGTAGACCCAGCGGGCGCTCTGGAGCTGGTGGATGCGCCGCAGCCGCTGCATCCACGCGGAGTCGATAATATTCTGCTCAGTGCGCTCCTGAGGGGTTTCGTCGTCAGAGGCCGTGAATGGAATATAGCTGTAAATCGGATCAGCAATGAGCGCTATTCCCTTAAACGGAAGGAAAGGTGGCTTTTTCATCTGCTGAAAACGGTAGTGTTAATAACCTGACTTCTTAAGGGTCCTGAGCCTGGTTTCCATGCGGCTGATGAGGCTCTTCAAATCAACCTGCAGCGCGCTCAGGCTTTCAGAGGGTTTTTTTACAATCTTTTCCGCTTCTTCCTTCCAGTACTGGACGGTCGCCAGCTCCTTGTCCTGTAGCTCCTTCTCAACCCTCTTTCTCATTTCTTCTGCAAAAGACTTGTCCATAGTTTTTCCTCAACGCGTTAACAAATCACACCGTGTCCGCTGTAATTACCGTTTGTATCCGATCTTGCGCAGAAAATTCCGGCGCTTTTCCCTATCCTCTGCGGTCTCAACTCCTTTGGGTGAAGATCCGTCGATGACCCCGATGATGCCGCAGCCCTGCTCTGACCGGGCAACAATCACTTCCACCGGATTTGCCGTGGCGCAGTAGATGGAGCACACCTCCGGGCACTGCTTGATGCTGTTCAGTACATTGATGGGATAGGCATCGCGCATGATCAGATTGAAGGTATGGCCTGCCGCCAGGGCCTGGCAGTTTCTGATGGCAGCCTGAACGAGCCCCTCATCATTGCCATCTGAGCGAATAAGACACGGCCCTGAGGCCTCGTTAAAAGCGATGCCGAACTTCGCCCCGGGCACGCTGGTGACCATTATCTCATAGACATCTTCAACCGTTTTAATAAAGTGGGTCTGGCCGAGAATGATATTGGCATCCTCGGGGATTTCCAGCATTACTGATTTGATTTCCATGCTGCCCTCCCTTTTGTAATAGCTGTCAGTTGTCAGCTATCAGCGTTCAGCTTTCAGCAAATTGCGTTTCACCTTTCACCTTTCACTATTCCCGGGGCACTGGTCACTGGCCACGAATTCCATTTCGCATTTAATTAATGGGCACCTCTTCTCCCGAAACGCCACGGCCGATGGCTGGGCTGGGGCGGCGGAGCAGTCTTTTCCTTCCGGATAAAAGACAAATATCTCGTTCGCGATATCCTCTTCCAGAGCAATCTGGGTATTTTCGTGCTGGATAACAAAGGACGGTGACTGCTGATGAACCTTGAGATAGGAGCCGGGGACGATGCCGAAATGACAGAGCTTGTGCATCCGGGTGTTTGACTGGGTGTTTATGTAGCAGACCTTCACCCGGTCGCCTATCCGCACCCGGCTTAAAGGGACGATGGCGCTTCCCAGCGTATTCCGTGCCTGCTGGCAGCACTTGCCTTCTGGTATTTTCAGCCCGTGCGGGCATTCTGACGGGTGTCCGAGCAGCGTGCAGATGCTGTCAACTATTTCCGGGGCAAGGATGTGCTCGAACTCGCACGCGCCCTGTTCAATCTCCTTTGGCTTCATGCCCAGCACATCTGCCAGCAGCCGCTCTGCCAGCCGGTGGCAGCGAACAATCTGTTTGGCCTTTTCATATCCCGCGGGGGTAAACTCAATTTTTTCCCCCTGCACGGCGATAAGCTGTTCCTTCTGCAGATGCGCGACAATCTCTTCATTAAAGGTCTCCTCAGCCCAGGTCTGCAGCCCGTCTGTTGTCAGCCGGCCCTCTTCAACAAGGTACCAGAGCGTCTCCATGTATTCATCAAGGTCTCTTCTGTCCATACAAATTGCCGTCAAATAGTGTATCAGAAATGCGGTGAAAAATTCCCAACCATGAGAAACCCGCACGTAAAAACCAAAAGGTAAATTTCAAATGTCAAAGCTCACATGACAAGTGAATGTCAAATATCAAATGCAGTAAGTTAAACATTTGGATTTTGTCATTTGCCTTTGTTTTGGCATTTGGGCCTTTGGATTTTGAGCTTTAGACGGTAACGCCACCCTCGGGCTTATGTTTTTTTGAAGTATGGTTAAAAAAGCCGTAATATATAATTGACCGCTCCCCCAATAATAACAGAAAAACCGCTAATTACAAGAAGCATGAATAATGCGCTCTTAACACCAAGCTCCCTGATCATGGTCATAATATTGGCAAAGCAGGGGAACAGGCAGGTGAGGACGATCGTGCCGACAATAGCCTGAACAGGATCAAGCTGGTGGTTGTGCGCCAGGTTCAGAAGAATTACCGCACCTGCTTCTTTCCGCGTCAGGCTCAGCAGAAAGGCATCAACAACCTGGACGGGAAGATTGAGGAATGTTGCAATAACGGGAAAGATAAGCCGCTTAATCATCGCCAGAATCTGGAGCTTGTCCAGGGCAAACAGAATGCAGGACCCGGCTATGAACAACGGCAACGCCTCCACCAGAAACCACTTAATGCGATAATAGGTTTTGGTGACGAGATTTTTCAGAATGGGAAGCCGTACCGGAGGGATTTCAAGAATAAAATCACTTGCCGTGTCCTGCCTGATGATCCGGTTGAGCAGCAGGCCGGAGACTATCTCCATAAGCGTGAGAACTGCGAGCACCGTCAGGAACGCGCTGAAGCGGTAGTATGACAGGATCGCCAGATTGATGCCGATCAGGGGCGCGCACGGGATAGCAAAGGCAATGAGAAAGATGGCAATGTAGCGCTCTTTTCGTGAATCAAGGATTTTGGTGGTGAGCGTGGCCATGGTTTTGCAGCCGAAGCCAAGGATAATCGGCAGCACCGCCTTGCCGCTCAATCCAACCCGGTGAAAGAGCCGGTTGCTCAGCACGCACAAATTGGCAATGTAGCCGACATCTTCCAGGAAGTTTAACACCAGGAAAAAAAGCGTTAGTATTGGAAGCACCGTGCCCACCGCGTTGGCCACACCGGTGGTCAGTATCCCGTAGGGGCCGACCATGAATTCGCGCGCCGGCTCCCACGGGATCATGCTGCCCAGCGCGCTGTTGAGCGGCACAAAAATCCGCTCGTCAAGCAGCGGCACGATCATCCCCGCGCCCACGCTGCCCACGATGAAGTAGGTGCCGTAAACAATCGCCGCCATGATAAACCACCCCCAGACCGGGTGCCGCGCCAGCGAGCCGATGATTTCTCCGGTCCGGTTCGGGGCATGAGCGCGCGTCCTGACTACTTCACGGGAAATCCTCTCAGCCCAGCGGGTGCGCTTTTCAAGAATGAGCCGTGCCAGCGGTTGCCGGATCCGGTGCCGGACATTTTCCGCAACGGTTCCTGCCTCTGCTGCAAGCGTGTCCCCATAGGTTGCGCGTATATCCCGCTCTACAAACTGGTCCTGCTGGAGCAGCAGCAGCACGACCGCCTCGGATGGTGCCGCAGCTGCAGGGAAGCAGCGCACGATCTCGCGCACACCCTTCTCGATAGCGGCTGTATAGTGAATCGTATTCCGGGATAGTGCTGCCTGGGGAATCTTTTTGAGGAGCTGTTTTATACCATGTCCCTCGCTGGCAACGGTTTCCACGACCGGCACGCCCAGCAGCTGCTCCAGTTTCTCGCGGTTCAGGTGAATGCCTTTCAGCTGTGACTCATCGATCATGTTCAGGCACACGATTACCGGGACGCCGAGCTCAAAGATCTGGGACGCCAGTATCAGGGAGCGCTGGAGGTTGTTGGTATCAAGACAAAGAATGATCAGTTCCGGCTGCTCCTGCAGGAGAATCTCCCTGGTTACCATGCCGTCTTCTGACAGCATATCAAGCGCGAGTATCCCCGGAGTATCGATAATTTCCAAGGTAACCCCGGCGATGGCAACGTCGGCACGCGCCACGGTTATGGTGGTGTAGGGAAAGTTTGCAACCAGCGAGTATGCTTTGGTGAGCTGGTTAAAAAGCGTGCTTTTCCCGACATTCGGATTGCCGACAATGGCGGCCTTTTTTTTATGAGGGGCTGCGGTGCTTGGTGACAATGTTATATCCTGCTGGAGTGACTGATCGTTCCTTCGCTTACAATTAACCATGATTGGCTGTCATGAGTCAATATGATTTGGCCGTCCGCGGGCAAAAGGTTTTTTCTTTTTGCAGGACATGGTGAAATATGTTATTTTTAAAAAATTCACGGCCATAACTTATGGTACATCTTTTACCGCACGGAAGGCTCCCGCATGAAACTGACAATCGCCAGGAAGCTGCTTGCAGCCTACCTGCTCATGGCGCTTCTGACCATCCTGGTTGGTTCCTATGCACTGTTCAGCCTGCAGCATTTGAATGAGCTTGCCTACACGATTATTAAGAAGGATTTTTTCGTAATCTATCACGGCCGGCAGATGCTGGACAGCCTGCTGGCTCAGGAGCGCAGCGAAAAGAAGTTTATTATCTTACAGGACCCCGCCCTTGCAGAACTCTACCGGGCGCGAAGCTCTGCCGTCAAAGAGGGCATTGCCAAGCTGCAGAAAGTCAGCGACCCGGCGGTGGAAAAGCTCCTGTTCCGGATCAGGGTGCTGCATGAGGAAGGTGACCTGTTGTTTCAGCGTGAGACCGAGCTTATAAAAGCACAGCAGGCGGACGAGGCAACACGGCTTTCGGAAGGCAGCGTCAGGGAAAAGACCGAACAGCTGGCCGCATTGATGCGCGAACTGCAGAAGCAGGCGGAAAGCGATGTTGATCAGAAGATGAATCTTATCAGGAGCCGCGGCGCCAGCGCTGCAACCGTTACTACCGTGCTGTTTCTTCTCAGCCTGGGCGGCGGCATCGGACTGGCGCTGTTTGTTACCTATACCATCTCCCGGCCGCTGGGAAAGCTTAAAAAAGCAACCGGCTTTATTGCCGACGGCAACTTTGATTATGCGGATCTCAACATTAATCACCACGACGAGATCGGAGAACTGGCAAAGCGCTTCCGGGTAATGGCCAGCCGCTTGAAGATGCTCGAGCAGCTGAACCTTGATGCGAGCCCGCTGACCCGCCTCCCCGGCAATATTGCCATAGAGCAGCAGATTGAAAAGCGCCTGGCTGAGAAAAAGCCGTTCTCCCTCTGCCATGCAGACCTGGACAATTTCAAGCCGTTTGCAGACAAGTACGGCTACGCCTGGGCCAGCGAGGTAATAAAGGCAGTGGCTGAAATTCTCCTTGGCGCGCTGAAAACATCAGGGCGTGACAGCGATTTTATCGGTCACATCGGGGGCGATGATTTTGTCATTATAACCGCGCCCGTTCGTGCTGAGCAGATCTGCCAGCATGTGGTTGGCGAGTTTGACCGGCGGATTGTGAGCTTTTACGAAAGCCGGGACCGGACGTCGGGATTTATAATCGGAAAAGACCGGAGGGGAAACGTGCAGCAATTCCCGCTTATGACCATCTCCATTGGTATTGTCACTGATGACGGCTCCCGCTTTGAAAGCCCGCTGGCGATGGCACGCATGGCAGCTGATTTGAAAGAGTATGCAAAGGCCCATCCCATCAGCAACTATGTGAAACAGGAAGATGTGCAACAACACTGATTCCCGGAGAAATTCTGCTATGCGGTCACCTGCTGAAAAATTATGTGTTCTGCTGCTTATCATAGTACTGACCGGTGCCTGCGCCGTGATCAGGCCCCCTGGAAAAAAGACGGTGCCCTATCCTGCCGGCCCCATAGTGCCCGGGGTCCCGTCCGATGAAGACCTGTTTCTGCTCGGCACCTCATACCTGGGAAACGCTGAGCTGCACCCTGACTACTTCAATGCCCGCGTGGCGTTTGAAAAGCTGGTCAAGACCTATCCCGGCAGCAGGAGGCGGCAGACCTCGGCGCAGTTTATCCGGCTCATAGATGAACTCCAGACAATGCAGAAGAACAGCTCTGCCGGAGACACGGGCGCGCAGCAGGAGCAGCTTATAAGCGAAAATGTCAGATTAAAAAAAGACCTTGAGCGGCTGAAGCAGCTGGAAATAGAATCTGAGAAGAGGGACAGGAAGCTCAGGTGAGATGCAGTACAAACTCTTTACGTTGTGAATCGAAATCAGCTCCCGACACATTCCTTTGTTCCTTCAAAACCTCCCGGGCAAGAACTGATACGAGTGTCGCTGCGCTCTGTTTCTCCCCGTTAAAAAACTGCCTTCTATTGATTATTCCGGTGAACTCCTCCGCGGATAATTGCCTTCTGCTTTATAAAGAATCGCCCCGCGGCATAGGCTGTGGGGATGAAAACAGTTTCTTTTCATAAAAAAAGGCCACCTTTATACGGTGGCCTTTTCAGCAATCATCCTGACTTCTATTTTATATTCCCGTTTAGAAAGCGAAACTTGTTCTCAGTCCAACCATGGGCGTCTGATCATATTTTTCTTCTGCCAGGGCCTGGCCGTTTCTGTTTTCAACTTTCAGCTTGCCGCTGAAGGCCATACCGGCATACCCTTCAACCCCAATCTTATCGGTGATGTCATAGCAGGCCTTTGCATAGGCAACAGCAAATTTATCCGAGGCAACTGCCGGTGTGTAACGCTCGTGTCTACGTCCGGATTCGTTTGCAAGCCGGAACCGCTTATACTGCTGCTGCACCCCTGAAGAAAGCGTCAGCTTCTCGATAGGATTCCAGTTGACATCCATCCCGTACCCTGCGGATGATCCGAGATCTGTGAATCCGGCATGCAGTTTCCACTGTTCAGCAAACATCCAGTCCAGTCTGACCAGGGGCACTACTGCCACCGGGTCTTCAATCCGGCTCACTACCGCGAGTCCTGCGCCTGCGGTCAGGGTCGGGCTGAAAACATAGTCAAATCCGGCAGCGCCGCCGCCTGAAAACGTTCTACCGATACTTGAGCCTTCCTCGGCTCCTACATTAATTATCGGCCCGCCATAGAAACTCCACTTTTCATCCATCTGCTGGAATCTAAGCAAAGAGGTGAGCGTTACCAGATGGACTTTGTTCCAGTCAAAGCGGTTGCTCCGCCAGAAACCTCTGCGATTATTATTTTGCATCTGATAGATGTTATATTCATAGCTCATGGCTGTATCCAGCGAGTAACAGGGGTTTAGCTGAAGATGGTTGGAAGCCTTTACACCGGTACTTTGAACATTAAAACTCCCGCTGCCGCCTTTAATATCGGTTTTGATACGATGGCTGTAGCCCACATCAATTTTAAAAGGGCTTTTTTGTTCGATTGGCTGACCCGTGGTAGTGTCAGCTACGGGGGTAATGGTTTGGGCGAATGCCGGGAATGAAAAAAGCATTGCTGCCGCAATTGTGAGGGTTACGAATTTCGCTTGCTTTGGTAGTTTTTTCATCATCTTGTTTCCTTTGTGCTTGGTTAATAATATTGTTTCAGTTAATTAAATTATTACCTTTTTCATTTTGCATATAAGTTATAAAAATTATTGCCTTGTTTGTCAAGGCGTTTTTTCTATTATCCTTTTTTGATTCTGACCAGGCGGTGCTGCGCACCCCCCATAAAAAGATAGTCCAGATATCGGCATAGTACTCCAATATCTGGACAATTTTCTTCGGAAAAAATATAAAACAAATTAAATTTCAGATACTTATTTCTTGTTACCGTGGACCTCATCCATCCTCAAGCGCAGCCGCTGCGCCCAGAACTTGAAGGCATCCTCGGCTGTGCTGAACCGGCGCAGGCTCTCAAGCCTGGTTCCGGTTCTCTGGTCAACCCCAGCTGCGATGCGCTGGCCTGTCACAGAGTCGAGAGACTCAAACTCCATACTTATTTCACCTAAGCCAGGCCCCTTCCCGGTCATGATGCTTTTGAGACTTCTTTTGGGCAGCTCCAAGTTTGTTATAGCGACCCGTAACCGCATAACATCCGGCCCCGGCTCCTCTACCAGAGGATAGGCTCCGCTCAACGCATCCTTTGCCGCCTGGTGAAATTTGTGTGACAGCTCAGCCATTTCAATGGGGTCAATGCCCTTCTCTGCCGCGTCGTCCTTGAAATAGAAGACCACATGGTCCATCATGATCTTGCTGTATTTCTTATAATCAACCCCTTCCTTCCGGTATACCTTGGCGACCCCGCCTTTAGGACCGGGTTTCAGCTGGGAATAATCCACGAGAAATCCTGAATACTCCTGTTTGGCCTGGGCCGCGCCGGCAAGCAGGAACAGGCTGACGACCATGATATTTAAAATTTTCAGTACACTCCGCATATAGACCTCCGGTATTTGAATCAGTGAACAGTAATCAGTTAACAAACTCCAGCACTCGTAACTCCTTAACTCTTCCAACTCGTAACCTCTGTGGTTCATACATACCCTTAATTAAAACCCGGTTTCTATATATATATTTAAGCTGCTCAGATGTCCATTGATAAAAGCACTAAAAAAACAGAAGATGAATAGTCCGGCGGGTTATGAAGCAGTCAGGGTCGGTATTTTTAATTGTTTTAACCGGGCCGGTCATTTGCCTCTGTTTCTTATCTGTTTGTGCTGGTATTTTTTCTTTGTTTGCTATGCTTGAGAAAGGATTGCCCCCTGACTGTTCTGTTGCAGCCCCGAGGTGGAATTGTGGGGTGGAGCAGTACAGGTAAAGAATACATCCAAACAATAGCAAACAAACTTTACAGGGAGATGCAGGACGGTGAAATTTACAGGACTTAAAATTCCGAGAAAATAAGAAACCGGGTCCCCCATGCCCCCAGAATCCCGCTTCGCATTTTGCCGGGACATTTCCTGTTGACACCCTCAGTGCCCTCTGCCTATACTTTCATCAATACAAAAACCAGTTCTTAGCAATAATTTCACTATGTATTTTTAAGGACAGCACACGGTATGGAAAAAACCGGGATAACGATAATAGGGGCGGGGGCTGTAGGGCTTTCCGTTGCTTCATGCGTTGCGAATAAAGGAAGGAATGTGCTGTTGCTTGAGAGGCATGCATCTTTCGGGCAGGAGACATCAAGCAGGAACAGCGAGGTGATTCACGCAAGTATTTATTATCCTCAAAATTCACTGAAAGGAAAGTTCTGTCTGGAGGGGAATGCGTTGATGTATGAGATATGCGAAAAGCACAATATTCCCCACCGCAGGACCGGCAAGCTGATTGTTGCCGTGAGTGGAGAGGAAGAAGGAAACCTGCCGCAGCTGCTCGAAACAGCAAAGAATAACGGGGCCAGGGGTGTAAGAATTGTAAGCGCTGAGGAAATCAGAAAGCATGAACCGAAGGTATCGGCACGGGCGGCAATACTATGCCCCACATCAGGGATTGTGGATTCGCACCATCTGATGAAATACTATGAACGGACCGCTCTATCGAACGGCGCCAGCATTGCCTACAATGTTGCGGTGAAGGCAATTGAAAAAATAAGCGGCGGCTATAGTGTGCGGGTGGCTGATACTGACAACAGGGATTTTGAATTTCAGACGAGGATTTTGATAAATTGTGCCGGGCTTGAATCGGGAAATGTATCGGCAATGCTTGGAATAGATATTGATAAAGCAGGGTACCGGATTAATTACTGCAAGGGCATGTATTTCCGGGTGGGCGGGGATATCAGCAGGTTTCCCAAAATGCTCATATATCCCGTGCCGCCCGCGCCGGGTTTTGTGGGGATTCACACGACGCCTGACCTTGGCGGCGGGATGCGGCTGGGACCCTATGATGAATGGGTTGACACAATCGAATACACGGTTGATGAAACGCTCAGGGAGCTGTTTTTCAAGTCAACCGTATCCTTCCTGCCGTTTCTGAAAATGGAGCAGATCAATCCGGACACAGCGGGCCTCCACCCTAAAGTTCAGAAAAAGGGGGAGCCCATGAAGGATTTCGTAATCCGGCATGAGGCGGACAAAGGGCTGGAGAATTTTATTAATCTTGTCGGTATTGAATCGCCCGGGCTGACATCCTCACCCGCAATAGGGAGATATGTCGCGGGACTGGTGGCGGAGATATTCTGAGAAAAGTAAAAAAGGGAACAAGATGAAACCACAGAGACCGGAGAGAGGCAACAGGTAAAAAAGTGGTGAGTGATGAGTACCGAGTTCGGAGTAGCGGAGTACAGGCTCCGGGTCACGGATACTGCTGTCCGTTGTTATTTCTTTTGCTGTCAGCATTGTGTATGCGGTCGAAAAAACTCCGGGTACAGGAAGCATTATGCAGCACACTACTATGCAAATCAATGGTATGGAACGCACCTTTGACGTATATGTTCCAGCAGGCGCGGGAACAAGTCCTCTTCCGCTTGTTTTCCTGCTGCATGGCCATGGGGGCAGCGCAGGTCAGCTGACAGGCCGGAACGGGAATGTTGCACCGCACCGGGTCTGGCTTGAAATCGCGGAACGCGAAAAGCTTATTGTAGTTATTCCCCATGGAGCTTTGAGCCCTGACGGAAACCCGGGATGGAATGACTGCCGTGCGGACGCGGAATCCAATCCAAAAACAGATGACGTCAAATTCTTAAGCAAACTCATACAAACCGTGGCCGGGTCCCATGCAGTAGACCGCCGCCGTATTTTTGCTTCGGGAATTTCCAGTGGCGGCAACATGGCGCTTCGGCTCGCGCTTGAATTATCAGATCAGATTGCAGCTGTAGGGGTCGTTGCTTCCGCCATGCCCAAAGTCAACGCATGCGGCCCGCCCGCTCATCCGGTGTCGGTACTGTTCATGAACGGAACTGCAGATCCGGTTCTTCCCTATGACGGGGGAGAAGTGGCAAAAGTCTGGGGTAAACGGGGGAGCGTGATTTCCACGGAGGCTTCCGTTCGCTACTGGATCACGCATAATCAAACAAAAACAGAGCCTGACGTGAAGCAGTTTCCAGCGCGAGGCCGGGGTGATCGCGGTTCAGTCACTCGCTACCTCTACAGCGGGGGCAAAGGGGGTACAGAAGTCGTCCTCTATAAAATAGCAGGGGGAGGACATACTGAACCAAGCATCAAAGAGCAATATTCCGGGCCTTTTGAACTTGCTGTTGGCGCACAAAACAGCGATGTTGAGATGGCAGATGAGATATGGTGCTTTTTTAAAGACAAACAAAAAAAACAGGGGGAGCGCCCGTTTTAAACCAGCCTGCCCTTTGCGTATCTTGACCTGTTAGTCCGGCCGGGTTGCGACCCAGATGGTGTGCCGCCCTCCCTTGCCGCAGCCGCGCGCACTGACGGTTTTCTCCTGAACCCTGAAGCCGGCATTGCGGAGCCGAAGGCTGAAAGCGCTGTCGGGGCCCGTGGACCACACGGTCAACACGCCCTGGCGTCTCAAGGCAGTGTAGATGACCGGCAGGCCCGTGTCGCAGTAGAGCCAGTCATTGCTTTTCTGCGTCAGGCTACGGGGATTGTTGTCAACATCAAGCATAACCGCATCAAAGCCGCCCGGTTCGTTCTTCAACAGGATGCAGACGTCATGCTCCTGCACGGTAACACGGTTGTCGTCAAGCGGATGGCCGGCCAGTCCCCCCAGAATGCCGCGGTTCCATTGCACCACCGCCGGCACCAGTTCGGCAACGATTACGCTGGCGTCGTCCCGAACTACTGACAAGGCCGCTGCCAGCGTATACCCCATGCCCAGCCCCCCGACAAGCACCCGCGCTTTGGCACGATTCGCGATGGGCGTGCAGGCAAGCTCAGCAAGCACTGCCTCAGAGCCGTGCATGCGGCTGGTCATAAGCTCCTTTCCATCTAAAGAGATGAAAAAATCATCGCCGCGCTGATACAGCTGAAGCTCGCAGCTTTTGTCCGGGGTCGGCGCACTGTCAAGAAGCTTTCGGGGTATCATAGGGGCCTTGGGTTTTTAGTTTATCTGACGGGGACGACGAGGAGTGGTTTGACCAAGCAGTCGGAGAGAATAGAATAAGCGAAGTTGCTCAATAAAATTTCAGGCTGACAACTCTGGCGATGGCTGCAAAATCACTATCGTTATGCAGCAGCAACAGATCGTGCTCAATAGCTATCTGGGCTATGAGGCAATCAATGCTGCTGCGAATTGTTATCCCCTTTTTTCTGCACGCAACATATATTCTGGCTGCATGTGCAAACGTTTCAACAGGATGCAGCGGGTGTATAAAATGCTGTGTTTCAAAGTAGGTTTTAAGCAGCGAGTACTCCTGTTCTGATTTTGCTCCCTGAAGAACTTCCTGATATATAAAAGACGTGATGCCAAAGGGGACTTTCTGCTTAAGTATCCTTTTGAATTTTCTGGTTGGTTTATTGTCGATGCCTTTTAAAAAACTGATCAGCACTGAAGTATCAACAAGTATCATGTACTCTCTCTCGATTTTTTATAATCATATCCCTCAGCAAATTCTATATTCCCTTCCAGATCAAGGAGATTCATGCGTCGCCGGTTTTCCACAAATTCCTTCAGTGCTATGGAAATGAGTTCCTTCTTGGTCTTAACCTGAGAATATTTAAACGCTTCTTTCACGAGTTTTTCATCGAGCACTATATTGGTTCGCATAGACACACCTCCCTATACACATCATAATACACATATACGTTAAAACAGTCAAGATCTGCATTCTAATTAAAACAGGGATTCGAGGAAACCAGGGAAAAACAGGGCCAACGCCCGCCTTAAATTACCCTGCGGCATTCATCAGGCATCAGCATAAATAAAACAGAGATTAGTCAGCTTGGCTAATCTCTATTGGTTTATCTGCCAAAGGACGTAAGGGGCTGGATTGATTTTATACAATAAGCGCAGCCCTCAATTGTGTTAATTTGCAATTGGAATCAAACAACCGCCCGCAGCGGCCGCACTTCACGCGCAACCTGCGCAGACATGGCATCCTCTGCGACATCCATATCATACCGGCTTTGCAGGTTTATCCAGTACCGTGGGCTTTGCCCGAAATAGCGACCCAGGCGCAAGGCAAGCTCTGCGGTCACCGGCCGTCTGCCATTCACCACATGATTAATCCGCATGGCAGGAATGCCTAAATCCTGCGCAATCCGGTATTGTGACAGCTTTAACTCGTCAAGCAGCTCTTTCAAATACACACCAGGGTGCACCGGAGCAATATGTCTTTTAGCCATGGCGGCCTCCTTAATGATAATCGACGATTTCGACCTGTTCTGCATTGCCATTGCGCCACTCAAAACAGATGCGCCATTGTTCGTTAATACGAATGCTCCACTGCCCTTTGCGCTTTAACTTCTAAGGCTGCTTTTGGCTTTTTATAATACTCTTCCGTTTCAATACCGGTTTTGCTGATGTGCGGGTTTGCAGGAATCAGCGTTTTTCGGTTTTTCCCTTCCGGGCTTTTAAGAAAGCTGCGCCCATGCGCGCCAGGGGAGTCTGATTTTCCGGCAGGCTGCTTTTCCACATACTGCCTGAAATCATCTTCCTCCTGCTCCTGCGGGCCTGAACTTGCAAGGGCAAGCGAAAGCCGCTTGCTTTCCATGTCGATCTTGATTACCCGCACCTCTATTGCCTGGCCTTCGGCGAGCACCTCGCGCGGATGGTTGATGCGCTTGCCCTGGCCAAGCTGTGAAATATGAATGAGGCCGTCGATGCCGGGCGCAAGCGTCACAAACGCGCCGAACGGGGCAAGGTGCGCCACAATGCCGGTGTGACAGGACTCTTCCGGGAACCGTGCGGACAGCTGCAGCCAGGGATCAGGCAGCGCGGCCTTCAGGCTGACGGAGATTCTGCTTTTCTCCCAGTCAAGCTCCGTCACTTTCACCTCTAACTCCTGCCCCGGGGAAAGTACGCTGCTCAAGTCATCGATTCTGCTCCAGCCGACCTCTGATATGGGCAGCAGGGCCTCGACGCCGCCGATATCGACAAAAGCGCCGAAGGGTCTCAAGGATATGACGGTACCTTTTAGGACCATATCTTTTTGCAAGGTCTTTTTCAGCTCTTCCCGGATACGTTCCCGCTCCTCTTCAAGCACCTTTCTGTTTGACAGCACCAGCGAGCGGCCGTTGTCGCGGTATTCCGTGATTTTGAAGAGCAGTTTTTTGCCGATAACATCCTGCGGATTGTCGCTGCGGCGAAGGCCCATCTGCGAGAACGGGCAGAAGCCGCGAACAGAGCCGGCAATTTTTATTTCATAGCCGCCCTTGATTTCCTTCTCCGCAACACCCTCAACGGGAATGCGGCTGTGAAAGGCATCTTCGAGATACTGATTGCCGACAGCGCCGCCGCTGACCTTTGTAGTAAAAATCCTCTCATTGCTTTCCGATGACAGGAAGTAGGCGCTGACCCTGTCGCCTTCCGCAACGCTGAGTTTGCCGTCGGCATCAAGCAGCTCTTTTCTGTCAAGGCAGCCTTCGCTTTTGTCGCCAAGGTCCAGGAATATCCATTCATCGGTTATCTTGACGATGACCGCTTCGACCTTCTGTCCCGGTTCGAGGCGTGAGGGTTTTTTAAAGCTCTGCTCAAACAGTTCGGCAAAGCTTTTGTCTTCGGTTTCTTCCATATTTTTTTCGTTATTCATGTCTGCTCTTCAGAAAGGGTGGATATGAGGTTCACGTCTTCAATGGTCACTAATTATGAACCATAAAACAGCTTTGGACTTCAAAGCAAAAGAGAGTCAGTCAACCCAGACCAACTCTCTGTCCATATATTCAAATTGCTTAATTTTCTGGCGTTACGATAAACAAATCCATAGTCAGTAAAAGAGTCAGGGTCTTGTGCCCACCCTATCACTTCCCCAGTATCATTCAGCTCTGTAACACTAATCATACGCTTGCCATATGGTAAAAAGAATGTGTATTTGCCACCACTGTAAATAAACCCCTTTTTCCCTTTAGGCAATTCAGTACCATCATCAACTTCGCCAACCACCTCTCCATTATTGTTGATATGATAAAACCGTGCATTAACCCAACCAGGAGGCAGCAACTCTGTGTACTGGCCGCCACTGTAAATAAACCCCTTATGCAATCCATTCCCATCATGACCATCCCCTAACACTCCTCCATTATCATTAATGTCAAAAGCACTCGCATTAATCCAACCAGGGGGCAGAAACTCTGTGTACTGGGCGCCACTGTAAATGAAGCCTTTTCCTATCCCCTCACTATCTTCACCCCCGCCAACCACATCTCTGTTATTGTCGATGTCACGAGCACACGGATTAACGCAACCAGGAGGCAGCAATTCTGTGTACTGGCCGTCACTGTAGATAAAGCATTTTTCTCACTCCCTCACCCTCTTCACCCCTGCCAACCACATCTCCAGTATCATTTATGGAATTAGCATAAGAAGAACGCCAACCCTTCTGGCAGTATATATGTAAAGATACCACCACTATAAATAAAGCCAGTACTATCGACCTCACAAAGACCATACTTGCAATATGTAATATGCGACCCAACAACTTCTCCGTTTTCATTTATGTCTGCAGGCTGAACCCAAACATAATTATCTGGATGGAAATAAGTGTATTCATACTCAATAGGCGGTGAACAACTATAAAACAACACAATGCAAACAATTGTTAGCAGTAATCCGAGCTGCTTCATAATCATTAAGTTTTTCATAATAAAACACCTCCTTTTTGAAAAATAAAAAACCCCTAACAGTCCGAAAGCAGACCGATAGAGGCACGTTTTAAAATCATATTATAAGAGCGTTGTTCCCCTGCATAAAGCATATACCCCTGAAATTTATCGGATAGTATATCCTTGCCTATGGCTTCGGTCAAATGAAATATATGCAGGAGTTTACAGATTCGTTTTGAAAACTGCGGGCGAAGTTCTGGGGCCGTAGCCCATCTGCCAGTTGAAAGTGCAGTAGGAGAGGTTGTCTGACGAATGGTTTACCGCAGAAGATAAGACGGCAGTGAATAATATCAGGAGCTATGAGGCTCGGCTGAGGGCATTGGAAGATTTCTAAAGAAGAATGTGGGAGGTGATGGTAATAAGCTATATTATTTTCTGGCGCGCCCAGCCCGACTCGAACGGGCTTGACTTGAGGATTTCGCTATCTTTTTACTTTACGTCTTTTTTTTACAGCTTCAACAATTTGTTCGACGCTGTCATTTTTTAACCACTTGGCTCTTTCTTTAGTATAATCACCAGAGCCGCTTTCAAATTGCCTTAAAAAACGGATCATACCGGTTGTACCCAATCGCTTTTCAACAGCTCTTAATCCCAGCATTTTTATTTAACAGTTTAACTAATTGACCATTAAAAAGGGTTAGCTGTTTTTTATTCCGGCTAACCCTGGCCTTATATGAAAAATTAAAACATTATTCGCTGGCGCGCCCAGCCCGACTCGAACGGGCGACCTGCGGATTCGAAGTCCGATGCTCTATCCAACTGAGCTACGGGCGCGTATGTGGGGTGGATGAAGGGATTTGAACCCTCGGCCCCCAGGGCCACAACCTGGTGCTCTAACCAACTGAGCTACACCCACCACATATTTTCTATTATATAGATTTGCGCTTAAATATGCAAACTTAAAAATTCTCTATGGCGCGCCTGGAGGGACTCGAACCCCCAACCTACGGCTTAGAAGGCCGTTGCTCTATCCTGCTGAGCTACAGGCGCACAGGTTGCATAAATATCATTAATTTGCTGTTATGTCAAACAGTTAGAGATTTTTTACCGGCACAAGCGCCTGATACAGGGAAACATATTGTTCGGTTACCGATTCCAAAGAGAATTTTTCTACCGCAGTTTTTCGAGCTTGCACGCCGAGTGCCTTTGCCAAGTCTTTATCCTGTAAAATTTTCTTCATCGCCTGATACAGTTGACCCGCATTGTCCGGCTCTACCAGGATGCCGTTGACGCCATCCTGCACCAGGTCAACAGTGCCGCCGACCCGTGTCGCGACAACCGGGAGGCCGCAGGCCATAGCCTCAAGCAGCACATTGGAGAGCCCTTCGGAGAATGACGGGAGCACAAACAGGGTGGCCTGCTGCAGATACGGCCTGATATCCGCTGTTTCGCCGCAAAAACGTATCGAATCCGCGCGGCCTGTATCACGGGCAAGCTTTGTCAATTTCTCCCTGTCAGGCCCGTCGCCGATAATGGCGAGATGGGCTGCGACGCCCGCATCGTTTAGCTGCTTAAATGCCTCAAGCAGGACATGTACGCCCTTCATGCGGTCTAGCCTTCCGACAAAGACGACAGTTAACGGCCCTTCTGCGCGCGGCAGCGGCTTGAAATAGCTGCTGTCCACGCCGTTCGGTATGCTGCAGCACCTGTTCCGGCAGAAAGCCCGCCTGCAATGCTTCCCTAGCTGATTGTGAACACACGCAGATGAGCCGGTCGGCCCGGGGGGTCTGGCGCAGCAGAAAGCCTCCACCGAAAAGGTTTTTCATCATCCTAAAATCACTGATCGGGCCGGTTGCGCCGACTTTTATAATCACCTTTTTTTTGAAAAGTGCTTTCATCAGTATGGCGGCAAGGGAGTGAAAGCCCTGCAGCAGGTGGCAGTGGATAATATCGTAGCTCCGGCGCTTCTTCAGAAGAAACCACAGGACCGAGAAGAGATACGTGAGCGCAAACCATTTTCCCCAGGGAAGGGTCCTGATCGCCCGATAGACCAATACGCCCCGGACTGTTTCATGAGCAGGAAGCCCCTTGAACTTCCTGGTAAGAACGAAAACCTGCACGCCGCGCTGTATCAATTGTTCGGCAAGCTGCAGGGCCTGCTGCTCTGCTCCCCCAAGATGGGGATAGAAAAAAGAAATAATTATTAAGACGCGCGGCTGCATTTCAGATCCTTAAGCCTTTGCCTGCTTCTGTTTTACCGAGAAAACAATAACACCGATGACCGCAACAAGCCCGATCAGTTTGCCGGCAAGGCGCTCTACCTGCATCTCTGCCCCGCTTGCTATGGGCCGGAACTGGTGAATGACCATCAGCACTCGTGGAAGCATAGGCTGCCTGCCGGGGGTGATAATGTTTCATCGATAAACATGAGGTGCCACAGCTCAAGCATGAGCAGGTTCCAGATCAGGTACTGCCACTGCTCCCCCCGCTGGTGGCGCTGCAGCATCTGCTCAACATAGTCTCTTTTGAAATAGCCCCGCTCAAGAGCCCGCTTGCTGAGCAGGGTGTCAAAAGCCATATCCTTCAGCTCGTGGCGAAACCAGTGGTCCAGGGGAACGCCGAAGCCCATCTTGGGGCGATATATAAGATCGCGCGGCAGGTAGGGCTCAACCGCCTTTTTTAAAATATATTTCCCTTCCCGGCCATCTTTCAGCTTGAGGTCTGACGGTATCCGGGCCGCGAATTCCATAAACGTGTGGTCAAGAAACGGGGAGCGGGCTTCCAGCGAATAGGCCATGGAGGCAATGTCCACCTTGGGCATGAGCGTGTCCGGCAGATACAGCCCGAAATCAAGTGACAGGGTGGTATCAAGAAAATCAGCGGCTTCTGCGGCACGGTATTTATCCAGCATGATGTCTACTGACAATGCGCGCCCGGTAAGCTTTTTCATCTCGGCAGTATAGAGCCCTCTCTTGTACAGCTCATGAAAATGGGTAATGCGGTAGTAATACAGCAGGCGCTCCTGATTGAGCGCCAGGAAGCGCCGGGCATTCTTCACCAGCCCGTCCGCCGGGCTCATGAAGGCATACAGAGAGCAGCGCTGTTTCAGCCAGCGCTTCAGTAAATAGGCCGGGCCGGGCTGAAGCGCATTGTCGCCGGTATTGGTGTAGCGCGGATAGCCGGCAAAGTTTTCATCTCCGCCGTCGCCGTTCAGTATGACCGTCACGTGCTGCCGCGCCAGCTTGCTCACATAAAAAGTGGGGATTGCGGAGGAATCGGCAAACGGCTCATTGTAGTGCCAGACCAGCTCGGGGAAGATGGCCTGTGCCTCGGGTTTGACAATAAATTCATGGTGGTCTGTGTGGTAGCGCTCAGCCACCATGCGCGCGTAGGGCAGCTCATTATATTCATCATGCTCAAAGCCGATGGAAAACGTTTTGACCGGCTGGTTCATGAGCCCGGCCATCAGGGCGGTGATGATGGAGGAATCTATGCCCCCTGAAAGAAATGCGCCCAGAGGCACATCGCTCATCAGGCGGACTTTTACTGCTTCGCGCAGGCGCTCAATGATTTCTTCCTGCAGGCCGGCCAGCGCTTTTTCATCCGGCACTGATAGTTTATCAGCATAGGACAGCTTCCAGTAGCAGGCTGGCTGTTCACCGCCATTTCTGATCAGCAGGCAGTGGGCCGGGGGAAGTTTTTTGACCCCCTTGAATGCGCAATACGGCGCGGGAACGGATTGATAGCTTAAGTAGTGGTGCACTGCTTCAATATCAACCTCCCTGGTGAAGGCAGGGTCCTGAAGAATTGCTTTGATCTCAGAGGCAAACATGACGCGGTCGGGAAGGTCGGCATAAAACAGCGGTTTCTTTCCCACCCGGTCCCTGGCCAGAAACAGGGTTTTAGCAGTGTCGTCCCACACGGCAAAGGCAAACATTCCGCGCAAACGCTTCACGCAGGCTGCTCCTTCCTCTTCCCAGAGATGCACAATAACCTCGGTATCAGTGCGGGAGCGGAACTGGTGGCCCCTGGCGAGGAGGTAGTCTTTTATTTCCGGAAAATTATAAATTTCCCCGTTGAAGGTGACCCATACCGTTTGATTCTCGTTGGGCATGGGCTGGTTGCCGAGGGGGCTCAGGTCAATGATTGAAAGGCGGGTGTGCCCGAGGCCGGCATTTTTATTAGTCCAGATCCCGTTATAATCAGGGCCGCGATGATTGAGAACGCGGCCCATTTTTCTCAGCAGGTCGGCTTCAACCGTGCGCTCAGGATTCTTATAGACGATTCCATAAATGCCGCACATAATGATAGATGTAGTAACCTATGTTCTTTTCTTTTTAAACAGATACTCAATATTTGCTTCGCCGGTTTTGACCTTCATGCGCTCAAGCCCCAGCGTGCCCTCGCAAAAAGCGCACATCTCCTCCAGCGTCGCCGGCTCATAGGGCCACCCTCCCAGCCAGTCCTTAACATCGGTCCAGAATTCCATGCCCCGGCTCGTTTTATAATTGCTGATATACATGATGGACTTCCTGATGCGGCTGGGTGATGCGGTCCTGAAAAATGTGCGCCACACATAGGAAAGCTCCATGAGCTTTTTGCCGGGCCGGCCGGTGCGATTATATTTTTTCTTAATGTCTGTCCAGTAGGGCGTATCAGGGGTTTTGTCATAGATGGCGATATAAAAAATGCTGCCGGGTTTCAGAAACGTGGCAGCATTGCTGACTGCCCGCCAGAGATTCCCCGTATGATGAAGCACACCCCATGAATAGACGATATCGGCAGGCTCAAATGCGCGGATAAAATTGTCATCCAGTATTGAGCCCTGGGCAATCTGCCAGTTCGCCGGGCTTCCGTACATCTGGTGGATCTTTTTTGTGGTGGCAACAGAATAGGGGTCAACATCAAAACTGACAATGCGCTGCGCCGCGGATTTAAAGGCCGCCAGGGAGTGAATGCCGCTGCCGCTGCCGATATCCAGGAAATGCTTTCCCTCTAAATCCTTGATCTCCAGGAAGTTAAGGAGATGCTGCCGCGCTATTTCAATGCGCTCTTCGGAAAAGTTCGCGCTGACGAACTGCTCCCAGTTTTTTCCGAATGAAAACGTTACTTTTTCTTCTGCCACCGTCTGCGTCTACCCGCCCCGTTTATGGTTTTTTGCTTCATTGCCGCTTGCGCAGCAATCGTGATATTTTCATAAGCCACGACTGCTGGATGGCTTGCGCCAGGCGAAATATTTCACTTGCCATGACGTCCTGATACTGCTGCTGCGCCGCAGCGGGGTTCTCCCGCAGCATTGTCTACTCCATGGCCCCGGTAACGTGCTTCACGTAGTGCTGTATAACGGTTCCCAGGGAATAGGTGGTGACCGCGGCCTCGCGCGCCTTGCGCGCAAGCTCCCGGTGAAGCGCACTATCAGCCAGCAGCCGCTTGATCGCCGCGGTAAGGGCCGGGACATCGTCCGGCGGAACCAGTATGCCGTGCGCACCGATCCAGTATCCCCCCGGCTCAGGGCGCTGCTGCTCTGGCAGGCCGATGACATCAGTGATACCCCCCACGCGTGAGGCGACAACAGGCACTCCGCACGCCATTGCTTCAAGCAGAACCAGCGGCATCCCTTCGGAATATGACGGCATAACGATCAGATATGAGCGCTGATAATAGGGGACAACAGCGTGCGCATCTGGTATTTCCCCGATAAACGTAATGCGGTCATTCAGCCCGCGGGCAAGCACCAGTTCCTCCAGGGAAGACCTCTGTTCACCGCCGCCCACCACAAATGCTTTGAACTCCGGGTTGGTTTGCCGCAACAGTGTCAGCCCCTCGATAAAGAGCTCAACGCCTTTACCTCTTGTAAGCCTTCCGATATAGCTTATAATCGGGATGTCTTCGTCTTTCAAATGAGCCGCAGGGGAAAATGTTTCCGTATCGACCGAGTTGGGAATCCGAAAAACTTTTTTCACCGGAAACCCTCGGGCCAGCAGTTCCTCCTCAATTTGCCGGCTGATTGCAATAATCCCGTCAGCCCGGCAGGCACACCTGATGGTGAGCGCTCCCCACGAAAGCTGTGCGGCTTTCAAGAGGTCTCCGGTTCCCCCCCCTGATTCCAAGCGTACCAGGACCCTCTTTCCGGTTAAAAACCTGAAAAGAACCGCTGGGGCAATATAGAGGTAGAGCCCGAAACAGCACATGACATCAAAGTTTTTTCGGTACCGGAAAAGAAGAATAAGAACCGAAAGCATGTAGCTCAGCTCATACCAGTGCCAGCCGCGTATTTTTCGGTACACCGGAACGCCATCGATAAGCTCGTAGGCGGGGAGGTCTTCCCGGTATTGCGTCAACACAGAGACCTCATGTCCCGTCTTTTTAAGCTGTTTTGCAATCTTGCGGCACTCCTGCTCCGCCCCCCCGATAGAAGGATAAAACTGGGCGATAATCATCATTATTTTTGGTTTGGCTGTATCCACACCGACAGACTCAAAATATTTTTTACTGAATTGTTACTGCTGTACAAGACCGTTGTAGAGATTCCGCATTTTTTCTGCTATCACCTGCCAGTCAAACTGCTGCGCCACACTCCGTGCTCCCCGGGACATCTCTTCCAGACGCTGTTTGTCGGTGATAAGGGCAAGTACTGCATCCGCCATCCCCTGAACATCATCCGGGTCAACTAAAACAGCACACGTTCTATTTACATACAGGCCAAGCCCGCCCACCCGGGTTGCTACGACAGGCAGGCCGCAGGCCATCGCCTCGAGAACGGCGTTATTTGCGGTGCAGTCATGCATCGGCATGAGAAGCACATCGGCAGCGCCATACAGGCCAAGCAGCTCATCTTCGGAAATTGATGAATAAAGGCTGACATTGCGCAGGCCTGCGAAATGAGCAAACTGGTCCTTAAAGGTTATGATGGAAAAAAAGATGTTTTGTTCCTGGCTGCAGATGTTCTCGATCACTGCCCGCAGCATCTTAAAATTGCGCAGGTGAACGCCCACAAAAATACAGCGCCGGGGCCGGCCTGCAGTAGCTGCTTTTGGATGAAAGAATTCCGTATCAACCCCGTGCGGGATGAGGTGCACCTTGCCGGGGTCAATAATAGTTTTAAACAGTTCTTCCTGATTCGGGGCCACAATAACAGCAGCGTCAAGCGTCTTGAGGTGACGCCTTCCACGGGTTATGTTTAGAAATTTTTCCGGCGGCATGTGAAATGACGCGACTATTTTATTGCCCTTCCGCGGATTCAGGTAGCCCGCGTAATGAAACGAGTCTTCACCGTACAAAAAGTGAAAAACCTGGCCGGACGCATATAAAAAGTCCGGGATTTGCTGCAGCTCCATCTTCAGGGCTGTGGAGTTGTACCAGTTACCGGCGGTTCGTCGCAGGTTAGCAAGCACCCACTCCGGTAGCCGGTCGAGCACCCGGCGGAAACGGTTAGGCTGAACGACCCGGCTTTCAATATAGCGTGTCAGCTGATCATAGCCGGAGTGAGTAGCATGGTGTGACACCCGGTTAACTATGTAGCGTATTGCGGGTGCAGCCTGTTTCATTTCTGGTAGAGCCTCAGCCTTTGTTTCAGTTTTCCTGCGATAAAAAATAGTGTGAACAGGTCCTCTGCACTGAGCCTGGTTTCCTTTACAAAAATATGCCGGATTGACCCTTTGAGCGTCCCTGCCAGATCGCGCATTTCTCTACGCCAGGCATGATGTTGTCGCACACCCGTTTTCTGCTCTACCATAACATTTGATTTGCCCTGGGCATAGGCTCGTTTCAGCAGGTACTTTTTACTCATCCGTTCCGGAAGAACCGTGTGGTGCACAACAGCCTGCGGAGCATAGTACACCTGTTTCCCTCTCTGCTCTATCAGGCGGCACAGATACACTTCTTCGCTCGAGAGCAGGCGCGCGCGGGTTCGGCCAAGCGCCTCATTAAATCCGCCAAGTTCCAGAAACAGTTGCCTGGGGACCGAAAAATTCCCTCCAAACGGTGTTTTCGGATAGCGAAGCGCCTGTATTTCGTCTCCATAGTCAAGCGCCCCGTAGCTTTGCTCAAGATTAGGTGAGAGCCAGGCGGGTTTCTCAACAGGCCACGTTAGTTTGATTTTTCCGCCCACAACACCGGCATCAGGAAATTGCCGGTAAACGCTCATAAGACCCTGCAGCCAGCCCTTATCTGCTACAGCATCATCATCCGTGAACGCTACAATTGAGCCACGGGCTTCCTGCGCACCACGGTTCCGGGCAAACGAAAGCCCCTGCTTTAATTCTTTTACATAGCGGATGACCGGCTCAGACCTGTTGCAGTATGATGCCGCCAGTTCCGGGGTCTTGTCATGGGAATTATTATCGACGATGATAATTTCAAATGAATCTGCCGGCAGGTCCTGACATATCAGACTGTCAAGAGCCGCTTTGAGGTATGCACATCTATTATAGGCAGCTATGACTACCGAGATTGTGGTTGGGGCCATAGGGTAACTCAATGAATTATGAATATGTGCGGCAGGAGCCGTTTCCTGGCTGCATGAATTTTCTCGGACAGCTTTTTCCCGAGGAACGATTTTATATACGGCACAATCAGCCGTACGGGCACCGTCGGAAAGGCGAACCTGCATGCGCTGCTGACACATCTTCGAAACTGTTTCATATTACCCTGGTGATAATATTCCCAGGCAAGCTGAAGGTACTGAGCTGTATATGCTTTTTTTTATCCTGCCTGTTATGGCACTGATCTCCGCTCGTCCAGAACTGACTGAACACGGCAAACACGGCACGCTCTTTTTGCTGCGCGTCAGCTCCATGGATGAATAGTTTCTGTGTCGGACCGTGGGTCAGGGCCAGATGTAACAGCCGTTTGAAGGAATCGTGATCTCCGTTTCGGTAGTAGTTCCATGCCAGATTGACGCAATTGTTACTGTAGCTTCTGTGCATGAGGTTCCCCTCAAGCTGGTTTTCCTGCCAGTGATCCTCTAAAATCCTCATCACTGCCTGCTCCATCGCCCGGCCGTTTTGAGATAAACCCTGGTCATGAGTAACGTATTGAACGAGCGGATCTTCAACAAAGTCAACCTTGTATTTTCTGCTTATGCGAATCCAATATTCATAATCTTCTGCCGGCGAATATCTGCCCTGGAAAAAACCAATCTGTTCTACACACTCTCTTTTGATGACAACGGAAGATGCTCCCATTTGATTCCCAAGCACAAGATCATAATAAATCATGCCCTTACAGGCCGGCTTAACCTGCCCTAATATTTCTCCCTGCATATCAAGAGTTGTGTATCCACAATAGACTAACCCGACATCAGTATCCGACTGAAATATGTTCATCTGCGCATCAAGTTTAGCCGGCATCCAGGTGTCATCACTATCTAAAAAAGCAATATACTCGCCCCGCGACTCTTGTATGCCTGCGTTGCGTGCACCCGCCACTCCCCTGTTTTCCTGGTAGAAGTATCGTATCTTATCCCGGTATTTTTGAACCAGCAGTTCCTGGGTATTATCACTGCTTCCATCATCAATGACAATTATTTCTATATCCTTATACGTTTGATTAAGAGCACTATCTATGGCTTTGCAAACCATAAATTTTCTATTGAAGGTAGGGATTATAATACTGACTATTGACATGTTAATTCAGGAGCATCGAAACTGTACTCATTCTTATCTTATAATGGAAGTGCTGCTTTTCGCGCACAGCACGGGGCATTCCGGTAATTACTATTGACGTATTATTTCGTACCAATTTATCCCCCCTCAAGGGTGCGCATCACTTTATCAAAATTTTCAGACAAGTCGTCTGCCACCAGCTCTTCAAAAAATAGTGCATACGCAAATTCTAAAGCTTGTTCTTGTATTCGACTGCGGAGTGAAGTGTCCATGGATGATATACAGGCATCAGAAATTACACTCTTGAAAGCCGAAGGATGAGATATATCCCAAGTAAATCCTTTATGTCCATAAAATGCTTCTCCAACAGTTACTACCGGTTTCCCCAGCATGGCCATTTCAAGCCCTGCTTGTGAAACTTCAGTTATTCCGACTCTCGCTACATCCATAAGGGTATAGGTATTATAAACCTTTTCTGCTACAATGCGGACATTTTCACGCGAAAAATATCCGCGTCGCTCCAATTCCTGTTTTGTCTCATTGTTAAATTTAAAACCGCCCGGTGAAAATCCCCCAGCTTCTTTAGGATGCAGCCGGACCACCAAAATCCAATCCTTCAAGTCAGCTGCAAAGAGGTCAATCACATCGGCAATGAAATCAACAGAATCGTTATATAAGGGAGAGTCATAGATGACTGAGGTGTCATTTCTTACATGTGCCAGCAGCAGGGCAATGGGTTTTTCAACAGGAAGGCAAAGCTGTTGCCTGATTTTTTCATGATCATCTATGCCGCCGGTTCTATGCTGGTCAGTTTTCTGGGAAATCTCGCTCCGCCAGGTATCTAATGCCTTTTGGCGCTGTTCTGCGGTAAATATACGTGTCTCCAGGAGTTCGCGCCCGCATTTTGCTAAACGATGCCGATTGATGATCATCCCGGTTGTGTTATCAAAAAAAAGATAACCGGGGCGTAAAGAATTAGTGCCTAAAGCAATTGCCCGGACATTGCAGAACCGTGCCGTTTCAACAATGGCCCTGCTGAAAGCACGCGCTCCCTCGTATACTATTACCGCCTTGGGTTGCACGCGCTTAAAAAAATCAGGGAGGCATTTCATAACACAGAGAATTTCAGCAAGGATTTCTGTTGCTTTTTCCAGATGAGATTCATTCATCTGCTTTTCATGGGCAAGATTCAGGTTCACTATAATGTCACCCTTTGCAATCTGCCACAGGTTGAACCCATGGTAATGTGCATGCATGAGATTATCAACTGATCGTATCTGTCCTGCCAAGTAGTTTTTTGCCCAGAGCAAATCCTGTTGCGATATGATGTCATCTTTCTCAATATGCATAAGGCAGTATTTCTTATTGAATTTTGCATGGTGCGACAACCTCGTGAGAAAAAGCTTGAAATCCCACTGGTACCAGTCCATTTCAAGGACGATATCCCGCCTTTCAAGACGGGCGATAATTTTTCTTAACCTGCAGAATAAGGGGGACATTTTAAAAGCACTCGTCCGGTTAGGGTGATTTCCAGTCTTTCCTTTTATTTTTGACGCAGGCCGAAAAGCTTCACAGCTGCAGTGACCTATTGAGAGGGGGGCAATATAGTTCCCCTGGTAATTTTAGGTGTGTCCTCGGCATCCGCTGCATCATCAAATGAACTACAGAACAGGGATAACGTTAAAGGTTTATAAATTTTTCTCTCTAAGCCATGCATAGATTACTTCCCCTGCCATTGGTTCCAGGGCTTTGTAGGTTTGCGCTATTTTTTTCCTTATTTCTTGCTGGTTGTCAAAGAGATACCGCATTTTTTCTATTATCTCTGCTCCTAAATGTTCCGGGGCGCACTGTATAAGGCAGTTTTCCATATCAAAGATTTTTAATGCCCCCTTGTTTTTATGAAAATAGTAATCATCAAAAGCCATCGCTATCGTTGGAACACTGCCGCCCATCGCAAATATTATCGGATGATGTTTCATGGTGAGACAAAACGCAGCGCAACGGATTGTGTCAATTGCTGCATCAATATCGTACCCATGAGCAATGGTTGCCGATGGTTGCTGCATGAATCGCGCAGCTTCATGTATTGCCGCCTCATCCGAACTGGACATGGGAATAAACGCAACCTGCACATCGAGGGATGCGCTGATGCTGTCAAGTGCACCGGCAATTTGCTGCATAATATCACGGGAACTGTCAGGAGACTGCCCCCAATAGTGTACATTGACTGCAATATAGGGCTTCGTAAAACTGAAGCCATTATTTGCCGACACAACGCGCGGAATGACTTTTGAGGCAACTTTATAATACAGAGCATCATCGAAGGTGCTTTTAAATTTTGATGGCGGTACGCCGATTTGTTCAAGTGCTTTGCCGGAATCTTCCGGATCTCTGAGATAAATGCGCTGGGCTTTTTTAAATCCCCATCGTGATAGACTTCTGCTGGTGCGGTCTTTGAAGACACCTATGGTCTGGCCGGAAAGAATGGTCGGCACACCAAGCAGATCGGCCAGTCGCATGAGCAGCATATGGTCCCAAAGGCGAGACAGCGTCATTCCTGTCAAATAGCCTCCGCCGGATAAAAACAGCACGTCAGCATTATGCAGTTCATCGAGCAAACGCGCCTGACGCGCAGTAACTCCAAAGACCGGAAGGCCTGCCCGCATCAGTCGCGCATTAAAGAGCAAAAGAGCAGCTACGGGGAAAAACAGTTTTTTAAACAATTTTTCATTGCCAAAATAACTTTTATCTCCCCACCCAAAAAAAGCAGTGCGTGGAGCAAGCTCAGCAGAAACCTGCGGGTGGGTTTTCTGCGTGTACGATACATCAGGCGTCAGCACCGTAATCCGGGCACCAGGTGCAGCCTTTTTCCAGTGCTGAATATTTGCGGCAAGCTGTGCTTCATCCCCAATATTTCCATAGCCGTAGCCCCCGGCAATAAGCACTTTAAGTGATAGCTTCCCTTCAGCGCGGGATTTTTGCGGAGGCAAAAGACCCAAAAAACGAAAAAAAATTTTTAGAGCTGTTTTAAGAATTAGCCAGAGCTGGCGCAGCGAACGATAGATAAAGTTTATGGTTTCCTTCGCCAGAGAGTATCCATGCTTATGGAAATTACTGAAAAAAATCAGGCTGTTGACCGGGACAGCGCCAAAACGGGTGAAGCAGAACCGCGATACTTTGATGAGCCCTAAGAGCCGGAAATATTCCAATGAATGTCGACTAATTAATCGACGATTTTTTAACCCGATTTGGTTGTTTTTATTCACCTCATGCCAGATAGCCTTTTTCCTGGCAATCCTATCCTTTATCGCTCTATGTTTAAATACCGCTGTGCCTGGCTGTGAATTATACACCTCGTCTTCATTGCAGGGCTCAAGACTTAAAATTGATTCATGATGAAGTTTCTCCAGTATGGGTAAAAGCATGCGGTTCCTGACAACAAGCAAGGATATTCCCCGGGGGTCCTTGCTGAGGCGCCCCCATGCATCTTTTACGGAAAGATCTGCATCAGCTCCATAAAAATCAGGGCAATAGAGACAGCTTTCAAGGGCGAAAAAATAATTGCGCCACATCGAAGTAAATGGGGCAAGAAACCTGTTTTTTCGGATTTCGCGGTCAGCGAGTTTGAAAAAGATATTAAAGTTATCGGCGTCAGGTATGTTGAGCTTATCCCGCAGGTTAACAAAAAAACGTTCTCCCCTCGTGATGCCCTGTTGCCGTGCCAGTTGGTCGATGAATGCCCCCGTCACATTGTGGCTGCATGCAAGGGCAATGGAAAATTTTATTTTTTCTCGCAATGAACGGGGAAGCAGTTTTATTCCGCGGACCACGCAGGGCACACCGACTAATACATACGAGCCCTCACGGTTTTTTATGTGTTTCAGAGCATCGTGATAGGTGAGGGGGTGATAATGCGAACTTCGACAGCTTGTTATCTGCTCGGCTGTGGTAATAACATCGAGGCTATAGTGGGGGTTTCCGATGCTGGCGCACAGAGGGGTTGAGCACAGAACACCATCAATGTCATGCGATTTAAGAAGATGGGTCAGAAGCAGCGAGACAACACCACCCGAGGCGCTTTTCATGCGATTGTCTGCATTGAGGTCAAAGCTTATGAAGTAATTGGCGTTTTTTAAACCAAACTTCTCCCCATCCACCGCTGCCTTCCCGGCATACTCTGCGATTACTTCAGGTGATTGAGGACATACTTCATAGCACTTGCCGCATTGCGTACAGCCCGCAGCTGAAACAGCAGGGTTCCATATGCCGCAGGATTTCCACTCCATGGCAATGTTATCATCTGGGCACGATGCGGTGCATAGTCCGCAGCCGGTACAAAGATTGTTTTTTATAATTTCTTTTATTGTGAAGGGCATTCTTTTTTTCTAATAACAGCAACGAGGTGGGTGCCACCATGGATTTTTGCACAAAAATAGGTGCCAAATAAATCGAAAGCTTTGCTCCAAAATGAAGCTGGCCGGTAGTATGGTGAAAATGTCGTATCAGTTAAAGGACGGGTTATAATTGTGGATATATATTTTTTATTATCAATGATGTTCTGGATGCCCTTTTGAGTTATTGCCCATAGATGCCTTGGCGGATCTATACCATGCAGCATATCGCCGAATATCAGCCGTTGAACCACGTTTGATTTAGCCATATGGCTTGATCGACTGATTGTATTGATTCTCATTGCGATATTGGATTGGGGATGTGCAAGATATTCAAGGGAGTTACCATTTGGGCACATCAAAAGCAGCAGGCCGTTTTCTGAAAGAGCCGTTAAGATTTTCGTGATAAAGAAAGTAGGGTTCGGCAAATGCTCAATGACATGCCGGCACATTATAAAGTCATATTTTTTTTTGCCATAGCATAACTGTGTTGCATCTCCATGCAACACCGTGTCGATCCCGCTGCTCTTTGCAAACGTGCATGCTTTTTCATCAAGGTCAACATAGGTGCTTTCCCCGCAGAAAAGTTCCTTAAATGCTTTTGCATAGAATCCGCCACCACCTCCCACATCAAGCATCGCATGATTCTTGTTTGGATGGAATCCCAATAGCGGGAAAAGTCTTTTTGCGCTTGCAAGTACCGGCTGATAATAGTTCGGGCTGGCAGAAAATAAAAAACCGGAATAAAATTTTTTCAATGTGTCTTCCCTTGGCATCGGATAGGCTTGTCCTGTGCCACAGGACAAACACTTATAGATGCTGTAGCTATTCATTTTATAGACAAAGCGGCAGACGTCTTTGCAGAACGGGCAGCATACTTTATGGGATATTATTGTTGTATCTGCTTCCATACAGCGTTAAATTGAATGGGCGCGCCGCCCTGAAAATCTCCCTTTATGATTACTTTCCTTGCACCAAACATCCATAAGAGATGCTTCATGTTGCTTTTATCAAAAATTATCACATTCATGTAATATGTTCCAGGGTTTAGCGTCAGGTTCTGAATAGTAACGCTCACCGTGCTTCGTTTTCCGCTGTTTGTTAATATGGTATTATTATATTTCGAATGACACTGAGCGATGAGGTTTGTGTCGGCGGTCATAAAAGTTATTGATACAAGAAATTCCTCATAGTTTCCCGCAACCTGAACGTCAAACATGATGCACATACCCTCAGTGTACATGAAGGTATCAGTTGCCATATTGTGCGCATTAAGGAGCCTGAGGTTTTCAATGTGCGCATCGCCTGTTCCTGCAATGGTCAGCTGGGTATCCGGGAACAAGCTATTATATTGTTCGATGCCGTGCGAAGGGTCGGATATTGATAGGGCGTTCCCATGATCCAGCACGAGCACTTTTGTGCACAGCTTTGCGATCTGGGGCATGTGGTGGGAAACAAAGACAACCGTGCAATTTTTCATTTTCTCGGCTATTTTCAGATAACACTTCGCCCGAAATCCAACGTCTCCGACCGCCAGCACTTCGTCTATGAGCAGGACATCTGGCTCCATGTGGGCAGCCACGGCAAAACCCAGCCGAACGTACATGCCGGAACTGTAATGTTTAACCGGAGTATCAATAAAATCAGCCAGTTCAGAGAACGCTACAATTGCATCAAATTTTTGCTCTATCTCTTTTTTGCTGAAGCCAAGTATTGAACCATTAATATAAATATTTTCCCGTCCCGTCAGCATGGGGTGAAAGCCTGCGCCCAACTCAATGAGGGCTCCGACGCGACCTTTAATTTCTATTGAGCCCCTATCAGGCATTAAAATTCCATTGAGCATTTTAAGAAGGGTGCTTTTACCGGAACCATTCGGGCCAATCAATCCAATGCACTCTCCCCGCCGCAATTCAAACGAGACACCATCAACAGCCCAAAATTCGCCTGGTCGCAGATTAGTTTCTTTTGCATCAAGACTTAATACATTTTTTATAATATCCTCAACTCCATACAGCATAGATCGTTTAAGGCTTTTGCAGAATTTTTTTGATACTCCTCCTGCTTTAACCAGTATTTCGGACATGATGTTATATCCTCTCGGCAATCTTTGGCTCAACCAAATGGAAAATTCGCCACCCAACAAGCACGGTAACCAGACTGAATATGACTGCAGAAAAATAGCCTGCCGGGTCAGAGATATAGCCCTTTGCTGAAAGATCCTGCGCTGCGATCAAAAAGCCACTTACAGGGTTTACATAATTAATCCAGAAGTTAAGCGGCCACGCTGTAGGAGGTGGATAAATGACCGGACTGGCAAACATTGCGACACTCAGCACAATAAGCAGTACGCTGCCGATGTCTCTGATAATGGCGTTAAACATCGCCACTAACAGACCAAGGCCAAAAATTAAAAATAAGAGGGGTATAATAATGACCGGAACGAAAATTATAGCAGGCTTGGGAACGAAACCGACCCAAAAAAATATTATTATGAGTAGCGGGATGCGTATAATAAAATCAAAAATGGTCTGACCAAGTGCGGAAAGTATCAGGACTTCTTTGGGAAAATTTATTTTTGCAAGCAGTGACTCTGATGATATCAAGCTATTTGCGGCAGAAGTGAGGCCCTGGGAAAAAAGCAGCCACACCATCTGTCCGATAAAAACGTAAGCCGGGTATGGCAGCGTGGTATCTCCTATGGGGATAATCTTGTTATTCTTTACCACAACGAAAATACCCATGATAAATAAAGGGGTAAGAAACGACCATAAAACACCGAGCACGGATTGCCGGTACCGGGCAGAAATATCCCGAACCATCAGCCGCCATATAAGCTCACGATATTCTATCAGCTCATTAACCATGTCTGACCAGGCACGGATTCCCGTTTTTTTGATGTAGTTGGGTTCATATATCCGGATACGGCTGTTTTGTTCGGTTACTGGTGTTTGCATAAATTGTTATCTTTACTAATTAGTACAGGATATATAATTATATCAATTATATCGTTTGTTTGAGATAAATTTTAAATTATATACCGATTGGAACAAATTTTTGTCCCGGCCATTTTCTGGCAGGTACCAAACCCTCCTTCAAATGCGGCTGACCAAACCTTACAAAAGTTTTATATCTCTCCAGCGATAGATTGAAATAAGCGGTATGCCTTCAAGTTGCAGAGAATATAACGGTCTATTTTTATAATAAATATTCCAGTAAACTTGGTTAAAGGACCCCTGGCGGGACAGGAGTATCAGGTACTGCGGGGTATCCGGCGAAAACTTGAAATCAGCCCCCTTGATTGGTAATGGTTACGATAATGTCGGGGGTGATAAATTTTATATCTTTTCTGATTTTTCCCTTGTCCTGTAAAAATTCAAAATAGGCCTGATTGCCGACCCACATGCTGACTGCAGCCCCCGGAGGTATATCTCCTGTTTAATATCTCGAGAAACTTGCTCATTGACCACATCATACCAGTATGTGGTCTCCATGCCAAGGGCATAAGCGCCCCTGACTCCGCCGACAAGCTCATTGTAGTAACAGAGCTCATAGGGGTGGATGCGCATCGTTTGATAGGCCGGGTAGAGGGTAAAAATAGCCAGTGCAGCCGGGATGAGAACTTTTTTTATTTTCATCGCTGGCATCATTCGTTCGGTGAGAAAATAAAACCCTGCGCCGGAAAAATAAGCCATGAAAGGAAACAGGTAAAAAAATTGCCGCGTGCCGTCATGCACCGGTGCATTGGGCAGCATGGTAAGGAAGAGCGGGAACAGGCAGTTGATAAGCATTAAATTATTAAATCGACGGTTTGCGGTATCGCGATAAAGAGTCAGCAGCCCCAGCATAAAAGTAACAAGAGTGGTCACTGGTACGGTAATTGCGGTCATGATCCATGCATAGGTCCAGGGCGGGGAAAAAGAATAGGTTTTGCCCAGGAAAAAGGTGGGAATCCGGATGGAATCTTCCCTGTGACAGGCTGATCTGTACAAAGTTTACAATCTTTCCTATGGGATCATGCCACCATCCCGGGTTTACCAGAAGGGCCAGCAGCAGCGCCAGCGGCAGTGCGATAAGTAAATTACTTAGGCCCCGCCGTTCCTTATATAAAAGGGCCCATACCAGGAGGGGCACCGGGAGTAACAGCCCGGTAAATTTTGTGGCAATGGCACATCCCCACAGGATGCCAAACAGTATGATACCTGAGCGACGAGTTAATCCTCTCCAAAATGCGAAGACTGCCAGCAACCAGAATGTCGTGAGCGGAATTTCTGTCGCTGCAATATGGGCATGGCCAAAAAACCTTGGTAAAAACAGCAGGGACATACTGCCGCACAGCCCTGCCAGTTTGCCATAGCGGCTGTTTAAGATAAAAAAGACAGTAAGCAGCAGTACGGTGCTTAAAAAGGCCGGGGCGCACCGATAGGCCACCAATTCTCCACAATAGCCTTTAAGACAGGCTAAGGAAATCCCGGCAAGAATCCTGGCGAGGGGGGGATGGGGATTGTGTGAAATATCCCACAGCCAATACTGGTCGGTAATAGTCCGGGAAAGAATGGCGCCGGGTGTGCCATGAAACAAAGCAGTACCAAGCGCACGACTCCATGCAATAATCAGCTCTGAAGACTTGAAATAATATACTTCATCCCAGGTCCACCCTATATCATGAGCGGTCAGGATAATAACAAACAGGGAGAAGATGCCAATTACCAGGCCCAGGAATCCTGCCATTGCTATACTATGGGTATGCTGCGGGGCAGTGTTTTTTTCCATTGAGGGGGTTCTTCCTGAATGTGCGGTTTATATGATAGATTTTCTCCGGAATACAAACAATACATTTTTTGACCGCGGTACATAGTTGTTTACTTCATGGTCCCACCGGTAAATGGTTTGATCATCTTGTATATCTGCTATGCCCACTAATGTATATGCCTTAATATACTCTGTCGCCCACTTAAATATCAGTTTCTCTGAATTATCGCGGTTAAGCCAGGAAGCGGACACATTGACAAAAACTATATACGCGGGTTTTGCATTCTCGATTTCTGCTATCATTTCCTTTTGCATTCTAAGCGCAAATTGATGATCTTCCATCAGCCCATAGGTGTAAATATAACCGGTAGCGGCGGGCCTTTTTGCATAAAAATAGATTTGCGGTTCGGAACCAAGCACCGCAATCCGATCTGTGGGAGCGGTATGGTTTCTGATGTACTGTGCTATGTGCATTGATTCAGGAAATGGATTTGCCCCGTATGTCAGTCTGCATATTTCATATGGGCTGAGCTCAAATAAAAAACCCCGCTGCAGAAATAAGCCATGCAGCAAAACAGCCAGAAATAAAATGGTTGTTACCTGCCTGAGGTGCGGCCGCCCGCTGAATTTTACGGCGAAACGCTGGAAGGCCGCCACGGCGATTCCGATTGATAGCGATGCTGCAGGAAGCAGGAGCACAAAATAGTGCGAACGGAAGAACAGCCCGGAACTTACCGCAAGAAATGAACAGGTCAAAAATCCTGTCATAAAAAAGAGCTGTTTTTTTGCTTCAGCATCGCACCGGATCGCGATTAATCCCATCCCTGCAATCGCCCAGAGCAGAAAAGAACCGCCGGTTATGTTTGAAAATTCGTTGCGAAAAAGCGTCAAACCGATAGAAAAAGGAACCTGGGCTCCATAGGCGGCGGCATAGGTAACCGCCCAGAACCAGAATTTTTCAAAAGTACCTGTTGCATAGGCAATGATACAGGTTAACCCGAAGGGAAGAAGCACTGCGGCTATAAAAAGGCTGGACGTCAGGACCCGATATCGCAGGGTATGGCGGGCAGTGCGCAGGTTGCGCGCGAGGTACAATAAGGCAAAGACGATAAAAAAAATACCGGGCTGCTTCACTAAAAATGCAAATCCTAACAACAGGCCGCTGAAAAAAAAGCAAATTAATTTTTCAGCTTTCAGAGCCCGGATCAGCAAAAGGATACCGCCCAGGGAAAATAAAAGCACAAAGTGAGTGGCGTGCGCAGCAGCTCCCAGCACGGTCTGACTGATAGACAGAATTGCAAAGGCAGCGCTTGCCGTTAAAGCTGCATACGAATCATAAAGACCCTTCGTCAGCAGGAAAACCAGAACAATTGTTGCACTGTTTACCAGCAGCAATCCCAGATGTATGCCCTGCACGGTTTGACCCAACCCTGCCATTATCACGGCATATGCTAAATAAGCACCCGGTAATTTCATATTGTATGATATCAAATATGGCGGTATGCCTTTGAGTATAAGCTGCCCCATATAGGCAAACTCACCCTCATCGCGCTCAAGAGGGATGCTGAGGAGCCTTGAGCGAATTACACCGGCGCATACGATTATGAGTATGAGAATCGCCCAGGCAAAATATCGGGAATAGGTGCGCGGCTTATTTTCAGACAGGACTTCCATTGTTTTTTATCATACCAATAATTAGCGTGGCGCGTGACCTCATTGACAAGTCCCGTTCCATAAAACGGGCCCGTCTTTTTTCAGTGTCACAAGACCAATACATACCCCTGCCAGGGTTATTAGGGAAATAATCGCCCCGATGAAAAAAGATCGGGGCTTGAACACAAACATCACCTCATGCTCACCCCGGTCGATAAGGAGCCCCCGGAGCGTATAATTAACTTTAACAATTGGTTTTTCTTTGCCGTTAATATATGCCCGCCAGCCGGGATAAAAATTATCAGACAGCACCAGCAGTCGCGCCTCGTTGGTCTTTACCCTGAGTGAGATATCGTTGGGGCGATAGGCAACAAACTCTATGGAGCCAGCAAAGGGTTCCTGGCCCCTCGCCGCACCAGCGGGAATGGGTTCGCCACGCAGTTTTGCTAACTCAGGTTGAGCTATATAGACCATGGTAGCGGGATCAAATGACGCGTGCTTCATTTTTTCCAAAACGACTGCTTCACTTTCAACCGGCACCAGTTGTTCGGCAAAAAATGCCCGCGGCAGGCAGCGAGGGTTCTGATAAATTTTAATTTTGTCATCCAGTACCAGCCGGTAGGGGAACCCCTCAAGTTTAAACGGGCTGATAATGTACTTAACATTGAGTAAATTTAACATCTGGGCTTCATACGTGTTTTCTGTGGACTGCTGTTTTGCTTTTGCAAAATAATCTTCAATTCGGCTCACTATTTGTAAATAGTCCTTATGTACGACATCCTGAAAGAAATTAATGGATTGTATATGATAATAAATATTTAAATTGGGGGCCAGTTCCTGCTGATACAGTTTATATAATGGCTCAAAGGGAATTGCATAATAGTGCAGGTAGCTCTGTTTATGGAGGAGTGCCGCAAGGGGTAAAATGCGAAACAGCGAGGAGTCCCGTTGTAAATAGCTAACGGTTGGGTTTTCTCTGGTAAAGAGCGATTCGTCAATATACGGTTCCTGTGGTTTGCCGACAAAAAAAAGATCAGCGAGAATCACTGCCGCGACCAGATATTTACAGAGTGACACACGTAACTTCCCCTTTCGCACCGCCCCGATAATAAGAAAAAATGTCCCGAAAAGAATGATGGCGATTGACAGGCCGTTGAACAGTTCAGTGAAGGATATTTTTTTTATCGTCTGGAAATATTCAGTTGTGGGATACATGGTGAGAAAATAGCGGTACAGCGGCTCTCTCAAGACGGTCCCCATTCCAAGAACAGCGAGCAAAACCAGAAAAAATACTGCAAGCTGTTTCAGATAGCGCTCAACCATGTCGCCCTGCTGCAGGCGTGCAAGGAGCTGCGAAGCTCCTATCCCTGCCAGTATTGAAAAGCAGAAAGCACCGGCAAAAAGAAATTTCACCGGGAATTGAATCATGTTTATAACGGGGAAATAATTATAAAAAAATTTATACAGTGGATTATATTCCCCTATGCCCAGCAGCAGAGAACATGCGAGCAGGGGAAGGATAAAATATCGTATTGTATCTTTCGAATAAAACATGCCATAGATCACAAATATAAGCGGGAAGATGCCGCAATAAAAAGTGTCCAGCCACAGTTGACCGAACCAGCGGGTCATCGGCACGGTCGCGCCAAATACATAGGGGACAAGGAGCTGTAGAAACTCGAGCGGATGGTATGACCATCGGGTGACTGTTTCGTAAGACAATCCATCGAAGCGTGTAGAATTGCTTACCAGTTCAAACATGGGGATTAGTTGCACTGACGCCAGCGCAAGGCCTGCTCCCATAGTGCACAAGACCTGAAGCCAGGGCTTTATTCTCCAGCCGGAGGTTTTTACCGCACCATTGACGGCTGGCCATAATAGGGTATACAGGAATAGGCAGAGAAAGGTCGAAAAAACATAAAAGGACGCATCCCCGGCAAGTATTTGCAGGGAAATCCCTATGGCGCCAAGCAGCGACCAGTAAAATGAGCCTGTTTTCAATGCATGGTGATGCAGCAGTACAATGAGCGGAAGCCAGACAGCGGAACACAGGAAACACACATTATCCTGAATAGAGACAAGATACCCGCTGAATGAAAAAACGATCCCGGATATAAGGGCAGCGTACCAGTCATAGCCCCATGCACGCATCAGCAGGAACACAAACAGGCCCCCCAGAAAATAATGCAGGATTATAAAATATTTATATCCGGTCTGAAACGGCAGAACATAGTACAGGAGGCTGGGGGGGTAGAAAACACAGCTCTGCACATTTGCCTGAAAGGGGACCCCTCCGGCGAGATAGGGGTCCCAGAGGGGGATCGTTCCTGACTTTATGCTCTCCGCGGCGAAGAAATGCTTGGGATTGTAAAACATATAGTTATCCCGGGCAATAAACGTCTTAGGGGAAAAGATAACGGGGGCAAAATAGATACCAGTTATAATAAAAAAAATGAGTGCGGAAATGAAATTTTTTTTCACAGCAGACTCTTTATTCCTTCCAGCATGTTTTCTCGCTAATACCAAAGGGGGGTTATGTCAGGTTAAGCTTCTATACAACAAAATGTAGCGTTCGGCGACGGTGTCTAAATTAAAATGCTCTGTTACCGTTTTCTGTGCTGTAGCGCCCAGTTTGCGAGCTTTTTCTGGGTGGGATATCAAATCTAAAATCGCGCGGGTTAGATGCCCTTCGTCATCCCGGTCAACCAAAAGTCCGCTGATATCGTGCTCAATAAGTTCCCTATTCCCGGAAACTCTCGTCGCAATGACCGGCAGCGCACACGCCATAGCTTCAAGAACTGAATTTGACATGCCCTCATGTAATGAGGGCATAACAAAAATATCGGCAATGTTCAGAAACACGGTCACATCCGTAACTCCCGGGACCAGGTGCACTCGGTCTTCCAGGTGGTTTTGGACGATCAGTTTCCGTATCCTGGACCGCTCAGGGCCATTACCGACAATATACAGTTTAAAGGGGATAGAGCGCGGAGTGAGCCTGGAACATGCGCGGATAAGAAAATCCACCCCCTTCTCGCGGGCAAGTCGTCCCGTATACAACAGTATTGTTTCATCATTGACTCCAATTTCCTTTCGTCGTGCCTTCCGGTCAGATGACGGTTTGAACACAGCACGATCAACTCCATTGGGAATATGAACGATTGCCTGCTGGTCATACCCTATGGTGCCAAGCTCGCGCTTCATCTCCCTGTTTAAAATCACTGTCCGTGACGCAAGCCGGCACAGAGCAAGAAAAACCCGCCCCCAGGGCGAGCGCTTGTGCCGGTTGATATCGCCCCCCCTGCCGCTTCCGGCTAAATTGAGAATGGTCGGCTTTTTGAAAAGTTTCCCGGCAAGCATTGCCAGTGCCGAGCTGTATCCCACCTGAAATGCATGAATCATATCAAAACTGGCACGGCGCTTATAAAGATGGCTCCACAGAAAACACAAAAAAATAACTCCGCCAATTATTTTAATGCGCGGTGAGGGAAGCCTGCAGACAGGAACCCCTTGTATCACTTCCTGCCGTGGCCATGAGCGGTAAAATCTGCTGGTAATAATTTCGACCTTGATTCCTCTTTGCACGAGGACAGAAGCAAGGTTCAGGGTCTGCTTCTCCCGCCCGCCGATAAAAGGATGGAAGTATCTGATGACGAAAATAATGTTAAGCGATTTTTGGCCGTTTGAACGAGTATCCAAGAGCCTTTACACCCTTTCTGCGCAAGCCTTGATCTGACAACAATCTACTGGGTTGCGGTCCTGTTCACGGCGATAATTATTCCCATCAATGCCCAGAAAGCAGGAGAAACGGAGACCACGCTGAAAATAAAGCAGTCATTTAGCAGATATCCGAAGACATGCTGCTATAAACCCGCAGTAGATTATCTTCCGGGACGGATTTTGCTCAGCCCTCATGGACTTAACCAGCAACGCAAGGAAGGTCGCAATAATTGTCAGATAGGCAAAAAGGCCGATCAATCCCTGACTAATCGCCATGTCCAGATAATTATTGTGGGCTCTGTCTATAAGGCCTGAGCACTTGAACCTGCGGGCATACTCAAGATTAAATTTTTCCATGGCTATTGCGTGGGTATCAGGGCCGTAGCCCAGAAGCGGTCGCTCCTTGATCAGTGAAATGGCCATGTTCCACAGATAGAGACGGGCACTGACATCCCCCGTGCCCGGATCAAGAATCCTTTCTATTTTGCTGATTACCGTAGGGGTAACCTTGCCATCCGCAACAGGTTTTTTGAGCAGCGACTGGGCTTCCCAGGACATGGCAACAGCAATCAATATCCCGGTTATAATAAACAGTTCTTTCTGCTTGCTCCATGCTATTTTTCCCCGCAACAGCATGGCAAGCAGCATAACGCTGCAGGCAAAACTGAACCAGCTGGCCCGGGTGAACGTCAGAATCAGGGCACAAAATGAGATTGCACATCCTGTTAAAAGGAGGTATTTTTCTCTCCGGCGGACAGCCGCGGCATAATATACTATATAAAGCGGCAAAATGAGAACAAGAAATTTGCCCAGAAAATTCGGGTTGCCGATGGTGCTTCCCGGACGATTTTCAACACCACGCAGGAGCGGAATAAAATGTTCTGTCGGATTAAAACCGAGATACTGGATTATAGCGTACAGTGAAACAAGAAACGCAGTGACAAGCAGTCCCTTTATCAGGTTATGCGCCTGTTTTTCTGTTTCAACCATAGAAGCAAAGACAAATGTGAGGGCGCCATATGAAAGAATAGTAAAAATACCCTCTTCCCTGAACATATCACCATGGATACTGAGTTTAGGATTGATTGAAGCCCAAGCGGATAAAATACTCGCAATGCCATAGGCAATGAGAGGAATGGTGAGAAGGTTACCCTTGATTGCCGGAGGCTTACGCAGAACAATCGCCCGCGCTACTGCGGCTATACACAAAACAGCTAACAGAGCATAAACTGAGTCAATTTTAGGCTTGTACCAGTAGTCAAACGCAAAGGGATTGATTATAAGAGGAACAACGGCAAAAAGAAAAAACAGACATATGCTTATTATCCGGTCGATAATCAGACCAGCGGATATGCCTGTCAGCGATTCACCTGCAAACCTTTTTTTCATACAAAACATGCCTTATTATCGGCTCATTTCTCCCATAACATAAAAAAGGCAGATGCTTTTATACCTCAAAGCCTCTGCCTTTTGTAATGTATTTTTATCTCACATTAGCTGGTAGTGTATTTCTCGATTCCGGAGGGAGATATCTCTATGGTAGAGCCGGTCAGAGCAGCAGGCACGCCGGATACGGTCACGGTAATAAGATAATTTCCTGGCTCAGTAGGATCTCCACCCTCGGCTGACTGGGACTGATAGGTAAAACCTGAAAACCCCTGTCCAACCATGGTTGGTTTCAATGTGGCGCCGTTAGCATTACAAATATCTAATAAACCAGTATCTGTCGTCTCCCAGTCAGCTATGACGCCGGGAAAAAGATTACCGGGTGATGTTGCAGCAAAGCCAGCCAGAGCCCCGCGGATGGATTCGGCTGTTCCTATTGAGGCCGCTATACGTGATTTATCGCGGTAAGCAATAAAGTTGGGGACCGCAATTGCCGCAAGGATACCAATGATCGCCACGACGATCATCAGTTCGATTAAGGTAAAACCCTTTTCATGTCTTAATTTTGAAATCATTGTTAAATCCTCCTACGTGTTAGTTGTTCATGTTTACTTGTTTAAGGGGTAAGACGTACATTGATTATTTTGTTGTGACTATTTTTATTTTTTGTTTTACACCTCCCTTCTGTGTCTGTGGTTATTTGCTTTTTGTCTTATATTATTTTTTGTTTTCAATAGTACGCAATCTCTATGCCAAAAGCAGCTTCAAAAAACAATGATGATATTCCAAGCAGTTATAAAAATATGCGGATCACATCCCATTGCAGGCAAACAATGATATGACGATTATGGTCACTTGGTTGCCGTATTTTGTCACTTGTCAGCATGGTTCAGCTTGGCAAGCATCTGTTCAATAAGGGCTTTGTGCGGATAATCTGGGTCAATGGCCAGCACCTGCTTAAAATGATACCGAGCCTGGTTCTGCTCTTCCGGGAACAGCATGTATGCCGCAGCTATATTAAAATGGGCTTCTACATAGGACGGATTAAGGTCAAGGGCCTTTTTATACTCTTGGATGGCGTTACGCGGCTTACCGATATTGAAAAAAACAATCCCGGTATTTAAATAGATCTCAGGGGATGAAGGGCGGAGCGTGGCAGCTTTCGTCAGAAACGGCAAGGCCTTATCAAAAAGTTTTTGTTTAATATATAACAGGGCGATATTATTCAGGGCCTCATAATTTGATGCATCAAAGGAAAGGGCTGTTTCGTAATGCTTGAAAGCACTGGCAACGTCCCCCTCCTGCATATAAAAGAGCCCGAGCGCATTATGCACGTAACTGCTGTGGGGGGCTAACGGTAAGGCTGTCTGGTATTCAGCAAGAGCTTTTTGCTTATCCCCCTGATCATTATACACCAGCCCCCTGTTCAAATAAGCTTGTGCGAAGTCCGGTTTGATTTCAAGTGCTTTTCGAAACCATGCCAATGCCTTTACATAGTCACCGGTTTCCCTGCAAATCATGCCGATATTATTGCAGGTCTCTGCAGAACGCGTATTGAGGGTAAGGACTTTTTCATAGGCAGCCAGCGCCGGTGCATATTCCTTCTTCAATGAGTAGGCAAGCCCGAGGTTGCCGTATGCTTTTTCAGCCGCCGGGTTGAGCTTAAGAGCCCGGTTCAAATAGTTTATGGCGTCGTCATATTTTTTTTCTCTTATCTGAGCAGATCCCAGGTTGTTTAATGCGGTCACAGAGTTTGGCGATTTTTTTACCGTGTCACTCCATACTGATACATCATTCTGCCATATACGGTTTCTCTCCACCGTTAACAGGCTATATAGTATTACTATAAACACAGCAATTCCATACCCCAGATTCCTTTTTTTACCCTGCCCTGACGCAGCAATGCCCGCAGAGTATCGACTACACGCGACAGACAGCATGAGACAAAACCCGATGCTCGCCCCGTACAGCCGGTGCTCTAAAATCGGCACCCCCATCCATATAACACCGCTCACCGGGAGAAGATATATTAGTATCCACAACATGCCGAACGCAACTTCACGGTAAAATTTTCTCCATACTCCGCCAATAATAAAGCACACCAGAAACAGGTAACACGGGATAAACCGGGGACTTAAAAAAGCTTCTTTAAAAGGTATGGAGGGAGCTACCGTAAGATTGACGGGAAAAAAGAGCACCTTCAGATAATAGCAATACACGGCCAGTGGTGTCGTCAAGGCAGTTGCTATGCTGGCGGTTTGCAGCTCAAACCGGGAGCCCAGGTCAGTGAAAGCCAGACGCCTGAGCAGAAGAAAACAGAGCACAACGACCCCCAGAAGCCCATAGACAAATACCGTTTCACCGCGCCGCTGTCTGCTCCATGAGTCTTTCTGATAAAAGAAGTCAATCAGAGCGAGAAGCGGCACCATGACGATTGCCGTTTCCTTGGTCAGAAGGGAGCAGGCAAAACTGCAACAGGAAAGTGCATAACAGCCCGTTTTGCTGTAGGGCTCCTGTGTCTGGCGGGCCTGCAGTAAAAAAACGAGCGACAGCAAAAAAAACAACATCATAAGCGGGTCATTTCTTCCTGCTATCCAGGAAACAGCTTCGGTCTGCACCGGATGGGTGGCAAATAGCGCGGCGGTAAGCACTGCGATGTTAGAAGAAAATCCGAGATTAAGGATAAACCAGCACACAAGAGCGGTGTTGAGGAGATGCAGCAGGAGATTGGTTATATGAAATCCCAGCGGATTGATCCCCCATATATAATAATCGAAAAAAAATGAAGCCCAGAGCAGCGGCCGGTAATAGGGGGTTTGCTGCAAAATGAGGACTGAAAAACAGCGATGATAAATTTCCAATGTCTTCAAAATATTCAACTTGTGCGGCAATAAGCCCGCTATCATCCCAGACAAAACCGCCGTTGAGTGAATTTGCGTATACCACGACCGTGAGAGCAAGAACTGCTATAATTTTATTTGACGGATACTGGAATATTTTCACGGTATCAAAACTATATGTGATACGTTTTTATTTTTTGGGTCTGCGAAGCCGGGCCTTGGTGATATGTTTTAGGAACAGCATCAGCAGGAATGGGCAGTTCTATTGCGGCAGACAAATAATAAAGCTCGCTCCATGGCCGGTACTGCTGACAACAGAAATAGTGCCGCCAAGTTCCTCAATAATACGATACACAATCGAAAGACCGAGTCCGGTGCCGCGCTCTTTTGTGGTATAAAAGGGTTCAAAAATTTTATCCTGTTCACTCTCGCCAATCCCGCATCCGCTATCCCTGACTATTATCTCTACCTTGGTTTTAGGGCTTGCACCGGGGGCAGCGGGCTTTAATGCGCGTGCTGCGGTTAAACCGCCTGCCGTATAATGAGCAGTAAGGGTTATTTCTCCACGGTCATCATTGATTGCCTGTGCTGCATTTATAAGGAGATTCCATAGCACCTGCTTGAACTGCTGGGGATCTGCCTTAAAATAGATATCTTCACTGATGTTCTGGCTGATGGTGATATTGCCCCGGCACTCAGCGCTGTTATGAAACAGCTGCAGGGTTTCCTCGACCAGGGTCTTAAACTGAATCGGCTCCTTTTTCTGTGTGTTAGGCCGGGCAAACTGGAGAAAGTTGGAGATCAGTCCATTCAGGTTGTCACTCTCGCGTAATACAATATCCATCAGGCGTTTATCACTATCGCTCAAGCTGAGATTTTTCTGCAGCACCTGAACAGAACCCCTGATGGAAGCCAGGGGATTTCGAACCTCATGGGCTATTCCTGCGGCAAGCCGCCCAATCGCAGCCAGGCGGTCCATGCGTTTCACATACTCTTCCATTTCTTTTAGCAGGGTTAAATCCTGAAATGCTAAAATGTTGCCGATCTCCTGTCCCGTTCCATCTTTAAGAATAGAAGATGAAATTCCCAGCTGCAGCACCCTGCCGTCAGCCTTGGTAAAGGGTGCTTCAAAACGTACGGGGATATTACCATCGGTTTGATTGCCGGTGATATGGTAGGGCATTGTGCTGTCGCCAAAAATCTCGGTGACATGGCGTTTATATATCTGCGCCTGGGAAAATCCCGTTATCTGTTCGGCAGCTTTGTTCAAGGTAATAATGTGCCCCTCGGTATCAAGGGTGAGCAACCCGCTATTGATGCTTTGAATAATATTTTCATTGAGCGCTTCAAGCGTTTTAATATCGATCTGCTTTTCTTTCAGCTGAAGCTTTGATTTGCGCGCCTGTTCAGAAACAAAGCTGCTGAGGAGAGCAACCAGGTAAAATGCCGTAATATTAACAATAACCGGGTATACCAGAGGTTCCTCCGAGTACCCACGCGCAATAAAGGCGGATATTTGCAGCGGATGAATAATGCCGAAATATTGAAAACTTACCAGCAGGCTGTAGCAAAAACTTGCTCCGGTAGCAGCGAGAAGGCTTCCTGAGCGGTACAGCAGGATGCTGGCAGAAATGATGGAGATACTGTACATAAAGGGAAAAATGCTATTGACGCCACCGGTTATAAAAAGCAGGGCTGTGATCAGAAGGATGTCCATCATGATCTGGAAATAGCAGAACAGTTTTAAATTGATTATCTTATAGATGAGGCTTGCATAGATAAAGGTAAGGACAAAGATCCCGGCAGTAAGACCGTACAGACAGATAAGATACGGGGCAAGATATGATTCACTGCGCTGCAGTTGGGCGATGATGGCAATTCCCAGGAAAAAAGACGCAACCATGACCCTGCACAGCATGAGCCACTGAAGCCTCTTCTGAAACTCTTCCTTTATATCTGCTGGATTTTTATTCATTGCCGGAGCTCGTCGCTGCAGGGTTAGGGTTTCAATGTCTGTTCATTAAACTTGCCTTTTTCCAGCCGGTACCGCATGGAGCGAAATGAGATTCCCAAAAGTTTAGCAGCACCCGTAATAGACCCTTTTGACAATTTTAACGCTTCGGTAATATATTCCTTTTCATAGCGTTCCAGTATCTCATCAAGCTGCACCCCTTCAGGCGGAATCAATACTTTTTTCTGATCTGCGGTTGGGAATTTTTCCTGTTCTTCTGCCTTAAATTTTGAAAGCTCCAGACTCTCCGGGAGCATGATACTGGTATTAGCCAGGGCTACTCCCTTCTCGATGATGTTTTCCAGTTCGCGCACATTGCCGGGAAAGGAATACTGCAACAGACAGTCCATGGAATAGGACGAGATTTCGGTAACCTGTTTGCCGAGTTCCTGGGCATATTTTCTGAGGAAGAAGTTAGCGAGCAGCGGTATATCATCTTTGCGTTCCCGCAGCGGCGGAATATGCAGGTGAATGACATTGAGCCGGTAGTAGAGGTCCTCCCTGAAGGTGCCTTCAATAACCTTTTTTTCAAGGTCCTTATTGGTTGCAGATATTATGCGCACATCCACTTTTACTTCCTCCGTACCGCCCACCGGCATGAAGGTTTTTTCCTGCACTACTCTGAGCAGTTTTACCTGGAGAGAAAGCGGCAGTTCCCCTGCTTCATCCAGGAAAACGGTTCCCCCGTCTGCCACCTCAAAAAATCCCTTTTTATTAATAGTAGCGCCGGTGAATGCACCTTTTTTATAGCCAAACAGCTCGCTTTCAAGAAGCGCTTCGGGGATTCCTCCGCAATTTATGGGAACAAACGGCAGGGCGCTGCGCGGGCTCTGTGCGTGGATTGCCTTTGCTACCAGCTCTTTGCCGGTCCCGCTTTCTCCGGTTATGAGGACATTTGTTTTTGATGTGGCGGCCCGCGGGATGATGTCAAATATCTTTTTCATTTCCGGACTGGCGCCCAGTAAATGTTCAAACTGCGGTACCCCGTCTCCTGCGTGCGGGATTTTTGACAGCGCCCCCAATTCCCTGTCTGCTGGAGCCTGTTCTGCTCTCTGGGCAAGAGCTGCTTCAATTTTTTTCTTTACCTCTTCAACATCAAAGGGCTTGGTAATATAATCGTATGCCTCCTTTTTCATTGACTCTTTTGCCGTTTCAAATGAGGCAAAAGCGGTAATCATGAGAAAGATAGTTTCCGGGGAAAATTCCTTTACCTTGTTCAGGAGGCTGATGCCGTCCATGCGCGGCATTTTAATATCTGCGATGACCACATCAAAAGGCATTTTTTTGCAGTACGCTAAGGCTGTTTCGCCATCTGCGGCGGTCATCACCTCATATCCTTCCCGCTGCAGGTAGATCTCGAGCATTTCCCGTATTCCCTGTTCATCATCTACAATCAAAAGCCTCGGCATAATGCATATTCTCCTGTGGTTATGCGCGGTACCCGGAGGTAATACGTGTAGTTTATCATCGGATTTTTTCTGTCAAACTGAAACAAATGCAGGGTACTGCTCAGAGGTTGCAAGCGTCTCTTGTATGAAACCGTAAGGGAGAAGGACTGTGTGTGCACGGGGCGTGACAGAAACAAGCACCTCAGCTTTTTGCCTGAAAGACAATTGTTCCTGAAACCATAGTATATATAACGCGGCCCGTAAGTCGCCACCCGTGGAAAGGGGAATTTCTGCTTTTTGATTTGAATGAGGTAACATCAATCGTATGCTCCGCGTCCATATCGACAATGGTAATATCAGCATCAGCCCCTTCACACAGGCGGCCCTTGTCGAGAGCAAGAATTGCTGCAGGATTGACGGTCAATTTTTCCAGTGCCTGGGTGAGGCTCATAACCTGCTGTCTGACCAGGCTGAGCGTGAGCGCAAGAGCTGTTTCCAGCCCGATGATGCCAAAGGCTGCGGTGTCGTATTCCACATCTTTTTCCAGCGATGAATGGGGCGCGTGGTCACTGGCAATAACGTCAATGGTTCCGTCCCGAAGCCCTTCTTTTATAGCTTCCACATCTTTTTCCGAGCGCAGCGGCGGGTTTATTTTGGTGTTCGTATCAAACGTGCGCACCGCTTCTTCAGTTAAGGTAAAATAGTGGGGGGCTGTTTCAGCCGTTATCTTTACGCCACGTGCTTTGGCCTCCCTGATAATCTGTACCGAACCGGCAGTGCTCACATGGGCAATGTGGACCGGGTGTCTGGTCCATGCAGACAACGCAATATCCCGAGCCACAATAATCTCCTCTGCAATGGGCGGTATCCCCCTCAGCCCCAACAATGCCGAGGTGACGCCTTCATGCATGACTCCGCCGCTCGAAAGGTCATCCTCTTCGCAGTGGCAGATGACCGGCAGGGAAAAGTTTCGGGCATATTCCAGGCCGCGGCGCATTATCCCGGCATTCTTAACCGTATGCCCGTCATCTGACAGGGCAACAACGCCTGCCCCCTTAAGATCACCGATTTCCGCCAGCTCTTCTCCCTTGAGCCCCCTGGTGAGGGCACCAACCGGATAGATGTTGACGCATGCTTCCTTGCGCGCTTTTTCCAGGATAAATTCGGTAACTGCTGCGGAATCGTTTGGCGGACTGGTGTTGGCCATGCATACCAGGCTGGTAAACCCGCCGGCTGCTCCTGCACGAGAGCCGGTTTGTATGGTTTCCTTGTATTCATGTCCGGGCTCGCGCAGATGGGTGTGCATATCAATAAGGCCGGGCATAACCACAAGACCCGTAGCATCAAGCACTGAAACTTCTTCTGTGCCGGAACCTGCAGCGGGAGTTAATCCCCGTGCCAGCGCGCGGATCTTTCCCCCTTCAACCAGAATGTCTATAATGTCATCAAGTCCCGAGGCCGGATCTAACACTCGTCCGTTCTTAATAAGAAGTGCCATACAAAGTCCTTACTAGGTAAAAAGCTGTCAGCAGGTGCGGCATTACTTGCCGATCAGCAGGTAGAGAAGCGCCATTCTCACTGCCACGCCGTTGGTAACCTGATCCAGAATAATGGAGTACGGGCCATCTGCAACGTCAGGGGAAATCTCAACGCCACGGTTAAGAGGGCCCGGATGCATGATCAGGACATCAGGTTTTGCCCGTTGCAGTTTTTCCCTGTTTAAGCCAAAAAACCGCGCGTATTCCCGCACGGTCGGAAACAGCCCGTGCTGCTGACGCTCAAGCTGAATTCTCAGCATCATGATAACATCTGCATCACGGATAGCTTCCCCGATATCGGGAATGAAGGATACACCTAACGCCTCAATGTGCGGGGGCACCATCGTATACGGGCCGGACAACCTCACCTCCGCCCCCATCTTCTGGAGCAGGGCTATGTTAGACCGGGCCACCCTGCTATGGGTTATATCTCCTATGATAGCCACCGTGATGCCTGCAAGCGTCTTCTTCTTTTCCCGGATGGTAAAGGCATCCAAGAGCGCCTGGGTGGGATGTTCATGTGCTCCATCGCCCGCATTAATCACCGGGACCGGCAGCGCATCAGCGAGAATTTTAGGGGCGCCGGCAGCGGCATGGCGGATAACAATGAGATCCGGATTCATGGCCTGGAGATTCCTGCCGGTGTCTTTCAGCGTCTCTCCCTTGGTCGTGCTGCTGGTAGCGGAAGAGATGTTAATAACATCAGCGCTGAGCCGTTTACCGGCAATTTCAAATGAAGTCCTGGTGCGGGTGCTTGGTTCGTAGAAAAGATTGATTACCGTTTTTCCCCGCAGGGTGGGCACCTTTTTTATATCTCTGGTAGAAATTTCTTTCATCGATTCTGCAGTATCCAGGATGAAAAGGATTTCTTCCGGGGAAAGGTCGCGGATGGCGAGAAGATCTTTATTTCTGAGTTCCATATATTATGCCGCCTTTTTAACGATGACCTGATCTATCTGGTCATCCTCTTCCAGAAAGACTTCAATCTGCTCGTCCGCGGTAGTAGAGATCGCTTTCCCCACATAGTTCGCCTGGATCGGCAGTTCGCGATGGCCCCGATCTATGAGCACGGCCAGCTGTATGGACATAGGTCTTCCCAGGTCAATAATACCATCAAGGGCGGCACGAATTGTTCTTCCGGTGTAGAGGACATCATCGCACAGAATAATTCGTTTGCCCTTTACGGAAAACGGGATTTCGGTCTTTTTTAAGACTGGCTGCGCGTCAATTTCAGAAAGATCATCCCGATACAGGGTTATGTCAAGAGCCCCCACCGGCACCGGGACCCCGGTAATATCATGTAGCTTTTGTGAAAGACGCTGGGCAATGGCAACGCCTCTGCGGCGAATGCCAATCAGCACTAAATGTTCCATGCCCCGGCTTCTCTCCGAAATCTCATGCGCTATGCGGGTGAGAGTTCTGTTAATATCCTGTTTATCTAAAACTATTTTTGTCTGCATAGTAGCCATAGTGCCCTCAAAAAAAAGGCCTTCCCTTTAATTAAGGAAGGCCTTCTACTACGTATAGTATATAAGCAACCATATGGATTATGTCAGGTATCTTAGATTTGATGTGTGCTGTTTGTTATTGTTAGGGCACGTTAGCATAGACATTGCGCAAGGTCAAGAAAAAACCGACAGGAAAAACCGCCTGAACTTTTATTCTGCCGGTGATAACAAGGAGGCGCGCTAGGGCAGCAGCCGTAATCGTATTCCTTTCACTGCGGTCATGCCGCTTGTAGGTTTTCTATGCCGTAATTTTGGGGAAATTTTTGAAAACACTATTAGCTTGATATTTAACAGGCTCTGTCTTATTTATACTGAGTAGACTGCCTGGATAAAGCTGGAGATGGGTACTGTCAACTCCTGCACGCGCAGGACGGAGAGCCTGGTAAGGCTCGATTTTCCAGACAGGCCCATGGCATAAAAGATCAAGCATCCCGTATGCACATAAAGCATCTGCATTTTCTTGAACATATTGAGATTCCGGAACTTACCGAGTGTGAATGGAACTATCCCTGCCCTTCTCTGCCCGCGGTTGAAGAGGAATTAACACGGCAGATCAGCACCTCTTCTCTGGCGGCAAGAATTAAGCCGGGAGACCGCATAGCAGTGACTGCCGGCAGCCGCGGCATAGCCCGCATTGATACCATTCTCGCCGTAATCTGCAAGGAAGTAAAAAGGCTCGGTGCTCATCCGTTTATTATCTCTGCCATGGGCAGTCATGGGGGTGCTACCGAGGAAGGCCAGCGGGAAATACTGAATGGTTATAACATCACGCCGGAGCGGATCGGCGCGCCGGTTGTCTGTGCAACCACTGTGGTTGAAATCGGCAGAACCCCGGACGGGATGCCGGTATTCTTTGATGAAGAAGCGCTCAAGGCTGACGGGCTCATTGTTGTCAACCGTATCAAGTCTCACACCAGCTTTCAATCAGCAACCGAGAGCGGTATTCTGAAAATGCTCGCAGTCGGGCTTGGTAAAGACCGGGGAGCCCGCCATATCCACCAGCTGGGCACGCGGGGTCTTAAACAGGGCATTCCCCAGGCAGCACGCATTATTATGGACACGGTACCCGTGCTGCTTGGCATCGGGATAATTGAAAACGCCCGGGGCAGTATTGCCGTCATTGAAGCCCTGGAGCCGGAGCAGATAGAGGCTGCAGAAGAGCGGCTGCTTCAGCAGGCAAAAGCTCTGATGCCGATGATTCCATTCAACAAGGTGGATGTTCTCATTGTTGCTGAGATGGGGAAGAACATCAGCGGCACCGGAATGGATACCACGGTAATCGGCAGAAGAATGATCAGCGGGGAGCCGGAGCCCGCGTGCCCGCAGCATAGCGAGAATTGCGGTACTGGACCTCTCCCCGGGCTCCTATGGAAATGCAACCGGTCTTGGTTTGGCTGATATTATCACCCGGCAGTTGTATGACAAAATTGATTTTGCCAAGACCTGGTTAAATATCATCAGCTCAACCTTTATCGAGCGGGCAAAAATCCCCATCACCATGCCCACCGATAAAACAGCCATTCAGCTTGCTCTCATGACCTGCTGGGTAGCGCAGCCCGGTAAAGCGCGGGTGGTATTGATAAAAAACACCGCTTCCCTGGGGAGATTGTATATCTCAAAACCGCTGGCAGCTGAAGCCCGGCAGGTTGCCCGCCTGCACTGTGCGGAGCGCTTCGTGCCGCCTGCATTCACCATGCAGGCATACGCTTGAAAACTATTTTTAACAGCAAAAAGGGGCGGTCGTTTCCCGGCAGCCCAATCAAGCTCACCTGACGTCGCGCTGTTCAATCAAGAGCGTCCTTGACAACAAAGCCGGCATCAGGTATTACGCTCCTGCTGTTTACCACGCCGGCACCCGTGCCAGGCGCCTAAACTTCTTGACACTCGGGTCTAAAAATATTAGTCTTATTGAATAGATAGTGTTTAACACCTGCGCACCATACGCGAGAGTGGCGGAATGGCAGACGCACTGGAATTAGGATCCAGCGGGAAACCGTGGGGGTTCGACTCCCCCCTCTCGCATGTCAAATAGAATGGAGAAAGAAACGAACATGAAGGTTGAAATTGAACAGGTAAGTCCGATTCGCAGAAAAATGTCTGTTGCACTCCCCCCGGAACTGGTGGATCAAGAAGTTGACAAAGCATATCTTAATCTGCAGAAACAGGTTAAGATCAAGGGCTTTCGTCCCGGCAAAGCACCCCTGCCCCTGCTGCAAAGGTATTTTAAAGCACAGGTTGAGGAAGATGTTATTTCAGCCCTGGTGCAGGATTCCTACCCCCGGGCTTTGGATGAAACAAAGATGGTACCCGTTTCCCAGCCTATAATAGAAAAGGGCGTTCTGGAAAAGGGAACAGCATTCAGCTACACTGCCAGTTTTGAGATAAAGCCTGAGTTTGATGTCCAGGGCTACCAGGGGCTGCAGCTTGAAAAAGAGAAGCTGTCGGTAACAGAGCCTGACATTGAGCAGCAGCTTAAAAATCTGCAGGACAATCATGCCACCCTGAAGACCGTTGCGGGCCGGGCAGCCCGGGCCGGGGATTGTGTTGTCATTGATTATGAGGGAACCATTGAAGAAAAGCCTTTTGCCGGCAGCTCCACAAAAGATCATCTGATGGAAATTGCGCCTGAATCATTTTTACCTGGATTCTCAGAGCAGCTGACCGGAATGAAGTCCGGTGAGGAGAAAGCCTTTTCTCTTGAGGTACCTGAAAAATATGCCCGGGAAGACCTGGCTGGCAAAACCGTGGAATTTAAGGTACACTTAAAGGAAATCAAGGAGAAAATTCTTCCGTCACTGGATGACGAATTCGCCCGTGACCTGGGAGCGTATGCAGACCTTGCAGATTTAAAGGAAAAAATTCGCGCGTCCCTTACCACGCACCGGCAGCAGCAGATCGAGGCCAGCCTCAGGGAAAAAATTGCCGGCACCCTGATAGAGAAAAATTCTCTTGAGGTTCCTCCCGCACTGCTTGAGCAGCAGATCAAGAGCATGATAATCAATATGCAGCAGCGGCTTTACACGCAGGGAGTAAATATTGAAAATCTTCCTTACTCGATAGAAAAGCTGTCCGACATATATAAGGAGCCTGCTGAAAAACAGGTGCGCGCCTCACTGCTCCTTGAAGCAATTGCTAAAAAAGAAAATCTGACAATAGCTGCAGAGGATCTTGAGAAACGCTATCAGGAGATTGCTCAGACCCTTGCCCAGGATGTAGCGGCGGTGAAGAAATCAATTGAACCGGAGCTTATAAAAGCCCAGTTGCAGGAAGAGAAAGCAATCGATTTTATTATTGCACATGCCACTGTCACTGAAATATAATCAATCGATCCCGAAAAGAACCTCTTTATCATGAGCGAGCGGCCGACTATGAAATCAAGTCCAGTAATGCAGCTGATACCCTTTGTGGTTGAACAGACCAATCGAGGCGAGCGTGCCTATGATATTTATTCCCGGCTCCTGAAAGACCGGATAATTTTTCTTGGCGGGGCGGTGGATGATAACCTTGCCAACATTGTAATAGCCCAGATGCTGTTTCTTGAGTCTGAGGATCCGGGAAAGGATATCAATATCTATATCAATTCCCCCGGCGGGCTCGTTACCGCGGGACTTGCCATTTATGACACCATGCAGTATATAAAGTGTCCGGTTTCGACGCTCTGTTTTGGACAGGCAGCCAGCATGGCGGCAGTGCTGCTGGCAGCGGGCGAAGCGGAAAAGCGTTTTGCTCTGCCGCACTCGCGCATACTCCTGCATCAGCCCATGGGAGGATTTCAGGGGCAGGCAACTGATATTGACATTCATGCGCGGGAAATTCTGCGGATGCGGGAAGAGCTCGACCAGATTCTGGTAAAACATACCGGACAGCCGGTGGAGAAAGTTCACCGGGATACGGAACGGGATTACTTCCTGGATGGAGAACAGGCCCGGGAATATGGTATAATAGATAAAGTGATAGCCAAGAGAGATATACCAAAGATTAAGGAGAGCGGAGGCTGATTATGGCGAACAAAAAGGGACCGGGTAAATATAGCCAGCTTTTTTGTTCATTCTGCGGTAAAAACCAGGAAGAAGTAAAAAAGCTCATTGCCGGGCCGTCGGTATATATCTGTGACGAATGCATAGAGCTGTGTAATGACATTATTGGCGAGGAAGAGGAGCGGGAGGCACTTGCCAGGAAAAAGTCCACCATTCCCAAGCCCCAGGAAATTAAACTTTTTTTAGATGACTACGTTATCGCCCAGGATCGGGCAAAAAAAATCCTCTCGGTTGCGGTCAACAACCACTACAAGCGGATCGAATGGCAGAAGGGCAGTGATGAGGTTGAACTGCAGAAAAGCAATATTCTCATCATCGGGCCCACCGGTACCGGCAAGACCCTGCTCGCACAGACTCTGGCCCGGGTCTTGAACGTGCCCTTTACCATTGCCGATGCCACCTCCTACACTGAAGCCGGCTATGTGGGTGAAGACGTGGAAAACATCATCCTCAGCCTGCTTCAGGCAGCAGACTATAACATTGAGCGGGCCTCCCGCGGGATCGTATATATAGATGAGGTTGATAAGATTTCCCGCAAATCTGACACCCCGTCCATCACCCGGGATGTTTCCGGCGAAGGGGTGCAGCAGGCCCTGCTTAAAATTATTGAGGGCACCATCGCCAATGTGCCGCCCAAAGGCGGGCGCAAGCACCCGCAGCAGGATTTTCTCCAGGTGGATACCTCAAATATCCTGTTCATCTGCGGCGGAGCATTTAACGGGCTGGAAACCATTATCGAGCAGCGCATCGGTAAAAAGACCGTGGGCTTCGGCGCTGACATAAAGCACCGTGAAGAAAAAAATATAGGTGAAATCCTTTCCCAGGTGCAGCCCGAAGATCTCACCCGGTACGGTCTCATCCCTGAATTTGTCGGCAGGCTGCCGGTCATTGCAACCCTTGAGGATCTCAACGATAAAGCGCTGGTCGATATTCTCACCAAGCCGAAAAACGCGCTGGTGAAGCAGTATGAAAAGCTCTTTGAGTTTGAAAATGTAAAACTGCGTTTCAGCCAGGAGGCCCTTGGCGCCATCGCGCGCAAGGCGACAAAACGAAAATCCGGCGCCCGCGGCTTGCGGGCAATAATTGAAGAGATCATGCTTGATATTATGTATGATCTCCCCTCCGACAGCACCGTCGAAGAATGTCTGGTCAATGAAGAGGTCATCCTGAAGCGGGAACGGCCGCTGCTGGTCTATGGAAAAAAATCTGCATGAGCATGACAGGAAGGCACTATCGTGATTTTTAAATCAACTAAGGACAATGGTATAAAAACTAACACGCCGGAGGCGGTCTATCCCATGATGCCGCTGCGCGATATCGTGGTCTTCCCGCACATGGTGGTTCCGCTGTTCGTCGGGCGGCGCAAATCTATCAGCGCCCTGGAAGAAGCGCTCCGGAAAGATAAAAATATTTTCCTTTCCGCCCAGCGGGATGCCAAGATTGATAATCCCACTGAAGAGGATATTCACACCCTCGGCACGCTCAGCACCATCATCCAGCTGCTGCGTCTTCCGGATGGCAGTGTCAAGGTGCTGGTAGAAGGAAAGCAGCGCTATCGCATCAAGGGCTTTGTGCCGCATCGTGAACATTTTGCCGTACTGGCTGAGGCCGTTGAAGAAGAATACGAAACCAGCCCCGAGACCAAGGCCCTGACGCGCAGCATCGTTTCAACCCTTGATGAGTATGTAAAGCTCAATAAGCGTATCCCCCCGGAAATGCTCACCACCATTTCCGGAGTTGATAACCCGGGCCGCATCGCTGACCTGCTGGCCCCGCACCTCAATCTCAAAATAGAGGAAAAGCAGAAGCTGCTGGAGACGCTGGATATCAATCAGCGCCTGGAAAGCATCTACTCCCTGATGGAGTCAGAGATTGAAATTCTGCAGATCGAGCGCCGGATCAAGAACCGGGTTAAGAAGCAGATGGAGAAGACCCAGAAGGATTACTACTTAAACGAGCAGATGCGCGCCATTCAAAAGGAGATGGGGGAAAAAGACGATCTCATGAGCGAAATCATGGAGCTTGAGGAGAAGGTAAAAGCTAAAAAGCTCTCTGAAGAGGCGCTCGGCAAGGTCAAAAAAGAGATTAAAAAGCTGAAGATGATGCCCCCCATGTCTGCTGAAGTGACCGTGGTGCGCAATTACATTGACTGGATACTGTGCCTGCCCTGGGGTGAGAAGACCGATATTAAGATGGACCTGAACGAGTCAGAAAGAATTCTTGAAGAAGATCATTACGGCCTCAAGGAACCCAAAGAGCGGATTCTGGAATACCTTGCAGTGCAGGGCCTGGTTAATAAGATTAAGGGGCCCATACTCTGTTTTGTCGGGCCGCCGGGGGTGGGAAAAACGTCCCTTGCCAAGTCCATTGCCCGGGCGACGGGGAGAAAGTTTGTGCGCCTGTCGCTGGGAGGCGTGCGGGATGAGGCTGAAATTCGCGGTCACCGCCGGACCTATGTCGGAGCCCTTCCCGGGAGAATCCTCCAGTGCCTGAAAAAGGCCGGCACCGACAATCCGGTCTTCCTTCTGGATGAAGTGGACAAGATGAGCATGGACTTTCGCGGCGATCCCTCCGCGGCACTGCTTGAGGTGCTTGATCCTGAGCAGAACCACACCTTTAATGACCACTACATTGACATGGACTATGACCTCTCCGAGGTGATGTTTATCACCACCGCCAATACCCTGCATGCCATACCGCCGGCGCTGCAGGACCGGATGGAAATCATCCGCATCCCCGGATATCTTGAGACGGAGAAGCTGCAAATTGCTAAAAAATTCCTCGTGTCCAAGCAGACCGGGACCAATGGCTTAACTGAGAACAATATCGTATTCTCAGATCAGGCGCTCTTAACCATCATCCGCCGCTATACCCGGGAAGCCGGGGTCAGAAATCTCGAGCGGGAAATCGCAGCAGTGTGCCGCAAGGTGGCCAAGGAAGTTATTACCCGGGGCCGGGACACAAAAATACCCATAGGCCGCAATACCGTCTATAAATATCGCGGGGTGCCGAAATTCCGCTACGGTAAAGCTGAGGAAAAAAATGAAGTGGGCATCACCACGGGGCTGGCCTGGACCGAGGTGGGCGGAGAGCTGCTGGTCATCGAAGTTACCACTATGCCGGGGAAAGGCAAGCTTACCATCACCGGCAAGCTGGGAGAAGTGATGCAGGAGTCTGCCCAGGCAGCCATGAGCTATGCGCGGTCACGGGCAGATATGCTGGGCCTGTCCAAGGATTTCTATCAGAACCTTGACATTCACATACACGTGCCGGAGGGTGCAACACCAAAGGATGGCCCCTCTGCCGGCATTGCTATGGCTACATCTATTATATCAGCTCTTACCCGGATTCCGGTCAACAAGGATGTTGCCATGACCGGAGAGATAACTCTGCGCGGCCGGGTGCTGCCCATCGGCGGGCTGAAAGAAAAGATTATTGCCGCCCACCGGGGCAATATCTCTACCGTGATTATCCCCAGGGAAAATGAGAAGGATTTAAAGGAAATTCCGCCGCAGGTCCTGAAAAGCATATCGATGGTGATGGTTGAGCACATGGATGAAGTACTGAAGAGCGCCCTGGTCATTCCTGACCCGGAAAAATTTCTCGTGCCCAAAGAGCCTGCGGAGACCGGCTTTTTTCCCCCGGAAACAGTGCCGGCCGAATTGCCGACCCAGACCCCCCAGTGAAGATGCAGCAATTTTCTTATTTGACTGGGATAGTAAATTAGTGTATGTAGAATAGTCTACTGGGGGCGGGTAGCTCAGCGGGAGAGCATCGGCCTTACAAGCCGAGGGTCGCAGGTTCGAAACCTGCTCCGCCCACCACCACGACAGTTTCCGTAAAAAACAGTTTAGAATTTAGAAATTAGTATTTAGGATTTATATATATGGGGGCGTAGTTCAGTTGGTTAGAACGCCGGCCTGTCACGCCGGAGGTCGCGAGTTCGAGCCTCGTCGTCCCCGCCATTTTGTAATGCTAAAACAGGGAGTTAGCCAATCAGGCTGATTCCCTGTTTTGCTTTTGAGCGCTTTTTGTGTTCCTTTTTGTGTCCTTTTCTGTGTCCTTTTTCTTTAATTAAAGCCTAAAAAGAGTCACCAAGCTAAAGGCCAAAAAGAAATAAATTAAGTAATTTTAGATAATTAAAAAAATTTAAAACAGCTTTACTGGCACACGATTACATGCCACGCCGGAGGTCGCAGGTTCAACTCGAAAGCTTGAACTCTTGTTTATCCCACTTTTTGGCTTCCTATTATGTTTCCAACTCTTCTTGGTGTCTACTGTTTTAGGGTAGGGTCAAGTCAAGTACTCTCAGTATTTTTTAGACTTGCCTTCAATTCCTAATTGGATAATAATAACTCCATATTTTTATAAGTGGCTGTATTTTTATCCAAGGACAAATATATGCTTGAGAGCAAAGACAAACATGAAAAATCCATAGCAGCATTTCGCAAGCTTGGCGGAATCGTTAAAACTTCAGATGCAATAAATGCAGGCATACATCCACGCACGTTTTATGAAATGCTATCAGAAGGTGTTATTGAAAAACTAAGCCGAGGTCTTTATCGCCTGGTTGAACTCCCGCCGCTTGGAAACCCCGATCTTGTATCGGCTAGCATGCGGGTTCCCACCGGAGTCATTTGTCTCATATCAGCTCTTTCATTCTATGAAATAACAACCCAAATTCCTCATGAGATTTATCTTGCAGTATCCAGAAATTCTCAAGTTCCTCAAATTGATTATCCTCCGGTTCGGATATTTCGCTTTTCCAACAGCGCATATACCGAAGGTATTGAATTACAAAAGGTTGATGGAATGCCTATACGCATTTATAGCCCGGCTAAAACTGTGGCTGATTGTTTCAAGTATAGAAACAAAATTGGACTTGATGTAGCTGTCGAGGCGCTCAAACTGTATCGAGAAACTAAGCCGTTTAGCGTGGATGAGACGATGTATTTTGCCCGAGTATGTCGAGTTGCAAGGGTGATGCGTCCTTATCTGGAGGCAGTGCTGTGAATAAAACACCGCCTAAAAACATTGCTGCTTCTGTGCGCCAGCGCTTGCTCAACAAAGCGCGAGAAACCAATCGCTCATTCAGCGAACTAGTCCAGTATTTTGCAATGGAAAGATTTCTCTACCGCTTATCAAAATCAACCTATGCTGATAAATTTATTCTCAAGGGTGCTTTGATGCTTGCTGTATGGGAAGCACCGCTTGCACGTCCAACAATGGATATTGATATGCTCGGTAAGATCGACAACAGTATGGAAGTTATTGTTGATATGATAAGAAACGTTTGCAGACAAGAGGTGGAGTCTGACGGCATTATTTTCGATGAGGACAGTGTTTCTGGAGTGCGTATAACAGAGGATGCGGACTATGAAGGGGTGCGTATCAAATTGCGTTGTAGACTGGACACCGTGCGTATCAGCATGCAGATAGATATTGGCTTTGGTGACGTAGTTGTGCCTAAAGCCAAGACTATCATTTATCCCACAATTCTTGATCTTCCCAAACCTCATCTTATCGGATACAGCAGGGAAAGCACTGTTGCTGAAAAATTTGAGGCTATGGTCAAACTGGGGATTCTAAACAGTCGCATGAAAGATTTTTTTGACATATGGTTTTTATCACGTCAATCTAACTTTATGGGCAAGACTTTAGAGAAAGCAATCAAAACAACCTTTTCAATACGCTCAACAGACATCCCCTCTGTGCCAACAGCTTTTACACCTGATTTCTCAATGGATCCGATAAAAGATGCTCAATGGAAGGCATTTATCCGGAAAAATCGGTTGATAAATATTCCAAAAGATTTTCACAAAATAGTTGCAGATGTTACTATGTTCCTCATGCCAGTAGTGGAAAGCATTACAAGTAAACGACCTTTTCAATCTTCATGGAAAGCCCCGGGTCCTTGGAAGTAATATGCGCAATTTCAAGTTAGGGTTTTCATCTCGCAGGTTAATGTGAATCGCATTAAAGAAATTGACTCTCTCATCGAAGCGGCAGAGAAGAAACTGGTCCAGTTAGATGAACAACGAGCAATAATTCAGAACCAGCTTGACGAATTAAAAAAGCAGAGACACCTCCTTGTTAGCCAAAAGCCTTCTGATTCAACCTCGCAAGCAGATCAACCTTCAGTAACAAACCACTCTTCAGAAAGTGAAAAAATAGCTCTTTTCCGATCCCTGTTCAGGGGAAGGGAAGATGTATTTGCCAGAAGGTTTGAAAGCGCAAAAACGGGCAAAAGCGGTTATCAGCCATGTTGCCGTAATGAATGGGTTCAAGGGATCTGCCAGAAACCAGAGGTCAAATGCACTGAT
>CAWDOY010000018.1:0-34347 GCA_963803975.1 uncultured delta proteobacterium
AAAGGGTACCTCTAATAATTGGTTTCACGCTAAACAGCGGGAAGAAAAAACAATACCTTACATTTATTGAGCGCGTTAGAAATTCTATTTTTAGAGTCCCCCGTAAGTATAAAGGAGCAGAACGATGAGCTGTACCGCCATGCGGAAGAAGATCAAAGCCTGTCTTGACGGCGAGCTGCCGGCCGCAGAGGCAGCGGCACTAAAAAGCCATCTTGCGCAGTGCCCCGCCTGTTCTCGTGAGGCCGCAGAACTGGCAAAAACCTGGGAGCTTCTGCTCGCATTACCTGACGTGCAGGAAGCGCCTGATCTTATTCCCGCTACCTTGGCCCGCATTCTCGAAGAGCAGGAAAATACCCGGTCACAGAAACTCCTGCGCTGGCTCTTCCCGGTTCCGCTTTCTGCTGCCACAGCGGCTCTGGTGATCGGCCTTGTCATCGGCATCGGGCTCGGACGGATCATTGCATCAAACTATCTTGACCGGGAAGAAACAGATACGGCCCTGTACTTGGAAGTATTTCAGGATACCCCGCCCCAGTCAATTGGCGATGCGTATATAAAGGTCAATTATGCTATGGAGGAAAAGGGTATATGAAAGATACCTGGCTCAAAATCAGTTTCATCTTTTCTCTGGCAGTTAATTGCGCCGTGCTCGGCGCTCTCGGCTACCCGTTAGCCCGGCAGTACTGGATAAGCGGCAGTGAGCCGGCACGCATTCCTGAGATGCCGGCTGAAAAATTCCCTCCCCAGGTGCTTCAGTCACGGGCAGATTTCCGGAACAGGCTGTGGCAGGAACGATCAGGCATACAGAAGCAGCGGGAGCAGCTTGCCCTTCTCCTTATGGAGCAGCCGCCGGATAAACAGAAAATCCAGGAAAAGATTCGGGCCATCACCGCGCTGCAGGGAAAAATCCAGGAGGCAACAGTAGCGCAGATTCTTCAGGAGACTGCTGCCATGACACCGCAGCAGAGAGAGGTGTATCTCGGGAACATCCAGGGCATGATGTGCCCGAAGGGTATGCTGGGCGGCTGCGGTAAAGGCCCGGGGTTTAAGGGCAGAATGGGCAGAGGAAACGGGCCCTGCCAATAACCGTCGCGCAGGATGTGCCGGCGTCAACTGTTTAACCGTATAACAACAATTATAACCGAGGAGAAATAACCCATGAAAAAAGCATTACTGATCACCGTACTGATGGTCGCAGCCATGAGCTGGACCATGACTGTTGAGGCCCAGTGTTTCATGCACAGCGGCGCACCCGGAGGAGGTCCCGGCTGGCGGGCTGATTTTGCGGGGCTGAACCTTTCCGCTGAGCAGCAAAAGAAACTGGATACGCTGCACCAGGGTTGCTGGAAGGAATGCGCGCCGCTGGGCAACCGGATTGAACAGAAGCAGGTTGAGCTGAAAGGCCTGCTGCTGGAGCCGAAACCCGACGCAGACAAAGCAAGAAAGCTGCTTAAGGAGATCAGCGAGCTGCAGCTGCAGCTCAATGAAAAAAGGCTCTCCTGCCAGCTTGAGGCACGAAAAATTCTGACTCCCGAACAAATGTCCCTGCTTCCCCCCGGCTGCACCTTCGGGTTCGGCTGCATGCTTGCCGGAGGCGGCCCTGGACCTGGCTGCGGCATGATGCCGGGCTGCGGTAAAGGTATGGGCCCCGGCTGCGGCAAAGGTCCGGGAAGAGGCCCCGGCGGCTGGTAATATAAAACAATATGCTGAAGATCACATCCCTCATCCGCAGTTTTGCGGATGAGGGATTTTTTTTCTTGAGTTGACATGTTTCTGTCTTACTTTTATGATACAACAAATGTCCGGGACCAGGGAATCGTGTTAAAAAGTACACTTGGAAAGTGAAGCGTGATATTCGGGTTCGGGTCACAGGTCGACAAACTCACCGCAGGTCACGAGCCTCAGGTCACAGGCGATCTGCAACAAGGAGGAAATTGAAAATGAAGGTTTTAGGACTGGTCGGAAGCCCGCGCAAAAAAGGGAACACGGAAATCATGGTCGATACCTTTCTGGAAGGCGCTGCCTCTGCAGGAGCAGAGGTAAAAAAATATTTTCTCGCTGATCTTGACATCAATCAATGCCAGGGATGTTTTCGCAACTGCATGCTCCAGCCGGGATTGAAGTGCAAACGCTTCCGTGATGACATGGACACGCTGCTGCCGGAGATGGCGGCAGCAGATTTGATACTGTTTGCCTCGCCCCTGTACTGCGCGACCTATACCGCAATCATGGCGCGTTTTTTTGAGCGCTGCCTGCCGCTGTGGGAGGTTGAGATTGTCGGCGAGCTGGGAACGATGGACGCGTTCCGCTTCATCCACAACGGGCTGAAAGGCAAGAAGGCGGTTGTCGGCATGGTGCAGGACTTCAAAGACCCGCAATCCGCAGAGCTCGCCTTCCAGGCGTTTGAGCGTAATATCGCCAGAACCTATATGATGCAGATCGTGGAGAAACTGCACGTAACCGATGTGCGGGATGTGGGTGACATTAAGAAAAAGACCGAAGAACTGAAGAAGGTTTTTGCGTCAGGGAAAAAGCTTGCAAGCGCCGGGTAATTAAAAAAGACCACGATTGCTTTCAGCAGGACAGCTCCGGGGGTAACCGGCGGGCACTGTTACCCCCTTTTCAAATTTCACTCCCAGCCGATGGGCTCATAGCCTTTTTCGTGCAGGCAGCGGTTCACAAAGTTCATGAATGTCGGGCTTGGCTCGCGCGTCCTGAACATGCCGCTGGCAGTGCTTCCCACCACTCCCGCGGCCGCGCCTGCAGCAGCGCCTCTTCCCGCGCCGCCGTACACCGCGCCGACCGCAGCTCCGGTGGCAGCACCCACCACACCTGTTTTCGCCGCGTCTGTCGCTATCTCTTTGCCCGGGTGTGACGTGAGGTAGGCCTCAGCCATGCGGCAGCACACGTCTATATCCATCTGCGCCTGGGACTGGCCGACCTTCTGCAGTTTTGCGTTAGGATAGAGTACCGGCCGCTTGACACTGCATCCGGCAACAAGCAGGCAGATTATCAGTATTGATATTTTTTTCATCTACGCCATTCCTCCTTCAGAGCCGCTGCGCTCGGCCGAGGAGACGGGCCGACGGCATACTCTTATCATACAGGATCGCTGGTCACAAGTCACTACGTTCCACCTTGCACTCTTCACCTTCTGCCTCTGTGCCTTTGTGCCTGCCTCAATTTCAACACTGCTCACACACTGGCTGCGAACACCCTCCGCACCCCGGTACAGCGTCACATACATCTCCTGCGCCATCGTTGTCAGCATCCAACTGCTGCGTATTACAGGCTGCAGGGCAGTTGTCGCACACATCTCCCGCGCCGTCTCCGTCAGTATCCTCCTGGTTCAGTAGCTGCACTGCCCGTTGGCAGAACAGCCAATCACACAATCAGCGTCACTGGTGACAGGTTACGCCTGCTTTATCTGAGCCAGGCATACATGTGCCAAGGTTCTGTGCCGATTGGGTTTGTTGGGGCAGTTATCAATAGCATCAGGGATACCATCACTATCACTATCAATTTCTTGATACCGCCATACCTCTGTACCTCCAATTCCTCCGTATTTAGTATACCGGTATGTAGCAGCATACAAGTAACCATCATAACTCTTGAGAGCCATTACCCCGTGATTATTTGTATCACCAAGCTGGTTGTTGCTAAACTCGATAAAATCTACCCCGTCACAGGTTCTATAAATCCGTGCACTTTTAGACATATATTCCCCTGTACCAATATACAGACAGTCGTTATACACCTCAATCGCCTCTGCCATCGTTATTATTATAGGTATCTCCTAAACCATTCTCTCCCACCTGAGTCCAATCAATACCGTTCGGGCTGCGCCATATCTCAATCCACCAGTTTCCTGCACCGAGATAATCATTTCTGACTGTTGCATATAAATATCCATTATAAACTATAAGCTGCCGTATCATATCTCTGTCTCTCTGATACATATCAGCAGCCATGCCGTCAATGTTTACCTGCTCCCAGTTTAGTCCGTCAGAAGTTCTCCATAATCCGGTCCCATCAATATCGTTTCTAACAGACACATAAAGCTTCCCATCAAAAACCTCAAAGGGATAAGCAAAACGATCAGTCACATTATTGAATCCATTATCAACCACTTTTGTCCAGTTGACACCATCTGCGGAGCGAAAAATCTCCGGGTGTTCTTTGCCCGCTTCAATAGCCCGTGCACTTATATAAAAGAACCCATCAAACACCACTGCACTCATCAAATCGCCCTTGTCACCGCCAGCCGGGTTTGCAAGCCAGTCATCATAATCAAAAACCTTTGTCCAGCTACTGCCATTTACCGGATTATTGGTTCGCCAGAGTTGTCCATTTTCTTTGACGGGAGCATTCTGACCATATACGGTACCTGCATACAGGTAGTCCTGGAACACAATCAGAAATTGAGTAGCTTCGCCCCCATAAAGAAAACTTTAACCGGCATGATGGGTTATCAGATACTTTGGTCCAGTGTTGTTGAGCCGTCACCATTATATGCCCATATTTCAGGACCATAAATGGGGTTGTCAGTTCCCGCGTAAAGCAGTCCATTATACACAGCAAATGAGTCATCAAACACCGCCATAATTATTTGCACCTCGCCAGTAAAAAACAGGGTCAAAACCTTCCAGATTTACCTGAGTCCAGGGAATGGACAAATCTGCAAGTGTACTGAGGACCTCTTCATTTTTATTGTAAGTCCAAGGATTAATGATGGCTTGATTCTCTGCGTCATCGAAAGGTTCCTCGACCTGGGGAAATAAAAATTCTCCGGAGTCATCAAAATATTTTGTCTTCTCTGCTTCCTGTAGCGGTTGTGCTATACATATATACGGAGAGAGCATAATTATCGAAATTAAAATGACTGTATTTCGCAAAATAGTCATATTCATGTTTTTCTATCTGGTTCAATTAAAAAGTGCCGTTATTGCATTTCCCCACGCCATTGCAGAAAGCCGCACTTTTAACGAAATAACATACTACCACTACATAAAGATAAAACACAGGGAGGGCCATGCTGACCCTGCCTGTGTTTTCACCATTATTTATAAATTACGGCTCTTTGTTACTCTCCTCTACCTTTTTCCTAATCCCCGGCAGCATCCCATCGATCAAGGTCTTGGCCCTATTTTTTAACAACGGCCTCTGTTCCAATAACATTGTTACCGTCGGAGAGAATTTGTAATAGGTTTTTATAATTTCCTGCCCTTCAGGAGTTTTACTCAATACGTTATCCCGATACTTCCTCAGCAGTTCTGTTTCCTCTGAGTTCTCCCCATAGATTGCCTCCGCAGCACACGGGCCTGATTGTATTGTAGTAGTAGTTGTTGGTTCTGTGGTTGTAGTTGAAAGCTGAGGTAGTGGTTGTAGTGCTTGTTGGTGAAATTGTAGTAGTCGAGGTTGTGACCGGAGATGTTGTTGACGTGGTGATTATCGAGGTGGTCACACTAACAGTACTGGTGGTGCTTGTTCCACCGTCGTCCCCGGAAGTGGTGGAGGTTGTGACTGGTTGCATTGATAGTGGTGGTGGTTGTGCTTGCCGGGGTAATGGTGACTTGTTGATAGTGCTTACCGGAGCAGTAGTGCTTGTTGATGAACTGTTGCTGATACACTGGTTAGTATCTTCATCACAAAACAAACCATTGGCACAGTCTGCATCTGCCTGACACGGCCAGTTTGCACTTGCACTGGGCCATAAGTCATTATACCTTGTATGTTTCCGTTGAGCGTCTATAGCTTCAACTTGTAATAGTATGTTTTCCAGTCGCTACAGAGGCATCCTCAAAATTATATGATACACCATTCGTGGATGAGCCTGTGGATGGGATTAATCCTGAATTTAACCTGGTAGTGTATTGACCATTCTCTGCTTCATCACGGTAGATGTTAAAGCCAGCAGTATCGATCTTCTGAGGCAGTTACCCAGTTAATATCTATAGTATTATCTTTGTTTCAGAAGGGAAGCTGTAAAAGATGAGAGTGTCTATCACTGTAGCGGGATCGGTTGTATTGGTTGAGAGAAGTGTTGAGTTTGCAGTAGATGCGCCATCTGCATATTGAAGGATAGTACCCAAATTACCAACAGTAAAAACATCTGCACCTTTTGCATTTTGCGGTTGCAAATTACCATGACAAGGAATAAGGCAACCATAACTTGTTTTATTGTTTTATTGTTCATAGCTTCTTTCTCTCTTTCTACACTAATCACGAACCACGAGTTTAGCACTGCGTCTCACACTGGGGTAGTCCGCATCCACCACAGCCTGGAGACGTATCGCACACATCTCCTATGCCATCACCGTCTGCATCAAGTTGATTAACATTACAGTTGTTCGGGCAATTATCCTGAGTATCAACAATGCCGTCATTATCACTGTATCTGCTAACTTGAACGGCGTTGCCGGATCCCCGAACAGGGTAAATGTCTCAATAATGTCTGTTGACAGGATTTGATTATAGGCATTTATCTTTCCTGTGTAGAACACTGATGCCGATTCCCGTGTCCCCGTCATTGTAAATACGGTTGAATATCTTCGTCGCCAGCACTTCATGCTCGGACGTATAACCAAGGCTGGTTGAAGCGAGGCATGCAATGGCTCCCTTGTTCTGCGCACGCACAAATTCCTCGGCAAGGGAATACTGGTCAAGAAAGTTGGGAAAAAATCCGTTCAAACAGTTCAGCGCCATCACAAAGGTGAGTGTACTGCCATTGGTCAGGAGATCAACATCATTAGGCGGACTGGTTCTAAACAAATATTCGGCAGCCCAGTTATCCACTGAACCATGCCCGGTGTAATTCGTTATAAGGCTTCCGGCATTGATCTTATTAAACAGATCAGTTCTTGCCAGAGTTACGTTGCCATAAGTGCTCAAATATACTTTTTGTGCTGTAATGTACGCAGGAAGCAATGCGGCAAGATTATTGGACGTTACTTCAAAAGCACTTTCATTATCTGCTGCCAGGATAACGCGCCTGGGACCAGGCTCCGGAGGCGCTGGCTTCATACGCTTGAATCTTTGCAACAATGTTATTGACATCGGCCGCAGTCTTGACACATAGCCTGCCGATTATCATGTCCGGTATCGGGTCAGTGCCGCTGACGCAGGCAAACCTGTTATCCGTCGGGGTGTCCCCCAGCAGATAGGTCTCGTACAGGTACGTGGGAACATAATCAGTATAACCCTGGCTATAAAGACCCAAATCATCCCGGTAGTCTATGTTCGCATCGCCCACTAACAGCACATAGGTCGGGTGAGACCCTGTTTTCCAGTTATTATACGCATAGGTTAAGAAATTCTTTATGGCCTGGGCATCCTTGATCCCGTAGGAGAACTCATCATAAATGTCCTGTATCTTTGCTATCTCAACATTCAGCCCCTGTGCGGTTCGGTAAGTTTTTAATGCGACTATGTCATTATAAAAGGCTTCATTGGTGATTATAATATAGTCAATATTTGTGCGTGTTGTTTTAAGACTGGATGAGGTATCAACAACCAGTGATGCCGGACTTTTGAATTGACTTTCTTCTGCCGCATAGTAGTTTTTAACTGCTCCTGAAAGCGTATCACCAAACTTCATCGTGTAGCTGGCAGCAGCCGCCGCCGGTAATTTCTGGATTACTTATGTGTAACGTGTTCAGCGGACTGGTAATGTCAAGCAGCATGATGCTGCTGCCCGTGAAATTGCTGACGCTAAAAGAAAAGTTGCCGGTGCCCTCGCCTTTGAACTTCAATTCATTTGTCTCCGCCACATAGGAATCATTATAATTTATCTCAAACCAGTTTGTGTAAATACGGTCAACGGTGACCCCCGCGTCAAGGATCTCTTCGATCTTGATGCTGTTGTTCCCGTTTATAAACAGGGTAGGGGAAATATTTGCTGATATCTTCAGTCCGCTCCACCTGCCCCGACCAGGTGAAATTCTTCACCAGCGTGTTATTTACATACACTTTGGTATGATGCCCGAGCGCTGTTTCCCCCCGCAGATTCACCTTCATGGAATAATTGCCGGCCGTCGTTACAATATTGTTTAATGGGGCAGTGTAGGTAATTGACACAGGTACTGATGTCGAGGTTGGCTGTAATCTGTTCCAGAACCAGTGGTCCACACCCGCGCCATTCGGGATTGTTTCCCAGTACATTAGATCCTGTTCTCCATGATAGGTGTTCTTAAAACTTGTTTGCGCTGGGTACCCGGTCTGGCTCCCGTCCTTTAAGACCATGCTGCTGCCGTTACTTGACCCCTGGTATATCCAGTACACATTTTTCTTAGCGTATAAGGATTTAAAAGGTTCTCCGTAAAATAGAATATACTCTCCCGCTGAGAATGTACCCGTTCCGCTGCGGTACAGAGGTATTTGATTGCCCCGGTTCTCTACCTTTATATTTGCAATGGTGGTGGCTGATAAATTTATGCCGAGGGCGGACAAGCTTTCGTAAGTAATTTTATATATCCCCGCACTCTCGATAACCGCACGTACCGCATACGGGCTTCCTTCTGTTTGCACAGATTCTATGCCTATCGCGGAGGAGAGCGCCTGGCTGCTGCTGGTAACATTGGTAACGGGCTGTGCGTTCAGCAGGCAAGACTTATAAATGTTGTCAAAAATTTCATCACCTGCTGCCGTGGTTGCTGCATTTTGATAGCTGCTGGTGAGGGGCGTTTTAAATGCGTCGGCTGCCGTAAAATTAAAGGTTATATGAACCTGGTACTTTTTATGTACGATAAGGGTTTCAGATACCGGATTATACTGAACCGGAGAAAACAGGAGCCGGGCAATGCGCTTGTCCCGCAGGTATCCGGTAAATTCAACGGTGGCCAACTCAGCGGGAGTATAAGCATTTTGGGAATAGCTGTCAAAGTCAGGAAGATACTGTTCTGTTACTGTTTTATTGCCCGACTCATCTTCGACAACAACTTGATAGGGCGCCGGCCCCAGACAGAAAATCAGGATACTCAACGGTCTCTATGGGATATGAATGATACTTCAATATCGCATCCTTCGGGAATTTCTATCAGCTGCCCGGTTTGCAGCACAGCCGGGCTTCCGCCCTGATGTATAACTGAATAGCCCGGTATTGATATGTTCTTGTAGGGGAGGTATTGCGATGGGGTTATATTTAAATCAGCAGCTGTACCTTCAATAACTATCTGCGTTGCGTCTTCACTTACTATGGCAATGGGTTTATCTGCCGGGAATGCAGTTGAACTGTTCAGCAAGAAAAGCGTAATATAAAAAAAACAAAAAGCTATAGTAGAATATTTTATCTTTTCCATCTTATTAATTCTCCTTATTTATAGTTTTCTCTACAATAACCGCTAATTAGTTTTTAACACCCCTGATTGTATTTCAGCAGTCAACTTTTTTTATTGTCTTCAACAATATAATAAAAATAAAATTAAAAAAAATTATGTTATATAATATTATATCATTAAAATCAGAAAAGTGCTACCTTTTTGCCACCTTGGTGATATATTTGAGTAGCTTCGCCTCCCAAGAGAAAACTATAACCGGATGGCATGTCAGATACTTTTGTCCATGTTGTCGATCCGCCTTCATTATATGCCCAAATTTCTGGGCCAAATTCTGGATTGTCAGTTCCTGCATAAAGTAACCCATTATATTCAACAAATGAGTCATCGAATACGCCGTAATTATTTACGCCTCTCCAGTAATAAAAAGGTCAAACCCTTCCAGATTGACCTGGGTCCAGGGAATAACAGCAGAAGGGGCTGCTGTGTTGCTATCTTCGAGGAGGTTCTGGTCTCCGGTAATGAAGCCGGGCGGCACCGTCCGGAAGCTGTCGGAACCGGCGGCGTGCGCTGCTCCCGGCAGGGGAAGTGCCCTGCATGGCGGCGCTGAAACCAGTGCCAGTATCGCAAGCAGCAGAAATTCTTGTGCAAACCATCTCTTCCTCGGTGTCCCTGCAGGGGGCGTACATAAAAAAACCCGAATCAGCCAGGCAGCTGATCGGGGTTTCTGTTTGTTTGATATGGAAAAAACTCTTTCGGGTGTCTGTTTCACGCAGTTCCCTCTTTCTGCCATTTCGTGTCATGAAGTAAGTAACAGTTTAGTAAAATTAGCGGAAAAATGGAATAAAATACCTCCCGGAGCTGGTCAGGGAAAAGAGGGGGGGAACCCTGCCATCTCCAGGAGGTATCATGGGCTATACACAATTTAAATATAACACATGAAAATGGTTATGCAAAGGGCCCGGCAAAATAAATTTGCCGCTCACCAGAAGGGCCGCCGCATCCTGGCGCAGCCCGGATTATACTTTACAACATTTATAAGAATGGCATAGAATAGAATCTGGTGACCATACTTTTTTTATCGGAGCTGAAATGGGCTGCAAACAATCTCCTTTACTCAAATGCCTCACTATCATTGCGCTGCTCCTTGCTTTGGGCTGCGCTTCCCCGGTAAAAGAAAATATCCGGATACAGCCGCCGCCGGTTAATAATGCCGGGCTCACGCAGGATGGCAAGAAGGTAGGAACCCTCACCGGAACAACGGATATCAAAGGAACCACCTATTATATTTTCAATGTTACCGAGCCGTTTTGCTTCAAATATGCGCCTCAAATAAAACGGCCTGAACTGCCCCAGGAACTCAATCAATTCCGCGACTCATATAACCTGGTAAAAAAAGATGCCGGAACCTTTTGCGCAACCGGAAATATCATCTTTCTTCTCAACCCCCAGACAAAAACCATAGACTATATTATTCCTCAGAATAAAATTGACCGGGTGATGGAAGTTCGATAAAGTTAAAAGATGACAGTGGGTACCGCTTGAGGTCACCCATTAAAGGTTCCTTGTCAAGAGACCCGTTAATTAGATATACTGTGATGGTGAAGACATCCGCTGCTTTTAAACCATACTGATTGTTATGAGTTGGAGAAAACAATATGAAGGCAGATGACATAAAACAGATTGTCAAAGAAAAATACGGCGAGATAGCAGCGCAGGGAAAACCACATTCTGCATGCTCCTGCTGTTCTCCGGACAGCGCTGCAGGTGTTGATTACACCATCTTCAGCGAGGACTACTCAAAACTGGAAGGCTACAACCCTGACGCGGACCTTGGCCTTGGCTGCGGCATACCGACTGACAGTGCCGGAATAAAGCCGGGCGATACGGTTATAGATTTAGGCGCGGGCGCGGGCAATGATGTGTTTGTGGCGCGGCGCCTGGTGGGAGAATCAGGCCGGGTTATCGGCATTGACATGACAGAATCCATGATTGAGCGGGCGCGGGAAAACAACAAAAAGCTCGGCTATCAGAACGTGGAGTTTCGTTTCGGAGAAATTGAAAACCTGCCGGTTGATGACGACACTGCCGATGTGGCGATAAGCAACTGCGTGCTGAACCTGGTGCCCGACAAGCTCAAAGCATATCAGGAGATCTGCCGTGTACTCAAGCCCGGCGGACATTTCAGCATTTCTGATGTGGTGCTGACGGCAGCCCTGCCCGCAAACCTGCAGGCTGCAGCGGAGATGTATGCAGGCTGCGTTGCGGGGGCCCTCAAAAAGGAAGAGTACCTCAACATCATCAGGAAGGCAGGCTTTCCATCTGTAGCCGTGGTTAAAGAAAAAACAATCAGCCTGTCTGATGAAATGCTCTCCCCCTATCTTTCAGAAGCGGAATTAAAGGAATTCAAGAAATCCGGGCCGACAATTCTCAGCATTACCGTTCGTGGAGAGAAATTAAAGACAACTGCCTGCGGCTGCTGCGGTTAAAACAGTCTACAGCCCTTCGAACTCCGGGTCCCGTATCCGGATCACAGTTTTAGCGTCACTGGTCACGAACCACGAATCCCTATCGTCCTATCCTTTAAAACGCTTCCAAGCCTGTTCCCTTTTAATTGGCTATTTAATCCAGCCGGTATAACTGTTGCCCCCCCAGCCCTGCTGCGCTGCAGTTTATTATCTCCTTCCCCATGGTTTCAAGCAGCGGCGTCATCTTCTCGATATGAATATACCTATCACAGTAACTGTAAAAAATGTATCGCTGCAGCTATCCTGCGCAACATCGGCACTCACGGTATCTTAAACAGCCCGCGCTATAAAAAAATTGCTATTAACCCCCTGTATAATTCCGGTCTAACAGTTTGTTGAAAAATTAGTTTTCTTTCAGGCTGGTCAAAAACATCCAGATGCAAGGCGCGCGAAATCGTGAGGAATGAGGCGTACTTTACCGTACGTCGCAATGACGAAGGATGAGCGCAACAAAGCAGATGGGTGTTTTTCAACAGCCTGCTAATGCAAATTAATTTACATTCTAATACAAAATACCCCGGACAATAACCCGTTCGGGATATTGACCGGGGATGGATGATCTCCTATTATAGTCTCTATAAAAGGGAAGCATCCAGAGCATGCTTACGGGCATGACAGGACGGGGAAATGGCTATGTCATTACTGCCCTTATTTATATTTTACCTCATTGCATTCTTTGCCGGCGTGGTTTGCGGATCATTAGCACTGGTTCCCCCGCTTATCATCATGTGCTTCGGTATTCCCTGCACAATGGAACTGAACCAAAAGGGCGTGATGAAAAGCTGCGTGCCAATGGTTCATTGTATTGTTTCACTTGTTGTGCTGTTTTCCGTTTTTACCGTCGCAACATGGGCCTGCTATAATTTCCTGCTGAAAGGGTTCGGCGGCTATATCGCCGGCATCCTTGTTACCGTGATTGTCGGACTGTATCGATGCAACAGAAAATAGAGCGAATCTTGCAGATTGCTGGAGGGAGCCCGGCAAATACAGCGAGCCTAAATTATTAATTAAAGCATCGCAGCTTTTCCTCGTTGACAGCCAAGCGCCCGGCGCGCCAGCAGAGCCCGATCTGTTCTCAGCCCTGCTGCGCAGGTTCGACTACCGCGATACTATCAATTAACCGCCCCGCCATGGCAGTGATGCCCGCCGGCAGTTGTAACGCTAACCGCCCCCGCGTTTTTCTCATATTTCCCTTATCATCAGCTCAACTCCTGCGGCCGAGCAAATTTTTTATTGCATTTTTTTGTGCGTTGCATTAGATTAGCATGCAATTCCACGCACACCGTATTTGACCACAGATCGTTTTACACCACAACCCGGTAAGCAGAAAACTATGAAAGACAATATCCGCGGGACCGGCAAGGTCGGCTGTTTAATCTGGCTTCTCATCCTGGGGGCTGCGTTTTATGTTGGCTTTAAATTTGCCGAGGCACAGTGGGCATATCTTTCCATGAGAGAAGATATTCATGAGGTTGCCAGGTTTGCCGCTTCCCAGCGGACCCTGGACATAGAGATCATTCAGCGGGAAGTCGAAAGCCGGGCTGAAAAACTGGGGATCTCCATTTATCCCGAGGACATAAAGCTTGAGGACGGTGGAAAACGATGTCACCATCGACGTGTCCTGGGAAGTGGAGTTTGCCTTCCCCTTTTATACCTATTACCAGGAGTATTCAGTGAGCGCCAGTCACCGGAAAGGTTTGTAGCCGGTCAGCTGGTGCGCTCCACCACATAGCGGGCAAGAGCCAGCAGCGGTTTCTTCTGCTCTGACCCGTCAAACGCCTGCAACGCTTCTTCTGCTTTGCGGATGTAGTACTGTGCCTTGTCCACAGCCCGGCGGTTCCCCTCGTATTTATTAATGATCTCCAGGATGGCGGCCATGTCGCCCGGCTGCAGCTCCTCGCCCCTGCATAGCAACTCCGTCATAATCTTTTTATCACGCACGGAGGAGCGCTGCAGCGCTTCTATGAACGGCAGCGTGATACTTCCTTCCTGGAGGTCCTTGCCGATGGCTTTCCCCAGGTCATGTTCCGTTGAAGCATAATCAAGCACATCATCCATAATCTGAAACGCAATCCCCACATTCATGCCGTAATCTGCCAGGGCCTGCTCCCTGGTGCTGTTCGCGCCTGCCAGGATGGCCCCGATCTGCGCTGCGGCCGAGATGAGGGTTGCGGTCTTTTTGGTAATGATCTGCAGGTAGTTATCTTCAGACAGCAGGGGATCGCGGGAGTGCTCCATCTGCAGGGTCTCGGCCTCAACCATGAGCGTTGCAGAGCGCGCAATAACCTGCAGGATGGCTGTGTTGCCGTATTCTACGGCCATGGAGAAGGCCTTTGACAGGAGAAAGTCGCCGACCAGGATGGTGGTGTGGTTGCCCCAGAGCGTGTTTGCCGAGGAATTGCCGCGGCGGATCTGGGCATGGTCAATCACATCATCGTGCAGAAGCGTTGCCGTGTGAATATATTCCACCACGCAGGACAGCGGGATGTGGCTTTCTCCCCGGTACTCGCAGAGCCGTGCGGCAAGCAGCAGCACCAGCGGCCGGAAGCGTTTCCCCCCGCTGGAGAGCACATAGTTGCTCACGTTTTTTATAAGCTCCAGGTGCTCGGCCAGGGAGACAAAAAGACCCTGCTCAACCCTGTCCAGATCGTCTTTCACCACGGCAATAATCGCATCAATTGACGTCACTGTGTCCTCTCATCTATAGGGTCCGGGCCAGCGTGAGCACATCAACGCGTCGGGCACCGTTTCGTTTCAGAACCTTTGCACATTCGTTAACGGTTGAGCCGCTGGTATAGACATCATCAACCAGCAGGATACTTTTCTTCTCTACTGCCGCTGCCCGGCAGCTGAAAGCATCTCTGACATTGCGCAGCCGCTGCCGTTCGTGCAGCATGGTTTGCGGGTCAGTCCAGCGAGTGCGCTCAAGCCCCTCTGCCGCAACCGCTACGCCCCAGAGCTTCCCCACCTGGCGCGCCAGGACCAGCGACTGGTTAAAACCCCGCTGCCGGATGCGGCGCGCATGCAGCGGCACCGGCATAATCACGTCATGCTCATGCTCCAGCAGCCCCCGGCCCTGCTGTGCCAGAACGGTCCCCAGCGGTGCTGCCAGCAGCGAGCGGCTGTTATATTTAAACAGATGTATCGCCTGTTTCAGTGCCCCGGCATAGATACCCACCGCCCGCGCCGTGTCAAATGCCGGATCTTTTCCGATGCAGCGGCTGCAGAGGTGATCAGCACCTTCCGGCGAGACAAAGGGCATACCGCAGCGCGGGCACAGCGGCCCGCTGATGAGGGGCAGGGCCTCGCTGCAGGGACTGCAAAAATATGTTTCATGCGGGGCAATCAGAAATTTCCTGCACAGCAGGCACCGCGGGGGAAAGAAGAAGTCGGCAGCTGCGGTAAAAAAGTTTCTGAAGCCCATGCGATAAAATCCAAATGCCAAAGCTCAAATGACAAATCAATGACCACGGTACAGCCTGTTAGCTCTTTTTCTTCCGTGTCCCAGCCTTTGTCTTTTCGGTTTTGGTTTTTTTTGCCGTTTTAGTTTTGTCCCCGGGCATTGCGCTCTCTGTCGCGCCATCAATTTCTACCGGGATTCTCTGCGCATCTGTCCACAGCCGCTCCAGGTCATAAAATTCCCGCACCGGCTCATGAAAAACATGTATTACCACATCAGCACAGTCAAGCAGAACCCATCTGCCTTCACGCACGCCTTCAACCCCCAGCGGGAGCATGCCCGCCTGTTTGCCGCTTATTTCAAGATGCGCGGCAATGGCTTGCACATGGCGATCTGAGGTGCCGCTGCAGATGATAAAATAACTGGTAAAGGATGACTGTTCCTGCACATCAAGGACCACCAGATCAACGGCCTTCTTGTCCAGCGCCAGATGCGCATACCACAAAGCTTTTTCTTTTGCGTCCAATACTTCGTGCTCCTTTCAGCTGTAGAAAAAACAATTTTTTCATCACCCGGCCGGCGGGCGCTGCGGCTGCCGGCCCGGCGCTGCGGTTATCCGATAGAGCTGGTGCCCGGCAATATAGCGTTCCACCTCGCGGGGAACCAGGTACCTGATAGATTTCCCCGCGGCCGTGCAGGCGCGGATAACCGTTGAAGAAATGTCAAGCGGCGTCACCGGGGCAGTATAAATGCGGCAGCCCGAGGTGTGAACAAAGCACTGCTCCCGCTCCTGCCGGGTAAACTCTTTTTCTATATCACGGGGAATAAGCTCAGCAGGCTGCACATCGTGTGCGCCGGGACGGGTCATGACAATAAAATTGCAGGCAGAGAAAAATGCCGGATAGTCCTTCCAGACAGGAATTTCCCGGAATGCATCCATGCCCATGATAAAAAACAGTTCCTCCTGACCCCGGGAAAGCCCGTGAAAATGCCGTATGGTGTCTATGGAATAGGATTTCCCCGGCCTCTGCAGCTCGATGTCTGAAACCTGAAAAAAGGAATTGCCGCGGATGGCTTTTTTCACCATGGCACAGCGGTGCTCTGAAGAAATAACATCGGCCTTCTTGTGCGGCGCAACATGTACCGGGATAAAAATGACGCGAGAGAGATCGAACCGTTCACGAATTTCTTCTGCAGAGCGCAGATGCCCCCAGTGAATGGGATTGAAGGTCCCGCCGAAAAGACCGACTCTGGTATTCTTTCCTGTATCTCTTTTCAAACCGCTGCTGCCGCGCTTAGAAAAAGTTTCTTAGTGCTGAGTAACGAGTAGCTGAGCAGAAAAAGGATTGCTGGCCGTGCTCTGTCACTCTGAACTCTTAACTCTGAATTCGCAACTTGTTACGTTCTTACCTGCCCCTCTCCGTATACAATAAATTTTGTCGTGGTGAGCTCGACAAGCCCCATGGGGCCGAAGGCATGCAGCTTTGAAGTGCTGATGCCGATCTCAGCGCCGAGGCCAAGCTGATTGCCGTCATTAAAACGGGTAGAGGCATTGACCAGCACCACCGATGAATTAACCTCCCGCAAAAATTTCTGCGAGCTGTTATAGTCGCTGGTCACAATGGCCTCCGTGTGCAGGGAGCCGTAGCGGGCTATGTGGTCAATGGCATCATCAATAGAGTCCACCACGCGCATTGACAGCCTCAGGTCCAGATATTCTGTTGACCAGTCCTCTTCTGTGGCCTGCTCTGCTTCCGGGACCATCCGGCAGGTGCGCTCGCAGCCGCGGATGGTAACACCTTCCGTGCGCAGGGCGCTTGCCAGCGCTGCCAGATGTTTTTCAGCAAACACCCGGTGCACCAGCAGCGTCTCCATGGCATTGCACACGCCGGGGCGCTGCACTTTTGCATTCAGGCTGATGGTTTGCGCCATGCCGGGGTCTGCTGAGGCGTCAATAAAAACATGGCAGACTCCCTTGTAGTGGGCAATCACCGGTATTTTTGAATGCTCATACACGGTGCGGATCAGGGATTCACCGCCTCGCGGGATGATGACATCAATATAGTCGGAGAGCTGCAGCAGCTCGAGCACCGCGTCCCGGTCTGCAGTAGGGATTACCTGGATTGCTGCCGGGTGAATCTGCTCGCTCGTGAGCACCTCCTGCATGAGCGCCGCCAGGGCGCGGTTTGAATGCAGGGCCTCGCTGCCGCCCCGAAGAATTACGGCGTTGCCGGCCTTGAGGCACAGCCCTGCTGCATCCACCGTGACATTGGGCCGCGATTCGTAAATCATGCCGATCACGCCGATGGGGATGCGCATCCTGCCGACGAGCAGGCCGTTGGGCCGCTTCCACATGCCGGTCACCTCGCCGACCGGATCGGGAAGCTGCGCCACCTCTTCCAGCGCGGCGCTCATCTCATCAAGCACCGCCGCCGGAAAGTGTCAGCCGCTCAATAAAGGCTGCCGGCTGCTGCTGGCTGCGGGCCGCGGCCACATCTTTTGCATTTTCTGTCTGCAGCAGGGATTTTTTTTCAGCGAGCAGCCGGGCAATGCCCCGCAGCACCCGGTTCTTCTGCGCGGTGGTCAGTGATGCAACCGAGCGGGAAGCCTCCCGCGCAGTGCGTGCGATGGTGAGAATGTGCTGCGACACTTCCATGTTAGTCTTCTCTCAATACTACCAGGTCATCCCGGTTTATCACTTCCTGGGCCGGGCAATGGCCGAGCACCTTTTTTATCTCTGCGGTCTTGCAGCCCCGTATCCGCTCAATTTCAGCAGACCCGTAGCGTGTCAATCCCCGGGCAAAGGGGGCGCCGCTCCGGTCGCAGCAGGCTACCGCTTCTCCGGCATCAAATTCTCCGCGCACCTGAATAATGCCTGAGGGCAGGAGGCTGGTGCCTTTCCTGAGAATAGCGTCTTTTGCCCCGTCGTCAACTATAATTTCACCCTGGGGTTTTAAGGTGAAGGCGATCCACTGCTTGCGGCTCGCGAGCTTGTTCTGCTCAGGAAGGATCAGCGTGCCCACATCCCTGCCCTGCAGAATTTTTTCCAGGTTGCCGGGGGTTTTACCGTTGGCAATAATGGTGGGGACACCAAACAGCGCAGCGGTCCTGGCCGCCGCAATCTTGGTGGCCATCCCCCCGCGGCTTATGGTGCTCCTGGTGCCGTTTGCCAGCCGCTCTATGCCTGCCGTGATATTGCGCACCAGGGGAATGAGCCGTGCCGACGGGCAGGTCTTGGGGTCGCGGTCATAGAGCCCGTCAATATCGGTCAGTATTATGAGCAGGTCTGCCTGCACCAGGCTGGTAACCAGAGCTGACAGGTGGTCGTTGTCTCCAAACCGGATCTCGTCAACAACCGTGGAGTCATTTTCGTTGATGATGGGAATGATATGATACTCAAGCAGGCTGCTCAGCGCGTGCCGGGCATTTAAGAACCGCCTGCGGTCCTTCAGGTCGCTGTGCGTCAGCAGCACCTGGGCAACGCTCACATCGAGCTGCCCGAAGAGGCGCTGATACAATCCCATGAGACTTATCTGGCCGATTGCTGCTGCCGCCTGTTCCAGGGGAATGAGCCGGGGCCGCTCTCTGAAGCCCAGTTTGCCCATGCCGGCAGCAATCGCGCCGGAAGAAACCAGAATAAAATCGCCCCGGCGCTTTCGTGCCCGGGCAATGGTTGCGGTGATATCGGCAAATACTTTCCTGTCCAGCTTCCACCCGGCAGTGGTCAAAACATTACTCCCGAGCTTTACGACCGTGCGCTTTACCTGCTGTAGTATGCCTTTTCTGATCTGTTCAGTGGACAAGGATTCCTTCCTGAATGAAAGGTCACGCGCCCCGGACACTTCCGGGACTGCATGTTATGCAGCTACGATGGTAACCCGTTTTCTGCCTTTGCCGAAATCTTCAAACTTCACCACCCCGTCGATCTTGGCAAACAGGGTGAAGTCCCTGCCCATGCCCACATTCACGCCCGGGTGAATTCTGGTGCCGACCTGGCGGATCAGAATGTTTCCTGCCTTTACCTTCTCGCCGCCGTAGCGCTTGGTGCCGAAGCGCTGGCCGGCGCTGTCACGTCCGTTACGGGAGCTGCCTCCTGCTTTCTTATGAGCCATAACAAAAATCTCCTTTTATATAGTAATGAAATTCTAAATGCTAATTCCTAAATCCTTGACATTTGGATTTTGTACTTTGACATTGTTTGTTTCGAAGTTGGTTCTTCGAATTCAGGAATGATGTCTATCGTTTCTCCTCGTATCCCTTCAGGTATTTAAAAAAATCGCTCTTGGTGCTCAGCACTACCGAACTGTCCTTGCCAATAGTCTGCCGGTAGGCATCCAGCGTCTTTAAAAACGAATAAAATTCAGGATCTTTATTGTATGCCCCGGCATAAATGCGGGCCGCCTCGCCGTCTGCCTTTCCTTTTATTTCCTGGGCCTTGCGGTATGCTTCAGAGTTTATTCGCTGCAGCTCCTTGCCCCGCTCGCCTTCTATCTTCTTGCTCTCGCCTTTGCCTTCAGAGCGGAACTTTTCTGAAATCTGCTTGCGTTCCGCGATCATGCGCTCGTAGACTTTTTTCTGCACTTCATCAACATAGTTGATGCGCTTGATGCGCATATCAATGATCTCAATGCCGAACTTCTCAAGCTTCGGTTTGGCCTGCTCCATGATGCCCTGGTTCATCCCTGCCCTGCCGAGTTTAATGGAAATCTGCTCCTGGACGCTTTCAGCAAGACCTGCCGAATCAATCACTTCCTTCTCCAGCAGACGATTGGAGTTTCGTACCGCTTCAACAAGGTGATGGGAAGATATAAAGTTAAAGGTCGCTGAATCCAGTATATCATCAAGCTTCTTCTGTGCTGCAATCTCATTATACACCGTCTCATAGTATTTGAGCGGGTCCTTAATGCGCCAGCGGGCAAAGGTCTCTACATAGATGAAGGTCTTGTCCTGCGTCGGGTATCTGCCCGGGGTCACCGTTCCACTCAAGCAGCGTTTTGGGGAAAACGTTTGCGTTCTGAATGAACGGCAGCTTTACCTGCAGCCCCGGATCGGTAATGGGGTCACCAACCGGCTTGCCGAACTGGGTAATGACCACCTGCTCAGTTTCATCCACCGTGTAAAAGACGCCGCCGAATATAAATATACCCAGCAGCACAATAACAGCGATCAGCAGTCTGCTCTTCATGGCTTCTTCTCCTCTGCAAGTTTTTCACCCAGATTGAGAAGCGGCAGCAGCCCCCCCTGCTCGGGATCGATGATATAGGTCTTGCCCAATTTCGGCAGAACATCCTGCATGGCTTCAAGATAGAGGCGTCTTCTGGTTACATCTTTGGCATTGGCATATTCAGTCCAGAGCGACAGAAAGCGGGCCGCATCTCCTTTTGCCTGGTTGATGCGCTCCAGGGCATAGCCTTCCGCTTCCCTGAGGACCCGCTGCGCCTCCCCGCTTGCTTCAGGCACTACTTTGTTGTAAGCCTCCCGCGCCTCGTAAATCATCCGCTCTTTTTCCTGCAGGGACTGGTTGACCTCGTTAAACGACGGCTGCACCGGGTCAGGCACCGTGGCCCGCTTGAGTTCAACGGTGACGATGGTAATGCCCGTGTCAGCTTCATTCACGGCCTTCTGCAGCTCGATTTTAACCGCTGTTGCAATCTCCAGCCGCTCGGTAATAACCTCGTTAATGCTGCGGTCACCCACCACCTGGCGCATCACTGCCTCGGACAGGTCGCGCAGGGTCTTTTTCACATCCCGCACTTTAAATAAAAATTTATAGGGATCGGCAAGCCGGAACTGCACAATCCAGGGCACCACCGCGCAGTTGAGATCGCCGGTGAGCATCAGGGACTCGTTCAGATACTCCCTGCTTGAAGAGTACTCGGTGTCCACACCTGCCTGTATGGTCCGGATGCCGAATTCCTCGGTATAGACATACTGCACCCGCACTTTGGTAAGGGTTTCAAGCCCTGCCGGTAATTTCAGATTGAGCCCGGGGCCCGTTATCCGCACAAATTTGCCAAACCGCTGAACAACGCCGGCCTCACCCGGCTGAATGGTATAAAAGCAGCTGATGCCCCACAGCGCTGCCACCACGATAATAATAAGCCAGATGCCGGAGAAACCTTTACCAAGCATGTTTTTAAGCTGCTTTATGAGTTGCTCGGGATTGAACTCCTGATTACTCCAGGGGTTCTGTTTTCCGGAATTGTCTTGCCAGGGCATAAATAAGAGTTCCTTATAAATGTTTTATATTTCGCTGGTCGTTACGACCCTTCCACAGGCGTTCAATTGTGAAGGTAAAATAATGCCTTAATTTATCTATTGTAAAGTGAGAGAGGATACAATGTCAAGGTTTGTTTGTGCAGCGCCGCGCTCTTCGCGAAGAATTTGCCGGATGAGTGGTTACCAAAAAAGCCTCCTTGAAACCGGGAGGCTTTTTTAGCATTATTCAGATGAAGATTTTTTCTTCTATTCTATGCTGACTGCATCAAACTTGCATGCTTCAAAACAGGCCCCACACTTAATGCATTTTAAGGTATTGATCGAATGGAGCTCCTTGAGTTCTCCTGTTATTGCATCAGCCGGACACACCTTCTTGCATGCTCCGCACTTCTTGCATTGTTCAGGGATAACGCGATACTGGATGAGAGCCTTACAGACACCGGCAGGACATTTTTTATCTTTTATATGGGCTTCATATTCATCTCTGAAGTAGCGGATGGTGCTCAGAACCGGATTGGGGGCGGTGCTGCCGAGAGCGCATAATGCGCCGTCAATGATTGCATCGCACATGGACAGCAGCAGTTCAATATCTCCCTCTCTGCCCCGGCCCTCGCAGATATCGGCGAAAATCTCTCCCATGCGCAACAGCCCCTCCCGGCAGGGAACGCACTTGCCGCAGGATTCCTCCTGCAGGAAGTTGAGAAAGTAGCGGGCCACATCCACCATGCAGGAGCGGTCATCCATCACGATCATGCCCCCTGAGCCCATCATGGAGCCGGCTTTTGCGAGGGCATCGAAATCAACCGGCAGGTCCAGCATGCTCTCCGGGATACAGCCGCCCGAGGGGCCCCCGGTCTGGACTGCCTTGAATGTTCTCTCCCGGGGTATGCCGCCGCCGATGTCATAAATAATTTCCCGCAGGGTCATGCCCATGGGAACTTCGACCAGGCCGGTATTATTTATTTTCCCCACCAGGGAGAATATTTTTGTTCCCTTGCTGCCCTCGGTGCCGATGGAGCGGTACCATTCAGCTCCCCGGTTGATAATGAGGGGCACGTTGGCCCAGGTTTCCACATTGTTCAGCGCCGTGGGCTTGTCCCACAGCCCTTTTTCCACCGCGTGGATATATTTGTCCCGGGGCTCGCCGGAGCGGCCTTCAATGGAGGCAAACAGGGCTGATGACTCGCCGCAGACAAACGCGCCGCCGCCGCGGTTGATCTTAATCTCAAAATTAAATCCCGAGCCTAAAATGTTCTCTCCCAGCAGCCCCGCTTCCCGTGCGGTTGTTATTGCCATGGTGAGGTGTTTTACCGCCAGGGGATATTCATTGCGCACGTAGAGAAATCCGGTTTCCGCGCCGATGGCGTAGGCGCCGATGGTCATCCCTTCGATGATGCTGAAGGGGTTTCCCTCCATGATGCTTCTGTCCATGTAAGCGCCGGGGTCGCCTTCATCGCCGTTGCCGATCACATACTTGGGCGAGCCGGCTGCCGCCCGGCAGTGCTCCCACTTGGTGCCCGTCGGATAGCCGCCGCCGCCGCGGCCCCGCAGGCCGGCGTGCAGCACTTCGTGTATGACTGCGTCCGGGGCCATTGCGGAGAGCGCTTTGGCCAGCGCGCTGTAGCCGCCGACAGCCAGATAATCATCCACGCTGGTGGGATCGATCTGGCCGTTATAGCCCAGGATGATGCGCTTCTGCTTGTTGTAAAACGGGACCTCGTCTTCATTGACGAGCTTCTTTTTCGCCGCCGGGTCAGTGTACAGCAGCCGCTCCAGCACCTCGCCGGTGCGCGATGGTCTTGCGCGATTATATCCGCGGCATCATCGATTTTCACCTGCTGGTAAAAAATCTTCTGCGGGTGGATGACCACCAGCGGCCCTTTTTCACAGAACCCGTGGCAGCCGGTTGCTCTGACCGCTACCTTGCCGGAAAAACCCTGCTTGTCGATTTCCGCTTCAAGCGCTTCTTTTACTTTTAAACATCCCTGGCCCTGGCATCCGGTGCCGGCGCAGATGGTGATGAGCGGCTTTTTCGGGTCGCGCATGTCCTGCAGCTTTTTCTGCAGGGCTGAGAGCTCAGCTGCGTTTCCAATCCGTTTCATGCCTGGTCTCCCGCTTTCAAGGTAGTAACAATTTTCTCGGTCTTGGCAAGGGTCATCTGGCCGTGATACTCTCCGTCCGCAACCACGATGGGGCCCAGCGCGCAGGCGCCCACGCAGTTGACCGTCTCCAGGGTAAACTGCACCGTCCTCTCCCGTGGTGCCGGGTTTTATGTGTAAGGTCCGCTCCAGCGCGTCCAGCACCTTGGGCGCGCCCCGCACGTGGCAGGCAGTGCCGAGGCAGACACTCACAATGTGTTTGCCCCGGGGTGTCAGGCTGAAGGCCTTGTAAAACGTGGCCACTGAAAAGACCAGGCTGTGGGGAATGGCGAGCTCTTCCGCCAGCTCCAGGAGCAGGTCCCGGGGCAGATAATTGCAGCGGGACTGAATATCCTGCAGTATCGGCACCAGAAAAGCCTTATCCCTGCCGTAGCTCTCAACAATGGCTTTAATCTCTTCCTGCATAGTTCCCTCAGCCGGATGCTTTCTTCTTCAGTTCTTCATAGGTTTTTATGACCCGGTCCTGCATCTGCTCCAGCAGGTCCGGCGTTAAATGCCGGAACCGGCCCTGCACTTTGGTATATTCAGCAACCGGCCGCAGGGGCGAAATATCCATGCTCAGCCGGTATTGTCCATTTACAATTTCATAGAGGGGAAACACGCCGGTCTCAACCGCCAGCCGACCCATCTTCACGCTCAGCTCGGGTGCCGAGCGCCAGCCGGTCGGGCACACGGAAAACACGTGGATGTAGGCCGGCCCCTCAACCGCCTGGGCGCGCTTCACCTTGTCAAACAGATCAAACGGATAGCTCGGGCAGGCTGTTGCCACATAGGGGATGCCGTGGGCCGCGGCAATGGCCGGCATGTTCTTCTTCCCGGTTATCTGGCCGATGCCTTTTTTGCCGGCAGGAGAGGTGGAGGTCGTTGCGCCGTACGGTGTGGCGCTTGAGCGCTGGATGCCGGTATTCATATAGGCTTCATTGTCAAAGCAGAAATAGATAAAATTATGCCCCCGCTCAAGAGCGCCTGACAGGGACTGCAGCCCGATGTCACAGGTCGCGCCGTCACCGCCCATGGCCACGACCGTTATCTTTTTGTCCGGGATCTTTCCCCTGCGCCTGAGCACCTTCAGGCCTGATTCAATGCCCGAGGCGACCGCTGAGGTGTTTTCAAACAGGCTGTGTATCCACGGCACCCGCCAGGTCGTGGTGGGAAGCGCGGAGGACACGATCTCCATGCACCCGGTGGCATTGGCAATGATCACATCCTTGCCCAGGGCCTTGCACACATGGCGCACGGCAAGCGCTTCGCCGCAGCCGATGCAGGCCCGGTGGCCGGGAGCAAAGTACTCTTTGGTGGTAACAAGCCGCGGAACAAAAATTGAAAACTGGTCCATTACTCCCTCACCCCGATAGTTTCATATTCTACCGTAACTTTTGAATCCAGAATTTTACGGCCCCGCGCGATCATATCTTCAAACTGCCGGGGCGTGATGTCCCGCCCGCCCAGGCCGCCGATGAAATTAAATATTTTCGGTTTCTTTTCTTCACTGTAGAGGGCGGACTTTATTTCCGAGCACAGGGGGCCGCCGGGGCCGCCCAGGATTATGCAGCGGTCAAATACCAGCACCTTCTGCGCTCCCTGAAGCGCTGCGCGGATTTCGGCGAAGGGAAACGGCCGCCACAGCCGCAGGTGCACCATGCCCACTTTTTCTCCCCGGGCCCGCATGGTATCAATGGCAACGCTTGCGGTTTCGGTGTAGCACCCGATCCCCACCAGGATGGTGTCCGCGTCTTCGGTCCGATAGGTTTCAATCGGCTTATAGCTGCGCCCGAACCGGTCGCCGAATTCCTTCCATACCCGGAGGATGGTCTCCCTGGTGCCCTGCAGGGCAACTTCCAGTGCCTTGCGCGCTTCGGTGTAGAGCACCGGCGGGGAGAACGCGCCCATGGTGACCGGCCGCCGCGGGTCCAGGGGAAAAGGATATTTATACGGCGGGAGAAATCCTTCCAGCTCTTCTTTCTCCAGAAGATGGAGCGGCTCAACCACGTGGGAGACAAAAAAGCCGTCAATATTCATCATCACCGGGAACAGCACCTGCGGGTCTTCGGCAATCTTGAAAGCGCACAGCGTCAGGTCAAAGGATTCCTGGGCATTCTCCGCGAAAAACTGAATCCAGCCGCAGTCGCGCGCGGCCATGACATCTGACTGATCGCCCCACACATTGAGCGGCCCGGACAGCGCCCGGTTCGCCACGGCCATGACAATCGGCAGCCGCGATGATGCTGCCACAAACAGCACCTCGTGCATCAGCTCCAGCCCCTGGCCGGCCGTGGCGGTAAAGGTGCGCGCGCCCACCGCAGAAGAGCCGACGCAGGCGCTCATGGCCGAATGCTCGGACTCCACGCAGATGAACTCGGCGTCTATTTCACCGTCCGCCACCATCTCTGACAGGCGCTCAACAATATGGGTCTGGGGCGTGATGGGGTACGCTGCCACCACTTCAGCTTCAGCAAGCTTCACTGCCTCGGCTATGGCAAAAGAAGCTTCCATGCCAACGCGTCTGCTCATCAGCTTTCCTCCGGTATCATGCGAATTGCCGAGGTCGGGCATTCTTTGGAGCAGATGCCGCAGCCCTTGCAGTAGAACAGATTATTTTCAAAATATCCTTCCGCGTCCTGCCCGATGCACGGCTCAGGGCAGAACAGGTAACAGATCCCGCACTTGATGCAGCGGGTCTTGTCCCAGACCGGACGCTGGGATTTCCAGTCACCGGTTTTGTACTGGCTGGCGCTCCCCGGCTCGGTGACAATGCAGCCGATTTCCAGGTCCTTCCAGGTCATCTCATAATCAGGCTTAGCCACGTCTTATTCCTCCACTATGGTTTCTTCATAGGCGCGCTGGCACACCTGGATATTTTTTGCTGCTATTCGGCCGAAGCGATGATGCAGCGGCTCGTTGAGGGAGTCGATGGCGACAATGCCCGTTGCTTTAACCAGCGCACCGATCATCGTGGTATTGGTTATGGGCAGCCCGAGCACTTCGCGGGCAATTTTGGTTGCGTCAACAACAGCGGTGCGATGGGTGATGGAGAATTCCTGCTTTATCTGGGCGACGGGTTTGCCGGTGTTCACAATGATGAGGCCGCCCTTCTTTACCCCGGACGTGGCATTGGCAACCGTAATGAGCGCCGGCTCCAGCACCACCACAACATCCGGCTCCCGGATATCGCAGCGCAGCTTTATCGGATCGCTGCTTACGCGGATAAAGGCAAGCACCGGCGCGCCCCGCCGCTCGGGCCCGAAACTGGGAAAGGCCTGTGCGTATTTACCTTCACTGATGGCGGCAAGCGCTACCATTTCGGCAGATGTTACCGCGCCCTGCCCGCCTCGTCCATGAATTCTAACTTCAATCATCCCCGCATCTCCGCATTTTATATTCCTCGTATATCATCAGGAAATGCTGTTATGTATCATATCGAAAGTATGCTGTCAATGTCATAACCAGCCACAAAAGCAGGTTTTTTTACTTTTTTTATTTCATCTCCCGGCGGCCGTCAAAAGCGCTGCGCAGCGTTCCCTCGTCTATGTACTCGATGTCCCCGCCGCTGGGCACTCCCTGGGCAATCCGGGTAATCCTGACACCGGCAGAGCTCAGCTGCTGGGAAATATAGAGGGCGCTGGCATTGCCGCTCACCGTGGGATTGGTGGCGAGAATTATTTCCTGTATGGCCTCTGATGGGACGCGCTGCAGCAGCTCGTTAATTTTGAGCTGGTCGGGGCCGACGCCGTCAAGCGGTGCTATTGCCCCGTGGAGTACGTGATATAATCCTTTGTAGTGGCCTGCCTTCTCGATAGACATGAGATCCCCGGGCGTTTCCACAACGCAGAGCAGGTGGGCATCACGGGACGGGTTCCTGCAGATAGCGCATTCATCATTATCGGTAAAATTAAAGCACCTGCTGCACAGGTGAACCTTTTCTTTTACATCGAATATGCTTCGGGCCAGCTGCAGGGCATCGGCCTCGGGCTGGTTCATGATAAACAGTGCCAGCCTGGTAGCGGTTTTTTCACCGATCCCGGGGAGGGCCGACAAACATTGAATCAGATTGAGCATGGGCTGGGGACAGTACACGGCCGTACCTCTTAATCCCTTAGTTGTTATTTTCGTGTTTTTTGGGCAAGAAAAATTTAAAATACGAATATCGAAGCACGAAACAAATTAAAAATAAAAATGTTCCAAATTTTAAAACAGCATTTTTCACCAGAGTCGTTTTAAATTTCCCATTTTGGTCATTTGAATTTGTTTAGAATTTCTGATTTCGCTATTCGGATTTGATTCCGGCTTGTCCGGGTTAGGGAGTTACGCCGGGGATACGCAGGCCGCCGGTAATTTTCCCCATCTCTTCCTGCATGAGGCTGTGGGCAGACCTGAGCGCCTCATTCACCGCCGCGGTCACCAGATCCTCAAGCATGGCGATATCCTGCGGGTCCACTGCTTCCGGAGCGATTTTAATAGAGAGCATCTCCTGCTTGCCATTGGCAATGACCGTCACCATCCCGCCTCCTGATGACGCGGTTACCGTTTTCCGCGCAAGCTCCTCCTGTATCCGTTCCAGCTGTTCCTGCATCTTCTGCGCCTGCTTCATTATCTTTCCTACATCCATTATCTAATTCTCCCGTTATGAATAGCTATCAGCCGTCAGCATTACTGTGACCCGTGTCCCGTCGCTCGTGACCCGTTTTGTTTTTCCGATCACGGATCACTGGTCACGGGCCCCGATCCGCACTCTGCAATTTTCTGTTGCCTTTTGCCTTTTGCCTTTTGCCTATTCACCTATTGCAGCCTTTTGCCTTCACGTCCTGTCCCCGAGCCGTTCGGCCCTGAGCTCACGGCCGAAGGGCGCTGTCGAGGGGTGCCTATTGCCTATTGCCTCTGTGCCTTTAGATTTCTGTCCTCACTTCTACGATCTCGCCGTCAAATGAATCAATGATTTTTTGAACCAGGGGGTTGCGCAGCGCCTCCTGTCGTTTTTTTTTCCGCTCCTGGTCCCGGTCATCCTCACCGGATACGACACTGTTTTGGGCGCCGGCCACAACCGTGAGCTTGAGCGTGCGCTTGAAAAATTCCTCCCCCAGCTGCTGAATTATTTTCTCGGTTTCACGGTTTTTAATATTTTCCAGATAAAACGAGTTGGCAGGAAGTTCGATGACCAGCTCGCTCTCGCCCCGCAGAAGCATCTGCCCGTGTTCCAGCTGGGAGGCCAGGGGCAGGTTGTGCTGCCGTATAAAATCAAGGAACGACCCTGCAGGCTGTTCCCGGAGTTGTCCCTGCGGCTGCGCCGGCACGGTCTGGGCGCGCGGCGCCGGACTGCGGGTGATGGGGGCCTGATCTTCTTTTACGCTGTAGGCTGCAGGGGGCATTGGTGCTGCCGCAGGTGCGGCGCGTTTTGGCGCTCCGGTCTCAAACTGCTGCTGCAGTGTTTCAAGCCGCTGCAGCACCTCGTCCACCGGGATGGAGCGCTTCGCCTGGATCATTTCCAAAAGACACATCTCCAGGGCAATCTTGGGCAGCGGGGAACGGCTTATCTCATCCTCTGCTGAAAACCACAGCCGAAAATAGCGCTGCAGGTCATCCGCCGAACATGCCGCTGAAAGACGCTCCGCTTCTTTCAGCTCCTCTTCCGGCAGATCCATCCAGCCAGTTGACACCCTGCTTACCTTTACCACCATCAGGTCCCGCAGGTGTTCCAGATAGGCATAGTAGAACTGCCGCAAATCAAATCCTGATTCATAAATGGTATTGAGCGTTTCCAGACAGGCCTGGGCATCGTCTGCCAGCAGCGCCGCGGTTATTTTGTGCAGCACGCCCCGGTCCACCCGGCCGAGGAGTTCTTCCACGTCTGCATCCCGCACCTCAGCACCGCAATAGGAAAGGATCCGGTCCAGCAGGCTCTGCGCATCACGCATGCTGCCGGCAGCGGTCCGGGCAATTACATAGAGCGCCCGCTTGCTGATGCGGATGTTCTCCTGCCCGACCAGCGCTTCCAGATGGGCGACGATCTCCTGCGTTGCGATGCGTTTTAAATCAAAGCGCAGGCACCGCGAGATGATGGTATCGGGGATTTTCTCCGGCTCGGTGGTGGCAAACATGAATATAACATGGGGCGGCGGCTCTTCCAGGGTCTTGAGCAGCGCATTAAAGGCCGGCTTTGAGAGCATGTGGACTTCATCGATGATATATATCTTATAGCGGTCGCGGGAGGGCATGTAGCGCACATTCTCCCGCAGTACCCGCACATCATCCACGCCGGTGTTTGACGCGCCGTCGATCTCGTGGACGTCGATGGCCGTGCCGGCAGTTATCTCCTGGCACGAGGGGCACTGGTTGCAGGGCTGTTCAATGGGGCCCTGGTTGCAGTTGAGCGCCTTGGCGAGAATCCGCGCTATCGAGGTTTTCCCGACTCCCCGTTCTCCGGCAAACAAAAAGGCATGGGCAATTCTGCCTTCCTTGATTGCATTCTTGAGCGTCCGGGTTACGTGTTTTTGTCCGATGACATCCTCAAAGGTCTGGGGACGGCATCTGCGGGCGAGCACCTGGTATGGCATGTTAAAACGCTACCTGATCTTTACCTTACGGTTGGCTGTTAAACTGCGTTGCGTGCTGTAATTATATAATAGGCGAGTACGGGAAAAACTGCGCTTCCCGGTGAGCATGGAATTTATCCACGCGCTGCGTTTACTGATAAAATAAATAGCCGGATACACTGAACACCCAGAATCATCACTACCGTTGCTTCCTTCCGGACCTGGCGGGGTTCGCAACTCTTCCGTTGTTCAGGATCCGGCTATTCTATTAACTGTATCATACAAAATTGATAAACGACAGCATTTAAAAACAAGAATACCAAAAACTGCTCTGTATGTCAGCCTGGTTCCCGAGGGTCACGGGATTCTTATTGAAAATGGCGGAGAGAGAGGGATTCGAACCCTCGGTACACTTTTAGGTGTACACACGATTTCCAGTCGTGCTCCTTCAGCCAACTCGGACATCTCTCCAGCTTGTTTTCTATATTTACTCGTAAGCGGCGGCTATTGCCCGCCGCTGCTGTTTCTTCTTATCTTTAAAAAATTTTTGCAGTAGATTCCCCGCATTCAGCTGCAAGAACCTCCGGCGTAACTTCAATGGTGTGGTTCAGCTTCTCATGGGAGGCAAGATTAAATACCGAACCTGCCGCCCCTGCCTTGGGATCACGGGCGCCGAAAATGAGCCGCTTTACCCGGGCGTGAACCAGGGCGCCCATGCACATGACACAGGGCTCAAGGGTCACGTACAGCTCGGTACCAGTGAGCCGGTAGTTGTTCAGCTGTTGGCCGGCTTTGCGCAGAGCAAGAATTTCTGCGTGAGCAGTTGGGTCCTGCAGCGTAATCGGGCTGTTGTGAGTGCGGCAGATGATGGCGCCATCCTTAACCAGCACTGCGCCGATCGGAATCTCACCCTTCTCCAGGGCTACCCGGGCCTCATCAAGGGCCGCCCGCATGAACCGTTCATCGCTACCGTTTATCAAGGTAATATTTCTCGAAAAACATGCTGTTAATCAGTTCGACATATTTCCACATTCTCTGAAAAAAGTAAAGTGTCAATTCTTCCGGTATTATTTTATTAGGGACGTTGTCCCCATTCATTTTATTAGGGACAGTCACCTATTTAATGCTTATTTGTTTTCGTTTTCGGCCTGCCAACCGGCAACGCTCGTACCCGCCTCTCAAGCCTTCGCTCAAGCTTTTTTAAGAATCCCTCAGCCCCGTACGGTCTTCCCGTCATGGTGTGCTTTCTCAGTCCTTCAAACTCTGCCTCTTCCTCCGGAGATCGAAGTACCTGCCTCCAATTGCTACTATCAATAAGCTGTTTCCACAAATCCATAGCAACCAGGGTTTCAGGATCAGTGCCATTGATATGTACTTTTGCGCTTGACCAGGGATAGTCTTCTGCCTTTCTTACTTCTCCTGTTCGTACAGGATTTCTCTCTATATACCTCATCGCAGTTATTAAGTGATTATCCTCAAGAACAACAGAGTAAAACCGGTTTTGCCACAAATGACCGCTTCTGTTGTATTTACGATTAAAATACTGCGTATACCGGAAGTGTGTGCCACCAATTGCTTTTGCCAGTGCTGCCGCCTTGTCCGGAACGACAATCAAATGTACGTGGTTGGTCATGAGACAATAGCCCAGTACATGGACACGGTATTTTTTAGCAAGCGCCTTGAGAAAGGTCAGGTAGGCTTTCCGATCTTCATCGTCCAGAAACACGTCCTGGCGGTTGTTGCCCCGCTGGGTAATATGACAGGGGTGCTTATCAGTGATGATTCTTGCTATTCGCGGCATAAACCCTTTCTATCACAAAAATAATTACAATACAATAAATAGGTGACTGTCCCCAATTCTCCCAATTCTCCATCCCTATTGATTATTATAAGCATTAGTTATATTATTTGTTTGTTAGTGATATAATTATCTTCTAATTGTATCCTTTAAACTTAAGAAAGGAGATACTATGAAAAAAATATTACCAAAAACAGTGGGAATCCTTATGGTCTGTATAGCAGTGTTTTTATTTAATTCTTGCATTTACAAAAAATATCTTGCCGATGTCGACCCTGCTGTTGTTGCAGAACTTGAACGATTAGGTGTTGTGCCTACAGCAGTAGCAAAAGTTCAGCAAATTGAAATTCCTGAAGACTTAAACACAGATGGCTATTATTATTATACACCAGCTTGTGAACAAGGTGGCTATGATTTGAATCCCTCTGCAGGAAAAACCGTAACTTTGACTTCTGTTGATATTAAGGGAACATGTCTGGGTGAAAAAATTACAATTCGCGTTTTCTCAGAAGAAGACAAAATCGTCTGTGCATATCTAACTCTTCGAGAAGGTAGTTCTGGGGCTCCAGGAGTGTGGCCAATAAATAGTGCGGAGTGTGAATATTAGAGCTAACAATGTAGGGGGCAGAGGCTCACATCTTCATCTGTCATATTTGGAGAGCTAACATAACCAGCTTTTGAATATTCGCCTTGCGTAAAAGTGCTGGTTCTATTAAATAATCTGCCTGAGAAAAAAGCTCAGTATCCTATCGCCCGCCCACCCAGCTCTTTTATTTTTATGCGGTAAAAACTTGATTCCCTGCTTGCAGCGAGCTGGTTAGAACGCGGCTCAATACGTGACTCAGGGAGCCCCAGTTTTTTATAGAGCACGCGAAGGCCCTTCACGATCTCATCTTTTTCAGTGAGTTTCTTCACCTGACCTTCAACAATCACCGCCCTGAAGCGCGAGGCATCACGTGAGGAATCGCAGACTTTAAAAATCACGTTGGCATTGTCTTTAACACAGCGCGCCATCCGCCCGCCCGGCATGGAACCGCAGTAGACATATTCCCCATCCGCTGCGTAGGAAAGCTCAATCGCATAGGGCCGGTCACCCTCAATGGCAATCAGGGTGCCCCACGTCCACTCTCCAAGAAACTTCCTGATCTCTTTTTCTGACATGGATTTCATAGTGTCGTCACTCCCAAACAGGTTAGCTGTGCCGTGACACCTGTCTCTCATTGTTCCTTTAAATGCCTGGCTGGCTCCGAATAATTTGACCTCCTGGCAATTTTGAGAATATAAACAAGCTTAACTGCTTGCGGTGTGTATCACCACCTCGGCCGAGTGTACCTTGCGGTCGTCAACAAGAAGAATCGCCTGGTCATGCTGCTTCACGCCATCAACGGTCACGCCCGTCTCGCCATTCCCGTCGCGCGTGTTCATGACGACAATGTGATAGACCGTCTCACGATACCGGTAGTGCACCGTGAACGCCGTCCAATCCGCAGGGAGGCAGGGAACAAAACGCAATTTGTCCTTTTCCAGCCGTAAGCCCAGGAGTGATTCCACGATCAGCCGGTACATCCAGCCGGCCGAGCCCGTGTACCATGTCCAGCCGCCGCGGCCAATGTGCGGCGCCAGCGCATAGACATCGGCCGCAACAACGTACGGCTCTACTTTGTAGGTCGCAATCCCCTCCGGAGACATCGCATGGTTCAGCGGGTTGATTATGGTCAGCAGTTCCCACGCGCGCCGGCTGTCGCCCAATGCAGCAAACGCCATCGCCGCCCAGATCGCCCCATGCGTGTACTGTCCGCCATTCTCTCTGACGCCCGGGACGTACCCTTTTATATAGCCGGGATTCAAGTCCGACGTGTCGAACGGCGGGTCCAGGAGCTGGATCAGCGCATGCTCCCGCTGCACCAGGCGCGTATCCACCGCTTCCATGGCCATGCGCGAGCGCTCGGCAGCGCCCGCCCCGGACAGCACCGACCAGCTTTGCGCAATCGAATCAATCTGGCATTCGGGGTTACGCGCCGACCCGAGCGGTGAGCCGTCGTCAAAGTACGCGCGGCGATACCACGCGCCGTCCCAGCCATGCTGCTCGATATTCAGGCGCAGCTGCGCCGCCTCCCTCTGGCAGCGTTCGCCAAAGGCTGTGTCACCACGCGCACCGGCAACCTCAGCGAACCGCATCAGCACTTCATACAAAAAGAATCCCAGCCAGATGCTTTCGCCGAAGCCCTGTGCGCCCACCAGGTTCATGCCGTCGTTCCAGTCTCCGGAGCCGATGAGCGGCAGGCCGTGCGCACCGCGGCTGAGGCCCTTTAAAATGGCTCGCACACAGTGTTCGTATAAACTGGCCGCTTTTTCAGACCGGACCGGGAGATCATAATACGAGTCCTCCTCTGTATTGAGCGGGCGGCCTTCAACGAAGTGTACGGGTTCATCCAGCACCCCGG
>CAWDOY010000019.1:0-75722 GCA_963803975.1 uncultured delta proteobacterium
ACGCTTCTCGGTTCTTATGCTTGCGACGACAATTGCCTTGACACACCATAGCCTCTTGCCTATACTTTTCTCATATAAGGCTCATTTCTTTCAAAAATCTGTCAAAATGAAAACGCTGCAAAAACAGTCACTGCTTGCTTTTCTGCAAGGTCATAAAGAGGCAAACGAACGCATTGCTGCCGAACGCAAAATGCAACTGGCGCAATTAACAGAAAATGAAAGTCTGTCCGTATATGACAATCTTTGTTACACGTGGCAGGAAACATCATGCAAGGAGGAATTGACAAGCTTGATGCGCGCATGATTTCGTTTCTTATTGCCCGCAGAAAACGTATGAACAAGCACTGTTTACCAGAGCAATGACATGAATCTGCAATTTGAAGCCGCTCGTGAACTCCACGCATTTTTTTCATCAAATAATATCAGCTACTGTATTATTGGCGGGATAGCCCTTCAGCACTGGGGGAGCCGCCTTTTCCATGTGATGCAACAGTTCTGATTGCGTTTTGGCGAAGAAGACAAGCTGCTTAAAAAAATATTTTCTTCCTTTAAACCGCGCATTACCGATGCATTTGGCTTTACCCTTAAAAATCGCGTATGTCTGGTCTCAAGCTCTCAGGGGTGCCCAATTGATATTTCCTTTGGCATCCCGGGATATGAGGATGAGGTTATACGTCGCGCTGTGGAGTGCACCATCGGAGAAAATGTGGTTATTAAAATATGCTCGGCGGAGGATTTGATTATTCACAAGGCTGTTGCCGGCAGGCCCAAAGACCTTGACGATATTGAAAGTGTTATCATCCGAATGGCAAAAAAACTGGACGATGACTATATTATTTTTATGGCTTCATCAGTTTGCTGAACTGCTGGAAATGCCTGAAATAACCGATCGCTTTCAGAAACCATGGAGCATGTTTAATAAATAATCTTGTTCTGACTTTATAATAATAGGGAGTTGGGGAGGCACAAAGAAAAGGGGAAGCCAGTCACGAGCGACAAGACACGAGTCACGAACCACCGCAGTGCGCTATATCTGCACCATGCCTTCTTTGATGGCGTAGCGGATAAGATCGGCCTGCCGGTGCAGTCTTCAGTTTGTTCATGATATTATTTCTGTGGGCGTGCACGGTGTGCAGGGACAGCTCCAGCTTTCCCGCTATCTCTTTACTGCTTAAGCCCTCTGCCATCATCTGCAGGATGCTTTTTTCCCTGCTGCTCAGTCCTGAAGCATTATTTTTATCCGCTATAGTGCCAAGAAAGCCCTCGATGACGAATGACGATATCTTTGGCGTTAAGTAGTATCTGCCCATGTGCACTGCGCGAATTGCAGAGATTATTTCATCGGTTGCCGTCTCTTTTAAAATATAACCTTTCGCACCGCTTTGCAGAGCCTTCTCCACATAGGACCGGTCATCATGCATGCTTAAAATAATCACTTTACTCTCCGGGTTCCCCTTTATGAGCTGGCTGGTTGTTTCAATGCCGTTTAACAGCGGCATGGAAATATCCAGTATATAAATATCCGCGGGGTTCTTTTTTGCAATCTTCAGAACTTCATCGCCGTTTGCCGCCTCGCCGATAATTTCTATATTCTCACCTTTTTTTTCTATAATGGCTTTTATACCGTCACGAACTATGGAATGATCATCTGCGAGGATAACTTTTATTTTCATGACTTTTTCCCCTTCCGTTTAGGAATCGTTATATGCAGCGTGGTGCCTTTTTGCGGGGCTGATTCTATGATAAGAGTGCCGCCCAAACGCCGCAATCCGCTCGCGCATCCCCTGAATGCCGATTTTGGTTGCCATCCGTGATGGAGCGGTGAGCGACTCAGGGTTAAAACCCCGGCCATTGTCCGCGATTTCAAACAATATATTGCTTTTCTCTTCATGGAGCCGTATGGACACGGCTTTTGCTTTAGCATGTTTGACAACATTATTCAAGGCTTCCTGCGCGGTGCGGTACAATACGATCGCCGCGGCATCATCAATTTTTTTGTCCGCCACCTCGGCGCTGAAATCAATGACGATGTTAGTCTGCCGCGCGATGTCCAGGAAGAAATTTTTAAGCGCGTTTGACAGGCCGACAATATCCAGGTTCGGCGGCCGCAGGTCAATGGCTATCTTTTTTAAATTATCTACCGCCTGCTTCAGCGCGGTCTCTGTGAGCTCGATGCTTTTCAGCGCGGGGTCAAGGCTGTTTTCAATAATATCTTCTTTGGCGATGGCGAGGCCGGAGCTGATGGCAATCACCATCGATCCGATCTCGTCGTGCAGCGCGCTGGAGATGTTTTTTTTCTCCTCCTCGCGGATCGATAATATCCTGCCGGAAAAGGCCTTGAGACTTTTTTCTGAATTTTTAAGCTTCAGCTGGTGCTGTTTGAGGTCCTCTAAAACCTTTTTGCGCTCCTCCTCAATGCTGATGGCTTTTGTCAGGATAGAAAAAATATTCAGCTCGTTAGGGCTGAATGTCTTCGGCTCCCGATATGCAACGTTCAAGCTCCCGATGAGTGTATCCCCCAGCTTAATAGGGGTAGCGATAAAATCTTTAAAGCCCAGTTGCAGCATGGGCGAATTTTCAGGAATACGCCGTCGCTCTTTAGGATTGTTTATTACAAACGGGCCGTCGCCATAGTGGGCGCAGAGCTCATCAAAGCGGCGCGCACTGAGCTGTGGAGCACGCATGTATTCCGCCGGGAGGTTCCATGAGGCTGCTATATGCAGAAGATCGCCTCTTTTCTTATGGTATGATGCGCTGGCTCCATCAAAAATTGTTCCGGCAGCCTCGATGATGAGCTGGATGTTTGTATCGGGGTCAGCGGAGAAACTGAGCAGGCAGTCGTTTACCTTTTTTATCAGATCCTCGGCGCGCTTCCTCTCGGTATTATCGCGGATAAGAGAGGTGATAAAAACCCCATCGCTGGTTTTCCATAACGATGCTGAGCCCTCGACAGGAAATTCGCTGCCGTCTTTTCTGCGCGCGTTCAGCTCCTCGTGTGAGACGATCACCCCGGGCTTGCGTTCCGCCAGAAATGTGGTGAACTGCTGCCAGTGAGATTCCTGCAGCTGCTCGGGCATAATGTGTATGAATGGCTTGTTCAGCATTTCACCTGCGGTATAGCCGAAGATCTTTTCCGCCGCCCTGTTCCACAGGACAATGTTGCCGCTGCTGTCCGCGGTTACGATGGCATCGGAAGCATTTTCAATGACCGAGCGCAACTGTTCTTCATTCCTGCGCAGGGCTTCTTCGGCCCGCTTGTGTTCGGTTACATCTTCTACCGTGCAGATCATCCCGTCAAAAACGCCGTCTGTTTACCAGGGGCACCAGCCAGCCTGACTGGAGGGTGTGTCGTCCCGACAGGGTGACAATCGGAACCGAGTCGTAGTAAACGGGCGTAACTGTGTCCCGGGCCCTGAGATAGTGGGGGGCAAAAAAACGGAGCGTTTCTTCACTAAAACACGATAAAATATTTCCGCTCGGCCACTGTTCACGCGGAATGCCGGCAATTTTTTCCATGCCCTTATTCAAATAGGAAAGGCAATCATCTTTATCAGTCACCACAACGCCAGTGCCAATATTTTCAAGAATGGTTTGATAAAACTCTTTGTTTTTAATCAAGAGTTCTTCAGCGGCCTTGCGCTCGGTGATGTCGCGGACCGTGGTGGTAATAAATGCGCCATCGCTGGTTTTCCAGAGCGCTGCCGAACCCTCGGTGGGAAATTCGCTGCCATCTTTTCTGCGCCCGCGTAATTCAGATTTTGTTGATTATTACTCCGGCATGGGCCGCCGACAGCAGTTCAGTAAATTTTTGCTCGTGGGGCCCTCTCAGCTGTTCGGGAACCATGGCGAGAAATGGCGTGTGCAGGGCCTCGGCGGCGGTATAACCGTAGATATGTTTCAGCCCCTTTGTTCCACAGGACGATGTTGCCGCTGCTGTCAGCGGTTACGATGGCATCGGAGGAAGTTTCGATGACCGAACGAAACTGCTCTTCGCTTCTGCGCAGTGCGTCCTCTGTTTTTTGTCGTTCCTCAATTTCCTGCTGCAGCTGAAGGTTGAGGGCGGTCAGCTCGGCGGTACGAGCAGCTACCAGTTCCTCAAGGTGCAGGCGATAGGTAGCAAGCTCCGCCGCTGCAGCTTTGCGTTCAGTGATATCACGCACTATCCCCAGTATCACCCGTTTCCCGGCGTATTCAATAAATCTGCCGCTGATATCCGCCGGAACGAACGTGCCGTCTTTTTTTAGCAGCGGCACGTCATGAAGTGCCCAGGTTCCCTGCGGCAGGAGTGTTTCGGTAACCAGAGCGATAACACTGTTTCGTTCCTGCTCCGGGTGCAGGGCGGCAAAGTTCATGCCCGTCAAGCTCTCGGGCAGTATAGCCCAGCAGGGCTCTCCGCCTGCTTGTTTGCTTCAAAGATGATTCCCTTATCATCAGCCAGCAGTATGGCGTCGGTTGAATCATTCAGCAGGGTGCGGTATTTTTCTTCCGATTCCCGCAGGGCGATTTTGCATTTGTCTTTGGGCGGTAATGTCATTGCCCGACTGACACAGGAATTCATACGCATTTCTCATCCTCATCGCAGATCGCCTTGTTTGTCCATGACATCCACAGCCTTCTGCCGTCCTTGCGTATATTTTCGTTTTCATTTCTGGCATAGAGTTCCGGATTTGCGATAACATCATTAAGCATTGTAGCGAGATTTCTGCCTGATGAATCAATCTCCGGCAGGATTGTGTTACCAGCAGATTGGCCGACGAGTTCTTCACGGGAATACCCGAACAGGAGCTCAGTAAATTTATTGCAAAAAGTAATGCGCCCCTGAGTGTCAAAGCGCAGAATGGCACTGTTGGCGCTTTCTACCAGCTCACGGTACTGTGCTTCGCTTTCCCGTAAAGCTGCTTCAGCCTGCTTGCGTTTGGAAATATCGCGGACAATACCACAGAAATGAAACCGGTCATTTTCTTTCCAGCAGATGGTGGTAACTTCAGCAGGAAATACCTCCCCGTTTTTTTTAAGGGCGACCTCTTCAACTGCTCTTCCGATAAAGAGCGTATTGCCGGTCGTTAAGAACAGCTCCCTTCTGGCGCGCGCATCGGACCTGAACTGTTCCGGTCTTAAAATCTCCGCGTTTTTTCCTGTCACCTCATCCGCGGTATAGCCAAACGTCTTTTCAGCTGCAGGCGTCCAGAAAATAATTTTCCCGTCTTCATCGGTTATAATAACCGGATCAATCAGGGCCTGCGCAATGGCGCTGAGACGAAGCTCGCTTTTCTGCTGTGCGTTTTCAGTTTGCTGAACATGATTGACCTTCCGGCGCAGCTCTGCAAGCTCTGCTATGAGCTGCTCTTTTGTTTTGTCCTGGTCGGGGATCATAGATGTCTCCAGAAAAACGTGAAAATAAGTTGCGCGGCCGTCAGGCTTTACTGTCTCTCGTATGACCGGGCATAGTGATGTCGCAGGCTGAAGCCTGCGGTTACCGGGCATAGTGTCGATTTATTATTGTCCTTCATTATACATGCTTTTCGTCGTTAATGGCTTTTTGAGTAAAAGAACTCTTTACCAGGGGGGCCAAGAGCAGGCCGATACATTTATAGCCGGCAACAGATAAATGCACCCCATCGCCTGAGTCATAGATATTTCGCAGGTAACCGTGTTCATCCTGCAGCGCTGCAAACCAGTCAGCAAAAAGAACATCCGGGTGGTGCTCTGCATAGATTTTTATTTTATTGTTGAGCGCTTCAACCTTTGTTTCATAGCCGTCAATGCTAATGGGCGGGATGCCCGGGGCAATAACCGGAAGGCCTTTTATTCTGCACGCTTCATAGCCCGCCTGGAGGTTATTAAAAATCTGCGTTTCCTCGATCATGCCGAGATCGTTGGTTCCACCGGCAAGTATGACCAGATTGAATGATGACGTTTTCAGGGCATGCTGAAGCCTTATGACAATACCGCGAGCGGTATCACCGCACATGCCTTCATTGATGAGCTGACAATCAGCATCAGGGTGTATGCGCAGCAATTCCTGCTTAAGCCAGAACTGATATGATGACTCGGGATTGCCGCCCATCATGGGGTCATAACAGGGGAAGCCGGCAGTATGGGAATCTCCGATACACAAAACAATATATGATTGCGCCATATGTATTTTGAAAATAGCAGATTATTGCTTCGCGGTTGGTGATGGATGGCATAGTAGCACACGCTGTTGAAAAACACGTCTGCTTGTTGCGCTACCCCCCTGCTTGGCAGGGGGGATGAAGGGGGGTGTCATTGCGACGTACGGTAAAAGCACACACGGCCCGGGTTTACAATCTATAGCCACACCGGGCTTGACTCGCCGGGTGCTTTTGTTTATTGTCAGAAAAAGTTAAAGGTAAGAGTAGGTGAAGAGGTAAAAGGTGAACGGTAAAGAGGCAACCCGCCTTCGCACGAGGCTGCGGCGGGCGAGCAGGCACCCCTCGAGCGCTTCGGCGTGAGCTCCCTGGGTCTGAGCCCAGGGTGAAGACAGGGCCGAACGGCTCGGAGCCTACAGGGTCACGATCAGGCTAAAAGGTTAAGGAGGTGAGGCGGTTCGACTGCGTCTCATCCCGATCAAACGGCGAGAGGTGAAGATGACCGTAGAAGAATTGAAAAACAAACGCATAGGGGTTGTCTTTTCTTCCGGCTTTTTCGGGTTTTTTGCCCATGCCGGCTGTCTCAAGGCACTTGAAGAGCTGGGGGTCAAGCCGGTCGGGTACGCGGGCACCAGTTCCGGTGCAATTATCGCAGCGTTTGCCGCCGCCGGGCTGAGCGCAGAGCGTATCAGCGCTATTCTGTTTAATCTCAGGAAACAGGACTTCTGGGACCCGGAGCCGTGGTACAAAACAGCAGTGAGCGCTTTGAAGCTTTTCCGTGGCTCGCTTGGTTATCTGGAAGGGAGAACGGTTCCGGAATTTAGTAGAGAACAACCTGCCGGTAAAGCAGTTTCAGGAATTGAAAACCCCTTGTGTGATTGTCGGAGCAAACATTACTAAAAAGAGACGGGAAGTATTCACCTCGGGAAGTATCAGTGACGCGGTGCAGGCTTCAGGCACCATTCCCTGGACGTTTAAAATGAAAAAGATAGGGGAGGACTATTTTCTGGACGGGGGGCTGATCGATAAAGCACCCCTTGACGCGCTGCGGGCGCATGTTCCGGTTGACGTGATCCTGGTCCATTATATTACTTCCCAGGAGCTGAACGAAAGCAGTAATTCCTTTTTACTGAAAAAATTCTCTCCGCAGCGGGCATACGGCCTCTCGATAAGTATTGCCCGCCATGAACACTACCAGGCGCAGAAGAAGCTTGCAGAGCAGCAGGGGGTAATGGTAATAGAGCTGAAACCGGATCTTCCCCCGGTGACGCCGGACTCTCTGCAAAAGGGGAGGGAGGCGTTTAATATATCTTATAAATATGTAATAAAAGATTTAGGAGTGTAAGGAGTTGAGGAGTTGAAGAGGTAAAGAGGTGAAGAGCTAAAGATTGAACGGTTTGAAGACATACAGGCCTGGCAGAAGGCAGAGAGTTAAATGCATTATATAATATTTAAAGCTTTCAGGGATTTGCATAAAGATTTTTCGGATTGAGTGATCAAATCAGGACGATCTCAATTTCTATATTCCGGCAAATATTGCAGAAGGATATGGAACGAAAAAGCAAACAAAGAATTCGCAAATTTTTTAAATATGGCTCAGGGTTCATGCAGCTGAAGTCAATGCTCATATATATAGTGCCATTGAGATCGGAATTATATAAAGTCACAGAGCGATTTTACAAATAATGTACGATAAAGTTGAGGAAGTTTCGAAAGTATGATACAGAGGTTTAATGAATTATTTAAATAACTTTTAACTCCTTAACTCCTCAACTCCTTAAACTCTTTAACTCAAGGAGCCTTTATGATCATCGATATTCACAACCACCTTACTGTTAAGCACAGCCCGTTCTATCTCCCGGCTGAAGAATACCTGGAGGTTATGGATGAGCTGGGCGTTGATAAGACCGTTATTCTGGGGAAGGATTACGGGTTCCTGGGCGACCGTCAGAACTCAAATCTTCCTGATGCGGAAACAGCGGAGTTTGTAAAGGCTCATCCCGACCGCTTTATCGGCTTCAGCGCCGCCCATCCTGACCGGACTGAAAAGGAAAACCTGGAGCGCATAGAGCGGGCCGTGAATGACTATGGCATGAAGGGGATCAAGCTCAACCCGGCATCCGGCTTTTATCCGAATGACCAGCGGCTCTATCCCGTGTATGACAAATGTTTAAGCCTGCAGATTCCCGTCATGGTCCACATGGGCATTAAACCGCCTTCTGAAGGCAACCGGATGAAATACTGCCATCCGCTCTATCTCGATGACATCGCGGTGGACTTCCCCGATCTGACCGTCATCATTGCCCACTCCGGCTATCCCTGGATCGAGGATACGATAACCGTGAGCCTTTACACACAAACTTTTGTCGCCGATATCTCGACGCTTAATCAGCTGGAGGAGGTCATGGGCTGCGAGGTGGTGGTGCCGACGCTGAAGCGGCTGACCGCCTCTCTTGGCGCCAGCCGCGTGGTATTAGGCTCTGATGGGATTTTTAATCTTGAAGCACTTATCAGCGCAGTCAGGAATGCGCCTTTTCTCTCTGATGCCGACAAGGAAAGAATCTTATGGAAAAATGCAACGGAAATTTTAAAATTATAGCTTACTCGTCCCGGTGCCAGTGCACCCTGATATATTTTTCTCCCTCAGGGTACCGGAAGTTAAGCTCTCCTTTGCACGCGGCATGTATGGCTTCTCCAATGCGGCGCGCAATGTGCTCGTAGGTGGTCTTAATAGTTATCTTGTTGTTGTTATCTGCAATATCAATTATTCTCTCTAATGGTCTGTAGTTACGCTCATTATTTTCAGTGTTTTTTACAATGTTAAGAATTTCCTGCTTATGCTTTGATAAGAATTCACCCTCTAAAAATATAACCCCGCCTTCATATTTCTCTGCTATCCTTTTGCACGCGGGACACAGAAATTTTGCCGCGTTTGCAGGAGCTTTTTTAAGCCACTCAAAATTGCCGTTATGAAATACCACGCTGCATTTTTCACATACCGAAGGATCAGGACAATTTTCTTTCAAAAAATATGGGTCATGGTTATGCTCCTGGATGAGTTTATTCATTTTTGCCATAAACTTTCTCTCCTTTTTATCAAGGTTTATGAATTGAGAAGTTTATACTAATGTTCACTGATTATTTATAGCATTGGTCTGTTAATAACATGAGTTTAAAAATATAGCAGTAAAAAAGTTGTAAAATAGGTAAAGAGGTGCAAAGGTGAAGGGGCAACAGTTTGAAGATTGAGAGGTTTTGAAAAAACGTGTCAATTCAAAAGGTTCCTCATGTTAACTAAGGCTTCAGTTATATATTGGCATGGTAATTTTATATTTGGACAAGGGGCAGGGCATTATCTTGATTGAAAAGGCGAAAGAAATATCTTATTGTTTACTGGTCTGATTAAAAAACGAAAAACCTTTTGGCCTTTTTACCTCTTACCCTTTTGACCGTAGAATAACTCTTACTCCTCAACTCATTGGAGATTTTGGTGAATAATAAGCATGGCGGTACTATTTATACCATCGCCCGCCAGATGGGAATAGAACCTTCGGAACTTCTTGACTTCAGCGCCAGTATAAACCCCCTCGGGTTTTCACCGCGCGTTAAGAGGGCTCTGAGGGGACACGATGACGCCATTCTTCATTACCCTGACCAGGAAGCCCACGATTTTATACAGGAGCTTGCCGGATACCACCGGCTTCCGGCGGCCAATATTATTGCCGGCAATGGCTCAACTGAGCTTATTTTTCTGCTGCCCAGGGTTTTAAAAAACAAGAAAGTATTGCTGGTTGTGCCCACATTTTCAGAATATGAATCAAGCATCAGGAAGGCGGGCGGAAAAGTCTTCTATTTCAGGACAACCGAGAAGGAGCAATTTTCCATTCAGCCACAGGATGTATTGAAAGAGCTGCAGAAAGGCTATGATGCGCTCTATATCTGCAACCCCAATAACCCGACAGGGGTGCTGACCTCAAAAGAAGTGCTGAAGGATATTGCGCAGAGTGTGCGGCAACGATCGACCGCGGTTATCATTGACGAGACATTCATTGATTTTGATGAAAACCAGTCTCTTAAATATGAAACAAAAGAGCTTGAAAATATTTATATTTTACGGTCCATGACGAAATTTTTCGCGCTCCCGGGACTCCGGGCCGGTTACCTTATTTCCGCAGCAGGTAATATTAAAAAGCTTCGCGAGCAGCAGGAGCCATGGACCATGAATGCTCTTGCCCAGTATGCGGGTGTTGAGAGCCTCAGAGACAAAGATTATATCCAGAGGTCATTGCACTATATGAAAACAGCACGGCATGAGCTTGCTGCCGGGCTGCAGAGAATTCCCTGTTTGAAAGTCTTTGCGAGCGGGGCAAATTACCTGTTGATCAAACTGCTTGAACCAGCCCCGCTGAGTGTTTCCGGGCTTTATAACAAGCTTTTATTAGAGGAGAGGATTATTATCAGGAAATGTAATACGTTTCAGGGAATGGGTGATAGTTATTTCCGTATTGCAGTAAGAAAGAAATGTGAAAACAAAATGTTGATTGGAAAAGCTTAGTAAAATACTGCAAGTAGGCGAAGAGGTGAAAAGGTAAAGAGGCGAATAGGGAGTGAAGAGTCGGTAACGGGAAAGGAAGTTAGCCTTTTAACCTTTTGTTGACTATTTCTCTAATTCAGATTTAAAGCGCGGTGACCAGAAGAGCTTGCGGAAGTGGTAACCGTATATGGCCAGGCACACAACTTCCGAGAATGCGGTGCGATACTTTGAATATGAATTCTTGAGCAACAGCCAGTAATAATTTTTAGTCTGTGTCCGGTCAACAATGCCAAGATACCAGAAGGTGCGGATAAAGGTAAGGACATCATTTTTCTCAAGGTAAAATTTGGTCTTCGGCCGGTAGTCCTGCAGGAAGGTCATGATGCGTTTATAATACATCTCCGGTGAATAAATAGTATTCATTACCCACTTATAACCGTTGATAAGGGTCTCTCGGTCCATTTTGGGGATGAAGTTGAGACTCTCCTGCGGATCGGTATTATTGCAGGCGCATTTAAACAGAAGCCGGCCTTCCTCTTCCAGACGTTTATAGAGCCGCGTTCCCGGCATTGCGGTGAGCAGGCCGATCATGGCCGTAACAATGCCGGTCTTCTGAATGAACTGTACCTGCCGCTGAAAGATATCCGGCGGGTCGCTGTCAAAGCCGATAATAAATCCCCCCATCACCGCCAGGCCGTGATTCTGAATGATGCGCACTGAATCGGTAAGGCCCCGTTTAAGGTTCTGGGATTTGCCGCATTCTTTGAGACCCTCCTCAGAGGGTGTTTCAATCCCCATAAAAACTTTATTAAATCCTGCCTGAACCATGAGATCCATCAGCTCTTCATCTTCTGCCAGATCAACCGAAGCTTCGGTAAAGAAATTGAGCCGGCGCTTGCGCTGACCCTGCCAGGTAATAATCTCCCGCAGAAGCGATTTCACCGTAACCTTATTGCCGATAAAATTATCATCAACAATAAATACGGTTCCGCGCCAGCCCCGGCTGTACAGCGCATCAAGCTCTGCTATCATCCGGGCATTGGTTTTGGTCCGCGGCACCCGGCCGTTCATGACGATGATGTCACAGAACTCGCAATTGAACGGGCAACCCCGTGAGTACTGAATGCCCATGCTGGCATAGTCAGATAAATGTATCAGGTCCCATTGAGGAATCGGCGTGGCATCCAGTGGCGGACGATTATGTTCCTCGTAATATTTTTTCGCAGCCCCGTTTTCGATGTCTGCAACAAAACGGGGTACGGTGAGCTCGCCTTCACCCAGTATCAGATGATCCGCATCCTGAAAAACCTCCCGGTAAGAGTTGAACAGCGGGCCGCCGCACACGGTTTTAACACCGAGCTTGTGGCAGCGATCAAGCACGGTACGGGTGGAGCCCCATTGTGCCACCATGGCGCTGATAAACACATAATCCGCCCACTGCAGGTCATCATCATGCAAGCTGCGCACATTCATATCCACCAGGCGTTTCTGCCAGGAAGAGGGAAGCATTGCTGCCACCGTGAGAGCTCCCAGCGGCGGGAAAGCAGATTTTCGCTGTACCACCCGCAGGGCGTGCTTGAAGCTCCAGAATGTTTCAGCAACCTGGGGATATACAATCAGGATATTCATTCACCTATCTCCACTGAGTTATCTGTTGGTCACCTTGACCGGCATAAAAATAGTAGCATATAGGATGAGCCGGGACAAGGCAAAAGGCATCTATCCGGCAGTTGAAAAACACCCGGCTGCTTCGTTGCGCTCATCCTTCGCCATTGCGACGTACGGTACCGTACGCCTCATTCCTCTTGATTTCGCGCGCCTTGCATCTGGATGTTTTTGATCAGCCTGGGAGAAAACTACTTTTTCAACAAACAGTTAGGACATTCCTCAAAATTAATCATAGAAAACAGGAAAATGACCGCAGTGAAAAAGTGAAGAGGCAAAGAGGCAGAGAGGTTTTACCTTTTAACCTCTTAGTTTTTTGGCCTTTACTGGGCACTAATCCCGAAGTCACTGGCCACGGGTCACGAACCACGAGCCACTAATTCCGAGTTCCTACCCCCTGCGCTCTAATAATGAAAGCACTATAAATTTTGAGTAACGTCCTGAAAAAGCAGGCTGCGGTATAATGGCCGGCGGGATAATAAAAATGGGAGTTAAGGAAGTAAGCAAATGAGATGTTGAAGAGGGGGGAACAACGCTCTCAAGTGTTTTCTTACTCCTTAACTCCCAATTATAAAAGCAATGGAGCTGCTGCCTGTTGGCGTATAATCTTCAGTTACTGTCAAATCTACCGGATATATTGCCCGCAAAGCAGCTTACTTAGTTCTATGGCATCACCTGCACCATTTCTTAATTATATAATAACACATTTTCAGGTTTTTTAAAGAATAATTATTGCCTATTATGTGGCAGTATCGGCTTTCCCCTGAAACTGATTTTTGCTCTGTTTAACGTGTTTCAAAAATAAATTTGCAACTTTCTTTTTGCCAGACTATTTAAAGATATGTTATGAACCATGATGATTGAAATAACACTTGATTTGAATCATCTCAAGACTATGTAATAAATTTTTGGAGAACGGGTATGTCCAGAAGAAGAGATTCTTTACTGATGCTGACAATCGGTATGATAGTATTGCTCCTGCCGGTCTTCGGGCAGGCACAGATACACGCTCTTATCGTTAAAGGGGTGGCTGCAACTGATTTGTCCGGCATCCCCAAAACGTCTTTCAGCCCCGGCGATACCATCCGCTATACGGTGTCATACTCTGCCAGCGGGTTCTCCTTTTTGCGGGTGCGCGGCACGGTCGCGTTTACCGGCGCCCCCCAGGAGAAATTGCCCCGGCAATATAAGACCGGCAGCGGCGATTATACTATTTCCTGGGACAGCGTCATACCTGCGCAGGCTCTGGGAACGGCAACCGTAACGATACGCTTTTTCAGCCTGCCGGGTAGTTTCGGGACAACTTCCGCCACTTTTACCGTAGCGGAAAACCCGCCGCTGCCGCCGGCCTCATTTGTAGGAACGTCGCTGTGCATAGCCTGTCACAGCAGTTTCAGCAAAGATATTGTCGATGCTTATAATGAGTCAGGGCACCACTTCGCCTTGAATGCCGTCAGTAACTCTGCACCGGTATATCCCGGCTTTGCTCCTGGTGTGCCACAGCCGCCGGCAACTTTTCCGTGGACGGACATTCTCTATGTCGCGGGCGGTTACGGCTGGGAAGCGCAATTTGTAAATCAGGACGGATACATTTTAACTAACGGCGCAGATGGCTGTAGACAGCCAGTACAACCTGCCGAACGCATTTTTAAAATTGCCGGGGCAGTTTGTGCCGTACGAGTCAGACCAGACCGCAGCCAAAGCATTTACCTGCGGAGCCTGCCACTCCACCGGCTATTCTGCTGCAGGAAACCAGGGCGGTAAGGCCGGCATTGCCGGAACATGGCAGGAGCCGGGGGTCGGGTGCGAAGCATGCCACGGCCCCGGCAGTAACCATGTCGCAAATCCAGGCGCAGTCAAGCCGCCCAATGATCCGGCGGGTGCCTGCGTGACCTGTCATGTGCGCGATACTACAGCAGTGGTCGAGGCGTCTGACGGGCTTATTCTCAGCCAGCAGCAATCTGATGAACTTAATGCCGGTGTGAAATTTTATTTCAAGTGCGTTTCCTGCCACAATCCCCACGCGTCAGCCCGCTATGATCAGAGCGCTCAGGGCACAGCCATTATTCAGGCCTGCACTAACTGCCACAAGGATAAAACAGTGGGTCTCGGGAATGAGCTTTCTTAAGTGCACGGACTGCCACATGCCGTATGCTGTTAAATCAGGTGCACATATAAGCTATCAGGATCCGAACAACCTTACGCTGCACGCGGGTGATGTGCGTTCTCATATCTTTACTATAAACCCGGATGCTGCCAGCCCGTCAGATATGTTCAGCCCTGATGGCACGTCAATCGCGGTCGGCAGCGACGGCAAGGCAAAAGGACTGACGCTTGATTTTGTGTGCCTGTCGTGCCACCGGCAGGGCGGGTTTGCCGCCACCGTCTATAGCTTTGAACAGGTGAAAGGGCTGGCGTCTTTAGTGCATGGCAGCGCGCCGGGCAAGGGCGGCTATATCGGCTCTACGCTCTGCATTGCCTGTCACTCGGGCAGGAATAAAGACATAGTGGATGCTTATACGGCTTCCGGCCACCACTTCGCGCTGAATAAGGTAAGCGCAGCCGCGCCGGTTTATCCCGCGTTTGCCCCGGGCGTTCCCCAGCCGCCGGCCGGGCTGCAGTGGCCGGATATTTTGTACGTGACGGGTGGTTATGGATGGAAGGCAAACTTTTTAAACGCCAGCGGTTATATTATCACCAATGGCAGCAATAAGATCGACAGTCAGTACAACCTGCCGGACAATTTTCTCGGCACCAGCGGGCAATTTGTCCCCTATGAAACAAAACAGACAGCGCCAAAAACATTTGACTGCGGCCCCTGCCATGCCACCGGCTATACAGCGCAGGGCAATCAGAACAGCCTCGCGGGAATCAAAGGAACCTGGAATGAGGACGGGGTAGGGTGCGAGGCCTGTCACGGGCCCGGCGAGCAGCATCTTAACAATCCTCTGGGGGTCAAGCCGTCGAATGATCCGAAGCAGGCCTGCGGCACCTGTCATATCCGCGACAATACTGCGGTGCTTGAAGCAGAAGAAGGTCTCATCCTGAGCCAGCAGCAGTCTGAAGAATTGAAGGCGAGTGCCAAAAGCTTTCTCACCTGTGACTCCTGCCACGATGCTCATGCTTCAGCACACTATGACCCGAGCGCACCGGGGACCGGTATAACTACAGATTGCATCGTATGTCACCCCGGCAAGACCATAGGTCTCGGCATGGCATTTCTCAAGTGCACGGACTGCCACATGCCGTATGCTGTCAAGTCGGGAGCAAATATAAGCTATCAGGACCCGGACGGCCTCGCGCTGAAAATAGGTGATGTGCGCTCCCACCTGTTTACTATCAATGCGGATGCGGCAAGCCCCGCTGATATGTTCACGGCTGACGGCACGGGGGTGGCTGTCGATGCGAATGGCAAAGCTAAAGGGCTGACGCTTGATTTTATCTGCCTGTCCTGCCACCGGCCGGGCGGGTTTGCCAATACCACCTATACCTATGAACAGGTGAAAGGGTTAGCCGGTTCAGTGCATCAGGATTAGCTTTTAAAAATTAAAGCATTTACGATAACATAATATATTCTGAACTTTTATTTTCCATGACCTTGCGAAAACCTTTAAAATAAGCTACTAAAAATATACAAACCTACAGCACCAACCCAGAATCCTGAAATAAGCTTAGGGTATAACGGGTTGTATATTATATATATACAGCACGGAGGGGATCAGTTTAAACCTTTTATTGGGGAGTATTTTTATGACGCAAAGAACAACCAAGCACTGTTTTGCAGTAATGACGCTGTTCGTCTTCCTTTCAGTAATGCTTATAGCAGCAGGAGACGCAGCAGCACAGACCTACAACCTTCTGGTAAGAGTCAAAGGCACTGCGGGAGCCAATAACCAGGTAACATTGACGCTTGGCGGTGGAAGCCTTACCACACCGATAGTAAAACAGACCGGGCCGTTTGGATTTGCCTTCTTTACCAGAGTTCCTGCCGGTATCTACACCCTGACGCCGAGCAAGACCAATGAAGCATTTTTGCCGGAGACAGCAGTCGTTGTCATAAGCACAACTTCAAAACGCTGGACCTTCATTACGTTTGAAACCACCACCATCCAGAAATTATGGGAAGGCTCCGGCCATGCGGATTCAAAAGCCGAGGCGTTTGTCCACTGGGACGAGGAAGATCCTCCTGAAATTCCTACTTCCTGCGCCAAGTGCCACAGCACGGCCGGTTTTATTGATTTTGCCCAGGACGGCACGGTGGACACCGCGGTGCCTGCCGGCCCGGATAAAACAAATAACATTTCCTGTGATGCCTGCCATGCACCTGCAGCACAGGCTTTGACCAGCGTCAAATTTCCCTCCGGCGCGGTGCTCAGCAACCTCGGCAAAGAGGCCATCTGCATGCAGTGCCACCAGGGACGCTCTTCAACTCCGCAGGTTGACGCTGCCATTGCCAAGGCCGCGCCTGCTGACGATGACACGCCGACCAGCGCCCTGAGTTTCCAGAATATCCACTATTATGCCGCAGCAGCCACGCTGTACGGCGGAGAGGTCCAGGGCGGATATCAATATGCCGGCAAGGCCTATGACATTAAATTCCAGCATGTGGAAGGCTTTGACAAGTGCTTTGCCTGCCATGACCAGCATTCCCTGCGGGTAAAAACAGAATACTGCGTTCAGTGCCACACCGGCGCGACCGAAGTGGACGATTTGAAAAACGTGCGCATGAACGGCTCTCTTGAGGATTATGACGGTGACGGCAACATCACTGAGGGCATTGCCTTTGAAATAGAAGGGCTGCAGGTAAAACTGCTTGCAGGCTATTCAGGCATACGCGAGTACGGTCGCAGGAACCAAAATTGCCTATAATGCCGCAGCGTACCCCTACTTCTTTAAAGACGCCAATGGTAACGGCACTGCAGACGCTGACGAGACCGCCTATGATGCATGGACCGCGCGTCTGCTGAAAGCTGCCTATAACTACCAGACCTCGCTGAAAGACCCCGGCGCGTTCGCCCACAATGCAAAATACGTCATTGAGCTTCTGTATGATTCCATAGCAGACCTCAATACCAAGCTTTCAACTCCCATAAGCCTTGCCGGCGCCAGCCGCGTTGATGAAGGCCACTTTGACGGCTCATCTGAAGCCTTCCGGCACTGGGATGAAGAGGAAGAAGGCGTACCATCAGGCTGCGTCAAGTGTCACACCTCCTACGGACTGCCCAAAGTGCTGAAGGCAGAGACGCTTGAAGCCGGCCCGCCGTCAAACGGTTTTGCCTGCTCCACCTGCCATGACAACAATGTGACATTCCCGGTCAGGCAAGCAGGAGAGGTAACGTTCCCGTCAGGGCTGAAGGCGAGCCTTGAGGATGCAAGCAACCTGTGCATGAACTGCCACCAGGGACGCGCATCCAAGAAAACCATCGATGACAACATAGCAGCAGACAACTTCGGCTTTGTCAATGTTCATTACTATGCTGCCGCGGCCTCATTTTTCGGGACCGATGTCAAGGGCGGCTATGAGTATGACGGCAAGACCTATGCGGGAAAAAACACCTTCCCGGCCCATGGCGGGAACCTGAATACCTGCGTGCAGTGCCATATGGGCACCAAGTCTGTTGCTAAATCACACATGGTAATACCGAATGTGGCAAACTGCCAGTGCCATGCCATCTCCAGCTTCGACGCTCTGAAGATAAGCGGCAGCGACTATAACAAGGACGGCCAGCAGCCGGTGAAGCAGGAGATTGAATCAACGCAGGCAGCCCTGTATGCGCAGATTCAAACCTATGCTAAAGACACCCTGGCTAAGCCAATTGTTTACAGCCCGACCGCCTATCCGTATTTCTTCAATGACACAAACGGTAACGGCAGTTTAGATGCGGATGAGGCTACCAGTGCCAATGGATACAAGTCCTTTGATGCCAAACTTCTGAAAGCTGCATATAATTACCAGTTCAGCATCAAGGAGCCCTGCGGCTATATCCACAACGCGGACTATATGGCCCAGCTTGCGATTGACTCCATCGGTGATCTCGGCGGCGATGTAAGCAAGTTCAGCAGGCCCTGATCAGGTACTGCTTGCGTAGTAATCAGGTGTGATGTATCAGGGGAGGCGGATACCGTTCGCCTCCCCTTTTTTTCGCTGTTGACAAAACATGCCAAACCATGTTTTATGCAAGAGTATAGATAATACCGTATCACAGCACTCACCATGAAGCACAACCACAGCCCATTACTATTAATAATCCTGCTCTTTGCAGGCATCGCCTGTTTCCCCTCCGGGGCAAGCGCTGCGCCGGTGCACCTGCTCGATTTTACCGGCATCACGATAACCGATAATCTGGGAGTACCCACAACAGAGTTCGGACCGGGAAATGTCGTCAATATTGAAGCTGCATTTACCCTCAGCCCGGCCGGGCATTGCATGGCTGCGCGGCACTGTTACTGGCACGAACTGGTCGGCAGAACTTCCGCTGAGATTCCGCTTTGGCCTAAAGGGGGATTACAAGGCAGCGTGGGCTATAACCATTCCAATAACAGCAACCGGCCTGACGCAGGTTGAGATCACCCTGGTCAATCCCTTGCAGGAGCGTGTTATACGCAGCGCCTTTTTCACTGTTACCCCTATCCAGGCGGCATATGTGGGTTCTGATGCCTGCAGCCTGTGCCATCCTGATGTCTTTGCTGCCTGGAAACAGACTCTGCATAATCCGTTCGCGGGATGTGAAGTGTGCCACGGGCCCGGCAGCGAGCATATCCTGACCCAGTCTCCGCAGTTTATAGTTATTAATAAAACGTCACAGCTTTGCGGGCAATGCCACGGGCAGAACAACGGTCAGGGTATTGCAGCCGGTAATGGTTTCATTAAACCGCAGCAGCAGTACAATGAATTGCAAGCCACCCGTCATGGCATGCGTTCTGGTGTGCGTCACCTGCCACAACCCGCATTACAGCATCAGTGCCGCGCCGGCAAAGGCCATCAAAGTCAACTGCCGGGAATGCCACGCAAATAAGAACGTTGATCTGTTAATGGAGGAACGTCGCCTGCGTGGAATGCCACATGCCGTATGCGGTACTGAAGACGCAGTCAACCGGCGCGGGGCCCTACCGCAAAGGTGACGAGCGGACCCACATCGTGCGGATTAAAACCGAGGCAAATCCCCAGGATATGTTCATGCCGGGCGGCACGGCACTCCGCGAGGATGCGCTGGGAGCTTTTATTACTGACAATTTTGCCTGTCTGGGCTGCCATAATGGAGTGATTGCCCGCTTTGAGACGTTTGAAGATGTTCGTAAAACCTCTACGCTGATTCATTAGCGATCTGCCTCTGGCGCGCTTTCAGACAGTGCTTTTGATCTGCCCGGAACCCTGCAGGCGCGCAAACCTGACCATGCTTGCGGCCAGGAGGATTGAATATTGATTCCTGAAGAAAGGAGAGTGTGAAACGCATTCTCCTTATTTTTATATGGAATTCATTAATAATCTTTGTTATATAGAACTATCAATCTACCAGCATGATCGTTCTTCTTTCCTGAATCTAAACGCATGAGAAAATTATTCATTATACTGATTGGCATTACTGCGTGCTGTTCAGCCTTCAACTGTGCCGTAACGGTCAGCTGCGCTGAAGAGGTCGGCATGGTCCTGGTGCCGGGCGGCAAATGCAGCCTGGGAGCAGAGGACGGTGACCCTGATGAGATGCCAATACATGAAGTGTATGTTGATTCTTTTTATATTGACGTGCATGAGGTAACCATCGGGCAGTACAAAAAATTTATGGAAGCGACCGGCCACCAGAAACCGCTCTACTGGCAGCCGGAACTCGACCGTAACGAGGACCCGGTTGTTGGCATAAGCTGGCAGGATGCCGCGGCGTATGCTTCATGGGCAGGCACCAGGCTCCCCACCGAGGCTGAATGGGGGTATGCTGCCCGCGGGGGGAGTATGCATGGCAAATACCCGTGGGGTGATAAGCCGGATACGAGTTACGCAAATTTTAAATCATTTGGCATATTACCGGTAAAAAGTTTAAAGCCAAACGGGTACGGCTTGTACGACATGATTGGTAATGTGTGGGAATGGTGCTCGGACTGGTATGACAGTGCCTATTATTATTCAAGCCCGGGGAAAAACCCCCGGGGACCGGTTGCAGGAACGCATAAGGTTCTGCGCGGCGGGGCCTGGTATTGTGATGATAAAGAGGTAAGGGTAACAAACAGATTCTTTGCTCTTCCGGATGCAAAGAATTACAACGTCGGTTTCCGCTGCGTGAAATCTGTCAAATGAGCCGTAGATCATTATTGCTATTCCTGCTGCTATTGTTGTTCTGCATGTCATCACGGGCATACGCTGTTGACGAGGAGAACTGCCTCCTGTGTCATAGATATTCAGGCCTGGGAAGAATTGATAAAGAGGGCAAGAAGCACCTCTACTATGTCAATGAATCCCTCTACAACCAATCGGTCCACGCTAAAGTCCGCTGTGGAGAATGCCACACGGATATTAAAGGGTTTCCCCACGGCACAATAAAAAAAGTTGACTGCGCTGCGGTCTGCCATCTTGTTGACCCGTCAAACAATAAGCCCTTCTCCCATGCCAGCATGATTGAGAAATATGAGCTGAGCGTTCACGGCAAGGGCCCAAAAGACAAACCCAAGCAACATACTGAAGATTTGCCGACCTGCACCTACTGCCATGACAACCGCATCTACCAGCCGGTCAGCAAGCTTGCCAGCAATGAGCGAGGCATGGCACAGGAAATCCTTGACCGCTGCATGGGCTGTCATACCAATACTGAATGGACCAGTGCGTTTTATTATCATTTCACCGAGCGTCTTCATCAGCGGCGCTCTTCCAAGCGGATGGTAGAGCTCTGCACGTCATGCCATGAAGATGAAACAAAGATGTCGCGTCATAAGATTGCGATAGTGAGCACCTTCCGTGATACATTCCACTGGCAGGCAATAAAATATGGTGATCCGAATGCGCCTAATTGTATTACCTGTCATGCACCGGTAGGGTATTTTTCCCACGAGATAATGCCCAAAAGTGATACCCGCTCAGCCCTGTATAAGGATAACCTGGTGCGCACCTGCAGCAATCAGGGCGGCGTGCAGATGTGCCATCCCGATGCCACACCAAGCTTCGCCCAGGGCAAGATTCACCCGCTGCAATTCAAGGCAGGTATTTTTGATAACCAGCAGGATGCTTTGAGCAGAAAACAGGAAATCGAGAAAGGAACCTTCAAACCATTCCAGACGCTGCTCTCAGAAATGGTGCGGGGCGATAGCGGAGACCAGGGGAAACTGCAGGGGATGATCCTGGTGCTGATAAAATATTTCTACATGCTTTTGATCGGGGGGCTTATCAGCAGCATGATGGTACATCAGATACTTGATTTTATCGCAACCCGCAGAGAACTGCGCAGGAAGGATAGACCGATATGAAACAGGATACCGGACAGCCACAGCCGGGTTCATCAGGGCATAGCCACGGGGCCGAAAAATATTACCTGCGCCTGAACCTGCATGAAAGAATCCAGCACCACCTCACCTGGTCTACCTTTGTGGTTTTGGCCCTCACCGGATTCATGGTGGAATTTCCTGAAGAATGGATCGCTGTCTTCGGCTCATACCAGGAAGCGGTGTTTTACTGGCGCGGAATTATTCACCGGGTTGCAGCAGTCGTGATGGTGTTCAACATGGTTTATCAGGCCTGGTATATGCTGCTGACGGAAGCCGGAAGAAACTATTTAGCTGCAATGCTGCCGAGGCTGCAGGATGCCAAAGATATTAAGCACAATCTCGCCTATTATATCGAGCTGACTCATGACAAGCCGCGATTTGACCGGTTTAATTACAAGGAGAAGCTTGAATTCTGGACCGGGCTGATCGGCGGCATCATCATTACCGTGACCGGCTTTTTTCTCTGGTTTCAGCAATATTTCCCAAAATTTATATTTGATGTATCTGTTCTGGTGCACACCATGGAGGCGATCCTGGCATCCAGCGCAATCATGGTGTGGCATTTTTACGAGGTACATCTGAAACCGGGTAAATTCCCCATGTCAACAATCTGGCTGGACGGCAAAATCTCGGAACACGAGCTGAAAGAAGAGCATCCGCTTGAGTATGAGCGGATAGTGAATAGTGAAAAGTGAAACGTGGAAACGTGGAAAGTGGAAAGTGGAAAGTGGAAAGTGGAAAGATATATTGCCTTGTTGTTTATCAGAGGTTTAATCATTCTCCGCTGACAGCTGAACGCTGAGCTGAAGGCTGTGAGTTAACTGAAAATGACAAATCCCTTACTGAAACTTATCTCCAAGCTGCTTGGATTCCTGGCGTTGCTGGCCATTATTTTCTGCTTATACAGCCTCGCCCGGTTTCTCTATTTCCAGCCCCACCGGCAACCCGTGTCCAGAGAGCAGGTTGTTGCTGAAAAGTTCAGTAAAAAGCTGCGCCGCGACATAGGAACCGGCCATTTCCATGTGTCGGATGAGCCTATAACCACTGATATTGAGACCGCCCCCATGTGCCTGCGCTGCCACGGTAATTTCTGCCACAACAAATCTGAAGAATTCAGATCATATTATAATATGCATACTTTTTTCCTTGCCTGTGAAACCTGCCACATCAGGAAGGAGCAGGGCTCAGCTATCCGGTTTACATGGTTTGACGACAAGACCGGCACGGAGTTGAAACAGGTTAAGGGTCAGGATGAAAACTATGGGGCTAAAATTGTACCCGTCAAGCCAGAAGGGCAGGGGTTTGAGCGGCTTGATGTATTTCCTGAGAATGAACCTGGCGTTTGATTTTTTAAAAAATAAAGATAGTTATGCTGCTGAACAAAAGGAAAAAATTAAACAGCAACTGATGAAACATATCTCCAAGAAACCCGTAACCTGTGAGGAATGTCACTGCAAAGAAGCATATCTGAACTACAGGACCTGGGATATGATGCAAACCGTTCTGCAGACCTTTCCCGCATCGAGATTGTGAAAATGATCAAGGAGTATAAGGATTTCAAATTCCCGGTTATTTTTGGTTCAGAAAAAAAATAGGTGTGATGCAGGGCGATGCTTCCCCATGGTACAGTACCGGTAATGCCGGGTTTCCTGTTTTCTCTACCCCCAGCACAAACCACACTGAGTAGTAGATAGTTATTATAAAACGCTTTGTCTATGAGGAGAATGCCTGCGTGCAGCATAAAAATGCATCAACAATCATTGTCCGCTTCTTAGTGCTGGCAGTGACCGCACTGCTTGTTTTCTGCGGCTCATCTGCGTATGCTTTTGACGAGGAAAACTGCCTCTTCTGCCATCAATACCGGGGCTTGAGCTATCACAACAAGGAGGGCAAATTCAAACTCCTGTATGTCACTGAAGACATGTATGTGAAGAGCCCCCACGGCAACCTGCGGTGCACGGACTGTCACGCCAATGTTGACAAATTCCCCCACGGCGAGCCGAAGAAGGTCGACTGCCTGCTGGTCTGCCATATGAACGAGCCGTCATCGGGCAAGCAGTTTTCCCATAAGAAAGTGGGTGACTTTTTATCTAAAAGCGCCCACAGCCCGGTAGACAAAGACGGCAAGCCCAAACAGGATGCCGCTGACTACCCGGACTGCAAAGCCTGCCACCAGGACCCGCTCTACCGCCCGCTGGCCTTTCTCAAACAGGAACGGCCGGGCCTTGCAGAGAACACAATTTACCGATGTTCCATCTGTCATGAGAATAAGGACTTTATGCGCAAGTTTTACAACCACTTTACCTCGCGGATGCAGAAGCTGCGCAGCCCCAGGGAACAGGTGGAAATGTGTTCCGAGTGCCATGCTGATACTGCCATGATGAAGCGGCACAACCTGGAAAATGTCATCGTCTCCTATCTGGAAACCTATCACGGCAAGGCAGTATCCCTGGGCAATGAACTGGCAGCAGACTGCAATGACTGCCACGTGGTGCCCGGGGAATCGATACATTCGATACGGAATTTTAAGGACCCTGAGTCAGCGGCGCACAAAGACAATATATACAAAACATGTTCTGCCGTTGAGTGCCACCCCAAGGCGGCACTCAACCTTGCGGGCTACAAGGCGCATGTTATTGTCGCGCCGCACAAGAACCCTGTTGAGTTTTATGCGGTAGTCTTTTTCGTACTGCTCACGCTCGGCAGCTTTATTCCCCTGATGCTGTTTACCGTGCTTGATATGCTGCGCAATATTTTCCCCAATGCAGCTTTGATTAAAAAGGAAAAAAAGGAAGATGAGATCGATACAAGTAATTGAGAAAAACGGAAAGCTCTATTTCCAACGGCTCACGTTAAACCAGCGCATCCAGCATGTCCTGCTGTTTGTCTCCTTTACCCTGCTTGCTGCTACCGGCCTGCCGCTGAAGTTCCACTCAACGTGGTGGGGGCCAAAGTTCTACGCCCTGGTGGGAGGCATCACCTACGCACCCATAATCCACCGCATAAGTGCCGTGATTATGACTGCAACCTTCATATACCACGCGATCTACGTGCTGGTCGCCTTCTACCGTTACTATATTGTTCCCCTCAAGGAAGAGGGAAGGCTCACCCTGTGGACCTTTTTGGGCGCGTTTGCGGAGATGCCCATGGTTCCAAACTTGACGGACATCAAAGAGCTTTTCAGAGTTCTCAAATACTTCCTGTTTATCACCAACGAGCGGCCATCGCTGGTGTTTCACGGGCTGAAGGAGAAGTTCGGCTATTTGGCAGTGTTCTGGGGTATTCCGGTTATCGGCATATCCGGCTATTTTTTGTGGTACAAGGAATATGTCACCCAGTTTTTCTCCGGCAATGTTCTGAACTTTGCCTATATCGCACACAGTGACGAGGCGTTTCTCGCGAGCATTGTTATCTTCATCTGGCACCTCTACAACGTGCACCTGGCGCCGGCGGTATTCCCCATGGGTTTTGCGTGGCTGAACGGCCTGATTAACGAGCGGGAGATGGTTGAGTACCACTATGAAGACTACTTAAAGGCGATGAAGGACGCAGGCTTGCAGGACCGGATACGGCCCAATGCGCTTAATGTGAGCTTTAAAACGGGCTTTTTATCGCGGATCGTTGAAAAGGCGTTCATGGGTCTCTATATTGCGGCAATTATTGCAGCCACGGTGGTCATCAGCCGCGTTATTTACCACTCTGCTTTTATCATGGGCTACCAGATTGTAACCACCGAGCCAAAACATGAAGTTGAAGTGCAGGCAGAGCCGAAATTTATTGAAGAAGTGGTGCTGGAAGCTTCCGAAGGCAAACAGATGTACCGGGGCTACCGTTTTATTGAGGAAAAAAATATCAAGAAGCATTATCACCGCATTGAGCTGAAGGTAGGCCCTGATAACGCCTCCCCGTGCATCAAGTGCCACGGAGATCTGCCGCATGGCAAATCAGAGCAGCTCAGGGCATTCCTCAACATGCACAATTTATATTTTGGCTGTCGAACCTGCCATGTCCGCCCCCGGGAAGGAAAGAAAGGCCTGAGCTATTTCTGGTATAAACGATCTACCGGCGAGGTTGTGCTGAATCCGCAGATCGGCGATGCACCGATTGACTCGCTTGATCTAAAACTCACGCCCTGTGAAGCCTGTGAGGGCAAAGCCCGACCTGAAGATAATTGATGATGAGCGCGCACTATTCAGTACATTGATCGGGAGCCTGGAGGAGAAGAGCCTGAGCAAGGAACAGAAAAAAAAGATACTCGAGCAGATTCATAAGGATACTTCCAAGCAGCCGGTCACCTGCAACGAGTGCCACAGCAGTAAAAACCCGTTTATACCGCTGATCGATATCGGATATCCAAAGGAACGGGCAGCCATGGTGACCAGCGATCAGATAACCAAAATGATTGACCAGTACGAAGTGTTTCACACGCCGAAATTTTTAGAACCCGAGAGGCAGCCTAAAAAATAATGAAGCGCCGCAGAATATTTTTCTTCTTTCTGACTGCAGGAGTGGTTCTTTTTTCTTCAGGCAGCGCTCATGCCTTTAAGATAACCCCGCTCAAGCACCTGTTTGACCTTGAGCACGGCTTTCTCCAGCCCAGCGACGTTGAGGTGGGTAAGGACCACAGAATATACGTGCTTGACGGGGTGAACAACCAGGTGAAGGTGTTTGATGAAAAAGGTCCATTCCTGTTTTCCTTTGGCAGCAGGGGTCAAGCAAAGGGCCAGTTTGAATCTCCCCTCGGCCTCTCCATTGACAGCACGGGCAGGGTCTTTGTGGCTGATACCGGCAACCGGCGCGTGCAGCTATTTTCTGCTGAGGGAAAAGCGCAGTCTGAATTTTCCATCACGTTAAAAGATGCGCAGCATGCCTGCGACCCGGTAGATCTCGCGCTTGATGAGAAACGCAATAGAATATACGTGGTTGATAATGAGAACCACAAAGTGCTTTTGTACTCCCTTGACAAGTTTTCCTTCCTTGAGAGCTGGGGAAAAGAAGGTGATGGACGCCAGGAATTCCGCTACCCGTTTTTTATAGCAGCGGGAAAGGACGGTACGGTTTTAATCGTGGACGTGCTCAATACCCGGGTCCAGGCATGGGACCCGAAGGGCAGGGCAATAAGCACCATTGGTGAATGGGGCGTTGACGTGAGCCAGTTCTACCGGCCCAAGGGAGTATGCGTGGATAAGGACAACCGGGTGTTTGCCAGTGACAGCTATCTGGGGGCAATCCAGGTATTCAACCGTTACGGCAGCTTCCTGTCAGTGCTGGGGGATGAGTCCGGGAAAATCATCAAATGGAAAACACCTGTTGGCATGGCAATTGATGACCGGCAGCGGCTGTACGTGGTGGACATGATTGCCAACCGGGTGTGTGTATATCAAATTTTAGACAAAGATATTGAGGTGGCCAGATGAACCGCAAAAAAATTGTGCTGCTCTGTATTGTTGCTTGTCTTTTGCTGTTGCCCCTATGGTGCTCCCTGTCATTTGCCCGTGACCCTGAAAACTGCCTGTTCTGCCACAAGTACCGGAGGCTCCGGGGGTATGATGAAAAGGGGGTTCTGCACAATTATTATGTGGATGCAAAGCTGCATAATGAATCTATCCATCGCGACGTGGCGTGCGTTGACTGCCACACGGATATTGACCAGGTGCCCCACAAGGCTGAAGCTAAGAAGGTTGACTGCTCCAAGGAGTGCCATATCGATAAATGGAAGATTATGAGCGGCGGCCCCTTTTCCCACCGGGATGTTGCCGAGAATTATCGCAGCAGCATTCACGGCGTCAAGCCTGATGACAAGCCGGAAGTCGCCCAGCTGAAGCCTGACTGCAAATACTGCCACCTGGATGATGTCTATGAGCTGTCTGAAGAGGTGCCTTCAGACGCCGTGCTGAAGCGCTGCATGAACTGCCATAAGGAAAAAGGGCTGAAGGATATCTTTATCCATATCTATCACCGCTTCAAGCGCAAGCATGTGAGAAAGCCGCTTGAAATCGTGGAGCTGTGCTCAGGCTGTCATGCGGACAAGGATTTTCAGAATGTCATGGGGTTTACCGGCGCGCGCGCGGAAGTGGTTGAGACCTACAAGGAGACCATCCACTACCGCATCCTGCAGCTGGGGGGGCAGGATACGGCTGACTGCACCAATTGTCATGCCGGTGGAACAATACATAACATTCTGCCGTCCTCAGACCCGAAATCATCCGTCAACCCGGAGAACCGGTACCGCACCTGTCAGGCTGAAGGCTGTCATCCCGGGGCCAGTCCGAAGATATCAAATATTGACAGTCATCTGAGCAAGGACAAGGATAAGGGCATTGAAATCACCGTGGTTGAATCAGCCATGCAGGGGGTGATGTGGTTTACCCTGTTTTTCCTCTTTACCCTCATGGGCATGGAGACCTACGGCCGGCTGAGAAACCGTGATGCGCGGTTCGCCCGCTGGCTGCGGGTTCCGCAGAAATACCCCGGCAACATGCCGGCCGGGGAACATCATCTCGGCGAAATACCGAACCTGCACCGCTATGTGGAGTTCAATCCCAAAGGAGATTATCCCCGGTATTCAATTAATATCGTAATCAATCATTTCCTGGTCGGGATTACCTTCACCGTGGCAGTTGCTACCGGCCTGCCTCTCTATTTTCACAACTCCGCCATCTCCCATGAAGTAATAAATCTCGTGGGCGGGATTAATGTGACACGGGTAATACACCGTTTCAACGCAGCCCTGTTTACGTTTAACTGCATCTATCATCTCATCGTGCTGCTCTGCGGAACGTTGAAAAAAATGAGCAGCAGGACCTTTGACATCCGCCGCACCCAGTTTCCCCTGTGGAAGGATGCGAAAGACCTCTATTTTGATATCCGCTATTTCCTCGGGCTGGAGAAGGCGCGGCCGCACATGGAAAAGTTCATGTACAAGCAGAAAGTCCACTACCTGGCAATGATCTGGGGCTGCTCGGTACTGACCTTATCCGGGGTGTGCCTGCTGTTCCCGGAAAGCATGGTCACGTATCTTCCGTTCCCGAAAGTCTCTTTTAACCTGCTGCGCCTGCTCCATGCGGACGAGAGCGTACTGGCCTTCCTGGTCATTACGCTCTGGCACCTCTACAATGTGCACATCGCTCCGGGCCGCTTCCCTCTGCAATGGGCATTCTGGAACGGCCGCATTACCAGGGATCATCAGATAGAGGAGCACTTTCTCGAGTATGAGCGGCAGGTGAAAGAGGGCGTTGCAGAATGCGAAGAAGACAAGCTGGCGAAAGGAGGGCAGCGCAATGAGCAGTAATGGAAAAAAATCGACCGCAGAGCCGTTTATCGCTTTTATCATTATTATCGCTCTTGCGGCACTCCTCAGCGCGTATCTTACGTTCAGGGTGCAGTTTGAGCGGCGCAAGGAGCCAGCCGAACCAAAGACTAAAGAGGTGTCGTTCCAGACGCTGCGCGTAAAAGAGCAGGAGCGTAAACAGAAGCATGAACATTTTCACCTGGTGACTGAAGACGTGAATCTTGAAGCATGGGCAGACAAATCAACCTGCCTGATCTGTCATTCGCCCTATCCCCACGGAAAGAACAAGAAAGCCAAGGCCATCATGAACCTGCACACCGAGTTTTTGACCTGCCATGCATGCCATTCAAAAGAGGAGTTCGAGGGGAAGGTCAAGTTCGGATGGGTTAACCCAACCGCTCATAAGCCCCAGGGCAAGCCCTACGGCACGTCGATAGATGTTGCCAACGGCCTGTTTGCAGAGACTGATGACCATTATTCCAAGCTCACGCCTTTCATACCGGTAAGCGGTGCATGGAAGCCCGTGACCTCGGAAGAAGGGGTGGCAGAGGCAAAAACATATATGGAACAGGGCACAGCGTATTCGCCTGAGAAAAAGAAGGAGATCGAGGACCGGCTGCACCGGGGCACAGAGCTCAAAGAGTTTATCAAGTGCTCTTCCTGCCATTCGGCAAGCGGCATTATGAATTTCAAGGAGCTGGGCTTTGACCCGGCACGCATAAATCAGCTGGTGAAAATGGAAATCGGCGGCATGATAACCAATTATGATGTATTCTATTTCCCGCAGATCTTTGAGGAAAAATTCAAGTAGGGATTCGGGAATCGGGACTCGGGGTTAGATTCTTACCTTATATACATCTGAGGATTTTTCTCTCGGATTATTTTCGAGACATAGTATCCTGCTGTAGGAGCGGCTTCAGCCGCGAAACAGGCGCGCATAAATGCGCTCCTACAGAAATTTCAAATATTTTTGGCTATGTTTTTGTCTGTTGTCAGTATTCTGTATTCATTTGCGCGTATGCATAAAAACTCTATTATAGTACTCTCTATAATTATCTGTATATGCCTTGGCGTCCTTCCCGCGCATGCCCAGCTGCGGGCTCCCCGCCAGACTGATTCGGCAAAAAAATGCGCCATCTGCCATTACCGCTGGATCTACACTTTTTATGTTGAACACCGGGGCACGCCTCTGGCCCCGCTTGATGAAAAAGAAGTTGTGGGCAGCAGTGAGATGTGCCTTTCCTGCCACGATGGCTCGGTGCGGGACTCACGGGATAAAATCTGCAATGACCCCGGACATCGGGTAGGTATCGTGCCGTCACAACACGTGAGAATCCCTAAAAACTTTCCGCTGGATGATCAGGGCAAAATGCAGTGTTCCACCTGCCACACCCCGCATGCGGTAAGTTTCGAGCAGGGCATGCAGTTCACCTTCTTTCTGAGAAGCGTCAACAAGGATTCCTCGTTCTGCAAGGAGTGCCATGTTGAAAAGACCGGCGGGCCGGACAAGGGAAACCATCCGATTGATGTCTCGGCAAAGAAAGTTCCCGAACTGATAATCAAGGCAGGCGGCAGGATGGGTAAATCAATGCCGGACCAGATAATATGTGAGACCTGTCATACCCCGCACGGCGGCGTTAATAACCAGCGGCTGGTGCTGTCTGTCGAGGATCCCCTCACCATGTCGGTGCTCTGCGAAGTCTGTCATACAAAAAGCCCTGATGCCATTAAAAATTCCGGCGCCAACCGCTTCTCGCACCCGCTTGATATAAGCCCGGATAAAGCTGTCCAGATACCAAAAAAATGGGCGTGCGGAGAGGACGTGGTGCTCGGTAAAGGAGGGGTGCTGGTGTGCCGCACCTGTCATAAGCCGCACCAGGCAATTGAAAAAAAGGTCCTTCTCGCAGACCGCAATATTCGGGATTCCATGTGCGGCGAGTGTCACCAGGGAAAACAGAATATCGCCGGCTCAAGCCATGATTTGAAGGTTTCAGCACCCAACGATAAGAACATCCAGGGAAAGCGCGCCGCGGAAATCGGCACGTGCTCCCCCTGCCACCTGGTGCACCAGGGTACTGCGCGCTATATGTGGGCGCAGCCGTTGAAAAATTCCGTCAGCACGCCGGATGACTTCTGCAAAACCTGCCACGCGCAGGGAGCAAGCGCGGAGAAAAAGCTTCCCGGGAAATTCTCCCACCCGATCGGCGTCCGGGTGACGCCGCAGGCGACATCGAAACTTCTTCCCCTGTCTGATGAAAGGGGCAACCGGGCAAACAATGGCATTATCCGCTGCTTTACCTGTCACGATGTCCATAATCCTGCACCGCTCTATGCGAGCACAGAGAGAAGAGAGATAAAACATGGCAAATTCCTGCGCCTCTCGCAGTCACAGCCTTCTGAGGTATGCATTGCGTGTCATGCAGCGCAGGGAATGATTCAGGGCACAGACCACGATCTGCGGATTATTGATGCGCGCTATAAAAATGTGCTCGGTGTCCCGCTGCAGGGCGGCGGGATATGCAGCCCCTGCCATGCGGCACATAACGCGCCGCAGCAGCAGTACCTATGGGCAACTCCATTGGGGCCTGGCAGCCTGGATAAATGGAAGGGTCAAACCGGATACCGCGACAGCATCATGACTAAACTGTGCACCGGATGCCACGCCCCGGGAAAAATCGCAGCGGAGAAAAATCCCCAATGCGCTTTTCATCCGGGCGCCATTACGGGTCATGCCGGCTCACACCAGCCCGGAGAAACGATTATTAATTACGACCTGTTTAATGAACAATATCCCGTTTATACTGACGCGGGAAAGGTGGGGAAGGGTGGCTTTATCGTCTGCTCGACCTGTCATAATCCTCATGTATGGAAAAACCAGCGTGAGAAAGGTCCCGGGAAAAAGGTTGAGGGAAATGCGACAAACAGTTTCTTAAGAGAACAAATTGTCTCCCAGTTCTGTGTGCGCTGCCATGGAGAGGAAGGGCCCTCTAAATTCCTCTACTTCCACAGCCAGCTCAGCAGGGAAAAAGCATCGTCACCGTTTCTGCAGTTCCAGGACACAGACAAATAGGTTATGTGGGTATCATGCGCTTAAAACCATTATATGTATATATGCTGCTTCTGACAGGAACAATGCTTTTTTGCAGCAGACTCAGTGCGGCTGAAACCGGCAAACAGGCAATAAATCCTCACTGGACCGGGAAGTACTGTGAGGAATGCCATACCAGTAAGAATCCCCAGCAGAAAAATGCGTTGCTTCAATTTGCCGGCGATCCCATTAAACTGTGCGACAGGTGCCATTCCCGGGCCTGTGTTACCGTACAGAGCCACTCCATTGAGGTGCAGGTAAGCAAAGACATGGAGCGCAGGTTTCCCTCCGGATGGCCGCTTAACAAAGGGAACGTGAGCTGTCTTACCTGCCACGATGCGCTGCTGCAGATGCATGATGATTTCTCTGTGCAATGGATGAACCCGAACTTTCTGCGCGGGGCACCGTACAAAAAAAAGACAGATTTTTGTTTTATCTGTCATCCGAAGGAACAGTTCCAGAAAACCAATCCCCACAAGCTGCTCGACGGCCAGGGAAAAATTATTCCGCAAAACTGTCTTGTCTGTCACAATACCGTGCCTGACCCGTCACGGCAAAGAGGCGCCGGCTCCGTCATGCTCAAGGAGCCGATCGCGTCGGTGTGCATCGGCTGCCATCCGGCGCACTTTGCAAGTCACGGGGCTGATAAAGGACAGCTGCAGGTATCAGCGGATATGCGCAGGGCGCTGGACAGAAGGGAGCGGGCTCAGCATGTTGATCTGCCTCTTTTAAATGACCGCATCATGTGCGGCACCTGTCACAATCCCCATGAAAAGGGCGTGATGCAGACGGCTGCGGTGCAGAGCGGGGCAGGAGAGAAATATTTTCTGCGGATGAATGGCGGATATGAGCTGTGCGTGGCGTGTCATGATGAAAAGCAGGTGAAAGACCGGAGGCGCCAGGCGCAGCAGGCGCTGCAGGAAAATTTTAAGTCGACGCCGGATGTCCTGCTGTCACATAAACCGTTTGCAGAAAACAAGTGCAAGGCCTGTCACGAAGTGACATTGCAGCACCGGGAGAAGCCGGAAGCAGTCTATCTGTGCTTCAGGCAGGGCTGTCACAAGCCGGAGATGCTCAAAAAGCCATACCTGCATTATAAGCCGGTTGTTGGAAACTGCTATGCCTGTCATGAATCGCATGCCTCAGGCTATGGCAAGCTCCTCAGAGTGGACGAAGAAACGCAGTGCTACTCATGCCATCCGCTGTTTAATGATAAGAAGAGCAGGGATGTGCCTGACATTGACAAGAAGAGAAGCAATAAAGAGCACCGGGAATTTGCAGCATACCTGAAGACCAGTTCAGTGCCTGAGGGCAATGACTGCGGTTTCTGCCACAACATGAAGCACCGCACAAATATCGGCACCATGGCGCCGGGAGCCTGCTCCAGCTGCCATCTCTATGTCAGGGGTATACTGCAGGGAAGTGCCTCCCGGCCGCTGAATGTGCACCAGACGTTTAAGGAGAAGCTCTGCTCGCAGTGCCACGATCCCCATGCGGGTACCTATAAATACCAGCTCAAGAAACCGCCTGAAACCTATCTTATAAATGAACTAGATTTGTAATGTCGGGGAGTTAATCTGACCGATTATCTTCCAGGATTTGCTAAAAATGCACAGAGATATTCAACCGCGAAAAAACGAGCAGCCGATTTCTTTACTTTGAGATAGCAGCCTTGGCTTCCTTTGCTCCAAGAGCCAACAACTTAGCTGAAGTAGTTTCATCATACGGGTAAATATACGAGGATTTTTTCAAATAGGGGAATGGGTTCTGGATATTTATTGTGTTTTCGTCCCAGGTTATCTGCAGTCCTGCAGGCTGCGAGCCCCTCAAGCTCACGGCGGTAACGGTTGCAAACACCGCATCATCGCTCAACCCGACATCCATTAAAGCGTAAGGATGATACCGAGCATCTTTCTCCAGGTCTTTTCTCAGTCCGTAAGAGACCTTAATTCCGTCATGGTTTTGCCTTTCCATAATTTTGAGAAGGACCTGTAGTTTCTCACTATTGGCCAAAACATCATCGGATATAATGAATATACGTGACACCATAACCCCTCTTTCCACCGTCCGCACATTATCACGATAAAGATATTCGAGGGTTGTATTCCATCCGAAGACATAATGGTTCAGAGCCTCGTATTTTGATTTGGTTGACTTCAGCATCCGGATTAGTTCATGGATGGTCTCTTCTTCGTTGGTCGTGTTTAAATAATGTTTCAGCGAACCCGGAAAGGTCCTGTTCTATTGCGCTCAGTTTGTTGGCAGCGTAGGCGGGCAGAGTCGTTTTTTTGAGCTGCTCAATGCTGGCTGCCAAATTATTTTCTTCACCTATAGCGGGTGAGGCTGCTATGAAAAGCACACAGGGAAAAACTAAAGCGGCATAAAATATTTTTACATAGGTATCATAGATATTCATTAATTGGTCCTCCTTTGCAGTGTTTTGTTTTCCCCAGAGGGATGCTTCTTTTTTGGATATGGTTTGCGGGATACGTTAAGCACATTAAGGGTTAAGGGCCGATAGACGCTCCAGTTACCCCGTTATTCAGCTGCTGCGTTAAATTAAAAAAGGGAAGGAGCAGATTACTGCACAAGAGGGATTATTCCTCCTCCCAGAACGGCAGGAATTGGTTTAAAATATATATGCATACAAACGGCATACAAAAAAGGAGTATGCAAACAAGTACCCCTTCTCTGCCGTAAAACTCAGGGTTGTAGCTGGTAAAACCCCGCAGGCTCTTGGAAAAGAGCTGCCCGCCAATAACAACATTCCAGCGCATGGAAAAAACCTGAATAAGCAGCAGAACTGCTGAGATTATACTGAAGCTGTTGCGCGTCTTATCCTTCAGCTTGGTGAGAGAAACGAGGCCCAGCAGCACAAAGGGAATAGTAGAGCAAATTATAAACTGCACCAGCACATAGCTGACCAGCAGCTTGTCGCTGATAAGGTTTGCAAGAGTCATCCACGACTCTTCTCCTTCATAGGCCATACATAACAGTTCAAGCAGCTCCAGCACCACATCAATAATCAAAAATCCCCAAAGATAGCTTGCCATTGATTGTATGCATGCGCCATCAAGCGGCCGGCCCTTCCTCCACATCTCAAATGCATACATCACTATAAGCATGGCAACACCGGAAACAATGGCAGAAAGAAGGAAAATAATCGGCATCAGGGGCGTTGACCACCACGGGTTGGACTTGAGCGAGCCGAACAGAAATCCAACATATCCATGCAGCACGCATGCTGAAGGAACTCCGATTGCTGCGAGCACGGTTATTATTTTATGATCCATGTGCAGCGATGCTTCAGAAACATCGTAGACACCGAGTGACAGCACTGAATACAGTGCCCGTTTCCATGCAGGCACCGGTCTAACGGTTTGTAAAATATCCGGTCTGAATCTGGCATCGTGATTTCCCTCCTTTACAATATGATGCCGCGGTCCCGCACCTTTCTGCGCCATGCGTACAAAATACGGCCGGAACATGAACCATAGCTCGAGCATAACTATAATCATGTAGAAGGTATAAATATAGCCGAAGCCTGACATGGCGGAGGTGAATTTGGGAGTGAACATTATGTTAAACGCCCGTTCCGGATGACCCAGATGAAACAGCAGCGGCGTACAGGCAAAAATGAGAAAGCAGAAGGCGGCAATCAGGGCAAAGCGCGCTACCGGTTTGAGCTCGTGCTTGCCAAACACATGATACAGTGAGGAAACAATAAAAGCACCTGCAACCAGCCCCGTAATATAGGGGTACAGAACAATCATCAGGCTCCAGTGAACCTCGATTTCATTGGGAAACAAAAATCCCTGTGTTATAACTTCATGCATTATCGCACCTCTTCAGCCAGCCCAACATACGATGTCCTGGGTTCGTTGCCAAGATCCGGTTTCAGCACATTGACGCGCTCTTTGGTGAAGATCTTAATCAAGGGGCTATCCGGGTCGTTTAAATTGCCAAACAAACGTGCTTTAGCAGGGCAGACAAGAACACATGCAGGGGTGAGCCCCCTTTTTACCCGGTGATAACACCAGGTGCATTTATCAGCAGTTTTTTTAACCGGGTTTATAAATCTGGCGCCGTACGGACACGCCTGCACACAATAGCTGCAGCCGACACAATGCTGTTCATCAACCAGCACCACGCCTTCAGGGGATACATAGGTTGCACCGACCGGGCATACCTGCACGCAGTTGGGGCGTGCGCAATGATTGCAGAGCTTGGGAACAAAATAAGCTTTTTTGATGATGCCGGGCACATCTCGTGGTGGAAAGCCATTGCATCCGCCGTCTGGAGAGTCCACATGCACCGCACCATCGGCAGTGACCAGGTAGCGTTCCACCCAGGTGCGGAAACAACTATCAGGAACATGATTTTCAATCTTGCACGCTTCAACGCACTTGCCGCAGCCGATACATTTAAACGTATTTACCACAAAACCATATACCGGTGTCGATGAACCGAGCGGGGGCAACTGACTGGCCTTAGCAATCCCCGGGGAAAACTGTCCGATAGAGATGAACACCCCGCCACCAAGAAGAGTGCATCCAACCTGTTTCAGAAATTGCCTGCGATCAATGTCCACGTATTAGCCTCTGGTTATTTTTAAAATATGTGGGATGGTAACTTTAGGGTTTCCCGGAGCATGGGGGTTATGACAGTCAATGCAGAGCGGATAATATCGGGTAAATTCTGACAGTTCTTTCATGTTACTAATAAATTCATTTAACCTGGATAAGTCTTCGGGATTGGAAAACCCGTGTTTTAAAGACCATTTGATATGAAGATTAAAATCTTGTATCTGGGGAATGTTATCAGGGCGTGACTCCTGGTATTGATGGCATCTGAGGCATAATTGCAATGATAAATCTTTAGGGACTCTTATTTTAGTGTCTTCACTGTGTGCTTGCAGGAAACCATGGCAGGTTTCACATGCAATATCAGCATGACCCCCGCGTATCATTACATACTTCCTCATCTCGTGGCAATCCGCACACTTTTCAGTACCCTGGTAGACTACCGGTATGCTTTCCTGCTCTTTCAGTGCATCAGCCCGGTAATACATGTATTTATAATCACCATGAAGCCCAAAGGACGGTGGGATAAGAAAGCTTCGCACTGCGATGAAGCCGGCCATCGCAAGCACTATAAGGATACATAAGCGCAATATATATCTATAGCGACCCATCTTTTCTTTTTACTGCTGTGTTTTAAAGGAGAAATGCTTGTTGCTGGTGAGGTATGTCAGCAGACTGCACTATACAGCAGCTGCCTTAAATACGTATACTAATCGAGGCTGTAGAGAAATGAAGGTGACTATTCAGTCCAGGAACATAACAGTATGAGGTTCTGGATGGCGGTTTCGACACCGTGTTTTTATTAATGAATAACGTATAGCATCAGACAGGTACTTTGTGAAGGGGAAAACTGATTTATTTATTGTGTTACTCCGGCAGACTTTCATCACGCACGCTGCCCACCTCACGGAGCGCGTTGTCAAGCTCCTCGTTGTCAAGAATCTTTTCAAGCGCCAGGGACAGGGCGTTGTTTATCTGCTCCTGCATGCCTTCCTGGGTGCAGCGGAAATGCTTGAGCGCAGAGGTGCTCTCAAGCGTGGTCGTATGCAATATCTTGCCCCGCTGGCTGTCGGCAAATACCAGCCGCAGTTTTACTTTTGCCGCGTAGTTAGTGGCGGGCTGATCAGCATTGCAGGTGACTTCAAGTTCCTCAACACGGCCGCCGATAACCAGTGCTCCCCAGGATTTGCTGATACTGTTTTCCTGCAAGTCCCACGCAGGTATTTCACCCGTGACCGGGTAACCAGCCCGGATTAAAAAATCCCGTAACGTCCCCGCAACAGCCGCGGACGGTTCTTCCTGAGCGCACCGGGCTACAATATCCCTGCCGTTGCCCGCAACTCTTTCTCCGATGACTGCTTTATTGTCAGTGGTGCGGGCATCAGTGAACATGGTTACGGTTATAGAATATTTCTGCAGCTGGCTTCCGGCTTGCGGGACATGTTTTTGCGGCACATACCGGATGTCAATGATATATTCAGAAACCCGCGCGCAGGACGATATGACAGCGATCGTCAATAGGCAGCAGAACATATTAATTCGCATACGGTTTCTCCCTGACAACTGAAACAAGGTGCAGCGCAACAGCTGCACCGGGTAAACGGTAACGAGGCAATGATTATTTTGCCTGAGCGTGTTTCCATTATTGACAAAATTACGCTCACAGCAGTAAGTTTGCACTATTATTACATAGATGCGGTTAAGAAGTAAATACCAGACAACCTGTCGAAACAGTATGTTGCATAACCGTGAGGTTCACTGTTCGAAAAAAGAGGGAGGAATGCCATGGAAAATATTACAGCGTGTTACATCAGCCGGGTCGAGAAGAACGTGGTGTGGGCAAAGTTAAAAGAAATAATCATCATTATTGCCATCAAGCAGGCAGAGGAGAAAGTGTTTAAGCTGAATAAAACCGCCTCCTACCTCTGGGAGCACTGTGACGGAAAGAAAACGGCAGCAGAACTTATTAAGAAGTTATGCGCGGAATTTGACGTTGATGAAGCTACGGCGCTTAAAGATGCCCTCGAATTCATAGAAAAAATGCAGAATAAGCAGCTTCTTTCTCTTTCAACAGTTCCGGAATGAATCACAGAAAATAGCGACCGCGCAGGAATCTTGGCACTACTGGGGAGTATGAGCGTAGATTTGAAAGACCCGGAGGGCGCCATTATGGCGCTTCAATATATCGAAAGTATTGATTCTAATCATAGTGCACTAACTTTCTTGCGGAATGCATTATCTACCCTTGGTGAAGATTAAACGCTGAACATTAATAATCAAAAGCTCATCTTCGATGTGTGGTTTTAATTTATATACCAGCAACCGTCTTGAAATTCTTGCCGACAAACTCGCTGAGGTTGTCTGCAAAGCCCCTCTCATCACCCCTGACCCCTGAAATAATAATCGTCCAGAGCTTCGGCATGCAGCAGTGGATATCACTTGAGCTTGCAAAGCGCTTCGGTATTTGGACTAACTGCCGCTATCCATTCCCCAATGCGTACCTGCAGGAAATATTCGATCTGCTCATCCCTGATAGGCCTGATGCATCTATATTTGACCGGGACGTGATGACCTGGCGGATTATGCAACTGCTGCCGCAGTGTATTGACAGTCCCGGCTTTGAACCCCTCAAAACCTATCTTGAAGATGATGCCGGGTATTTCAGAACCTGGCAGCTTTCACGACAGATTGCCAACCTGTTTGATCAGTATTGTATTTACCGGCCGAAAATGATTCTCAGGTGGGAGGCGGGAAACGGCAGCGGCTGGCAGTCAGAGCTGTGGCGACTGTTGACCCGGAGTCAGCCGTCAGGCGCATAAAGCAGCCGTCCGGAGGGATTTTTTAGAGCGCTCCAGGATTCCCGGCACGAGTGCATCGCAAAGATTCCTCAGCGCATAGCGGTATTCGGCATTTCTACGCTCCCGCCGTTTCATCTCGAAGTGTTTGCGGCGCTTGCAGAGCACTGCGAGGTGAATTTATTTTTAATGAATCCATCGCAGGAATACTGGGCGGAAATTAAATCAGAGTATGAAATAACCAGGGCGCTGCGCAAAGAGGGACGCCCGTATCCAGCCGCAGATGATCTCCATCTGGAAACGGGAAACAGTTTACTTGCCTCAATGGGTAAGCTGGGGCGGGATTTTCTCGGCATAATTCTCGATTACAATCCTGAGATATATACCTTCTTTGAGGAGCCGACAGGAAACTCGCTGCTGCATGCAATCCAGTCTGATATTCTGAACATGGTTGACCGGGGAGCTGTGCATGAAGAGCGCGCTCAGCAGCTGCAACGCACTGAAGAAGAGATGCGCGCAGACAATTCTGTCAGCATCCACTCCTGTCACAGTCCCATGCGTGAAGTTGAAGTGCTCTATGACTTTCTGCTTGATGTGTTCAATCAGGATCCCGCCCTGCAACCCCGCGATATTCTGGTGATGACACCGGATATTGAGACGTATGCGCCGTTTGTCCGTGCAGTTTTTGATGCCCCGGGTGAAGAAGCCCAGCGCATACCCTATGCAATAGCTGATCAGACAATACGCCGTCAAAGTACCCTGGTTAAAACCTATTGCGCCATTCTTGAGCTTGGAAAGAGCAGATTCAGCGTCTCCCGTGTGCTTGATATCCTTGCGTGTCCCGCTGTCCAGCGCTGCTTCAACATGACGCCCCCTGACCTGGATCTAATCCATGGGTGGATCAGGGAAACGCGTGTCTGCTGGGGAAAGACGCCGCGCACCGCGGAACGCTGGGGCTTCCGGAAATCAAACACAATACCTGGCAGGCCGGCATTGAGCGGCTGCTGCTCGGCTATGCCATGCCGGGCAGGGAGGAGCGCCTGTTTTCCGGTATCCTCCCGTATGACAATATTGAAGGCAGCGAAGCGCAGGTGCTGGGAAATTTCCTGACGTTCCTTGATACACTGTTCAGCTTGACCATCTCAGGCGAAGCTTCCCTGACGCTTGGGCAGTGGCAGGAAAAACTCCTGCTGCTCCTTGATGCATTGTTTGTCTCCGATGAAGATTCAGCGTACGACCTGCAAGCCCTGCGCACTATCATTGGGCGCCTTGGCATGCTTGAGAAACAGGCCGGCTTTACTGAAATGATCGGCCTTGATGTGGTCACGTCATGGCTTGAGCATGCTTTGCAGGAGCAGTATACCGGCAGGAGTTTTTTGACCGGGCAGGTGACCTTTAGCGCCATGCTGCCGATGCGGAGCATTCCGTTCCGGGTGATTTGCATGATCGGCATGAATGACGCGGCTTTCCCGCGCAAAACTTCTGCAGTCAGCTTTGATCTGATCGCCCGGTATCCCCGGCGCGGTGACCGGTCTCTGCGCAGCGACGACCGGTACCTGTTTCTTGAAGCGATGATGTCAGCGCGGGAAAAGCTCTATATCAGTTATGTCGGACAGGGGATCCAGGATAACAGTGAGGTGCCGCCATCTGTTTTAGTGAGTGAACTTCTTGACTATATCGCACAGGGCTATGAGATACCGGGGAAAAAGATCAATGATTATCTGGTGATCAGACACCGCCTGCAGGCATTCAGTCCGCGCTATTTTGAACCGCAGGGAGCGCTATACAGCTATTCGCAGGAGAATTGTGATGCGAGCAGGGCCCTGCTTGAAGAACGCCGGGAGCCGTCTCTGTTTATAACGAATGAGCTTTCTGCTCCGGAAACGGAAAATAAAATAATAACGGTTCAGGATCTAACCAGATTTTTTGATAATCCGGCAAAACATCTGCTCAATAGAGCCCTTGGACTCTATCTCGGGGAGAGAGACGCTGCGCTTGCAGAGCGCGAGCCTTTTGAACTGGCCGGCCTTGATAAATACCAGATCGAGCAGCGGCTCTGCGAGCGATATATCGCAGGTCAGGATGTGACATTGGTACACCGCGCAGCAGCTGCCGCGGGATTGCTTCCACTCGGCGCCCCGGGCGACGGTGCCATGCAGGCCTTAATGCCGCAGATCAAGAAATTTGCCGAAACAATTAAGACCATATATGCAGGGAGAGCAGTGCCCCCCGGTTGGCGTAATCTGCCGAGTGCAACGGGTATTCCATAATCGGAACGATTCAAGATGTCTGGCCGGACAAGCTGCTGCGCTATCGCTGCGCAACCGTGAAGGCCAAAGACCGCCTCAGAATATGGCTGCAGCATCTTATTCTCAACGCGGGCGCGTCTGATGCTGTCCCCAGAAAAAGCATACTCATCGGTACTGATGGCGCCTGGGAAACTAGAGCCGCTGGGTGCCTATCGCCCGCCAGCTGCTTGAAAAGCTGGTGGCGATTGTATCATCAGGGGCTTCGCAGAGCGCTGCACTTTTTCCCGGAAAGTTCATTGGCCTATGCTGAGTCAATAGAGAAGGGAAAGACGCCGGATGAAGCGTTACACACTGCCCGCACTACCTGGGAGGGCAATGACTTTGCCCCCGGCGAAGGCAGAGATCCTTATTATACCCTCTGTTTTAGCGGAACTGATCCGTTCAACAAAGAGTTCGAAACACTGTCCCGGGAAATCTTTGAGCCTCTTATGCACATATCAGAAACAGGTTGCATGATGAAGCCGTTTGAGATTATAAACACTCCTCTGCAGGGCTACAATATTATCGAGGCGAGTGCCGGCACCGGTAAAACGCATGCTATTGCTGACCTGTTCCTGCGGCTTATCCTTGAAAAAGAGCTGCCCATTAATGAAATCCTGGTGGTCACGTTTACCGAAGCGGCAACCGAGGAGCTTCGCGACCGTATTCGAAAGCGGCTGAAGGCAGCATTTGACGTGCTGGCCAATGGCAGCGCGTATCGCGCAGGTGATGCTCTGCTGGAGAGATTCGCTGCACGATATCGAGGCAACGCATGGGTGATAAAGCGGCTGCATAACGCTCTTATTGAGTTTGACGTGGCAGCAATTTGCACGATACACAGTTTTTGCCAGCGGATGCTGCGCGACCATGCCTTTGAAAGCAATGCGCTGTTTGATACAGAACTTATTGCCGACCAGACAGAATTTCTCCAGGAAATCGTGGATGACTTCTGGCGCAGAAATTTTTATACGGCTGCGCAGCCGTTTATCCAGTACACCATCTATAAGAAGTACCATCCCGACAAGTTCATGAAGCTTATCAGACGGCGGTCAATTGACCCTGAGCTTGCTGTTATTCCTGCAGTTGCCAGGCCGGATATTGAAGGGGAGCAGGATGCGCTGCAGGCAGCGTTTGACCAGCTGAGGTTAAGCTGGCAATCAGCCCGGCCAGAGGTAGAGAACATTCTGCGGGAGAGCACAGCTCTGAACAGAACCAGATACAAAATGGATTCCATGGAGGCGCTTGTCTATGAAATGGATGAGTATCTGGATGCGGGGATAATTTTCCCTTTATGTAAAAAATTTGAAAAATACACTGCCTCATATATTGCTGCAGCAGTCAGAAAAGGCGGGTCACCGCCGCAGCATCCTTTTTTTGATTGTTGTGAAACATTTAAAAATCACTACACCGAAGCTGCAGCAGCCTTTGATCAGTATCTGCTCTTCTTGAAAAGAACGCTGTTTGACTATGTGCATAACGAGCTTAAAAAGAAGAAGCGTGAGCACAACATCCGCTCGTTTGATGATCTGCTGGCAGACATGCACCGCGCGCTCAAACAGGGGGAGGGTTCTTTAGCCAGGGCCATCAGGAATAAATACCGGGCCGCGCTTATTGATGAATTCCAGGATACCGACCCCGTGCAATACGATATTTTTAACTCCATCTTCGGCTCCGGGGATCATATTCTGTTTATGATCGGTGACCCCAAACAGGCAATCTACAGCTTCCGCGGCGCAGATGTTTTTGCCTACATGAAAGCTGCGTCAAAGGTACAAGACGACTATACACTCACCACGAACTGGCGATCAGGCGCCGGCCTTATCAAAGCAATAAACACCCTGTTTTCGCGGCCTCAGAGGCTGCGTTTGTTTTTAAGTGGATAGAGTTCAATGAAATTAAACCTGCTGACAGCAACAAACAGGAACTATTCATGTTGTCCGGAGCAGCCGAGCCTCCTCTGCATATCTGGTTTATTGACCGGCAGTATGCTGACAAAGAAGACGGCACTATCAATAAAGGTTCTGCGGAACAGCTCATTGCACGAACCGTGGCTGCAGAAATATTGAGACTGGCGGTGCTCGGGCAACAGGGAACAGCACGGATTGATAACCGTGCGCTCTGCCCGGGTGACATTGCCGTGCTGGTGCGTAAAAACCGACAGGCCCGGATGGTGCAGGAAGAGCTTCAGCTTCTTTCTATCCCCAGTGTTCTCTACGGCGCGGAGAGCATTTTTGTTTCACCGTGAGGCAGAAGAGGTTGAGCGTGTTATTGCAGCAATAGCAGAGCCTGGTAGTGAGACAAAAATCAAGGCTGCGCTGGCTACTGATATGTTCGGACTTTCAGGAAACGATCTCCATGCACTTATTGGGAACGACACGGAATGGGAAATGCGTCTTGTCCAGTTTCATCAGTACCACGATCAATGGGCGCAGCACGGTTTTATCAGGATGTTCCGTCAGCTCATTAAAGAAGAAGGTGTGCGCAGGCGACTGCTATCATACCGGGATGGAGAGCGGCGCATGACCAATCTGCTGCACTGCGCAGAAGTTTTACACCGTGCAGAGAACTGAAAAAAATCTTGGTATGGAAGGCCTTATTACATGGTTTGCTGAAAAGCGCCATGATGACAATACCTCTGAAGAAGATCAGATCCGTCTTGAGACTGATGAGAACGCAGTAAAACTTATTACCATCCACCGGAGCAAGGGGCTTGAATATCCCGTTGTGTTTTGTCCCTTTGCCTGGGACAGCTCAAAGATTAAAGACGATCAATTTTCATTTCATGACCCGGCACATGATGACCGTCTGACTCTTGACCTTGGTTCCGGTGTCGAAGAGAACAGAATACATGGCCGCTACAGAGCAACTGGCAGAAAACGTGAGACTCCTGTATGTGGCATTGACCCGCGCAAAATACCGCTGCTATCTTGTCTGGGGAAAGATTAACGGGGCTGAGACCGCAGCTCCGGCATACCTTTTTCATCAGCCCGAGACTTTTTCCTCACGCAACATACTTGATGAACTGGGACAACGAGTAAAAGGTTTAAGCTACGAGGAGATGCTGAGCGAAGCAGGAGCTTTGCAAAAGGCCACAGACAGTATCAGGGTGAGCCAGCTGCCCGTTCTCCCCGGGAAACCATACGCGTCCCCGGATGTATCACCTGATGTGCTCGAGTGTCGGCGCTTTACTGCCGGAACCATCGAGCAGGACTGGAAGCTTGCCAGCTACTCATCACTGATATCTGCAAAGAGTTATCGTGCAGATCAGCCTGATTATGACCGGGTATATGACCTAACCGTCATGCAGCAGCCAGCTCCCGCTGGTACGGATATTTTCAGCTTTCCCCGGGGAGCACAAGCCGGGAGCTGTATACATGAAATATTTGAACAGGTTGATTTCAGCCTTGCAGACGCTGCGCAGGCCCGGCAGATCATAGGAGATACGCTTGGGCGTTATGGTTTTGAAATGCGCTGGCAGGACACCCTGTGGCAGATGGTGCAACAGGTGCTCTTCATGCCGCTTGAGCATGCCCAGCCTGATTTCATGCTCAAAAACATCAGCAGGCAGGAGCGCCTCCACGAGCTTGAATTTTATTTCCCTCTTGAGCGCATCACAGCTGCGGGCCTGGCGGATATTTTTATTGGCGCGGGCATGCCGCACCTATCACCTGATTTTGACCAGCGCATGAAAGAACTCGGATTCAGTCCGGTTCAGGGTTTTATAAGAGGTTTTATTGATATGGTTTTCCAATACGGTGATAAATTTTATCTTATTGACTGGAAATCAAATTACCTGGGAGACAGCCCTGCGGATTATTCACGCGCTACATTGCAAAAAGCCATGATAGAGCATTACTATATACTTCAATACCACCTCTATACTGTTGCTCTGCATCGCTACCTTGCAATGAGGAGTGCGGATTATGACTATGACAAGCATTTTGGCGGGGTCTATTATTATTTTATACGCGGGATTAACCCGGAATATGGCCCGGAGTATGGAATCTATCGGGATAAGCCGTCAAAAAACATGGTAACTGCATTGAGTGATTATCTTGGCCGGCAGACGGGAGATTTAGCAGTATGGACGACAGCATGAATGCAGTGATCAACGATGAGCAGTTCTCTGCAATTGATCGGCATTTTGCACGATTTATGATGAAACTTTCCGACAGCAGCGATGACGGGCTTATGCTTGCGGCTCTTCTGGTCAGCTGCCGTACGAGCCGTGGAGATATATGCCTTGATATCCCGGCAGCAGCAGGTAAAACCATTGCCAAAGCGTTTGGCGAAACAGAAAATCAATTTCAGCTTCCTGCAGAGCATACCTGGATTGCACAACTTCGCACGAGTCAGGTAGTTGGCACTCCGGGAGAGTTCAAGCCGCTCATTCTTGATGAAAAGGGGCGGCTCTACCTCTACCGCTACTGGGAATACGAGCAGAGCCTGGCAGAAAGCATTAAAACGCGGCTTGCTCTGAATATCGCACAACCTCCCGCGAAACTTCTGCGGCAGCAGCTTGACCGGCTGTTTCCACGCAGTGCAGATGCCGGGACTGACTGGCAGCGGGTTGCTGCATGTGTTGCGGTGCAGAAAAAAATATGCGTTCTATCAGGAGGACCGGGCACCGGAAAGACCTATGCAGCAGCCCGAATTTTAGCGCTTCTTCTTGAGCAGGAACAGGGTGCAGGAAGAGCACCTGCAGTGGCGCTGGCAGCACCAACCGGTAAAGCGGCTGCCCGGCTCAAGGAAATCATGCAACAAGCAAAAAAAACACTGGACTGCAGCGACGCGGTAAAGGCGGCACTGCCTGAGGAAGCGTTCACCATGCACCGGCTGCTCGGCCCTGTGCCGGGCACCCCGTATTTCAGATATACTGCAGAGAATCAGCTTCCCTATGACATTGTTGTCGTGGATGAATCATCAATGGCAGATCTTGCGCTCATGGCAAAGCTGTTCCAGGCAGTCCCCGGGCATGCTCATCTGATTCTGCTTGGTGACCGCGACCAGCTTGCATCGGTCGCGGCAGGAGCAGTGCTCGGTGATATATGCGACACGGGAAATGAGCATGGCTACTCGCGCGGTTTTGCCCGCGTCATTCTGGAATGCGGGGGAGAAGGAGTGCCGTCTTCAACATCTGAGCATCCTATGGCAGATTCCCTGATCGTGCTGCACAAAAACTACCGGTTTGGAGCAGACAGCGGCATCGGTTCATTAAGCCAGGCAATCGAGGATGCAGAGCGTGCCTACGAACCGGCAATGCAGAGCGTGCACTTCATCTTCTCAAAAACGGCGGCAATGAAGATATCGTCTTTAAGGATTCAATTTCTGCAGGGGCGCTTGAGACCGCATTGGAAGAACCGGCAGTGCGGGGATATACCCCGTATTTAAATGCCCAAAACCCTGATGAGGCCTTAAAACTCATAACAGGATTCAAGGTTCTCTGTGCGTTGCGGCAGGGGCCCTATGGCGTTGAATCCATAAACCGTATAGTCGAGACCATACTGAAAAAAAAAGGATTTATAAATCCGTCAGGCAGATGGTATCAGTTCCGGCCGGTCATGGTCACACGCAATGATTACACCATGAACCTTTTTAATGGTGATGTGGGTATCGCATGGCAGGAGGCGGAAAGCAATTACGGACACCGGGTCTTTTTCCCTGCACGCGATGGGGGGCTGCGCAGTGTCCTGCCGGTAAAGCTTCCCGAGCATGAAACGGTTTATGCAATGACAGTGCATAAAAGTCAGGGGTCAGAGTTCGACCGGGTGCTTATCATTCTTCCTGATCGGGAAAGCCCGGTGCTCACCAGGGAACTGCTCTATACCGCGATCTCGCGGGCGCGCAAGAAGGCCGAAATCTGGGGGCCAGAAAAGATCCTGCGCTTTATGATTAATAATCCTACCAGCAGGACATCGGGGTTGCGCGATGCCCTGTGGAGTTAAAAGGATTTTAGCCACAGAACTGCACAGATTTTCACAGAAAGAGATTTTTACCTTCAGTGTTATTCGGTCGTTCGGCCACGAGCTCCCTTCGGGTCTGAGCCTCAGGGTCGAAGACAAGGCCGAGTTGCTCACGGCCGAGGGGTGTTTTCTGTGGCCATAAATAAAAAGTATTTGGTTCCGGCTTGTCCGGATTAGGCAATTAGTTAATTGAAAAGCTGTGATTAAGTTGTTATGATATACAACGATGGTAATGCATTGATTAGGAAAACAGGAATTTATTAAAGGAGCGGACGCATGATATCTTCGGAAAAATACGTTGTCAGAAATAAGGATATGATCTGGCGGATGGTTGGGAATGAAGCATTTATAATAGATAAGGATGGAACAAAAATCCATCAGCTCAACAGAGTGGGAAGTGAAATATGGAAAATATCCGAAGGCAATCTGACCGTCAGCCAGATTGTTGAGAATATTTGTGCTTATTTTGAAATAACCGCAGAAGAAGCTGAAAAAGATTCTGCCCAGTTTATAGAGCAGATGCTGGCACAGGGGCTTGTTGCATTAACCGATACCCCTGTTACAGACTAAATGCTATGAGCAAACATCAGTAATTAAAAATGTTCTCCATCTCAGCAAAATAAAGCACAGGCGGCAAAACTCTTAAAGATTGGCAGACATCCCTGTACCGCAAGATGAAGCAGTTAGGGCTTGAGTAGCATTCTGTACCTGCGGTATTATACAATGTACAATGCTTGATCAAGCATACTCGCGAGAGGATATTGAATTATGGATCGAATCACCATCAGGGGAGGCAATCCGCTGCAGGGAGAGGTATTGGTAAGCGGAGCTAAAAATGCAGCACTGCCGCTCCTGGCTGCTACGCTTCTTGCAAGCGGCAAACATGTGGTGAGCAATGTTCCCCGTCTTCGCGATATTACTACCATGACGAGGCTCCTGGAACATCTGGGCTGTGAGATTACTGTCGGAGAAGATATCCGCATTAATACGAATAACATGCAATCGAAAGAAGCTCCCTATGAGCTGGTTAAAACCATGCGGGCATCCTTTCTGGTAATTGGTCCGCTGCTGGCCCGATTCCATAAGGCCCGGGTTTCCCTCCCCGGCGGCTGTGCCATAGGCGTGCGACCGGTCGATATTCATTTAAAAGCACTTGAAAGCATGGGGGTTACTATTAAACTTGACCGGGGTTACGTGAAGGCATCCTGTAAAAAATTGAAAGGGACCAAGCTCTCTTTTGACATCCCCACGGTCGGGGGTACTGAAAATATTATGATGGCAGCAGCCCTTGCAGAGGGTACGACAACCATTGGCAATGCAGCGCGCGAGCCTGAAGTGGTAGAGCTTGCGCAGGCGCTTAAAAAGATGGGTGCGCATATATCAGGGGAAGGAACCGATTCCATTGTCATTGAAGGGGTGAAGGAGCTGAAACCGTTGCGTCACGCGCTTATGCCTGATCGTATTGAGGCGGGGACCTTTATGGTTGCAGCAGGCATTACCGGCGGGGATATTACGATAAAAAACTGTCCGCTGCAGTTGATGGGCTCGGTGAGTGAAAAACTGCGGGAGGCAGGTCTTACCATTGAAGAACGTAAACGCGAGGCACGGATCTCGTGCAATGGATCTTTGCGTCCCGTGGAAGTAAAGACGCTTCCCTACCCGGGATTTCCGACCGATATGCAGGCCCAGATAATGGCCTTGTGCGCTCTGACCCCCGGCACCTCTGTTATCCGGGAAACCATCTTTGAAAACCGGTTTACCCACGTGGCAGAACTTGAGCGGATGGGGGCAGATATCAGGGTCGAGCAGGACAGCGCGATAATTACCGGCGTAGACAGGCTCAGGGGGGCCCCGGTTATGGCAACGGACCTGCGGGCAAGTGCATCGCTCATTTTGGCCGGGCTAGCGGCAGAGGGCACCACGACCGTGTCCCGCGTCTATCATTTGGACCGCGGCTATGAAAACCTCGAGCTGAAGCTGAAAAAGCTGGGGGCTGATATCTGCCGGGAACAAGAATAACTTGGTGGAGAGCATAACCATGCGCATCTTAAAAACAGGTGACAGAAATTTCCCCCGGCTATTTAAGGGAATTGTGACACGGGGAGCCACTGCGGCAGAAGAGGTTGAGGCAACGGTGCGGTCAATTCTGCAGGACGTGAAGACCGGAGGTGATGCGGCACTGATCAGACTTTCTGAAAAATATGATAACAATAAAATCACTGTTAAGAATCTGCGCATAGCTGAACGGGATATTAAAAAAAGCCCGCAGAAAATCCCGGCTGCTGACCTCTCATCCCTGACCAGGGCCTGCGGACGGATAGAAGCATTTCATTGCCGCCAGCTCCAGCAATCATGGATAAGTGCAGATACCCCCGGGGAGATAGTCGGCCAGCTGGTGCGGCCTCTGGAGCGGGTGGGTATCTATGTTCCGGGAGGTAAGGCGGTGTATCCTTCCTCGGTACTGATGAATGCCATCCCAGCCAGGGTGGCAGGAGTGGCAGAAATTATCATGGTAACACCGGGGTCCGGAAAAGGCATTAACCCGGTTCTGCTGGCAGCTGCAGACCTGTGCGGCATACGCAGCGTGTTCCAGATAGGTGGAGCACAGGCAATCGCGGCCCTTGCCTACGGTACCGCGTCAGTGCCGAAAGTGGATAAAATTGTCGGGCCGGGGAATATTTACGTAGCGACTGCAAAAAAACTTGTCTATGGAGACGTTGACATTGATATGATCGCCGGCCCCAGCGAAATACTTATCATATCCGATGGCAGCGGCTCCCCGGCATGTGCTGCCGCAGACATGCTTTCCCAGGCAGAGCATGATGAAATGGCATGCTCCATCCTGGTAACTACTGACGAGGTATTTGCCCGCCGGGTGGCAAACGAACTTGCCGCGCAGATAAAGAAGCTGAAACGAACGGCAATTGCCGCGCGCTCGCTGGAAAACCATGGAGCAATTATTATAACCAGAACATTAGCGGAAGCAGTGCAGCTTGCAAATGACGCAGCACCTGAACACCTGGAGCTGGCCGTAGCTAATCCGTGGGATCTTTTGCCGCAGATAAAAAATGCCGGCGCTGTATTTCTTGGTCATTACAGTCCGGAGGCGCTTGGTGATTACCTGGCAGGGCCAAATCACGTGCTGCCCACGGGCGGAACAGCCCGCTTTTTTTCACCGCTCTCTGTGGATGATTTTTTGAAAAAGACCAGCCTTATCTCTTTTACCCGGGAAGCGCTGCAGGCAGTAGGGCAGGATGTTATACGGATTGCCGATGCCGAGCATCTTGACGCTCATGCCAGCTCGGTAAAAGTGCGGCTGAAAAAATAGCCGGCAGCTATGGGCCGTCAGCCTTCAGCAGCGAGCTTACCAGGGGATTCGCACATACCATAAATAATTCAAAGTATAGAGCTTGGATTTTCAAACCTTAAAAACATTTCCAGTACTGCAGCGGGCCTATCAAATATCTCAGGAACTCGGCACTTCCATCTACCTGGTGGGAGGCGCTGTGAGAGATATATTGATGGGCTTTTTTGATGGAAAAGATTTTGATTTTGTCCTTGGTGATCAATGGCAGGAGGCTGCCCGCCTGTTTGCGCAGAAAGCACGGGGAACAGTCATTCCCTGGGATTTTAATCAGACACGGATAGTTGTCAGAGAAACCGGCAAAACGGTTACCGTTGATTTTGCGGGCTTCCGGGGGGAGGATATTACCAGCGACCTGCGAGCGCGTGATTTTACCATTAATTCAATAGCACTCTGCGTGGAAAGCCTCTTCACGGAAGAGAACCCTGAGCTTTATGACCCGTTAGGAGGGCTCATCCATTTACAGCAAAAAGTAGTGCAGGCAGATGGAGATGCTACCTTTGACCAGGATCCCCTGCGGATACTCAGGGCAATCAGATTTTCCCGGGCATTTAACTTCTGCATAGAGGATGCGACTAAATGTTCGATGCAGAAAAAAGCGCGGCTTCTGAAAGAGGTTGCGCAGGAGCGGGTGAAACGAGAGCTGTTTGCCATTTTTCATCTCCCCAATGCTGACCGGGCCATTCGAGAGCTGATTGAACTTGAAATCATGCAGTCCCTCATTCCGGAATTAGGACAGTTCCCGGCAATTCAGCAGGGCCCGCCGCATCAGTATGATCTCCTGCAGCACTCATTGAAGACGGTGGAGTGTCTTGTATCCATGATAGAGCATCCGGAGAGAACAGGTAAGAAGTATGCAGCTGCCATATTGGAGCATCTCCATGAGTATATCGAAGACGGCGTTATATCGCGGCGGGCGCTGCTCATATGTGCCGGGCTTCTCCACGACAGCGGGAAAGTATCCACACAGACCATTGAGGGTGAAAGGATCAGGTTTTTACGCCATGAGCAGGAAGGCCTGAACATCAACCAGCACATTGCCCGGCGTCTGCTGTTAGGCAAACGGGCGCAGAGAATCATTGCAATCATAACAGGAAATCATATGCGCATTCATCAGCTGGCAGCGCTGCAAGATATCAGTGAGCGGGCAGTACGGCGCTTCCTGCACGATACGCAAGAAGCACCGCTTGAGGTGCTCCTGCTGGCGCTGGCAGATGTGCAAGCGACAAGCAGCGGGGAACTGTACCAGGATGAAAAAGACCGGGTCGAGCAGCTGGTGGGAAAAATAATGGAGACATTATTCTCATCTTCCGCAGGCAGACCATATATGCCGCTGATAACCGGGCATGATATAATGGAAATTATGAATTTTGCCCCCGGGGAGGCGGTGGGGACGATATTGCGCGAGATACACGACGGCGAAAGAACCGGGATGTTTAATAGTCGCGAAGAGGTACTCGAGTGGCTGAAGAAAAAGAAACAATCAGCATTAAGCTGACAAATATCAGGCATCCATTCGATGCAGCTCCTGACCTCATGGTGCTGGTTAAAAATGTTCTGGGAGCGGAAGATGTTGACATTGTACACATCCGGATTCTCCGGCGCTCTATAGACTCCCGCCAGGAGCGGATTGATCTGGTTTACACGCTTCTCATAGAGCTTGCAGCACCCGGGAATGCCCTCAAAAAAATCCTCGCTCGAAGCGACGTCGAAACCTGCACAGAACCACAGGAAACAGCCCCTGTTGCAATAACCGGGCTTACATCCAGGCCGGTCATTATCGGCTGCGGCCCGGCAGGACTCTTTGCCGCACTGACCCTGATAGAACGGGGTGTGCAGCCGATACTTATCGAGCGGGGCGCGCGCATGGCACAGCGGGTCAGAGACGTTGATGCATTCTGGAAGAGCGGAACTCTTGATGCAGAATCAAATGTATTTTTTGGCGAGGGAGGGGCGGGCACCTTCTCCGACGGGAAGCTCACCACGCGGATAAAGAGCCCGTTAAAAGACAAGGTGCTCAGGGAACTGGTCAGGTTTGGCGCCCCCGAAGAAATTCTCTATAGCAATAAGCCCCATCTTGGCACTGACCGGATCCGCCGGGTTATCAGCCTGGTTGTTGAACACCTTCAGCAGTGCGGCGCAGAATTTTATTTTAATACCAGAGTGCTTGACCTACCGGTACAAGACGGACGCATCAGCGGTGTGCAGGCGGGGGAGCAGTTTATAGCCGCGGAAACAGTTTTTCTGGCCACCGGTCACAGTGCCCGGGACATATATTATTTGCTTGAACAGCGCGAAGCTCAGCTTGAGGCCAAGGGTTTTGCCATGGGCTTGCGGATTGAGCACCCGCAGGAATTTATTAACCAACAGCAGTGGGGGAAATGGTCAGGCACTGCCGGGCTGGGAGCTGCAGACTATTTTTTAAGTTTTAAAGACAGCAGGACCGGAAGAGGGGTGTATACCTTCTGCATGTGCCCGGGAGGCTTTGTCATTGCCTGCTCATCCCAGCAGGGAGAGCTGGTGACCAATGGCATGAGCGCTTACCAGAGGGACTCTTCCTGGGCAAATGCTGCCGTGGTGGTGACGGTCGGACCGGATGATTTCAGCTCGCAGCAGCCTCTTGCAGGTATCGCGCTGCAGCGGCAGCTGGAGGAGAAAGCATTTATATCCGGCAATGGAAATTTCGTGATACCAGCTCAAGCAGCGCGCGATTTTGTCGAGGGCGCTAAAGGAGCGCAGGTTATTCCTGCCAGCTCATGTCTGCCCGGTGCTGCACCTGCTGATCTTGGAAAACTGCTGCCGGATTTTCTGCATGCGCCGCTGAAGCGGGCGCTCATTCATTTTATCAGGCCATGACCCATATGAACACCTCAGACTACCTCTGCGTCAAGAACTATGATGCAGGCGCCAGCGTTACTGAGTCATACTCCGAATTCGACCATCTGGAAAAGGAGACGGAGATCAATAGCAGGTCTTTTCATCCATCCGGCATTAAGGATGATAGCAGCAGAGGCAATGCTACTCTAGAGGCCAGGATTGCATCCTCTGTTATCGGCAAGGCCCATATCGCCTGGCAGTCCAAAGATGTAAAATCAGGTCCCTATGGCCGCCATGCGGTTTATGGACTGGTGCAGGAGGACTTGATCGGCGTCCTCAACATTGAGAGGTTCATACATCTGAGCAGCAACGATTCCTATGGATTTTCAGGACCAGATTGGCTTCCCTGCAGCTAGTGAGAGATAAATACGCTTTAATCGTTCATCGACGTAGCATTCTTCCGAATTTGCCGCAAAGTATTCATATCCGATTCTGTGAAATAACCGACTGTGAGCGCCTTCGACCAGCTTCATCATCGGATCAGAGCAATACTGAAAGAGCAGGGCATAAACGAGCCGACGCTCCCTCAGGAGAAGGCGATACCAGCAATTCTAGCAGGAGAGAACGTTCTCCTCATCGCCCCCACAGGCACAGGGAAGACGGAAGCTGCAAGCTTGCCCATCTTTCACCAGATATTGTCCGGCGAAGGAAAGAGCATAAAAGGAATAAAAGCGATATACATCACACCCCTGCGTGCCCTGAACAGAGACATGCTTCGCCGCTTTCATGACTGGGGCGAAAACCTGGGGATCTCGGTGGCGGTTCGCCATGGCGACACCAGCCAGAGCGATAGAAGGAGGCAATCATTGAGTCCACCAGACCTCTTGATCACCACCCCCGAGACTCTGCAGGTCATGCTCACCGGAAAGAGGCTGCGCCTTAATCTCTCCACCGTCAGGACAGTAGTGGTGGATGAGGTTCATGAGATGGCCTCATCCAAACGCGGCTCTCAGCTCTCTGTTCTCCTGGAAAGGCTTGTTGAGATCGCCGGAGATTTTCAGCGCATCGGCCTCTCTGCCACCGTTGGATCCCCGGAAGCCGTAGCCAGGCTGCTCGTCGGAACAAATAGAGGATACAGGATCGTCTGTGCGGATGTGGAAAGGGCAAGCGACTATCAGGTGGTAAGCCCTCAGCCTAAAGGCGGGGACTATTCCCTGGCCAGCACATTGGAATGCGACCCCCGTTTGGCTGCTCAGATCCGCTGGATCCGAGATAAGGTGAAAGATAAGAAATGCCTTATCTTCGTCAACACCAGACAGGCGGCCGAGGTTCTGGGCTCAAGGTTCAGACAGCTTGGTGAGCCCATTGGAGTTCATCATGGCAGCCTGTCGAAGGAAGCCAGGGTGGAGGCAGAGGAGGCCTTTAAAGCGGGAGAGATGCAGGGACTTATCTGTACCTCCTCTATGGAACTGGGAATCGATATTGGCGATGTGGATCACGTCATCCAGTACAGCTCTCCCCGCGAGGTCTCCCGGCTGCTGCAGAGGGTTGGTCGCGCCGGACATCGGATAGGTCTCGTCTCATCCGGCAGCATAATCGCAACCTGTGCCGATGACGTGGCTGAGGCCTGCGCCATCGCCAGGAGAGCGGCAGACTCGAAGCTGGAGGAGATCAAGATCCATGAGAAGCCGACGGATGTCCTGGCCAATCAGATAGTGGGACTGGAAATCGATTTTGGCGATATAAGCCTCCAGAGAGTCCATCAGATAGTCTCCAGAGCCTATCCTTTCCGGGACCTGACAGTGGAGGAGCTGGAGGGAGTAGTCTCTCAGATGGAGGAGCATAGACTGGTCAGGCGAGATGGAGGCATCCTGCAGAGGACTCGCAAGGCACGGGAGTACTATATCGAGAACCTCTCAATGATCCCGGATGAGAAGAGGTACAATGTCTATGACATAGTGGGACGCAGATCGGTGGGAACCCTGGATGAGGCATTTGTGGTTGGCTTCGCCCAGCCCGGTGCCACATTCGTGACCAAAGGAGAGATCTGGGAGATAACCGAGATTGCTGAGGAGGAGATTAAGGTGGTTCCCATTCAGCGAAGCGGAGAGATCCCCAGCTGGACGGGAGAGGAGATTCCCGTCCCCTTTGATGTGGCCCAGGAGGTGGGCCGGATCCGGAGGAAGATCAGCGAGATGCTCGGATCGGGCAAGGCTGCGGAAGATGCGGAAGAGTGGCTCCAGAGTTGCTATCCGGTGGACGATGAGGCGACAAGAGAGCTGGTCGATCTCATAATGAGACAGAGGGAGAAGAATCATCCTGTACCAAACGAATCTCTGGTGGTAGTGGAAGGCGGCGGGGAGGGAGCGATCATAAACTGCTGCTTCGGCCACAAGACGAATGATACTCTGGGCAGGGTTATCTCCTCCATCCTATCCGCCCGCTTTGGGAGCAGCGTGGCCTTGCAGATCGATCCCTACAGAATAGAGCTGACCCTTCCTAAAGCGTTGCTGGCGGAAGAGATCGAGAAGCTGATAGAGGATCTTGATCCGGACTATGTGCAGCCCATCCTGGAGATGACACTGAAGAACACCTCCCTCCTTCGCTGGAAGATGATCCATGTGGCCCGCAAGTTCGGTGCCCTATCCAGGGATGTTGACTATCAGAGGGTGAGCATGGCAAAGCTGCTGGCAGTATTCGAGGGCAGCCCCATGTATCGAGAGGCCTTGCGGGAGATCTATCACGACCGCCTGGATATCGAGCGGACCAGGATGGTTCTGGGGAGGATCAGGGATGGCTCGATGGCCATGACCACCAGCAGCCTCTCGCCTATTGGGACCAGCGGCCGGGGAGGCGGAAAGGATGTAACCTCTCCGGAGAATGCGGATGCTGCAGTGATCAAACTCCTCAAAAACAGAATTATGAACGACCGCGTACTGCTATTTTGCGTGAACTGCAAGAAATGGAAGTCCATGCGTCAGGTCGAACGGGTGCCCGACCGACCTGAGTGCCCTCTGTGCGGTTCCAGGATGGTGGCTGCTCTCAAGCCCTGGGAGGAGGATGAGATCAAAGTGGTCCGAAAGCGGGATAAGAAGACCTCTGAGGAGAAGCGCAGGACCAAGAGGGTCTTTCGCAATGCAAACCTGGTCTTAAGCTATGGCAAGACCGCAGCCATTGCCCTTGCCAGCCGGGGTCTGGGACCTGAGACCGCAGCGAGGGTGATAGGCAAGCTTCAGAAGGACGAGATCGAGTTTTACAGGGACATCCTTAAAGCGGAAAAGGAGTATGCTCGGACAAAGAGATTCTGGGGTTGATGCGATCCTTCAGAAATTCCACAAGGCCTTATGAAAAGGATGGGGAATGCAATGGACTATGCGGGCCCACTCTCACTTATGGCAAGCTTTCCTCTTTTTGCGCGTTTAGATAGCCTTCGATGCGATCGAATCTCTGATCCAGATGGCTCTTCATGTCAGACCTCAATTTTTGTATTTCTCCAATAGTGGAGTCCTGCTTGTCGAGCATTTGGTCTTGCTTGTCGAGCATCTGGTCTTGCTTGTCGAGCATCTGGTCTTGCTTGTAGAGCATCTGGTCCGTCTTTCCATTCAACTCGGCAAAGCCATTGCTTGTTATCGAAAGAAGCTTTTCCGTGTTTGATGCGATTACTCTGACCCCTACGACAAGCTCTTTCAGAATCTCTATACCATCATCGAGACGTTCACCCACCTCATCCGGCCCAGTCATTTTTCGGAAGGTTGGATAAGCACCCGAAGCTTCTGAGAACTCAGATTCAATTTCATGCACATCTATGAGGAGATCCTTTATCTTTATAGCTGATGCGAGCTTCTCCAGGTTTTCCTTACCGCCCTCGGCAATCAGCAGGACGTGACCATCCGTACGGAGTTTTAAAAGGAATCATTCGATCACATGGATTCTTATACCAGGAATGATCTGCCAATTTCCGGCCTCATCCTGAACTTGAGGATGATCTATCGCCCATGAGAACGATGCAAAAGCTCAATCTTCGGCTTCCCTCCCAGAGAATTCTTGCAGCCGAGACATTCGAACTTTTTCTCCAGCTCTTCTGAGACCCAAGAAGGTACATTGGATTTGTGAATCTCGGCCATGATGATATGCTTCATCATAATGCAATCTCTCTGATCTTCAGCACCGCAGGTATGCGCAAAGAATTCGCTTTGGCCATTCTTCGAATCGGATTTCCCTTTTTCTGCAAATTCAATCATGTCCTTCTACTCCTGCAGCCATATTTCGGAACCGGAGATTTGTTTGCCCTTGAAGCCGCAGCCTCACGATCCATATCAGGTAACATGCCGGTTCTGCATATGCCATCATAATATACACCAGTTGAATCACAGGCGCATTGAGATGATTTATATAACTATTAAGAATTATAGACTATATAACTCTTCCCTCCAGCGATATGTATTTAAAATATTGAAAAAAATGAAGAAAATGTAGTAGGGCGATCTAGATCTTATACTTTCAGCTCTTTCCCTTTGTCCTCTCATCCTTGGCATAGACGTCCCGCAGATCCACGACCTTCTTTGACTTTCCAGCCGTTCTTGGAATCGACCCTTTCTCCACCAGTTCTATCCTGCTCCGCACATTCAAGACCGATTTCAGCTTATCCTCAGTGATCTTCCGGATCCGGGCTAAGTCAGCCAGCTCGCCAGTAAATGCCTCGTCCTTCAGCTCAACCTGAATGCTGATCTCATCCAGACCGTGCTTCTTTCTGTCCACGACTACCTGGAAGTAGTTTCCAATCTCTGGAATGCTCACTAAGACATCCTCGATCTGGCTGGGGAAGACGTTGATGCCCCGCACAATGAGCATATCATCGGCTCTGCCCAGGAATCTATGCAGCTTTCTGCTGGTGCGGCCGCAGGAGCACTTTTCTTCCATAATGTAAGTCACGTCGCCTGTGTGGTATCTTATCAGAGGCATAGCCTCCTTGGTCAGAGAGGTAACCACCAGCTCGCCGGGCTCACCAGGCGCACATGGCTGCTCGTTATTATCCAGGATCTCAATCAAGAAATGGTCTTCCCAGATATGCAGACCGTTCTGCTCCTGACACTCGAAAGCTACGCCCGGACCCATCATCTCAGAGAGACCGTAAGAGTCGTAGGCTTTGATGTTCAGGGCCTCCTCCAGTTCTTTGCGTGCCTCGTCCGACCAGGGTTCAGCTCCGAAGCATCCGATCCTCAGCTTGAGCTTATCCACCACTCCATTGGCCTTGGCGGTCTCTGCCAGGTAGAGGGCATAAGAGGGCGTGCAGTGCAGGACGGTCACCCCGAAGTCCATCATGATCTCCAGCTGGCGACTAGTATTTCCCACACCGGAGGGAACGGCCATGGCACCCATCCGCTCGATGCCATAGTGAACCCCAAGCCCGCCAGTGAAGAATCCGTAATTCACCGCATTCTGGAATATGTCTCCCTTTCTTACCCCGGCCATCACAAAGTCTCTGGCCATGAGGTCTGACCAGGTCTCAATGTCTCTGGCGGTGTAGCCGACCACAGTGGGCTTTCCCGTTGTTCCGGAGGAGGCATGAACCCGCACAACCTCATCCAGAGGAACAGCGAAAAGGCCAAAGGGGTAGTTCTCCCTGAGGTTTTGCTTGCGAGTGGTTGGAAGCTTTGACAGGTCATTGAGGCTTTTTATATCATCTGGAGAAACTCCTGCCTCCTTGAATTTGTTACGATAAAAGGGAACGCTATTGTAGACCTTCTCTGCGATGCTCTTGAGCCGCCTGAGCTGCAGCTCTTCCAGCTCCTTTCTTTCCATTAGCTCCAATTTCGGTTGCCAGTAATTCATTTTCATACCCTGATGAATTTGATTTTGCTCGTATGATGCTGCTAATGCTACACTGTGCCATGAGAGAAAACGTCAGGGTATATCAATTCTTCCGCTGCGGGAGTTAATAGGATAAATAGTTTAGTACGGAACTATAATAAGGACCTTTGAACCGGTTCGATGTGTACATTTTTGTGTCAGGGCTTTACGTAATCGTCTATTTAAATATTGGATCGATGAACGTAATCCGGAATAATATGCAGCATATATAGCGTATCAGGCAGATAGTCACTTATTTGCATAATTATTCAATGCAGAATGCATTGTTGATGATACCTGCGAGCGGAAAGAGCCGAATTGAATTCCCCAATTAGCTGAAATGGAGCTTGATGGAGCCCGATCACTGTGACCGTAATGCCCCAATGGTATAGAAGCCTGTTTCAGTAGATCACACTAAAAGATCGCACGGAGAGATACTATGAAAAGAAGCAGAGAAGAGATCTTCTCCCAAATCCTCAAGATATGCCTGGATGGAGCAAATAAAACCAAAATAGTGTATCAAGCGAATTTGAACTTTAGAACTGCAAATTCGTATCTTGATATTCTAATAAAAAATCAGCATCTAATTGAAACCATCCAAGGAGAACAAATATTATATAAAACTACGACAAAGGGCGAAAATCTCCTGGAATGCATCAATAAGATCAATGATACGTTATTCCAGAAGTGAGGACTTGCCTTGCCCCCTTAATTTGTCCACCTGCTCAAATACCGCAACGTACTAACGCTGATTGAATAAGGTGCGAATTGAGCAGATGAAATCGATTAATGCAACGAGAGCTAAATTCTTTGTCATTAAAGCTGAACTCATTATATATTCAACAATTTGTTAATAACATGAACAAAAGCTAAGGATAGATGATAAGAATTTTAATAGCAGCTAATTCAGTACAGTATTTTTTTCTGAATGGACATAATCGTCTATAATACGGTAAAGAGATTAGGACTGGAATGGAGGAAGACGATGAAAAGAAATAGAAATGAGATCATCTCCGAGATTCTTAGAATTTGCATAAAAGGAGCGCGCAAGACCAAAGTGGTATATCAGGCAAACCTCAACTTCAGAACGGCTGATCCCTATTTGCAGCTTCTCATTAAGAACGATCTCATAGTTTCCAGTCAAGGACCACATGTGGTCTATCAGACGACGGAGAAGGGAATGAGCCTGATGAAAACGATAGATCAGGTCCATAGCACTCTGGCCGAATATCAAGATTCGCTTCTCACTCCGACATCGGCGTGAACTACCGCGTCCTGAGGAGCGCGGCTTCCCACTTCGTACTTCGTGATCCAACAATTTAAAATCTCATTTTGGGATAGCAATCATACGGCAATCATCAAATTGGTACTGCCATCTTTGCAGTATGGCCTATCCCAATGCTTTTATCCTTTTTCTTCCCATCCCTCACTATGCCATCCCTTTCTGTCCATGCTGGCGGCCTCGACCTGAAAAATCCGGTCCTTCTCGCCGCTGGCATCCTGGGCACTACTGGCGCATCCCTCTGCCGCGCATCACGGGCGGGCGCAGGAGGGGTCGTCACCAAGTCCATTGGCTCTGTGCCAAGAGCGGGCCATCCCGGTCCCTGCATTGTTCATGTGGATTGCGGTCTTATCAATGCCATGGGCCTTCCCAATCCCTCTTACAAGGATTTTCAGGCCGAGATCGATGCTGCCCGAAAAGGAGGGGTGCCCGTCATCGCCAGCATCTTCGCATCCAGCGCAGAGGAGTTTGCTCAGATCTCTCGCAACCTGGATGCTGATGCTTTGGAGCTCAATTTATCCTGCCCTCATGCGGAGAAATACGGCAGCGAGCTGGGACGTTATCCCGATCTGGTGGAATCGGTGACAGGGGCAGTGAAGGCAGCCTCAAGCGTTCCCGTCTGGGTGAAGCTAACCCCCAACACCGCCGACATCCTGGAGCTGGGGCTTGCCGCCCAGAGAGGAGGAGCTGATGCCGTGGTAGCCATCAACACTCTGAAGGCCATGGCCATAGATATTGAGACCGGCTATCCCATTCTGGGCAACCGCTTCGGAGGTCTATCCGGACGGGCCATAAAGCCGGTGGCCGTTCGCGCGGTGTACGATCTTGCCTCCCGTCTGGAGATCCCGGTGATCGGGGTGGGCGGAATATCCTCCTGGGAGGATGCGGTGGAGATGATCATGGCAGGAGCCTCCGCTATTCAGGTGGGGACCGCCCTTTTGCAGGGCTATGGCATATTCGAGGAGATCACATCCGGCCTGTCTGCATACCTGGAGAGGAAATCAATAACTCTTGAAGAGCTGTGCGGCATGGCTGAGAGGCGCTCATGAGACCTATCGATACCATCATACTGGAAGTCAAATCCGAAACCCCTCTGATCAAGACCCTCCGACTGGACAGGAACCTGGATCCTCATCCCGGGCAGTATGCCATGGTCTGGATACGCGGACTGGATGAGGTTCCCATGAGCTTCTCTGGACCTGATACCATCACCGTGCAGTCGGTGGGTGAGGCCTCCGAGGCCCTCAATTCCCTGGGCGAGGGAAGGAACATTGGGCTGCGTGGACCTCTTGGCAAGGGTTTTACTCTTCTGGGAGAAAGGATTCTGATCATCGGAGGCGGGGTTGGAACTGCGCCTTTGGCCTTCCTGGGCGAGCAGGCCATGAATGCGGGCATGGAGGTCACATCGCTGATCGGCTATCGCTGCTGCAGCGATATGATACTCCTGGAGAGGTTCCAGAGGCTGGGCAAAACGATCGTCACAACTGACGATGGCTCAAGCGGGATCTGCGGCCGGGTGGCAGCGGGCCTTGAGACTCTGGACCTTGATCATTACGACCAGATCTATCTATGCGGCCCGGAGCTGATGATGTGGGATGTAATCTCCCGGACACGAGAGCATGCCAAAAAGACTCAGGCCTGCATCAATCGCTACTTCAAATGCGCTGAGGGCATATGCGGATCGTGCTGCCTGGATCCGGATGGTCTTAGAGTTTGCGTGGAAGGGCCGGTGATCAGGGCTGATCGCCTTATAGAGAGCGAGTTTGGCCGGTACCGGCGCGGGCCGACAGGTGTCAAGGGGCCCTGCAGAGAATGAAAATCATAGGGGTAAAGAAGGGCGATGAAGAACGGGGATGAAAGAGGATGATTGTCAGATTCAAGAAGGACGGCCTTGTCAGGGGCGGCTCGTACAGCATTGAGCATGGAATAGTATCGGGAGGAGAGGTAATTCCCCTGGAGGATGTAGAGCTGCTCACGCCCTGCCAGCCATCGAAGATAATCTGCGTGGGCCTGAACTATGTGGAGCATGCCCGGGAATTGAAGATGAAGCTGCCCGAGGAGCCCATCATCTTTCTCAAGCCCCCTACTGCCGCCCTGAGCCCTGGGGGCGAGATCGTATATCCTCTCTCCAGCCGGCAGGTGGACTATGAAGGGGAGCTAGCGGTGGTGATAGGAAAGAGGGGCAGGAATATCCCGGCAGATGAAGCAGAAGGTCATATCCTGGGATACACCTGCTTTAACGATGTTACTGCTCGCGATCTGCAGCAAAGAGATACTCAATGGACCCGGGCCAAGAGCTTTGATACCTTTGCTCCCTTCGGCCCCTGGATTGCATCGATCGATCCCTCTGGCGTTGATATCGAGACTCGGGTGAACGGCGAGACTGTGCAAAAGTCCAATACATCGGACCTGATATTCGGCGTTCCCAGGCTCATCGAGTTCATAAGCAGCATCATGACTCTGCAGCCGGGAGATGTGATAGCCACTGGAACGCCGCCGGGAGTGGGACAGCTGCATCGGGGCGATCTGGTGGAGGTGGAGATCGAGGGGATAGGCGTTCTCAAGAACTCTGTGGTGGCTTCCGACAGGAGTTCATAATCCTTCCCGGCGCAAACGCTCATGCAATCGAGTCAAAGACCGCCAGCCAGTCGAAGTCGGTGAAGCTCTCCGGCCCCAGGGGAAAGTAGGTGGGATTCTTTGCGCTTCCGGATCGACGCGGAAGAGAGGCGATCTCATCTGCAGGAAGCCCCTGGCCTTTGCCGGTGGGGATGAATCGCGCCGGACCAGGAGCAGCAGTCAGCCGCGCCTCCAGGGTGCGCTCCTCGGGCTTGCCTATGCCATTGGCATCTGATATGCCCACTGCGGTTCCTATAACCGCATAGCCCGATCCCATGATCTGATCCAGATGAGAGCCTGCCAGCCACCAGCTCGGGGCGGCGAACGAGCAGCTCCTCATAGAGATCCTCCGCTTCCGCTCGCAGCGCGATCGCATTGGGAGAGCTGCTCTCAGTGGCTATGTCCACAAAGCCGTCTTTGCGGGATGAGCTATTCATTTCCAGTAACCTCCGGCATCTCAAAAATGCACATTGATGTCATAAAAAGGATTTCAGTGGGAAAGGTAATCTATATACCACTATTTTTTGAATAATTAGATAAACCGTATCATGCAATATGCATATTCTATTTTGATTAAAATTATATATTCAGATGGTGATCCTCAAAGGAGGTAAAGAAATGAATACCAGATCATCTCCGGCAAGGCTCTTCTTGGCTATTGCCATAATCTGCAGCTCAATTCAATTGGGAGTGGCAGATAATGAATCGCATGAGACATCGGCAAAGAATGTAATCCTTTTGATCGGCGACGGGATGGGGTTTCCCCAATTGACGCTGGCCAGGATTGATAAGGCAGGGGGAAATGTCACCCAGTATGGCTCAGTCGAGCTTTTCATGGACGGAATGGAGCAGACAGGGATGGTCAAGACGTTCAGCGCGAACTCACTGGTAACCGATTCTGCTCCTGCATCTTCGGCTATGGCAACCGGAGAAAAGACGAACAATGGTGTGATCAGCCAAAATTCCACCGCCATCCAGGGAAAGAGAGATGGAGAGAACCTGACCACCATTCTGGAGATGGCTGAAGATAGTGGCCTCTCCACCGGGCTTATCACCACCACCAGGATAACTCATGCCACACCAGCCGCATTCTACGCTCATGTGGATAACAGGGATAACGAGAGCGAGATAGCAGATCAGCTCTTCACCAGCGGCGTTGAGGTGATTTTAGGGGGAGGTCTGCAGTACTTCACAGGAGAAAATGATACTGATCCCCTGGGCAATTATGGAAAGAGAGGCGATGAGAGAGACCTTCTCAATGAATTCGAGTCGCAGGGTTATGCTCTGGTCTATAATGGATCAAGCTTCCAGAGGGTAGATTCCAACACAACAGAGAGGCTTTTGGGACTGTTCGATAGCTCTCACATGCAGTATGATCTGGAGAGGCTTTCGGGAGAGGAGAAGGATCCTGGCCTCGCAGATATGACCAGCAAGGCAATCTCCATTCTCTCCCGCAATCCCAAGGGCTTCTTCCTCATGGTTGAAGGAGGAAGGATCGATCATGCAGGACATGAGAGGAACATCAGCAAGAACGTCGCCGATACCCTGGCCTTTGATGAGGCAGTGAAGGTCGCAACGGATTTTGCCTCATTGAACAATGAGACACTGGTGATTGTAACCGCAGACCACGAATGCGGAGGGCTGATTTTGCAGCCGGAGAATCTGGATGTGTATGAGGCAGGAGGCATCAATCCTCTGTTTGCTTCTGGGACTACAAAGACCCAGGGGCCCAGATACGATTTCATAACGGAGATGGAGGAGGCCACTCATACAGCAGTGGATGTTCCCATCATGGCCTCGGGCCCTGGGGCGGAAAAGGTCAGCAAGGGCGTGATAGACAATACCCGGATCTTTGAGATAATGAAAGAGGCCTTCGGGTTCTAGGCCTCTTTACAATTTTTAAAGGGAAGGAGGAAGGTGAAAGAATGGTCCTGGCAGTATCAGTATCATTGCCATAATCAAGAAGATTGAGCGGAAATTGCCATTTACCCGTATTTCGCAAGCACATTTGCCAGCACATCTTTCTGAACAGGCTTGGATATATAATTATCCATACCAGCTTCGATGAACCTCTCTTTGTCCCCCGCCAGAGCGTAGGCGGTAACTGCTATGATCTTTGGTTCATTATCAGGCCACTTCTGCCGGATAATGCGAGTGGCTTCAAGACCGTCCATCACGGGCATCTCAATATCCATGAGCACCACATCGTAGTGTTGGCGTTCGAGTGCCTGTAATGCCTCCATCCCATTTGCCACGGTATCAGCCTTGTATCCCAGCTTTCGAAGCATCTGCTGAGCAACCTTCTGGCTTAATACGTTATCCTCGGCCAGCAATATCCTCAAATGATGACTCTGGATCGGCTGACTGGCTGAAGCTTGCTGTACCGGACTCTTGTTTGGTTCTTTTTGCAATATGTCATTCAAGACTTGATACAGCTTTGAGAGCTTGATTGGCTTGGTCAGGTTGGCATGTTTGGAAGGCATGCATTTTCCATTGGATACCAGGAGCACAAGCGGCAGAGTCTTGTTATATTTGCGTATCTCCTCTTCCAATCCAAGGCCGCTTATATCCTGCAAATCTACATCCAGGATAGCGATATCAAAATTATCACCTCTGCTGATCCAGTTTAGAGCCTCCTGACCGGATGAGGCAGCCATGGGTATCATGCCCCAATCATAAACCTGTGTGCCCAGGATGCGGCGGTTGGCCTTGTTATCCTCGACTATTAGCACTCGCTTGCCTATCAACTGCAAAGAAACAGCTTCAGGCCTAGGCTCTGATTGGACTGAAGGTGCCCTGATGGTGAAGTGGAACGTCGATCCGACACCCTCCACGGACTCGGCCCAAATCCTTCCACCCATCATTTCAACAATCTTCATGGATATGGCCAGCCCTAGACCCGTGCCACCGTACAGTCGAGTGGTTGATGGCTCCATTTGGCTGAATGGTTGGAACAGCAGGTTCATTCTGTCCTTGGAAATGCCTATCCCGGTGTCTTGAACAGCGAAATGAAGTTCATTGATTCTGGTTTCAATAGGCTCCTGATTTGAAACCGATAGTACAATATCCCCTGCGTCAGTGAACTTGACAGCGTTGGAGAGCAGATTGGCCAAGATCTGCCTCAGCCTTGTTGGATCGCCGATAATTGTATCTGGGACATTTTTATCCATCACATAAGCTAAGTTCAAGTATTTCTCGGAAGCCTGATATGCCACAAGATCCAGTGCCTCCTCAACGCACTGGCGCAGGTTGAGGGTCTGTTCCTCCAGGACTATCCTATCGCTCTCCATCTTGGAGAAGTCCAGGATATCGTTTATGATTGTTAGAAGTGCATCGCCGCTGGTCCTGACAAGTTTCAAGTTTTCCCTTTGCACAGGGTCAAGGGAATCTTCCAGCATGAGTCCTGTCAGGCCAATGATTGCGTTCATGGGCGTCCGGATCTCGTGGCTCATGTTGGCCAGAAACTCGGATTTAGCGCGTGCTGAAGCCTCGGCCGCATCCTTAGCTATCAGAAGGTTTTCATTAGTTTTTGCAAGCTCTGCAGTCCTCTCATGGACCTTCTGCTCCAGCTCATCCTTGGACCTCCGCAGCTCCTCCTCCATCCACTTGCGTTCGGTTATGTCGATGACTGCAATCCGGATCTGTTTGCTGCCTGGCAGCAGTCCGTGGGTGGCTGTGCCCACGATGTGGGCATAGAGTGCAGACTCATCATTTCTGACCAGCATAAAATCACTGGTTTGCTTGACAGAGGTTTCAAGCGTTTTTTTAAGAAAAACGTTGAAGGAAAGCCGGTCCTCGGGGGCAACGAAAAGCCGAAAATTCCTGTGCAGCAGGTTGCGTTCCCCCTGGCCCAGGAGTTCGGCTCCGGCCGGGTTTACTTCCACGATCGCTCCTTGCATATCGAGAGTGAATAGCCCTATTGGCGCAAAGTTGTAGAGGTCGGAGTATTTCGTCAGGGCATCCTCCGCCTCCAGCTGAGCATGCCTTAGACTCTCATTCTGCATCTCCAACTCTATCTGGTGAACCTGAAGCTCATGAATCAGAGATAGTTTATCCCTGGAATCATTTGCATTGGATCCGATTAAGGTATCTCTGCCGTTCCTCAAGAGATCCTCTGCCTGACTGCGCAAGTCTTCTTCAGGCTCCAATTCGTCGCCCCCTTTTACCATGATCTTCTTCTCTTTCGACATGAGCCCCTTATCATAGCGTTTAATCAGTACTGAACTTTGCTCTGCAATCAGTTACATCTTCGATGGCCAGCAGGACAAGATGCTTTTGGGAGTCCTCTGCCCCTATCCTCTGTGCGTTGAGCAGCATCTCCTTGTGACCGATCTTAGGAAAATCGTGCTCCACAAGGAAGTCATCGACCTTGGCGCTCTTGGGCAAAACCTCCCCCAGAAGCTGCCTCAAAGCAGGAATATCCCACTGCCCGTTTCCCAGGTCGTGGATCATCTCTCCCTCAGTTTCCTCGGCCGTGGCCTGGAACATCCTGTAGAAAGAGGGATTGGCAAAGACGACCCTGAGTTCGTCATCCAGAACCACTAAAGGCTCATGAACCGTTCTGATGATCTCCTCTGCATACTCGGCACGCATGGTCATGCCATATAGGCTCTCCTCCAACTGTTCTGCATGCCTCTGCTCAGTTATATCCTCCAGGACCTCCAGAATCCGTGCAGGCTTGTGGTCGCGAGTCCAGCCAAGCACGGCCATCCTGTCAACAAACCATCGCCACTGGCCGTCGGAACGTTTTATCCTGTACTCCCTCTGCAAGATATCGCCTTCCTTAGCGGAGGCCAGCCAGCGGTCCTTGTCTACCAGCCTTGAAGCATCGTCTGGGTGGTAGAGGGCCCTCCAGAACTCCTCGTTGGCATTCTCCAGCTTATCCCTGGGATACTCCAGCATCGAGGACGCTGTCAGGCTCACGAACACATTGCGGCGTTCGGCCAGATCATATACGAATATGGCTCCAGGCCAATTATCGATCACCTGCCTGATGAGCGTCTCTTCCTCATGCACTCTCAACGTCTCTTCTAATTGCTTGAGGGCAGTGATGTCAGAGAAGGCGATCACAACTCCATCGATGATGTTATCGACCGTTCGATAAGGAAGGATCTTCATCTGATACCAGGACCCATCATCGGCCTGAACCTGAGCCTCCCTGGTGACCAGGGTCTGCAGAACATCGGCGACATCCTGTGCTATACCCGTGTAATGGAGCTTGGAGGAGATATCTGTTATGGGCCGACCTACGTCGATTGGCATCAGGTTGAATATTTTTGTCGCATAAGGTGTAAACCGCCTGATCTTCAGGTTGTTATCCAGGAATACGGTCGGAACCTGGGTGCTGTTCAGAAGGTTCCTCATATCGCTGTTTACCTCTGTCAGCTCATCGTTCTTGGCCTGAAGCTCGGCATTGAGGGTGGTCAGCTCTTCGTTCAGGGACTGAAGCTCTTCTTTGGATGTGACCATCTCTTCGTTAGTGCTCTGAAGCTCCTCGTTGATAGATTGCATCTCTTCGCTTGCGGATCTAAGCTCTTCCTCCGAGGACTGACTCTCTTCAATGACCGACTGGAGCTGCTCTTTGGTTGCCTGAAGCTCCTTCTCCAGATCTCTGTTGATGGCATCGAGCCTTGATGCTGATCTTGATGCTGATCTTGATCCTTTCTTGGATGGTCGAGCCAAAAAGGGCTCAGCCGCATCCTCAAACTGGACCATAAGTAGCCCGGCCAGGGATTTGGGCTGATAAATTGGGCTCACTGTCAGGTTGACCAGCTGCCAAGACCCGTTCGTCTTGACCCTGATGCCCTTGGCTTCAACCTTTGTCTTATCGGATGTCGCTTTACGGATGGCGATTGAAAGCTCTGGCCCCAGACCTTCCCGAGCCATGGCGTGGATGTTCAGGTTCGCTTTACCTACTGCTGGTTCCAGGTAATTCCCCGTTCGCCTCGTGGTGTAAACGATGTCTCCATCTCTGTTGATGAGTACCACAGGAGGTGCTACGGTCTGGATGATGAGCTTCTGGGCGACCTCTGTGATGCTGACATCAATATCCTTTGGAGCGGCTACATTGTCATGCATTCTGACTCGACAGGGCAGGAGCGACGCTGGGAACTCGACAAGATCACCCCGCGCTATTGAAGCCTCTTTGCGCTCGAAGATCTTCCATTTTTTGTTAATTGGTTTGAAAAGGTCAGGTAAGCTCCCCAAGGACTCCGAAGAGCCCAGGAAAAGGACTCCGGCCTGGTTCAGGCTGAAATAGAATAATGCCAGGAGCTTCTTCTGGGTATCGGTTGTAAGGTAAATGAGGAGGTTGCGACAGCTTAAGAGGTCGAGCTTGGTGAAAGGCGGGTCGGTGAGGACGTTTTGGACTGCAAAGACCACCATCTCCCGGACCTCTGATTTCATCTGAAATCGACCGTCGTCTTTTTTGATGAAAAACCTCTTCAGACGCTCCTCTGAGACGTCCTGAGCTATATTTGCCGGATAAGTTCCCTGGCGAGCCAGGTCTATCGCCTCTTTATCCAGGTCTGTCGCATAAATCTGAACCTTCAGATCGCTCTTCACATTAGGATCGTCCAGGCATTCTCTGAATAAGATGGCTATAGAGTAGGCTTCTTCGCCTGTTGAGCATCCTGCCACCCAGACGCGCAGGGACTCACCGTCCTTCTTATTCTTCAGCATCCCGGGGATGTGCCCTTTTATGGCTTCAAAGGCTTCAGGGTCTCGGAAAAAGTTAGTTACGCCTATCAGGAACTCTTTAAAGAGAAAGTCGATTTCTTCAGGATTATTCTGAATGTACTGGACATACTGGTTTATGTCGGTGATTTGATGAACTGTCATACGCCTTTCAATGCGGCGGCGAGTGGCATTATCCTTGTAGAGGCTGAAGTCAGCTCCTGTCATGGACCTGACAAGCGAGAATATCTTCTGGAATGGGTCAAAAGTCTGCCCTTCCTCGCGAGACGGGGGAGAGGGCATTACTCCGGTCACTTTGTAGAGGTGGTTCACATAACCAAGCAGCTTCTCGGGCAGCTTGTTTGCCGGAGCCACATAATCGACCAGACCGGCGTTGATGGCACTCTTGGGCATGGCATCGTACTTGGACGATGCCGGATCCTCTACCATAACCATTCCTTGTTTCTCTTTGATGGCCTTCAGGCCAAGGGTGCCATCAGTTCCCATTCCTGAGAAGATGATGCCTATTGTCCTTTCGCCCTGGTCCTCGGCCAGGTGTCTGAAAAAGAAGTCGATTGGCATCCTAAATCCTCTGGCCTGGGAAGGTTCGAGCAGCTGAAGTATTCCGTGCAGTATAGACAGGTCCTTACCAGGCGGGATCACATAGACGGAGTTGGGCTGGAGGTAATCCCCGTCCTCCGCTTGAGATACCTTCATAGCTGTGAAGCGTTGGAGCAGCTCGGGCATGATGCCCTTATGAACTGGATCGAGGTGGGAGACAACCACAAAGGCCAGTCCCGTGTCTGCCGGGATGCTCTTGAAGAACTCCTCAAAGGACTCCAGAGAACCAGCTGAGCCGCCCATTCCCACGATGTAGAAGGCTCTCATTTTTCCCGCCTCAGGAAATCGCGGCTGCGACGCGGATGGAAGTTTCACTGAACGGGCATCTTTTTTATCTATATCGTTTAGTTTTTCATCATCTGGGTTCATATCGGGTTCTCTCTTTTCTTGCAGCCGAGCCTGGGTCGTTGTCTTTGCCGCCTCTTACTCTGCCAGACCTCGTTACGCTCTTGCAGAACTTTTCGCCTTAAAGGGGAAGCGCACGTCTCAGGCTGTAGAGCATCTGCGCTGCGGTTCCGGATTACAGCGGAAGGCGCATACCCGCATTGCTTTCTCATTGATTATCTTGGAGCTCTCATATTCAGCATTCTCTGCTAGAGAGCACATTTTGATATCAATTGAATCTTCGATATTTCAAGTTATTGTTCAACCACAGGCATTATCTTTCGCATCCGGTAATTTTATAAAATATACATGCTCCCGTGCACAAAAGGTTGAAAAATCAATATGCATAGGTTCATACGTGACCTCATAATACATATTTTACTATATTCGCGATGCAAAACCAACTTAAAGACATCAGAAAAAGGTCTAATGCGGGGTACGGGATTCGAACCCGCGAACTCCTGCGAGACAGGATCTTAAGTCCTGCGCCTTTGGCCAGCTTGGCGAACCCCGCAACCATATAAGGCCGCCGCTTACAATAGGACATGATGGATAAATAGTTTCCCGAATGATCTCAGAAAAAGGAATATTATCTGTTTAGAAGCAAAGGGGAGGCCCGTGTGAGCTTACCTTTGCCGATATAGCATCAGGAGTCGGCAATGAGCCAATGGCCCAAAGCCTATTCCAGTGCTTTTACTCTCTATTTGCCGTATCTTGATATTATTTATCTATCCGTATTGCTCATTCCGGAGGCAGAACCTGCTCGCCCGCTACTGCTGCTGCTGCCGCCTCGCCCTTGACTATCTTCAGGCTGTTGATCAGGTTCATGGTCACATCCTCTGGGTAGGTTGAGGATATAGCTACACTTGTTGTGCCTACAGAGACGGGTCCGCACTCGCACTTCTCGCTGTCCAGCCAGTACACGGCCTCAAAGATCTGGGCATCTGCTGGAATGCTTGTGATTTGCGGGAAGGGAACTCCGCTGGCTACATATCCTTCCTTTCCATCTATGACCGTGTCTTCTACACTGGTAACATTGAAGCCGTTAACGGCGGCATTCAGGACAGTTATGGTCTTTTGCGGAGCGATGGTTGAATCTATAGGCTCCTTGTACTCGCTTATGACCACCCTTGCCCAGGTGGAGTTGTCTGTCACTACCTGCAGGCCGTAATATGTAGCTGCTTCAGCCTCTCCAGCCTCCAGCGGTATCACTTCATACTGCATTTCAGTGTTCATATCGAAAGTAACGGCATACGGTCCAAGCTGACTGCTCTCCGGCGCAGATGTTGCCAGAGAGGAGAGCATCAGCACCAATGCAAATGCTAATACTGTTCTCACACAATTCACCGGGCTATCCTTTAGCCCTCATCCTAGAAAAGTCTTGCTTTGATGTAAATCTCGTATCATCCCTCCAAGAGAGCATTAGTATCAAATAGCGACAATAGGGAACGGATTCATATGAGATATGGCTGTGATGAGTTGGGAATCTACACCATCATCCTCTCCTTAGAAAAGGCGGAGAAGATCTGCATAGGGTCCCTGGGTGAGATCGATTTTGCCCCTGGATTCTATGCCTACACCGGCTCTGCCCGGGGACCTGGGGGCTGCAGGAGGGTGGATCGCCATATAGAGATATTGCAGGGCAAAAGGATGACCAGGAGATGGCATATAGACTATCTCCTCCCCCAGGCGGGCCTGGTCGAGGTATTCATAACAAGGACATCGCGAGATCTGGAATGCAGTATAGCGGAAATGGTGGGGGAGCGTCTTGTGCCCATCAGGGGATTTGGCTCTAGCGATTGCAGCTGCATCAGCCACCTTCACTATGGAGAGGATCTGGAGAGCACGATGGCTGCGGTATCTCTTGCTCATTCTCGGGCGGCATCAATAGCTTGAAAGCCATCGCGAGAATAATCAAAATTATAAACTAAATAAAATGAAAAAATAGTTATAGAAGAGGTATAAGTTCGGCCGATAGTGATATATCGCCATTGCTATAAATCTAAAAGTATGCATGCATTCCCCTTTTTTGCCCAAACATCCGAAACCCATTTATAGATTGAAATATAAAAAATGCTCAAAAGGGAAATAATCATAATAAATTAGCAGGGAACCAAAGTCACAATCTATTGAAGGGATAGATTAGATACAGTAAGGGAGTAGTTGAATGAGGAGGAGCTCCAAGCTCAGACTACCAAGGGGGAAGCGTAGTCCAAAGGCAAGCCCTATGATGATGGGCATCGCCATATTTCTGGTTATTCTAGTTCCGACCTTATTCTATCTATTTCCCATAGGAGAAGATACTAAATCCTCCATTATTGAGAATCCCTCTGCCAGCTCCCCGGCTGGAGCCGAAAAAGAAGATCCCCAAAGCAGTTCTTCTGAGCCGGTGTTAAGGATTGCCTCATCAGACGTCTCCCTGCTGGCAGTGGTCAACTCCAGCTCGAATCTCTCCCAGGTCTATCTGGAGAACAACGGCATCACAAAGCTTCATAGGATCAAGGTGACGGATCGGGATAGATCCCTGGGCACCCTCTCAGAGCTCGATCCAGGGGAGAAGAAGGTCCTGTCCATAAGCGGCAGAGCGGAAAAGCTATCGGTCTTCGCTCTGGACCCAACCGGCCTGGAGATTCAGGGCCGGGTCAAATACAACTCCACAAAGCAAGAAAAAAATTCATCTGAGGATGTCATCAACAAAGAGACGATATTCGACCCGCTTTTATTTTCTATGTCAATTCCAGCCGGTGGGGCCATTCCGGCGGAGGCGGAAGTACCAATAGCAGAAGAGCCGGTCAGTCCTGTCATCGCCCGGAACGCCAGTTCCACATCTTTAGCTCTGAACATATCAGTCAATAGATCGGCCTGCCTGGCAGGAGAGGCGATAAGCTACCGATGCCTGGCCACCAACATTGGCCAGGTTGAGCTCTCCGATGTTCGCATCACCTGTGCGGGCAAGCTCGCATCCACCGGTTTTCTCACCCCGCAAAAGGAGCTGGAGCTGGATGGCATTCTGCTGATCGAGAATAACACCAGGCTCCTGGCCGAGGCCAGCGCCAAGGATGGCAAGGGCAATATCCATACCAACAACACAAGCATCGATATCCGCATGATCTCCCCTCAGATCGACCTCCTGCTGGAGGCTCCGGAGCTTGTTCATCGGGGGGAGAACGCCTCCATCCTGATCCGGATCGAGAATAGCGGTGAGGATAACCTGACCGACCTGAAGATCGATGATGGATTCGGAGAGGTGGCCAGGATTCCAGCACTCGCTGCAGGAGAGGCCGAGACAGTGCAACAGAATAGGACGATTCTCCACAGCCTGCCTTATGAGGTCATCGTATCCGCCCGGGACGAGATCGGAGGAGAGGTCTATTCCAGCCGGAGCCAGATGATAGCAGTGATGAACTCCTCGCTTGAGATTCAGAGCGAGAGCGCACAAGTGGCCACATATCCCGGAGATCCGGCAGAGGTGACCTGGATCCTGGAGAACACTGGCCAGGAGGCTCTGTTTAATATCACTCTGCAAGGGGACGGAACGGACTGCATTCTGCCCCAGATGCTCCCGGGAAGATCGGTACGAATGGCAGCCATTTACAGCAAGAATAATACCACCAGGATCAACGTCACCGCCCGGGGAATGGACGGCCTCGGCTTTGAGACCACCGCCAATGGAAGTGTGCTTTTAAGTGCAATTAAGCCAGGGATCAGCCTGAAGGTCATGCCCGAAAAGATCGAGGCTGCACCAGGTGACGAAGCAGAGATCAGCTGTCTGGTCACCAACACCGGCGAGGACCGACTGAGTGAGGTGGTCCTCACCCTGGATGACGCAAGGCTCAGCTCGCTGGGGGATCTTGAACCTGGAGAGTTCAGGAGTGGTGCAGAGCAAGGCCGCTCATCGAGGAGAACAGCACCCTGCAGTTCGCCGTGGCTGGAAGAGGACTCCCAGGGCGAGATCTGGTCGGACCGGATGGCAGTTGAGGCGAGGACGGTCACAACGGCGATCAAGCTCTTTGCCAGCGCCTCGCCCTCGGCCGTGGCCCCCGGAGGCACGAGCAGCATCACCTGCACTGTAGCCAACATGGGTAGCGTGCCGCTGTACAGCATCTTCGTCATAAGCGAGAGTTTCAGGCCCGCTGGGCAGCATAGACATCCTCTCCCCCAAGCACCAGAAGACGATCACTGCAAAAAAGTCGATCAGCAGGGGTGGAGAAGACACCATAACCGCCGAGGGCTTCACCATGGATAGGAGTTCGGTGCGGGGAGAGTATAATCTGAACCTGGCCCTGATAGAGGGCGCATCTGCTGAAGGGAGTGTCAAGCCATCG
>CAWDOY010000020.1:0-81087 GCA_963803975.1 uncultured delta proteobacterium
AGCGCAGGGCCACCACAGCATAGCCCCATTTTTTGTGTTCCACAGCATTCTGTAGACAGGCGTGAGCTCATTGTTACGGAGGCTGGTGCGCACCGTCAAACGTAAAATTGGTCTGGGACTTCTGCTGATAGCCGAATGTTCTCTTGATTGACTGAATTTCGCCCAGGCGCCACTGTCCGATTATAGCCAAACGAGGTATCAAGCACGCCATTTGCGCCGAGCCACTGCTGGTTCTGCAGCCAGTTCCAGCGGATAGGCACGTCATAGGTCACGCCAAAGTTCACGACGTCGCGCTTGGTGGTGCCGGTTATCGGCTTGGAATAGGACGGGGTAGTGCCGCCGGGCTCTGCCGTGGATTCCGGCAGGCGCAGCTCATACATGAACTCACCGCGCAGCACGCCTTTCAGTTTGGGCACATAGGTCTGCACGCTTGCCGCCAGCAGGTTATAAAACTTATATTCCCACCAGGTTTGATTCGGCAGGCGCGGTAAGTTTTTAGCTCCGAACACTCTGCTCACCGCAAGGTTATTCAGGTATCCATTGATGTTGCTGGTATCCAAGTTAGTCGACGTAGGCTGCGCCGAGATATTCCCGCTTGGCTACCGGGGTATTATTCATCGTGTGCAGCCAGCTTAAGGTCCAGTCCAGAAGATAGGGCGTCTTGAATATATTTACCTCTGAATTGCCGCGCACCCGCAGGGCATATGATGAATTCTTCAGAGAAAGGGCAGGTTTTGACTTGCGCCACATATCTTCAAGTGCGCCATTTGCTGCATAGGGGCGCGGCCGCCTGTCTACAGGGCCTTCCGGGCCGGGATTGGACCCCCAGTAAGTACCCTCTGTGGGAATGCGCACCGGCTCAAAATCACCCGGAATCCATATCCACTCAAAAATTAACTGCCCCGGAAGCTGTGAATTATAAAATCCGCGCATCATCCAGAGGCCGAGTTTTATCTCATCCCACGGGTCAATGCCCGGGGTTGAATACCTGAGGTCAAGCTGGTTGACCTGGTCGATGGTGCGCACCAGTTCAACTTCGCTCCAGAAGATAATCTGCTTGCCGAGCCGGATATTCCACGGGCCCTTGTAGTAATCCACATACAGTTCGTTGATCCAGTCATCCTGGTCCCACACCGGATTCTGGTATCTCTTTCTGGCGCTGGGTGTAATGGAGCGGCGGTAGTTGCCGTCAAAATCAGGAACGGATTCGTGATACCACTGGAAAAAGCCGAAAATGTTTATCAGGCTGTCCGGACATTCCCGCGCTTTATACAGAAGCTCGAGAGTTCCCTTGGTTCGCAGGAGGCCGAAATTAGTGTTTGCGTAGTACCTGCCGGTAGTCTTGTCTATGTCGGTACCATAGATCATGAACTCATAAACACTGCCCTTGACCCGCAGCTTATCGCCCATAAGGTAAAAGGCAAAGCCCTTTTCCGGAAGCACGGACCCCGCTGCGATAAGAATAAAAATAACCCCGAAAAAAATCTTTTTCTTCATGGTAACCCCTCCCCTGGTAACGCTCCTTGTTTTAGTTTTAGTTTTCCCTTATCAGAGCACTTTTTTACAGGGATATAACTGCTCTTTATCTTCAAGCCCCTTTCCTTAGTTTTTCCAGAAAACGCGGCTTAATAATACAGATCAATGCAGGAACCAGCAGCAAGGCGCCAAACATATTGAGCGTTAGCAGAATCGCCAGCAGGATGCCCATCTCAGCCTGAAACTTCAGGGGTGAAAACGCCCACAAAACAAGCCCGAGGGTAATAGTCGTTGCTATCTGAATAATTGACTTTCCGTTGGTGATGAGCGCCTTGTATATTGCTTCGGTAAGCGTTTCACCTTTCTCTTTTTCCTCCACCAGCCGCCCGATAAAATAGATGCCGTAATCCACCCCCAGCCCGATACCGACCGATGCAACCGGAAAGGTATTGGTGGTAAGCCCGATGTGATAGGCCCCCATCAGGGCAAATGTTATAATATTTGATATGGCAAGCGGTATGGTAAGTATAAGCCCGGCAGTGATTGACTTGAACTCAAGCGCACAGAACAGCCACACCCCTCCCAGCGCAAGGATGAGATTCCATATCTGAGCATCTGCTATGGTTTCCCTGATAGCAGCCTGCACGCCGACCGCTCCGCCTGCCAGCACCCATTTCCCGCCCGGCGGCCCGGGGCTGTCCTTCAGGTACGCCTTGATATAATTCATGATGCTTTCCACCGTGGTCGGCATCTTGTCACGGCAGTAGATAATAATGTTTGAGTTCTGATCTTTCATGTCAATATACTGGTCCCAGGTTCCGGGCTCCCCGCTGTAGGTCATGTGCCGGCACAGGAAGCTGAGCACATTGTCTTCCTTGGGCAGATGGCACCACTGCGGGTCATCCTCATATGATGCCATCAGAAAATTGGGGAGGTTGCCGGCTATCGCGTAGGTAAACATGACGCGCTCATGCTTTGCCATATAGCGCTGGAACCGGTTCATCTCCTTCAGTGTCGAGGCCTTTGAAATAAAATTGCCCTGTTCTCCCTCAAGGATCACGTAGAGAGGATTTAAGAGCGGCATGCTGAAGGTGATGCGGAAGGCATCTTTGTTATAACGGTCAAAGGGCCAGAGAATGGACGAGCCAGGCATGAAATCGCCGATGATGATTTGATTTGCATAAAACCATCCTGCCACGCTCATGATGGTGCAGCAGACCAGGATATACCATTTCCCCCGTTTGGGGATCCACGTCCCGAGCAAGGCCAGAAAGCGATCCCGATAATCTTTTTTCCCAGCTTAGCTCCGCATCCTTTCGTTTTTGTGCCTGCAGGGTGAACCGTTTTGTTTCAGGCAGATAGGACAGCACCAGGGGGGTAAACAGCATGGAAAGAATCACCGTGGCAATGGACCAGAAGGAACAGGCAATGGCAATTTTAATCAGCACGGGAATGGTGGCAATCGCAACCAGAGCGATACCCAGGGCATCCGTTACAATGCTGGTCAGCCCTGGTATGAACATGGTTTCAATAATGTTTTGTGAGGCCTGCTTGATATCGCCGGTTGCTTCATACTCCTCCATGTAGCGGCTCATGAACTGCATGGAGTGGCGGGCGGTCATCAGAGAGATGAGAAACGGCAGCACCAGCATCAGCGGATCAAGGTTGTATCCCATCAGCGACATAAAGCCCAGGCCCCAGATGGCGCTGGTGCCGGCGGACATTATCGGCACAAACATGGCCCGCTTGGAGCGGTAATAAAAATAGAGCATAAGAACAATCGCCAGCACTGTTATGCCGAGTATCCCGAGAACCTTCTGGGTATACTCCTTGATAACACCCAGGTGCATGGGCTCTCCGGCGATATTTATTATATGGTTTGCATCTTCTGTTTTATTGCGGATGTTGCTCAGTGCATTAAAGATTACACTGTAATCAAGGCCCTCTTCAAAAAAGTCCACCATGATCAGGGTCTTCATGCTGTCATAGGAGACCATGCCGCCATAGTAGCGCGGATTGCTGTAAATATTATCCTTAAGCTCATCCATCTCCTTCTGATTCTTTGGCACATTGGGGAACATGAGCGGCGTGATGAGCATCGACCCCGATGAAAATTTAAAATTCTTCATCTTGCTTATTGCAATGGAGCGGATTTTATAGGGGTCAACACCCGGAATTTTTTCCAGTTCACGGGTGATCCATTTAACCTTTTCAAGAGTATCCTGGTTAAAAATATCACCTTTCCTGACCTGCACCATGATGAGCACCTGGTTGGCGCCGCCAAATATTTGGCGGATACTGTTGTGCACCTTGACATAGGGATGACTTTGCGGCAGCAGGTCAACAAACGAGGTGTAGACCTTAAGTTTTGTCAGCTCATAGCAAAAAAAGACTGTTATAAGAAGAATCAGGGAGAGAAACAGTAACCTTCGTTGCATTACAAATTCAGCAAATCGTTTCAAGCCGGATGCTCCTTTCCGTATGCGGGTCGGTAACTCTAATACCTCAGGCCCGGTGTGTTTTCTACTGTAGTGTTATCGCGTGAAAAACAAAAAAAGGCACTCCTTGAGCCGCACGGTCTCAGAGAGTACCCTTGATTAGAACCAGTAATATACTTGTACCCTGTACATAGTCCCCTCCAGTATGGGGAATGACGAGGTTTGTTGTCGCATGACTGCAAAACGGCAAAACCATACTCTGCATAAAAGATTGTATACACTTATATTAATACGACCAAACAGAGTCAAGCTAAAAAAACAGCTTCTCAAATAGAGCGCAGGTTGCTTTTGCTGTTCTAATAGTTAGATTATTAAATAGTTCAAAACTTAAATATTATAATCTTTAGCATTATGCAAGCATTTTTTTGTGCCGGCTGTTTTATTTTAATCCGGGGTTCCTGAAGAAACAAGAAGTGCCCATGTATCACATAGCTGGTTATACCGGAGAATATAAACAGCACCGTCATCTCCCTTTACCTTATAATAATCAAGAGGGGGCATCGACGAAGCAGAATGTCCCTCATACCAGCGGTCAATAACTTCTGTTATGTGAACGATCCTGCCCCTGCAGGTAAAGTTCACGGGCCTTTCATTATGCTTGTATCCTGAATAACACGTAACTTCTATCTCTTCAAGTTGCATCAGAAAAATACTCTTGTCCTCAGTATTGTGTTGATTTGCTAAAATATAGTTTTGTTATAAAGGGGAGTGTGCTATCACGGCAGTCATGGGAGCACGCTATGCCGGATAAAGAAAAATGGGACGAGAGATATAAGGACACGTCCTCAGAAAGCGGGCCAGCATCCCTGCTGCTGGATAATGCGCATCTGCTCACCAACGGGAAAGCGCTTGATGTGGCCATGGGCCTTGGTAATAATGCGTTCTTTCTTGCTGCCCAGGGCTACGCGGTAACCGGAGTTGACATCTCACGTGTAGCAGTCACCCGGGCTGCGGAACACGCGAAGAAAAACGGGCTCACCATCCAGGCTCTCGAAGCAGATCTTGCAGAGTTTCCAATCGAGGATGAAAATTACGATCTCATAGTGAACTTTTATTTTTTAGACAGAACCCTTATCCCCAGGCTTAAAAAAGGCCTTAAAAAAAATGGCCTTATGTTTTTCGAGACCTACACCACGGAGCAGCGTCAATTCGGCGGTCCTACCAACCTCGATTATCTTCTCAAACCTAATGAACTGTTATTGTCCTTTCTTGATTTTTTTATAATCTTTTATCACGAGCGAATCATACTGGAGAAAGAGCCGCGGGCAATTGCAAGCCTGATTGCGCAGAAAGTCAGCTGACAGCGACCAGCTTTCAGCTGAACTCCTTTTAACCTCTTTACCTCTGTGCCTTCGTCACCTTACCTAGCCTTTGCCGGTTTACCTATTCACCTCTTCCACCTATTTACCTTTTCACGTTTCACTTTTTTCCCAATTCTCCAATAAATTTATTATCAGCCTGACACCAAAGCCGGTCGCGCCTTTGGGCAGGTATGGCCGGTCCTTGTCTGTCCACACCGGGCCGGCAATATCCAAATGCACCCAGGGCGTTTTTCCGGTAAATTCTTTTAAAAAGCAGCCCCCGGTAATTGCTCCTGCATCGCGGCCCGCCGCATTTTTAATATCAGCAATATCGCTTTTGAGGAGCTCACTATACTCTTCCCAGAGAGGCAGCTGCCAGACTTTCTCGCTGGTTGCTGCTGCCGCTTCCTTTATTTTAATTATTAACTGCTCATCAGTTCCCATCACCCCTGCCACGTCATTGCCCAGCGCTGTAATACAGGCGCCGGTCAGGGTTGCCAGGTCAATAATCGCGTGCGGTTTATAGCGCTGCGCATAGGCGAGAGCATCTGCCAGAATCAAACGTCCCTCAGCATCGGTAGTTATTATTTCCACTGTTTTTCCGGACAGGGACGTTATGACATCACCCGGCTTGAGGGCTGCACCATCGGGAAGGTTTTCCGTTGCCGGCACGATCCCGATGACGCGCAGCGGTATCTTGAGCTGAGCAGCAGCCTGCATAATCCCCAGGACTGCAGCCCCTCCGCTCATATCATCCTTCATACGCTCCATGCCGCGCGACGGCTTTAAGGAAATACCTCCGCTGTCAAAGGTGATGGCCTTGCCGACGAGGACAATGGTATCAGCATGTTGAGCTTTCGCCGGTACATACTCCAGCACTATAAACTGTGCCGGCTCTCTGCTGCCCTGGGCCACGCCCAGGAAGCAGCCCATGCCAAGCTTTTTTGCCTGAGACAGGCTCAGCACGGTGCAAACGAGCCCCGACGTTTTAGCAATTGTTTTTGCGGTGCGGGCCATAAATGCCGGCGTAGCGCTGTTTGCCGGGCGTGAAACCAGGTCACGGACAACCTGTACCGCGCGTGCAATGATCTCCGCTTTCCGCACTGCGTCTCTTGCGTCCTGAAGCTCGTGCGCGTTCTCTACCAGTATGGTGACTGCCTCGATAACGTTTTTCTTTTTCCCCTCGTGAGTGGTTTTAAATTCGTCAAAAGCATACAGCCCGAGCAGCACCCCTTCAGCCAATGCTCTTATGATGCCGGTTTGGGGCACCCCGGGTATCCGGGCAAACGTGGCGGGCATGAGCAGCTCGTGCAGGCCGAGATCGCGTACAGCGCGCGCACCCTGTGCCGCAGCCCCTCTTATTTTATCCAGGGTGCAGTCTTTCCGTTTTCCCAACCCGACCAGCATGATGCGTCGGGCTGCGATCTCCCGGGGTTTATAGAGAAGAAACGAACGATACCGTTCTCCTTTAAAATCACCTGATTGCATAATTTCCTGAAGCAGGCCGGCGGATGCCCGGTCGACCGCACGGGCGGGTTCTTCAAGGCTGCGCTCCCCTTCATATATGCCCAGTATGATACATTCAGAGCTTGTCTGAGCTATGCCTCCCGGCCGCACCGTTATTTTCATACATCATCTCCTCCTTTTTATCCGCGTGATCAGACGCTGCTGCCGGCGCCGGTAACAAGCCCGGCACCCTGATCACGGTTAGTTCCGGTATGCTCTAACTATATAGGATTCACCCTGCAGCGCAAGTAATATTCACGCTGCTCGCTGTGCAAAAATAACTTTGACTAACCGTGCAATCTTTTATACATTGAAGCTCTCCACCTATCCCGTCCCGCAAGAACGGGGAAGCAGAACGAGGCTGGCACGGCATGAAAGCAGTTATGCAAAACATTCCACGCACCATCTTCCGGGATCATGGCTGCATATAATAATACAGCAGGCATTATGTCATCACCTCTATTGGATATCAAAAACCTCAAAACATATTTCTTTGTACGGGCAGGGGTCGCAAAGGCGGTAGATGGCGTTGATCTAACCATCCGCACGGGTGAAACCCTTGCCCTGGTGGGAGAGTCAGGGTGCGGCAAAAGCGTTACTGCCTATTCTATTCTGCGCTTGATTCCCTCCCCGCCGGGAAAAATCGTTGCCGGAGAAATTTTCTTTGAAGGTGAAAATCTTCTCCTGCTGCCGGAGCATGAGCTGCGGAAAATAAGAGGTAATAAAATTTCCATGGTCTTTCAGGATCCGCTCACCTCTCTCAATCCGGCGTTCAGGATCGGCACCCAGGTTGCAGAAGTTCTTCAGGTGCACCGTAACCTGCGCAAACAAGAGGCCCTGGAATATTCGGTAAAACTGCTGAAAGACGTGGGCATCCCCGCACCAGAGCAGCGGATCAGGGACTACCCCCATCAGCTGAGCGGCGGCATGCGGCAGCGGGTCATGATCGCGATGGCGCTGGCGTGCGAACCGCAGCTCATCATTGCCGATGAGCCTACCACGGCGCTTGATGTAACGGTCCAGGCCCAGATACTGGAACTGCTCCACAATCTCAAAGAGTCACGGGGTATGGCACTGCTGCTCATTACCCATGACCTTGGCGTTGTTGCTGAAACAGCGCAGCAGGTAGCGGTTATGTACGCTGGAAAAATTATGGAATGTGCAGATGTGGCGACTCTTTTTCAAACTCCTCTAAACCCGTATACCCAGGGGCTCCTGGCATCACTGCCCCGCTCAGGAGAAAAGCGGCTCACCCCGATCAAAGGCATGGTGCCGCCTATTTTTGATCTTCCTTCCGGCTGCAGGTTCAACACGCGCTGCCCCTATGTATTTGACCGCTGTCTGAGGGAGGAACCCTGCTTACGGGCGGTCAACAGCCCCACAGACAAAAACCATTTCGTACGATGCTGGCTGCATCAATAGGCACAGGGACCGAGTACCATGGAGCAGACACCTCTTCTCGACATCATCCATCTCAAAAAAACATTCCCTGTCTCTGCCGGTCTTTTCTCTAAAACCCCGCTGCTGTTAAAAGCAGTTGATGATGTGAGCTTTTCTCTCAATAAAGGCCTGACGTGCGGGCTGGTGGGGGAAAGCGGCTGCGGCAAAACAACGCTTGCCCGGCTCATCCTCAACCTGGAAGTGCCTGATTCCGGCCAGGTCATATTTAATGGTCAGAACATATACGCTCTCAAGGCAGGTGAGCTGAAGAATTTCAGAAAACAGGTTCAGGTAATTTTTCAGGACCCCTATTCTTCTCTGAATCCCCGGAAAAAGGTGGGAAGTATTATTGCCGAACCGCTGCGTATTCACCATCTGCTTCCTGAAAGCCGGATACCGGAACGGGTACAGGAGCTCATGGACCTGGTTGGACTGCAGCAGGACCAGCTTAATCGCTATCCCCATGAGTTCAGCAGCGGACAGCGACAGCGCATCGGCATAGCCCGCGCCTTAAGTCTCAATCCGCAGGTCATTATTGCTGATGAACCGGTTTCCGCCCTGGACGTATCCATCCAGGCCCAGATTATCAACCTGCTGCAGGATTTACAGAACCGGATGAATCTTACCTTTCTCTTCATATCCCATGACCTGCGCGTGGTGCGCTATATCAGTCATAACGTAATGGTTATGTATCTGGGGAAAATTGTTGAGACCGCACCCAGCGAAGAACTGTACCATGCTCCACACCATCCCTACACTGAGGCGCTCCTCTCTGCCGCCCCGGTACCGGATCCTGCCGTGAGCAAACAGAGAATCATTCTAACGGGAGACCCCCCCAGTCCCCTTCACCCCCCCACCGGCTGCATATTCTCGAGCCGCTGTCCGATCATGAAACCAGACACCTGCCTTGAGAAGCACCCTCCCCTGGAAGAAAAAAGTCCCCATCACTTTGCAGCCTGTTACCTCCGATAGTATAATTATTGTAAATTTTGTTAAGTTTCCCTTTTTTATGTCCGATATTCTCATCGTAATCAAATTGATGCCATGATTGCTATTTAGTTATAGCAAATTTATCAGCAAGGAGAGAGGCATTATGATGGATGAAATACTTGACATACGACAGGCTGCAGAATATCTCCAGATTAAGGAAAGAACCGTGTACCGTCTGGTTGGAGAAGGAGCAATACCGGGTATTAAGGTAGGCGGTCAGTGGCGGTTCAGCAAGAAATGTCTTGAGGAGATGTTTTTAAAAGTGACGGGCAAACAGCCAAAAATAAAGGAGCATGAAGCAGCTGTTGCCGAGTAAGGGCAAAAGCAAAAATGAGCATCTAAAATCCTCTTGACTTCACTTCCATTCACCCCTATAGTTTTTTCCCGTCTGTATGGCACATTCCAGTAACTGCTGAGCATTTATAAAGCACCTATACCTGTCATTATATCTGGCGAGGCCCTGCAATCGTAGATGCAGGGTTTTGTTTTTTTATCGCTGAGGAATATCCGTGACGCTTGATAGTACTAATCAGTCCTCGCCTGAGAAGTTTCATATTACGGTTACTGCTGACAGCGCCTCGCTGCGGCTTGACCAGGCTATCTCCCGCCATATAGCAGGGATGAGCCGTGAAACCGCGCGCAAGTATATACATATTGGCGGCGTCTGGGTAAATGGTAAACGGGTCCAGATTCTATCGCGGAAGGTCTCGCCGGGAGATGAAATAGTTCTCCACATCAGCCGTGCCGGATGCAGGAAATATTATGAAATAAATCCGCGCCACATCCTGTATAAAGACGCAGCGCTGCTCTTTTACCGGAAGGAGCCGGGCATTCCAACCCAGCCGGTCCCCAGCGACAGCTACAACAATCTCTATGCAGCACTGCTGAGATACCTGAAAGCCAAAGACGGGACATCCTACCTTGGGCTGCATCATCGCCTGGATATGGAAACATCAGGCGTTATCCTGTTTACGCTGTCAAAAACAATAAACAAAAATATTCATGAACAATTCCGCAAGCATCTGATAAAAAAATCCTACCTGGCACTGGTTTCCGGAACAACGGCGTTTCATGGAGAAACAGTCACTACCTTCATCAGCAGGCAGAGCGGGAGATATGTCTGCACGCTCAACGGACCGGGTAAAATTGCCATCACCCGGTTCACAACACTGGAACAGCATGGGGATATCAGTGTTGTACGGGCGGAACCGCAGACCGGGAGAACCCACCAGCTCAGGCTTCAGCTTGCCTTCCGGGGACATCCAATCCTTGGTGACCCGCTGTATGGGGCCGGTCCTGCAGAACATATTCACCGGACCATGCTCCATGCAGAAGCGCTGTCCATCATCCACCCGGCCCGTAAAGAAGAGCTCTGCATAAAAGCAGAGCTCTTTGAGGATATGGCGCGCATCATGAGTAAGCCGGCAGAGCAGTGCGGCGACCTTGCAAAAACAATTGGTTCCGGTTAAAGTATACGAGCATGATGAAAAGAACTGAATTTATCGACACCGTCCTTCCCTTTGTTTCCAAGGCCAGCAGATACCTCGGCAATGAGATAAACGCGGTGCAAAAAGATTTGGCTGCAGTTGATCTCAGGGTTGCCCTTGCGTTCCCCGATGTCTATGAAGTGGGGATGTCCCATCTTGGTTTTCAAATACTGTATAGCATTTTAAACAACCGGCCCGATATTGCCTGCGAACGGGTGTTCACCCCCTGGATTGACATGGAAGCTGCCCTGCGTGAGCAGGGTATTCCCCTGTGCAGCCTTGAATCCAATCTCCCCCTGCGCGACTTTCATATTCTTGGATTTTCCCTGCAGTACGAGCTTTCCTATACCAATATCCTGAAGATGCTGTCGCTGGCAGGGATTCCCCTGCATGCCGATCAGCGCGATGAACGCTATCCCCTCATCATTGCCGGCGGCCCGTGCATGTTTAACCCTGAGCCGGTTGCAGCATTTTTTGATGCCATCGTTATTGGTGACGGTGAAGACGCAATTCTTGAGCTGTGCGACATCTATCTGCAGTGGAGCAAAAAACAGGCAGCAAAAAAAGAGCTGCTGGAAAGACTCTCGGAAGTTCCCGGTCTATACATTCCGTCACTGTTTCATATAGCGCACCATGCTGATGGGACGGTAGAGCGCATGGACTGCCTGAAGCAGGGCTACGACCGGGTTGATAAAAGAATCTGTTTTAATCTTGATCAGGCGCCCTACTGTACGTCATACATCGTTCCCTTCATGCAGATTATCCACGACCGCATCAGCCTTGAAATTGCACGGGGATGCAGCCGCGGCTGCCGCTTCTGCATGGCGGGCATGATCTATCGCCCGGTCCGGGAAAGAAGCCTGCAGAACTTGCTCCGGCTGGCACAGGAAACTCTTGATCGCACCGGCTATGAAGAGCTCTCCCTGACATCGCTGAGCAGCGGTGACTTTACCCATATTGATCTCCTGCTCAAGACCCTTATGGATCGCTATCAGCAAGAGCGGATCGCCATCTCCCTGCCGTCGCTTCGCGCCGAGACCCTGTCACGCTCAGTCATGGAACAGATAAAGCAGGTGAGAAAAACCGGCTTTACCATAGCGCCTGAGGCAGGCACCCAGAGGCTGCGCGATGTTATTAACAAAAATTTAACTGAAGATGCTATCCTCCATACGGTCACCGAGGTGTTCGCGGCGGGATGGACCCTGATCAAGCTCTATTTCATGATCGGGCTTCCTACTGAAACCCAGGAGGATGTTGAAGGCATCGTGGAGCTTTCAAGAAAAATTGCCGCCCTCGGTAGAAGAAAGAGATCGGGCAACCAGATCAATGTGAGTATTTCCTCTTTTGTCCCGAAGCCCCACACCCCTTTTCAATGGGCCTCACAGAGCAGCCCTGAGGAAATTCGTGAAAAGCAGGCATTCCTCATGAGCAGCCTGCGCGGCAAGGGAATCCGGCTTAAATGGCATAATCCGGCCATGAGCCTGCTTGAGGGTGTTTTCTCCCGGGGCAGCCGGCAATTAAGTGCCGTGCTCATAAAAGCACACGAGCTCGGTGCGGGGTTTGATGGCTGGACAGAGCATTTTGACCCTGATCTGTGGGACCGGGCTTTTCAGGAATGCGGTATTGACCAATATCGCTATCTGCAGGCAAGACCGACTTCTGAAAAGCTTCCCTGGCAGCACATCAACTGCGGGGTTTCTGCTGATTTTTTTGTGCAGGAGTACCAGAAAGCACTTGGCGGCGAGACAACTCCGGATTGCCGCACATCCTGTCAGGGATGCGGTCTTTGCACGACTCCGCCATTGAACAGGGCAACCCCTCCCGGAACCCAGGAACCAGCAGAACTAAACACTGCGGTAACATCCCGGCAAAACGAACCGCCCCGGTCAGTGAAGTATCGCTGCACCTTTAGCAAGTGCGGCCCGGCCCGGTTCCTGAGCCACCTTGAGCTGTCACGCTGCATAGCCCGCACGCTCAGGAGGGCTCACCTGCCCCTGAAATATTCTCAGGGTTATCACCCGCTTCCGCGGATTGTCTTTCATGATGCCCTGCCGGTGGGAATGGAGAGCCTGAAAGAGGTTTTTGACTTTGAGCTTACCAGCAGCATCCCGGCTGAAACCATACCCGAAACCATTAATCCTCTCCTTCCTCCCGGGCTGAAAATTATATCTGCTGAAGAAAATATTTTGATAAAAATCCCGATAGTTGCTACAATGCTAACCAGCTATACGGTTTCATTCCCTGCCGAGGGCGCTTTATTGTTTCCATCACCCGATGCAGTGAACTGCGCAATAGCTGCTTTTTATTCACAGCAGGAGTTTTTTATAAAAACCCTCAAGAAGCAGCAATGGGTTCAGGTTGATGTTCGCCCGTTAGTGCACCGCCTGGGTTTAAAACCCGACGGTTCATTAGAAATTGCTATACAGCCTGCAGGAGAGAAAATGCCGCGCCTTACCGATATCCTGGGAGATATTTTAAATCTGGGAGACAGGCAGCGAAAGGTATTAAAGATAGTTAAACTCTCTTCCAGCCGCAGCCAGGGTTCAGATACGGAACTATAGATAATCATTATCGCGAGATATTCTGGTTTAGCAAAACACTGAACCGTGAAACATACAACCATAAACTTTCGGCGCTGACTGCTATGGGTTCTGAATTAATCATCAATGTTACCTCCCTTGAAACCCGCGTTGCCCTGTTGGAAAACGCCATTCTTTCCGAACTCCACATCGAACGGGAATCTGACAAAGGAATTACCGGAAATATCTACAAGGGCCGGGTCTCCCGGGTGCTCCCCGGCATGCAGGCAGCCTTTGTAGATATCGGCCTTTCCCGGTCTGCCTTTCTCTACGTGGTTGATGTGTACAAAAGTGAGAAAGAGTTTGAGTCAATGATGAACGGCATACAGGAAATTCCCCCTGAGCCGGATACGAACCTGAACCATGCGGAGATGCCAAAGTCACGCATCCCGTATCCCATTGAAGACCTCCTCACCGAAGGCCTGGAAATCCTTGTCCAGGTGGTAAAAGAGCCCCTGGGCTCAAAAGGATCGCGCATTTCTTCTCATGTGTCACTTCCCGGTCGCTATCTGGTCTATATGCCCATGGTAAATCATGTGGGCATCTCCCGCAGAATTGAAAACGAAGAAGAAAGGCTGCGTCTCAAAGATATTGTCCAGAAGATAAAGCCCCCTGATGCGGGCTTTATTATCCGCACCGCCAGTGAAGGCGCAACTGAAGATGAGCTGTATATGGACATGAATTTTCTCTTCAGGGTGTGGGAAAACGTGCAGAAAAAAATGGCTCATTCAGCCGTGCCAAGCCTTGTGCACGAGGATTTAAGCGTCGCGCTCCGGGCCATTCGCGATCTCTATTCCAAAGATGTTGAACGGGTTATTGTTGACTCCCGCAAAACCTATGAAAGCATCATTGAATTTATAGAGACGTTTGTGCCCCAGCTTAAATACTCGGTGGAATACTATGAACGGGAAGAGCCTGTCTTCGATGCCTATGGCATAGAAGTAGAGATCAGCCGGGCGCTGGGCAAGCGCATCTGGCTCAAATCCGGAGGCTACATCGTTATCGAAGAGACTGAGGCGCTGGTCGCAATAGATGTCAATACCGGCAGGTTTGTCGGCAAGGGAAACCCTGATGATACCATCTTTAAAACCAACCTCGAGGCAGTAAAGGAGGTGGCCTATCAGATACGCCTCAGGAACCTTGGCGGCATTATCATTATTGATTTTATTGATATGGAGCGGGAAGCCGACCGCGAGAAAATCTTCCAGGCGTTCAAGGAAGTGCTCAGCAAAGACCGGGCAAAGACCAATATTTTAAACATCTCCGAACTCGGCTTGATCGAGATGACCAGGAAACGGGTGCGGGAAAACTTAAGCCGTAAAATGGGCGAGCCGTGTCCCTATTGCGAGGGCCGGGGATCTATCAGGTCAATCCCTTCACTGAGCTATGACATACTCCGGTCAATCCGGCGTGAAGCCTTCAATAACACGGGCAACAAAATCATGGTACTGGTCCATCCCGAAGTGGCAACGTTTCTGTACGATGAAGAGCGCAATGGTATTGAGGAACTGGAAAAACAGATCAAGAAAAAGATTATAATCAAAATTAACGACGATTTTCACCATGAGCAGTTTGAAATATCTTCACAGTAAAACCCGGGCACACCGCAACATCTCCATCCTGCACGCATAACCTTTCTACATTATAATTTCATAGTGTTCCCGGCTCCCCCCACAATGTCTTGTATAATCTGCTGAAGAGTGTGCTGATATTTTCCCGGCGGCCTTGATGTCTGCGAACTGTTTGCCTCCACTTTAGGAAACCGTCGCGCCATGCTCCTGCCAATCTGGCCTGCGGCACCTGTTATAAGGATCATTTCCCCTCCCCTGCAACCTGTTAATAAATATATTGCTCTTAGATATAAAAATTATTATGTTTAGTTAAACTTTTTTGCATCTATTGTCGATATTTGACACAAGCCTGAAACAGTACAAGTTCAGCTGCTTAATTAATTATATATACTATTATCTCAAGGGGAGCGACATGAGAAACTGTTTTTTATTTTTTTTACTAGCGCTGCTTTTTTCTCCTGTAAACGCGTCTGCCGGCGGGTTCCTTGTTTACAATCAGGATGCCACCGCAAATTCATTGAGCCTTGCTTACACCGCACAGGTCGACACCCCTGCCGCGGTATTATATAATCCTGCTGCAATTAATCAACTCGAAGGAACGCAGTGCTTAACAAACGCTACGATCATTACCTATAAATCAGATTTTCACAGCTACCAGACCGGTAAAAGAACAGAGCAGGATGACCATATCTTTATCCTGCCTTCGTTCTATGCTACCAAGAAACTCAACGATAAATGGAGCGTTGGTATTGGTTCATTTAGTTACTATGGTTTAACCACTGACTGGCCAAATAACTGGGAGGGGCGTTACATCTCGACCTTTGCCCAGTTAAGGAGCTTTTTTGCAAATGCTGTGCTGTCGTATCAAATAACTCCTAAGCTGTCTCTTGCAGGGGGAATCAACGGCGTATATTCCGATGTCAAGCAAAGAAAAAATATTAATATCTCACCGCTGTCCGACGGCAGAGCAAGGTTCAGGGGAGATGATATCGGATGGGGGTACAACTTCGCACTGCTGTATCATATAAATGAGAAAATTAAATTTGGTCTCTCTTATCGAAGCACTATCTCTATGGACTATGAAGGCGATGTCAGGTTTCAGGTTCCAAAATTTTTGAAAAAAATTGTGCCTGAGGGACGAGCGTCATTACATATTGATTTACCGGCATTCCTAGACATCGGGGTTTGTTACAGTTTCAGCGATAGATGGTCTGTTGAAATTGATATGCTATGGACAGAATGGAGTTCATACGACAAGTTAGACGTTAAGTATCAAAAGAGGGTTCCTAAAATCATGGAAAAAAGCGCAGCGCCTATCATCCGGGATTATCATAACACCTATTCCTATTCTTGCGGTGTCAGTTTTAAAGCGACTGATTCACTGACGTTGCGGGCCGGCTATCTTTTTGACCCTAGTGCCGTGCCAGAGAAAAACACCGACCCGGTGCTTCCTGACAGTGACAAGGACATCTATTCGATCGGTATAGAATACCGGACAAAAAGACTATCAATGAATATATCTGACTACGTTTCTGTTTACAGAAGCCGGAATGTGAGGAATAACCGGGATGGGTTGAACGGGAAATATGAAACCCAGGTTAATATGATAGCATTTAATCTCTTGTTCTATCTATAACCATAACGCGCATGGTTGTTGAATTTAAAAAAGCCCCAGCAATAGTCCATTGCGGGGGCTTTTATGTTTTTGACAAAAATAGCATCTAAATTTTATTGAAAACCCGGAAGGGTATGAACGCCCTGACCTCTTCTTTATAACGCACATACTCTTCGCCAAACGTCTTTTTAAAAACCTGCTCTTCAAGATATACCCGCATAAGCACACACGGCACATAGAGTATCAATCCCAGCAAAACGGTATACAGGGAATTGACTGTTAACGGTATGCTCAATACCTCAATCATGACGCTCAGATAATAGGGATGCCTGATATATTTATAGGGCCCTTGAATTATTAATGTATGGCCAGGCTTAATTTCAATGTTCGTGCTGTGAAATCTTCCCAGGGTAATTATGGCCCAGTTTCGCAGAATAAATGAAAAAACAAACAACAACAAACCACACAAACTAAAACTCAGGCTTATTTGTCTTTTTATGCTGACAAGTTCTACGACTGTTGAAAGTAAAACAGTATTGTACGTAATAATAAGCGCTGTAAGGCTCCATTTATATTTGATCACCCCTGTCTCCCGGGACGTTTTTTTAAAAAACATTTCCCAGGCACGTTCTGCAGCAACCAGCACCAGAAATAAAACAAAAAACGGCTGAAGATTATAATGCATAGGCAGTTCAGTCGTTCCGCATCAGCAATGGTTTGTCTTTTTTAAGATTAACTCTACTGCATCATTGACTGTCTTAATTGCCTGCATCTCTTCTTCCGTTACTGATATATGGTATTCATCTTCAACAGTGTTCACAAACTCCACAGCCCCCATGGAGTCCATTCCAAGGTCATCAGCCAGATTATTTGCCGGTTCTATTTTAATGTTCTTGGACATTAAAACCTGTCTGATGATATCCGATACTTTCTGCACAACCTGTTCTCGTTCCATCAATCAACCTCCCTTGTCTGCGCATTCACAACGTGCCAACAATCATGCACGCATTGGTGCCGCCAAAACCGAAACTGTTGGTTAAAACTTTATTGAGTTTTGCATCCCTGTTCTGTCTGACAATAGCATAATCCACAAATGCTGGATCAAGTTCCTCAATATTAACAGATGCAGTGATAAATCCGTGTTTCATCATCAGCAGGCAGTAGATAAGTTCATGGGCGCCGGCAGCACCGATACCATGACCTGAAAGAGCCTTGGTAGACGAAATAGGAACCCTGTAGTCACCAAAAGCCCTGTTGATAGCCAGGCACTCAGCAAGGTCTCCTGCCGGTGTTCCGGTACCGTGAGTATTAACATAATCTATTGTTTCAACCGGAGACTGTGCCATTTCCAATGATTCCCGCAAGCACCGGTACGCTCCATCTCCCTGAGGATGGGGCTGGATTATATCATGGCCGTCTGAGCTTGCGCCATACCCTATAACCTCGGCATATATGGGCGCTTTGCGCTTTCTGGCATGTTCCAATTCTTCAACGATAACAATGCCGGCGCCGCCGCTTATCACAAAGCCGTCTCTTTTCTTATCATAAGGCCGTGATGCTTGCTGCGGTGTCTTGTTAAATGCAGTGGATAGAGCTGAGCGCATACCATCAAAATTTGCCGTCATAATGGCCGACACTTCATCAGCCCCGCCAGCCAGAGCCATGTCACAGCGGTCGCTACAGATCAGTTCACAGGCATGGCCGATGTTATGCAGAGAGGTGGCACAGGCTGAGCTTATGGAGTAGCTCCTGCCTTTAATACCATAAAAGTTAACCAGATTAGCGCTGCAGCTGCTGGTCATGCTCCTGGTTACACCATAGGGCGTGATTTTGCCATTATTTGAAAAAAGTTTTGCGCCTGCCTGATAGATTGGCTCTGTATTGGACACTCCGCTCCCCACAATACAGGCAACACGCTCAGAAGAAAGGTCTTCCAGAGCCAAACCACTGTCAGCAATAGCTTCCATTGATGATAAGGTAGAATATAATGCTGACATATCCATATATCTTGATTTTAATCCGATTTTTTCCCTGGCAGCATCAATATCAAGCCCTTTTATGGTCCCGGCTACACAGCTTTTGAAACCCAGTTCAGCCCACTCCGGAACATAGGATAATCCGGATTTATTATCTCGAAGTGACTGCAATACTTCCTGACAGTTATTGCCAATGCTTGAGATAATTCCGCACCCGGTTATTACTGCCCGTCTTTTCATTCTGCATGCCCTTATCTGAAGTTACCCATTTTATTTTCAATGATTTGATATGCTTATAAGTTCTCTTGCCAATTTTGTCAATAAATTTTCTTTTGCTAAATTTTATGCTCCAAAACAAAACATGGTTAACTAATTTGGCAAATAAAATAAACTAAACATTTTTATTGACATGCCTTTTTTAAGCTGATAGGCTCTGACAGGTCTGATACCTGTTAGCCATTTAAAGATAACAAGAGGTATTAGACCACCCATCACTGCAAAATCTGCTTCAGTCATTCAACTTGTTAATGCAATCTAACTTGAAAGGAATGATAGATGGCTTATACAACCAAAGAATTTCTGGAGAAAGTTAACATTTCAGAAGCTACCCTTCGTCGCTGGATCTCTGAGAAGAATCGCGTACCAGAACTCAACTCTGCCAAGAAGGATTGGAGAGGATGGAGGATGTGGGAAGAATCACATGTCAAAGCGGTACTTGCTTATAAGGCCAAAAGAGAAAATATATAGCTATATAGATTATATAAATATGCATATAATTATTTCTCTTACTATACATCAGGAGGTGCTATGAATAATAATTACCGTGATCGAAGAGTGGTCATAACAGGCCTCGGAGCAGTAACGCCCATCGGGATCGGCATTGAGGCTTTCTGGAATTCCCTCAAAGAAGGGAAATCCGGCATCGGGCCTGTTTCATCTTTTGATGCTTCCACCTTCCCTTCAAAGGTTGCCGGAGAAGTGAAAGACTTTGACCCCACTGATTACATGGACCCTCAGAGCGCTAAAAAGATGGATCGTTTTGCCCAGTTTGCTGTGATCAGCTCCCAGATGGCGATTGCTGATGCGGGAGTAAAGATTGATGAAAGCAATGCTTATAAAATCGGTATTATAGTCGGTTCTGCTATGGGAGGGATTCCTCTGGCCGAGCACCAGCATACTATCTTTCTGGAAAAGGGTCTTAAAAGAATCAGCCCCTATTTGAACAGCAGTCTTTTCCCTGGCGCGGCAGCAAGTCAAATTTCTATAGTGCTTGGCATTAAAGGATTCAGCAATACTATTGCGGGCGCATGTTCCGCAGGATCGGACTCGGTCGGCTATGCCTATCAATGTATTCAAAATGGTATTTTAGACGCTTGTTTGGTGGGCGGATCAGAGGCACCGATTGCACCGTTAACGCTCGGGTCTTTCTGTGTCATTAATGCAGTATCAACGCTCAACGATCCCCCGGAAAAAGCTTCCCGCCCGTTTGATGGTATGAGAAATGGCTTTGTGCTGAGTGAAGGTGCAGGTATCATGTTTATGGAAGAACTTGGCCATGCCCTGAAACGTAATGCTTATATTTATGGCGAAGTAATGGGGTATTATACAACCTTTGACGCTCACCATATGGTACAGCCGTCACCTGATGGCGAAGCTGGAACCTATTGCGTACGCAGTGCTCTTGCAGTTGCAGGCATACATCCGGAAGAGGTCGATTATATAAACGCCCACGGCACCTCAACACCGCTCAATGATAAAATGGAGACCAGGGTGGCAAAAAATGTTTTTGGCGACCGGGCCTATAAGATAGGCATCAGCTCCATTAAGTCCATGACCGGCCACTCCCTGGGGGCTGCGGGGTCAATCGAAGCAATAGCTTCTCTTCTCACCATAAAGCACCAATTTTTACCTCCCACCATTAATTACGGAAACCCTGACCCGGAGTGCGACCTTGATTACATCCCGAATGTCGGCCGGGCTGCTGAAGTACATACCGTACTCTCAAATTCATACGGGTTCGGAGGGAAAAATTCAGCACTCATATTCCAAGGGTATAATCAATGAAAACATTAGTCACCGGTGCTACCGGATTTATCGGGACACATTTAATCAAAGCACTTGTGAATGAAGGACGGGATGTTAGATGTCTTACAAGAACACCGGACAATAAAAAAAAATAGAGGAACTTGGCGCTGAAGCTTTTGTTGGTGATTTGCTTAAAACCAATTCTTTGTCTGCAGCATTAAAAGGTGTCAATGTAATATATCATCTCGCAGGAGAAGTATATTCCCGGAATGTTAAGGACTATGTCGCGGTCAATGTTGCGGGAACGCAAAATCTTTTAGAGTGCTGTCGCAACAATGGAATAGAAAGGTTTATTCACTGCAGCAGCATTGCAGCAGCCGGACCAAACCCCGATATAAACACCCTGCTTACTGAAAACCTATCCCTGCAACCCCATAACGCCCTACGGACAAAGCAAACTTGAAGCTGAAAAAATTGTCTTACACTATTACGAAACATTCAAACTCCCTGTCGTCGTCATCAGACCTCCCACGGTGTACGGGCCGGGGCAATCAGATGCCATTACTGAGTTTTTCCGGCAGGTAAAAAAGGGGAAATTCTATATCATTGATGACGGGCAGTATCTGAGAAGCCTTTGCTATGTAACAAATCTTATAGACGGATTCATTCTTGCAGAGAAAAAACGCGAGGCAGTGGGTGAAATATTTTATATATCTGACAAAGAGGTATATACATTCAAGGAAATAGCCTTGAAGATTGCTGAAGCAGAGAATATAGAACTTGTTTTTGTGAATTTACCTTCCGCGATTGCAGACACTGCAATGTTTACTTTCAATTTTTTACAAAAATATTTCAATTTAAATCATTTTAAAACTATACACCATTGGCACTCTGAAAATAAATTTAGGCTGCAGCATATTAAAAGCTGAAGAAATACTATCTTTTAAACCGAATATAGACTTAAGAGAAGGAGTTCAAAGAACACACCAATATCTTGTAATCAAAAAACGCAGTATAACAGAATAGAATTTTTCACTCGTATTAATTTAACTAAAATGTTTACTGCACTATTGCTTCCACATATTACGATAATGTTGTCGTCCCTTATATTGGGGGCTTTGTTTTTTTTAAAAACAGACGCGGACTCGTTAACAAGTCATTTTTTTATGTATGCCTCAGCATCATCATATGGACCTTTGGGTTGCCTGCAACGATTACCGCTTCCAGCATTGAATCTGGAACATTCTGGGGAAATTTCTTTATATTGGCGCTATCTTTATACCGGTTTATTTCAACCGTTTCATTCTCGCGCTCATTAATCAAATTACCCGAAATCAAAACTTTTCCTCGCTGGTGAAATACTGTTATGCGGATTTCTTCTCTTTCTCCTGAAAACCGGGTGGTTAATTGAAGGCGTAAACCCCTCTTCTATTTACAAATATTATGATGTGCCAGGTAAAGCCTTTCCCCTGTTTATCATTTTTTTCGCCAGCTATATTTTTTATTCCAATTATAAATTAGTCCAGGCCTTAAAAAAGTCTTCAGGCATAGTAAGAATCAGATTAAGTATGTTTTTATTGCCTCTGCTGTTGGTTTTGGGGGTGGAGCTCTCACCTTTATACCATTGTATGGAATCAATTTTCCTCCTATCGGCGGTCTATTTGCTTGCCGCTTTTCCGGTAATCTTAGCCTACTGCAATCGTAAAACATCGCCTCATGGACGTAGAGTTTGTCATCAGAAAGGGAGTTATTTACGCTTATGCGTCTTTCCTGCTGCTCATTCCAATCTTTTTATTGACTGTGGGGGCCCAGCTGTATACATTTCAAAAAACGAACCTTGCTTTTTCCTGCTTTGTTTTCCTGTGCATGATCATCGCAGCGTACCTTTTCCCTAAAGTGCGGCTACAGGCAGAAACAACCGTAGAACAATACATTTTTAAAGATAAATATGACTACAAAAAAACCATCAGCGATCTCAGCAGGGCGATGGTTTCTATCCTCGATATAAATGAACTGTGTAGAAAAATCATCTCAACAACAACTGAAGCTCTGAAGGTGGCTAAAGCTTCGGTCTTTATCTTCAATGAAGAAAAAGATGCCTTTCTTTTATGCGACGCCCGCGGGCTTGAAGGGTATACCATTGCGAACAGCTATCGAAAAGACGACCAGTTTTTTAAACTGCTTGAACGACGCCGGGAAATCACTATCCGTGAAGAGCTGGAACGCTATCAACATAATCCTGATATGCAAACCATTTACCAGATGATGACCCGGATGGGAGCAGAGACCTGCATCCCGTTAATTGCAAAGCAGCGGCTGATAGGCATTGTCAACCTGGGCATGAAGGGCAACAAAAAGATGTATACCCATGAAGACCTGGAACTGCTCACAACGCTTGCTAACAGCGCCACCATTGGAATTGAAAATGCCCAGCTCTATGAAAATCTGAAAAACACGAAAAAGATCATGCTCCGCGCGGACCGCCTTGCCTCGCTCGGCACCCTTGCCGCGGGTCTTGCCCATGAGATCAGAAATCCTCTGGTCGCCATTAAAACCTTTACCCAGCTGCTGCCCGAACGGTTTGATGATGAAGAGTTCCGCAACTATTTCACCACGGTGGCAGCCGGGGAAATTGACCGGATTTCTACGCTCATCACAGAACTTCTCGAATTCTCCAGGCCGTCCGGGCCGTTCTTTCAGCAGGAAAACCTCAATGATATCCTTGACAAAATGATAACCCTCATAAAAACCGAGGCAAAGCAAAAAGAACTGACAATTGAAGCGACACTTGCTGACGATCTTCCTACCGTCACCGTGGATAAAGAGCAAATGAAGCAGGTATTCATTAATATCCTGCTCAATGCCATACAGGCAACCCCGGAGAAAGGCACCATTTTAGTTGCAACCAGAAAAATCGTCAAAAGCAATGGCGGCCCCGGGTTTGTGCAGGTGGAAATCAGTGACACGGGCATCGGGATACCAGAGGAGGAACTGGATAAAATCTTTACACCGTTCTTCACCACACGAGCTAAAGGAAGCGGCTTGGGCCTGGCAATTTCACACCAGATCATACAGGAGCATGAAGGAACCATTGATGTAAAAAGTGTAGAAAAAAAAGGAACAACCTTTACCATAAATCTTCCCACTAATCCGCTTATTCTAAAGCATAACAACAATGACCGACAAGTTAACTGACCCTGGTTCTGCTGGCCGCACACAATCCTCAGAAAAGGCATATGCTCCGGCAACGTCTTTTCTGCCGCCGTTTATCTCGCACCGGGAAATTCCCCCCGAGGCACTTTTTCCTCCTGCAGCACTTTTGTTGATACATAAAATTGCCCGCACAGCACTGCCGCTCCTTGTTACAGGGGAACAAGGACTGGGACAAGGCTATCTATCAAGGCTGCTCCATACAACAGGCTTTACCAAAGGCGAACCGTTTCTGGAACTGCACCTGTCAGCGGATAAAAGCGAAAATGCCGTGGAGGCGCTCTCTCATCTTCTGCAAACAATACATTCAGGGAACCCGTTTAAAGGCACGCTGCATATCCACGGCCTTGATAATGCCTCTTACCTCTTACAAACATGGCTCGTATCCATGCTTGAACACGAAACCGTGCGTTTCCCTGATGGCCGGCAGGTCCGTTTTGAAGGCCGTATCGCGGCAAGCGTCTTTCAACCGCTGGAACAGGTGTTAGCCCACAGCGGTATGGTGCCCGCACTGATCTATAAAGTAGCCATCGCGCCGGTACTGCTGAAGCCCTTACGTGAACGCAGCAATACCATTCCGCATCTCGCTGATATCTTTATAAGAGCCTATGAAAAGCGCCTCCTGGTAAACACGAAGAAAACTTACCCCGCAAGCGATACAGTGCCTTCAGGACTATCCCTGGCCGGGGAATGTGAGCGAGCTTGAAAGTGTGGTGTATCGCTCTCTCCTGTTTTCATCTTCTTCATCTCTGGGCGCAGAAGATATTATATTCGAGATGGAACCACAGCGCACCGTTCCCGCTGACGATGCCGCAACGCTTGCACCGCAACATGATCCCCTGCCTGAGCATCAGGTCACGGCTGGCTCGACACTTGAACTTTCAATAGCCAATCTGGTTGCAGAACTTTCCCATGAAATTAAGAACCCGCTCGTGGCTATTAAAACGTTTATTCAACTCCTGCCCGGTCATATTAATGACCCTGAATTTCTGTCAGATTTTTTTGGTGTGGCAGCAACGAGCATTGATCGCATCGACTATTTAACTGAGCGGATGCTTGAATTTGCGAAGTTGAGTCAGCCCCGCGCTATGAGCATCCAGCTTGCTGCGGTGCTGCAGGAAGTCATGAAAAAAATTGGCTCCCTGACGCCGCCCCTCCAGATCAACTGGAACCCTGATGCATTTGAACATATACCTTCCCTGGATGCTGACCAGGAGCAGGTATGCTATGCCCTGGAAAACATATTGTTTCATATTGCCCACAATGCACCAGCCGGACAGATGGTTGAGTTTCGCGTGGATGAAACTCCCGCAGCCATAGCCCTGAGCATGTCCTATGCCGGGGAAAAGCAGGCGCAGGGACTTGCGTTCTCAAGTGCACAGGGTGAAATGATAAGCGATCTTAATGGCCTTGATCTGTTTCTTGCACACCAGGTCTTGCAAAAAAATGCCATTCGCTGTACAAAGGATACTGAACATACTAAGACCATCATAACCATCCAGTTCCCCCGTGCCATGAAGATCGCAGAAGGAGATAGCTCGAGATGAAAACAATCCTCATTGTGGATGACGAACTCGCAACCCGTGAATCGCTGAGAATGATACTCAAGCGCCAGTACGATCTCATGCTGGCTGCAAGTGGAGAGGAAGCACTGATAATGCTTGAGACCGTGCAACCCGACCTTATTCTGCTGGATATCATAATGCCGGGCATTGACGGCATGGAGACCCTGAAAAGGATAAAAGAGAAAAATCGTAAGCAGCAGGTGGTAATGATTACTGCCACCAAGACCGTGAAGACCGCAGTTGAAGCAATGAAGCTGGGGGCCTTTGATTATCTCGAAAAGCCGTTTGACGTGAACGAAATAACCCGGGTGGTAGAGGAGGCAACCAAAAAGGAAGCGGCGCGGCGCTTCAAGGTCATCTGTGACCGATCGCAGATTATCGGCGAAAGCCAGCCCATGCAAAAAATCTTCGATATCATCCAGCACGTGACAGATCGGAAAACGACCGTACTTATTTCCGGAGAAAGCGGTACGGGGAAAGAGCTGGTTGCCCGAGCCATCCACTTTAATGGGCCGCGGCGCGATAAACCGTTTGTCGCAATCAATTGTGCCGCCATACCGGAAACGCTTATCGAAAGCGAGCTCTTCGGCCACGAGAAAGGTTCTTTCACCAACGCCTATGAGCGCCGCATCGGCCATTGTGAGCTGGCGCATCAGGGCACGCTGTTCCTTGATGAAATAACCGAGCTCTCACCCTACACCCAGGCAAAGATACTGCGGTACCTTCAGGAACGTGAGTTCATGCGCGTGGGCGGCAACAAGCCCATATCAGTTGATACCCGGCTGATAGCAGCGACGAATCAAAATCTTGAAGAGGCGTTGAAAAATAAAAAGATCCGTGAAGACTTCTATTACCGAATCAACATTGTGCCCGTGGTACTGCCGCCCCTCAGAGACCGCAGAGAAGATATACCCCTCCTGGTGGACTATTTTCTGCATAAATTAACTGCAGATGAGGGACGAGAGCCTCTGGAAATAACGGCAGATTCAATGGAAATTTTCAAAAACTACGATTGGCCGGGCAATGTCCGGGAAATGGAAAACCTCATCGAGCGGCTTGTTGCCCTCTCCCTGGATGGTGTCATAACGCCGGCAACCATTCCCCAGCATATCTGCCAGAATAATGGGCCGGTCGTAACTGATAAATTTAATGATACCTATAATCAAGATGTGCTGAATGGCAGGATGTCACTTGAAGAAGCGGAATCTGAATTTAACCGCGATATTATTTTAAATGCGCTGGAGAAATCTGATTACGTCCAATCACGGGCAGCCAAGATGCTCGGTATTACCCGAAGAATTCTCAAATATAAAATGGACAAACTGGGGATCAGCAGTCCGGATGAGGAAGCATTATAATGTGTTCATCTCTGCACAAATAGGTTTTTAGCTGTTTTATGAAGTTTATTCAATTGGTTATAAATTTATAACCAATTTTTTTGCGCAAAAACGTAGATTAACTTCAGTTTATCACTCTTCTTCCCTGTCACCCTCCACGACCCGTCATAAAATTATCATTATATTTCAGCAGGTTAGAACAATTAAATATTAATACTAACTCTTTTACTTTGGCAAACTACTTGCAAAGTCTTCTGTTGTGATTAAATAACCCATGCCTCATCTCATTTCCTTAACATCTAAAAAAGGCGAGGAGAACTAAAAATGACAGAAAAACCCAACATCCTGATTGTTGATGATGAACTTGGCCCCCGTGAATCATTGCGGATGATATTAAAGCCTTCCTATAATGTCTTGATTGCTGAGGATGGCTACCAGGCCCTTGAAATAATAAAACAAGTACCCATTGATTTGATTACCCTTGACCTGAGGATGCCCGGGCTTTCGGGTATTGATGTTTTAAAGGAGGTCAGAGAATCCAATAAAGATATCCAGGTAATTGTTATTACTGGTTATGGGTCATTGGGAACGATAACCACGGCAAGTCAGTACGGAGTGTATGACTATATTTCCAAGCCGTTTAATGTTTCCGATGTGACGATGGTGGTACAAAAATCACTTGATAAAAAGAGATGCGGCACTGACATTAAAAAGCTCCTGGAAGATATCGGGACACTGCGTGGACTATCTAAAATAGACCGGACAAAAAAGATATTCGAGAAGTGTGCCTCCTTCATCAGGGATTTAGCAAAACAGGGCGTTACCATACGTAATGCCCAGGATAGGGCAAACGACCTGGACTGCATCAAATTTTTAAAACTGCTTTCAGATATTCTGCAAAACAAGACCCACGTTCTGGCAGAACACGCAGAACGCATTCATTATTATACATCATTGTTTTGTAACGCTCTGCACCTTACCAATGAAGAAAAGGAAGTACTCGAGGTTGCCTCCTATTTTCATGACATTGGCAAGATAGGCATTGAGATTGAATATGCTGAATCTGACAAATATTGTGACGACAAGCAATCCCAGGAGTGGAGACAACATCCGGAACAGGGAGTTGCCATTCTTGCTCCCGTAAACTTCGCACCTGCAGTTCTTTCCGCCATCCTTCATCATCACGAGCGCTATGATGGCAAAGGTTTTCCTGATGGCCTCAAGGGCGATGAGATTCCTCTCGGTTCAAGAATTCTCAGAATTGCAAATGTATATGATGCCCTGCTCCTCGCAAAACCCTATCCTGAAACATGTTCAAAACAAAATATAGCCCGGGAGCTTAACGGATACGGAGAAGGCGAACTTGATCCCCACCTTCTCCAGATATTTCTTAAAGCCATACAATGTAACGATGAGAGGTTACAATGAACAAATTAGTCCGCTGCAAGGTTTGTAATGCTGTTTGCGAAATAACGCCTTTTGATCAGTGCCCGGAATATCATTATTCAGAGGCTGCTGGTGAATACTATGCCAAAGAACGAGATGACAAACTCGATTTTATCCAAAAGCACCGGGGGCACCGGATAGAGGAGCTTACCATCCTTGAGAACCCCATGTACAGTGAGGGGCCCTATGCTGACCCGCAGCGGACACTGTACTTTGAAGCGACCAATGGCAAAGAAACATTTTTAATTAAACGCTGGAGAAACTCGGTGCTGGACCCGGTCCGTTACGATGTCGTCCCCGGAAGACTTGAAGTTAAAAAGACCGTAGATATCCAGAAGGGAAGTCTTGAAAAACAGATACGGTATGAACTGAGGAATCCCTCTCTTGCAGAGGCTAAGGTGAGTCAATTCATAGAGATCGTGCAGGATACCGCATTGCAGTATAATCCTGATCAAAGCTCCGCAACCATGTATGAAAGCAATGATGCACAGGTTGATTATCTTCCTTTAGATGAAGATCAGATTTCCAGCATTCTCAAAAAGAGCCGCACTATTTTTACTCAGGACGAATTACAAAAGATTGAGCGTTTTATCCGGAATAACTGTACCTATAATGGGGTTATGGCCCTCGTGCTTAAGAAAACCCCGGTATTTCATCCCGCATCTCTATCAGAACCATTATCTAATTAGAGCGCCGGGCAATTCATTAAGCATAGGTAAAACCCTATCAAGCACTGTTGCGGGTCTAATCCACTGCACCCCTGCGCCTTCCTTTGAAGCCCTCTTTAAAACTTTCACTTTTTCCCCTCTCGGTCCCCAGATACGCTGGTCAGTCGGGCCAAAAATTGCGACAACAGGAATCCCCATGGCCGCAGCCAGATGGGTAATGCCCGAGTCATTACCAATAAACAACGTGCACTCTTTAAGGATGGCAGCCAGCACCGGAAGTTCAAGTGATTGCAGCATGACCGGGGAAATACCTGCAAGGTTCCTTCTTTAATTGAGATACGTTGTTCCCATCAGCAGGCCCTTCTATGAGCAGTATGGTGCCACGTACGGTGCGGTAGATTTCATGTACCAGCGCGGCATAACAATCAACCGGCCAGTTTTTCTTTGAGCTGCCGCTGCCCGGATGAATAGCGATGAGCGGAGGAAACGGTCCCTTAAGGTTTTGCCGGGTATAAAAAGTTTTGAGCCTCCGCAAAATCTTCAGCCCGCAAAAAGAGCCGGGGAATTTTCAGTGAAGTATCATAACCGAGAGCATGCAGTTGTTCCAGTTGAAAATCAATAACGTGTTTATTTTCACCTGCCGGGAACGTCTTGATATGAATAAGTTCAGGGCCATGCAGCGATGCCAGATTTTGCATGGCTATTTTTTGCGCATTTCCTCCAAAGATAAATATCTTTTCAAATCTCTCAATACTGGCAATGAGATCAGGGTGAACATGGCCCTGCTCATTATACAGAGAAGCCATCTCAGCTCTGTCCACAGAGCATACGGTTTCGGCATAGAATCGCTTATTGATCAGGCTTAACGTTGACGGGTATCCCATGACCTCAACTATAGCATCCGGAAATGCCCTGCGGATTGCATAGAATGAAGGAAGAGATACTATGAGGTCACCAATTGCTCCCTGGTGAATAAGGAGGATATGTTTTACCGGCATAAATAAGAATCACCGCTACTTCGTGCTCAGCTCTTTTTCACACGCCCCGTCTTCTATCCGGCCAGATATACCGGTGTATCTGCAGCTGCAAACGCACATTCAGTTTTTCCTGAAGAATCCATTCAGCCAGTTCTTGAGGATGTAATCTGTCAGACACAGGTGAAAAAAGAACATGTGCCCTGCCCTGCATCTCATGCTGCTTTAAGATTTCTAATGCCCATTCAAAATCTTTTCTGTCCGAGATGACAAACTTAATCTCATCCCTTACGGTAAGATAGTCAACATTTTTGAAGATTCATGTATTTATCCATTCCGCTCCCGGGGCATTTCAAATCCAGAATCCGGTGCACCCGCTGATCAACATCTTTTATCAATATGCTGCCATTCGTCTCCAGGAGAACAGTGACCCCTGCGTCAAGTAAGCGTGAGCAGAGGATATAGGTCTCATCCTGCAATAAAGGCTCCCCACCGGTTATTACAACTCGCGAGACAGCTCTCTTATTAACTTCAGCAACGACCGCATCAAGAGAGTATTCTGTGCCTTCTTCATATGCATATTGTGTATCGCAATATGAACAGCGCAGATTACAGCCCGTGAGCCGCACAAAGGTAAACGGCAGGCCGACAAATGAAGTCTCTCCCTGAATGCTGGTGAAGATTTCGCTTATTTTCATAGTATGAAACCATTAATCTATTGACATTGATTGATGGGGAAACTATACCAATTTAAACCTTTTCAGAAAAGACTTTTCCCTTTTATTATGCGACATAAACCTGCCTGGGTTGAGATTAAAGTTGCGGTTTTGCCATCTGAAGCCGATGCGGTGGCAAACTTTCTTATTGAGCTTGGAAGCAATGGCATTGTGGAGGAGAGTGATAATCTCTCCGCCGCGTCCCCGCGCAATGAGGGTTTGTTAGTATTAAAAGCATATTTAAATAATGATGTTAATATAAATAGTTGCGTTGATAGCATCAAAAACTATCTTATATCACTCCGCAGTATGGAAAGGGCCTTTGTAAATCAAGAACCTGAACTTCTGGTTACTGAAATTGAGGATGAGGATTGGAATGAAAAGTGGAAATCATTTTTTCAGCCTATTAAGGTTACAAAAAATATCGTCATAAAGCCTTCCTGGAGAAATTACTGGAAAAAAGAGAATGAAATGGTGATTGAGCTTGACCCGGGGATGGCGTTCGGGACCGGCACCCATGCATCTACCCGCTTATGTCTTCAGGCACTTGAGGATTTGATTGAGGATTCTCCTGACAGTAGAAAATGCTTCCCTGCTCGACGTTGGCACCGGATCAGGAATACTCGCTATTGCGGCTGCGCTGCTTGGCGTGAAACAGGTAGTGGGCATTGATATAGACGTGCAGGCAGTTGCATGCGCGAAGAAAAATGCCGCGGTTAATGCGGTAGCCGAACAGATGCTGTTTGAAAGCACCCCGTTACACAAACTCCCCGGCTCGTTTTCGACAGTGGTGGCCAATATTTTACCCAGACCCTCATCGATATGAAAGATGATCTTATCCGTCATCTTGAGCCTTCTGGGTATCTCATGCTTTCCGGGATTATTCAGGAAAGAGCACGGGATGTTATAGATGCATTCAGGAGTGAACTCGTATTTAAAAAAGAAACACAGGAAGAGGAATGGTCGTGCCTTATCTTCCAGAATAAAACCTGCTAATATCTTCGCGCAGGTGCCTGCTTCGCTTTTAATGAAGCTTTCATGCTTCTGTTCAGGGTACAATTTTCTTTCTATTTACCTGATATTTTGCCGCCTTTTCTTTTACTTCAAACCCGATTTTCCGTTTGGGCATATCGGGTGGACGGTTCCGCTGAAGCCATTAATTTTCTCACCTCTCCTAAAACATGTACAATCGCTCTTTCATGGACGTTAAGCCGATCAGTCAGTTTCTTTTCAAGTTCTGCCAGCTTTAGCGCCAGTGCTTTATTATTGGCAAGTGTCTCGCGCATTTTAATGAATGCACGGACCACAAAAACACTCATCTCTATGGCCTTTGGACTATTGAGTACCGTAGCTGCCATAATAGAACCGTGTTCTGTAAAGACATAGGGAAGATAGCGCCTTCCGCCATGCAAACTTGAGGTCGCAAATTGCGACCTCAAGTTATTCGTTTCCTCTTCAGTTAATTGGAAAACAAAATCTTCTGGAAAACGGGCAGGGTTTCTTTTTATCTGTTCATTCAGCCGTTTTGTAGGCACACCGTATATTTTTGCAAGATCAGCGTCTAAAATTACTTTTAGTCCCCGAATCGTAACAATACGAGGCTCCAAATTGGTGGTTGCCAATGTTTTTAATTTTGTAGTCATAATGTATCTCTTATCTTTTTCCTAGTTGAAGCTGGGAACAGCGCCCTTTACTGAACCTCCATGCGCCATCCGCCCGGTTGTGCCGCGCACTGCCTTTGAGGCCCCCGCCCGGCTCTATAACCAAGCATGCTTCATGGGTTAAAAAAGCCCGCAGTACCATGCACCTTGAAGTTTTACAATATTCCTTTTTTGAGTCGGTCCCGAATCTGTTTTGACTTCCTGGGCATGGCAGTATGGTAAAACTCCATCTGCATTTCCAGCCATTTAAGCTTTTGAATCGCGGGGAGCTTTTTGTGGGCGGAAATCTGATCAAGCGTTCGATAGTACAGGAGAGTGTTTTTTTGCTCATCGCTCCATTCCTTCCTTTTTTTTGCAGGTGGTAAACTTATTATCCCGCCTGCAAAAAGCCGTCTTCCATGCGGATGTACATAGTCCTGCCGCGCACCAGTGTGAGCTTTTCAATATTCCGCAGCGCCTTCTGCAGGTTTGCTTCACGCGCTTCATGGGTGAGCATGAATATGGAGACCGCGCCGCCACGCGACCGCCTGCCCCGCTGCACAACCGAGTGGATGCTTATCTGGTGGCGGCCCAGAACGCCGGCTATTTTGGCAAGCACCCCCGGCTTATCGACGGCTGAAAGCCGGAGATAGTATCTGGTTTGTATATCCTGTATTCCCCTTATTTTAATTTCTTTTAACTTTCCCTGACTAATCGGCTCTATCCGCTGCGTTATCCCTTTGATGATATTGCGCGACAGTTCCATGATGTCAGCTACCACCGCGCTGCCGGTCGGCATCATGCCGGCGCCTTTGCCATACAGCATGCAGGGACCAACCGCATCGCCCTGAAGAAAAATAGCATTACCGGTTCCCTCGATCCGTGAAAGCAGATGACCGTCAGGGATAAGCGTCGGATGGACACGCACATCTATCTCGCGCTCGTTGCCGCGGCAGATAGCAAGCAGCTTTATTTTGTAGCCAAGTTCCCTGGCGAATTCTATGTCAAGAGGTGTTATCTTTGAAATTCCCTCTGTGTAAATTTTCTCAAGGTTTATCTTCTTTCCATATGCCAGGTGCACCAGTATTGCCAGCTTATGTGCCGTATCAATGCCCTCGATATCCAGGGTTGGATCTGCCTCTGCATATCCCTGCACCTGGGCATCCTTTAGAATATCCTCAAACTGCCCGCTCTCTTCCGTCATCCTGCTGAGTATATAGTTTGATGTGCCATTGAGGATGCCGAAAATACCGAGAATATTGTTTGCTGCGAGCCCTTCCCGCAGCGCCCGGATAATGGGTATGCCGCCTCCCACGCTTCCCTCAAATGCCACGTCAACGCCGTACTCGGCAGCGGCTCTGAAAATTTCAGCGCCATGCTCTGCCAGCAGGGCCTTATTTGCCGTAACGACGTGCTTGCCGTTTTTTATGGCCCGCAGGATAAATTTCTTTGCCGGTTCAATGCCGCCCATGAGCTCGATGACAATATCAATCTCCGGATCATCAAGCACCTGCGCTGCATTAGTTGTGAGCAGTTCCCTGCGCACAATGACGTCTCTGGCAGTGGTTATATCAAGGTCCGCGATCCGCTGCAGTTCAAGAGACGCTCCCAGCCGCTGGCGTATGACAGCGCTGTTCTTCTGCAGTATTTTCACCACGCCGGTACCAATAGTACCGAATCCGATAAGACCGATTTTAATCCTCTTCACTACAGAACTCCTTTTATACCGCGTACCGCCTGCCTGATTCTGTGTTCATTTTCAACCAGGGCGAATCTGACATAGCCCTCGCCGTATTCACCAAAACCGATCCCCGGCGAAACCGCCACTTTGCCTTCTTTTAAAAGCACTTTGGAAAAATCAAGTGATCCCATCTGTTTGAACTTCTCAGGGATCGGCGCCCACACAAACATGGTTGCCTTCGGCTTTTCTATTTCCCATCCTATCTTATTGAGCCCCTCGACCAGCACATCCCGCCGGTTCTTATATACTGCGGTGATTTCCTTAACCGCATCCTGGATTTCGTTCAGGGCAATGATGGAGGCAATCTGGATCGGCTGGAACATGCCGTAGTCAAAGTAGCTTTTCAACCGTGCCAGTGCCGCGATCATCCGCTGATTGCCCACCGCAAACCCGACCCGCCATCCGGGCATGCTGTAGCTTTTGGACATGGAGAAAAATTCAACGCCGATATCTTTTGCCCCGGGCACCTGCAGCAGGCTGGGCGCCCGGTAGTCATCAAACACCAGGTCTGCGTAGGCAAGGTCATGGATGACAAGACATTTATTATCACGGGCAAAATCAACAATCTTTCTAAAAAAATCGAGATCCACCACGGCGGTCGTCGGGTTGTGGGGAAATGATATGATGAGCAATTTTGGCTTGGGCCAGGTTCTTTTGACCGCCTTCATGAGCTGTTCAAAAAAATCATAGCCCGTGCCTATGGGAAAGCTCATGAGATCACCGCCGGCAATAACCACTGAATAGGGGTGGATGGGATAGGCGGGATTCGGCACCAGCACGACATCTCCGGGACCCACAAGGGAAAGGGCCATGTGGCTCAGGCCTTCTTTTGCGCCCATGGTAACAATAGCCTCGCTGTCCGGATCCAGATCCACATTATAATTTCTGCGGTACCAGTTGGTGATGGCAAGCCGCAATTTATAGATGCCCCGTGACACTGAATAGCGGTGGTTTTTGGGATTCTGCACGGCTTCTATCAGTTTATCCACGACCGGTTTCGGCGTCGGGAGATCCGGGTTACCCATACCAAGATCTATGATATCTTCTCCTTCACGGCGCGATTGAAGCTTCAAATTGTCTATGATGCTGAAAATATACGGGGGTAGTCTGTTAATCCGTCTGAATTCTTCCATTTTTTTACACCCTTTGTTTCGCGGTTTTTCTTTTTCAATAAAGATTTTACTTGAACCCTTGAACCCTCAAATCCATGAACCCTCGGCCCCTTGACCCCTATTTTTCAACATTACCGTACATTATTTTCTCTGTCAAGCGCAGCCTTCCCAGGGTATTTGCTCCCGGCAGCATTTTACAAAACCCTCAGCAAACGCCGGGTTTGAAGCAAAGTGCAGATGAATATAGCTGGCCAGCACATTGCGCACGGTATAGCCTTCAAGAAAAGCCGGGCGGTTTTTCCGCTGCTGCACGCGGTAACAGCGGGCAAGGCTTTCCGGCAGCCCGGTGATATCCGAGTAATGAAATTCATGCCCCCGCAGCTTTTCTCCTGCAGCTGCAAACGGGCAGCCCTGCAGAACTGCACACTCAACATAGCCCAGGCGCTGCAGCCGCGTGCGCATCCGTGCTTCTGCAGGGAACACACCCGCCATCTCATGCTGCGTTCCCTGTTGATCAGTAAGTGCTGCTAACAGGTACAGAAATCCTCCGCATTCGGCATAGACCGGTCTTTCGGAATTGCAGAACGCGTGCACTTCGCGCTTCATGGATACATTAGCGCTCAACACCCGGGCATGGAGTTCAGGATACCCGCCGCCAAGATACAGCCCGTGAATCCCTGCCGGGAGGTGATGGTCATGCATGGGGCTGAAATAGCGGATTTCAGCTCCGCACGCTTCCAGCAGTTCAAGATTATCCTGATAATAAAAACAGAATGCCTCATCCCGGGCAACGCCGATGGTTACCGCCTTTGGTGCTGACGGAGTAGGTGCTGCAGGTTCTTTCAAAACAACAGACGGCGCTTGAGCCAGTTCAATGATCCTGTTCACCGATACGGTCTTTTCAATATGGCGCGCCATGGCATTGATTTTTTCCTGCAGCGCTACGGTTTCTTCCGCCATGACCAGGCCCAGATGCCTCTCCGGGAGTTCCCAGTCTCTGGTGCGGGGCACATAACCCAGCACTTCAGCCGCGCACCTTCCCTGAACCCCGTCTGCCAGATACCTGAAGTGCGTCTCCCCTGAAACATTGTTGAAGATAACACCGGCAATAGGCACGTCTTTATCATAGCTCTCAAAGCCAAGCACCAGCGCCCCTGCACTGCGCGCAAAAGCCCTGCCGTCAACAACCAGAATCACCGGCAGGTTCAGCCATTTGGCCATTTGTGCGGTTGAGCCGTCTTCACTGGTACCGTCATAGCCGTCAAACAGTCCCATCACTCCTTCAATAACCGCAAGGTCCATGTCCCGGCTGTGTTTGGCAAAGGAGTCAATGCAGTACGGTCTTCCCATCATCCAGCCATCAAGATTGCGCGCAGCCCTGCCGCTCACTGCCGCATGATGGCCCGGGTCAATGAAATCCGGGCCTACCTTAAAGCACTGAACTTTCAGGCCCCTGTTTATAAAACACTGTACCAGCGCGAGGGTAATGGATGTTTTACCTGCCCCGCTCCGCTCACCTGCTATGATAATTCCTTGTGTCATTGTCTGCTGCGTATCCTTGAAATGGTTTTTGTTTAAAAATACTACACGAATCATACGGGAAGCAATACTAAAAGACGGCAGCGGATTAATTTTCTAATCTTTTTTAATAGTTTTGTTGACAAATCATTCAGTTTTTATGATACTTTTCCATCACCCGCCATCTACAGCAATAACCACAGGAGATATCCATGAGCTTTATTACGCAATCTTATGAAGATAGTGAAAAGGGCGGCCTGTATCATGAAATTTCTGAGGACTTTTCCTGCGTCATCGACAGCGACAAGCATGTGGATGACCAGTTCAACGAAGCCCGTATTTCGGTAATCGGAGCCATGATCAGCCACGATCCGGAGAGCATTGCCGAAGCTGAAAAGGCGGTTGACACGGTGATGGAGCGCTTTCAAGACAAGACGCATGGCGGCTATTTTTTAAAAGCTGACCGGGAGTGGCGCATTATTGATACCCATAAAAGCCTGAAAGCAACTGATGGTATATTCGGGATACTCATGCACCTCTACGAGGTGAGCAAAAAGGATGCGTACCTGCTTAAGGCTTTTGATTTTCTGGATGTTGCCGTCACCAAGGCATGGGATGCGGTACATGGCGGATTCTTCTCCCTGTATCATGAAACCTGGGCTCCGGCAGTAGCTACCAAAGACCTCGCCAGCCAGACAGGCATGCTCCAGCACATGAACGGCGCCTGGAAAGACGGGGTTGATTCACCCTATGGCGCCCGGGCAGCGTACTACAGGAAACGGGCGGAAGATTTTGCTGATCTTATTCTTGACAAAGCTCAGGACCGCAGCCGTGGTGGATTCTACACCTCATTCACCAAAGACTGGCAGCCGCTTGAAACCAGAAAAGACCTGGCACAGATTGCCGGCCTTGCCCTTACCCTCTATTTTCAGTATCACAATGCCGGGCCATCCATATGGGGCCCGCGCCGGGGAAGCCATGCATTTACCGGCCGTCCCTATCCTGCCAGTTACACCTATCTGGGCCCGGCGCCAAGCCTTGACCCGGTAAGCATGAAGGCCTATCGCTACGGCAAAGCGGTTATTGACGCTGCAGACCTTTTAATTGAGAAGGGATGGGATGCCGTGCATGGCGGCTTTTACGCGTGCCTCACCGAAGACCTGCAGCCGGCAGATGAAAGCAAGCTCCTTGAAACACAGCTTGCGTGCCTGATGGCGCTCAATGTTGCCTTCCGGCTGTCAGGCTTTGAGCGGTTTAAACAGAAAATTACCGCGGGGGTAAAAATAATTGAAGACCGCTGTTTTGATGAACAGAATGGCGGCGTGTATGCCTCATATGGCCGTGACTGGCAGCCCCGGTCACGCAACAAGGTGTGCGGCCCGAATCTGCTGGTAAACGGCATCCTGAGCATGCTCTCGCCCATTGTTACTGATCGTGATGTGACGCGCAATACCCTGCGCATCTGGATTGCTCAGCCGGTGTGCAGCATCAGCCGGGGCCAGTCAGCACTCGTTTCCGTTACCGTGCAGAATCAGGGTTTTGCCCCAATACACGTCCGCGTCGGTGGATTGAGCACGCCAACCAGATGGATGAATCCCTCTGAAATGCGTATGGACCTTGCTCCGCACGAGATTAATAACTATCAGCTCAGTATTACGCCGCCTGCAGACATGCCGGCCGGCACCTATCCCTTTGAGCTCACGGCTGCTCCTGCAGGTGAAGTGTACGAGTATGTGTCTGCAGGAGGGAAGGTAATCATTGAATAAGGCTCTGCGTAATAGAACCATGAAATGGCGCAACATTATTTTTTTTCTCGTCATGCTCTGCTGCTCGCTGAGCTGTCAGCGTTATCTAAAGGGCCTGAGCAGTCCAGCGGTGGTACCGACCATTCCCGGAGCCTTTTATACCGGCACTGATTCCTGCATACCGTGCCATGATGATATCTACCGGCAGTATAAAAAAACCGTTCACTACCGGATTTCGTCCCGTGAAGTTCCGTCCGTTGAGCGCGGCTGCGAAACCTGCCATGGTCCGGGGAGCCTCCACGTGAAATCAAAGGGGGCTGTTACCGATATACTGGGCTTCTCCCGTCTCACCCCCGCCGAGAGTTCCGAGATATGCCTGCAGTGCCACACCGGCGCACCGACTATGGACTGGCGGGCAAATGTCCATGTGCTCAATGGCGTGGGCTGCAATGAATGCCATAAGTCACACAAGGTTACCGCCCCGAAAATGGTCTATCTGGGTGATCCCGAAATCTGCTACACCTGCCATCAGGAAAAGAAGGCCCAGAATGCATTACCCTCCCATCACCCGGTCCGGGAGGGGAAGATGAAGTGCACGAGCTGCCACAACAATCATGGCTCGGAAAATAATAATTTACAGAAGGACACCCTGAACGACCTCTGCCTGGAATGTCATGCCGAGTATCAGGGGCCGTTTGTTTATGAGCACGCACCTGCCGTGGAAGACTGCAGTATCTGCCATGAGCCGCACGGCACTATTGCCAATAACCTGCTGGTGCAGAATGAGCCTTTTTTGTGTCTGCGCTGTCACAAGGGTCACCAGGTAAACCCGAAAACCGGGCCGCAGCCGACCATGGCAGCCCTGCTTACCTCATGCACCCAGTGCCACCCGCAGGTGCACGGAAGCGACCTGCCGTCGCAGCTTCCTCCGGGAAGGGCTTTGACGAGGTAAGCAGGTGCAGAGCTCCGGCTGACGGATCGAAGCGAATGCTCATGTATTGCGGAAAGCACAATACTAATATTTTATGGTGGAGTGAGTACACGCCGTGTCATATAAAAACATTTTATTGTATCTGACCATATCACTATGCATCTTTTTGGCGACCAATGCAGATGGTGCCGAGGATAAGAAAGCCGCTGCTGACCGGGAATTAAGCGTCACGGCCGGTACCGGGTTCCATCAGTTCAATGTCAGCGGTAACCGGAGCACGGTGGGGGAATATGATGATCTCCGGTCCGGGGCTGATGCGTATTTCACCCTGCAGGGGCGCGAGGGCAGAAACTTTATTGACGGCAGCGGCCGCTTTTTTTCCGCCAATGACCAGACCTATTCTTTCAACATAGATATGCAGCGGATATTCCAGACAGCGTTTTCCTATCAAAAATTCACCCACAACCTTGATCATGACCCCCTTTCAAACCAGGACTTTGCAACAGACTTCAATCCTGACCAGAGCAACCGTATCCTGATAGAGGAACTGAAAACAGGCAACACCCTGCGGCTGCCCGCGTTTCCCTTTCTGCAATTCAAAATGGACTACCGCAGCTACAGCAAACGCGGCCACCGCCAGGCAACAACAGTGGCCAAGTGCTCCCAGTGCCATGTCAGCTCACGAAACAAGCGGGTGAACGATACTACCGAAGACCTGAAATTTACCGTTGCGGGCACCGCCGGGCCCGCCACCATCCAGTACAGCCATCTGCAGAGGATTTTTAATGAAGGGGCTTCCCCGCCGTACAATAACTACCGTGACGGTGCTTCATTTTTTCTGGTGAAAGGCTCTGCGCCCTACAGCCTGGTTCCCGACACCAGCAACAGCGTGCACGAAATAAAGCTCCTGACGCGCCTGCCCCTGTCCTCGTCTCTCTTTGCAAGCTATCAGACCGGAGAGAAAGATAACCGGGATACTAATAATGATATTGATTACAACAACGTAGCAGCGCGCCTCAGCACGCTCTTTTTCCGCTACTGCACGGCAGATGCGTTTTTTAATCAATACCATATGCACAACTCCACGCCGGGCAGCATTGATCGCAATACCCGGCGCGGCGGCTTTGACGTAAGCACCAGTTTTATAAAGAAGCTGAATCTTAAATTTTCCTATATCTGGGAAGATATTGACCGGGACAATTTCCAGGTAAATTCAACCAGGACCCAGACCTACCGTCTTACCGCAAACTACCGGATGCTGCGCAAGCTCAGGCTGCATGTTAAATATCAAAAGACCCGGGTCGGCGACCCGTTCGTCAATGAGGACCCGGATGTTCTGCGCCTGGTTCAGACCTCCCTCCCGCAAAGCGCGGATGAGTTCTACAGCTCACTGTCATGGAGCGTGCTGCAGAATTTTTCTCTCAATTCAAACTTCAGGTATGTTAAAAGCGACAATGACCGCTATCAAGTAGACGAAGACCACTATGAGTGGAACCTGAGTTTCTGGTATGTCCCCGCGGAAAAAGTCACGATAAGCGGAGCCTACTCGCTTATGGAAACCAGCATTGACTCTCCGCTCTCCTATAAGCGCTATCACCTCAAAGACGCGTCGAGCCTGTTTTTGTTTAATGAGGCACCCTATGATGACAGCAGCCAGGCCTACTTCCTGTCTGTGAGTTACCTTCTTAATCCAGCGCACCTCCCTTACCGGTGAAGTCACCTATACCCGGAGCCGTGCTGAATTTGACTCGCATTTTGACGGTACCAATATAGGGAGCCTTTCTGAACTCAAGATAAACAAGCTGGAAACCGCGTTCGGCATCACCTACCTGTACAGCAGGACGATAACGCTGAACGCTAAATACATGTTCCGGGAATATAATGATAAAAATGACCATGGCCTTGACGGGCAGTTCAGCGGGGTAAGCATGGGGCTCAACTGGTCATTTAATTAGGAGGCGGACATATGAAAAAGCACTTTACTCTTTTGTTAGTATGTTATTTTTTTGTCCCGGTCCTCCCGGCACATGCTGTGGCGGTTAATCTCAGCCCGCAAGCGGTTGAGGAAGCGATTGCTTTTGGCAATACAAACCGCAGCTCTATAGAAAAAGACCTTGACGGCAGCTATGCTTTCGGCTCGGCAGAGGAGTATGCGGAAGGCGGGGTTGTTCATACCAAATGGTACAAGCTTGCCATTATGTCCGCGCAAAAAGCCCGTCAGGGAGGAACATTATCCGCACCGGAGCAGGCGGAAATAGTATCTGATCCGTGCCTCCAGATTAATATCAAAGTATATGGCCGCAGCCTTGATTTCGCCAGAGATTACCAGGTTACTTTGCTGCAGGGTGCCAAAGTAATAAAACCGGAAAAAATACACGCAGACAGCTTTAGTTCTGACACTGCGGCAACCAGGTCAATGGCTGGTTTCCCCGGGTACTGGGCAATCATGAGAACTTATTTCAGATATGATGCGTTCAACCCTGCTGCACCCGCAATTTTGATTCTGAATAAAAATGGCAAGGAAAGCCGTTTCAAAATTGATTTCACGCGCTATAAATAATGGTGACGAGACATGACGCTGAGCGGTGATTTTATATATCTTATCGCCTATTGCCTATTCCTCATCGGCGCTGCCAATTCCTTCCAGAACAACGTACCGCAATCATCCATCTGGACCATGAGCGTGGCGGTGGTAATTGATTTTCTGGGCAGCGTCCTGCCGGTCATGAGAGTTAAATCCCTGGCGATCAATCTCCCGGGGAATCCTGCTATAACAGCAGCGATATTTTTGGGAATACTGGTGTGGCTGCTGTTCCTGTTTTCACTGTTTATCTGGAAAATAAAAAAAATCCGCCTGTTTCATTTTATCATTCTTTCCATTGAAGTCATCTGGTTCATTGATTATGTACTGCTCCTGTACGGTGTCTACAAGGTACCGCTGCGGTAAGAAGCCCGGCCGGGAAAGATTTTAAAATACAGCTGACAGACAACTGTTCCCTGGTGCACGTCTGTAGTGCTCTATATTATTTATATAAAACAACTGATCGCAGAGGAAACTACTGATGATTGCTGAAGCATGCAAAAAACATCTTGAAATTTCAAAAACCGGCTTTGAGGCACTCACGAGAGTAATCGAGTTCTCCTGCTCTGCCTGCGGGCTGTGCGTGAGCCTCTGCCCGACAGAAGCCATTGCCATGCAGAACAACGTCCCCACCCTGGTGGGGCAGTGCACCAAATGCGGCTTCTGCTACCAGGGCTGTCCCCGCAGCTTTTCCCCGCTGGGTAAAGTCAAAGAGCGTTTTTTCGGTGCCGAGCAGAACGAGGTGGATACCCGTGTAGGCCGGTGCGTTGACCGGTTTACTGCCCGCTCCCTCTCTGATGAGATTTTTGACCGGGGTGCAAACGGGGGTACTGCCACCGCCCTCCTCTATTATCTCCTGGAGAAAAATATTGTTGACGCAGTTCTCCATCTGGGTAAAATTCATGAGGACTGCTTCATCTGCCATCATGCTAAAACCATTATCTCAACCAGGCCTGAAGAGACCCTGCGGGGCTCCAAGTCAAAAAACCAGATCAGCCCGGTCCTGCATGACCTGAAAAAAGTTGCCGAATATCCGCGCTACGCTGTGGTGGGGCTTTCCTGCCATGTGCAGGCGTTGAGAAAACTGCAGGTGATACGGGATGACCCGGAGCTGAAGGAAATCTTTAAGGGACTGGCAAAAACTGCGGAAAAGCTGCTGCAGAACCTGAAATTCGTCATTGCCATTAACTGCTTTTCAAACACTAAATACGGCGGTATTGATAAAATTTACCAGAAGCTCGGCATCAGGGAAGAAGATGTTATCAAGTACGCGGAAGATACCAAAAAGTCTCTCTACCAGTTCCTGAACGAAGGTAAAAACTTCTTCTGGTATGTTCAGGACAATATCATGACCAGGGATGGAAAGTTTTTCCCCTTCAAGTATACCGACTATCTCGAAGACGTGATCTTTATGGGGTGCATGGTCTGCCCCAGCTTTATCGTCTGCAAGGAGGCTGATGTAAGCATTGGCATCACTGCTTCAGAACTCAAGGTCAGTGAATTCGGCTATAACAGCGTCATGGTCAGAAATCCCGAACTGGGCGCAATATTCAGTGCCATGGCTGCAGAGGGAAAACTTCTCAAGCGGCCCATGTGGGATAACCGGGGCACCTATATGCGAAAGTTTGTTGAATGGGTCCTTCCGTCCAAAGACCTTATGAATATGAGCGGATATGTGGCAACGGGGAAATGGAATCCATCGGAAGACCTTTTTAAATCAGCGTCATCAGCCCATAACACGCGCATCATGGGCTTGCAGCGGCTCTTTCTCGCCCAGACGGTAAAACGGAAGATGATGTTTGAGCCTGCGATGAAAGCGCTCAAGAAGGGCAATAAACTGTATACGGACATCATTTAGGTGCGGGATACTGCGACCGCATCAGGTCGCAGGAACAGGAGCAAATAAGCTTTACATAAAAGCAGGGCATGCACAGGAAAAAAAGTGACAGAGGTGAATAGGTGCAAAATGCAAGTTTATCTTAGTTAACCTCGTTTGCCTGTTGGCATTTACTGGTACGAACCGAGGGACTGAATCTCCGAGTTCCTTCCCCCGTGCGCCATAGTAATGACAGCTATATAAATTTTAGGGGGAAAGTCTGTGGAATAATAGGCCCTTGAATTTTTCCATAATTGAGCTAAAATTGAGCATCTAAAATAAAGATGTAACACACATCAATATATAAGGGGCAGTTGATCATCAGTCCAAGTACCGGACGAGAGGTTATTACGTCCAGGGCGTCAGGACAGACCTTCAATGGTTTAGAATTCAGTTTACTGAAGCGCCTACCTCCTTTATGACAACTGCCCCTTGTTTTATGCTGCATTAATTCTCAACCTGCTTGCCCCAATGCGCATAGCAACTTTTCAGACAATTCCTGATTTCCTTCTGTAATCTATTATGAACCGACTAAAACGATTATTGCTGGGCGGTGCGCGCGACCCCAATGACCCCCACGTCTTCCATAAGCTCACGCTGATAGCCTTTTTTGCCTGGGTAGGCCTCGGCGCGGACGGATTAACGTCCTCATGCTACGGTCCGGAGGAAGCGTTTATAACCCTGCAGGGCCATCATTTCCTCGGCATCTTCGTGGTGCTGGGCACCGTGCTCACCATAGTTATCATCAGCATGAGCTACTCCCAGATAATCGAGCTCTTTCCCTCCGGCGGCGGCGGCTACCTCGTTGCCAGCAAACTGCTGTCTCCTTCCGCGGGCATGGTTTCCGGATGCGCGCTGCTTATTGACTATATTTTAACCATAACGCTCTCTATCGCCAGCGGGGCTGATGCAATCTTCAGCTTCTTTCCCCTGGAGTGGCTTCCCTATAAGCTGTGGCTTGCAGTCGGCGGCGTAATCCTGCTTACCATCCTGAACATGCGCGGGGTGAAGGAATCCGTGCTGCCGCTGGTGCCGATATTTTTGATATTTATCGTGACCCACGCGTTTGTAATTTTTTACACCTTCATTACCCATCTTATAAATATCCCGGAAGTGATAACCGCTACTGCCCGCGATGTGCGGTCAGCACAGAGTGAACTCGGATTGGTCGGCATGATTTTTCTGATCCTTCGCTCCTACAGCATGGGTGCCGGCACCTTTACCGGTATTGAAGCCGTGAGCAACGGGCTGCCGATACTGCGCGAACCAAAGGTGGAAACCGCAAAGCAGACCATGCGCTATATGGCGGGGTCGCTTGCGTTTATGGTGGTGGGCATCATGGGTGGCTACATTCTCTACCGGCTGGAACCGGTTGCAGGCAAAACCCTCAATGCCGTGCTGCTGGAAAATGTCACCCGGAACTGGCCCGCCAATCTGGGGTATTATTTTGTCCTGATAACGCTTGCGTCCGAGGCAGTGCTCTTATTTGTGGCTGCCCAGACCGGCTTTCTTGACGGCCCGCGGGTCCTTTCCAACATGGCGCTTGACCGCTGGTTCCCCACCCGGTTTGCCATGCTCAGCGACCGGCTGGTAAACCAGAACGGCATCCTCATCATGGGCGTCATATCACTGGTCATGATGATTCTGTCAGGCGGCTCGGTACGGTTCCTCGTCGTGCTCTACAGCATCAACGTGTTTGTCACCTTCTCCCTTTCCCAGCTCGGCATGGTGCGTCACTGGTGGAACTGCAGGCAGCAAGAGGCCAAATGGATAAAAGGTTTAAGCATTAACGGCATCGGTCTCATGCTTACCACGTTTGTTCTGATTTCGGTTATTATCCTGAAGTTTTATGAAGGCGGCTGGATCACCGTAGCAGTAACCGGTTCGCTGGTTACCATTGCCATCACCACAAAACGGCATTACGCGAACACCGCCAAGCTGCTGCAAAGACTTGACGACCTGGTGCTCCCCATTGTGTCGACCTTGAAGCAGGATACAGCAAATAAAGTCAAACCTGCTCCGGAATGTAATCTTAATGCCATGACCGCGGTGCTCTTAGTCAGCGGCTTTAACGGGCTCGGGCTGCATACCATGTTCAGCATCCTGCGGCTGTTCGGCAACACCTTTAAAAATTTTGCCTTTGTGCAGATCGGCTCCATTGATGCAGGAAGTTTCAAGGGCGAGTCAGAGATGGAACGCCTGCACACGAGCACAAGACATGACGTGGACCTGTATGTTAAGTACATGAAGGAAAACGGCTTTTACGCGGAGAGTTTTTATTCGGTCAGCACCGATGTTGTGGAGGGGATCCTTGCATTAACCCCGGCCATCCTGAAACAATTCCCCCAGGCAATCTTCTTCGGCGGCCAGCTGGTGTTCCCGGAAGATTCCTTTTACAGCAGGCTGCACCATAACTACCTGGTATTTACCCTGCAGAGAAAACTCTACCATCAGGGCATTCCTTTTGTTATACTCCCCATACGCGTATAATCTCTAAACAACAGCCTACCGGACAAGTCCGAGGAGCGCATTTATGCATGCGACTGAAACACAGCCGAAGCGGATTGAGTTTGCGGCTAAAGCAACTCATGACAGCAAAATTTTCTTCAGTCAGAATTTTGATTTTTCGTTCATTTTTGCAGAAACCTAAACTAAGAGCCTAACGGAGACCGACAAGATGGTGCCATTCCTGCTGCAAGCCAAGACCATAGCCGATGCCTGGTTTCAGTTGCTTTATAATATTTTTGATCATTGCTATACGCAGACCATACAGAAGGGCTCTTTTGAGCATGATCAGTATCGCCTCCAGTATCCCGGCATTGCCGTCTTTATAGAGCATCCGGATGAGGACATGATTCCCGTCATTCCTCCGGGCCTTGGTATCCCATCGCCGACCACCATGGGGTATATTGAGGACTATTTTGTGAATTACCTGATGAATCCCCGGCTCTCGGAAAATGAAACCTACCGCTATGCCAGCAGAGTCCACCACCCCATGCCGCAGGGCGGCACCCAGCTTGAGCGGGCGATAGCACTGCTCAAAGAGACGCCGCTTACCAATCAGGCTATCGTTGAGATAGGTTCACCGGAAGATTACGACACCTGCATCGGCAAAGACGGCAAGCTTGATCCGCCGTGCCTGCGGCTGCTTGATTTTAAAGCAATACCGCAGGGGGATGAGCTGATCCTGTCGGTCAGCTGCTACTTCCGGTCCTGGGACCTGTGGGCGGGATTTCCCACCAACCTTGGCGGCATAGAATTGCTGAAAAAATATGTGGCTGATGAGGCAGGTCTTAAAGACGGCCCCATCTACGCGTACAGCGCGGGCGCGCATATCTACGGCTACCAGGAAGAGCTGGCCCGCATACGGACACTGAAACAGAAAAAAACTGGTTAGTTGGTGAATCGATAATAGGTGAATCGTTAAATAAAATTATACGCATCCAGTTTTTTTTCACTTCGATTTATTTCACTTATTCACTATTCACTATTCACTGTTTATCAGGAAACACACTTTATGGCTTTGAAGAGATTCGTAGAGGAACAGCGGCAGATCATTCTGCACACCGAGGGCATGATCTGCTCAACACCGCACCAGTTAACTGGACAGCGAGGAGCTGGAACGGATTGTAGCTCTGTACATTAAAAAGCATGTCAAACAGAACTCCCAGCTGCAGGCCATTCTGGACATGGAGGTGTTTAATAAACCCGGCGGGATTACCATCACCGGGCTGCTCAGATTTCTTGCCGACCATCCCCTGGAAGAGTTCGTCCGCAGCTACCCGGAGGCGCAGCCGTTACTGGAGCCGCGCACACGCAACAGCCTCCTCATCTTTGTTGAAGAGCTGTACAACTTCTGGCGCACCTTTGACCGCTTCATGGTGCTCCATTCTGAACCCGGCCCCAGCAGCTTTGATCAGCGCCCCTATCGTTCATTTAATGCCACCATGGGAACACTGACCAACCTGATTCGCGGGGTGTACCGGGATGTCTGCGAGAACCTCACCGGGGACCACCCCCGCATTTACCGTCAGGTCACGGCAGGTTGTAATGTCGGGCTCATTGCCGTCCCCCGGAACTGCACCCTGCCTGAGCCATACGCTGCCATTTTAGGTGATGTCCCGTTCATCAGGCAGGTGCTGATCAACCCGCCCATGATCATCGACCCGCCCATGAACACGCGCTCCGGGCAGTTTAAAAAAATCCCGCAGAACCCGCTCAAAAGCATCGTGCTTAATAAAGACAGCTGGCTCTGCTATCCCGCGCTGGTCGGGCCGCTGGTCATTTTCATCTACGTGCACCAGCGCTTCGTGAGCCTTGGCTGCGCCCTCGCCAACCTGTTTGAAATTGCAACCGACGAGCAGATCGAAAAAGGTCCGGATGCCGTCTTTGCCTACGGCGTTCCCCCCGAATCCCTGCAGGAATACGGCACCCTGCCGACCGTGTTTTACGATGATGAGGAGAGCAGGCTGCTGGTCGCCGCCATTCCCGGGGAAGACCGGTTCGGCTACTTCGGCTACTTCAAGAAGATGGTCCTCACCCTGCACAATATCATCATCATGAAGCAGGGCCGCCTGCCGTTCCACGGGGCCATGGTCCACATCCTGCTTAAAAGCGGCGTTTCAGCCAACGTGCTGATCATCGGCGATACCGGTGCCGGGAAATCAGAAACCCTGGAAGCGCTGCGCATCCTCGGCGATGACTATATCAGCGAGCTGCGCATCATCGCCGATGACATGGGTTCCCTTGCCGTCAGCAGGCACCACAAGCAGATACTCGGCTACGGGACTGAGATCGGCGCCTTTGTGCGGCTTGATGACCTGCAGAAGGGCTATGCCTTCGGCCAGATTGACCGCACTATTATCATGAGCCCGCAGAAGGTGAACGCGCGCGTGGTGCTCCCGGTCACAACCCTTGATGAAGTGCTTCACGGCTATCAGGCGGATATAATCCTCTATGCCAACAACTACGAAGAAGTTGACGAGGACCATCCCCTGCTGGATACCTTTTCCTCCTACCAGGAAGCCCTCCACGTATTCCGTGAAGGCACGACACTGGCAAAAGGCACCACCACCGCAACCGGGCTTGTCCACAGCTATTTTGCCAACATCTTCGGCCCGCCCCAGTATCGCGAGAAGCATGAACACCTTGCTGAGCAGACCTTCAGGGCTGCCTTTAAATACGGGCTCTATGTGGGGCAGCTGAGGACCAGGCTTGGCATCAAGGGCTATGAAACAGACGGCCCCCAGGAAGCAGCCAAAGCCCTGTTTGCCCTCATTTCAGAGCTTAATAGAATAACTGAAACATGCATAATTGTTCTTGAATTTCCTGGACGGAATACCACTAAACCTCTCGCTTTGCTTCACCGATCAGATTCTCATCAGCACGTTTGTCATCTCCTCGATCACCGTGTGGCCTCCCACGCCGCGTCGTACAGAATATCCGGTGCTTGTACCGATCATCCTCAAACAGCTCCATTGCACTGCTTCTCCGTTGTTCCGGTATGCTTCGGAATGCGCATCGCCACGAACCGCATATAAAAAATAAGGACGGAACCTGTACCGGCTGCTGCCTGGACAACGCTATTTTAGAAACGGAAATAAAACGGATTGAACAAAAAGAGCCAGTGCTGATTGAGACTCCGGCCACGTTTAAAGACACGGCCGGTAAAGAACGCAAGAAAGGCAGAACCAGATTAATTGGCTCTGCCTTTCTTATCTTCAGTATACTACCTTGTATAACTTCTTATTACTGATATGTTGGACACGGGCTTGGTGAGCAGGTCTGTGCCGGGCCGAGTAATTCAATTATTTCGTCTTCTGAATACGTGATTACTTTTGGCGCTTCATATTCTTTTTTCATGAGATAACATCCTCTTTCTTATCGCGTTTTACGCTGCACCATTCATTATTTCCCAAACCCGAATATAAGCCGTGGCGTGGCGCTCTTTGGACCGTGCATGGCTGCAGTGCCGTTCAGGTCGATGTCTTCCAGCTTGTAGTAGTAGGTTTTCTATTCTGTGCATTGTCATCAATAAATTGATACGAAGCACCCACGGCTGCACCGGCTTTTGCCGGGATGATAGCATCATTTATTTTTATATATTCTCCATTTTCTGATTTCGCACGTAAAATGTTAAACCCGGCATTATCAATTTCTGTTGCGGTTTCCCAGATAAGCGTAACTTTATTGTTGCCAGGCTTTGCTTCAAATGATGCAAGAGTAATGGCGGTTGCGACAGGAACTGGGATTCTGCCAGCTTCTGTGTCGTAATAACCGACACTTAATCCGTCATATATCACAAACTCCGTTGCCGATCCGGTGTATATGAAACTAAATAGCGGAGTGTTCGTCGGGAATGTTCCGGATTCTTCGGGGCTAGCATTTATCTGTACGGCCTGGTAAGGAGGATCAAAACTTGACCAATCATATCCACCTAAAAAAAGATTACCACTTCCAGAGCTGCGTTTTCCTAAGTTAGAACCAAGATCTGTAACTGTACCAACTAAAATCTCTCCGGGAGTAAGTAATCGCTCAATAACTTCACCCGGAAGTGGATCACGCCATATTATTGGTTCAGCAGATATCAATAGGTCAAACATATCCCACTGGTACCAATTATTCTCATCTGCATCTCCAATATTGGTATTGTAAAGGAACGATACAGTGAATGTATCAGGTGCAGACGATCGTTCGATCTTTATTGCATCGGTTATATTGGCTGCGTTTGCCACGCCGCCAACTACCAACATCATCATTACTACTGCACAAATTGTAATTAACTTTTTCATTTGAGTTTTCTCTCCCTGTTCCTTGTTAATGATACAGTTTTTTCTTAACAGATCACTGATATGTCGGGCACGGGCTTGGGGAACAGGTCTGCGCAGGTCCAAGCATCTCTATAATAAAAATAGGTCATCCTGTTTTTGGCAATGTTATCGGTAAAAACATATTTTGCACCTTTGGTTGCAGAACCCTTTGCAGGAATTATCTCGTCATTGAGTTTCACATATTCTCCATCCGCTGCCTCTGCACGCAGGATATTAAATCCTGCATTGTCTATCTCTGATTCTGTTACCCATTCAAGTTTTACGCGGCTGTTGCTTGCCTTGGCAGTGAATAATGATAACTCTATAACGGTGGGAGTAAATGGATCGGCGCAACCACCACCACCACCAAACATATCACCATCAAAGTCAATTTTGATTGCGTTGGCACCTGGGCAAACAAGATTTGCATTAAGGTCTGTACTCTTGCCATATTCTAATGTCCAGTCTCCACTGCTGGAAAAATTTGAGTTGTAGAAACATTAGCTGGATAAGCCGGAATAATACATGGATAAGGAATACACTCATAATTGGGTGGGTCATCACAACCTGTATAACAAGTGCCTTCTGAGCTTCACTACCTGTGAAAAAAACCAAACTGGTGCTACCCACACCAGCATAAATATTAAAAGTTATATCACAGCGTCCTCCGATTATATGAGTCTTTGTGACATCTGTGCGGAAATCTGTTGTTGATGTTTCAATTCTAAACAATCTATCCTGCGTAAAGTCATCAATAACTACTGCCTGGGCAAATCCTGCTGCACAAAAAATAATAGCTGCTGCGAGTAATAGTTTCTTCATGCGTCCTCCCCCGTGAGTTAAAATTCGTTGTCAGTTCTGTTTTAATAGACCTACTGTTTTGATTACTGATACGTTGGGCAAGGACTTGGTGAACAGGTCTGTGCAGGTCCAAGCATCTCTATAATTTCATCTTCTGAATAGGTGATTACTTTGGGTGCTTCATATTCTTTTTTCATGGGTAATTTCCTCTCTTAAATTAATTTATTTTTTACTTATCAAATATTCCAAGCATAAACTTCGGCGTTGCGCTTATCGGGCCATGAGGTGTACCTACACCATTGACGTCTACATCCTCTAAAATATAGTAATACGTTTTCCTGTTCTTTGCAGTTCTATCTATATAAGAATATTTTGCTCCATCTGTTGCAGAGCCTTTTGCCGGTATCAACTCAGCATTTATCGGCATATACGTTCCCATTTCTGTTTCTGAACGATAGATATTGAATGATACATTATCAATTTCTGATTCTGTTTCCCAATTAAGTTTTACGTGGGCATTGCTTGCCTTTGCAGTAAATGAAGATAATGTAATTAAAGTTGTTTGCTGTGTAGCAAAAAATGCACTGTTTGCTGTATACGTAAACCGCCGTCATATGTAAAATCAGCAATATGGGCAGGCAAAGGTATATCCTTGATTTGTTTTTAACATCAACATCGCCTTCTCGCCAGATCTACCGCAACTGCTGCAAACGGTAAGATAAGAGGATCCTGTCTTGTACCCTCCGGTAGGTGTCTGTACTCTTCAACAAATATACCAAATTCTGACATGTTCTATATGTCTTTTCATGCCCAGCCAGCTGGCATAGTCAATCAATTTCAAACAATTGGTATTACCATTATAATTGAATCCAAACGCCTGAATACCAAAATTTGTCAGCCGGTAATAGGATTGTCTGATTTGCGTCTGCTTTAATTTGACACCATCAGTGCTCCAGGCAGGTGATTGGGCTGTAGAGTAACAGTTAATCCACCCATATGTTTCCATCAGGAAAGCAGACATTTGACTCATCGATTGGAATGGGCCCAATAACGGCAAATGCCATGGTGGTGGAAAGAAACATAATCCCTAATGCAATAATAATTTTTTTCATACTATGTACCCCTCTCTATGTTTGGAAAATTATTGATACGTTGGGCACGGGCTTGGTGAACAGGTCTGTGCCGGTCCAAGCATCTCTATTATTTCGTCTTCTGAGTAGGTGATTACTTTTGGTGCTTCGTAGGTTGCTTTCTTTTCTTTCATAACTTACCCTCTCCCCTTTGCGTTTGATTGTGGTTGATATTTAGCGATATAAATCTGGATATTTTTACAGTTAATGGCAGTTATAATTCAAAACAATAACTAATGTCAAGATAAATTTTGCGACTTTATAATAACAATAAATAAAATTTAGTATAATATTGACTCCAAATATACTCTTTATTGAACGATTTTTAAATATTTCGACTGATATTTCTCTTGAAATGATAAAAATCAGAAATAATCAAGCATATTAGATTGCGCACAATGGAGATATGTTTCATAATAAAATCAGGTTAGTGAGCAATGCACATTCATCCCGTTTAAAATATTTTTTTAAGATGCGCCTATTAATTAAAATATTCCTGATTATTTTCTTTTGTTTTACCATTGCTTTTTATGTTTTTAACAAACCCTACATGCCAGGCATTGATGCCATTACCGGAGGGACTAAAATGATAAATTCCTACAGCGCCCAGGCAGGACAAAAAAAAGAATTACCTCCCATTGATTCCGCCATACCCGCAAAGACAGAAACAGCGACCTTTGCTCTCGGGTGATTCTGGGGACCTGATTCCCGGTTCGGGAGCATTGATGGCGTAATCAGGACGCGCGTTGGATACTCTGGCGGCACCAGGAAAAATCCCACCTACTATAGCCTTGGCGATCATACTGAGACTTTCCAGATAGATTACGACCCTGCCAGAATAACCTACGGGCAGCTCCTGGATATTTTCTGGCACAGTCACCAGCCGGACAGGAAATCCTGGTCCCGGCAGTATATGGCGGCTGTTTTTTACCATACGGATGAGCAAAAAAAGCTGGCCCTGCAGACACGTGATCAGGAAGCCAATCGTCTGGGAACAAAAATCTATACTGAAATTCTTCCCGCGACCGCGTTTTACCTGGCTGAAGCGTATCATCAGAAATACTATCTGCGGCAGGTGCCTGAGCTGGTGAAAGAATTCTCTGTTCTGTATCCCGATCTGAATGCTTTTATTGCGTCAACAGCCGTGTCCCGCGTGAACGGCTATATAGGCGGGTATGGTTCATTGCAGAGTCTGCAGAAAGAAGCAGCTGGCCTCGGCCTTTCGCCGGCTGGAAGTAAAAGGCTCTTTGAAATTGTTCAGGCACTGGACAAAAACAGCCGCTATGCTGCGCGCGGCAGCGCTTTCTGCCCAGTCCCTTTGTAATGCGCAGCGCTGATTAAAACCTGCCGCGTTTTTTAAAGCCGCCACCACCGCCGCCTGGCCGTCCCGGCTTTCTTTCTTCATCCCGCGGCCTGGCTTCGTTTACGACAATGCTCTTGTCAGCGAGTTTGCCGCCGTTGAATCTCTCGATGGCTTCCTGGGCTTCTTTTTCAGTACCCATCTCAACAAAGCCGAAGCCCCGCGAGCTGCCGGTAAATTTATCTTTAATGATCACCGCAGACACAACTTTTCCGACTTTTTCAAAGTTTTCTTTCAGGTCTTCCTGCGTCACTTCCGGTGCCAGATTGCCGACATATAGATTCTTACCCATAATATCTCCTTAGCTCGTAGTGCTGGTTATGGTTATTTATGTAAAACAAAAGCCCGTGGACCGATAGCAAGTCCATGGGCTTATAAAAAGCTTTCAAGGGCTTCTATGTCATTATGAACTGTACATCCGCAACCTGCCGAATGTTATTATAAAAAAGGTATCATTAATCCCCCTGCATGTCAAATTATTATACCGTGCAGGTTTTTTCGTGTGTTTCTATAATAAAATTATGTATAGTGGCTGACAAGTGTTACAACATCGTGGACACCATGAAGTGCCAAGAGATCGAAGACTCTTTCTAATATTCTTCATAGAAAAAGGCCATAAATTTCCTGGATTCCTGCTTTCGCAGGTATGACGTAACAACTGAAACGTGCTAAAAAAGAGGTCATTCCAGCGAAAGCTGGAATCCAGTGTTCTTGTATTGCTGCAGGGGAATCTATAAAACCTCTTGAGTCAATGCAGTTTGTCCACGATGTCGTGACACTTGCAAGTAGCCATTATTGCACCTAACCCGGACAAGCTGGAACCAAAGCTCGCAAAGCTAAAAACACAAAATTTTCCTGATTTCTTGAGTTCCAGATTTTTAATTCTCTTTTCAATCCAATGATTTTATGACATTCAGAGAAAGCCTGTTCAGAGTGATGGCAGCGCTGTCCATCATTAACCCGGTGATTTTTTTCATCTACATAGTTGTTACGGTAGAGTTCAACCGCTCAGATCCAAAGGAATGGGCACTGCTGCTTCTTTACAGCGGCATCGTGTGCGGAATGACCTGGGGCATTTACTGGGGCATTAAATATGGCATGGACGTTTACGCCGGGATGAAACAGCGTTGACAGGTCAGTATCTCCTCCAGCCCTGGCAGCACATAAACGCTAAACTTAGCTCTTGCATATAGACGAAATCATGCTATACTCAATTTAACCCTTCGCTGACTTAGAATGCCAATTGTTCTTTTTCCCCCCTCACAAGGCCTTTGTTGGCGAAGGGTTTTATCATATATAAATTTTTCCTCCATTACATCTTCATTACTCCAAGATTACCGTTTTGTAATCATCATCTCATCTGCTTGCGCTTATAAAATAATGTTATATACTCTACTCATAATAACCCCTGTTAAACCCCCCGACGGTTTCCCCCTCCATTTTCCGTCGGGGGTTTTTTATTTTTAAAGTTACGAGTGAAGGTGTCGATATGTAAACTATGCCCCCGGCACGAGAGCATATGTCATTGAACGGCCCCCCCTCCCTATTCCGTGACATACCCCTCGCCGAGGGTTTTTTATTCAGCACCTTATAAAACAAACCCCTCAGAAGAAATAACCTCTGAGGGGTTTGTTGATTTACAATCAGTGAGCTTGTTAATTTAATAAAACATGCCCATGGTATCTAATCTCAATTCCAATCCGTTCATCACCTCAGCGTAGAAATGATGAAAGTTGAACTGATAACAAATTGTTATTTATCAGCATGACGGCCCTTACCAATGTTGCTGCCATGGTAATAAATCCCAGAAGAAATAAATAATCCTCTGGTGTGCTGTTGTCTCTAAAATAGGTAACTAACGTTTTCATTATTATACAATTCTCCTCTAAGTAAATTTTTACATTTGATTTTAAATAGCACTCTAAACTCGCTGCGGCCTCCAGGTATTTCACGGTATATCCGGTGAATTTCCGGCCTGTTTAAGATACCATTGATGCCGAGCGTTCCAAGTTGCTAACCGACTGACAAGACGCTAATATTTATAATTCTACCTTTTGAATAAACCCCCATTCCTCTAAACAAAACATGGCTTCAGCAACATCCCGGCGCTGCTGTTGCAGCCGGGGAACTGGGGCCAGTCTTACGTTTAGCTTTGGTTAAAAATTATTCTGGATGGCTATAAGAATAATTTACGTGGTGCGCGGTTCCTGACCACTCAATCGTATGCGTGGAACATGTGTTGAGGATAGTGAAGTAGATGCGGGAAGTGAACGTGCCGGAAAAACTTCAAAATAAATTATCAGGTCCTTTATTACTAATACCGGTAGCAGCAAATTAATATCTGCCTCGTTTTCCAGAACCTGCTCTGCTGGTGCCGCCACGTTCCGGCCGGGGCCTGGCTTCGCTTACGGTGATCTTTTTCCCGCCCAGCTCTCCGCCATTAAATTTCAGTATCGCTTCCTGGGCGGCTTTTTCCGAAGCCATTTCAACAAATCCAAATCCCTTTGATTGGCCGGTAAATTTATCTTTAATGACTGCTGCGGAAACAACATCTCCGAACTGCTTAAAGTTGTCTCTCAGGTCTGCTTCAGTCACTTCATCGGTCAAATTACCAATAAAAATATTTTTTGACATCTTGCTTCTCCTTCTTCAGTTTTTTACCCGTGTTAGTTCTTAACCGGATAGCATGGATTTTCACCCTGATCCAGGCAGTGTTTAACCATGCCGCACAAATAAAAAAGCCCTCAGACTTATAGCAAGTCCGAGAGCTTTCATTGCACTTTCAAGGGCTTCTATGCCGGATATGTACGCCCGTGCATATTAAATTCTATACAGCGTGCGTTTTTTAGTTAATAAGGAAAATAGCACAATCCTTCCTGCCTGTCAAATTTATAATTCACACACCCACGGGCGCCCGCGTATCATTATCCATGAGAAGATATGCTAAGTCGCTTGAATCCTTTCAATTATCTTCTTCATCGGCTCCCGGAACACTGTGCATTGCGGGCATTTTGCCGCCATAAACTGTTTGGCCTGCTCTCGCTCCTGCTGCGGCATGCCCTGGAACATGGGCAGCCAGTCATACTCCCAGCAGTTTTTGCCGGCATCGTAAGCCGGACACTGTATGTTGTTTTTCATCATACATTCAGGATTTAATTTCGAGCACTCATTGGCCATAGCACCCTCCCCTATTTATTATTTATACATGGAACACTGAGAAACAATTTTTCTAACCCCGATCCCCAAATCCCTAACCCCGATTAATGCCTCTATCCAACCACTACAGCGCCACCGTTACAGTCATTTCCTGCGTCGTGCCGTCCTTCTGTTTGCGCTGCACACTGACCTTGACGATTCCTCCCCGCTGTTTGCCTAAAAGCAGTATCTTTATATCATCTATATCAGTGATTATCCTGCTGTCAATAGCTGTAATCACATCCCCGTCCTTTAGCCCTGCCTTCTGCGCCGGGCCGTCTTTCATGACTTTCTCGATTAACGACCCCGCTTTTCTCTTTCTTCAGCAGCACCTGGAGCTTTGGACTCTCCGGGGCGGGAATTGGTTCTGGGAATAATATATAATCTGCCAGGCTTTGATCAATCCCCTGGCCTGAGTCATTGAGGATAAGTGCGCTTGTCGCGCCAATCAGGCGCTGCACCCGTGCCGGAATACCCCATGCGTACTGCAGGTGGCCGCTGCCGGCAAGGACCACCATCCGGGCATCGGGATATTTTTGCAGGGCCTCTGCTATGCTGTGGGCCATGGTTTCATCCCACAGGATTTGCGAAAAATAGAAATTATCAAAGCACGTTTTTTTGCTCTGCTCGTGCTGGTAGTAAACCTGCTTCAAGTACTCCCGGTACTGCTCATTGGTCAGGTCAAGATCAGCCGGCAGCTCTGCCCGCTCCCCGGCGGTCAAAGCATCCATGCCCTTTTCTGAAACCTTTTCTGTGATTTCCCTCCTGACATTTAAAGCTATTACCGGGATGGTGTTGGCCCGGGCAAATTGCAGTATGTCCCGGTAGAGGTTATAGTCATAAGCCCAGCGGGGGAAATATTCCGACTTCTTTAAAAACTCCTCCTCCGTGATTTTTTTATGAACATACTGGTCGAGGTATTTCTGAAACGGCCGCTGAAACATCTCCATGCCGATTATGAGCGGCCGCTTCTCCTGCAGCATGCGCCGTATTATTTCAAGCTGCATCAGGTGGTCTGCGTAGGTGGTGTGCGATTCACCGATATAGATAATACGCTTATCCCGCACATCTTTTATAATAGCATCCAGATCAAGTGAGCTTTTTGTTTTAATGCCGCTGGCGGCAACATGCAGGTCTTCCACGATTCCCTGCTCGGTAGCAGCGCGCTCTTCTCTGCTGATTTTACCCTGCTCAAAAACGAGCAGCGAATAGTTTCCGTACCTGAATATCTTCCGGTACACGGCTTGTGCTTCACCGGCATTGCGTGCTTTAAAAACCATAACCACTTTTTTACTGTTCAGGGGATTTTTAGACACCTTCACGACGCACCCGCCTGCAGGCAGTGCCCGGTCAGCAAAAAGCTTCCGGTAAAAGCTGCCGCTGTCGGATAGAAACAGCACGGAATGTTTTCTCGATATCCGCAAATGTTGTTTCTTTTTCACTTTTAACCGTATAGCCCTGCGCTTTTAAAAAGCCTGCTGTTTCCCGGTACATTCTTTCGTCCTGGGCTGGTGTGATAACGATACTCTCGCGGTTTCCGATAAAGGCGGATATAACAGGAGCTGCCTCAGCATCTGTAAGCCTGCGCATCACATCATACTGTTCATCAAGGATTATTTTTATCGGCCGCCCCTTGAATGCTTTCTCGTAATGGGTTACTGCTGCAGCAGTCTCGATCAGGATTTTCTCTTCACCCTGGTCGGTTATGACCCGGGCAGGCAGTGAGCAGGCAAAAGGCTCTTTATCCTGGAAAATATCAAAGGTTAACAGAAAGGCGCTCTCTCTGAAAACAACCTGTGCGTGGGCAAGGGAAAATCCGGGACGCCTTTCCTGTCGAGCCATTGCTGGAAAAAGGATTTCAGATTCTGTCTGCTGACAGACGCGAAAACGTCACTGATACTATCCCAGGAGGCTTCCTGGTATTGAAATGACGCAATCACATCTTTTAACGACTTGAAAAATAGTTCATCCCCCAGCTTCATCCGCAGCATATGGAACACCATGGCGGACTTTCCGTACCCGACAGCTCTTGATGCATAACTGTCAGGCCCTCTGAAGCTGCGCAGCAAGATTTCATTTGCAGGAGTCACGTAGTTCATGTAGTCGCTGAGCATTTTTTTGCGGTACTCAGCACCGCTGCCTTTAAGATGGCTGTACCACTGGTCAGCAAGATAGGTGGTGAGCCCTTCCGACCAGTTGCCCCCGGCATAATGTACATACACATGGTTACCAAACCACTGGTGAAGTATTTCATGGCCAAGCGAAGTCTCAACAATAAACGGGAGCCTTATAACCTGGGAGCCGAGCAGCGTGTAGGTGGGGAGGGAATAGCCGGTCTGGAACCGGTTCTCCACAATGGCAAATGTTTTATAGGGAAAGGGTCCCAGCAGTGCTTCATATAATTCGATATAGCGTTTTGTATGCGCGAGATAATTATCAGCCAGTTCCCGGTCTTCGGCAAAAAGTAACGTTTTCAGGGCAATGCCGTGAAAGGTCTCGGTCCGTGTTACGTATGTTCCTGCTACCAGAGTTATTCCGGGAAGCGGGTGCGGAAAATCAAAAACGATATTCTTCAGTCCGTTGCTGGATTTCACCGTTGTTGTTTCAGATTCAGACACTGCTTCAAAATGTTCCGGCACCTCAGCCGTTAGTTTGTAAAAGCACCGGCCGCCTATTGCCGGGTACCAGTCATGCAGGAGCATAACCCCTTCATTGGATATACTATTGGGTGCCGGTGAGTTTAGAAAGTCACCCTTTTGTTCTGCTGAACCAGGAGCAAAGGAAGCGTTATACTCAATCTCAACTACAGTATCGTTTTGCGTATCCCTGATATCGATGATGCCCTGAACAGGGCGCGCCTCTCGTTTGTTGACGAGAAGTTGCTGAATGGTAAAATCAAGAATATTGATTTTACAGGCTGCGCCTTTCGGCACGCTTATACGCGCGGAGCCCCGGATGGTATGGCCGGCAGGATCAATGCTGACAATAAGCTCATATACCGGGAGCTGCTGCCCGGCACGCACGGTACCCGGTGCAAAACAAAGAAGCATGAGCACCGCGACTATGCTATAATTCCTGCATCTGAACATGAAGTCCTCTCTTTGTACATAATTTATCTTTGATAGTAGCTTGCGTGGGAATATACATTCAATAGTACTATAGCACGCATAACAGGACTCAGGCATCTATGAAAATAATTATCTATTATATTATTGCTCTGCTCGTATCGCCGCCTCTGTGCAGCGCTCTCGACCTCGGTGATATAGGTAAAACGCTTGAACAAGCCGGTGTTTCAGATGTGCTGAAATCGTCCGGCATTGACCTTGGCCGCATCACCGACTATCTGAACTGGGAAGCCATCAATGTCTCCCTTGTTTCAGATTTCACCAACGTGACCGAGCTTAAGCGGGGCAAGGCGGTCATAGACGGCAAGGTGTATAAGAGCGGCATCAACAGCCTGCGCGTTGATCTGAAAAGCGGCATTGAGGTGCCAGGTAAAAATGCCGTGCGTCTCACTGACTGCTACGTAGTGTATCATATATTGAAGAAGCAGGCATTTGTGGTCTTCCCCCGGAAGGATGCGTATATCAAAATTGACCCTGATGAAGCGCGTGACCTGATCGGCTCCTTTGCTTAAAAACCGCGACGGCAAGCCAAAGATAGAGAAAAAAGAAGACCTGGGCATGGAGACCATCGACGGCCAGGAGTGTAAAAAGATTGCCGCCCTCATGAAATTCCCGAACAACACAAAAAGCAACATCACGGCATGGCTGGCCCAGGGGATGAAAGGATTTCCCGTTAAAATTCTGGCTGATTTTAAAACCCCGCAGGGAATAGCAGGAACCAACACCACCACCTTTACCAATATAGAAAAGACCGATCCTGATGAATCCCTGTTTGCAATCCCCAAAGACTATGTTAAATATAATAATCTGGTAGAGGTGGCGTCAGAAGGCAAGCTCGGATCACGGCTTGAAAAAAAGCCTGCGGGGAAACGGAAATTGTTTAAAGGACGTCAGGATTGAATATAGCAATCAATGAAAGGATGTGGTGATTACATGTACATTATTAATAGATTATGCATACGCGCCGGTTTTCGTGTCTGGATAGCAATTCTCCTGCTTTTGGCACTGGTGAGCTTTGTTGCTCCCGGTCCGAACGCCCTCGCCTCTCCGCGTACCCCCACAGATCTCATTGAGGATTCATGCGGAGGAAGCGTTACAGGAGGAAAACGCATTCTTATTGCCTATGACACCATACATGGCTCAACCGCGGAAGTCGCGAAAGAGATCGGCACTGCATTATGCGCGCGCGGCTTTCAGGTTGATATCCGTTTTGTGGGCAATGTACCCGCTCTTCAGGACTATGACGCGGTGATCCTGGGCAGCGCCATCTATGAATTCCGCTGGCTGCCTGATGCGATGGCATTTCTCAAGAACAATACCGCCGCGCTTTCTGCTATGCCTGTCGCATATTTTATTGTCGGTGCCTCGCTCTTTCAGGATACGCCGGAAAACCGGGATGCCGTTAAAAAATCATTTATTGACCCGGTGCTTACGGAGTACCCGGATATCAAACCGCTGTCCATAGGTCTCTTTGGCGGGGCTGTTGATTTTAAAAAGGAGCAATACAACCTGTTTGAAAAATTTGTTTTGCGGATTCTCGGATTAATCGTTGGTTTCAAAGACAGCGCTGACTGGCGTAACTGGGAATATATAAACAGCTGGGCCAATGAGTTCGGTGACCAACTGCAGTAATTAAAAGTCTGGAACTCAAGAAATCAGGAAATTTTTGTTTTTACCTTTTTGAGTTCCTGGCTGCCAAATTCAATCTTCTTTGTTTTTTTAGTCTTTGCGGTTAACTTTGGTTCCGGCTTGTCCGGGTTAGGTCTCAATATTATTACGCCAGGCTTATGCAAAAGGTAGGTTTTTAAATCTTCATCTATCACCTTGCGATACTTTTCTTGTGATGACGCGTGGCGAAATAATATTCGTGCTCCTTTTCTTATGACAATACCGACATGCGATACATCCAGGTTTGCCTGAGCTGTATATACGCCAAGGTAATCCCCTGTTTTTAACTGCGCTAAAATCAAATCATCGACGAACTCAGACGGGATATAGGTAATCTCCCGTCTCCTGACGGTTATGCCGGGTAGCAGCGTCTGGCCCCCTTCTGCGGCATTCAGTGTCTTTACAGTTTTTTTTGCTTTTCCCGCGCCGATCTGACCGGTGACATCATCTATAAAGCCCGCGTTAAACAAAGTCCAGTCGCTGAAAAAATGATTGCGGTGTTTATAATCAACCACTCCATTCTGGTAACGCACCTTCCGCAGGTTCTCCCTGAACTCAGCAAAAGAGCCTGAGCGTCGCATTGCCTCCACATAATCAAGAAAGGTAAAGCAGTCCACCCCTGCCATGTTTATTACCAGCGCTTCCTGCGTTTGCTGATCTCCGATCAGTGTCGCTGCTTTATACGGTATGCCTGAAAACTGGCTGGAAATAAAATCGATACGTTCAGATGTGCCGCTTATTTTGGAAGCACGGGCAAGAAGATTATCCAGCTGCGGGATGTTCCATGAGCCGGTATTGATTACTTCTTTATAATTACCGGAATCAGCATTGAATGGAGCGGCAAGAATTGCGATTAGGAAAAACAGTGCGAGTAAATATTTATTCATAAAAGCCCGTGCAGCAAGGAGCAGTTATGTTATTAATAACCATGGTATACTCTGATAAAAACTGGTGCAGATTCTACCCGCGTATCTCTCTATCAGGTTGTTGAAAAAGGAGTTTTCTCCCAGGCTGGTTTTAAAAGAAAGGGGACCACTATGACCTGGTTTAAATGTTCAGGGTGCGGCTATACGCTGCAGACTGATAATCCGCCGGATGAATGTCCGTCCTGCAAACAAAAGTGCCTTTTTGTTGACTGCACCTGCTACACGCCCGACTGCGGCGGGCCCGGAAACATTGACCCGAAAGTGACCGGCAAGTAGCGCGCCCGTTAGCAGGCTGTTGAAAAACACCCATCTGCTTCGTTGCGCTCATCCTTCGTCATTGCGACGTACGGTAAAGTACGCCTCATTCCTCTTGATTTCGCGCGCCTTGCATCTTGATGTTTTTGACCAGCCTGAGAGAAAACTACTACTTTTTCAACAACCCGTTAGATCCGCCGGGCAATCACCGCGCGGTTGTGGCCGGCGTAATCCTTAACCGTCGTAACATCAGAAAATCCCGCGTCGCGAAAAAACTGCGACACTGTTAAAGCCTGCTCAGAGCCGATCTCAAGAACTGCCCGGCCCTCCCTGCGCAACAAAGCGGGCATCTGCGGTATCCACTGCCGGTAGAGCCTGAGCCCGTCCTCTCCGCCATCAAGCGCCTGCTGCGGCTCATGGTCTTTTATTTCAGGTGCGAGCGTTTCCATATCACGGCTGCATATATACGGCGGATTGGAAATAATCAGGTCAAATAATTCACTCTGCTTAACGGGGGCTAAGCCATTACCGCACACAAGCCGTATCCGTTCCTTAAGTCCCTGTGCTTCAATGTTACCCCGTGCGACTTCTAAAGCAGCCGGAGAAATGTCAGCAGCATAAATCACGCTGTTTTTTATTTCTCTGGCCAGCGCGATTGCGATAGCGCCGCTTCCCGTCCCCAACTCCAGAATAGCAACTTCCCGGTCCCCTGGTTTGAGGAGCTTGATTGCTTCCTCAACCAGCAGCTCAGTCTCCGGCCGCGGTATGAGCACGCCCTTCTGCACCTTGATTTTCAGAGACCAGAATTCCCGGTATCCCGTCAAATAGGCAACCGGCTCACCAGCTGCCCTGCGCCTGACCATGTCCCTGAAGAGAGAAAGCTCAGCTTCCGTCACCGCCCGCTCAAACGCGATATACAGCTGAATCCGCTCTATGTTGAGACAGTGCGCAAGCAGCAGCTCGGCATCAAGGCGCGCGCTCTCTATGCTCTTTTTTTTAAAATAGCCGGTTGTCTCATTGATGAGTTCAAGAATCGTCCAGATTTTATTCATACGGCAGTTTCAAAGGTTCATTCATAATAGAGAATTACTCCGCATATCCTGAGAGCGTTCGGGACGGGACGTGCGAGGCATGAAACCGGTCAAACTAATACCAAAATTCAACATATAAAGAAAGATTATTCCAGAGATATCAGGGTAGAAAACAAGGTGCGCTGTGCGGTTGCGAGGCGGGTAACACAAAAAACCGGGATCACTGGTAATGCGGCTTGCCGAATGAATCAAGTCCTGATTCCTGGAGAGCCTGCGACTGGAAATGGGTGGTGAGGTGGTCGATAATCTCCTGGACGTCGCCTTCCATGATTGCTTCAATGCGATACAGGGTGAGCCCGATGCGGTGATCAGAGACTCTGCCCTGGGGAAAGTTATAGGTGCGTATGCGCTCGCTCCGGTCACCGCTGCCAACCTGGCTTTTCCGTTCCTTGGAGATCTGGTCCTGCTGCTCTTTGATCGCCGCGTCCAGAAGGCGTGACTTGAGCACTTTAATGGCCTTTGCTTTGTTTTTATGCTGGGATTTTTCATCCTGGCAGATGACCACCAGCCCGGTCGGAAGATGGGTAACCCGTACTGCAGAGTCCGTGGTATTAACGCTCTGACCGCCGGGGCCGGACGAGCGATATACATCTATTTTCAGGTCATCAGGATTGATCACGATATCAACGTCTTCTGCTTCCGGAAGCACTGCCACCGTTACCGCAGAGGTGTGAATGCGGCCCTGGGTTTCTGTTTCAGGAACCCGCTGCACCCGGTGAACACCGCTTTCATACTTGAGCTGGCTGTACACCCCGTCCCCTTCTATGGATGCAATCACTTCCTTAGCGCCTTTCAGGCCGGTAATATTCTGGCTTAATATCTCTACCCGCCACCGGCGCCGCTCTGCAAACTTCGCATACATGCGGAACAGGTCCATGGCAAAAAGCGCTGCCTCTTCTCCGCCCGTACCGGCGCGTATTTCAAGAATGACATTTTTTTCATCACGGGGATCTTTCGGCAGCAGCATCATCCGCAGGCGCTCTTCCAGCTCTTCAAGCTCTTTTTTAAGGGCGGTGATATCCTCTTTAGCAAGCTCTTTTAAGGCTTCATCATCCCCGTGGAGCAGCACTTTATTACCTTCTATTTCATCAGTTATTTTTTTGTAGCGCTGGTAGCTCTCTACCACAGAGGCAATCCGCGCCCGCTCGCGGGTTAGCTTCTGATAGCGCTCCATGTCCTGAAAAATGGCCGGATCGCTGAGTGACTGCTCAAGCTCACGGTATTTTTGCTCGACTTCTTCCAGCTTATTAAATATTGAACTCATAGTAATGACAAAGAAAGAGCCCGTGGCTGGACAGTCCGCCAGTCACGGGCGATGCACTTGTAACGTCTCGGGGAATGCGCTTTCGTTACGCTTTGGGTTCAGACTTTTTAATGCCCTTATTGGCATACTTCTTATTGAACTTCTCAACCCGGCCTGCTGAATCCACCAGCCTTTGCTTGCCGGTAAAGAAGCCGTGGCAGCTGGAACATACCTCAACCTTGATCTCTTTTCTTGTCGAGCGGGTTTCAAAGGTATTGCCGCAGACACATTTTACGACTGACTTCTCATAGTTGGGATGAATCTCTTTCTTCACGTGGCCTGCTCCTTTCCCATATATTACTTATTCATAGAATTAAGGAATTCAACATTATTATCTGTTTCGCGCATTTTTTCAAGTAAAAATTCCATGGCATCAATGGTGTTGAGCGGCTGGAGGACTTTGCGCAGCAGCCATATTCTGTTCAAGCTTTCCGGCGGCAGCAGCAGCTCCTCTTTACGCGTACCGGAGCGGTTAATGTCAATTGCCGGGAAGACGCGCCGGTCGGCAAGCTTGCGCTCCAGGTAGATTTCCATGTTGCCGGTGCCTTTGAATTCTTCAAAAATAACTTCATCCATTCTGCTGCCGGTATCAATGAGCGCGGTTGAGACAATGGTGAGGCTGCCGCCTTCCTCGATATTGCGGGCAGCGCCGAAAAAACGTTTCGGCTTGTGCAGCGCGTTGGAGTCAACACCGCCGGAGAGCACCTTGCCGCTCGGCGGCACTACCGTGTTGTAGGCCCGTGCCAGGCGCGTTATGCTGTCCAGCAGGATGACGACATCCTTGTTGTGCTCCACCAGGCGCTTTGCTTTCTCGATGACCATTTCAGCCACCTGCACATGGCGCTGGGCCGGTTCATCAAAGGTTGAGCTGATGACCTCTCCTTTGACCGAGCGCTGCATGTCCGTCACCTCTTCCGGCCGCTCATCAATCAGCAGCACGATCAGCATGACTTCCGGGTGGTTCTTGGTAATGGAGTTGGCTATGGTCTGCAGGAGCATGGTTTTTCCGGTGCGCGGCGGAGAAACAATGAGCCCGCGCTGGCCTTTGCCGATGGGGGTAAGCAGGTCCATGACCCGGGCGGACATATTATCCTTGTCATGCTCGAGCCGGAGCCGTTCCATGGGATACAGCGGGGTCAGGTTGTCAAACAGAATCTTATCGCGGGCCGATTCCGGGTTTTCATAATTAACCGACTCTACTTTCAGCAGGGCAAAATAGCGCTCTGATTCTTTCGGCGGCCGTATCTGGCCGGAGACAGTGTCGCCGGTGCGCAGATTAAATCTGCGTATCTGTGAGGGTGAGACATAAATATCATCGGGTCCCGGCAGGTAGTTGTAGTCCGGCGCCCGTAAAAATCCAAAGCCGTCCGGCAGAATCTCCAGCACCCCCTCGCCGTATATAAGCCCGTTTTTGTCAATCTCCGACTGCAGCAATGCAAAAATCAGGTCCTGCTTGCGCATGCTGCTGTAGCCTTCCACATTCATCTGCTTGGCAGCGTTCATCAGGTCGTTAATCTTCTTTTCCTTGAGTTCTTTGAGGTTCATGCACATGTCTCCTTGACAGGTTTCATGCCCCGCACGCCCTGCGGTATAAAGCAGAGGCCGGAGGCAGGTCGCTAAAATGAAAGATTAAACTCCGGGAAGCCCTGTCCCGCAAGCCTTCGGGATAAGCAGAGAACTTCTTTGCGGTAGTTTTTATTGACTATTTCGGTTGTGTGTGTGCGGTTGTGAAATAAAAACAGCATGCAATCAGCTTAGGATTTACAGGCAAAACAGGGGATATTTTATCTATGTTAAAAAGAGCTCGGTATGAGAAGCAACATCTGCAGCCTATGCCGGGGTCATTATGGTCTGGAAGGAACGTCACTACGTATCGTTACAACGTATATGAGCTTCTCAGCATTTGGTTATCTCTGCGGGTACCTCTGATGGTTATTAATAGCGCTAATCAGTAAGGATATGCTGGTTATTTTAAAAGAGATGCTCACAGGAGAGAACACTACAGGAAATCTATAAACTTTTATTATGGATTATTTTTGGAGAGTTTTCTCTGTAAAAAAATATAACCGGCTTTCTGATGATTGTCAAGCTATTTATTCCAGCGTTTTGTTATGATGATCTTTTCCTGTCACGCGTCAGGTGCAAAAAAAACTTTTCCACCTGCTCTGCGGTTTTCTCCCGGTCCGCATCGTTTTCCACCACAAAGGTCGCGCACTCCCTCTTCTGATCAAGCGGCAGCTGGGAAGCAATGCGTTCCCGCGCGTCTTCCTCACGTAACCCGTCCCGTGCCATGAGGCGGGCGATCTGCGTTTCACGGGGCGCCCAGACTACCATAACCTCATCAAAATCGTTTTGCATGTCGCATTCAATCAGCAGCGGGACATCGACCACCACTACTGCATCAGGGGCTCTGGCTTGGATAGCGGCAATCTGCTCACCGACGGCCCTGATGATGAGGGGGTGGAGGAGGCTGTTCAAGATTTCCCGGCGCCCGGCATCGGCAAAAATGATGCTTGCAAGCTTTGCCCGGTCAATCGTGCCGTCTTCAGCAAGTATCTGCGGCCCGAACTCTGTAACCACTGCCTGCCAGCCTTCAGTGCCCGGCACGACCACGTCCCGGGCAATAGCATCGGTATCAATCACCTCGCAGCCCAGGCGCCTCAATATCTGCGCAACGAGACTTTTCCCGCTTGCAATTCCCCCGGTTAATCCGACGGTAATCATGCTGCAGTCCTCACGGCCTGTAATACCCTGATAAAATCTTCAGGCGGCGGCACTGCAAATTCTACCAGTGCCTGCGATTCCGGATGGGTGAACTGAAGATACCCGGCATGAAGCAGCGGCCGGTCAATCTCACTGAGAGCTTTCCGCACTCCCGGCAAACAAATCTCCTTGTTCCTCTTGCCTGCTCCGTACACCCCGTCCCCAACCACGGGATGTCCCATGCTTGAGAGATGGACCCGCACCTGGTGGGTTCTGCCTGTTTCCAGCGTTACCTCAAGCAGCGTCAGGCCGGCAAACTCCTCGGCAACCTTCCAGTGGGTGACGGCCTGCCGTCCTCTGCTGGGCAGGGCTGACATCTTCTTCCGCTGGGTCGGATGCCTGCCGATGAGTGTCTGTATCGTACCTGCTGTTTTGTCCATGCTGCCATGAACCAGGGCCTGATATTTTCGCACAATGGTGTGCAGCTTAAACTGCCGGCTGAGGCCCTGGTGGGCAATATCATTTTTTGCTACCACCAGAATTCCCGAAGTTCCCTTGTCCAGCCGGTGAACAATCCCGGGCCGTAAGACCCCGCCGATTCCGGAAAGCGTGGTACAGTGATGGAGGAGCGCATTTACCAGCGTGCCGGTGTAATTGCCGCATGCCGGATGCACCACCATGCCCGGGGGCTTGTTAACCACCATCAGGGCCGCATCTTCATAGAGAACTTCCAGGGGTATATTTTCAGCCTGACCCTCAAGCGGCACCGGGTCAATGAGCACTACTTCGATACGCTCTCCGGCGCGCACATGGTATGATGCCTTCTGCAATACCTGATCGACCCGGATGCGGCTGTCTTTGATGGCCCGTTGCACCTGCGACCGGGTAAAAAGAGCCTGCCGCTCAGCCAGAAAGATGTCAAGCCGCTTCCCGCTGTCCTGGACGCTTACCGCAAACGCAACTGTTTTCACCGTATAGAATATATATTATGTATTATGTTTCAAGCAGCTCTGTATGCCAGTAGGAGAGATCCACCATGGTGAGGAACGGCAGCCATTCCTTGCGTTGAATCTCCTGTACGGGAACCCTCATAAACGGAGACCAGCGGGGCTTGCGGGGATGGGAGAGCAGCTTCATGTACGCCTCTGCCGGGGTCTGTCCGCCCTTTTTCTTGTTGCACTGATAGCATGCGCAGACAACATTTTCCCAGGTGCTCTTGCCTCCGTAGGCGCGGGGGATGACGTGATCAATGCTCAGTTCATTGCGGGGAAATGTCTTGCCGCAGTACTGGCAGCGGTTTTTATCCCTGCGGAAAATGTTGATCCGGGTGAAACGCACCTGTCCGTTTGGCACTTTATCGTAGGTGAGGAGCAGGATGACGCGGGGGATGCGGATGGCCCTCTCTACCAGCCCGATGGTTTCATCCTGGGCATGCACACTGAGTTCTGCCCAGCTTTCAAAGTCAAAGGTCTTGTACTGCTCGTCGATGGCCCGTGCTATCCCCTGGTAGAGCAGCACAAATGCCCGCCTGACCGAGGTAATGTCAACCGGCAGGTATGACCTGTTGAGAACAAGAACACTTGAGTTAAGCATGGGCTCTATACAGCATCCGTTCTATGGTTACGGTGGTACTTTACTATACATTACCGGCAAATTCAATATCGCATTATGCAGTTTGCGTAAAAAGCGCAATAATGGCCTTTGCAACCATCCCCGCTTCCTCGGGGAATAAGGTACGCGTATCTATGATGACCCGCTCCCGGTTAATGCGCACAATTACCGGAGGAGTGCCGGTGCGCAGCTTGCGCTCAAGATCCTGCGGTGACATCGTCTGCGGCGCCAGGGACACTGCCCAGGTCGGGAGATCATGCAGGGGATAGGAACCGCCGCCGATTTTGGAACTATCCTGCACCACGGCTATGTCCATGGGTATTGCATGTTTTTTCAATGCCCGTGCTATCGTCCGGGCGCATTTTTTCAAGGTGTTTTCTGCAACAGAGAGCATGCTGAGAACCGGTATGTGTTGGAAGCAATCAGGATCGCAGGAGTATAGCCTGAGGGTGGCCTCAAGTGCTGCAAGCGTCAATTTGTCTATGCGCAGCGCTCTGGTGAGGGGATTCCGGGCAATGGCGGTGATAACGCCGGTTTCTCCCAGTATGATACCCGCCTGCGGTCCTCCCACCAGTTTATCGCCGCTAAATGTTATGATGTCAGCACCCTGGTTTACCGCCTCCTGAACCGTCGGTTCATCCTGCAAGCCAAACTGCTGCGGCGGGACGAGATTGCCGCTGCCCATATCAAACATCACCGGCAGGTGAAATTCTGTGCCGAGCTGTTTCAGATCGCGCAATGAAACATCTGCGGTGAAACCAACCAGCTGATAATTGCTGGGGTGCACCTTAAGAATAAGTGCCGTATGTTCAGTAATTGCCTGCCGGTAATCACTGAGGTGGGTCCGGTTGGTTGTTCCAACTTCCCGCAGCTGTGCCCCGCTCTGCTCCATGACCTCAGGGATCCGGAACGACCCGCCGATCTCAATGAGTTCACCCCGGGAGATGATAACTTCCCTGCCGCGGGCAAGCGTGCTCAGGCACAGCAGTACTGCTGCGGCATTATTATTAACAACAAAAGCATCCTGGGCGCCGGTGATCTGCTGCAAAATCTCTCGTACATGGACATAGCGAGAGCCCCGCTCTCCCCGTTCAAGATCAAATTCAAGATTGCTGTAGCGGGAGGCGGTTTCTGCCACCAGGCGGAGCGCGTGTTCGGCAAGCGGCGCCCTGCCCAGGTTGGTATGAATGACCACGCCGGTGGCATTTATAACGCGCTGCAGTGAGGGCCTGCCGGTTTTTTGTACTTGAGCGATCACCTGTTGCTGTATATCCTGGAGAAAGACAGTCCCCGTCTCCCGGGGCTTCGTCAGCAAGCGCCAGCAGGGTGCGCCTGGTTTCCGCAAGGACCCTCTGCACCGCACTGGTAACTGCTGCGCGGGGAAAGCGCGCGCACAGTTCCTGTATATCCGGCGCCCTCAGCAGTTCATCAACCGACGGTATTTTCCTCAGATAGTCCTGTTTGGAAAGCGGCTTCATAGATGCGGTTTGGCAACCATTGGCTTAATTTTTTTCTTTTTAGCACAATTTATTTTCCATAGCAATCTTAAGTTATTCAGATTTCTCTCTTATTTAATTGACTTTCAATGATACCTTGCATTAGAATTTTCCAATACCTGTCAAACAACCATGGAGACGTAGTATGAAAATAGTCCTAACCGGGGGTGCCGGCTTTATTGGTTCACACATAGCCGATCTGCTCATAAGCGAAGGGCATAAAGTGGCCATTGTTGACGACCTCTCATCAGGCACGATAGAAAATATTCCACCGGAAGCTGCATTCTACCAGATAGACATTCGTGACCCGTCCGTAGGCGAGATTTTGCAGCGGGAGGCTCCTGAAGTCATAATACACCACGCAGCTCAAATATCTGTCCGTTGCTCAGTTGAAGACCCCATCCATGACCTGGAAATAAATATCCGGGGCACGCTCAACCTCCTCCAGGGCGCGGTGCAGCATAATGTCAAAAAATTTATTTTTGCCTCAACCGGCGGCGCCATCTATGGTGAGCAGGACTATTTCCCCGCTGATGAAGAACATCCGCAGCGGCCCATCAGCCCCTATGGCGTAGGGAAGCTTGCTGTTGAAAAATATCTCTATTGCTATTATACTGTATATGGGCTCAGCTATACGGTTCTGCGCTACAGCAATGTCTATGGGCCGCGTCAGGACCCCCATGGTGAGGCGGGTGTGGTGGCGATCTTTGCGCTCAAGATGCTTGATAAGGGCAACCCCGTCATCAATGGAACCGGTGAGCAGACACGGGATTTTGTGTATGTCAAGGATGTGGCCCGGGCCAATCTCCTGGCGATTAACAGTAATGTTGCCGGAGCAATAAATATTGGCACGGCGCAGGAGACGTCGGTAAACCAGCTCTTTTCCCTGTTAGCAGGGCTCACCGGCTCTCAGGCGCCGCAGCCCCACGCCCCCCCGATTCCCGGCGAGCAGCTGAGAAGCGTTATCTCCTGGGAGCGGGCCCGCACGGTTCTGGGCTGGTCACCGCAGGTGGCCCTCGAAGCCGGGTTGAGCGAAACCGTAGATTTTTTTAAAGCAGCACGCGGAAAAAACTCCCGGAACAATAATGGCTTTGCAAACGTTAAGGGTACGGTATCGCCATGACTAATAAACTCCCTGAACATTCCAATATTGTAAACCTGAACGAAATCAGGGCTCACAAAAAGCCCGGCATTATCCAGTTATTAAAAGACTCCCGCAAAACTGCTCAGGCAATTGCAGCACACGTCTGCCTCATCTGTAACAGCAATAAAATGTGCGTCAATAAAACGGGCGTTTGTGCCTCGTGCTATGATACGGTGTTGAACCGGGAAGAAAAAAAGGTTGCTCAGGAAGAAGCGCAGCACAAACAAATTAAAATTACGGTAACTGATGATCGCTGGGAAGATTAAATGCGTCGAGATCGTTTTTTAAATGCCGGCACGGTTATAGCCGTATGTTTCATGATTGTTGTTTGCTTTTCCTCTTGAGAATGGCTGGTGCTGGTGGTTTCAGCAGTCTGATGAGGCCCTTCTGCAGAGTGCCTTGAACAGTGATAACCCCCGAAAGGTCGAAAAATGCCTGGACACCTTCATTAAGAAAGAAAATTATTCAGCTATACTGCAGATCAAGCAGCATGCAAAAAGGATGCTTCAGGTGGAGCGTGGCGCGCTCGCCCAGCAGCAACAGATTAATGCTGCGGTCATTAAAAAGCGCCTTGCCCCGTGGAAACAGATAGAGCAAAAGGCAGACCGGTTTTTTAAGCGAACCACGGTACAGCCGCAGGGAAAGTAACATGCTGCACCATACAGGGATGCACCCGCATCAGGAGAGGCACAATGCATAGAAAAAGCATCATTATCATAGCCGCCATTATACTGTTTGCTACCGTCTATCAGGCATTTGCCGATTATTACGTTATTCGGCTTAAAAATGGCAAAGAGATTGCGGTGCAAAAATACTGGGACGAAGGCCCTAAAATCAGGTTTTACCGGGACGGGGGAAGTGTCGCTATTCCCAAAGAGGACATAAAGGCCATTGAAAAACAGGGCGGGACTCCTGCCGCGGAGCCCCCGGGAGCAGATGCAGCCGCGCTGCCGAACATAGCGGAAACTGCAGGAGACCAGAATCCTCCCCCGTCCCCGACACCCCCGGCAAAGACACAAGAAAATGAACAGGCAGAGATTAAAGAACGGCTTGACATCATACAATCAAATATTACAACCTTCAACGAGAGAAAAAATTCTTATCTGAAACAGAAAAATGCTGCCCAGGAGGTAAAGGTAAACGCTGAAGTGCGCATCGAAAAATACCGCGCAGATTCCTACATGACCTCCGAAGATCGCAAGCAGTCTATTGCCAGTGAAGAGCGGAAAATAAATGATGCTGAAACAAAAATCAGGGAGGCTGACCGTCAGATTGGTTCTCTTGAAGAAATGATTGGCAATCAGGAATCAATAAGGAATAATTTAGAAGACAAACTGAGCCAGCAATAAAATTGCTATGCTGCCACAATAAAACGGCACAGAAATAACAGCTATCCCTGTGCCGTTTTATTGCACATAAATCCCGCGTTCAGCTGTTTATTCGCTGTTCATAAAAAACAGGTAGATGATAAACACCGCCGCGAGGCTGAAGCCGATAAAAAGACAGAAAACATCAAAAAACTGGATATTCATGATGCTGCTTCCGCCCTGAGGGAACTGTTTCATGAGGCTCCAATATAAGGCAATGCTAAAAGTAGCTACAAGCCCCAGCTTGAGACGTGCGGAGATGATGCAAGCCAGCGCAATGAGGCCGAGCAGAATAACCTGCCACAGCGGGATTGAAACTTGAATTGATTGCAAGGCTTCCATAACAAATACCCCCGTTTAAAGCGGTTTTTTCAATTATTTCTATATCATATTAATAAATACAATTATTATGCCAACGCGCAGCGCTATCTATCATGCTGTTTTTACTATTTAATTTACTTTGCTATGATGAAACCACTATATTATCCGATTAGGTATTACAAAATAAAACATACTGCTGCGCAAAAGCGAACTGGAGCCCCGGCCAGGGCAGAACAGGTGATATACTGGTAGTGAAAACAGCTCCCTTGGCCTTTTACATGAATAACGGGTTAATGGTGAATTACAGGGAAATGTATGAACAAAGAAGCTAAAGAGAAAAGAATATCTTCCAGAGGAGCGTTACAGGTAAGTGCCCGCTGCAGGCTGAAAAACAGACAGAGAAAATGTTATATGACCAATCTGAGTGTGGGCGGCTGCCTGATCTACTGTTATTCTTCTGCTGCTATCCGTGCCGGTGAAACACTGGAAATTTCCTTCAGGCTTAATAATGCCTCTGAGGAGATCGTGGTCGAGGGCACGGTTGCCCGGGCTATGCCGTTTAACCGTGGCGCACAAGATATTAATCACACCCTGGGAATACGATTCTCTGACCTTACGGAAAAGCAGAAGAAGGCAATAGTCAATTTCATTCATCAGTATCTTGTTGATATGAGGCAGGACCAGGCGGTCAGTTAGCAGGCACCTGAGACCTACCTGACTGCTGTATAGCGCCGAGGATCTCTTGTGCAAGCTGCTCTCCGGTTTGAACGTTTGAGAGACCGGTAACGCACACTATATAATTTCCCATCAGTGCCGCGACAATATTTTTCTGATACTGCTCGTGCGCAGTAAAGCTTTTCTCCCCAACTCCCGCACGGGGAATAACCTTTTCACCAGCACCTGCCAGGTATTTATTATACTCCACAAATGCAGCGCCTGCCTGTGCTGCAGCGGGAAAGAGCACGATATAGGCTTTAATCAGCTCCTGGTTACGCTGGTAGTCACGCGCAATTCCCCTGGGCAAAAATGCATGGCCGAGAACTCCACCCACCATATAGTTTTCCGAGCCGGGCACGTGGCCGGTTGCGGGGAAAAGCCCCAGTATCTCAGGCTTGGAGTTCCCCCCCGGAATCCTGTCAGCAACCATGCGGGCAGCAGTTTGCGGCACTGAGCGGTTTCTATCGCCAATAATGCGCGCCTGTATTTCAACGTAAAACCGGCCCTTGTAAAAAACAGCAAGCTGTTCATTGCCAAACGATTCAGCACCGATGCCAAGCCCTGCGCTCGCGGGATCTTTCTTGGAAGTAAACATGCCGAAGGCACTGAGCGCGCTTCCCATATCATAAATATCAACCGTGATGCCTTCCTTCTGGTCTGCAGTGCACACATACTCAGCACCATGCAGCTTCACAAAGCCGTAGGCAATAAACTGGTCTGCCGCACCGTCTATGTAGGTGTACAGCTTCTCAGGCGTATAGGCATAGGATGCACCGCTGCGCTGCCAGCCGCTGATTTCATTAATTCCCGGCAACATATTTTCAAGTGACCCTGCGGCGCCCTTCCCTGCCGCTTCAGCATAAAGCTGCAGCAACAGGAAGAGCATTGAGCCGTACAACAACCCGAAAGCCAGCAGCCTCCGGAACAACAGCCGCCGTTCATGCCAGCAGGCGGTGGGCATAGCGCATCCTTTCAGCCAGGTTAATACCATTTACGCAGCGGCAGGTGCGGTCGCGGCAGGTTGCGCAGGACCGGGCATTTTCTTCGCACCCGAGGTCCCGGTACGTGGCGCGGGCAAGCTCTGTGTTGCCATATCCTTCATGATACATAAGTGCCCGGTTAACGATCGGAATCGCCGTCTCATACGGGCAGGTCCCACGGCATTCCCCGCACCTGAGACAGTAGCGATCCTTAATTGAGCTGTAATAGGTGTCAAGCACCTTCCGTTCACTCCAGCCGAGTTTCTTGCCCACAGCTCCGGTATTTTCCACGACCTGGTCTATATTCACCATCCCGGGTATCGCACAGTCAACAAAATCCTTCTGCAGCACCCAGCTCAAAGCGGCCTGGTACGGGCTTAAAGAGCCGCGCCGCGCATCCTGATAGCCGCCGGCCTGCGTTTTCATGGCAATGATGCCGATGTTCTTCTGCCGCGCCTTTTTCAGGGCTGCAACATGTTCCGGCGGACTTTTAAAATTAAGCGCTGCTAAAAAAACATCATAGCATGGTGCCTGAAGCCCGGCATTTACCACATCAACCAGGGTTTTTCCGTCATGGAATGAGATGCCGACAAAGCGCGCCTTCCCCTGCTTCTTCATCTTCTCAAGAAATTTCAGCATCGGCTCATAGGTTGCCCACTCCGGCTGCACAATATTATGCAGGAAGAGCACGTCCACATAATCTGTCTGCAGCCTTTTCAGGCTCTGGCCCATTTTCTCTTCCATTTTTTCGGGCTTTTCCATGGGCATCGTGTCCTTTGCTCTGAAGCTGTAAACCGGCGCAATCTTGGTGGCGACAAAAACTTTTTTTCTGCCGTAATCCTTTAATACCTTCCCGAGCAGCTCCTCGTTTTTGCCATTCTGGTACATCCAGGCGGTGTCAAAATAATTAATGCCCCGGTCCAGCGCCTTGAAAAGCACCGCCGGGTCAGTCAGCGTCATGACCCCGAAGCTCACCGCTGACACCTTCATGCCGGTTTTCCCCAGGTCGCGGTATTCCATGGTCGCCGTGCTGCTGCTCTGCGCGGCAGCATGGTACTGCGGCACGTGCGCTGGCTACATCAAGGGCATTGAGCACCAGACCCGCCCCTGCCACTGAAACGCTCATATCCCGTAAAAACTGCCTGCGGTCTATTCTCTTCTGCTTCATATGCACCTCGTAGTGATAGTAGATGATTGTGTATGGGTACCTGCTGATATATGTAATATATTGTCCTTTAAACGGGAAGTAAAAAATTATCTATGCACGTTCGGGACTCGTGAACAGTGAACAGTGAAAAGTGAAAGGTGTAAGGTGAAAAGGCTAAAAGGTCAAAAGGTTAATAGGCCAAAAAACTAAACCTCTTCACCCTAAATCAGTGACCAGTGACTCGAACTCATCTTTGTGCCTCTGATCACTCGCCTACTCACGCTACCTTTCACCAATTGATTTGCCTTTTCACCTCTTCACCTTTTACCTCTTTACCTCTTAACCCCTTCACCGATTCACCGATTTGCATATTCCGATTGACACTTGCAGGTAAAATCTTATATCCTCACAGTCCCAAACATACAGCTCACTCCATTTATATATTATTGATAGCTCTGAAAGGACAGCCAATGCCAAAGCGAAATGACATAAAAAAGGTAATGATAATCGGTTCCGGCCCCATCGTCATCGGTCAGGCCTGCGAGTTTGATTATTCGGGCACCCAGGCATGCAAGGCCCTGCGCAAACTCGGATATAAAATTGTGCTCGCCAACTCAAATCCCGCTACCATCATGACCGACCCCGGCATGGCTGACGCCACCTATATCGAGCCGCTGACCGTGGCTGCCATGGAAGACATTATTGCCAAGGAGCGGCCTGATGCGATACTGCCTAACCTCGGCGGCCAGTCAGGCCTTAACCTGACCTCAGACCTGGCCCGCAAGGGGGTGCTGAAAAAATATAATGTACAGGTAATCGGGGTCCAGGTTGATGCTATCGAGCGCGGGGAAGACCGGCAGGCTTTTAAAGATACCATGAACCGGCTCGGCATCGAGATGCCGCAGAGTAAAATTGCCTACAGCATCGAAGAGGCGGAAGCCATTGCCCAGGAGCTTGGCTATCCGGTGGTGGTGCGTCCGGCCTACACCATGGGCGGAACCGGCGGCGGTCTCGTCTACAACCAGGAAGAGCTGCAGGTGGTGGCCAGCCGCGGCCTGTCCGCAAGCCTGGTCGGCCAGGTGCTGATCGAGGAGTCGGTGCTCGGCTGGGAGGAGCTGGAGCTGGAAGTGGTGCGCGATGCCAAAAACCAGATGATTACAGTCTGCTTCATCGAAAATATCGATGCCATGGGCGTGCATACCGGTGACTCCTTCTGCGCGGCACCCATGCTGACCATAGACCCGAAGCTGCAGCAGCGCCTGCAGAAGTATTCCTATGATATTGTCGAAGCCATCCAGGTCATCGGCGGCACCAACATCCAGTTTGCCCATGACCCTGAAACCGGCCGCGTGGTGGTGATTGAAATCAACCCGCGCACCTCGCGCTCCTCAGCCCTCGCCTCAAAGGCAACCGGCTTTCCCATCGCCATGGTGTCGTCAATGCTTGCCGGCGGGCTTACCCTTGATGAAATTCCCTACTGGCGTGAGGGGACCCTGGAGAAATATACCCCCTGGGGTGACTATGTGGTCATAAAGTTCTGCCGCTGGGATTTTGAAAAATTCAAAGACGTTGAGGACAAGCTCGGCACCCAGATGCGGGCGGTCGGCGAGGTCATGAGCATCGGCAAAAACTACAAGGAGGCGGTACAGAAATCGATCCGCTCCATTGAAAAGGGGCGCTACGGGCTCGGGTTTGTCAAAAACTTCAACCAGTTATCGCGCGAGCAGCTGCTCAGGCTGCTCTCCGAACCCACAAGCGAGCGGCAGTTCATCATGTACGAGGCGCTGCGCAAGGGCGCAGGCGTTGACGAGCTGTTCCAGCTTACCTATATCAAGCCGTGGTTTATTCAGCAGATGAAGGAGCTGGTGGAGCGAGAGGAAGAAATCCTGAAACACAAAGGCACCATGCTGCCGGATGACTGTTAATAACAAGCCAAGAAGGACGGATTTGCAGACCGCTATCTGGCAAAGCTTCTCGGACATTCCTGAGGCCACGGTCAGGGAGCGGCGCAAAGCCCTCGGTCTGAAACAGAGCTATTGCGCGGTGCCGGTGAGCGGCGTGGAAAATGCCGCATATTATTACTCAACCTACAATGCGCCGGATGAAGTTCCCACCAGCGACAGGAGAAAAATCATGATCCTGGGCGGCGGCCCGAACCGCATCGGCCAGGGCATTGAATTTGACTACTGCTGCGTGCATGCGGCATTTGCCCTGCGGGACGAGGGCCTTGAAACCATCATGGTCAACTGTAACCCCGAAACCGTCTCCACTGATTACGACACCTCGGACAAGCTCTATTTTGAGCCCCTCACCGTGGAGGATGTGCTGAGCATCTATGAGAAGGAACAGCCCGAGGGCGTGATTGTGCAGTTCGGCGGGCAGACGCCGTTAAACATTGCCAATGAGCTCTATGCCGCAGGGGTTAAAATTTTAGGGACAACGCCTGAGACCATAGACCTTGCCGAAGACCGCGATCGCTTCCGCAAGGTGATGAAGAAGCTGGGCATACCGCAGCCTGCATCAGGGATGGCGAAAACCTTCGATGAGGCACTGGAGATTGCCCATGAGATCGGCTATCCGCTCATGGTCAGACCCTCCTATGTTCTGGGCGGGAGGGCAATGGAAGTTGTCCATGACGAGCAGATGCTGAAACACTACATGGAACGGGCGGTCGATGTAACGCCTGAGCGCCCCATCCTTATTGATAAATTCCTCGAGAACGCCATCGAGGCCGAAGCTGACGCTATCTCAGACGGCACTGATGCGTTTGTGCCGGCAGTCATGGAGCACATCGAGCTCGCGGGCATCCATTCAGGTGATTCCGCCTGCGTGATACCGCCGGTGAGCATCCCGCAGAAGCATATTGAAACCATAGATGAGTATACGCGCAAAATCGCGCTTGAGCTGCACGTGGTAGGGCTCATAAACATCCAGTACGCGATTGCAAACGATACGGTCTATATCCTTGAGGCAAATCCCCGTGCATCACGCACCGTGCCGCTGGTCTCCAAGGTCTGCAACATTCCCATGGCGCGGCTGGCAACCCAGGTGATGATGGGCAAAAAACTTTCTGACCTCAAGCTCAAGCGCAGGCCCATCCCGCACTTTGGCGTGAAAGAGGCGGTGTTCCCCTTTAATATGTTCCCCGAAGTTGACCCGCTGCTGGGACCGGAGATGCGCTCAACCGGTGAAGTCCTGGGCATGGCTGATTCATTTGGCCTGGCCTTTTACAAAGCCGAGGAAGCTGCCAATCAGCGCCTCCCCGTTGAAGGCACGGTGCTTATTACCGTCAGCGAAGAGGAGCGGCCTGCGATCCTTGATGTGGCCCGGCGCTTCCATGACCTTGGCTTCAGCATCGCAGCAACAGACGGCACACAAAATTTTCTTGCCCAGAACGGCATCGAGGCAAAGCAGATCAAAAAAATCCAGGAAGGCCGTCCGAACATTGTTGACGCTATGACCAATAAAGAGATACAGCTCATCATCAACACCCCGGTGGGCAAGCTGAGCAAGCATGATGACTCTTATATCCGCAAGTCGGCAATTAAATTTAAGATTCCCTACATAACAACCATCGCTGCCGCCCTTGCCGCTGCCCGCGGAATTGAAGCATTTAAAAAGGGGCGCGGTACGGTAAAATCCCTGCAGCAGTATCACGAAGATATTAAATAGGGGGAGGCAATAGGCAGCAGGCAATAGGCGAAGAGTAGGAGTCGGCAATGGTGAAGCGGTCAAGAGGTAAAAGGTAAGAGGTTTAGTTTTTGGCTATTGACCTAGCTGACGTTGACTTTCACTTACATTCACTTTCACTATCACTGTTCACGAGCCCCGAGTCACGAGTTATGCTTACGATAGACAACACGGCTTTAATTATTATTGATGTGCAGGAAAAGCTTTTCCGTGTGATTGACAACAGAGAAGCGCTGCTGGAAAATCTGCAGAAGATTATCAGCGGTGCCCGGGTGCTCGGCATTCCCCATGCTGGTTACCGAGCAGAACCCGGCTGGTCTTGGCGCAACAGTACCTGAACTTAAAACCCTTCTTGCGGATATTCAGCCCATCAGCAAGTTCAGCTTCAGCTGCTGCGGGGAAGAGCGCTGCATGGAGGAGCTCTCCTGACCTGAAGCGCACGCAGCTTCTGCTGGCAGGCATTGAAACCCACATCTGCGTCTATCAGACCGCGCTTGATCTGTTGGATCAGGGCTATGAAGTTGAAGTGCTTGCCGACTGTGTCGGATCACGTACCGTTGAGAACAAAAGCCTGGGGCTGGAGAAGATGAAGCAGGCCGGCGCGCAGATAACCGGCATTGAGATGGCGCTGTTTGAGCTGCAGCGGGTTGCAAAAGGGGAAGCGTTTAAAGAACTCAGCAAACTGGTGAAGTAAAAAATATAACGCAGAGCGCGCAGAGAAATT
>CAWDOY010000021.1:0-42347 GCA_963803975.1 uncultured delta proteobacterium
GAAATCATCCAGTATTTCCCGTGCAGTATATTTTTTATGCGCTTCAATATTGGCGTCATTTTCAAACTGCTGCGGCATCCAGGCATGGGGAATGGTTTTCACCAGTTCGTTTGCTTTTTCGATTGCTCCCTTCATGCCAAACTCCCGCGGGGTAAGCTCAAACGCTGCCCCGTATGCTGACATGAGCTTTCTGCGCTCAATGGACATTGAATCCGGCATGACCAGTATCAGCCGGTATCTTTTTACCGCGCACACCATGGCAAGCCCTACCCCGGTATTGCCGGAGGTGGGCTCAATGATGACCGAGTCAGGCTTGAGGATTCCCTTCTTTTCAGCATCCTCTATCATCGACAGCGCAATGCGGTCTTTGATGCTGCCGCCGGGGTTGGCCCGCTCAGCCTTCATCCACACTTCAACCCGGCTGCTGAACAGGCGGTTGATTTTAATGTGCGGCGTGTTGCCAATGGTTTCGAGTACGGTTTGTGCTTTCATGGCAGACCTCTCTATGAGTTTATTGCATGTTAATCATTCACTTTAAAACCGACTAAGTATATGATAGTAAATCTTTATGAGCAATTGAAATAGCGCTTGGAGCGCAAGCTTTATATCCTTATTCAGGAGATATATATGACGACAGACCTCAAGGCATTATCGACCCCGATGGCTATACTGGAAGCAGCGCTCGAAAAGGAAAAAGCCGCGTACCGGTTTTATGACCAGCTGCACAACAATATAAATATTGGCATGCTGCAGGAAATCATTGAGCACCTGCTCGAAGAGGAATATAAACATATCCAGCTGATAGAGAAAAAGATGGCATCCCTGCGCAACGGCTGATATATGGATTGTTTGTCTCAGCTGCTTAACTATAGTGCAAAAAAAAGCGCTTCACAATAGAATGGATAAGAAATTTTCCAGGAGGAAGCAATGGGAAAAGTAATCGTGCCGCATGCCAATGAGCGGGAGCGGGCAGCATTTGCCAGCGTCAACATCACCCTGCTTGATACTATTTCTGAAAAAGATTTTCTGAACGTCATCATTTCCTATCTTAACACCCACAATGTCCTGCACCTTGCCACCTGCAAGGACAATGAGCCGCGCTGCACAGCGCTGGAATATTTCAACAACGGCCTGACCGTATATATTTTCTCCGAGGGCGGCGGCAAAATCGCCAACCTGAAGGCAAACCCGCAGGTCTCCTACACCATAAACGATCCCTATGCTCCTGAAAAAGACTTCTTCGGCGCTGTTGGCCTGCAGGTGTGGGGCACGGCAACCGTGTTTAAGAAGAGTGAAAATCCTGAACGCTTCAACGCGATCCGCAGCCATGCCCGCACCACGGAAGAACTGAAACAACAGGGGCTTGATAAGCTGGCGGACGCGGTCAACTTCAACGTCATAACCATCGAGCCCACCAAGTTCCGCTACCTCAATTACCGCAAAGGGTTCAGGAATGTGATATGGAAAAAAGGGGAATGATACATCGGGATCAGGAAGTGCTTCAAGAATTTTCTGTAGGAGCGCATTTATGCGCGATGGTTTCGCGGCTAAAACCACTCCTACAACAAAATCCCATGTCTATGTAATAGTCTGAGAGCAAAATTCTCAGATTTATCTATGTAAGCGCATAATAATCGTGCTACGATAAATTCATTGATTGCAGAGAATAAGATAGTATAACCATAATTAATTTCTTGACTTGTAATTAAATAAAAGCTAATTGTATTTATAATAATTGAATATGGAATCCGGGTCCAGGAATAGCGATTTATTTCTGGAGGTGAAATAATAAAAACTGATAATCGGGCCGTTATCTGCGCTGAAGAAGTGCAGATAGCGGCTTTTTTATTGGACAACTAAATTCGGGAATTTCTTATTAATCAGTAACCAAATATTAATTTAAAATACAATTACATAAGAGTATCCGGGTCCAGGAATAGTTCTTAACCCTGGAGGTTAAATAATAAAAACTGATAATCGGGCCGTTATCTGCACACACGAAGTGCAGGTAGCGGCTTTTTTATTGGGGGTTTTATAAGAAATTAACAAGTAAATAGGTCGTGGCCATATGAAGGTACCTCAGGAATTAGTAGTACTGATATTTGTCGGAGGTCTAATCAGTTTTTTTTAATCGTGATTTTTTCAGGTAGAAAGAAAAAGGATAAAGACTCAGATAAGGAAAATAGCTCATAGTGCCCTTTTGTTTGCAAAACAACAATTACAGTATCAATCATCAATAACTCAACAACAAACTATTTATTAAAGGAGTTGAAAATGAATGTTAGCAAAACAGTGAGAGAGTTGTTGCTCGGTGTGTTGGGTGGAACAGGTTGTATCTCGATACTACTGGGAATACAGGCGCTATCAAATAAGGGTAATTGGATAATCTTCATGGTAGGTGGTGTGCTTTTACTTGTGGGTGCACTCTTTATTGCTTCTAAATTTAAAGAGCCTGTTAATAGACCGTAAAAAGTGATGCTTGTTGTTTGGTGCTAAATTGGGGGAACAGCAACGACATAAAGCATAATGCTATATTCGAATTTGCTGAACAATCTCCAGCAGATAAAGCTCCAGAGCATTAAAGAAATGGATGAAAACAAGTTTTGCTACAGTAAAATAAAATTACATAAGAGTATCCGGGTCCAGGAATAGTTCTTAATCCTGGAGGTTAAATAATAAAAAGACTGATAATCGGGCCGTTATCTGCACAGACGAAGTGCAGGTAGCGGCTTTTTTATTGGGGGTTATATAAGAAATTAACCGGGAAATAGGTAGTGGACATATGAAGATACCTCAGGAATTAGTAGCAGTGATATTTGTCGGGGGCATCATTGTCTTTTTTTTGTTTGTGATTTTTTCAGGCAGAAAGAAAAAAAGTAAGAAAAAGACGCATGATAGAGAATGAAACAAGTCTAACAGTAAATGATTCGTTGCAGGGAAGGGGTAAAGGCCATGGACAGGGATAAAATTATTTTTTACGCAGTGCTTGGTACGGTAGTCGTTATTGTTTCTATTGTTCGATTTATCGGCTGGAGGAAAGAAAAAAGGGAAGAGAAGGAGAATAAAAAATAGCACCAAAACGCAGCCTAAAAACAAAGCTTGCTCCTTAGAACAATATATAAAATATGCAGAATGTCTCAATTAATACTCCGGGGCGGGATAGTGGGGATAGTCTATCTATAGATGGCACACAAAAAAGAAAATTAGCAGGTGATGATTTTAATGCGGTAACAATTTATAAATTAAAACTAACTAACTCGGCAACTTATATTTACCAGTAAGGAGAAAATTATGTTGCAAGAATATCCTTGGATTATACCAGTCGTTTTTCTAATCATTGGAGGCGGTGTAACTCTTATATTTCGCCTTTTATAAAGATAAAAAGACCGAGGTTGAAGAAAAGCCTAAAGAGAAAGAGCTGACAGAAAGATTCTGCATGAGTGGCTATCTGGCTGGATTTCCAAATGCAGCTACCCCTGCTCCCTACGTTTTTTGTGGAGTGACTGAGGAGTCTTTTCTATTTTCAAAGGGGAGTAGAGGTGTAGAGATAGGCCGGATACAAAGAGATTCAATAAATAATATTATAGTTGTCAACAAATCTCAGGTCGTCCGGCAATTGACCGCAGAGGAAAAGACATCCTTTGGTAAGCTATTTGAGTCCCCAAAAGACAATAGCAGTTGTTTGGTTTTAAACTGGGAGCATAGCGATAAGAAAAAACATAATGCTGTATTTGAATTTCCAGAACAAGCCTCAGCAGATACGGCTGCACAGGCATTAAATAAGTGGATGAAACAAAAACACGTAAAAGAAAGCTTTGCTAAAGCCTCATAGCATGGCAAGCATTTCCATTGATTGAGTAACTATTAGTAATGATTTGGGAGGGGGAAGAGGGTTCTATTTTATAAAGGAGCGACATAAAGATGGAAAGTGGGGAGTATTTTGCCATAGGAACATTCATATGTTTTGGAAGTGTAGTTGTTATACTTGCGATTCTGTCGAAAATTAAGCCTAAGCAGTCCGCTAAAGAAGTGTCCCATGAACTCCCAAAACCTAAACTACTAAAGAACTTTTACATAGGGGAATACCTCGGCAGTATTCCAGACGGCAGTAAAACATTTAATATCTCGTATTGTACTGTTGATGGAGACTCTTTTAAGTTTACCGGCGGAATAAGGGGCATTGAATTTGAACGCATACCAATGGACAATGTTAATGAAATAATTGTTGAAGATAAATCCTTGATTGCACAGAGAGTCCCTGAAATAGAAAAATCAGCACTTAATAAAATTGTTTCTCCCGAAACTAAGCAGCGAAAATATTACTGCCTTTTCATTGATTGGAATGACAAAAAGGGGGCAAAACATTATTCCTTTTTTCAGTTCGGTGGCTCTGGAAAGGAAGGGTTAGCAAACACTGCAGCAAACACTTTAAAGAGATGGGTGTCACGAGAAGAGATAAATGGAGAGAGATTACAGTCCCAAGCTACATAGTTTAGTTAAAAGTTAATAAGCCAGTTAAAGAGGTCTTTATAGTTGTTGATGAAGAAAACGACAAAGGTAAATACTGACAAAGCCTCATAGCAGTCTGCAAATTCATAGAGTTTAAGATAATATTTACATAAAGGGGGACACCATGGAAAAATATTTTGTCATAGGGTTATTCATTGTTATTGGAGTTGTGGTTGCTGTATTTTCGCTTATGTCACGGAAAAAATCTGAGCACCAAGAAAATCAACAAATAAATAAACAGACAACTCACCAGACAAACGAACAACCACAGGCAATCCAGCCTCCCAAAAGGTTTTTTATGGGCAAATGTCTGGGGGGCATTCCGAATGGTAGTGTAGCCTATGAAGTTGCCTATTGTTCTGTTGATGGGGATACTTTCAAATTTACCAGCGGTATGCGGGGTATTGAATTTGCATCTATACCACGAGCCAAGATAAATACAATAACTGTTGAAGATAAATCTCTGATTGCCCAGAAATTGAATGACATAGATAAGTCCACTCTTGATAAAATTATAAACCCCAGAACTAAACAGAATAAATATTGCTGCTTAGTCATAGATTGGAATGACAAGGATGGGACACGACAATATTCCTTTTTTGAGTTTGCAGGCTCTGGGAAGCAGGGGTTAGCAACTGATGCAGCAAATGCATTCAATAGATGGATGTCACGAGAAGATATAAGTGGAGAGAGATTACAGCCCCAAGCTACATAGATTAATTATTTAAAGAGGTAACCATGAAAGTTAATAAATCAGTAAAAGAAATATCTACGCATAGCTGTCTTGGGTGGTTCGGGTTTCATCATGTTAATGCTTGGGATAGAAGCGATAGCAAATAAGGGTAACTGGGTAATATTGATGGGATGTAGCGTGCTTCTTATAGCGGGAGCTATTCTTATTGCCAAAATAATTAAAGTGTAAGTAATTTCTATTACATGTAGCGATTAACAGAGTGGGTTTCTATAAACCCACTCTGTTAATTTTTCATATAATGAGCAGCCCCTTGTAGCAATCGCATCATTATCTAAAAAACAGAAAGATTAAAAATTTTTCAGTTCGCAGGCTCTGGGAAAGGGTTAGCAAACTCTGCAGCAAATACATTAAAAAAATGATCTGGTTTTTTAGCTATAAATAGGAACTAGGATAAAAAAATATTATTTAACCTCTTTCACATGAAAATTGTATGTCCGCCTTTACCTTTGAGGATGTAAAGAAAAAGGGTAAGATATTCCCGGAGTTGCCTGGTCAGCAGAAAATTCTCCCGGACAAATTCCCGTCCAGTTCTACCCATTTCCAACATTTTATCCCTTCGGTGCAACAGATAGCGAATACGGTGCGCGGCACCCTCTGGAGTTTTTACCAAGAAGCCGGTATGATGATTGATTACCTGTAGTCGTATGCCCCCCACGTCTCCGCCAATCACAGGCTTTCCCTTCCAGAGTCCCTCTGTCACGACAAGGCCAAATCCTTCTTTGGTTGATTTCTGGATAATAATATTTGCTAATCGCTGTAAAGCGTTGATGGTCCGGTGTGCGTCCGGGGGAAGAAGCAGGATGTGTATATCGGGATCGTTAGCTGCATTTTCCAACACCTCCTCAAGCACCTCCCGGCCTTCCGGGTCGTCAGTTGCTTCACCACCTGCAATGACCAGCTGCACTGGAATCACTTTGCGTACCAGCCGGTATGCCTGAATAACCCCGACCGGATCCTTAAATCGGTCAAACCGTGAAATCTGAACAATGAGAGGGCGGTTGGGGTCCAGTCCGAATTCCGTCCGGACGGCTTTAAGTTCCGGTGGTTCCAAGTCACAATTTTTTTCACTTAAAGGATCGATACTTGGGGCAATTATAAATTGAGGATGAGGCAGCACTTGGGCGAACTGACACATGGAAAAGATGCTTGCATCATATTTTTCCACAAAGGGGCAGAGGGTCTTCCACACCGGGCGAAACGGATGGCTAATATCAATATGTGCTCTCCATATCCATTTATTTTTTCGTTTCCGGCAACACTTTAAGAGTGCAGCAGGCTGTGGATCATGAATCACGACAATGTCTGATTCCTCGAGAAGCGGTTGCAGTCTGGTACAATTCTGCGAATTTATATCCTGATAGGTATCCCAGTCCTTTTTCTTAAGCATGGCGGGGTGCCCCTGCAGTCCATTGTGAATGGATTTGGTCATCGCAAAAAAATCATGGGTGCCCTGTATCACCTCCCAATGGGCATCAATACCAAGGTCGCGCATGAGCGGGATCATCCATGCAAGAATCTCGGCAACCCCTCCCCCTTGTTTGGTGGAATTGATATGTACCACACGGGTACCAGTAAGCCGCTCACCCAGCCTGCGCAACTGTTCAATGATAGGAGCACCAACAATTTCAGCGTAAGGATCCAGCGACAGAATCATCCTTTATTCCCTTTCTTTTGCAGAATTTTAGTCAGTTCCTTTCGCAGTTCAGCGAGTGTGTAGAAAGCAAAGTCAATAGAACCCATAGCCCGGATGTAATGTTCCCACGGTCCCCCCCCATTGATCAGCCATGCTGAAAAATCATCGACACCGAGTGGTGGGCGACGACGCGCTTCCAAAAAATGAAAATAGATACTGCCGCTGGTCATTCCGCTTATTGCGGTGGCCAGTTCGTCTGGGTGGCTCATTCTCTGACCGGTATCAAAAACTATAGTCGTTGCCTCCATGAAATAGAATTCATGCCCCGGATATGCCCACGGCACAAACGGCCGTTCGCTTAATCGTTCCTCAATAATTTCCAGGGTAATAGTCCGGAGATCTTCAAGCGAGTGGTAGGAATAGGGATCAATTATCCCCAGACGCTCTGCCAGCACTTCATCATTCAGGTGATGTTTTGCCCAGACCGCAAAGTCATTCCGGTAATCAGGGTAGTCAAAAACTGGAACAAGGAGTGTTTCGTAAAAATGGTGATATATAACATTGTGGCTGCACACAGCTATCCGGTCGCGCAGTTCCCTTAGGTTAACAGCGGCAGGCAACCCGCTCATCTGGGTCAAGAGGGTGCAATCTTTAATCTCAAATAATGTCATCTATAAACCTCTCAGCAATTCATTCTTTCCGGTTTATTGTCTTCCATGCTGGCAAGGATGCGTATTTTCTCCGCCAGAGAAACCGGTCCATCTACAACTTTGGAGCCGACAACTAATGGTGAATCACCTACGGTAAAGGCAATGCCACCGCGTTGCACAATCCACTGCATGGCAATGGCATCATTCTCGTCGTCGCCAGAGAAAATTAAATTCCCCCGGGAAGGTTTAAACTTGAGGTGCTTGCACAGCGCCTGGATCCCAAAAGCTTTGTTTATTTCCGGAAGAAATTGGATTTCTATTGCTTCCGGCCCATAAAACATTCTAATCTCGAAGACAATCTCAAGCCTTCTAAGAAGTAAAGCGATCTTTTTTTTCGATTCCGCGGATGCATTACGGAAATGAAACGTAAAAGACCATTTTTTATCTTCAATGTCCAAACCAGGGCATGGTCTCAAAACTTCAATTTCAGGAATTACGGCGCTCCGTTTTGAAAAGAGCTTTAGTTCCAGCTTTTCTTCTGGATGCAAACTTTTTCCATCTGGGGTAATCCATTCCATCCCACTGCTGCCGCCAAGGAGTATACCAGGAATCCTGACCCGGAAGTAAAGATCCTCCAGCATTCTGCTGGAAAGTATGGCAACATGCTGATGTGGCTGTACAGCTATCTCGGAGATAACCTCCTGACAGTCTGGATGTATCGCAGCTTTTGAACGGTCGGCAACTATGGTCGAGAGAGTACCGTCAAAATCAAAAATCCAGAGTCGTCTCTTATCGGTTACATACATTTTGCGTTTTCCCTGTCTTTGGTACTTTTTCAATTTCCTCAAAAATTTTCCTGCCCCAGTGATAAACAGTATTCTTTTTAAGATGCGCCCGCATCCTTGTCATCCTGCTGCGGCGCTCTGCCTCCGGCATAGTGAGTGCTGCATAAAAAGCATCTGCAAGCTGATCAATGTCAAAAGGGTTAACCTGTATAGCATCCGGAAATTCGCGGGCAGCGCCGGTATATTTGGAGAGGATGAGCACTCCATCACCGTCAATCCGTGATGATATGAACTCCTTCGCCACCAGATTCATCCCATCGTGGAGGGAAGTAACAACAACAATATCTGCCATACGGTATGCAGCAAGCACATCATAGTAACCATGGTGTGCCCGTAAAAAATTTATTGAAGACCATTCTTCGGTATTATGCTGCCAATTAATCTCATCTATCAGGTCATCCAGATTATCATTAAGTTCCCGGTACTCTTCAATATGGGTTCGGCTTGGTGCGGCAAGCTGCACAAAGGTTACGTTGGTTTTTAATTCCGGGTGCCGTTCCAGCAATAGTGAAAAGGCCTTAAGACGTTCCATTATCCCCTTGGTATAATCAATCCGGTCGGCACCTATAAATAATTTTGTTCGGGAAAGTGTCTCGCCCAGTTCTTTGGAGAATCTTTCCCGACTTCTTTTAACCGGCGGCGACTCTGCATCAGTTCCAATTTGAGGGAAATCAACACTGATCGGGAATGGGCGGACATACGTTGGCCTCCCGCCTCGAAAAACGCTGAAGTGTTCATAATCTACCTTTGCCTCAATCCCTCTGTCTACAGTATCCAGAAAGTTGTTACAGTGATTCTGGATATGAAAACCCAAAATGTCGTTGCCCAGAAGGCCGTCGAGAAGTTCTTCTCCCCAGGGGAAAATCCGGAATGCTTCCCGATTAGGCCAGGGTATATGCCAAAAGTGAATTAGCCTAAGATTTGGCTGATTATTTCTTAAAAGACGCGGTAACAGTGCAAGATGGTAGTCCTGAATAAAAACAATGGCGGGTTTACCATCGGCCTCCTCCAGCACTGTGTCACAGAAACGCTGGTTTACCTCCTTATATAGTTCCCAGTCGCTCCTGGAAAAATGAGGCCTGGCATATACGATATGGCATAGGGGCCATAAGGCTTCATTGGAGAGTCCATAATAATACCCGTCCTCTTCTTTCCTGGTCAGCCACACTCTTCTCAACGTATATTTAGGAGATTCCTCCGGGAGATCAATACGCCCTTTTTCATCAACGACTAAGCGGTCTGCTGACCCTGAACCGTGAGCAATCCATGTACCTCCTACGGCACTTACAATCGGTTCCAGGGCTGTAACCATACCGCTTGCCGGACGTATTGACTTGATGCCATCACCTACATGTTCATGAAGACAAGGTTCGCGATTGGAAACAATAATAACTTTTGACCCCTTTGCAATGCTGGAAATAAAGGCTCCTAATTGTTTAGCATTCATAGGTTGACTCCTTTTATCTTTCTCACTTCTTGCATAATCTTATTTTTAGGCTGGCTAAGCCTATAACATCATCTTTTTAGATTAATTATTTAGGTGCTCACATATAAAAAAAGTCAGTCTCATAGACTGCACTATTTTTATATTGTAAATTTTCAAACTCTTCGGTTTTGCTTGTGATATAATTTTTATACTTGGTTATGGTTGGTTTGAAGAAAAAGCTTTAAGGCATCATCCGCTTCACCGGTTACCCCTGGTACTAAGGTTATCCCGTTTCCCAGAAGAAGTTGCTGAGTAAAATTTGAGATTCCTCCACAGATAATTTTTTCCACCCCCATTTTTTTAATGGAAGCGACTTTCCTGACAGGATCATTTGCCGTGAACAAAATGTTTTCGATATCAAGAACAGCGTTTCTTTCTACTGTAGCAACAAGAATATAGGGTGCATATTCAAAACAGGGGGATACTCTCGTGCCAAAAACTGGAATTGCAATTTTCATGTGTGTCAATCCTTGATAAAATATTTTGCAATATAAGTACCAAGGGGCGGCCTAATATTAATTCGAGTGTTTTGCCGATATGTTATGAGTATAAATAAGGGGGACTGCCGAGGAAAAGAGAAATATAAATATTGCAATTCTGCAATATTGCGGATACGATTTAGATGCATTTTTGAAAGTATCCGGATAATCTGCGAAACAACGATGAGGTCCCCTTTTATAAATCTTAGTTGACTACGCGCTGGGGTTCGAGCGAACGTTGTTAGATAGTAAGCGAGGCACTTTTATGAAGAAAAAATTAGAAAATGATCCTCAAATGGAAACCATTCTAAGCAGTATTGCTGATGGGGTATTTACTATTGACCATGAAAAAAACATAACATCTTTCAATAGAGCAGCTGAAAATATTACCGGTATCAAGCGGGCTCAGGCAATTGGGAAAAAATGTTTTGATGTAATGCGTGCCAGTGTCTGTCAGAACAGTTGCACCATGGAGAGGGCTATTAAAAAAGCTACGCCTGTTATCGTCCTTCCTCTTACCATTATTAACAACCATGGTGACATTGTGCCCATAAGTATAACAGCGGCAGCACTGAAGGATAGTGGGGGCAAGGTTATTGGGGGGGTGGAGACTTTTCGTGATTTATCAGAACTGGAAGGCATGAGAAAGGAGTTAACTAGGCAATACACGTATCATGATATTATTGGTAAAAGTCCGCCAATCCAAAGGCTTTTTGCTATTCTTCCTGATATAGCTGAAAGTGATAGTGCTGCTTTGATCCAGGGGCCAAGCGGTACCGGCAAAGAACTTTTTGCACTTGCAATACATAACATCAGTAATCATAAAGATGGTCCCTATGTCACAGTAAATTGTGGGGCACTTCCTGATACATTATTGGAGTCTGAGCTTTTTGGATATGTCAAAGGAGCCTTTACAGATGCAAAAATCGATAAACCCGGCCGTTTTGCACGGGCAGAAGGCGGGACGCTGTTTTTAGATGAGGTGGGAGAGTTGCCCCTTGCAGTTCAGGTAAAACTTCTCCGGGTGTTACAGGGCGGAGAATACGAACCGTTAGGAGCAACACAATCGTTAAAAGCAAATGTTCGAATCATTGCTGCAACTAACCAGGACTTATTACAATTATTATCCGAGGGAAGATTCAGAGAAGACCTTTATTATCGTCTTAATGTAATAAAATTAACTTTACCGTCACTATCTCAAAGAAAGGAAGATATCCCCCTGCTGGTTGAACATTTCATTCATAAATTTAACGTAAAGAAGGGTAGAACAATTGCAGGTGTATCCCGTCAGGTTATGCAGTTTTTTATGAGTTATGATTTTCCCGGTAATATTCGTGAACTTGAAAACATGATTGAGCATGCCTTTATATTATGCCGCGGATCTATTATCAATGTTGATCATCTCCCACAGGAGATAAAGAGCAAAACAACTATTGTAAAACCAATTTCATATCAGGGTGCCCCGCCCCTTAAAAGTGCCGAGGCTGAGATAATTCACAATGTGCTCATAAAACATAATGGCAATAGAGCGAAAACTGCTGCTGAACTCAGCATTGATAAGACAACTCTTTGGAGAAAGATGAAAAAATATAATTTAAAATTCTAGCCTGTTCGGTACACCCCCCTTCTGCGATAACCCACGGTAATATTTGAAAAATAACATACCCAAAAATATTGCAATATTGCATTATAATTGATCTTATAATGTTGCATTTATGCAATTTATCAACCACCCCTATTTTCTCTCAACAAATAACCATAGCATTAACTAAATATTAATCCTTTATATTTTAACCAATAGGCAAGATGGTATTTATCTTGTATTGCAATGATAACATGGAATTAAAAAACAAGTGCAATCTCATTTTCTAAATAGTCAATATAGGGGAATCAAGAGCCAGCTCATTAGAATTAATTTTGTTAAGCGCGCCCCCCGCTCGACTCCTGAACCCCGTTTTATTTTCAATACGCAGATGCAGTTATAAGAATAAAATGGAATATTTTGTCTCTGAATTCTTGTAAAAGCTGTTTTTTATGCAACTGGAAAAACAGTTGAGAGGCTTATGACCATATGTATAAGGTATTTTTATTCATTATGAGTGTCGCATATGTCAGCATCATCCTGACGGCCAGGGGACAGGCAGAAGAGGCAACCTATGCCCTCATTGTGAATAAAAATTTATTCAGCCCCAACCGAACAGCATGGTTTATAAATGAAACACAGAAGACACAGAGGATCGTTCCGAAGAATGTTCCCCGGATTGATGATAAGAAGGTGCATCTCCTGGGTACTGTTATAACCGCAAAAAAGCGGAGGGCAGTCATCAGCACATCTTCACGGAGTTCACGCAAAGACACGGAAATATATACAACAGGAGATTACTTGCAGGGATATCTGGTTAAAGAAATAGAGCCAAAAAAAGTTATGCTGGTGAATCAGGAGCTAAATGAGGAATGTATTCTCTTCCTGAAGGCTGACAAGTCCCAGCGTACACATGAAAAAACGCCACTGCCGCAGCCTCCTCCACCTGATGCAGGCAAGAGTCGACCGCGTTCAAAGCGGAAATAACACTGGATCTGGCTGAACGAATGAAAACCGCTCGTAATCTGCTGAAGCAAAGGGACAGCGATCTGGTCAGGCAATAGGTTGATAGAGACTTTGCAAACTACAGCAACATTTTGACTCAATGTCAGCACAGGCAAGTGCAGAAGGTAATCCTGATGAAAAAAGAAATTGATAAAATCCGAGCCGGCAGAAAATAAGACCCACACATTAAATTGTGGGGCTATTTCTCATGATACACCAACTGCCAGCCAGTATGGTTTTTGGTATCTAATTAATAAAACTAAATATTGTACTTGGGTCCAGGAATAGCAATTTATTTCTGGAGGTGAAATAATAAAAACTGATAATCGGACCGTTATCTGCGCTGAAGAATTTCAGGTAGCGGCTTTTTTATTGGTGACTCTACTGCATTTAAAAAGGAAGGGGTAGCATATATGCCTGCTGTACCTCAGGAATTAGTAGTAGCTATAATCATTGGTGTTGTCATTGTTTGTTATGTTTTATTGATTTTTTCAGGTAAAAACAAAAAGAATGAAGACCAGGAAGGGAAAAAGGAAATTAGCGGGCGGTGATTTTAATGCGGTAACAATTTATAAATTAAAACTAACTAACTCGGTAACTTATTTAACAGTAAGGAGGCAATTATGCTTAAAGAATATTCTTGGCTTATACCAGTCGTTTTTTTGGTCGTTGGTGGCAGTGTAACTTTTATATTAAGCCTTCTCAATAAAGGCAAAAAAACTGTCGCAGAGGAAACGCCTAAAGAGATTGAACTGACAGAAAGGTTCTGCATGAGCAAATATCTGTGCGGATTTCCAAACGCAGCCACCCCTGCTCCCCTCGTTTTTTGTGGAGTGACCGAGGAGTCTTTTCTATTCTCAAAAGGGAGTAAAGGGGTAGAGATAGGCCGGATACATAGAGATTCAATAAATAATATTATAGTTGTCATAAAATCTCAGGTCCTCCACCAATTGACGGCTGAAGAAAAGTTGTCCTTTGGCAAGCTATTTGAGTCTCAAAAAGACAATAGCAGTTGTTTGGTTTTAAACTCGGAGAATAGCGATAATAAAAAGTCTAATGCAGTGTTTGAATTCCCAGAACAAGCCTCAGCGGATAGTGCAGCACAGGCACTAAAGAAATGGATGAAACAAAAATCATAGCAGAGCAATTATTCAAATTGCATGTGTAAAACTATTAGTAATACTTTGGGGGGGAAGGAGGTTCAGTTTTATAAAGGAGATGCAGCATTATGGAGAGTGGAGAGTATTGTGCTATAGGAACATCATAGTTTTGGAAGTATAACTTTTTTGGATCGGATAAGAAACATGTGTAAAAAAGCAGGGCCGATACTGGACCTGCTTTTTTTATGCACTACTGCTTTGATATGCAGCCTCGGCTGCTTTTTGCCGTTACTTTCTTGTGGAAGTTATAAATTTCGGCTTAAACAGCGAGATAAAACTGGGTACGACAAAAATCGCTCCCAGCATGTTAATTATCAGCACGATTGCCAGCAGCAAGCCCATCAAAGCCTGGAACATCAGCTTGGAGATTACCCAGAACCCAAGACCGCAGATAAGGGTCAACCCGATATACAGCACCGCCTTGCCGGAGGTCCCCAGCGATATTGCAATCGCGTCATTCAGGTCACGTTTGTTATCCCGGTATTCCTCAATAATACGGCCGACAATATAAATCGAATAGTCAACACCAAGCCCCATGCCCACTGACGCGATCGGCAGCGTCGCCGTGGTCAGCGGTATCGGCGGGTTCATGAGGGTCATGAACGACTGGGTCAAAAACGTTGAGGTCAGAAGCGGCAGGGTGATAAAAATCGCCGCCACAAAGGACTGAAAGAAAAAGGCTACAAAAAAGAAGCACATGATGTAGGCAATGATGGTGGTCAGGCCGTTGTATTTCAGCAGAGTCTCATTGATACCTGCCTGGACGCCTGCCGTGCCCCCTGCCAGACGATACTTGAAGTTAAAAGTTGTCTCCGCTTTATTCACTATATCCTTTACCGTCTTGGTGGAGACCGACTCCTCCGCAATAAATTTATTGATCCGGTCAATAACTTCTCTCAGGCTGTCCGCTGTCTTGTCACGCAGGTACAGGACGATATTTGCGCGCTGCTGGTCAGCGTCGAGATATTTATCCCAGGCGCCGGGAGCTCCGGTAGTGAGAATAACCCATTGGAGCATTTTGAGCTGCATATCTATGGTCGGGGCAAATATCCATTTAGGGTCAGAATCTCTCACCGCCCGGTTGTAATTCGGAATCGGGCCGGCAAGGCTCCCCACGAACATGACCCGCTGGTTGGGCGTGCGCGACATGTAGCGCACAAATTTCAGTATGTCGCGAAGAACGGTCGGGGTCATCTGGGTAAATGGTTTGTCACCTTCGCACACTATGTACATGGGGTTCAAAAGCGGCATATTAAAGATAAGCCGGAACGCATCCACGTTGTAGCGGTGAAACGGCCACAGGATTTCAGACCCCGGCACCACGTTTCCCACGGGGAGCTTCAGCTGCTGGAAGTAGCCCCAGGTGCAGACAATCAATACAATGACCAGAATGGGGATTTTTCCTTTCCGGCAGATAAAATGGCCAATGCCATGCAGCATCCTGTCCAGGAACCCCTCCTTTTCCGGTGTTGTCTGCACTGGGAAATAGGAAAACATTATGGGCAGCAGAAAAAACGCGATAAATATCGTGCCGAAGGCCCAGAACGCGCAGGATAGTGTTATCTTGTACAGGATATCGATCGGCGTAATGGCGATAATCAGAATGCCCGAGGCATCGGTTATAATTCCTGCGATGCCCGGGACGAACAGGCTGGTAATAACTTTCTTGCAGGCTGCCTTGCCATCGCCAAGGATTATGGACTCTTCCCGGTAGCGCTTCACCACCTGCACCGAGTGCGATGCAGCCATGGCGCCGATGAGAAACGGAAAGACCAGCACCAGCGGGTCAAGGTTGAAGTTGAGCATGGCAAGAAATCCCAGGCCCCACACCGCGCTGATCAGCGCTGCAAAAACCGGCATCACCATACCGCGCCTGGTGCGGAAAAACAGAAAAAACATCACCAGCATGGCGATAATGGTGTAGACAAAAATCTTCACTGCCTGCGGCACATAGCTTTCAATGTAGCCGATGTGCATGGGATTGCCGGCTATGGCAATAAAATGATTATCATCTTCATATTTCTTACGCAACGCCTGCAGCTCTTTGAAGGTAACCCGGTAATCCATCTTCTCTTCAAAAAAATCTACCTGGATTAATGTCTTCGCGCTGTCGAGAGATACCAGCCCCGGGTAGGTAATGGGGTTTCCATAAATAATCAGTCTGAGCTTATTGATATCTTCCGGGGTTTGCGGAACTTTGGGAAACATAACCGGAACAGATGTGTAGCCCTCGGGCAGTGCTTTGAAATCCCTTATTTGCGAACTTGCTATGGAGATAATCTTGTAGCGGTCAACTGCATTAAGTTGAAACATATCCTCCGTGATGTTCTTTACCTTTGTCAGGGTTTCAACATTAAAGATATCCTTGTATTTACCCTTGGGTTTCACCCCCACCATGATAAGCACCTGGTTGGCACCGCCAAACTTGTTGCGGATCTCATTGTGCAGCTTTATGTACGGGTGCTGCTGCGGCAGCAGGTCAGCGAACACGGTCTTAATCGACAGCTTCCGGCACTGCCAGCCGAAAAAGATGGTGATGATGATGGCAAGGATGAGGTAGATGTTGCGCTTCTCTATGACATGATCTGCAACACGTTCCATGAATGTTTCTATTTTACCCATAGCCTTAATCTCCCCTGTGAGGTTCCCTGACAATGGATGAGAAGCTATCGCATCCCGTTTCCATTACTGTTCTTTGTATAACCGGCAGCAGCTATCAAAAGCAGGGCCGAACATAAGCCCTGCTTTTGATATGCAGCCTCAGCTGCTTCTTGTTGTCACTTTCTTGTGGAAGTTATAAATTTCGGTTTAAAGAGCGCGATAAAACTGGGTACGACAAAAATAGCTCCCATCATGTTAATTACCAGCACGATTGCCAGCAGCAGGCCCATCAATGCCTGGAACATCAGCTTGGAGATTACCCAGAACCCAAGACCGCAGATAAGGGTTAAGGCGACATACAGAACCGCTTTCCCGGACGTTCCCAGCGATATTGCAATCGCGTCATTCAGGTCACGTTTGTTATCCCGGTATTCCTCAATAATACGGCCGACAATATAGATCGAATAGTCAACCCCAAGCCCCATGCCCACTGACGCGATCGGCAGCGTCGCCGTGGTCAGCGGTATCGGCGGGTTCATGAGGGTCATAAACGACTGGGTCAAAAAGGTCGAGGTCAGCAGCGGCAGAGTGATAAAGATCGCCGCCACAAAGGACTGGAAGAAGAACGCAACAAAGCAAAAGCACATGATGTAGGCAATGATGGTGGTCAGGCCGTTGTATTTCAGCAGTGTCTCATTGATACCTGCCTGGACGCCTGCCGTGCCCCCTGCCAGACGATACTTGAAGTTAAAAGTTGTCTCCGCTTTATTCACTATGTCCTTTACCGTCTTAGTGGAGGCCGACTCCTCCGCAATAAATTTATTGATCCGGTCAATAACTTCTTTGAGGCTGTCCGCTGTCTTGTCACGCAGGTACAGGACGATGTTTGCGCGCTGCTGGTCAGCGTCGAGATATTTATCCCAGGCGCCGGGAGCTCCGGTAGTGAAAATAACCCATTGGAGCATTTTGAGCTGCATATCCACCGTAGGGGCAAATATCCATTTAGGGTCAGAATCTCTCACCGCCCGGTTGTAATTCGGAATCGGGCCGGAAAGGCTCCCCACGAATATGACCCGCTGGTTGGGGGTCCGCGACATGTAGCGCACAAATTTCAGTATGTCGCGAAGAACGGTCGGGGTCATCTGGGTAAATGGTTTGTCACCTTCGCACACTATGTACATGGGGTTCAAAAGCGGCATGTTAAAGATGAGCCGGAACGCATCCACGTTGTAGCGGTGAAACGGCCACAGGATTTCAGACCCCGGCACCACGTTTCCCACGGGCAGCTTCAGCTGCTGGAAATAGCCCCAGGTGCTGACAATTAATACAATGACCAGAATGGGGATTTTTCCCTTGCGGCAGATAAAATGGCCAATGCCATGCAGCATCCTGTCCAGGAACCCCTCCTTTTCCGGTGTTGTCTGCACTGGAAAGTAGGAAAACATGATGGGCAGCAGAAAAAACGCGATAAATATCGTGCCGAAGGCCCAGAACGCGCAGGATAGTGGTTATCTTGTACAGGATATCGATCGGCGTAATGGCGATAATCAGAATGCCCGAGGCATCGGTTATAATTCCTGCGATGCCCGGGACGAACAGGCTGGTAATAACTTTCTTGCAGGCTGCCTTGCCATCGCCGAGGTTTAACGGACTCTTCCCGGTAGCGCTTCACCACCTGCACCGAGTGCGATGCAGCCATGGCGCCGATGAGAAACGGGAACACCAGCACCAGCGGGTCAAGGTTGAAGTTGAGCATGGCAAGGAACCCCAGGCCCCACACCGCGCTGATCAGCGCTGCAAAAACCGGCATCACCATGCCGCGCTTGGTGCGGAAAAACAGAAAGAACATCACCAGCATGGCGATGATGGTGTAGACAAAAATCTTCAATGCCTGCGGCACATAGCTTTCAATGTAGCCGATGTGCATGGGATTGCCGGCTATGGCTATAAAGTGATTATCATCTTCATATTTCTTCCGCAACGCCTGCAGCTCCTTGAAGGTAACCCGGTAATCCATCTTCTCTTCAAAAAAATCTACCTGGATTAAGGTCTTCGCGCTGTCGAGAGATACCAGCCCAGGGTAGGTGATGGGGTTTCCATAAATAACCAGCCTGAGCTTATTGATGTCTTCCGGGGTTTGCGGAACTTTGGGGAACATAACCGGAACAGATGTGTAGTCCTGCGGGCAGTGATTTGAAATCCCTTATTTGCGAACTTGCTATGGAGATAATCTTGTAGCGGTCAACTGCATTCAAGTTGAAACATATCCTCAGTGATGTTCTTTACCTTTGTCAGGGTTTCAACATTAAAGATATCCTTGTACTTACCCTTGGGTTTCACCCCCACCATGATAAGCACCTGGTTGGCACCGCCAAACTTGTTGCGGATCTCATTGTGCAGCTTTATGTACGGGTGCTGCTGCGGCAGCAGGTCGGCGAACACGGTCTTAACCGACAGCTTCCGGCACTGCCAGCCAAAAAAGACGGTGATGATGATGGCGAGGATGAGGTAGATGTTGCGCTTCTCTATGACATGATCTGCAACGCGTTCCATGAATGTTTCTATTTTACCCATAACCTTAATCTCCCCTGTGAGGTTCCCTGACAATGGATGAGAGGCTATCGCATCCCGTTTCCATTACTGTTCTTCGTATAACCGGCAGCAGCATGATTCCGTCATTTTTTTTATCACGGTACAGCTCATGTGCTGCGGATGAAATGGACTGCTTGTGGAGGGAGTTAAAAAGTAATTGCTGAGCATGTGCGGTAACAGTATTCAGCGTGAAATAGCAATACGGGTAACATAATAAGCGCCGGCGGATGCGTAACTGCTGGAGTAATTACTTTTCAAAAAAATCTTTTCAAAATTAGCTATAAAAGTCAAGCACTTGTTTTTTTACCTTTTTTAAATACATTTCCTCTTCTTATCAATATAGTCCAAGAGCACGCACTGGCCAAGGTCAAGCGGGCTTATGTGAAATACCCTGCCCTGCGCCCGCTTTGCCATCTCATCGACAAACCTGACGCTGCTCTTCTCCTGGGACAGAAGAAAAACGCTTAAGGATATCTTATGCCGCGCCAGGCTTTCAACCGCGCTGAGCGTGCGCTGCAGGGTCTTCTGGTGGGGCGGAAACTGGAAGAATACCGTGCCCCGCTCGCGGTGAGCCGTGGGCTCTCCGTCGGTGATAAGAAATATCTGCCGGCGAAAGCCCTTGTGCAGGGCAAGGGTTTTGCGCGCTGCATCAAGCGCTGCTTCCATGTTGGTGTAGGGATTTGTTTCATCCCAGAAGAGAAACGGAATCTCCTCCGTGCGAATTTTGCGGGCCTCCATGGAAAAGGTAACGACTGCCACCCGGTCCTGTGGATAGCGCCTGCGGCTGAGCTCATAGAGGGCGAGCGCCACTTTTTTAGCTGCAATGTAGCGGTCTTCAAAACGCATGGACTTGCTGACATCAATTAAGAGCACGGTCGCGGACCGGGAGAAGGGCTCCTGGTCATAGACGATAAAGTCCTGCGCGCTGATACGCACCGGCAGTTCCATCCCCGCCCGCCGTACCGCGTTCAGCACTGACCTGCTCAGGTCAAGGTGCAGGGGGTCGCCGAACTGGTAGGGCCTGGTTTCATGGGCTGCCGGCGGCTCGCTGCTGCGCCGCGGCTGGCGCCGGTCTGCTGCGGGGTCGGTTTTTCGCGGCTTAAAGATTTCTTTCAGGATGTGCCGGGCGATTTTTTGCAGCCCCTGGGAGGTGAGCCTGAGCCCTGACGGGACCCTCACGGGCAACACCTTCCCGGACCATGTGTGCGGCAAGGTTCTTAATCATCTGCCAGTGCTTGAGACTGTCTTCCCCCAGCACTTCCTCAAGCTGTTCCTCATCAATACTTTCCAAATCAAAGCCCCAGTAGACGCGCTTCAAGTCCTTTTCCAGGTTTTCAATGGTGTGGAGGTGATCGGCAAGCATGAGCGCTTCACGCGCGGTAAGCTTTTCCTTGCGGGACGCATCACTCAGCAGACGCGCCAGGGCCTGGAGGGACGCGCCGTCCATTGGCTTTCCTGACAGGGGCGGGCCGTCCTGGCCGGGCAGGTAATAGAGCGATTCATCGTTGTGGCTGAGCTGCCGCTGAGAGCCTTTCCTGCGCGCCGGGTCATCGTGCGGCAGAAGCCCTGCGAGCTGCTCTTTCAGCTTCTTAACCTCTTCCATGAGGTCTTTTATGCCAATGAACAGTTTCTCACCCTGCTCATCCCGGTATCCCTCCTTCTGCAGCTCTTCAAGAGCTTCCTGCAAGGACTGGTTTTTATGCACTGCATCTGCAAGGGCTTTGACCGGGAATGGCGCCCCGGGAAAATTCAGCTGCTCGTCCGGGGAGAGCGGGCGGTAGGTGATTACTTTCATGCGGGCTTTACATAGAACACGGTATCATGCCGCACTTCTTTTTTAATCCTGCCCAGATGGGAAAGGCTTTCAAGAATGAATTCCACGCCTGAAGCAAGAAGTCCCGGTGAGAGTTCTTCAAGAAGCGCTGCTACATGATTCTTCAGGGATGGGTATTTTTCAAGGTGTGCCGCGTAGGCGGAAGACGGTGTCATCTCCGACACTTCAAAGCCGTCGGCAGAGGCAAATTCCTTCAGGAACAGCGCAAAGGTTTCCTGGGGATACTGTTTGCGGAATATTTTCACCACCGCGTCCCGTATCAGGGCGTTGATTTTTTCCTCTTCCACGCCGTCCTCAAGAAACTCCCACTCAATCTTTCCCTTCATGGTTGAGCAGAGGTGCATGAGGTCGGTGATGCGCGGCACCACCTGCTGCTCATGCAGCCTGATGGACCTGCGCAGGGCATTGCTGATCAGGTTCTCCATGTTGTGGATGGTCATGCGCACGCTGATGCCCGAGTGCTGGCTGATCTCTGATTTGCGGCGCGCTGACTGGGAGACCTCGGCAATAATCTCTTCAATGAAAAGCGGCAGTTTCAGGGAGAACCCGTCGCAGTCAAAGGGCAGGCGCTCCTGCCGCACGATTTGAATCTCTTCCTCGATGGTGCGGGGATAGTGGGTGCGGATCTGGGCGCCGAAGCGGTCTTTGAGCGGGGTAATGATCCTGCCGCGGCTGGTGTAGTCTTCAGGGTTTGCGGTGGCAAGTATCACCAGATCAAGGGGCAGGGAAATCTTGTAGCCCCGGATCTGCACGTCCTGCTCCTCAAGAAGGTTAAAGAGTCCCACCTGGATTTTCTCATGGAGATCTGGCAGCTCGTTTATGGAGAGGATGCCGCGGTTGGCGCGGGGGATCAGGCCGTAATGAATCGCAAGCTCATCTGATAAATAGCGGCCCTCGGCGATTTTCACCGGGTCGATGTCGCCGATTAAGTCCGCGATGCTGACATCAGGGGTTGCGAGCTTTTCCGCGTAGCGCAGGCTGCGCGGGATCCATGCTATTTTGGTGTTTCCCTTCTGCTCCTTTACGGTGTTCCGGCACTGCCTGCAGACCGGGCTGAAGGGACTGTCGTTTATTTCGCATCCCGCGATAGCAGGAATGTGCTCATCCAGCAGGTCAGTAAAAGTGCGCATGAGTCTGGTCTTTGCCTGCCCGCGCTCGCCCAGAAAAATAATGTTGTGGCCGGAGAGCACCGCGTTTTCAATTTCCGGGATCACGCTGTCATCATAGCCGATGATGCCGGGAAAAAGCTGCTCTCCCTTTTTCATCTTCGCTATCAGGTTGCGGCGCAGCTCATCCTTGACAGAGCCCGTTTTATGGCCTGCCTGCTCAAGTTCTGCAATGGTCTGCGGTAATGTCATGGCAAACGCATTTCCTTCCCGTGTACTATTAAAGCACTTTTTTTCAGGCTGGTCAAAAACATCCAGATGTAAGGCGCGCGACATCGTGAGGAATGAGGCGTACTGTACGTACGTCGCAATGACGAAGGATGAGCGCAACGAAGCAGATGGGTGTTTTTCAACAGCCTGTTAATTTACAGCACTCTTCTGAAATAAGCCTTCTTTTTCTTCCAGTAGTTTTCATCAATGCGGTCAATGGAAACACCTTTTGTGGTTGAGCTGTGGATAAACTCTTTTTTGTTCAGCATGATGCCTACATGAAAGACCTTTATGGTTCGGAAAAACACCAGGTCCCCGGGGCTCACATCCTTCAGGGCAATCTTCTCTCCGATCTGGTTCTGCTCACGGGTTGACGGCGGCAGGCTGATTTTTGCTTTCTTATACACATACTCCACAAAGCCGCTGCAGTCAAAGGCATCAGGGCCCTTGGCCTTTTTTTTATAGGGCCGGCCCTTGAGGCTCAAAGCAGTTTTAATTATTTTTTCCCGGACATCAGGCTTTGAAGGTGCCGGCACCGGCGGCTTCTTGCGAACGGTCGCGCACCCGCTGACAATAGATAAGAGCAGCAGTGCAATAAGAGCTTTTTTATTATATGCCTTCACCGTTCTTCTGTTAATCCCGGCTGGTAAAAAATGTTTTCCCGTTATAGGGATAGTGTAAAATAATACTATGCTTTAGTAAATGAGGAAATAGACCTCGCTTCAGTTTTGCCTGCATTTTAATTGACATGCAACAATCTGCTACCGATACTATTTTAGAAAAGAAATTTTTCCATAAAGGAGAGCGTTTGCCATGCTGCCATCAGATATTCCTGCAATTTCAAAATTAAGTATTCCCGAAAAGATACTTTTCCTGGAAGAACTATGGGATACCATAGTAGCCAGGGACGCAGAAATACCGGTCCCGGAAAGCCATAAAGCAGAACTTGACAAGAGGCTGAAGCGGCATCACAGTTCACAGGGAAAACTATTAACTCTTGAAGAATTACAAGCTCGCATAGTCAGCAGGAAATGAGGGCCTTGTAAGGACGGTTTCAACTGCACCCCGTCTGTTTTATGGATTGGGGGGATGCAGATACCCCGAACGCACAACAGGGACTTGCTCTAATGAGTAAGTCCCTGTTGTATTGTAAATGATTTCTGTACCCATCACCCGGTCAGCAGCGGCTCGCCGAGCATTTTGGAGAATACATTCTTGTCAATCGCCTTTTCATAGGCTGCCTGCGGCGTGAGGCGGTCTTCCTTGATAAGCTGCAGCAGATGCTGGTCCATGGTCTGCATGCCGGAGCCGGTTCCGGTCTGGATGTAGGAGCTTATCTGGGAAATTTTCCCCTCCCTGATCATGCTCGCCAGCGCCGGCGCGCCGATGAGAATCTCATTGGCTGCGCACCTGCCCTTCCCGTCCTTGGTCTTCAGAAGCTGCTGAGCTATCACTGCCTTGAGCGATTCCGACAGCATGGTGCGGGTCTGCTCCTGCCGGTCGGCGGGGAATGCATTGATGACGCGGTCGATTGTTTTGGCCGCGCTGTTGGTGTGCAGGGTGCCGAACACCAGAATGCCCAGCTCCGCGCAGGTCAGTGCCAGCGCTATGGTCTCAAGGTCGCGCATCTCACCGACGAGGATTATATCCGGGTCTTCGCGGCTTGCTACCCGCAGGGCATCGGCAAAACTGCGGGCATGGGTGCCGATCTCCCGCTGGGTGATCAGGCACTTCTTATTGGGGTGGACAAATTCAAGGGGGTCTTCAATGGTGATAATATGGGCTTCACGAATTTCATTGATATAATTGATGATGGCGGCAAGGGTGGTTGACTTGCCGCTTCCGGTTGGCCCGGTAACGAGCACCAGCCCCTGCTTCAGCATGGCAATATCCTTTACCACCGCGGGAAGGCCCAGCTGCTCGACAGTCATGATATCAGTGGGGATAATGCGAAACACCGCCCCAAGGCCGCGCTGCTGATGGAGAAAGTTGCAGCGGAACCGGGCAAGCTGCGCAACCTCATAGGCAAGATCCAAATCCCGGTTTTTCTCCAGATGGGACTGCTGCTCTGCGGAAAGAATTTCGTACAGGATATCCCGGTTGGATTCCGGCGTCAGGACCGGGTGCTGCGTCGGCACCAGGTCTCCGCGCATTCTGAGAAGCGGCGGAAAGCCTATGACCATATGCAGGTCGCTTGCTCCCCGCTCCTTCATCTCCCTGAAAAGTGCATCTATCTGTGCCATCTGATAACCTCTCCGTTTCCCGATGCTTAAACATTAAAGCCTGAGGTCATAAGCGGACCGGCGGCGTTTTTTATTTCTCTGTCATACAGCGGTTTGAATGCCTGTTTGCTCTGCGCGTACATATATGCGTCCCGGGCGCTGATGGTTGCGGCTTTTAACAGGGCCATGAGCGCATCGTCCATGGTCTGCATGCCCACACCTTTTCCGGTCTGCATCATGGATGGAATCTGAAAGGTTTTGCCGTCCCGCATGAGATTTGCCATCGGCAGGGTGCAGATGAGCACTTCAACCGCAAGCGCCATGCCGTTGCCATCCACCCGGGGAATAAGTTTCTGCGTGAGCACTGCTCTGAGCGATTCAGAAAGCATGGCGCGTATCTGGTTCTGCTCCTCCGGCGGGTAGGAATCGATAATCCGGTCAACCGTCTTGGGAGCGGTGGAAGTGGACAGGGTGCCGATAACCAGATGACCGGTTTCGGCAGCAGATATGGCAAGCGATATGGTTTCAAGGTCCCTGAGCTCGCCGATCATGATAACATCCGGGTCCTCGCGTAATGCCCCGCGCAACGCATTGGCATAGCTCAGGGTGTCAGTGCCCAGCTGCCGCTGATTAACCACGCCCTTTTTCAGGGGATGAATGAATTCAATGGGGTCTTCTATGGTGAGAATGTGGTGGGGGCGGTTTTCATTAATATAGTCAATCATGGCGGCAAGGGTGGTTGACTTGCCGTGTCCGGTAGCGCCGGTCACTAAAATAAGGCCCTGGTGATTATCCAGCACCTTCCTGACTACTTCAGGAAGGCCCAGCGCCTCCAAAGCAGGGATCCGCGGCGGGATGATACGGAATGACGCTCCCACGCCGTCCCGATGCATAAGCGCGCTGCCGCGGAAGCGGCCCAGCTCGGGAATCGCGTAGGCAAAGTCAAGCTGCAGGTCCTCGGCAAACCGCTCCTGCTGCTGCTGGTCAAGGATCTCAAGTATCAGCTCCCGGCACTTCTCAGCGGCAAGCGCCTCTCCGTTTAATTTACGCAGGCAGCCGCACTGGCGGACGATAAACGGCTCTCCCGGCGTGACGTGAACATCTGAAGCTTTCATTTCAACTGCCTGTTTGAAGATAGTATCCAGTAACGCCATCGTGCATCTCCCGCAATAGTATGCAATGTTCTGCCAGGTTCCTTTTCACCAGCCGTACAATTGGTCTTATATAATCGTTTTCTGGAAGATTTTCTTGAGGATAAAATTCCTTCTGCTGCGTGCGGTGGGAACGATTGCAGGTTCACTGCAGAGGAAAGAAGGTATCAGCTTTTATGCTTGCCTTTGAATACTGCGCCGAACTTTTTCAGAAAATCAACGAGGATATACCGGTGGCAGTTTTTGCCCGCGGCATTGCAAGAACATACCAGAACAACTTTTCCGCTGTCCAGTATTTTATCCCAGGTGTATTGATACTGAATAAAACTGTTCTCGAGAAATTTAAAATACTGCTGCTGCAGCTTTTCCCTGCTCAGCTTACCCATCTTGTAGTCAAACTGCTGCTGCTTGGGAGGGGTAAAAACAGGATCGCCGCCGTAAAACGATACATCAATTTTACCTTCACCATCATAACCCTCGTCTGCCATATAGACGGTAAGCTTATGCTTATTTTTTGCTCTTTCTTTGAATACTTTCTCAATATCTATGGGGATTGCCCCTGCTCCCATGAATATTTCTCCTGCACGGTATAGTTATTTATAGGGAAATTTATTCTCCTTTTGGCGCCCATTATATAATCGGCAAAAGGGGGAAATCCAGCTGAATTTTTCCAGCCTCATGATGGGGTATTGGTTTACATCGTCAGTGGGTGCGAATTATTAATGGCTGCAGGCGAGCAGATTTTTTATTACGGTGCGGTGCATGCAGAATCAGTCTGGTTTGTCATTTTGAACTGAGAATAATTATATCCTTTTGCAATAAGCCGCTCACCGATACCTCTGAGAGTCTCCTCTGAAAGCACGGGCGTGCGGCTGAGAATCCAGCCGATGCTGCGGCCGGGATGACCGATAACCGCATATTCATAGTTCGGCCCGAGGTCAATAACCCAGTAGTCGCCGGCAAACAGCCAGAAGCCAAAGAGCGAGAAAAAGCTCACCTTCAGTTTGGCGTTGGTCTTTTTGTCCACCACCCACGCCTGACCCCGCGCCTCTTTTTTCTGCCCGTCTTTGGTGCAGCACTGGTTCAGCACGCTGATCGTCCCGTCCTTATTGAGCGAATAGGTTGCTTTGGTGCCGCCGGCACAGTCCTTCTGGAACCAGACCGGGATGCTGGCGACTTCATACCACGCGCCCAAATAGCGGGACAGTTCAACGTGATCCACCACCTGCAGCTCGTTCGAGACGCTGCCTGCATCTTCAGCCCGGAGGTTCCCGGCGCTGAAACTGAACACTGCCATGAACAGTAAAAAGCTTATCACTGCGAAGGATGAAGAAATAGAGTGCATCATATCACGCCTTTCTTAGAGCCCTGCCCGGGCTCAGGTTTAGTGCGTGTTCAGCAACCCGGCTCACCCGGATGGTTGCAGCAGTTCTGGAAATTTTTTAGCTTGAGCAGGTTATTCTTCAGCAGCAGGCGAAGTTTTTCCCGCCAGGCCATACTGCAGCGCAGGTTCGCAATAAAATCACGCGGGCTTGGTTCAGTCATCCTGATTTTCCATTACGCCAGTCATTGGCACGGCACTTATTTCTTAAGGCATACCCGGCAGGTTTCACCGGGAAAGACCTCAATCTCTATCCCGACTTTGGCGGCAAATGCTTTCCACAGCGGGATGCACCACTTATGATGAACATCTTCCCAGGTTATGCTGAAGGTTCCCAGCGACCCTACTATTTCAAGCATTTCCTTGTAGGGGCACTGCAGCAGGCGCTCACCCGGCCGCACTTCGATCTTTTCAAACTGCTGATAGTGGCAGGAGTTTGCCTCAAAAATTCCCCACAGGCCCTTTTCCGGCCCCTGCTCCTGCACCCAGCCGCCGATCATCTCAAGAATCGGCCCCAGGATGTAGGCTTCATGCTCCACCTTTTCTTTCCAGAGATTATGCTTTACCGCAAAATCAAGGCCCTGGAGATGGGCTTTCAGGAGCGCATCGTTAAATTTGTGCGGATAGGGCATGACATCGGTGTAGGTTTGAAAAAGCATCCGTACCGCTGGCGCCACATTTGCTGCCTGTTCGTCAAAATTAAATTCAATACCCGGCATACAATCCTCCTCATAGCTATGGTTTACACAGGGGTGCCGGCTGCCGGCACCCGGTTAATGATCTTGAGCAGGAGCCACAGACCCTGCTATACATGCAATTGTTCTTTTATCGCGGCAATGTTCTCAACGCCCTCGGACAGGAGCTTAAGCGTCGCAGCGGAGAGCCCCGGAGAGTGAATCTGGATGCCCCGCCTGATAGTCGGGTGATCCCAGACATCAATGGCTGTTAATGCCGGTGTTGTACCTATGACTTTCAACAGGGCCAGGCCCACGGCATCAGCCGCCGCAAGATTTGTACTTGCTATCATGATGCCCGGCTCGATAAGGTCTCCTGAATCAGGCCCGCCGCTGTTAAAACCCTGGCGCGCGTCAAGAAGTGACAGCCGCACGTTAGCTATACCGAGGCTGATCTCGGCAATGCTCTCAAGAAACTGCAGGGAACGGTGCATTGCGTTCCGGTCGTCCTGGGGCAGCGCGCCGACAAAAATCTTCATCCCCATGGTGAACCCGGCCATCTGATGAGTCCGCAGGGTGGGAAGCGCTATGATGTGGTCGACTTCGTTGAAAATCTTCGGCATGGAAAAGCCATCGGGCCAGTGGGTTGCCTTTTCCGGCTGTACGGCAATCATGTCTTCATCTTCAAAAGTTACCATACGGGCGCCGGCACTGACTGCCGCGTCATGAATTCCTGTTTCCTTCATGCAGTTCAGGGTGTCCTGCCAGCTTGGTGATTTATCTCCCACCAGAACCTCTCCAGCTCCCCGCTCTTTAAGCAAAGAAGTCAAAACACTTACCACAAAAGGGCTGGTAGTCGCCGGGAAGGGGCTTGAGGAATTGAGGGCGAGTTTAAGCAGCACACTGTCGCCGGGCTTCAGAAAGGAAAGTCCGTCAATCAAGCTGAATGGCCCGCTTCAGCGCGTATGCATCATCAGAGTTTTTTACCAGCGCTACCGAACCGGGTGTCTTCACGCCTGCATCTTCGCATCCGGGCAGAAGCGGAACGCTGAGCAGCAGGGAGGAGTATCCCAGAAGCTTTAAAAAATCACGCCGGTCAATGGCATCAGGAACTGCAGCTTGTTTTTTCTTTTTCATGTGCGGGATGGCAGTTGAATGTATTGTTATATATATAGAACATATTTCATTTTTTGCAACATGGTTCGTGATGGCATGGAGCTTTTTAATTGACAATGACAGGCCTTTTTCTTATGGTGAATTTATATAGGAGCTCTATATAAAACCACAGAGATCATTCAGCGAAGTTCGGGATTCGGGGCTTGCTTGTCCGCCGTAGCTTTAGGCGTAGGCGGGTGATGAGCGAAAAGTGGAAGGTAAAAGGTGAAATTCCGATTTACCGATTCACCCATTCACCGACTCACCTTTTCGCCTCTGTGCATTTTGCCGTTATTTTCCCCGGAGGAATTATGTCACACAATAAATTGTCTGCTGTTTTCGCACTGCTCTGTATGGCCGCCGGTACCAGTGCCTGTATCATGGCGCAATCACCGGCACTGCCGCAGAGCAGCGCACAGAAAAGCAACCTCACCGCCGGCATGGTTAAAAAGTATGTCAAGGTGGGAAAAGCAACCCAGGCAGACTTACTTTCCGTATTCGGTGCCCCGAACATTATCACCCGGGACCGGGACGGCAATGAAGTCTGGACCTATGACCGGCAGAGCATGGCAAGCGTTTCAGAGATTGCTGCATGGAATGCCGGCGGCAGCGTGACTGCCGCAGGTGCAGGGCTCGCCGGGAGCACGCCGGTCGGCGGGGTTGCCTCAGGAGGCGGCTCGGCAGGGAAAAGCAGCAATACCGGTCAGGTGAGCAGCGCAACCTTTACCCTCATGTTAACCTTTGGCGCTAATGATGTGGTCAAGGATTATCGCATGATGGCCACCCAGTTTTAGCGTGGGACTAGAGTGATACAGCAACCATCCTATTGGCTCTTGAGCATAGTGTTCTCTGCAGTGCTCCTGCTGAACGGCTGTTTTGTAGGCAGCACCGGCAGGCTGGCACCTCCTCCACCCCTGTCGTCGCAGCAGCGCGCAGCCATGCAGACCAGGGAGCTGAGCGGTGATTTCGCTACTGCTTTTTCTGCAACCCTTTCAGTTCTCCAGGATGAAGGCTGGCAGATTGATGTGGTGGACAAGGAGAGCGGTATTATCCAGGCAAGCTCACTCAAGCGCCAGGACAGCATCGGCCCTGCTGAAGACTGGTATGCAGAGCAGGACGCAGCCTATCGCGACAACCTTATAAAAAAAGTCCGGAAAGCTGAAACAGCGCTCCCGGAGTGGACCCGGTGGGAACGGCTTACCGCCCATATCGAGCCGTGGGGCAAAAAGACCGTGCGCCACCGGATCACCATAACCAAATGCGGCTCTCTGACCCCCAGCACGTACAGCTTTTCAGGCAAGAAGGGGACACAGAAAATTTCCACCACCGGAGGCAAAGAACAGTCGCTGGTGATAGAAAACCCCGCAACCTACCAGTATCTCTTTCAACAGATTCAGCGTGCTATTTTTGTCCGCGAAGGCCTGGGCAGGCGGTGAGCAGTGCTATCAATCAGGGAAGGTTTTTCAGGCTAAATGCCACGTCCGCAGCCAGCGGTATACGTCACTGACCCCGCTTACATTGAGGTTATCCTGCCGTACCAGTTCTCTCACCGATGTCAGACACCTGTCGCTCCTGCTGCGGTAGAGGTATTCCAGGACTGAAAAGGCCCGGGCAAATGGCTGACGCAGAGTAATGGCAATATGGTACAGATCCGTGGCCATGTGCAATGCCATGCCGGCGATTACATAAACCAGGGGCGGGAACAGAATTGACAGGCAGAGCAGGAGGATAAAAAATTCAATGGTGTGGAAGGCACTGAGGACGAGATAGTTCTTATCCAGGTTTTTCTCTATAAGATGGCTGTACGCGAATACCCCGCGCACATCATATGACCCGGTGTCCCGGACATACTCGATAACATGATCTACATCGATGAATACATTTGCCAGGCCTACGGTGAGTGCCTGGTCCCCGATGAACGGGTACAGGGCCGCGGTTATCGCGACGCCCTGCAGTGCATGAACTTTCAGACTGCTCATATTGTGTTTACCTGCCTTTTACGCGAGCTGATGATTTCCCGCTGGCACTATCAGGTTGTTTAAAAAATAGTTTCCAGGCTATATGTATCGTCAGCAGAGAGTATAACTTCACCGCTATTATGTACTGTAAACAGCTCTATTTGCAGTCGCCGATACGTTTGCCGCTCATGCGCTGGGTCATCTGCATCTTTCCACCCTCCGGATCATTGAGCGTCATCTTTATGGTGCCCTGCATGGTATCGCTGCTGTAGGTAACCGTGCCGCTGCCGTCAATGGTCGCCCCCTGCTCATCGCAGCGCATTGTCCAGGTAACCGTGTTACCCTCTGCTTTCATGTTTTTAATGGTGCAACCCTTGACGGTATCCGGGTTCTTCGGGACCGCGTCTTTGCTGGTGAGGCATTGAGCATATTTCATGGGCACCGCACCCCCTGCGGGCATTCCCTCCATTTCCATGGTGCTGGTAATTTCCCAATTCCCCTCATGTATATTCGGGCCCGCGCCGGCGTATGAGAGTGAAACACCGGCTATTAGAATTAACACTGCTGATGAAAGTTTCTTGAACATACTGCTGACTCCTTTCTCTTCTTCAATATAATAATTTACAGTTTCCGGATAATACTATAGTTTAGAATATATCCCTGATTCAGGCAAATAAAATATAGCAGCTCTACAGCATGCTCAGTGAAAAAGCTTCATCCTCCAGCAATGACAATCTTTACGCTCGGCCATTCAACCCACAGCCTTGATGAATTTGTTCATCTGCTGCAGATATATGCCATCCGGCTTGTTGTGGATGTACGAACCATTCCCCGTTCACGGCACAACCCGCAGTTCAATCATGAAACACTTGGTGAGAGACGCTCCCCCGCCATGGCATCAGGTACCTGCAGATGAAAACTCTCGGCGGATTGCGCCACGCACGTGCTGATTCACCAAACACCGGATGGAAAAATGCTTCGTTTCAGGGCTTTGCTGACTATATGCAGACTCCGGAATTTTCCGCGGCTGTGCAGCAGCTCATAGAAGCTGCTATTGAAAAACCCGCGGCCATCATGTGCGCGGAAGCTGTTCCCTGGCGCTGCCACCGGTCGCTGATCGCTGATGCTCTGACCGTGAGAGGCATTACCGTGCAGCACATTTTGAGCCGCACCAGCGCCAGGGTCCATACCGTAACCCCCATGGCCAGGGTTGAGGGCACACGCATTACCTATCCGCGACAGCCAGACGCTTTTGTAATAGAAGAAGGCAAAAGGCAATCAGCCGCCGCTAAGGCTATGGCTGACAAGCAGGCAATAGGCACAAAGACAAGCAAACAAGCTGTAACTGATTGCAGTTCGACTCAAAGCTCATAGCTCAGCACTCGTTACCATTACTCCGAACTCTAAGCGCTGATAGCTTTTTATTTTTACTGAGAGGAGATACTATGGACATGCTAACACTTATAAAAGAGAGAAAAAGTATCCGCCACTTTTTACCGGAAATCCCTTCCCGCGCAATAATTCTTGAATGTCTTGAAGCTGCCTCCTGGGCGCCCAATCCCACCAGCCAGCAGCCCTGGCAATTTATTGTCCTCACCAATGACGCGCTTAAAACCGTGTGCCGGGTAATTGAAGACAACTTTACCGAGGCTGCGGCAAAAATGGCAGGCCATACTGCACCTGCGGTCAGCGACAGCGTGGCATCAACTTTAAAAGAGCGCAAAGACCGTTCATTTGGTGAAATGCTTTCGTTTCTCAAGGAAAAAAATGTGGACCTGAAGGCTATAGGAAGGGGCAACTTTATATTTCACAATGCGCCCATGGGGATACTCTTTGCTACCTATCCCTGCAAGGACCAGAACTTTCTTAAGTCAACAATTGCAGCCATGCAGACTTTTTTGCTGGCCGCAACCGCCCGGGGGCTGGGCACCTGCTGGATGAATGCGGTCTCCATCTGCCAGGAATATATCAAAGAAGCACTGAACCTTGAACCAGAGCTTATTCTGGTGGACGGCGTTGCCGTGGGCTATCCGGTTGCAGATTCTCCGCTCAACCAGATTCCCCGGCACCGTCTGCCGGTGGAGGAGGTAACGGTTTTCCTGTAACAAGGGGGCACCATAAAAAAATAAAATGGATTCCGGGCAGGCTGGAATGACCCTTGTTTTTATACTAAGTCCTACGATTCATAAATTCGGTGACGAATTTACTCACTCAGGACTTAGTGCGGCAGGCTCACCGCCCTGAGCTTATCGAAGGGCTGAGTAAGCATTGTAAAGCTTTTATTTGGATCACATATGTCACTGTATTTGCGAATCGAAGCACTAAGCATATAATTTTTATTTGAAAGAAAGACAACCAACCATGGCAAAAAAAGACAAGATTCCTGAAAAGTATCGCGTGTGGATTGATGCCAGAAAAAAACACAAATTGTCTCATGCCCATATTCAGATGGCACGGGAGCTTGGTATGAACCCAAAAAAATTCGGAAGTCTTGATAACCATAAGCAGGAACCATGGAAAGCTCCTTTGCCTGAGTTTATCAAAGACCTCTATTTCAAGCGATTCGGCAAACCGGCACCGGATAATGTGCGGCCGATTGAACAGATGGTGCATGAAAAAAAGATGAAAAAAGAGGAGAAAAATAAAAATAAGATCAAGGCCTAAAAGGGGAACAGATTTATTTCTTGCTCTTGATGAGGTGAATAGAAATGGCCTTACTATAACTGAAGGCACTGATTAGCTATTTAAGTACATCTTTATATACGCCTTATTCTTAATATCCTCCATCCATTTCTGATAGAGCGTGTCAACTTGCTGCCGGTAGAGGCTGTCCTCAATTTCTTCGCGGTTTTTAGACATTGCCTTTTCCTCGCCCATATTCTGCTTCTCTAACACCTTGATAACATGTATGCCCACCGGAGTCCTGATAACCGAACTTACATCCCCCGCCTGCATGTTGAATGCGGCATTCTCTATGAGCGGCATGCAGCTCGCCCCGGTTGAAGTATCCCATGTCGCCGCCTTCTTTTGCTGAGGCATCCTGGGAGTATTTGACCGCCATCTGGCCAAAATCTTCCCCGGCCACTATCTTTGCCCGCAGCTCCTCCAGCTGCCTGGTCAGATTTTCCGCCTGCTTTGGCGTGGTTTCCGCAGAGATGGCAAAAAATATCTGCTGGATTCTCACCCGCTCTCCGGGCCTGTTCGTGTCGCTGGCACTTTTGCCGTAGTATTCCTGTATATCCTTTTCCGTTATGGTGACCTTTGAGCGGACTTCCCGGGCTACTACTTTTGACAGGGTAATTTCAGACTTGAGCATCTTCTGGTATTCTGCAAAGCTGCTGCCGTCTTTTTTCAGGATATCCTTGAGCTGCTCAAGGGTGATATTATTTCTCTTTAAAACGTCGTCAATTGACCTGGTTATCTCCTTATCTGTTACCTTGATGTCAAGTTCTTTTGCTTTCTGCTCAATGAGCTTTTTTTCAATCAGCTGATCAATCGCTTTTTTCACCAGCTCCGCGCGTTCTTCATCGGTCAATACCTGCCCCTTCTGCTGGCTGTAACTTGCCAGCATGGGCGCAACTACTTTGTTAATGTCAGAGAGCGTTATCACGTCATTATTAACGACCGCGATAATTCTATCGATGAGCTCATCGGCGGTTGCAGCCGGCACGAAAGCCAGACCGGTCAGCAATGCTGACAGTAAAAGCAGCTTAAAGGTACGGGTCATAGTCCTGGTGTGGCGTTATTTCCATAGGGTTACATGGTTGGAATAACTGATTCTGCTTCGTTGCATGACGTTCGTAGAAAGTACGGAACGTAGCCAATTTGTCATTTCGCGCGATTGCTCTGCAATCTTGACAACTGCGGAAATTAACTTTTTACGATGTTTGTCCAATTTAGTTTATTTAATCACAGAATGCCTCTCTATTTCAAGATGTTTTTAATTTCAGAGAAAATCTGTTCCCCGGTCTCTCCCTGATAGCGGGCAAAAAGTTTCGAGTCCAGGGGTGAAGCGGAATCTCTTTTGGTCCCGTGACACCAGCGATAAAATCTTGTCCAGAGACCCCTCTGCCTCCCGGTGAAAGGTGAAAATAATCTGCCCGGCCCCATATTCAACCGAGGTAATCAGGTAGCGCCGCAGCAGGCTTTTGATGCGGGTCATCTCCAGCAGGTTTTCAACCGTCCGGGGAAGCGCGCCGAACCGGTCAATGAGCTCCCGCTCCAGGTCTGCAATCTCATCCTCGCTGGGTACCAGTGAAAGCCGCTTGTATAGCACCAGGCGCTGGTTGATATCTCCGATATAGTCTTCCGGTATATAGGCCGGTACCGGCAGGTTGACGGTCGGTTCAATCTTGGGCGGAAGCTTCTCGCCCTTTAATTCATGGATCGCCTCATCCAGCAGCTGCAGGTACATATCCAGTCCCACGGCAGCAATCTGCCCTGACTGGGCATGGCCGAGGATGTTTCCTGCCCCGCGTATCTGCAGGTCGCGCGTTGCGAGGCGGTACCCCGAGCCCAGTTCGGTAAATTCGGCAATCGCCTCAAGGCGCCTGGCTGCATCCTGGCTGACCGCTGTTTCTCCGGGGATAAGCAGGTAGGCATAGGCCCGGAGTTTTCCTCTGCCGACCCGGCCCCTGAGCTGATACATCTGCGCCAGGCCCAGCTTGTCTGCCCGGTTGATGATGATGGTATTTGCTGCCGGGAAGTCAAGCCCTGATTCAATAATAGTGGTGCAGAGCAGCAGGTCCACCTCTTTCCTGATGAACTGTATCATCGCTTCTTCCAGCTCCTTTGCGCTCATCTGGCCGTGGGCAATGCCCAGCCGCGCCTCCGGAACAAGCTTCTTTAAAAAGAGCGCCATGGCGGGAATGGAGCGCACCCGGTCATGGACAAAAAATATCTGGCCCCCGCGCCGCAGCTCCTGGACCAGGGCCTCACGTATTACGGTCTCATCAAACCGGGTAACCACCGTCCTGATGGAAAGCCGGTCCTGGGGCGGCGTGTTGATGACGGAAAAGTCCCGGATCCCGAGCAGCGAGAACTGCAGGGTGCGGGGAATGGGGGTGGCGGTAAGGGTGAGAACGTCAACCGTCCTGCGCATTTTTTTCAGCACCTCTTTAGCCTTGACCCCGAAGCGGTGCTCCTCATCAATCACCACTATGCCCAGGTTATTGAAGACCACATCTTTCTGCAGGAGGCGGTGGGTGCCGATAACAATATCGACCGTGCCGGAGGCCAGCCCTTCGATAATCTTTTTCTGATCCCTGCCGCTGCGGAAACGGCTTAAGATATCAACCGTGACCGGGTACGCGGAGAAGCGCTCGGTAAAGGTCAGATAGTGCTGCTGGGCAAGGACCGTCGTGGGCACCAGCACGGCGACCTGCGCGCCGTCCATAGCCGCCCTGAATGCCGCGCGCAGGGCAACCTCGGTTTTGCCATAGCCGACATCACCGCATACCAGCCGGTCCATGGGCTTTGCCTCTGACATATCCCGCATCACATCCTCTATGGCTGCAAGCTGGTCAGGGGTTTCTTCATAGGGAAAGGCTGCCTCAAATTCCCGGTAGTAATGGTCAACGGCAGCGAAGGGATGGCCCTCGTACACTTTCCGTGCGGAATAGAGCTCAAGCAGGTCTTTGGCCATTTTCTGGATGGCATCCTTGACCTTCTTTTGCACGTTTTTCCAGGAATAGCCGCCCAGTTTATCCAGGCGCGGGAGGATCTCTTCCGCGCCTTCATATTTCTGGATGAGATTGATACGGTCAACCGGCAGGTACAGCTTGTCGCCTCCCAGGTACTCAAGCGCCAGAAAGTCGCCGCGGATGCCCCCGGCTTCAAGGGTTATAAGCGCCCGGTACCGCCCGATGCCGTGTTCCCGGTGCACCACAAGATTTCCCTCCTTGAGATCGGTGAAGCTTGAAATCTCAATGCCTTCTTTGATCCGGGCCGCTGAGGAGCGCCGCCTTTTCTCTCCAAAAATTTCTTCCTCGGTAATGATAATAAGCTGACCCGGCTCGTAGCGGAAACCATGTGCCAGCTTGCCGATTTTCAGCTCAACCACGCCCGGCTGCATAGTGAAAAAATCATCCACACCCCGGACCGACGGAGAGATCCGGGCCTGAAAGCCATAATCATGAAACAGGTCACTGAGCCTCTGGCACTGTCCCGGCGTATGGCAGATGAGAAAAATCCTGTTACCCTCGTCGCGCCAGGCGCCCATTTTCTCCACCAGCGGGGAGAGCGCTCCCTGAGCTGAATCAAACCGTATCATATCCCGCCGGATATCAGCGTTTGACGCGCTGGAGCATATGACCTGCGCGGCGTGCGGCCGTGCCGCATCCAGGCTTTCGGCAATGACCTGCTTGAGTCCGGCCTGGTGCTCCTTAAGCAGTTCTTCCGTTATAAAAAGCTCCTCGGGGGGTGATACCATGCGCCGCTCCTCAAGCGCTCTCAGGTAGTGGGTTGCAACGTCTTCGCGAAAGTCTTTCTGCGCTTCCGCAAGCGCTCCTGGTTCGTTCCACACGCACCAGGCCGCAGGCGAAAGATAGTGAAACAGGGTTTCAAGTTCAGGATAGATGAGGGACAGGCCATATTCAATGCCGGCGGGGAAAAAGCCGCTCTGAATGCTTTCAGCAAACGCTTTCCCCCGGCCCTCCGCGAACATCTTTTTCCGGGGCGGCTCCAGCGCTTTATTACTGAAGGTGGTAATCGTCTCCCCGTTCAGAATTGCTTCTTTCACCGGCACCATGAGCGCCTCCTGGTATTCTGCACAGGAACGCTGGGTTACCTGATCAAAGGCCCTGATTGATTCAACCGTGTCGCCGAAGAAACTGATGCGCAGCGGCCGGGGATAGCCGGGGGGGAAAATGTCCATCACATCGCCGCGGATGCTCATATCACCCCGGTCTTCCACCAGGCTGACCCGTGTATAGCCGCATTCTATGAGGCCCCGGCTGAGCGGCTCCCGGTCCAGGTCGTCATTGACACGAATGCGCTGACACGCGCGCAATAAAATATTTCGCGGCAGCGTCTTTTGCAGCAGCCCTTCCATACAGGTTATGACCAGTGCCGGCTTCTCTCTCCGGCAGAGCTGATACAAGGTCCACACGCGCTGCCCGCTCACGTCCGGATGCGTTGCAAGATGCTCATAGGGATGTGTTTCCAGAGGTGGAAACACCAGGATATCCTGCGCGTCATAATTCCCGGCGTCAGCTTCCCGCCCCCTGAAAAATGCTATTTCATCATAGAGGTCAAGCGCTTCATCATGAGAGGAGGTAATGACGAGAAAGGTTTTTTGCAGCTCCTGAAACAGCAGGGACAGAAAAAACGCCGCAGCAGAGCCTTTAAGGCCGGAGAGGAAAATTTCCGGCTCACTGCTCTCGATAAGCTCCCGGAGCTTTTTCAGCTCATTGTTGTGGCTGAAAAATTCCGCGGCACGAGCCGGCATGGTGCTGAATGATTGCTGGGCCATGAGCGCGGCAGGCTAAGGTGCGGGATTGGGTGATGATAAGGCTGGCGGCTCGTAGATCTCCACACCGGGAGGCGGCGTGAACATAAACAGGGAATCACTCAGCCCTTTATCAATGGTTATGGCGGAAAATTTCAGCAGCGTACGGTTCCCTATTTCGTCCTCCAGAGATGACCGGGTAATGCAATAGTTTTTGCGGTCAACCCAGAGCGTAAGACTTTTAAGGTTTGGATGCGCAGTCTTTGGTGAGAGCTTGAGGACGGTGGTATCTTTCTGCTCCTGAGCTTCTCCGGAGACAACCTGCACATTAAATTTTTCTCTTATTTTCAGCTTTCCCGCAAAAAGGTCCAGGGTGATATCTGAAGGAAGCTTTGACGCATCGTTTTTCAGCACCTGGTTATCTTCAGGAAGATAGAACCACAGATTCTTTCCATCGAGATAAATTTTCTGCACCGCCGGCTGTGTATACTCCCAGTACATTTTCCCGCCCTTTTTAAAATAAACCATGCCCGCACCCTTTTCCGCGCGCTTGAGAGAGCCGATGTAGGTCTCCTGCTCGAAACGGGCGGATAAATCCTGCATCGCACGGTAGCGCTGCTCAAGACCTCGGATGCAATCATCAAGCGTGCCTGCGGCACAACTGCTGCTATGGCCGGCAACGAGGATAGAAAGTACCAGCAGCATAAGCAGGGTGTTATTGGTATAGGGTTTTTTTTTCAGCATGGTTTCACGTATTCCTGTATCAGGATTATCTACATAGCGTCTGCGCACAGCAGCCTTCCCGTTCTTTTATTATAATCTGCTGATTAACACATGGCGTGGTTTGACCCCGTCACTGGGGCCCACGACACCCTGCTCTTCCATCTTTTCTATCATCCGGGCGGCCCGGTTATAGCCCACCCGGAGCCTGCGCTGCAGCATGGAAATTGATGCCTGGCCGGTCTCTGCAACAAGCGCCACGGCCTGATCATAGAACTCATCAAAGTCCTCATCCGGTGCCTTCCGCGTCTTCCGCCTTGGCCGAGAGCAAAATCGATTCATCATAGGAAGGGCTCATCTGCTGCTTGAGAAAATCTACCAGCCGGTTAATCTCTTCCTCTGAAAGATAGGCGCCATGTATGCGCTGGAGCTTTGAGCTTCCCGGCGGAAGAAACAGCATGTCACCCATGCCCAGCAGCCGCTCGGCCCCGATGGTGTCAAGGATGGTGCGGGAGTCCACTTTGGAAGAAACCTGGCACGAAATCCGGCACGGGAAGTTTACTTTTATGGTGCCGGTTAAAATATCAACTGACGGCCGCTGGGTGGCCACGATGAGATGAATCCCGGCAGCCCGCGCCATCTGCGCCAGCCGGGCGATGTGCACTTCCACATCGCGGGCGCTGACCATCATGAGATCCGCGAGCTCATCAATAACTATCACGATATAGGGCATTTTGGGGTCCTGCTCTGCCGGGGGTTCTGTTTCAGTCAGGGCCGCCTTTTTGCCGTTCTTCTCCGGACGCCGTCCCAGTTCTTCGGCAATTTTCTGATTGTAGCGGACAATATCCCTGACCCCCTTCTCAGCAAGTTTTTTATAGCGCCGCTCCATTTCTTCTACTGCCCAGCGAAGCGCTATGGCCGCCTTTTTCGGATCGGTCACTACCGGATGGAGCAGATGGGGGATCCCTTCATACAGGGAAAGTTCAAGACGCTTGGGGTCAATCATCAGAAACTTCACTTCATCAGGAATGGCTTTATACAGGAAGCTGCATATAATAGTATTGACCAATACACTTTTCCCGGAACCGGTAGAGCCTGCTATGAGCAGGTGCGGCATGCGGGCAAGATCACTGATCACCGGTTTTCCCTCAGTATCCTTACCCAATCCGACCGTAAGCTTTGATCCGGCATTAAGAAACTCTTCCCGGGAAACAATTTCCTTAAAAAAAACTGTCTCCCGCCGTTTATTGGGCACCTCGATGCCCACGGCCGCCTTCCCCGGGATGGGCGCAATAATCCTGATACTGATAGCCTTTAATGCCAGCGCCAGATCATCCGCGAGCCCGACGATTCTGGTTATTTTTATTCCCGGGGCTGGTTCAAATTCAAAGCGCGTGATAACCGGGCCGGGACTGATTTCGGTAATTTTGCCGTTAATATTAAAATCCTCTAATTTCTGGACCAGAATCTGCGCATCTTCTTTGAGTGATTCCTTGCTGACCCGGCCATCCCGCTCTTTCTGATGGGAGTCAAGCAGATTGATGGAAGGCATCTGCAGCGTGCCTGATATTTTACGCACGGTAGGCTCAAAGGTTATCTTTTCTTCTTCTTTTTCATCATGGTGAGGCTTTATAATTATGTCATCCCTGATTACCGGGCTTTCCTTTTTTTTAGGTAGCAATCGTTTCTCAGCGCCGGCTGGTTCAATATCTGCTTCCGACGGGCCATCATCAATCACGCATATCATCCCACAGCACCTTGTCTGTTCTGATTGTTCTCTCTTTTTTTCTTCCCTGGGCGCTGCTGTTTCTTCTTGAGGTTGTTTGGAAAATGGCCACTCTATTTTCTTTACCGTCCGGGTGATAGCCTGATTTACTTTCTGCCCGCCTTTTACGGAATGCTGGACAAACCGCCTGGAGAGGTTCACATAAGAAATCTTGGTGATGCCCAAAAACGTGAGCAGGCCGACAAGCATGACAATAAAATACGTGCCAAAGACATTCAGGTATTTCACCATCAGCCGGGAAATAGTATCTCCCAGCAGCCCCCCTGCCTGAAAATGATAGTTATAGGCATTCATTGTATCGAGGTAGAGGCTTAAAAATAGTATCGCGCAGAGGGAAAAAATGATCCACAGGCCGCTTTGCAGGTAAAAGGAAAGAGTCGCGGGAGCGGGGAAGAGAATTTTTTTGGCAATAAACAGCAGCGCCACAGGAATTAAAAAAGCGCTAATACCAAAAATCTGAAACAGCCAGGAAGATATATAGGAGCCGATAATCCCTCCCCCGTTCTGAATTTTTACCGGCATCCGGGAGTATCCCATGAAAAAAGATGGATCGTGGGAATCGTAGGTAATGAGACAGCAGACAGTAAAAATCGAAAAACCGATAAGGATGATTCCTGCTATTTCACGCCACAAATAGGGATGTTTTTTTGAAGATGCCATATTCAAGTTAACAGGGAATGTAAAGCGCTGGATTGATAAAAATTAATAAAGAAAATCAAATAGTACAATTTTTAAAGTTTACTGTATAATATTTTTATAGTCAATCCCAAAATAAGCTTATGGAGCGCTTCCGCCCGCGGTTATCACGCTTCGCATCAAACTCCTTGACTTTAGCGGGCAAGCTTGTAGAATGCTGCCAGTTGCAAACTTTCAAAAATCATTTTTAAGGAGTTGGTTATGGCCGGAGTAAACAAAGTAATTCTTCTTGGCAGGCTGGGAAAAGACCCTGAAGTCCGCTACTCAAGCAGCGGCACGGCAATAACCAGTTTTAGCATGGCTACCAGCACAACTTTTACCAACAAGGAAGGCCAGAAAGAGGAAAAAACTGAATGGCACAAGATAGTAGCATTCGGTCGTCTGGGAGAGATCTGCGGAGAATATCTTGCAAAAGGAAAGCAGGTCTACATCGAAGGCCGGATTCAGACGCGTGACTGGGAGGACAAGGAAGGCAAAAAGCGCTGGACCACCGAGATAATAGTGCAAAACATGCAGCTGCTCGGCGCTCCCGGCGCAGATAAAGACCGATCCTCTTCTTCTGAGCCGCCGCCTATTGATGACAGCGCTGTGGGACCGCCTGAAAGTGATGTGCCGTTTTAATACAGCTCAGTTATAATTCAACTGCACTAA
>CAWDOY010000022.1:0-23706 GCA_963803975.1 uncultured delta proteobacterium
TATTGTTTGATTTTATATAGGCCTGGTTTTAACAAAAGCAATCCTTCAAAAAATGTATGGCAAAACACCTCTCTTTCGTTTTTTATTTTATTTTTATGATTTGTTTAGAAAAACTGCGGGCTTGATGCAGTCTTGCTACTCTTAATGATTCTGAAACATTTAAATAATAAAAACGATTTGGGGGAAGTCAAGGGAGTGGCATTAAATTTTTTGCAAATGATGCGAATAAAGCATTAAATCGGTGAGCCAATGTATCGGTGAATAGTGAAGATATTTTTATATTCTCCCGAAATCATCCTCGATTCTTTCTATATCGTCCTCGCCAAAATAATCACCTCTTTGTATTTCGATAAAGGACAAATTGCGCTGTTCCAATGATTTTCAACCCTATGCAAAGCCTCTTTGGGAATATCTACAGACCCGCCGCCGGTTAAGGTAATTTTCTTATCATCTACCGTGACCAGCGCTTCACCATCAACAATGTGCCAGTGCTCGGAGCGTTGCTTGTGACGCTGCAGGCTGAGCCGCTTGCCGGGATAGACAACCATGCGCTTGACCTTATGCGTTGCCTCATCACTCAATATCTGATAATAGCCCCAGGGGCGATGGTCAGTAATATTTTTTTTGTGTGGCATATAAGAGCCTGTTAAAGATGGTTAAAACAGTGCGCTATTGGTGTTGACGAAATGATGTATCGGTTCTATCTGTAAAAAGTGTAGGCCTGCTTCTGCTATTTTAATAAAACCCGCAGCTTTTATTACAGCTCCTGCATTCTTCTGCGGGGAATTCTCTTCAGCTTCTTTTCAGTGCCCCCAAATCTGGCAAGTTTCTTACTGTTCTCCCTCTGTATAAGTGCCTCAAGCCCGAGTTTGAGCAGTAACGTCTTGTCCTTTATGCCGGTCAATCGCGCAGCTTTATGTAACAATGTATCCACTATGTTTATCGACGTTCTCATAATGTACCGGCACATACCTCTCGGGTCTGAACGGGACGTCGCTCAGTATCTGCAGATCAAAGGCGAGTGTCACAGCGTTCTTTTTTGATTACTCGATCCGGGGTATTGTGGTCACCACCTTGAGAATATCTTTTCAGTTCATACCTAAGACATGCTGAATTTCCGGCAACGCGCGTTTTACACTTTCCCTGCCTTCCTGAACTGCCTCTTCTGCGCGATAGAACTCCAAAAGGCCGATTTGAGCCAGTTTGGGCGCAAGCAGTATATCGGGCGGGTCTCCAGCCATTCTGCTGCGGGTTATGCGGTCCTGCATGATATTGATTGAACCGGCTAATGCGTTGAATAAATCAGGCGGCGCATTCCCTGTTTTTGACCCCGTAAATATTGTTGCAGAATATTTTTTAACTGTACTGGTGAAGATATCTATCAGGTTATCACTCTCCGAAGCTGCCGGTTTCTGACTTGTCCGTTTTCGCATGATGTCGCCATTCAGGTTCACCGCGATGACAACATCCGCCCCCAGTGCGCGGCACACCGATACCGGGACCGGATTAACCAGTCCGCCGTCAACCAGCCACCGACCCTTATTTTGGGTGGGAGGAAACAGCCCTGGCATTGCGATAGAGGCCCAGACCGCTTCTATGACCGGCCCGCTGGTAAACCATATTTCTCCCCCGGTGGCTAATTCCGTTGATACTGCTGCATATTTTTTGGGCAGGTTTTCAATAGAAACATTCGCGTCACAGACATTAGTAACCAGGAATGTCTGCAGCCGGGCAATATCAACAAACCCGTTTAATGACAGGTTGATTTCGAAATAGCGAGCGAGCTCCAGCCGTTTTAAAGCAAGCACCCACTGCTCTAAACGGTCTAAATTCCCCGCAGCATACGATGCCCCGACCAGCGCGCCGATGGAACAGCCGCATAGTATGTCAGGCTCAATGCCAGCCTCTGCCAATGCCCGGATAACACCGATATGTGCCCACCCACGGGATGATCCGCTCCCCAGCGCCAGACCAACACGTAATGAAGTCGCATCTTTTCTTTTCATGGTGCTTCACTCTGTTATTGCTCTCGCAATTGTAATAAACCTGCACACGGTCAGGTTGCAGAATTAAATCCTCATATAATTATTATTTGCAAATAATAATCCTTTTTTCAGTCAGGATATAATCTACCGGAACATCCTGCTCCGGATTATTGGGGATGTCGCTCAGTATCTGAATTTCAAAGGCAAGCGCGCAGGCCTTTTTCCCTGACTCTCTAAGCAGCTGGTCATAAAACCCTCCGCCATAGCCGATTCTGTTTCCGTTTGCGGAGAACGCCGCGCCCGGTGCTATCACCAGATCAATATCATGGCAGGCTATTGGCCTGATTTCTTCCTGCAACGGCTCAGGTATCCCCCATATTCCGGGCGCAAGATCTCTATCAAAATCTTCCAGGCGCGACAGAGCAAGGCGCTTGTTCTTCATGTCCGTAACGGGAACAACAACCGTCTTTCCTGATGCGAGCGCTTCCCGGATCATGTCATGGGTCTCCACCTCGCTTCTGAAGGATACATAGAACATGACTGTTCGAGCTGCGAGAAACTGGGGTAGCTTAAAGAGGGATTTTTTTATAAGGAGGCTGTGTGCTGCCCTCTCTTGTGGATCGAGGGCATCACGCAGTTGAAGAATAACCTGACGTATGACGGCTTTTTGCCGCCCGATGGATTCATGCATAGCCATAAAAAACTGTCAATGCGGACGAAGAGAGGCACTCTTTCCTTAGATTGCCGCATCACCTGCTTGCGCGCTCTTTTGCAATGACACCCCCTGTTTCCCCCCTTGACAAGAAGGGGGACGTAAGAGGGGTTTCTGCGGTAAACGCAATATTATAGCGTGGTGAGCCACTTCTTATACTTCTCAATTTTCCCGTGAGCCGCGGCAAAATAAGTTTCCTGCAGCTTTTTGGTGATGGGGCCCGGTTTGCCCGCGCCGATGGTCCGGTCATCAACCTCTCGGACCGGTGTTACTTCCGCCGCTGTGCCGGTCAAAAAGCATTCATCGGCAATATACAGCTCATCCCGGCTGAAACGCTGCTCCACAACCGGTATGCCGGCGTCGCGGGCAATCTCCATAATAGCGTCCCGGGTGATGCCCCGCAGGATTGAGGTAGGCGGGGTTGTTTTCAGCACTCCCTTTTCCACAATAAATATATTTTCACCGCTTGCCTCTGACACATACCCTTCTGTGTCCAGAAGTATTGCCTCATCGTATCCTGCTGCGATGACTTCACGTTTTGCCAGAATTGAGTTCACATAGTTTCCGCATATTTTTGCCTTGGTCATACCGGCGTTGACATTATGCCTGGTGAAGGAGGAAATCTTTGAGCGAATCCCGAGGGCAAGCCCGTCGTCGCCAAGATATGCGCCCCAGGACCAGGCTGCAATCGCAACCCGCACCGGGTATTGACGGATATAGAGACCCATCTCTCCATCCCCGATAAAGGCAATGGGCCTGATATAGGCTTCGTTCAGCTTATTGACTTTCAGCGTTTCAATGACGGCGGAACAGAGTTGTTCCCTGGTAAAGGGAATAGTCATCATGCCGATTACTGCTGATTCAAGCAGGCGGTCTATATGCTCTTTGAGCCTGAACACGGCAGAGGATCCATCATGGCACTGGTAACACCTGATGCCCTCAAAAACCCCCAGGCCATAGTGCAGGGTGTGGGTAAGAACGTGCACCTGGGCATCATCCCATTTGACCAGGGTGCCATCCATCCATATTTTTTCTACTTTTTTCATTCTCAATACTCTCCTTTTCTGCAACAGAATACAGAACACAGACGGCAGACGTAGTTGTTTGTATCTTTAGTCTGTTGTCTTTTGTCTGTCTTCTTCTAATATTTTTTTTATGTTGTCCTTAAAAGACGGCTTTATAATTCCCTTCTCGGTGATGATTCCTGCAATATAAGCAAACGGCACAACATCGAATGCCGGGTTCCATACAGCGACCCCGTCAGGCGCAATCCTCTGGTTTCCAATGTGGGTTATTTCTTCAGGCTTTCGCTCTTCAATCGGAATGTCATCTCCCTGCTGCGTGTCCGGGTCAATGGTAGAAGTAGGTGCAGCAACATAAAACGGGATATTATGCTGATGCGCCAGAATCGCAAGACTGTAGCTGCCGATCTTATTTGCCGAATCGCCGTTTGCTGCGATGCGGTCCGCGCCGATAATGACCAGGTCTGCGCCTTTTTTCAGCATGTAATACCCTGCCATGCTGTCGGTTATCAGCACAAACGGAATATTATTTTTCTGCAGCTCCCAGGCTGTCAGACGGCTGCCCTGGAGCAGCGGCCGTGTCTCGCAGCTTACCGCCAGCACCTTTTTGCCTGCCTCCGCAGCCGCCCGGATAACGCCGAAAGCCGTGCCATAGCCTGCGGTGGCCAGGGAGCCGGTGTTGCAAATGGTCATGATCGTTGCTTTGTCAGGAACAATCTCCCTGCCGTGCATTCCAATCTTCTGGTTGGCTTCTATATCTTCATGAAAAATCGCCAGTGCCTCCTGCTCAAGCATCTTTTTCAGATTTTCCACCTGAGCAGTATCAGCGCTCTGTAACTTCTCTGTCACCCGGTGCAAAGCCCACTTCATATTAACAGCAGTAGGCCTGGTTTCTAAAATCCTGCTGCATAGTTTTTGCAGCTCGTGAAAAAATTCATCACGGGTTTTTATCGTAATACTGCGCGCCTCCAGCGCGACCGCCAGCGCTGCTACCACACCGAGTGCCGGCGCGCCCCGCACGGCAAGCCGTCTGATGGCATCAGCTACGGTCTCAAGGTCCCGGCATTCAATGTAGACTTCCTGTCCGGGAAGTTTAGTCTGATCAAGGAGCAGGATGTGGTCTTCTTTCCATGCAATAGGCTGATACATAAATTATCCTGCGAGCATTTTCTTCAAGAGTTCATTAACTACCTGCGGGTTGGCCTTGCCTTTTGTTGTTTTCATAACCTGGCCTACCAGAAACCCGAATACTTTTTCCTTACCCTGGCGATACTGCTCAACCTGGTCCGCATGGGCATTGAGCACTTCCTGAATAGCTTTTTCCAGCGCTCCCTCGTCCGATACCTGGACAAGCCCCTTTTCCGCGACAATAGGCTGGGGCATCCTGCCCGATGCAACCATTTCTTCAAAAACAGTTTTGGCAATTTTCCCGCTGATGGTTCCCTTGTCAACCATCAAAAGCATCTCTGCAAGGTGTGAGGGAGTAACGGGAAACCTGTGATATATCTCTGGTATCCGGCACATGGCGCAGAATATCGCCCATGATCCAGTTGCTCACGGCTTTTGGCTGCGGCCCGAGCCTGACACATTCTTCAAAATAATCAGCCAACTGCCTGGTAGCAGTAAGTATGGCAGCATCATATTCCGGTAATGCATAATCCCTGATAAACCGTTCTTTCTTTTCCCGCGGAAGTTCCGGTAGCGTTGACCTGATTTCATCTATCCATGCATCATCTATTATGAGCGGAACCAGGTCAGGATCCGGGAAGTACCGGTAATCATGCGCTTGCTCTTTGCTTCTCATTGATTCAGTAATTCCCTGATTGACATCCCATAGCCTGGTTTCCTGCAGTATTTTCTCCCCGCTTTCAAGCAGCGATGACTGCCGCCCTATTTCATACTCCAGTGCCCGCATGACATTGCGGAATGAGTTCATATTCTTGATCTCAACTTTTGTCCCTAAGACCAGGGCCCCTTCCGGGCGAAGCGAGATATTGGCATCACAGCGAAAACTGCCCTGCTCCATGTTGCCATCACACACTTCCAGATACTGCAGCATTGACCTGAGTATACGCAGGTATTCACACGCTTCCTCGGGTGTGTTTAGGTGAGGCTCACTGACGATCTCTATCAGCGGGACTCCGGTGCGATTGAAGTCAACATAGCTGTGGTCAGCAGACACACCATCCAGTTCATGAAGCAATTTTCCTGCATCTTCTTCCATGTGGATTCTGTTAAGATCAATCTTTTTCCTGCTCTGCCCATGGTCCATCTCAAGTTCTATGCAGCCACCCCGTGCTATGGGGAGCTCATATTGAGAAATCTGATATCCCTTGGGAAGATCCGGATAAAAATAATTTTTCCGCGCAAACTGACTATAACGGACAATCTGACAGTTGGCGGCAAGTGCTGCCTTGATAGTGAGTTCTACCACCTTTCTATTTAAAACCGGAAGTACTCCCGGCATTCCCAGGCATACAGGGCAGGTATTGCTATTCGGGTCTTCTCCAAACCTGGTTGAACAGCCACAGAATATTTTACTGTCTGTCAGCAGTTGGGCATGGACTTCAAGTCCGATAATGGTTTCGTACTTCATAAGATAAAATTTTTATCGTGTGGTGGTTTTTTGCTCACACAGTGCCTGAAATAAAGAGTTTTTTATAACACAACAACTTGCAAAAAACAGCAGGAAAAATAAAAAGCTTTTTTTGCTTGTATTTACCGGTTTCTTGTGTTCTATTTAATATATACCCTATACAAAATGAAGCTTAAAAATAACCCTTCATTTTCTATTAAATCTAATAAATAAGCGGGTTTAAAAAAAGGGAGCATAAATGTTTGGATTAGGAATTCAGGAGTTACTGATTATTCTCGTCATTGCCCTGGTAATATTTGGCGCAGGCCGGTTGCCGGAAATCGGAAGAGATCTGGGAAAAGCCATCAAGGGGTTTAAGCGTGCGGTAACTGAAAATGATGAGATTGATGTGACACCAAAACAGGATGAAATTGAAAATAAGAAAAAGGGTGAATAACTAAAATTCATCCCGCCATCTATGGACATCAAGCCCCTGTCACTCTTTCTGCAGATTCAGGGGCTTTTTATTTACACTATCATGGTTTTATCTTTAAATGAAACATTTTTCAAGCACTTACAAAGGCAGGGGTTACTTCGCTTCGTTAGCAATGACAGTTTTTTGACTTTTTACGATAGCATCGATATTTATTCATAGATATTTTTATATTGCCTGCCGGGCAAATTTACGCTAATTGTAATAAATAAAAATGCCGTTACTACATGTCAAATAATTAAATATTTTTTATTGTTCAGGGGATATCGAAAGGAGAACTCATGAAGAAATTTGGAATATTGTGTGGAATGATAGCTGCGCTGCTTACTGGTTCAATTGCATTTTCCTCAGAACTGAAACCATCAGTGGTTCCGGAGCAGGGAGAGGCGCTTGTCGGTGAAAGGGAACTGGTACCCGATCCTTTAGAGAAATTTAATCGCGCCATGTTCACATTTAATGACAAGCTGTATTTCTATGTTTTAAAACCAACAACGCAGGGATATAAATACGTAGTACCGGAGCCAGGACGGGTGAGTGTTAGAAAATTTTTTACAAACGTTGCGATGCCGGTGAGATTTGCCAACTGCTTGTTCCAGGGCAAACCAAAACAAGCAGGAGTTGAGCTTTCACGTTTTGTTATTAATACAACAGCCGGCGTAGTCGGTTTTTTTGATCCGGCAAAATCCTTCTGTAAAATGAATCCTTACGACGCAGACACTGATCAAACACTCGGGCACTATTGCATCGACCCGGGGTTTTACATTGTCTGGCCATTCTTCGGGCCATCCAGCGCGCGCGGAACAGCAGGAATAGCGGGCGATCTGCTGCTTGACCCGGTCACCTGGGTTTTAAATGATGGGTGGCTTTGGACTTATGCCGGGGTAAGGGCATACCAAGTGGTTAACGAAACTTCTCTCACGCTCGGCACATACGAGGATATGAAAAAGATGGCTCTGGATCCTTATGTGGCGGTTAAAAACGCCTATATTGATAACCGGCAGAACCGGGTGAATAAATCCAGAGAATAGATGGAAATAGAAATCAACTGTTAGCCAGTTATGAAGCAGGTGTCGGTGCCGGCACCTGCTTTTCTTTTAATTTCTTCAGCAGCTCCTGGTAAGAAGAGCGCGCCAGGATTTCATTAAACTGGGTACGATAATTTTTAACTAAGCTGACACCCTCGACTGAGATGTCATACACAAACCAGCGGCCATTCTTATTGAGCATCCAGTAGTTAACAGCAACCTCTGTATCCTGTCTGGTGAGAATTTTTGTCTCAACTAATGCATACTGGTCTTCAACGGCTTCTTTGCTGTACAGAATTTTTTCTCCCGCATAGCCCTCAATTTTATCCATATACGTATTTTCAAGAAGAACAGTAAATAATTTTACAAATTCCTTTTGCTCCTCTGGTTTGCGATCTTTCCAGTATATCCCCAACGATCTTTTTGCCATTTCATTCCAATCAAATACTTCATTGCTCAGGTTCATGAGTGTTTCCCGCCTCTTTGCCTTCATGGCAGGTGCTTTAAGAGTTTTATCGTTGAGGACATTCAGCACTTTGTCTATTGAGCCTTTTAGCTGATCGGTTGCCAGACCAGCACCTGCATCACCGGCTATAAACAACAGGACTATCCCTAAAACCATGATTTTCAATACGCCCAGTACGTGTCTTAACGGTCTCATATCGATTGTCTCTGCCTGCCATTTCATTATACGCTCTCCCGCTTGTGTATCGTTTGAAATTGTAATCGCGCCATAAGCATCAGGTTATTTTTTGTCGTCTATCTTGCCGAAAGCAAATTTAGAAATCAAATCCTCTATATCAACCGGGGGATGGGCTTCCCTTATTTTCCCGTTAGGTTTTATTATTACATCAGATGCACCGGGTAGTACTGCCACGTATTTTTCACCAAGAAGTCCCTTTGTTTTAATGGAGAAAATTGAATCGTCCTGCACTTGGACGCCGGCATGTATGTCCATCAGCGCGCGTGCTTTATAATCATTAAGGGTGAGGCTTTTCACCCGCCCTATTTCTATGCCGGCAATCTCAACCGGCGCACCCACCTTAAGCCCGCCAACATTGGGGAAATCCGCATACACCTGGTATCCCCGGGAACCTATAATTTCCATCTTTCCAAGCTTTATGGAGAGATATCCAAGGGCAAGAATGCCAGCCATTATAAACAATCCTACCAGCAACTCTAAATCAACTCGTCTCATTACACTACTCCCTAAATATATTGTACCGGTCCTGTTGTGTCTCCACGGACAAACTGGTCAAAAATGGGGTTATGCTGCGCCTGTATTCCTTCCGGGCTGCCCTGCGCTATAATTTCCCCGGAATGGATCATTGCTATCTGCTGGACGATATTAAAAACCTTCGTCACTTCATGAGTGACAATAATACCGGTAAACTTAAGGCGCTGGTGGCATTGCTGAATATAGTCCAGTATGGTTTGCCCGATTATAGGGTCGAGCCCTGTTGTTGGTTCATCAAAGAGCATGATGGATGGGTCCATTGCCAGCGCCCGTGCAAGTGCTGCCCGTTTTCTCATGCCGCCACTAAGCTCTGCCGGGTATTTATGCCCGTCATTCTTGAGACCCATGTGCTCAAGCTCATGCAGACACCCGTTCTCGAATCTGCGACTCGCGAAGCTTTGTCTTTTCGCGAAGCGGGAAAGAGACATTGTCATAGACGGTGAAAGAATCAAACAGGGCCCCGCCCTGAAACAGAAAGCCGAACTGCTTTCGTATCTCAACGAGCTGTTTGCCGCGCAAATCGTTAATGTCGACACCGTTTATCAGCACTGTTCCCTGATCCGGTTTTATCAGACCCACGACATGCTTGAGCAGCACACTTTTGCCAATACCGCTTCTTCCAATGAGCGCAAGCAGCCCGCCATTAGGAACGTTCAGGTTTATACCTTTCAATACCGGGGTACCGTTAAAATTCTTATATAGATTCTTAATCTCAATCATTATTACTTAGAACGAAACTGACGTGATAAAGTAGTCCCACACTAAAATGAGAACAGAGCAGATTACCACAGCCTGCGTGGTTGCCTTGCTCACACCTTTTGCACCAAACTCTGTTGTAAATCCCTTATAACAGCAGATCCAGGCTACAATGAGCCCAAAGCTCAGAGACTTGTAGATGCCGTGAAAAACATCCTTGCTTGACAGATACACGGTCATTTCTCCAAAATAAGTTCCGGAGCTAAGACCAAGAAGTTTAACGCCAACTACATATCCTCCCCATATACCAAGCACATCAAACATGGCTCCCAGCAGCGGAAAGCTCAAAACTGCTGCAACCACATTAGGTATTACTAAATATCGATACGGGTTGAGGGCCATTACCTCCAGAGCATCGATCTGCTCTGTGATCCGCATAATCCCGATCTCAGAGGTTAGCGCGGAACCGGCCCGGCCGGTTATCATGAGCGCTGAAATAACCGGCCCGATTTCTCTCACCAGGGATAATGCGACCGTCGGCCCCAGCATGGATTCACCGCCGAATTTACTCAGGGCATAAAACCCCTGCAGCCCGAGCACCATGCCGGTAAAGGCTCCGGTAAGCATCACGATAAGGGTTGATTTTACCCCGATAAAGCTCATCTGCTCGATGACGCGCCCCACTTTGAGCGGAGACGAGAATGTCCAGATGAGGGTTGTAAAGAGAAACAGTCCGTATCTTCCAAGCTGCTGCAATCCTGTAAGGGTATACCTGCCTAATGTTCTTATCCAGTTCATAATGCGGTAAAAGTTATATTAGTATTGTACATGACAGACAGATAAACGAAATGATATTAAAGTAAACCATTCATGGTTTCAACTAAAAACAACGTATAGCCGATAAAAATATATCTGGATGCAAAATTTCCCGCAATTCCTGCACTTGAAAAATTGTCTCCGGGTATAAATTTAAAATGCTAAAGAAAATATTATAGATTATAGTTGAGCCCATTATACCATATAAACCGGATTTTTGTATAAAAGCAGCATGAAGAAGGGGCACATATGACGACTATACAACGAATTAGTATCTATTTGTCAAACCCTGATGCAGAAGAAAAGTTTACCTGCACAGGTTTTTTTATTTCATTATTATGGTTATTAGCCTCCTGTCATTCCCGGTATTGGCTCTGAGTATAAAGGCAAGCCCTTCACTCAAAGGTGACTGGCAGCACCTGCAATACAACGTTAATCAACAGGGTATTCTTCTGTTTTATATACCAGACAAAGGTGCCGAGGCAGCAGCCTAACAATGGTTGCTGCCTCTTTTTAAGCGGAGTTGTTAAATTCATGCAATTATCTGTTATTGCATCACATTACCAATTAATCCTTGACATTTATTTTTGCAAGCGCTATCAAACTCAATCTCATTTTATAACTGGAGCAGCAGAATATAAGAGCTGCGAAGTTACGGCGTTACTTTTTTTAAATTCGCCAACGCGTTAACGCTTCACCCTTGAAGAGGTGAGTCCGGTGCATGATCTTTACTACTGGATTGCCCTGCGTACAGTTTTTGGCATTGGAAATATAAATTACAAGAATCTTATTACTCATTTCGGGCAACCGGAGAACGTCTTTCATGCGCGGCCCGATGAACTGGAACAGATTGAAGGGATCCCGGTTAGGGCTATTGCGGCCCTCAGGAATTTCAAACCTGACAAAACAATAGATAAAGAACTTGCTCTCATCGATAAACAAGCAGTCACGGTGATTACGCTTAATGATGCAGCGTATCCGGATAGATTAAAAAATATCTATGACCCACCTCCGTTTCTGTATGTCAAGGGGGCTTTCAGCAGGCATGACGATACTGCGTTTGCGATAGTCGGCTCGCGCAATGCCAGCGAATATGGCATAACTGCAACAGAACGGATTAGCAGGGAACTCGCACTCCATGGACTTACCATCGTCAGCGGTATGGCCAGAGGCATCGACTCATGCGCCCACTACGGGGCACTGTCAGCCAAAGGAAGGACTATTGCGGTCCTTGGCTCAGGCATTGATGTTATCTATCCGCCGGAAAACAGGCGGCTGTATGAATCCATCACCGAGCATGGTGCAGTTATTTCTGAGTTGCCCATGGGCACTAAACCGAATGCCTATAACTTTCCTGCCCGTAACCGTATTATCAGCGGGCTGTCCATGGGCGTTCTCGTTGTTGAGGCAAGTCTGCACAGCGGGTCTCTTATAACAGCACAACTGGCTCTTGATCAGGGGCGTGATGTATTTGCCGTGCCGGGCAACGTTCACTCCTACAAAAGCAAGGGAACGCACAAGCTGTTGAAAGACGGTGCCCGACTGGTGGAAAGTGCTCAAGATATACTGGATGAAATCCGAGTCAACGGTTTAGTTACGGCGCCGCGGCAGGAACGGGAGGATATTCATCTTGATTTGAGCAATGAGCTGCGTTCCGTATATACGCTGCTCAGTGAAGAACCGCTCCAGATAGATGAGATAATTTCAAAATCTGGTTTTACCAGCAGTCAGGTTTCAGCGCTGCTGCTGGAGTTGGAGCTGAACGGACTTATAAAACAGCTCCCGGGGAAACACTTTATAAAAACAATACCCGTTTGAAAGCTCTCAGATGGCAGTTCCCGGTTTCCGATACCTATGCCGTGTGCTGAAAGCTCACTCTTAATGCGAGGCTAATAAATCCCTATGGCAAAATCTCTCGTCATTGTCGAATCACCCACCAAAGCAAAAACTATTTCACGATTTCTGGGCAAGGACTTTGAAGTTCATGCGTGTCTGGGACATATCCGCGCGCTCCCCAGCAAGCAGGGCTCAGTAGACATCGAGCACGACTTTGAGCCAAAGTATGAAATACTTCCCCAGAGCAAGAAATATCTGAAAGAGATATCCAAATCTCTTAAGCACTGCTCCACTATCTATCTTGCAACAGACCTTGATCGGGAGGGAGAGGCAATTGCCTGGCATCTTCTGTCAGCGTTGAAGCTTACCGCTGATGCAACGGGTGACAGCGCCACAGCTAAAAATAAGAGTTACGAAATACAGCGGATTACGTTTCATGAAATCACCAAAGACGCGATAGATGAGGCGCTGAAGAATCCCCGCAGCATCTTTAAAACTCTGGTAGATGCCCAGCAGGCCCGTGTCGTGCTCGACTATCTGTTCGGGTTCAACCTGAGCCCCTTCCTCTGGAAAAAAATCCGCTACGGTCTGTCAGCCGGCCGCGTGCAGTCCGTTGCCCTGAGGATCATCTGCGAGCGGGAACGGGAGATCCGGGCATTTCAGGCAGAAGAGTACTGGAGCATTAAGGCCCAGTTATCGCCGGCGGCAGATAAAGAATCTGCTTACTCCTTCGCTTCCCAGCTCATTCAGATGAACGGACAGAAGCTTGATAAAATGTCCATTGGAACTGAGCAGCAGGCCCGGGAGATAGTCCAGAGCCTGCATGGCGCTCGGTACCGGGTAGATAAAATTCAGAAGAAGGAGATTAAAAGAAATCCCTCTCCGCCCTTTACCACCAGCACCCTGCAGCAGGAGGCTGCCCGGAAGCTTGGCTTCTCGGCAAAAAGGACCATGTCGGTAGCCCAGCGGCTCTATGAGGGAATCGATACGGGAAAAGGCACCATGGGTCTTATCACGTACATGCGGACTGACAGCGTACACCTGGCACCGGGCGCTGAGAAAGACATCCATGCTGCAATCGTAAAATTGTACGGAAATGAGTTCGCACTGCAAGCACCGCGCGTTTTTCAGCAGAAATCAAGGAATGTGCAGGAGGCGCATGAAGCAATCCGTCCCACAGACTTCTCCCAGATACCTGAAACCATACAGAATGCGCTCAAGCCTGATGAGTTTAAGCTCTATGATCTGATCTGGAAGCGCTCATTAGCCTGCCAGATGGCCCAGGCAGTTTTAGACCAGACCTCGGTGGATATCACGGCACAGGACGTCTTTATCTTCAGGGCTACCGGCTCAACCGTCAGGTTTCCCGGTTTCATGCAGGTCTACATCGAAGGCAGGGATGAAGAAAACGGCAATGGAGAAGGCCTGCTGCCACCGCTTCAGGAAGGACAGGAGCTTAATCTTCTGGAACTTGTCCCGGAGCAGCATTTCACCCAGCCTCCTCCCCGCTATACCGAAGCATCCCTGGTTAAAGCGCTGGAGGAATATGGCATCGGTCGGCCATCAACCTATGCTACCATCATCAGCATCATTCAGGAACGTGAGTATGTTAAGCTGGTCAATAAGCGTTTCCATCCGGAAGACATCGGCCTTATTGTCAACGACCTCCTGGTCAATCACTTCTCCAAATATGTTGACTATGAGTTTACCTCCCATCTGGAAGATGAACTTGACGAGATTGCCCGGGGCGAAAGCACCTGGAAGCCGGTGGTGCGCAATTTCTGGGAACCGTTTATTTCCCTCATCAGGCAGAAGGAACAGGAGATACAGAAGTCTGACGTGACAACTGAAAAAACCGAGGAGTCCTGTCCAACCTGCGGAAAACCGCTGGTAATAAAACTGGGCAGGTTTGGTCGGTTCTATGCCTGCAGCGGCTACCCGGAATGCACGTATAAAAAATCCCTGAAAAATAATGGTGACGCTGCCTCGGCTGAACCGAAACTGACCGAGGAAAAATGTGAATTATGCGGCCAGCCCCTGGTGATAAAGGAGGGGCGGTACGGGGCATTTCTCGGCTGTTCGGCATATCCTGCCTGCAAATACATCCGCTCACTCAACAAGCCGGTGTCCCTTGAAATAAACTGTCCCCAATGCGGACAGGGAAAAGTGCAGGAAAAGAAGAGCCGCAGGGGCAAAATATTTTACAGCTGCGCAACGTATCCTAAATGCTCGTTTGCCTCCTGGGACAAGCCGATTGACGAAGCCTGTCCGCAGTGCGGATCACCCTATCTTGTGGAAAAAAAATCCAAACGGGATGGCATGACCGTTAAGTGTCCTGATAAAGAGTGCAAATACAAAAGATCCATAGATGAACCGGGCGAAACGTAATCGGCGTTATGGAGTGGTGGAGATAGGGAGTTTGGGAGTGGTAGCTTGTTACCCTGCGACTTCTCAACTCCGCAACATCCAAACTCCGTAACTCTCCAACTCTTAAACTCGGTTTTTCTCCCCGTGAATCACTCCTCACACGTAATCCACATCATTGGTGCCGGTCTTGCCGGGTGTGAAGCTGCCTGGCAGGCTGCCCGCAGCGGCTGCCGCGTAGCCCTGTATGAAATGAAGCCCCTTCACTTTTCTCCGGCACATACATCCCCGGACCTGGCCGAACTGGTGTGCAGCAATTCTTTTAAGTCAAATGATCGGGCCAATGCCAGCGGCCTGCTGAAGGAGGAGATGCGCTGCAGCGGGTCGCTGATAGTCGCGACAGCTGATGGTCACCGGATTCCTGCAGGCAATGCGCTGGCAGTTGATCGCACGCAATTTTCCCATACCATAACTGAGACTCTTCTACAGGAACAGAATATAACCATCATCCGCAAAGAGGTGACCGAACTGCCTGCTGAAGATATAGTCATCATAGCAACCGGGCCGCTCACTGCAGACGCATTTGCAGAACATCTTAACCAGCTCATCGGGCATGATTTCCTTTTCTTCCACGACGCCATTGCCCCCATCATTGAAGCCGACTCTATAGATTTGGCAGCTGCGTTCAGGGCATCCCGCTATAATAAAGGCGCTGCAGACTATATTAACTGTCCGCTCTCACAGGAAGAGTACTATCGTTTTGTCAATGAACTGCTCGCTGCAGAAAAAATGCCGCTCAGAGAATTCGAAACACTGGTGCCCTACGAGGGGTGCATGCCCCTTGAAGTAATGGCATCCCGCGGAATAGAAACACTTGCTTTTGGCCCTATGAAGCCCGTAGGCCTGGTTGACCCGCATACCGGCAAACAGCCGTATGCAGTCGTGCAACTGCGCCAGGAAAATGAAGCGGGAACACTGTATAACATGGTTGGTTTTCAAACCCGTCTTAAATGGCCGCAGCAGAAGCGGGTTTTTTCTATGCTGCCAGGATTAGCCCAGGCAGTTTTTGCCCGTTACGGAAGCCTCCACAGAAATACCTACATTCACGCTCCTTCCCTGCTCCTGAAAACGCTCCAGTTAAAAAAGAATCCGCGCATTTTTTTTGCAGGCCAGATAACCGGAGTTGAAGGATATATAGAATCTGCTGCTATGGGTCTTGTGGCAGGCATCCAGGCAAGCCGATTTGCCAGAGGTGAAAATCCAATAACTCCTCCGCAGACCACTCTGATAGGAGCTTTGCTTGCATACATAACCAGCCCCTTTTCCGCAAGCTTTCAGCCTATGAATGCTAATTTCGGCATCCTCCCTTCTCTTGAGGTGCCGGTGGGTAAAAAAGACCGTAAAATAAAATATGCAGAGCGGGCGCTGACGGCTATCAAAGAGTGGCAGGAACGTCTCATGCATGAACGATAAACAGGCAAAGGGGCACAGGGTTTAATGGTTATTTGCTATCGGGCACTTCACCTCTTTCCTTTTCCGCCGGAATACCAAGCATTGACTTGCTATTTCTCTCACTTGATTGTATTATGTTTCACACTTTTTTTAAGAAAGGATTGTATGGGACTCTATACAGGATCAGCAAGTTATGTGCGATATAAGGTAGAAGGCGAACTGCATGGCAGCCTGAAGGAGACCGGGTTACTGCGTTTAAAAGAATGTTCTTTCAGGGAACTTGATGAACTCAGCGGCAGAGATAGAACAATTGGATGGGTTTCTGTGGAAAACATGGCTTCAATATTCTTTGATGACCTTCATTTTGCAAAAGATCCATACATAGCTGTTTCTTTACGCATTGATACCCGGCGCATACCTCCGCTTACCTTAAAGGCGGCATTGCTGCGCGAAGAAATGAGCTATAAAAAGCATACGAATAAGGAACGGCTGTCAAGAAAAGATAAAGACACGCTCAAAGAACAGGTCAAAAACCGCCTGTTGAAAAAAGCCCTGCCAGTACCGGTGCTGTATGATGTGTGCTGGAATACTGCAACGGGAATACTGCTCTTTTTTTCTACCAATAAAAAAGCCAATGCAGAGTTTATGGACTTCTTTTTGTCCACGTTTGAGCTGACACTGACCCCTTTGTTCCCTTATGAGCTTGCACAGATGGTCGGGGCCGGCAAAAAGGGGAAAATAAGGCTGGAAAACGCTGTGAGCCCTTTTGCTGACAATAGCTGGTCAAAGATCAAGGCAATAATGTGAAGCTTCCGGCACGGAGCGGAGCTTGTGAGCCATTCTCCCGGTAACAATTAGTTATGAGCGCAGATACCGTAAAACAAAATAATCAACTGGGCAGAGATTTTATCACCTACCTCTGTTATAAAAGTGATGAAAATGAAGGATTGTTTGAGATCGCAGGCGCAAAGCGACTTCATCTGTGGGTTGGTGATAAAGTTATCCTGGCAGATGACAACACCCCGCCCAATAGTATTATCTATTCCGGGGAATATTTTACCGGCGCTGATTTAAAACAGGCCATCAGATCCGGCAAAAGGGTCAGCGAAGCACAGTTCAAGATAGAAACAGATGAAACGGCCGGCACTTTTATGATCCGCGGAGAGCGGTTTGACATTGTTAACCTCCGCATCCATTCATCAGATTCGGGTGCAGATGATAGCGAGGCGCAGTTCTACTCCCGGATGCACGGCATGGAGCAGATTAATTCAATTCTGGATGAGCTGTATTATCAATTTCTCAGGGATATAAGCGGACAAAGCTGGGAACATGAAGGGTATAAAAAGTTTCAGATTTGGCTTAACGAAAAAGCTGCATAGATAAGACGCGAAGGAAGACACATGTTGGATGGAAAATTTATACGCGAGAATATTGATCTGGTCAAACAAAAGCTGGATGCGCGCGGGTTAAAGCTTGATCTCGAGCAATTTTTGACGCTTGACAAAAAGAGACGTGAGATGCTTCAGGAAATAGAAAAGCTCCGTGCCGAGCGCAATCAGGCTTCTGACAGCATCGCCCGGATGAAAAAGGAAAAGAAAGACGTCCCTCCTGATGTGTTCTGCCGCGCTTAAAGAAACGTCGCAGAGAATCAAAGTGCTTGAAGATGAGCTAAAGTCAGTCGAGTCGCGTATAAACGACTGCCTGCTCATGATTCCCAATCTTCCCCATGAATCTGTTCCTGCCGGCCACGGCAGTGACGATAATCCGGAAACGAGGCGCTGGGGAACTCCGCCGGTATTTTCATTCCAGCCAAAACCCCACTGGGAACTGGGAACACAGCTTGCAGATTCTTGATTTTGACCGGGGCGCGAAGATTACCGGCGCCCGGTTTACGCTTTACCGGGGTGCCGGAGCTTTACTGGAGAGGTCGCTGATAAACTTTATGCTCGACCTGCACACAACACAGCACAGCTACACAGAGATACTCCCGCCGTTCATGGTCAACCGTCAAACCATGACCGGAACCGGGCAGCTCCCTAAATTTGAAGAAGACCTGTTTAAAATAGAAGGAATGGACTACTTTCTGATCCCCACGGCAGAAGTGCCGGTCACCAACATCCACCAGCATGAGATTCTGGATGAAGGTGAACTGCCGGTCTGCTATACGGCCTATACCCCGTGCTTCAGAAAGGAGGCAGGATCATACGGCCAGGACACCCGCGGCCTTATCCGTCAGCATCAGTTTAATAAGGTTGAACTGGTGAAGTTTACCACCCCGGAAACGTCCTACGATGAGCTGGAGAGCCTCCTGCGTAATGCTGAAGAGGTTCTTAAAAGGCTCGGACTGCATTACCGGGTGGTTACCCTGTGTACCGGTGATCTTGGTTTTTCTTCCGCTAAAACCTACGATATAGAGGTCTGGCTTCCAGGGCAGGGGCTTTTTAGAGAAATATCTTCCTGCAGTAATTTTGAAGATTTCCAGGCGCGGCGGGCTTCCATCCGCTACAGAAAGAGCGAGAACAAAAAGATAGAGTTCGTGCATACATTAAACGGCTCTGGTTTAGCAGTCGGCAGGACGCTGGTAGCAATTCTGGAAAATTATCAACAGGAAGATGGGACCATCATAGTCCCTGAAGCGCTCAGACCGTATATGGGAGGACTGGAAAAGATCAGGTAATGTGGTCAATAGGTGAATTTTAGCAATAGATACTTGTTGCAATATCCCGTTCGTCTGTTCACCGGTAATCTCCTCACCGTTTTGCAAACTCGAACCTTGACATGCCCAGCCAATAGTGATACTTTTTTCATACCTGATATGCGGAGGGATGGCCGAGTGGCTGATGGCGGCGGTCTTGAAAACCGTTGTCCCGTGTTGAACGGGACCGTGGGTTCAAATCCTACTCCCTCCGCCATTTATTTTTTTATTTTGTGGAGAGATGGCCGAGTTGGTCGAAGGCGCTCGCCTGCTAAGCGAGTGTACGCTCAAAAGGCGTACCGAGGGTTCGAATCCCTCTCTCTCCGCCATTATTTTATAATCAGGTAAGACTGCTCTTCTCTTTGCCCGTTGCTATCTTCTGCAGCTACAGCATATATTTTACTATTGCACATGGGTACAGAACTCTCTTTTTTGTTCAACAGGCCGATACATAAGATATACCGCCTGCTTCTCAACAGGGGCAGATAGAAAATGTGAAAGTCACCCCCTGGCATGTAACAACAGCACTTCTTGTTTTCCCCTGTCATTCGATACGAGCACATGATGGGAGATGTATAGATGGTGAGCGACAGCGACGCAAAAGACAACCCTGCAGAAAAGCGTGAGCATCCACGCGCTGTAGTAAAAATTGAAATTGAATTCAAAGATATTATGGATTTTATTTCGTCCTACATGATTAACATCAGCAACGGCGGCCTTTTCATAAAGACTGATGATGCATTCCCGCTGGATACGATCGTTTTGCTGCGTTTTACCATGCCCGGTGATACCCAGCCTATTGAGACAGAGGGAAAAGTTGTCTGGTGTAATACCAAGGGAGGTAAGGGATACTTCCCCAAGGGAATGGGAATCAAATTTTTACGATTAAATCCTGATGATGCGGAGAAAATAAATAAAATTTGTCGAAAAACACTTCGCACAGATACAAAGCCACTCATTTTTATAAAACAGGTTGCGCTCCATGATTAACTGGCTTATACCTGCTTTCCTCTTTGTTTTTGGGGCCGTTATAGGAAGTTTTTTAAATGTTTGTATTATACGGGTCCCTGAGAAAAAATCTATTGTCTATCCTGCTTCACACTGCCCATCCTGTAAAACGCCCATCGCTTTTTATGATAATATTCCTCTTGTAAGCTATGTGCTGCTGGCGGGAAGATGCAGGCAGTGCAAAACGCCCATATCATTCCAGTATTTTTTTGTTGAGCTTCTGACGCCGATTATAACACTTGTCCTCTACTTCTCTTTTGGCTTTTCCCTTGCTGGTGCTCTCGCAGCTCTTTTTTGTTATGTGCTCCTGGTAATCACTGTTATCGATTTACAGCATCAGATTATTCCCGACAGTATCAGCATCCCGTGCATCCCGCTCTGTTTACTATCGTCCATGGTCCTGCCGTGGACCGATCTTAAAAGCTCCCTCATTGGTATTGTTCTTGGCGGAGGCATCCTCTATCTTGTTGCCCAGGCCTATTACCTGGTACGAAAAGAAGAAGGCATGGGGGGCGGTGATATTAAGTTGCTGGCCATGATCGGCGCCTTTCTCGGCTGGAAAGGAGCGCTTATTTCTCTGATGGTAGGAGCGTTTGCAGGAACCCTGGCAGGGATTGCGATGATGCTTGTTCGTGGCAAGAATTTAAAATATGCCCTGCCCTTTGGCCCCTTTCTTTCTCTCGGTGCCTTCTGCGCCCTGCTGTGGGGAGAGGCAATACTATATTGGTATACACACCTCGGGACCTAAAGCCCTCACGCTATCAGCATTCGGTACCTGTACCTGACCACCGTGCTGATGGCTGAGCACTCGGTGCAGACCGCCATGTATGTAAGCATTAGAACCACTATATTCTGGAATATTTTACTGCTGATGATAGCAGCAATCGCGCTCATTAGCTTTGTAGTTTTCAGGGTTACTGAACGGGAAATGATACAACAGCGCATCCGGAGCGGTGAAGAAACCTTCTACGTGCTCAGCTCTGTTTTTGCCCGCACCCTCGAGCGCTCTGCCGCAGAGCCGGATGAGCCAGAAAAGCTCTTGCAGCATCTCGCCGGGCAGCTCCCTCTCGCACGCATGATTCTTATCAATAAGGATTTGGACATTGTTGCTCATACGGAACAGGGCTTGTCGGGTGAGATAGCTGCCGATGACGACCTGCAGCAGGCTTTGAGATCAAACAAAGTACGTAACCGGGTCGCATACAATGCTCAGGAGCGGGGCAAGTGCCTCATCGTATGCGGACCGCTCTATAACCGGGACCGCACCGTAATCGGCGCGCTGAAACTGGTTTTTCCCCTCACTGATGTTGGTCACGGCATTGCGCAAGCCCAGCGCATTATTCTTTTCTATATTTTATTTGATGCTGCAGTGCTTATTCTGTTCGGCACCTACCTTCTATCGCGCTATCTGGTAAAACCGATAGATAAAATCATTAAATTAACCGACACTATTGCCCGGGGGGAGCTTGATGCCACCCTGTATCTCTCGGAGAGAAATGAAATCGGAAAGCTTTCAGCCGCCCTCACCCGGATGGCTGAAAGCCTGCAGGAAGAAAAGCGCAAGGTCCAGGAGCACATACATACCCTTGAGGATAAAAACCGCGAGCTGTATCGGGCCCAGCAGGAGATCATTCAGTCAGAAAAGCTCGCCTCTGTTGGCCGGCTGGCAGCAGGCATAGCACACGAAATCGGAAACCCTATCGGGATTATTCTGGGCTACCTGCATCTTCTGCTCAACCAGCAGGTAGATGAAGAGGAGAAAACTGACTACCTTAAAAGAATGAACGCTGAGACGGAACGAATTAATGCTATTATCCGGGAGCTCCTTGATTATGCGCAGCCCTCCACTCTGCAGAGGACGGAACTGGATTTAAACACCATTATTGAAGAGACCTATGCGCTGGTATCGTATCAAAAGGGATTCCAGCGTATCATGGTTACCGTAAACCTTGAACCGGACATGCCCGGTCTCTATGCAGATGAAAAGCAGATTCGGCAGATACTAATCAATTTGACCCTTAATGCCCTTGATGCCATGCCCGTCGAAGGCATTATTAACTATACAACAGCATATAGTCCGGAAACAGAGCATATCCTTTTCTCGATTACGGATACCGGGGCCGGCATTCCTGAAAATCTGCAGCAGAAAGTTTTTGATCCATTTTTCACTACCAAAGAACCGGGCAAGGGAACCGGCCTCGGCCTGTCTAATGTTCAGCGTATTGTTGATGCTCTGGGCGGCAGGATCACGGTTGTAAGTGTCCCCGGGAAGGGGACAACGTTTACCATATTATTTCCTGTCGTAAAAAAGACAGACTGCAGAGACCACGAGTCATGCGTGCTGAGCAACGGAACATACCAAACACTCCGCATTGAAATCCTGTGGCGAGGAATCATTATGCAGCATAAGACCCTTCTGGTTATTGATGACGAAGAGAATATGCGTCATGTTCTTAAATCTATGCTGACCAAAGAAGGCTATGAGGTGTCACTGGCAGCCGATGGACGTGAAGGGCTCCAGCGTCTCGCAGAGCAGCATTTTGATTTCATTCTCTGTGATATTAAAATGCCCCGCATGGACGGGATTGAATTTCTTAAAAACCTGCAAAGCACACTAACCCTGCAACCATTATCACCATGTCTGCCTATGGCACCATCGATCTTGCCATAGAGACTATGCATCTGGGTGCCTACGATTATATTTCCAAACCATTTAAGCCGGCAGAAATTATTTTAACCCTGAAAAAAGCTGAAGAGCGGGAACGGCTGCAAAAAGAGAATGTACTGCTGCGAGAAGAAGTGCAGCGCAAATATAATTTTCAAAACCTTATCGGCAAAAGTTCTCACGTCATGCATCTGTGTGAGATGATTAAGAAAATTGCGCAGCATAAGAGTCCGGTGCTCATAACCGGCGCAAGCGGAACCGGCAAGGAACTGGTGGCAAAGGCTATCCATTATAACGGTGCCCGCAGCACCCAGCCATTTTCAGCAATCAACTGCGGCGCTATTCCCGAAAATCTTCTTGAGTGCGAGTTGTTTGGCCATAAAAAAGGGGCCTTCACCGGGGCGATCTATGATCGGCGGGGCATCTTTGAAGAGGCTGATGGGGGGACGATACTGCTTGATGAAATCGGTGAGCTTCCGCATCCTTTGCAGGTCAAGCTGCTGCGGGTTCTTCAGGAGGGGGAAATAAGGCGTGTTGGTGAGGACCGCTGCCTGACGATTGATGTGCGGATTATTGCTGCCACAGCAAAAGACCTCTCTCAGGAAGCAAAGCAGGGCGCATTCCGTGAGGACCTGTTTTACCGCCTCAATGTACTGCCCATCCACATCCCCCCCTTGCGTGAACGACGGGAGGATATCCCGCTGCTGGTTACGTATTTCCTGCAGAAATATAACCGGCAGTGTGGTCTCGCCATCCAGGAAATAACACCGTCAGCGTTACAGCTGCTGATAAACTATTCCTGGCCGGGCAATGTCCGCGAACTGGAAAACATTATTGAGCGTACCATGGTTATGACCGATAAAACAACCATAGACGAACATGACCTCCCGGACTATATAAGGACTACTTCGATCGAGGACATACAATGATAGTCTCATCAATGAATATTCCATAAAAAAGATGGAACGAATTCTGGAAGAAAAACTCATACGCAAGGCGTTAATCAAGACCCATGGAAATAAAACCCGGGCGGTAAAGCTGCTGGAAATCAGCTACCCCGCCCTGCTCAGTAAAATCGAGGAATACGGGATTGCGCACGAGGATTAACAGAGCATCGAGACAGCC
>CAWDOY010000023.1:0-59844 GCA_963803975.1 uncultured delta proteobacterium
CCAGCCAGCAGCCCTGGCAATTTATTGTCCTCACCAATGACGCGCTTAAAACCGTGTGCCGGGTAATTGAAGACAACTTTACCGAGGCTGCGGCAAAAATGGCATCACGCCTGCGCCTGCCGTCAGCGGACCTTTGGCGAAGGTTTTAAAAGAGCGCAAAGACCGTTCCTTTGGTGAAATGCTTTCGTTTCTCAAGGAAAAAAATGTGGACCTGAAGGCTATAGGAAGGGGCAACTTTATATTCCACAATGCGCCCATGGGGATACTCTTTGCTACCTATCCCTGCAAGGACCAGAACTTTCTTAAGTCAACAATTGCAGCCATGCAGACCTTTCTGCTGGCCGCAACAGCCCGGGGGCTGGGCACCTGCTGGATGAATGCGGTCTCCATCTGCCAGGAATATATCAAAGAAGCACTGAACCTTGAACCAGAGCTTATTCTGGTGGACGGCGTCGCCGTGGGCTATCCGGTTGCAGATTCTCCGCTCAACCAGATTCCCCGGCACCGTCTGCCGGTGGAGGAGGTAACGGTTTTCCTATAATAAGGGGGCACCATAAAAAAATAAAATGGATTCCGGGCAGGCTGGAATGACCCTTGTTTTTATACTAAGTCCTACGATTCATAAATTCGGTGACGAATTTACTCACTCAGGACTTAGTGCTACGGAGTAAGCATTGTAAAGCTTTATTTGGATCACATATGTCACTGTATTTGCGAATCGAAGCACTAAGCATATAATTTTTATTTGAAAGAAAGACAACCAACCATGGCAAAAAAAGACAAGATTCCTGAAAAGTATCGCGTGTGGATTGATGCCAGAAAAAAACACAAATTGTCTCATGCCCATATTCAGATGGCACGGGAGCTTGGTATGAACCCAAAAAAATTCGGAAGTCTTGATAACCATAAGCAGGAACCATGGAAAGCTCCTTTGCCTGAGTTTATCAAAGACCTCTATTTCAAGCGATTCGGCAAACCGGCACCGGATAATGTGCGGCCAATTGAACAGATGGTGCATGAAAAAAAGATGAAAAAAGAGGAGAAAAATAAAAATAAGATCAAGGCCTAAAAGGGGACACAGATTTATTTCTTGCTCTTGATGAGGTGAATAGAAATGGCCTTACTGTAACTGAAGGCACTGATTAGCTATTTAGGTACATCTTTACATATGCCTTGTTCTTGATATCATCGATCCATTTCTGATAGAGCGTGTCCACCTGCTGCCGGTAGAGGCTGTCCTCAATTTCCTGCCGGTTTTACGACTTTGCCGTTTCCTCGCCCGTATTCTGCTTCTCCACCACCTTGATAATATGTATCCCCACCGGGGTCCTGATAACCGAACTCACCTCCCCGGCCTGCATATTGAATGCGGCATTCTCTACAAGCGGCAGCAGCTCGCCCCGGCCGAAATATCCCATGTCGCCGCCTTCTTTTGCTGAAGCGTCCTGGGAGTACTTGACCGCCAGCTGGCCGAAATCCTCACCGGCCACTATTTTTGCGCGTATATCCTCCAGCTGCCGGGTCAGCTTTTCCGCCTGCTTGGCCGTCGTTTCCGGCGTTATGGCGATAAATATCTGCTGAATTCTCACCCGCTCCCCCGGCTTATCCTGGCTCTGGCTCTTGACCCCTTGGCCATAATAGTCCTGTATATCTTTTTCCGTTATGGTGACCTTGGAGCGGACTTCCCGTGCAACCACTTTTGACATGAGGATTTCGGACTGGAGCATCTTCCGATAGTCTTCAAAGCTGGAGCCGTCTTTTTTCAGAATTTCCTTCAGCTGTTCAAGGGTGAGGTTGTTTCTTTGCAGGACTTCTTCAACCGAACGGTCAATATCCTTGTCTGTTACCTTGATGTCAAATTCTTTCGCCTTCTGCTCAATCAGCTTTTTTTCGACCAGCTGATCAATTGCCTTTTTCACCAGTTCCGCGCGCTCTTCATCGCTCAGCGCCTGGCCCTTCTGCTGGCTGTAGGCAGCCAGCATGGGGCCAATCACCTGGTTAAGGTCAGAGAGCGATATGACGTCATTATTAACGACCGCAATAATTCTGTCGATCAGCTCTTCGGCGGTTGCAGCCGGCACGAAAGCCAGACCGGTCAGCAATGCTGACAGTAATAGCAGTTAAAGGTACGGGTCATAGTCTCTGGTGTGGTTATTTCCAAGGGTTCATGGTTGTAAATGATCTATTCGTTGCATGACGTTCGTAGAATGCGACGAGGTAGACAATTCATTGCGCGAGTGCGCGGCAATCTCACAACTTTCGCGGAAATTAACTTTTTACGAGGTTTGCTCAATATTTTATTTACTCACAGAATGCCTCTCTATTTCAAGATGTTTTTAATTTCAAGAAAATCTTCTCCCCGGCTCTCCCTGATAGCGGGCAAAGAGTTTCAGATCAGGGGTGAAGCGGAATCGCTCTTGGTCCCGTGACACCAGCGATAAAATCTTGTCCAGAGACCCCTCTGCCTCCCGGTGAAAGGTGAAAATAATCTGCCCGGCCCCATATTCGACGGAGGTAATCAGGTAGCGCCGCAGCAGGCTTTTGATGCGGGTCATCTCCAGCAGGTTTTCAACCGTCCGGGGAAGCGCGCCGAACCGGTCAATGAGCTCCCGCTCCAGGTCTGCAATCTCATCCTCGCTGGGTACCAGTGAGAGCCGCTTGTACAGCACCAGGCGCTGGTTGATATCTCCGATATAGTCTTCCGGTATGTAGGCCGGCACCGGCAGGTTGACGGTCGGCTCAATCTTGGGCGGAAGCTTCTCGCCCTTTAATTCATGGATCGCCTCATCCAGCAGCTGCAGGTACATATCCAGTCCCACGGCAGCAATCTGCCCTGACTGGGCATGACCGAGGATATTGCCTGCCCCGCGTATCTGCAGGTCGCGCGTTGCGAGGCGGTACCCCGAGCCCAGTTCGGTAAATTCGGCAATCGCCTCAAGGCGCCTGGCTGCATCCTGGCTGACCGCTGTTTCTCCGGGGATGAGCAGGTAGGCATAGGCCCGGAGTTTTCCTCTGCCGACCCGGCCCCTGAGCTGATACATCTGCGCCAGGCCCAGCTTGTCCGCCCGGTTGATGATGATGGTGTTTGCCGCCGGGAAGTCAAGCCCTGATTCAATAATAGTGGTGCAGAGCAGCAGGTCCACCTCTTTCCTGATGAACTGTATCATCGCTTCTTCCAGCTCCTTTGCGCTCATCTGGCCGTGGGCAATGCCCAGCCGCGCCTCCGGAACAAGCTTCTTTAAAAAGAGCGCCATGGCGGGAATGGAGCGCACCCGGTCATGGACAAAAAATATCTGGCCGCCGCGCCGCAGCTCCTGGACCAGGGCCTCACGTATTACGGTCTCATCAAACCGGGTAACCACCGTCCTGATGGAAAGCCGGTCCTGGGGCGGCGTGTTGATGACGGAAAAGTCCCGGATCCCGAGCAGCGAGAACTGCAGGGTGCGGGGAATGGGGGTGGCGGTAAGGGTGAGAACGTCAACCGTCCTGCGCATTTTTTTCAGCACCTCTTTGGCCTTCACCCCGAAACGGTGCTCCTCATCAATCACCACTATGCCCAGGTTATTGAAGACCACGTCTTTCTGCAGGAGGCGGTGGGTGCCGATCACAATATCGACCGTGCCGGAGGCCAGCCCTTCGATAATCTTTTTCTGATCCCTGGCGCTGCGGAAACGGCTTAAGATATCAACCGTGACCGGGTACGCGGAGAAGCGCTCGGTAAAGGTCAGATAGTGCTGCTGGGCAAGCACCGTCGTGGGCACCAGCACGGCGACCTGCGCGCCGTCCATAGCCGCCCTGAATGCCGCGCGCAGGGCAACCTCGGTTTTGCCGTAGCCGACATCACCGCATACCAGCCGGTCCATGGGCTTTGCCTCTGACATATCCCGCATCACATCCTCGATGGCTGCAAGCTGGTCAGGGGTTTCTTCATAGGGAAAGGCTGCCTCAAATTCCCGGTAGTAATGGTCAACGGCAGCGAAGGGATGGCCCTCGTACACTTTCCGTGCAGAATAGAGCTCAAGCAGGTCTTTGGCCATTTTCTGGATGGCATCCTTGACCTTCTTTTGCACGTTTTTCCAGGAATAGCCGCCCAGTTTATCCAGGCGCGGGATGATCTCTTCCGCACCTTCATATTTCTGGATGAGATTGATACGGTCAACCGGCAGGTACAGCTTGTCGCCTCCCAGGTACTCAAGCGCCAGAAAGTCGCCGCGGATGCCCCCGGCTTCAAGGGTTATAAGCGCCCGGTACCGCCCTATGCCGTGTTCCCGGTGCACCACAAGATTTCCCTCCTTGAGATCGGTGAAGCTTGAAATCTCAATGCCTTCTTTGATCCGGGCCGCTGAGGAGCGCCGCTTTTTCTCGCCAAAAATTTCTTCCTCGGTAATAATAATAAGCTGACCCGGCTCGTAGCGGAAACCATGTGCCAGCTTGCCGATTTTCAGCTCAACCACGCCCGGCTGCATAGTGAAAAAATCATCCACACCCCGGACCGACGGAGAGATCCGGACCTGAAAGCCATAATCATGAAACAGGTCGCTGAGCCTCTGACACTGTCCCGGCGTATGGCAGATGAGAAAAATTCTGTTGCCCTCGTCGCGCCAGGCGCCCATTTTCTCCACCAGCGGGGAGAGCGCTCCCTGAGCTGAATCAAACCGTATCATATCCCGCCGGATATCAGCGTTTGACGCGCTGGAGCATATGACCTGAGCGTCGTGCGGCCGTGCCGCATCCAGGCTTTCGGCAATGACCTGCTTGAATCCGGCCTGGTGCTCCTTAAGCAGCTCTTCCGTTATAAAAAGCTCCTCGGGGGGTGATACCATGCGCCGCTCCTCAAGCGCTCTCAGGTAGTGGGTTGCAGCGTCTTCGCGAAAGCCTTTCTGCGCTTCCGCAAGCGCCCCTGGTTCGTTCCACACGCACCAGGCCGCAGGCGAAAGATAGTGAAACAGGGTTTCAAGTTCAGGATAGACGAGGGACAGGCCATATTCAATGCCGGCGGGGAAAAAGCCGCTCTGAATGCTTTCAGCAAACGCTTTCCCCCGGCCCTCCGCGAACATCTTTTTCCGGGGCGGCTCCAGCGCTTTATTACTGAAGGTGGTAATCGTCTCCCCGTTCAGAATTGCTTCTTTCACCGGCACCATGAGCGCCTCCTGGTATTCTGCACAGGAACGCTGGGTTACCTGATCAAAGGCCCTGATTGATTCAACCGTGTCGCCGAAGAAACTGATGCGCAGCGGCCGGGGATAGCCGGGGGGGAAAATGTCCATCACATCGCCGCGGATGCTCATATCACCCCGGTCTTCCACCAGGCTGACCCGCGTATAGCCGCATTCTATCGAGGCCCCGGCTGAGCGGCTCCCGGTCCAGGTCGTCATTGACACGAATGCGCTGACACGCGCGCAATAAAATATTTCGCGGCAGCGTCTTTTGCAGCAGACCTTCCATACAGGTTATGACCAGTGCCGGCTTCTCCCTCCGGCAGAGCTGATACAAGGTCCACACGCGCTGCCCGCTCACGTCCGGATGCGTTGCAAGATGCTCATAGGGATGTGTTTCCAGAGGTGGAAACACCAGCATATCCTGCGCGTCATAATTCCCGGCGTCAGCTTCCCGCCCCCTGAAAAATGCTATTTCATCATAGAGGTCAAGCGCTTCATCATGAGAGGAGGTAATGACGAGAAAGGTTTTTTGCAGCTCCTGAAACAGCAGGGACAGGAAAAACGCCGCAGCAGAGCCTTTAAGGCCGGAGAGGAAAATTTCCGGCTCTTTGCTCTCGATAAGCTCCCGGAGCTTCTTCAGCTCATTGTTGTGGCTGAAAAATTCCGCGGCACGAGCCGGCATGGTGCTGAATGATTGCTGGGCCATGAGCGCGGCAGGCTATGGTGAGGGATTGGGTGATGATAAGGACGGCGGCTCGTAGATCTCCACACCGGGAGGCGGCGTGAACATAAACAGGGAATCGCTCAGCCCCTTATCAATGGTTATGGCGGAAAATTTCAGCAGCGTACGGTTCCCTATTTCGTCCTCCAGAGATGACCGGGTAATGCAATAGTTTTTGCTGGTCAACCCAGAGCGTAAGGCTTTTAAGGTTTGGATGCGCAGTCTTTGGTGAGAGCTTGAGGACGATGGTATCTTTCTGCTCCTGAGCTTCTCCGGAGACAACCTGCACATTAAATTTTTCTCTTATTTTCAGCTTTCCCGCAAAAAGGTCCAGGGTGATATCTGAAGGAAGCTTTGACACATCGTTTTTCAGCACCTGGTTATCTTCAGGAAGATAAAACCACAGATTCTTTCCATCGAGATAAATTTTCTGCACCGCCGGCTGTGTATACTCCCAGTACATTTTCCCGCCCTTTTTAAAATAAACCATGCCCGCACCCTTTTCCGCGCGCTTGAGAGAGCCGATGTAGGTCTCCTGCTCGAAACGGGCGGATAAATCCTGCATCGCCCGGTAGCGCTGCTCAAGACCACGGATGCAATCATCAAGCGTGCCTGCGGCAGAGCTGCTATGGCCGGCAGCGAGGATAGAAAGTACCAGCAGCATAAGCAGGGTGTTATTGGTATCGGGTTTCTTTTTCAGCATGGTTGTCAACTGTTCCTGTATAAGGGTTATCTGAATAGCGTCTGCGCACAGCAGCCTTCCCGTTCTTTTATTATAATCTGTTGATTAACACATGGCGTGGTTTGACCCCGTCACTGGGGCCCACGACACCCTGCTCTTCCATCTTTTCTATCATCCGGGCGGCCCGGTTATAGCCCACCCGGAGCCTGCGCTGCAGCATGGAAATTGATGCCTGGCCGGTCTCTGCAACAAGCGCCACGGCCTGATCATAGAACTCATCAAAGTCCTCGTCCGGTCCTTCCGCGTCTTCCGCCTTGGCCGAGAGCAAAATCGATTCATCATAGGAAGGGCTCATCTGCTGCTTGAGAAAATCTACCAGCCGGTTAATCTCTTCCTCTGAAAGATAGGCGCCATGTATGCGCTGGAGCTTTGAGGTTCCCGGAGGAAGAAACAGCATGTCACCCATGCCCAGCAGCCGCTCGGCCCCGATGGTGTCAAGGATGGTGCGGGAGTCCACTTTGGAAGAAACCTGGCACGAAATCCGGCACGGAAAGTTTACTTTTATGGTGCCGGTTAAAATATCAACTGACGGCCGCTGGGTGGCCACGATGAGATGAATCCCGGCAGCCCGCGCCATCTGCGCAAGCCGGGCGATGTGCACTTCCACATCGCGGGCGCTGACCATCATGAGATCCGCGAGCTCATCAATGACTATCACGATATAGGGCATTTTGGGGTCCTGCTCTGCCGGGGGTTCTGTTTCAGTCAGGGCCGCCTTTTTGCCGTTCTTCTCCGGACGCCGTCCCAGTTCTTCGGCAATTTTCTGATTGTAGCGGACAATATCCCTGACCCCCTTCTCAGCAAGTTTTTTATAGCGCCGCTCCATTTCTTCTACTGCCCAGCGAAGCGCTATGGCCGCCTTTTTCGGATCGGTCACTACCGGATGGAGCAGATGGGGGATCCCTTCATAAAGGGAAAGCTCAAGACGCTTGGGGTCAATCATCAGAAACTTCACTTCATCAGGAATGGCTTTATACAGGAAGCTGCATATAATAGTATTGACCAATACACTTTTCCCGGAACCGGTAGAGCCTGCTATGAGCAGGTGCGGCATGCGGGCAAGATCACTGATCACCGGTTTTCCCTCAGTATCTTTACCCAATCCGATCGTAAGCTTTGATCCGGCATTAAGAAACTCTTCCCGGGAAACAATTTCCTTAAAAAAAACTGTCTCCCGCCGTTTATTGGGCACCTCGATGCCCACGGCCGCCTTCCCCGGGATGGGCGCAATAATCCTGATACTGATAGCCTTTAATGCCAGCGCCAGATCATCCGCGAGCCCGACGATTCTGGTTATTTTTATTCCCGGGGCTGGTTCAAATTCAAAGCGCGTGATAACCGGGCCGGGACTGATTTCGGTAATTTTGCCGTTAATATTAAAATCCTCTAATTTCTGGACCAGAATCTGCGCATCTTCTCTGAGTGATTCCTTGCTGACCCGGCCATCCCGTTCCTTCTGATGGGAATCAAGCAGATTGATGGAAGGCATCTGCAGCGTGCCTGATATTTTACGCACGGTAGGCTCAAAGGTTATCTTTTCTTCTTCTTTTTCATCATGGTGAGGCTTTATAATTATGTCATCCCTGCTTACCGGGCTTTCCTTTTTTTTAGGTTGAAATCGTTTCTCAGCGCCGGCTGGTTCAATAGCTGCTTCCGGCAGGCCATCATCAATCACGCTATCATCCCACAGCACCTTGTCTGTTATGATTGTTCTCTCTTTTTTTCATCCCCGGGCGCTGCTGTTTCTTCTTGAGGTTGTTTGGAAAATGGCCACTCTATTTTCTTTACCGTCCGGGTGATAGCCTGATTTACTTTCTGCCCGCCTTTTACGGAATGCTGGACAAACCGCCTGGAGAGGTTCACATAAGAAATCTTGGAGATGCCCAAAAACGTGAGCAGGCCGACCAGCATGACAATAAAATACGTTCCAAAGACATTCAGGTATTTCACCATCAGCCGGGAAATAGTATCTCCCAGCAGCCCCCCCGCTTGAAAATGATAGTTATAGGCATTCATTGTATCGAGGTAGAGGCTTAAAAACAGTATCGCGCAGAGGGAAAAAATGATCCACAGGCCGCTTTGCAGGTAAAAGGAAAGAGTCGCAGGAGCGGGGAAGAGAATTTTTTTGGCAATAAACAGCAGCGCCACAGGAATTAAAAAAGCGCTAATACCAAATATCTGAAACAGCCAGGAAGATATATAGGAGCCGATAATCCCTCCCCCGTTCTGAATTTTTACCGGCATCCGGGAGTATCCCCTGAAAAAAGATGGATCGTGGGAATCGTAGGTAATGAGACAGCAGACAGCAAAAATCGAAAAACCGATAAGGATGATTCCTGCTATTTCACGCCACAAATAGGGGTGTTTTTTTGAAGATGCCATATTCAAGTTAACAGGGAATGTAAAGCGCTGGATTGATAAAAATTAATAAAGAAAATCAAATAGTACAATTTTTAAAGTTTACTGTATAATATTTTTATAGTCAATCCCAAAATAAGCTTATGGAGCGCCTCCGCCCGCGGTTATCACGCTTCGCATCAAACTCCTTGACTTTAGCGGGCAAGCTTGTAGAATGCTGCCAGTTGCAAAACGTTGAATAGGTTAACAGGTGAATTCATTAAATAAAAAATTAAAAAATAATCACCAGCTCACCTATTAACCGATTTACCTATTCACCGATTTACCTATTAAAGGAGTTGGTTATGGCCGGAGTAAACAAAGTAATTCTTCTTGGCAGGCTGGGAAAAGACCCTGAAGTCCGCTACTCAAGCAGCGGCACGGCAATAACCAGTTTTAGCATGGCTACCAGCACAACTTTTACCAACAAGGAAGGCCAGAAAGAGGAAAAAACTGAATGGCACAAGATAGTAGCATTCGGTCGTCTGGGAGAGATCTGCGGAGAATATCTTGCAAAAGGAAAGCAGGTCTACATCGAAGGCCGGATTCAGACGCGTGACTGGGAGGACAAGGAAGGCAAAAAGCGCTGGACCACCGAGATAATAGTGCAAAACATGCAGCTGCTCGGCGCTCCCGGCGCAGATAAAGACCGATCCTCTTCTTCTGAGCCGCCGCCTATTGATGACAGCGCTGTGGGACCGCCTGAAAGTGATGTGCCGTTTTAAATTGAAAGTCTGTAATATAAATTTGTAATTTTACAAAAAGCCCTGTGGTTGTAAGACACAGGGCTTTTTTAGTCAGCTTTATTTTTCTAAAAAATGTGTCCCCTCCCCTCTTGCAATCTCTTTGATTATATTCTTAAATTATGTATACTTAAATCAAAGCAGCCGCTAATAAAATCCCCCCTTATTTCTTATAAACAGCTCTGAACTGGTGGTGCCATGAAAAAAAAGTGGATTATTGTTCTCCTCATTATAACAGGGACCTTCACCATCATCTCGGCCCCTGCCCTGTCATCAGCGCAGGATAATCCGGTCTCCATAGTTGAGACGGGAAAGACACCGGGCTTTGAGCCACCCACGCTCTATCTTAATAAGCACAGTGCCGCACACCTGCTGCTGCCAAAACTCGCACATAACAGAACCCTGCATGAGCCGTATCTGATTAACCAGGACAAAGACCTGGGAGAAGTCGGTGCGCCCATTGACTATCATTTTATGGTTACTATGATCTTTAATCAGGTCAAGGCATTCAACCAGTTTCCGGGTTCCGATGATGATCCTGATCGACCCTCGCCCGGTTATTCCTGGCAGCTCAAAATTTTTCATCCCGGCTCAACGCCCGGAAAGCTGCCTCCGGAAGGTGCGCCTTATCACGTTATCATCTTCTGCAGCGGTGCCGGAGGCTCTGATCCAAAATTCTCCCGTGCAATGGACTGGCTGGGCAATTATTATGCTCAGCGCGGCTACATTGTTGCCATCCCGGTTTTAATTGGAAATGATGCAGGGATAGCTGACCGGCCTTTTTATGAAATTGCCACTGACATTTATGCGCTTCAGGCAAGCCAGACTATCGACTATCTCCAATGTAAATTCAGAGGAATATTCAGAAGGTTTATTGATACTGAACAGGTAACACTCATTGGGCATTCGTTAGGCGGGTATGTGGCACAAAAAACTGCTGCTCAGGATTGCCGTATTGCAAGGCTCTGTCTGCTCTCTTCTGCCTTTGTCTATCAGCCGAGCTGGCCCGGATTTCTCATTGACACCGTTGATACCCATGATCTGCTCAATATGTTTCCTGAAAAGCGGGGCATGGCCCTCCACGTCCAGCGGTTCACCAGGCCGCCATATAACATACCCTGCCCTGACTTTGATCCTGAATGCGACTGGATTCCGCCGGTGGATGGATTCATCACCCAGGTAAATTTGTCTGATGATCCATGGCAACCCCATCAGTGCAATGGAGAACCCTGTGGAGTCAGGGACGGAACCCTGTATAACTATGTTCTGTATGAAGGCCCCAAACAGGATGGCATTAAGAACAATCCGCTGCTTGACCACACAGCTCTTGCCATACCCGGTGAGGAGAATGATAAGGGAAGAGAGTTATTGCTGCAGTATCTTGATGGGTTTTTTACCCAGTTCCCGGTGAATTAAAACCTGGAACTCAAGAAATCATGATGTTTAAGAAATAGGAACAACAGCGCCCTTTGTATTGCCATGTATAAAGTACCTAATATTTCGCCAATAATCTCTATCGACCTCCCTTTATTTTTACGAGCTGACGGGCGAATAAATGTCTTGTACCGTCATATGGTCTGACACCCGCTATTCCAACAGTCTCACTAAAAAAGGCCCTGCGATACATTCGCAGGGCCTTTTGCTTTATCTGTTATCGTTACTACTATTAATACATGTCACCCATTCCGCCCGGAGGCATCGGCGGCATCGGCGATTCCTTCTTCGGCTTCTCTGCTATCATCGCCTCGGTCGTGATCAGCAGCGACGCCACGCTGGCTGCATTCTGCAATGCGCACCGCACCACCTTCGTCGGGTCTATCACCCCCGCCTTGGTCAGGTCTTCATACTGCTCGGTCTGCGCGTTAAACCCGAAGCCGCCCTTCTCTAACTTCACCTTCTCCACTACGATCGAGCCGTCAAAACCCGCGTTCTTCGCAATCCACCGCAGCGGCTCCTGGATCGCCTTCTTCACGATGTCCACGCCCTTCTGCTGCTCTGCCTGCGCAAGCTTGATCCCGTCCAGCACTCCCAAACACCGGATTAAGGCAACCCCGCCGCCCGGCACGATCCCTTCCTCCACTGCCGCCCGCGTCGCATGCAAGGCATCCTCAACGCGCGCCTTCTTCTCCTTCATCTCCGTCTCGGTTGCCGCTCCCACATTAATAACCGCCACGCCGCCCACCAGCTTTGCCAGCCGCTCCTGCAGCTTCTCACGGTCATAGTCAGACGTCGTCTCCTCTACCTGCGCCCGGATCTGCTTTACTCGTCCCTCGATGTCCGCCTTCTTCCCCGAGCCTTCAACGATGGTCGTGTTGTCCTTGTCTATCGTTATCCGCTTGGCCTGCCCCAGATCCTCAATCTTTATGTTCTCAAGCTTGATCCCCAGGTCTTCGGCTATCATCTTCCCGCCCGTCAGTATGGCGATATCCTCAAGCATTGCCTTCCGGCGATCACCAAACCCGGGTGCCTTCACTGCCGCCACCCGCAGCGTGCCCCGCAGCTTATTCACCACCAGCGTTGCCAGGGCTTCGCCTTCCACATCTTCGGCTAAAATTAACAGCGGCTTGCTGCTCCGCGCTACCTGCTCCAGTACCGGCAATAAATCCTTCATGCTGCTTACTTTCTTCTCGTTGATCAAAATATAGCAGTCTTCCAATACCACTTCCATACGCTCCGGATCCGTCACAAAATACGGCGACAGATACCCCCGGTCAAACTGCATACCTTCCACGATATCAAGGCTCGTCTCCATGGTCTTGGCCTCTTCCACCGTGATAACTCCCTCTTTCCCTACTTTGTCCATGGCTTCGGCTATGATGTTGCCGATGGTCTCATCATTGTTTGCTGAAATGGACCCTACCTGCGAGATCTCTTTCCGGTCCTTAGTGGGTTTGCTCACCTTCTTCAGCTCTTTTACCACCTCTTCCACCGCCTTGTCGATCCCCCGCTTCAGTTCCATCGGGTTGTGACCGGCTGCCACCAGCTTGCTGCCTTCAGCAAATATCGCCTGCGCCAGAACCGTTGCCGTTGTCGTCCCGTCCCCGGCCACATCAGAGGTCTTGCTCGCCACTTCCTTCACCATCTGCGCGCCCATGTTCTCAAACTTGTTCTCCAGCTCTATCTCTTTTGCTACCGTCACGCCGTCCTTGGTCACCGTCGGTGAGCCAAAGCTCTTGTCAATGATGACGTTCCTGCCCTTCGGCCCCAGGGTTACCTTCACCGTGTTGGCCAGGATGTTGACCCCTTGTATCATGGCGCTGCGCGCCTCTTGATCAAACTTTATCTCTTTTGCTGACATATCTCTTTTCTCCTCTATCTATATTTGTATTAGGTTAGGTTATTTCTCGATGATGCCCAGTATGTCATCTTCTCGCATGATCAGATGCTCTACCCCGTCAATCTTTACCTCGTTCCCCGCATACTTCCCGAACAGTACCCGGTCTCCTGCCTTCACATCCGGCACTGACTTGGTCCCGTTCTCCAGCACCTTGCCCGGCCCTACGGCTACTACCTGTCCTTCAACCGGCTTCTCCTTCGCGCTGTCAGGTATTATTATCCCGCCCTTGGTCTTCTCCTCTTCCTCGATCCTCTTTACTATGATTCTGTCTTGTAACGGCCTGATCTTCATACGGTGTTCCTCCTTTACCATTATTAATAGTTAGTTACTTTATGGAAATGAAAGAATGTTTCAAATCTTCGCACTGTTTAAAAAATAATGCGTGGGTTAGTGGATAGAACAGGAAAAACTTTGTGCACCTCCTTCTGTCATGAAATAAAAAATCTTGACCTGGCTATATTAGCACTCTTTTACAGAGAGTGCCAATAATTATTGAACTGAAGTTTTATTATAAGGTAGAGTATTTGAACTTTTATGATGGAATTTCATGTTCTTCACGGAACAAAAAAAATATAAAATCACGTTCAAACTCTTATTTACAAAGCTTTTCTCTTGAATTCATTCCTGCTTATTGAAGCGGGCACAGCTCAACTTAAACTGGGCGACTCTGCGTAATCCTTTCTTATAAAGCAAGCATGGTATTATAAAATGTGCTCTTAGCATTCCTATAAAATATGCTTACTCTTTTTTACTTGACGCACAGGTATCTTTACCGTATTATTTCCAAACTTAAAAAATTAAATAGTACTGGGAAGGCTGTTCAATACTATTAACATTCCCATCTATTTACATAGCGTAACTCCCTGCCACAATCCTCGAAACAGTAGCTTCGAGTGTGACTACTCACGCCCAATTCATTGCACTGGATGTAACACCGCACAGAAGGCTGTGTGTAAAAAGGGGAGCTGTAGCATACTATATAATAGCGCAATAACTTATACGCATCAGGGGGCAGTTAAAGATATCTACAGTTGCATAAGGGGTGCAAATATATAATCCGGAAACCTGTTGATGAGAATGCTCACGCAGGAAATATTCAATTTACAACTCTTCGCGAAAGGAGTTACACAGATGAATCTTAAAAAACTGGGGCAATTTTTTATCGAAAACAAATTTATCAGTTATCTATTGGCTGGTGTTGCATACCTGCTCATCCCGCTGGCAGCGTTCGCCAGCGAGGCGGATCTGGCGATACCTGACCTGCACAAGGGCGCTCCCTATACGCTGCTGGGCGGCATAAAGCCGTGGGATCTGCTCTTCTATGGTGCGTGCGTCATCGCCGGTACCCTGGGTATCAGCTTGTATCTGCGCTCCCAGATCAAAAAAATACGGGCCCATGAGTCGATGCTCAAGGTCGCTGAAATCATCTTTCAGACCTGCCGCACCTATCTGATTCAGCAGGGCAAATTCCTTATCTATCTGTTTCTGTTCATCGCCGTCGCCATGTCCTTCTATTTTCTGGCCCTGAAGGGCGAGACGGTTGGCACGCTGCTGCTGGTCCTGTTCTTCTCAATAGTCGGCATCGCCGGCTCCTACTGTGTGGCCTGGTACGGCATTCGCGTAAACACCTATGCCAACTCCCGCACCGCCTTTGCGTCACTGGCGGGGGAGCCCTGGGACGTGGTGAATATACCGCTTCGCGCCGGCATGAGCGTCGGGCTGTTCCTCATCTCCCTTGAGCTCATCATGATGGTTATCATTCTGCTCTGGGTGCCCCGCGACATCGTCGGCTACTGCTTCCTGGGTTTTGCCATTGGTGAGTCACTGGCCGCATCAGCACTGCGTATTGCCGGCGGCATCTTCACCAAGATCGCCGACATCGGCTCCGACCTCATGAAGATCGTCTTCAAGGTCAAGGAAGATGACCCCCGCAACCCCGGCGTTATCGCTGACTGTACCGGTGACAACGCGGGCGACAGCGTCGGCCCCACGGCAGACGGTTTCGAGACCTACGGCGTTACCGGTGTTGCGCTGATCACGTTCATCACGCTGGCCGTTATGAGCCCTGACAGCGCGGTGAAAGAAGCCATCCAGGGAAAACTGATCGTGTGGATTTTTGCCATGCGCTTCCTCATGGACTTCTGCTCCGGGCTTGCCTATTTTGTCAATCAGGCAATTTCTTCCGCCAAGTATAAAGGCAAAAAAGAGTTCGACTTTGAAGAGCCGCTCATGCGGCTGATCTGGATCGCCGCCACCCTCTGCATCAGCACCTCGTTTATCATGAGCTACCTCCTGATCAGCGACCTTGCGGTTATAAAAGACGGCGTGCTTACCGCGATGCCCAATGTCTGGTGGCAGCTCGCCATGATCATCGGCTGCGGAACCCTTGCTGCGGTGCTCATCCCCGAGTTCACCAAGATATTCACCAGTTCCAAATCCAAGCACGTGCGCGAGATTGTGACCGCATCCCGCGAGGGCGGTGCATCGCTTACCATCCTGTCCGGTATCGTGGCCGGCAACTTCAGCGCCTTCTGGATCGGCATGCTGATCGCCGGTCTCATGAGCATCGCGTATTTCATCAGCCTTCTTATCCCGGTCGGAGGTCATCAATTATCCGTCGATCTTTGCCTTTGGTCTGGTCGCCTACGGATTCCTCTGTATGGGTCCGGTCACCATCGCGGTGGACAGCTACGGTCCGGTTACCGACAATGCCCAGTCCATATTCGAGCTGGCGCAGATCGAATCGATTCCCGGCATCAGGGCAGAGATCAAGAGGGATTTCGGCTTTGACCCCGATTTCGAAATGGGCAAATTCTACCTCGAATCCAATGACGGCGCCGGCAACACCTTCAAGGCCACGGCCAAGCCGGTTCTCATCGGCACCGCGGTGGTCGGCGCAACGACGCTGATTTTCTCGATCATCCTGCTGCTCCAGAGCAAAAACATGCTTCAGGTGCAGCTGACCGACGCGCCGATCATTCTCGGCCTGATCTGCGGCGGCGCGATTATCTACTGGTTCTGCGGCGCCTCCATGCAGGCGGTTACCACCGGCGCGTACCGGGCGGTCGAGTTCATTAAAAAGAACATGGACCTGGATAAGAAGGAAGCTGATATCGAGGATTCCAAGACGGTGGTAAAGATCTGCACCCAGTATGCGCAGACCGGCATGTGGAACATCTTCATCGCGCTCATTTCCATTACGCTGGCCTTCGCCCTGCTCAATCCCAACTTCTTTGTGGCCTATCTGATCTCCATCGCCTGCTTTGGCCTGTTCCAGGCCATTTACATGGCCAATGCCGGCGGCTCCTGGGACAACGCGAAGAAGGTTGTCGAAGTGGACCTGAAGGATAAGGGGACTGAGCTGCATGCCGCGACCGTCATCGGCGACACCGTGGGTGATCCCTTCAAGGACACGTCATCCGTATCCCTGAACCCCATCATCAAGTTCTCAACTCTGTTCGGCCTGCTGGCAACCGAAATCGCCATTGAAATGGCGGTACACGCCAGGGAAACAAACTCCACGAACTATGCGCCCTATTTTTCGATTCCACTGTTTATCATCGGGCTTGTTTTCGTGTGGCGTTCGTTCTACAGCATGAGAATACCGGAGGTGTAAGCAGCACAATAGGACACAGCACTAAACACAGAAAGTTAAAGGCCCTCGCCCCGTTATGGGGTGAGGGCCTTTTTAACTGTTGATCCCGGTATGGGCATCATCGTAAACTTTCCGGTAATTACTTGACTGCGGCCAGCGCATTCTTTACCGAAGCCAGAAGATCGCCCACATGCTTCTCCCGTTTTTTAAGAAAGTCCTTATATTCATGATGCTTACAATGGTGAATTTCAACCCGTGTTACGCCTTCTGCCTTTGCGAGTAGCATATCAATTAACAACAAATCTTCTTTTGATAATTCTACATTCATAAGCCCCTCCTTTCTTAACGTGTTATTTGTCTTCTATTTATATTATATATGCAAATTTAGCAAAATCAACTGGCTGCATATATTTTATTTTATCCCCAATTAAAAATTTTTTACCCGATTTGCTTTTCTATGTGTTAAATAGGTGTTACATACTGAGGCCTATGGGCACAAAACAATACCCCGTTTTAGCCGCATACCTTTAGTAGTTTTGCAGCACTTCCCCAAACGTATCTGCATTTGGATAGCATTCTCAACATAATAGCAGCATATTCCCGATAAAAATATCCCTATGGGATATAGAAGTTTTTTTAATATCTTTTTTATGATATAAATAATTATTTATATATCCGGAGGAAAATGACATGGATGATTCTAAAGACCGGAAGCTGCCGGATCTTGCGTCCCTGCGTATTGACGCCAGCGCACGCACCACCGGTACCAGCAAGCGGCCGCGCCTTATCATTGCTGCGGGGGTTGCTCTCCTCATAATGATTGTGCTCATCAGCATTGCCGTTAAAAACAAAAAAGTGACGGTGGAGGTAGCTATCGCACGGCCTGCAGTGGAGAGCAAGGGTGCGGTGGTGCTGAATGCCAGCGGCTATGTGACGCCGCGGCGCCGGTCCACTATTGCGGCTAAAATTACTGCCCGGGTGAGGGAAATGCTGGTAGAAGAAGGTATGCAGGTAAAGGAAGGCCAGGTGCTTGCGTATCTTGACGATTCAGACGCGAAAGTCCGGCTTGCTGCAGCCCAGGCTGCATTACAGGTAGCAAGCGCCGGAGTAAAAGAGCTCGAGGTAAATGAAGTGGATGCCGTGCGCACGCTCAGGCGCGTTAAAAACCTGCACCAGGAAAAGGTCGCGAGCAGGGAGAATCTTGACCACAGCCAGGCCGCTGCCGACGCCCTCGGCGCGCGGCGCAGGCTGGCACTGGAACAGGTACAGTCTGCCCAGGCCCAGATGGAAGTTGCCCGGCAGGACCTGGACAACTGCACCGTACGGGCGCCGTTTCCCGGCATCGTGGTATCCAAAGACGCTCAGGTGGGCGAGATGGTATCGCCGATCTCTGCCGGCGGCGGCTTCACCCGGACCGGTATCGCGACCATTGTTGACATGGATTCCCTGGAAATTGAAGTTGACGTGAATGAATCCTACATTGCCAAGGTAGGCGCTGGCCAGAAGGTCGATGCAGTGCTTGACGCCTATCCCGAATGGCACATCCCGGCCAGCGTGCGCACCACCATTCCCACTGCAGACCGGCAGAAGGCAACCGTCAAAGTACGCATTGCCTTTGACAAGCTCGATCCCCGCATCCTGCCTGATATGGGTGTTAAGGTTTCATTTTTGAGCAGCGAAACAACAGCCCCGGCAACCGGCGCGCAGGCAATTATTCCCAAAGAAGCGCTGCGGGACGTGGACGGCAAGCCGGCGGTTTTCAGGGTGGTCAACAGCCGGATCGAGCAGTGCACGGTAAAACCGGGGCCACTGCGCGGCAGCGATGTTGAAGTCATCGACGGCATCAAAGCAGGAGATACCGTGGTGGTCAGCTCTCAGGAAACCCTGCGGGATGGTCAGCGCGCAGAAGTAAAGTAACTTACGTTAAGGAGTTTGAGAGTTAAGGAGTTATGAAGTTAGGGGTTTTGTGAATAAAAATAATTTAAAATTATTAACTCCTCAACTCCTAAACTCCCTAACTCTCGCACTCCTCAACTCCTCAACTCTGAGATAGATATGGTTTCAGTTAACGGCAATATGCACGAGAGCGCACTTATCCAGGTGCGCAATCTTGATAAAAAATATCAGCGCGGAAGCGAAGAGATCCACGTCCTGCAGGGCCTGAACCTTGATGTTGACGAGGGAGAATTTGTCGCATTCATGGGCCCAAGCGGCTCGGGTAAAACCACGCTTCTTAACCTGCTCGGCGGCATTGACCTGCCGTCCTCGGGCAGCATTACCGTTGCCGGTGATGAGATCAGCCACATGTCAGGCAGCAAGCTGACTGCCTGGCGCGCGCGCCACGTGGGTTTTATCTTTCAGATGTATAACCTGATCCCGGTGCTGACCGCTTTCCAGAATGTTGAGATACCGCTGCTGCTCACCAGTCTCTCCAAAGCTGACCGGCGCACGCACGTTGAGGCGGCGCTGGGGGTGGTGGGGCTCACTGACCGCATGCACCACTACCCGCGCCAGCTCTCGGGAGGCCAGGAACAGCGCGTGGCCATTGCCCGGGCCATTGTGTCCGACCCCACGTTTCTGCTCTGCGATGAGCCCACCGGAGATCTTGACCGCCACAGTGCTGATGACATCCTGAACCTTCTTGAGCGGCTGGTAAAAGACTTCGGCAAGACCATTCTCATGGTCACCCACGATCCCCGCGCGGCAGAGCGGGCGCAGGTGTCGCTGCACCTGGACAAAGGTGTGCTCATTGAAGGACAGAAAACAGGCAAATAGTCCATGAAGTTTTTACCCTTTTTGATAGCCAACCTTCTGCGCAAAAAAGTCCGCATCACCATGACCATCGGGTCGTTCACCATTGCGCTGTTTCTCTACTGCATCCTGGCGACCATTGAGCGTTCATTTAACCAGGGCGTTGAAGTGGCCGGTGCCGACCGCCTGGTGGTGATTAACAAAACATCTCTCATTTCGCCCCTGCCCTTTTCTTATAAAGAGCGCCTCGCGCAGATCCCCAATGTCAAGCATGTGACCTACGCCGTGTGGTTTGGCGGCATCTATCAGAGCGAGAAGAATTTTTTCCCGCAGCTTGCCATTGATCTTAAAACCTACAGGGGCATGTATACTGAATTCAAAGTTGCCCCGCAGTACTGGGAGGCATTCTTAAAAGATAAAGAGGGGTGCATTGTCGGCCCAAGTACGATGAAACGCTTCGGCTGGAAAGTCGGCGACCGGGTACCGCTGCGCGGAACCATCTGGCCCGGCACCTGGGAATTTAATATTCGCGGCACCTATGAAGGCACCCGCGGCGATGACGACCTGACCCAGTTCTGGTTCCGCTATGACTACCTGGATGAGCGCCGGCTGCCCGAGTTCGGCAAGGGCACGGTGGGCTGGTACATGGTGAAGGTGGACAAAATAGATAGAGCGGCAGAGGTGCTGGCTGCCATTGACAAGCGCTTTGCCAACTCAGCCTATGAGACTAAAACAGACACGGAAAAATCCTTTGCCTCTGACTTTGTCAAGCAGATCGGAAACATTAAGCTCATCATGCTCTCAATCGGCGGGGTGGTCTTTTTTACCCTGCTGCTCGTGACCGGCAGCACCATGTCCATGTCCGTGCGGGAGCGCGTCGGAGAGCTGGCAACCCTGAAGACGATCGGCTTTTCCGATACCACGGTGCTGCTGCTGGTGATGGCAGAGGCTCTCACCGTCGGGCTGGTGGGCGGCGGCATCGGGGTGATTGTCGGCAAGCTGTACACGCTTACCGGTGACCCGACCGGAGGACTGCTCCCCATATTTTATCTCGCGCCGCAGAATATGATCACAGGCTTAGGGCTCGGTATCTTCATAGGCATGCTTTCCGGCTTGATGCCGGCAGTGTTTGCCATGCGGCTGAGGATTGTCGAAGCCCTGCGCAGAGTGTAATAAATTCAAGCTGAGAGTGCTGAGTGTTCAGAGCTAACTTAAACTTAACTCTCATTAGAAACAATCCGCATAAAAAAGAGATAACTCCTGAAACAGGAAGTTCTCGGCGTCTCCGCGAACTCTGAGGTAAACTGTTTTAATAACTATGGCCATACCTCTAATATATAACATTCGCTCTATCATTATCCGCTGGTCCTCCAACGCGGTTGCCGTCCTCGGCATCGCGGGCGTGGTGGCGGTCTTTGTCGCAACGCTTTCCATGGCCCGGGGCTTTGAGGTGGCGTTGGTCTCATCAGGCTCGCCCATGAACGCCATGGTGCGGCGCGGCGGCTCTTCCTCGGAGATGGAAAGCGTGATCACCCTGCCCCAGGTAAAAGTTATAAGCGATGCGCCGGGAATCGCGCGGGACAAAAATGGCAACCCCCTGGTGAGCCCCGAGGTCATCGTCATCGCCTCTTTTGCCCAGCGCAGTACCAATGCCGATGCGCTGGTGCAGGTGCGCGGCATTTCACCGCTCACCTTTGAAATACGCAAATCAGTAAAAATATATCGCGGCCGCTGTTTTAAACCCGGCCTTCCCGAGCTGATTGTGGGAAAAAATATCCCCAGCATTTACCGCGGCTTTGAGCTTGGCGCGCAGCCGCGTTTCGGCGGGCGGGACTGGACCGTGGTCGGCATCATGGATGCGGGAGGGAGCGCCTTTGATTCTGAAATCTGGTGTGACGGCGTGCTCCTTAATCAGACCTACAAGCGTCCCTCGTCCATGTGTCAATCGGTGACCGTGCGCCTGACCTCGTTCTCGGCACTGAAAGAGTTTAAAGATGCACTCACTAATGACCCCCGGCTTACCGTGCAGGCGGAGCGGGAGACTGAATACTACGAGCGCCAGTCGCAGATGGTGACCACGGTTATCCGCGTGCTCGGCTTTCTGGTGGCAGTGGTCATGGGCATCGGCGCGGTGTTCGGCGCGCTCAATACCATGTATTCGGCGATCTCGGCACGGGTGCGGGAAATCGCCACGATGCGCGCGCTGGGGTTTAGCGAGGGCAGCATCATCTTTTCCTTTATCTGCGAATCCATGTTTATAGCGCTCATCGGCGGCATCTTCGGCTGCATTCTTGTCTTCCCCATCAACGGTTATACCACCTCAACCATGAACTGGCAGACTTTCTCCAACGTGGCCTTTGCCTTCCAGATAACTCCCGACCTGCTTATAGAGGGCATTGTGTTCGCCCTGTTTATGGGCTTCATCGGCGGGCTGGCACCATCCATCCGCGCGGCACGGCTTCCCGTGTCAGTCGCGCTGCGGGAACTGTAACAAAGTCACCACTCGAACAAATCCCGAGTCCCGAACCCCTATCCCTATCCCCTGGTCAACTTCCCCGTAACAGGACCTAAGCGAGGGTTTCTGGACAGTCGATGCGAAGCGGTCGTGTCATAACGGTAACGAAAGTTTGCGGCGTTAAAGCTGTTAAGCAGGAAATGACATATGAAGGGAAAGGCGAAAAATCTGTTTTTACTTTATTCTACCAATGCTCGAACAGCATCGGGCAGGTGCGTCAGCAGGTCAGGGTGAGTCTCCACTAAGCGTGCGATGTCGGCAAGGTCTTTCTGCCGCTTGCTTTTCCGCCTCGTCTGATCCGTATAAGCCCAGAGCTTGCCTTTGAGCACGTCCTCTATGGTTGCCACCATCATTTCATAGCCCAAAACGTTTTTTCGCTGGGACCGGGGAATAAATTTCTGATAACGCACATCGGTTTGCAACTGAATGCGAAGGTCTGATTTCGGACTGTTTAAATTGATGCTGTGCTCAAACCGTTCTATCTGAAGCCCGGCCTCGCGAGCTTTTGTGCAGAGTGTCTCAAGATGGCTGGCGACAACAACTATATCCAGATCAAGGCTCACCACGGGGTCCGCGTATGCATTGACCGCAAGCCCTCCAATGATGCAGTAAGGCATCTCTGCCCGCGCTATCATGTCCAGCAGCATTTGAATGATATCTGCTTCGCCGTTTGCAACTGCCTTGATAAAATCTTTTGCGGTCATTGCGTCACGCTTTTGGATTAATGAATGATTTTTGACATGCTAAAAGTATAGGGCGGGAGGCATAGTGAGTCAATATAAATGCAAAAGACATCTGCACGTTGCGGCGATCACAATGAGGGGTTTGCGGATTCGAGATTGGAACTGGAAGGCATGCCGTTTGCCGGTCACAGATAGCGAAGATGAAGGATGAAACGGCCCATCGACCCGGCTCGGGACAGGCACAGAGGCACAACCGCCCTGTTTTATTTCTCTTCTAACCACCTGCCGCGCTCCAGTAAAACAAAGCGCCCTGCAGAAGCGATTTTCAAATACCCGCGCTTTAAAAGCGACCTTAGATCATAGGTATCATGAGAGAAGGTGACGATGAATCGCGGCTGACAGGTCAAGAGCGCGCGCTGGTGCTCATGAAGCCATTCCCCGTGCCGGTACTGCAGCTTGGTATCTATGAAGGGAATTTCAATAAAAAAACGCGAAGGTGAACGAAGCCCTGAAACAGCATATATTGCAGGCTCAAAGCCTCTCACATGGAGTTGATCGCCGGGCCGGGCCCGCTTTTTAATCATTTCTCCGATCATTTCATTATCCCGGTAATTATAGCCGAAGCCCCCGGTGAACGGCTTCAGATAATTAGCACGTTCCATATAACCTGCATTGTAGAGCCAGAATGATACCGTCGCTTTTAGATAGTTTGTGTTATTGTTGACACACCATGGCGGCGCTGAGAAAAAACCAATGAGCACAATGGCCAGGGCCGTCACGATCGTAATCCGGGGCAGATACCGCATGCACACCGCTACACCATAGCCGGCACACGCCATCATAAAGGGAACCATCACCCCCCAGTGATAAGAGTAGAATTTCTGCTGTACTGCCACCGAGGCAGCAGCGCTCACACATAAGAGCATGGCCATAGCAGCGCCGCGCGCAATTGGCCAGTACCGGCGCTTCACCGCAAACACAATCCCGGCAAACCACAGGACGAGCACAACACAGACCCACGGGGAGCAATTAGTAATCCAGAAATTACTGACCCATGCCAGCGCTACCGCGGCATCAGTTGGCTTCTGTAATACATAGTAGCGGTTAAACCCGTACAGCATGTCAAGCATCTCGCTCCACCCGCCCCGCAGGATAAAATACCCTGCGCATGCTCCCGATACGCCGGCAAAGCCTCCGGCAAAAAGGGCCAGCGCGCCCGGCATCCTCAGCCAGTGGCGCTCCCCGGCATCATCGCGGGAACGAAGCGCGACCACTCCTGCAATGAACAGGGAAATTATTACGGATGGAAATTTAAAGAGGAAAGCAGCTCCTGCCAGACATCCTGACAGCACCGCGCGGCGCCACCACTTCTGTTCTTTTTCAGCTGCGGCATAACTGGCAACAAGGGCAAGGCCTTCCCAGGTTTCAACCTGCGCGGTATCCCAGTAGTCAAAACAGGTAAAGTAAAAACTCGCCGTCAATAATACCAGCACCCCTGATTCTCCGCATCCGCATGGCCGGCTTCTCCGTACCGAGCGAGACGCTGTGATGCCAATCAATACCATCCCGGCAAGCTCTGCCGCGCGTATCGACCATTGATGCGCGCCCAGCAGCAGAATGCTTGCAGCGTGAACGAGATGAATACCGGGGGGTTTATGATCAAAAATATCACGGTACGGCAGCAGGCCATTAAGCCACTCGCGGCCCACATAAAAATGCGCGGCCTGGTCGCGGCCAAACGGATAGCCGATGCTTGGCAGGCTGTACGCTATCGCCGCGATGATAAGAAGGATATCCGCCTTGTGCGGCACCCTGTCCAGAACGGCAACCAGCGTGTTATAAAAACTCCTGGCTCGTGTTTTCATAGCATGTCAGATTTTTGACCGGATTTTTACCTTTCCTGCCTTTATAACGCCTGTTATTTCTCATGGCAACAGGTATAATGCGGATCACAATACATCCTATTGCTCTGCGGCCCTCGCGTTTCTGGCATCCGGGCAAAATCCAAATTGACAATACAGTGATAGAGTGATAGAAAATTTAAAACTATATATTTTCTACAGGTATGGCGGGAAGCTTTGGTGCGAGTCATAAGCGGCGCGTATAAGGGAAGAAAACTCCAGTCGTTTCCGGGTCTGTCCATCCGGCCTACCTCAGATCGGACACGCGAATCCATCTTTAACATCCTCAGCAGCCTCTTTCAGAGCTTTGCAGAAAAACGTGTTCTTGATCTTTATGCCGGCACCGGAGCGCTGGGCATTGAAGCCCTCAGCCGGGGCGCTCGCACGGCAACCTTTGTCGAGTCGGAACAGCACGCGCGTGCAGTATTACAGAAGAATCTATCACTTATTACTGACCCGGCCGCATATGAATTAATCGGGCTTCCGGTACACGCGGCGCTGCCGCTGCTGCAGGGACGAGGCGAGGCTTTTGACCTCATTTTTATTGACCCTCCCTACGGCAAGGGCCTGGCCCACGCCACCCTGGAGACCCTGGCAGCAGGAACGCTATGCAGCAAACAGGGCATCATATTGTGTGAGCATTTTATCCGTGATCCGCTTGAAGAGCGCTACGGTTCATTATCGCTCTTTGATAAGAGACGGTATGGCCAGACCATGGTCTCTTTTTTCGCGGCCCGGGAGCCGGGATGAGCGCGGATTGATGGTCCTGACACAACCTCACTATTAATTGCAACGGGCGGATGGAACATGAAAGATAATAATGAAAGTTACTGTATTTATCCGGGGTCATTTGATCCCATCACCAACGGTCACATCAATCTGATAGAACGGGGCCTGCATATTTTTGACAAAATTATTGTTGCGATCGCCAACAATATGACCAAGGCGCCCATGTTCACGGTTGAAGAGCGCAAGGAGATGATCCGCCTGTCCTTTGCCAATAACCCGGAAAGCCACCGCATCATCGTCGACTCCTTTGACGGGCTGCTCGTTGACTACTGCCGGGGCAAGGGCGTGCACGTGGTGCTGCGCGGGCTGCGCGCCACATCTGACTTTGAGTACGAATTTCAGATGACCTTTATGAACCGCAAACTGGACCGCACCATTGACACCATCTTCATGATGACCGGCATGCAGTGGTTCTTTGTAAACTCAAGCGTTATTAAACAGGCCGCCCTGTCCGGCGCCTGTGTTTCGGGGCTGGTGCCGGATATAGTATGTGACCGGCTGCAGGAAAAAATTAAGAGCATAAAAGGGAAAAAGACAAAACCAAAGACAGCAGAAAAAAGGCAGATAGCTAATAGCTGTCAGCCATTTTTTCTCAGCTTTCCGATATCTCGAAATCTTTCGGGAATCGGGACTGCGGTTACATTTAACAACATTTATCTAAATAACAGGAGGCAGTTGTATGCAGCTTGCACGACGCGTAAAAGAAATAAAGCCATCCCCCACGCTGGCGGTTGATGCCAAGGCCAAGGCGCTGCTGGCACAGGGGATTGATGTGGTCGGATTTGGCGCAGGGGAGCCTGATTTTGATACCCCGGATAACATTAAAGAGGCGGCCATTAAAGCGATCAAAGCCGGATTTACCAAGTACACTCCCGCCGGCGGCACCGAAGAGCTGAAAAAAGCCGTCTGCCAGAAATTCAAGCAGGACAACAACCTGGACTACACGCCCCCGGAGATTCTCATCTCCTGCGGGGCAAAGCACTCGCTCTATAATATCTGCCAGGCCCTGTTTGAAGAGGGCGATGAGGTCTTGATTCCCTCGCCCTACTGGGTCTCATATCCTGACATGGTGATGCTCGCCGGAGGCACCCCGGTGATTATTAAAACCACGGAAAAAACCGGTTTCAGAATGACCGCGCAGGACCTGGAGAAGGCCATCACCCCGAAGACCAAGGCCCTGATTCTCAACTCGCCGTCAAACCCGACCGGCGCCTCCTACTCAAAAGAAGACCTCACTGCCATCGCCCGGGTGGTACTGAAGAAGGGCATCATCGTCATCTCTGATGAAATTTATGAAAAGCTCATCTATGACGGTTTTCAATTCTCCAGCATTGCCTCCTGCGACCCGGCGCTGAAACCGCAGACCCTTGTGGTGAACGGGGTATCCAAATCCTACTCCATGACCGGCTGGAGAATCGGCTATGCTGCGGGGCCAAAGGACGTGATCAGCGCCATGACCAACATCCAGAGCCAGAGCACCTCAAACCCGACCTCGATTGCGCAGAAGGCAAGCCTTGAAGCCCTCAACGGGCCGCAGGATTTCATCCCCATGATGGTGAAAGAATTTGACCGGCGCCGGACCTATATGGTTGACCGGCTCAATGCCATGCCCGGTGTCTCCTGCTTCAAGCCAAGCGGCGCCTTCTATGCCTTCCCCAATGTTTCCGGGGTTTATGGCCGCAAGGCCGGCAGCCTGACCATTGCCGATTCCTCGACCTTTACCCAGTATCTGCTCGAGTCAGTAAACGTTGCGGTAGTGCCGGGCGTTGCGTTTGGTGCCGATGAAAACATCCGCCTCTCCTACGCAACATCCTTTGCCAATATTGAAAAGGGGCTCGACCGGATACAGAAAGCCATAGAAGCGTTGACATGATTTTTAAAGTGTGAAATAGTTTCAGCAGCAACTATTCTTATTATCAGGGGATGATTTAGGCTATATGTTAGATACGCTATCTCTGGCAATACTTCCATCAGTGGTAACATCAGGCGACATCTCCACCGGCCTGCAGGATAATGTCTGGGATCTCGTTCTGAATGCCGGCCCTACGGTAAAGATGGTGCTCCTGCTGCTCATGCTCTTCTCCATCATTTCCTGGGGGATTATCTTCTTAAAATTCCGCGTTATTCGCTCGGCCATTAAGGAGACTGAGCTGTTTCTGGGAATGTTCTGGGAGACGGCCAAGCTCTCGCAGATTTATGCGGAGGCCAAAAAGCTCCAGAACAGCCCCCTGGCGGAAATTTTCCGCTCCGGCTATATCGAGCTGGAAAAAGTCAGAAAGCTTGCCACCAGTCCCATGCAGGACCTGGGGCAGTCAAGCTCTGACCTGGACCTCATCTCTCCCATCATGGGCATGGGTAATATCCGCAGGGCGCTGGAACAGGCCATGATAGCCGAGCGCACCAGGCTGGAAAAAAATCTCAACTTTCTTGCCACCACCGGCTCTACCTCGCCCTTTATCGGGCTGTTTGGTACGGTCTGGGGCATCATGGATGCCTTCCGCAAGATCGGCGTGCGCGGCTCAACCAACCTCGCCACCGTAGCCCCCGGTATTTCAGAAGCGCTGATCGCAACGGCGGTCGGCCTGTTCGCCGCTATTCCGGCAGTGGTTGCCTATAATTACTACCTGGGCAAAGTAAAAACCCTGTCTTCGGAAATGGACAACTTTTCCTCGGAGTTTTTAAATATTATTCAGAGAAACTTTGAAGCAACAAGGAAGGCCCAGCAATGACCGGAGGCGATAGATCATCAGGCCCGATGGCGGACATCAATGTCACGCCGATGGTTGATGTCATGCTGGTGCTGCTGATCATCTTCATGGTTGCAGCACCGCTGGTGCAGCAGGGGGTGGATGTGCAGCTGCCCCAGGCAGCAGCAAAGACCATCTCGGTCCAGCAGGAGCACCTTACCCTGTCTCTTAACAAAGATAGGCGCATTTTCCTGAATGAAATGGAGATCGATGGCTCCCGGATCAAGGAGAAGCTGGTGAGCATTTTCAGCCAGCGCACGGACAAAGAGCTGTTCTTGCGAGCTGACAAGGATCTTCCCTACGGGTTTGTCATCAGCGTCGTTGCCGCGGTGAAAGAGGCTGGCATTGAAAAGCTGGGAATGGTGACCGCACCGCTCGAGGAGAAATGACCGCACCGCAGTTACTTACCTCGTCCCCTTTTTCCGGCTCCCATCCTGCAGAGCCACAACTAAAGTGGATGGTGGTGCTGTCAGGTGTGGTGCACCTGGTGGCCTTTGGCGTTATTATGGGGCTGCCGCCGTCTTCATCGCGGAATATTTTTTATTCACCGACCTATTCAGTTGATCTGGTGGGGCTGCCGTCGGGCGGAGCTCCGTTTGCCGGCAGTGCCGGGAAAACCTCCGGTACGTCAGCAGCGGGAGAAGTTAAAAAGCAGCACGTCAAGCTCTGGAAGGGCCCCGCCGCAATAGAATCACAGGTAAAGGTTCAGGCCGGGCGCTCTCACCCGGTGCTCGACATTCCGGCAAAAGAAAAAAAGCTTGCGCCGCAGCGGCCGGAACCGGAAGCGGCTGAAGACACCGCAGCAGGCTCTGCTGAAGAAAACCCGGGCGCAGCCGGGGCTGAGAAAACCTCTTCTGAAGCCCAGACTGAGACCCGCGAGCAGGGCACCGGAGGCGGCGTGCCGGGAGCCGGACCGGGTGGCCCCGGCGGAGGAGGTGCGGCAGCGAACCTTCGCTTCAGCCGCTACTACCAGGCCCTTTACGAAAAAATCTACCAGTCGTGGATACTGCCCGACTATGTCACGGAGAAAGAAGGTTCGCGAGAGGTTATCGTCGTTATAAAAATCCAGAGGGATGGAAAAATTCTGGGAGCAAGCTTTGAAAAAGCGTCCGGGAACCGCCAGCTCGATGCTTCGGTTATGAATGCCCTGAAGAAGGCCGATCCCCTGCCGCCGCTGCCGGATGATTTCCGCGAAAATTTTTTAGAAATCGGAATCCGTTTTATTCCACAGCAGAAAGCCCAATAACATCATGAAACGATCAGCCCTTATATGCATACTCTTTGCAGCAATCATGCTTATTACACTGCCCGGCAGTGCTCTCGCCAAGGTCTACCTTGACATCCTGTCCCCGTTTGCCACGCGCCTGCCGATAGCAGTACCCGCTTTTAAGAACACCGGCTCCCAGCCGGACACTGAAAATATCGCCGCAAAAATGGCCACGGTCATCCGGCAGGACCTTGACCTTTCAGGGTTCTTCCGCGTTCTTGACGCAAGCGCGGTGTCTTCGGACCCGGCCTCTTCCGGTACCACGTTGGATACCATCAAATGGGACAGCTGGACCATTATCGGGGCCGAGGCGCTGGTTACCGGCGGCATCTCCGTGAACGGCAGTGAACTGGTCGCAGAGCTGCGCCTGTTCGATGCAGTGCAGCGGCAGTCAATCGTGGGCAAGCGCTATTTTGGCCGGGCCGAAGACGCCCGGCTTATCGCCCACAAATTTTCCAATGAAATATTTAAAAGCCTCGCCGGCGAGCAGAGCGTCTTTGAGACCAGGATTGCCTTTGAAAAACGCTCCCAGGGAACTAAAGAAATCAGCATCATGGATTTTGACGGCGCCCATGCTGAGACCATTACCGAAATGAACTCCATCTGCCTGAGTCCGGCATGGTCGCCGGACGGTAAAAAGATTGCCTTCACCTCATATGCGGACGGGAACCCCGATCTCTATATCAAAGATCTGGCCAGCGGAAAAACTGAACGGGTTTCTCATAAAAAAGGCGTCAATATTACTCCCGCGTGGTCGCCTGACGGCAGAAGAATTGCCTTGACATTGAGCCTAAAGAACGGTAATTCAGAAATCTATGCACTGGACGTTGCAACCAGAGATCTTGAGCGACTGACCGACGACCCGGCAAATGATGTTTCTCCAACGTGGTCACCTGCTGGTGACGCCATCGCCTTTGTTTCAAGCCGCTCCGGGTCCCCGCAGATTTTTATGCTGGAGCTGGCCGGCAAAAAAGTCCGACGAATAACCTTTGAGGGCTCCTACAATACATCCCCTGACTGGTCACCCAAGGGAAACAAAATAGTATATGCAGGGCAGCAGGGTGGCACCTTCAATATCTTTGTCATCAATACTGATGGCACCCTGTTCCAGCAGCTGACCCATAACCAGGGAAGAAATGAAGACCCTGCCTGGTCACCTGACGGCCGCTTCATTACATTCAGCTCCAACCGCTCCGGTAAAAATGAGATTTACATCATGCGCTCTGATGGAACCGGACAGAAGAAGATATCCGGCGGAGCCGGTGAAAAAAACAACCCGGCCTGGTCACCGTTTCTCAAATAAACGGGGCACCACCGTTACCTGACAGAAAAAACAGCATCAACATAAATAAATTTCAGCTAAGGGAGGTAAAAAGATGAAACGTTACACACAGGTACTACTTGCAGTGGTTCTGGTCTGCTTTCTGATGGTGACCGGAGCATGTACTAAAAAGGCGGTAAAAAAGGACGCCGGTCTCGGCGAGGAAACTGCTGGAGCAGGGAATGAACAAACCGGGAGAAGAAGGCCTTGAAGAAGCCCGCAGCGGCGGCCCCCAATGGAATGATCCGACGCCGGAAATGGCCGCCTATTTCAAGGACATCTCTTTTGAATATGACCGGGTCACCCTCAGCCCCGAGGCAAAGGAAAGCTTAAACAAGCTCGGGGAATGGCTGCTGAAAAATACCTCCGTCCAGGTGCTGGTCGAAGGGCATTGCGATGAGCGGGGCACTGCGGAATATAATTTAGCCCTCGGAGAGCGCAGAGCGCACGCTGCCAAGCAATATCTTGTCCAGCTGGGCGTCAATGCTGACCGGATATCTACCCTCAGCTATGGCAAAGAGCGGCCAATAGACCCTGGTCACACAGAAGCAGCATGGTCAAAAAACAGGCGCGATCATTTTCTCTATAGATAATAAAGCACACCGTAAATAACCCGGTAAAGGCCTCTCTATGGTTGTGCAGAGAGGCCTTTAACACTGCATGGTTTGGAGTACTATGAAAAGATGGTGCAATATTTTTTATCTGGGCCTGCTTACTATAGCGACCGCGCTTATGGCGTCCGGCTGCGCCGGCCTCATTGAGCCCGCAGTAGCACGCCATGAACAGGATATCAGCGCGCTCCAGCAAAGCACCCAGGAGATGAACCGGTCGCTTGCAGCGCTGCGCAAAACCCAGGCAGAACGGACAGATGAACTAGACAGTATCAGGCAGAACCTGCAGACGCTGCAGGGAAGCGCTGAACAGAACACCCTCAAGCTGGACCGGTCCCTGGCAGAAGCGCGCAGCCTCCAGAACGAGATCATTGCCGTGCTCAAGGAAAAAGACGAGCAGCTCTCCGTCCTGCACAACCGTTTGCAGGTGCTTGAATCAGGGGCCGGCATTGCGTCTGCTCCGCTGGCAAAAAAACCTGCCAATTCCGTATCCGGCAACGGCATAGAAAATGTCTGGTCACCAAGCCCCTATTCAGCTCTGGCAAAAAAACAGGCGGCCGGCACGGGCCAGCCTGCTCCCCCGCAAAGCCCTGCCGCGCTTCCGCCGGCGCCAACTCCGGAGGGGGTCTACAACGAGGCCTACAACACGCTGCGGTCGGGAAACTATGAAGGCGCCCGGCAGCAGTTTAATAGTTTTCTGCAGAAATACAAGGAGAGTGACCTGGCCGACAATGCCCAGTTCTGGATTGGTGAGAGCTATTTTAAGCAGAATAAATTTGAAGAAGCGATTGTGGCGCTTGAAGAGCTGATAAAAAACTATCCCAAAAGCAATAAGACGGCTGAAGCCTATTACAAGCAGGCACTTTCGTTCAGCGCCATAAGTGATGTCGTTGCTGCCAGGGCACGGCTGGAGATGCTGTTGAGCGAATACCCGAATGGTGAGCTGGCGCAGAAGGCACAGCAGAAACTCGATGAGCTGCAGAAGCAGAAACCTGCTGAAGAAGAATAAGCATCACATCGCAAGCCTGCTGCACGCACCGGTTCAGCAGGCTTGTTCCCGGTCAGCACCTTCCTTAAATTTCATCATGCACTCGCTGCTGCAAAAATAATAGACTTCGCCGGACACTGTTTTTCTGAGGGCAGTGCTCTTCTGGATATACACGTTGCACACCGGGTCCTGTACCATCTCTCCTATAGCGCGCATCGGGTTCCCCGCTGCCGGCCGGTAACTCTGCCGGTACTGTTTCAGAAGCGGCTTTATAATCACATCCTTGACCGCTTTAAAACAGAGATAGATAAAAATAGTAAGTATGATGTAGCGAATCACGTGCGGGCCTCAGCCAGTTTTTCCGGTATCCTGCCGTTTCACCCCCGCTTTGTAAGAGGGGATGAAACGGCAGGATACTAATGATAATAATTAATTGCCGGGAAGCCCCGCCCTGTGGGCGGGGAGCTTCACAATTTTTTTAGTGTCACTCACCTGCTGCAGCAGTTTCTCCACCGGCTGCTTGAGAACAGGGTGCATCCAGGACGGCTCAATCTCTGACAATGGCTCGAGCACAAAGCGCCGCTGGTGCAGAAACGGGTGCGGCACTTTCAGCCCGGGCGCGTCAATTACATCCTGATTAAAAAAGAGCAGATCAAGATCAATGGTGCGCGGGCCCCAGAGAAACTCTTTCTCTTTTCCCAGCCGCCGCTCTGTTGCCTGCAGAAACGCCAGTAACGTGAACGCGTCCGCGCCGGTCTCTATTTTCACAGCGCAGTTTATGAACAGCCCCTGCTCTTCATACCCCCACGGCTCTGATTCATAGAAAGAGGAAATTTTCATGACCCTGCAGCCGCTCCAGGCATCAAGGGCGGTGATGGCATCAGAGCAGGCCTTTTTCCGGTCCCCCTTATTTGAGCCGATGCCTATGAAGGCGATGTTTTGCATACTGCTTCGTTTCAGAAGTTTGAAGTTTAAAGTTTACGGGTCAAGCGAAAAACACTTGAACCCGGAAACCCTAGAATCCTTAAACACTCTCTTTTAGAAGCCCACTTTTTTTATCCGCTCCACCGCCTCCTGCATCCGCTCTTTATCAACGGTCAGGGCCATACGGATATAGCCTTCCCCCTCTTCGCCAAAGCCGCTGCCGGGAGTGGTAACAATCCCCGCCTTCTGCAGCAGGTGCATGGTGAACTCGGAAGCGTTGTAGCCGCGCGGCACGCACACCCACATATAGAAGGTCGCCCGGGGCAGATCAAAATCAAGGCCCGCGCTCTTCAGCCCGGCCGCGAGCACATCCCTGCGCTCCTGATAGATTTTTCTCATCCGCTCCACGCACTGCTGGTCTCCCTGCAGCGCTGCCACACCTGCCCACTGGATTGCCTGAAAAATTCCTGAATCGATATTGGTTTTTATTTTCCCGAGGCCGGCAACAATATCCCGGTTACCCACGGCAAAACCGATGCGCCAGCCGGTCATGTTATAGGTCTTTGACAGGGAATGAAACTCAATGCATACGTCACGGGCGCCGCTAACCTCAAGAAAGCTTACCGGCCGGTATCCGTCAAAGGCTATCTCAGAGTAGGCGCAGTCATGGCAGATGATGATGTTGTGCTTTTTCGCGAGCGCAACCGCCTCTTCAAAGAATGCCGGTTCTGCCACCGCGGCCGTCGGGTTGTTGGGATAATTGAGGAACATGAGCCGCGCTTCGCTGAGAGCTCTTTCAGGAATTTTGCTGAAATCAGGAAGAAATTTGTTTTCCCGTCTGAGCGGCATTATTTCCTGCACGCCGCCGGCAAACAGGGTTGACGTCTTATACACCGGATAGCCCGGGCTCGGCACCAGCACCCGCTCTCCCGGGTTGACAAAGGCAAGCGGTATATGGGCAATGCCCTCTTTTGAGCCGATGAGTGAAACCACTTCATCCCGGGGGTCAAGCGCTACATTGAAACGCTTCCCGTACCACTGCGCCACTGCTTCGCGGAACACCGCCATGCCCTCATAACTGGGGTAGCGGTGATTTTCCCCATTGCCTCCGGCCTGCCGCAATTTCTCTATGATATGCGCTGGTGTCGGCTGATCAGGATCACCGATGCCCAGGTCAATGATATCTGCGCCTTGTGCTTTTACCTCCTGCTTCATCCGGTCAATCTGGGCAAAAAGATATGGGGGAAGCTGCTTCAACCGCCGTGCCTGAATAATCTCCATAGTTCTCCTCTATTGCCTGTTGCCTATTGCCTGATCTGCCTGTTGCCTTGCTATCTCAATCCCAGCACGTCCTGCATGTCATATAAGCCGTTGGGCCGGTCAATCACCCATTGGGCTGCGCGCAGCGCCCCATAGACAAAGGTGTCACGGCTGTGTGCCCGGTGTATCAGCTCCAGCCGCTCTCCCTGGCCGCAGAACAGCACCGTGTGCTCACCCACGATGTCACCGGCGCGCAGGGTCTGGATGCCTATTTCATCTTTTTTCCGCTCGCCGATAATACCCTTGCGCTCGTAGACCCCCACTTGAGAGAGGTCCCTGCCGTAGGCATCTGCAAGTATCCGGGCTATCTGTAACGCCGTGCCGCTGGGTGCATCTTTCTTGTTATGGTGATGCACCTCAAGCACTTCCGCATCAAAATCTTCTCCCAGGATCTGTGCCACCTCGCCGACCAGTTTAAACAGCGTATTGACCCCGGTACTCATATTCGGGGCACAAACGCAGGGGAAGTTTCCGGCCAGGGATTGTATCTCCGCCATCTGCCCGGGAGAAAATCCGGTGCTGCCGATCACCGCGGCCTTTTTGCTGCGGCCGGCAAACCGCGCGGTCTCCATGGAGACCGGCGGAAACGTAAAATCAATGATCACGTCAAACGGCGTGACGAGTTCATCCAGGCTGCCGGCGATCTTCTCATCAGAGGGAACAGTCGCCAGGACCTCCCGGATGGTTTTGCCAAGATGTGGATGATCAGCCCGCTCTGTCGCGCCAGCCAGGTAAAATCGGTCTGATTGCGCAATCAGCTCGCAGATGCGCCTGCCCATCCTGCCTTCGGCGCCAACCACGGCGCATGATAGTTTGGTGTTAACGGTCATAGTAAGCACCTTTCATCTTGCACGCCAGCAAAGACTATAACGTTATTTTTTAGTAACCGGACATTTCACGATGGGAAGGTATTCGCTGTAATTAAAGCGCGGGCTGTTCTTTTCATCATGGCACTGTTTGCAGACACCTTCTCCGGCATTGCGCACGATATCACCCTTGCCCTTGTGCTTCTTTCCCGGGCCGTGACAGGATTCGCACTGCACATGCAAAAACGGGGATTTTTCTCCCTGGGCTATGGTGTAGCCGCCCGGCTCCTTGAATCCGGTGGTATGACAGGGCAGGCATTCTATATCAAAATGGTTGCAGTTTTTCATCAGCGTTTCAAACGCCTGGGAATGAGCCGTATTCAGCCAGTTATCATACTGGGGCTGATGACAGGTCGCGCACTTCTCAGCCCCCGCATAGAGGGTCTCGCCCGGCGCGCCATTCTTCTTCTCATGCATCTTTTCCTTGAAAAATTCTATGCGGTTCATGGCGATAAGCGTTGACCGGTATTCCTTGGTTAAGGTGCTGATATTTTTATCATCGGGAATATTTTCCGTGAGCGGCATGAGGGTGTCGCGCAGGGAAACCAATGCGCCTGATGGGGAAACCTCGAGTTTGCCGAGATATTGACCCCTGTTGTAGGCCTGCACAATAAGGGTTTTACCTTCTTTAACCGGCTCCGGCAGGCGCGCGGTGGCTCTCCCGCCTATGATGAGATCGATGCCGGGGACCTGCCTGGCAAGCGCCCGGTCTTGCTCAAGCCCCAGATTAGACAGAACAATGAGCATGGTGATGCGCGGCCGGATCTGCGCAGCTATTTTTTTTGCAGCAGCAATCGGGTCCTGGGCGGAAAGGGACGGATCTATCCGGCAGGTATTGGAGAAAAGGCCGATAATGCCGACTTTTATACCGGCTGTTTCTTTTATTATGAACTGCTCAAACAGGGGCTTGCTGGATTTTCTGTCCAGCAGGTTGGCAGACAAAAACGGAAACAACGCTTTCTTTTTCAGCTCCTGCAAATGGCCCAGACCGAGAAACAGATCGGTCTCTCCCACATTGAATGCGTCGCACCCTATCTGCCGGTAGGCATCAAGGATATACTCTGACTTGAGCAGAAATTCCTTCTTTTCAATGGTGGTGCCCGGCTTTTCCTTGAAAAAAAGATTTCCCGCATCGAGCACCAGCACCGGCCGGCCCTCCTTCTTCAGGGCGGTGATGACCGAGGCTTTACGGGAAAGGCCGCCCAGCTGCTCATCGTCACAGCCGCAGAGCTCAAGCTCTCCCAGCACATCGTTTGAATAGACAATGGTGAACGGCGCGGCATGCAGCGCCGCTGCCGGAAACATCCCGGCATAAAAAAAAGTCCCCGTTGCTGCGAGGAGAAACAGTTTTGCCAGAAACTTCATACTCGTAACTATTCCAAAATGGACTATTTTCTTTGATTCTCGCGGGAAAATGTGTAATATGGTCCTGCTATAATTTTATATAGGTATTTCTGCTGATTGTCAAGATTCAAGCGGGATTCAGGGAGCGCATAAGCAGGTTGCTGAAAAAGTAATCTTTTACAGACTGGTCAAAAACATCCAGATGCAAGGCGCGCGAAACCCTGAGGAATGAGGCGTACTCTTACCGTACGTCGCAATGACGAAGGATGAGCTCAACGCAGCAGATGGGTGTTTTTCAACAGCCTGGTAGAGGTAATGCTGTGCGGGCAGTAGTGCAACGGGTAAAACAGTCCTCAGTAACAGTTGCCGGGGCTGAGACGGGAAGCATTGGAACAGGGTTTCTGGTATTTCTTGGTGTTGCTCACGATGATACCCCTCACGACCTTGAGTATCTGATTTCTAAAATCATTAACCTGCGGGCTTTTGAGGATGCTGAGGGCAGGATGAACCGGGGCCTGCAGGAAGTGGGCGGTGCAATGCTGGTTGTCTCACAGTTCACGCTGCTTGCCGACTGCCGCAGAGGGCGGCGCCCGTCATTTACTGAAGCCGCAGCGCCTGAAAAAGCACAGGCCTTTTATAATGATTTCATCTCCAGCATCAGAAACCAGGGCATCCGTGTGGCGTCCGGGGTTTTTCAGGCAGACATGGAAGTGTCTATTCTCAACGACGGTCCGGTTACGTTTCTTCTTGACAGCAAAAAACTTTTTTAAAGTTATCAGGCAAATTAAAACCAGGAGTCCACTGAGGCATCGGTACAAAAAGCTAATAGCTATAAGCTGTCAGCTTTCGGCCTTTAATTATTTTCTCTTTTCTGGGTAATGGCTGTAACAACACAATCAACAGACAGGGGGTAACGAGTATGAAGACTACATTTTTTTGCTCACCAGTTATGCGGCCGCTTATCCTCATTTTCTGCATGGCGCTGTGCGTTGTCTCAGGCTGTAAAGGAATTTTTCTGTATGTAAGCAAAGGTGATTTTTACCAGCCGGGAAAACTTTCAGTGCAGGTTATTTCGCTGGAGGCCGGCGGTGAATTACAAACCCCGGTACCGATGGACATTTACACGCCGACAGATCTCTTCAGATACCCGGTGATAATCTTTCAGCATGGCTTTACCGGCTCCATCAAGGGCTATGAGACAATCCTCGGTCATCTTGCCAGCCACGGGTTTGTGGTAGTCGCCCCGCAGATGTATCCGCCGGGAGGCGGCATGGGAGGAGCGTATCCGACTCCGGAAGAAGAGGCAGCCCTTGGCGTGCAGATAATCTCCTGGGTGCAGGAGAACATAAAAAGCATTGTCCCGGTGAATGCAGATACAACACTACTGGGTCTTTCAGGCCACTCACGGGGCGGCCAGACTGCCTACCGCATGGCGCTCCAGGTGCCGGATAAGGTCAAAGCGCTCTCAGGAGTTGACCCGGTCGATGGACTGATAATGTTCGGGCAGAAACTGGCCATAACCGGCCCGCTTACGTTTAACATTCCCACCTATGTTCTGGGCACCGGCCTGGGGCCCGTGCCGCTGACCGGATACCGCGTTTGATCTGTCCTGCGCGCCGGCCGACATCGGCTATCAGCACTTCTACGATGCCAGCCCGACCCGTCATGGCTCGCGGTGGCAACTGAAAACGGGCATACGGACATGCTTGACGAAGATGACCTGTGCAAAAACGGGGTGTGCGACAGCTTCTGCCCCGGCGGGTCGAACCGTGACGGCATGCGCGCGTTCACTGCCGGCACGCTGGCAGCCTTTTTCAGCGGCACCCTGCAGGGTAACAAACAGGCGCTGTCAGTGCTCACAGAACCTGATGACGCGCCCGTACCATGCACCATGGAGAAGAAATAGAACGCGCAGCTTTCAGCTGTTCTCAGCGGAAACATCCCATACTACGGAGGCACTCATGACTAGGCAGGAAATTGAAAAGACACTGAAAGAAGACCTTGGCGTGAAAAAGGAGATTGTCTCCCTCAAACCCTTGAAGGAATTCCCTCCCGACATCCCCCACTATGAGGGTGTTGCCACGCCGGGCCTCTGTGTCCAGATCGGCGAGGTGGTTAAGGAGAGAAACGTCTTCTATACCACCCGGGAGAACCACCAGTGCTATGAAGGCCTGATCGCAACCGGTGTGTGCGAGCTGTCCCGCGATGAGTTCCGCACGGCGGTTGAGGAGTTCCTGGGCAGTTTTCCGGCTTACCGGGACATTGACACGGCGATGAGCTTGTATGAAAAATGCATTACCTCAATACCGGTCCCGAAGGTTGAGAACAAGTGCCTGCTGGTGGGGCCGTTCAGCAAAATTGATGACCCGGACCTGGTGCTCATCTTCTGCACGCCCCAGCAGGCAGACATCCTGGTGCGCGTTTATGCATACCTGGGGGAGATCTTTGAAGGGTTCGGCGGCAGCGGCGGGTGCCTCTTTAATATACGCCACGCCTACTACAAAAGAGTCCCGACCTTCTCCACCAGCGACCTGTCGTGGCGCATGTTTATCGGGCTCAATGAAAATGAGCTGACCGTAACCATGCCCTATGAGCGGCTTGCTGCCATAGCGCCGTATATTAAAGACAATGTTGAGTATGTAAACAATTTTTTGTCGATGTTTTAAAATACAGGAGGCAGGAGGAACCACAGAGGACACGGAGTCGTTCTCTGCGATCTCAAAAAGATGCCCTCTACAATCTGGAACTCATGAAATCAGGAAATTTATTTATTTTCTCCCGTGAGTTCCTGAGTTTCAGATTAAATATTAGTTAGTATTAAATTTTTCTCAAATTTCTGTGATTAATCTTTAAAAGGAGCACGCAATGAGACTGAAGGATAAAATCGCCCTGGTTACCGGAGCAGCAGGAGACATCGGCGCGGCCACGGCAAAACGCTTTGCAGAAGAAGGCGCAACCGTTATCCTCTGCGACATTAATGTGGAGGGGTGCGAAAAGGTGCTGCAGGAGATTGTGCAAAAGGGCTGCACAAAGGGACCAATTATCCGTGCCGACGTGACTAAAGAAGAAGACATCGTCGCCATGTTCAGCCGGATAAAACAGGAATGCGGGCGTCTGGATATTCTGGCGGCCATTGCCGGAGGGGACTTTGAAAACAATGTGGCCCTGGACGAGATCGGCTACGAAAAAATGAGCTACAATATCGACGTCAATCTGAAGTCGACCATCCTCTGCGGCCGCGAAGCGGCAAAGATCATGATGGAGCAGCAGTACGGCCGTATCGTCAACATGAGCTCCCTGACCTACCGGGGCAGTTCCATGCAGTTTACCTACGCTGCTGCCAAGGGCGGCATTTTCACCTTTACCCGCAGCGCGGCCATGGCCCTGGGCATGTATAATATCACGGTGAATGCGCTTGCTCCCGCACTCATCGACGTCGGCATCATCAGGAACACCCTCGGGCCGGAAATGTGGGAGGCGCTGCGGGATGACTGCGCGTCGCGCTATCCCATGGGCCGCGTGGGGCAACCCATCGATGTTGCCAACCTCGCACTGTTTTTGGCATCAGATGAGGCATCGTTTATCACCGGCCAGGTCATCGAGCTTTCCGGCGGCGCGCGCTTATAATTAAGAATACTAACAGGTTGTTGATAAAATTATTTTTCCAAGGCTGGTCAAAAACATCCGGATGCAAGGCGCGCGAAATTCTGAGGAATGAGGCGTACTGTTAGCGTACGTCGCAATGACGAAGGATGAGCGCAACACAGCAGACGGGTGTTTTTCAACAGCCTGCTAATCTGTAACCATGATGGAGGATTCACCATGAAGCATAAGGATAAAGTTGCGATTATTACCGGCGCCAGCATGGGTATTGGCAAGGCAATGGCGTTTATTCTCGCGGAGGAGGGCTGCCATGTGGTATGCGCGGCGCGGTCGCGCGACAAGATTGAGGAGAATGCCGCAGCTATTCGCGCCAGGGGCAGAAGAGCTCTGGCTGTGCCGACTGACGTGAGCGACAGGAACTCAGTGCAGCAGATGGTTGACGCGACCATGAAGGAGTTCGGCAGGATCGACATTCTCATCAATAATGCCGGCGGCCCCATTGCCGGCATGGCGCGGCCCCTGGAAAATTCCAATGAGTTTTTTGATATCATGGACAACCTGACGTTTACCAACATTGATGATAAAAACTGGAACCAGATTTTTAATATAAATTTTTACGGCGCGGTGTATTGCCGCCAAAGCCGTGCTGCCCATCATGACGAAGCAGGGCTCAGGCCATATTATTAATATCAGCTCCAAGGCGGGGAAATTAAAAGCTGATGTGGTGCCCGGCATGATATCCTATGCGAGCGCCAAGGGCGCGCTTTCCAAGTTCACCGAAGTGCTTGCGTTTGAGCTGATGTGCGAAGGCTCACCGGTCAGGGTCAATGCCATAAGCCCCGGCAATGTCGCGGTCACCCTGCATCAAAACCTTCCGCCTGAAGAGCTTGAGGGATACCGCAAGCCCGAGGACATCAAGGACATTCTCCTGTTCGTGCTGGACGAAGAAAAATCAGTGAGCGGAGAAATTTACAGCTCTGAAACCATGAAGACCTGGTATGAGGAAATCCAGGAGGGGCTATAGGCCGCGCCTGCGTGCAGCAGTATATACATACCTTTATAACAAGAGGACACCGGGTTACCCCTTAGTTTTCTGTGGTTTGATTGAGAGGTCGTTAGTATGGTAAATAATTTTGGCTGGACCGGCACGGTGCTGAGAATAGATCTCGCAACCGGAAAAGCCGCAAAAGCAGCCAGTCAAAAGTATACTGAAGATTTTATCGGCGGCCGGGCCATGGCCTCACGCATCTACTGGGATGAAGTCTCTCAGGGCATTGACGCTTTTTCACCGGAGAATGTCCTCCTGATTATGCCCGGCCCGCTGGCAGGAACTCCTGCCACTGCCTGCTCGCGCTGGGTGATGGCGGCAAAATCCCCCTACTATTATCCTGACCAGTACAGCTTCGGCAATTGCGGCGGCTTTTTAGGTGCGGCTATAAAGTTTGCAGGGTACGATGGGTTTATCATCACGGGGAAGGCTCAGGCAGCCATCATATATCTTGATAGAAAATGACCGCATGGAGCTGCGCGATGCGACTGGGCTGCGGGGTCTGCCGACAGATGAAACACTTGCAAAGCTCAAGGCTGCCCATGGCGAGAATGCCCGGGTGATGTGCATCGGTCCTGCAGGAGAAAACCTGGTGCGCTCTGCCATTGTAGTCACCGAGCAGGGCGGCACGGTATCAAGCGGCATGGGCGCGGTCATGGGGTCAAAGAACCTGAAGGCTATCGTGGTTAAGGGCAGCAATAAAGTGGCCGTGGCAGACCCTGATAAATTAAAGGAGCTTAACAAAAGAATCCGCGCCATGCGCAAGGGGCTGAACGAAAGCGTGTATATGACAGAGCCGTTCCTTGAGGGCATTGAAAAGGTCAAGAACAATCCCTGCTATGCCTGCCCCGCGGGATGCATGCGGGCAACATTCCGCCATACCTCGGGCCGGGTGGAAGTGCGAAAAACCTGCGCCGCGGCGTTCTGCTACATTCCCTTTGACCAGCCCTACCATGGCCAGTCAACCGAGGTGCCGTTTATCGCCACCTCCCTGTGCGACCGGTTCGGGCTGGACACCGGAGAGTTCACCAACCTCACCTACTGGCTGCAAAATTGTTTTCATAAGGGAATCTTAAGCGAGGAGGAAACGGGTCTGCCGCTGTCAAAGATCGGCAGCCTTGAGTATGCAGAAACTTTTGTGGATATGGTTGTCAACCGCAAGGGTTTCGGCGACCTGCTTGCCCAGGGCGTGAGGCGCGCATCAATCGAGATAGGCCCTGATGCAGAAAAGGCAGGACTTGAGCGGGTCACCCGCTCCGGCTATGTCAATGATGCCTACGGCGCCAGGGTGTTTATGATCACATCACTTTTTTATGCAACTGAAGCGCGGAACCCCATCGTCCAGCTTCATGAAGTTAATTTCCTGCTGCTGAAATGGGCGCTGTGGCACACCACGGCAGGAGCCATGTCTCCGGTGACAACAGACGATCTGCGAAATATCGCGCGTCGCGTCTGGGGCAGCGACAAGGCCGTTGATTTTTCCACCTATGAGGGCAAAGCGCAGGCCGCGTTCATGATCCAGAACCGCCAGCACGCAAAGGAATCTCTGGTGGCCTGCGACCGGTATCTGCCCATCCTTGACACTGACCAGCAGGAAGACCACATGGGTGACCCGACGTTTGAGCCGGCGCTCTTTTCCGCGGTGACCGGCCGCGAGATGAGTGAAGCTGATTATTACACGGTTGGCGAGCGCTCCTTTAATATGCAGCGCGCCATCTGTGCCCGTGAGGGCCGGGCCGGGAGGAAGGATGACAGCCTGAATGAGTTTAATTTCACCGAGCCGGTTGATCATTCAGACGGGGTGTTCGGTATGTTCAATCCCGACCTTGAGCTGCCGGGCAAAGGCGATGAAATTATTTCGCGCAAGGGCCGGACCCTCGACCGGGCAGAATTTGAGAAGATGAAGGATGAATATTATACCTTCCGCGGCTGGGACGTGGCAACCGGCCTGCAGACACGAAAGAAGCTGGAGGAACTGCGCATGGGAAATGCCTGCGCAGAGCTTGAGAAACGGGGGCTCTTAAAATAACAAATCTTGGCTGCGTATTAAGTGTAAAAAGATTTGATTTTAAAGTGACAATTTTAATAAGATTTTTCCTATATCGGTCAATGGCTCCCTGCCAGAGTATAATATTCTCTAATAAGCACTGCTTAATACTTTGATACATAAGCATCACTTTTCAGCCTTTGATCGTCACCACAAGATGTTGATTTTTGTCTGATTAACCCCTGCCCATATCTTTTAACGGATTATTGACACATAAGCTGCACTTTTCTATCTTTAAATTTTATCACAAGATATTACATGCTTGCTTCCTGAAATTTATGTAGTTTTAACCCCTCAGTTCCGAAAAAAGTAGTAAATAAAAACGCAGCGTCATCCCCAAAGTCAGCAGTGTAAACATCTTGAAGCGTCGCACAGAAGATAAATGTTCTAAGGAGGATAAAATGAATAAGAAAAAGTTATGCATACCGCTACTATTTACTATTTTATTCTATACAACCTTTGTATGTGCTCAGAGTGATAGTGATACAGACCCTAACCGCTGGGCCAAAGTAAAAAGCTGGAAAGGTACTTTTACCTTTTTTAGTGGTCCGCAGGACGATGTAACTATTACTTCAGATCCCCAGTTCATAACAACCAGCACCGCAAGGGTAACCTTGGATGGTAATTTTGTTCTCGATCAAAAGGATACAACAGTATCCGATCTCTATAAATGGAATGGACAGGGTCAGGTATCAGGTTCGATTCACGTATTACTGGAGACAAAAGCAATAGATGGTTCCAGCGACTGTATTACTGAAACTAAAGATGCTCAGTCCCTTGCACCCCTTGAAAATACCCCTGGCTATAGTCTACAGTGGGACAATGGGGGAGGAGATAAAGGAAAATATTTTTTTGAGACTGGCATATTTATGATTAAAGATATTGTAACACAAACATGTAATGGAACAACCTATCCGCCACTTTATCAGGATTGGACTATTGGTGGTGCCACAACCATCAGTTGGCTAACATTACCTGCATCAGGTTACAACATTACAGGTGATGCCGTTGCGCTCTTTAATGGAGCAAACAATGGCCATTTTCATTGGGATTTGGAACCCGCTGAGTTTAACCCCGCACCATCCACCTGTGCTTTTGAGAGTGCGGTCCATGATACTGAAAAACTTAATATATTGAGAGCAATGCGGGATTCTATAGCAAATTCCCGAGATGGGGTAGAATTGATTTATCTCTATTATTCTAATGTTTCAGAGATTACAAAAACAATACTGTCCGATGCTGAGCTAAGGAATAAATTCACGGAACTCATCATCAATAATATAAACCATGGTCAAGAGCTTATTATTGCGGGAGAAACAACGATAACTTGTGAAACCATGCAAGAGGTTATCAGCTTTTTAAATAAACTGAAAGCTAACGGAAGCCCAAAACTTAATAAACATATTGAATGGATGCTTAAGGGCATTGAGGATAGTTCTTTGCTGGATTCTTTTGGGGTGAGGGTACAGTAAAGATTTATTGAACAGCAAGATTTAATGAGAGTTTAACTTTTTTAGGCAGGGTCAGCAATGGCCCTGCTTTTTTACAATATGTTGTGGTGGTGTCTTAATGGTCAAAATGCGCTACTTCTGCTATCAAGTCTGCAGTTACTGTAAAATCACGTGACTATTATTGGTCGTGCTTTTACTGCTTATACCCCACATCCACCTTCGGCTCTTCGGCAATTACAATCGTACCGAATTTTTGCTCATACTTCTGGATGTTGTCACTGAGCGCAGCGACAATGCGTTTCATGTGACCGGGGCTGACGATGATCCGTGCGGTGACAGCGCCTGCCGGCGGCACCACCATCAGATAATCCATCACAAACTCTTCCCTGGTGTGCGTCACGATCATGTTGTTGGAGTATACGCCACCCTGGAGCTTCTCCGGGAAATTTACTTTTATTTCCTGTTTATCGTTTGCCATTAAGGATATTCCTTTCACTCATTAGGTTTTTAAAACTCCCTGTTAAGAAATTCCCTTGGATTTAATATCTTAATTCCCAGATACTCTGACACTTCAAGTAAGTCTTTATCACCTGAGATAATATATTCAGCTTTTAACGCGACAGCACATTCTATGAATTTATCATCATCCGGATCATCAATAACAACTTTTAATACAGGGGTTTTTCCGCTAAAAACTGAGTGAATCCCCCGTGCAAACAGCGAAAATATCTCTTTCAGCTCCTTCTGGTTCTCCAGTCCAATGCGATCGAGAACAGTGGTGTATTCGCTAACGATCTCCTTTGAAAGACAGAGTGTGAGCTTTCCCTGCTTCCACATATCAACGATCTTTCGCGGGTTACCGCCAAAAAACGAGGATACAAATACATTGGTATCTATTACTACTTTCATTTCTTTGCAGCCCGCGCTTCCCGGATAGCCTTTTGTATAGTGCCTGCGGTAACACCTTTAGACTTGAGCTTTTTACCAACGCGTGCCCACAGGTCATCAATGTACGTTTCGATATCCCGTTCCTGGATATAATCTTCTATCAGCTCCCGTATAACCACGCTTACGCTTTTCCCTTCAGCCTTTGCAATTTTTGCAAATTTTAATTTTATTTCATCGTCTACGCGGATTATCATTTGTGTTGACATGCCGTACCTCCAGCAAAGTTATAATGTATATACAATATAACTTGTCAGGCATTATTAAGTCAAGAATGTTTTCACGCTAACTATAGGAATGAAAAAGGGGGCAGTTTTTTACAAAGCAAATACCCGGAAATCATTTACACCCTCTTCTCTAACTTTCTTCTGAAATAGTAAGCCCCAGCGCTGCTGCTTTTTTCGGCTTTATTTTTCCGTCAGCTTCCCATCCCCTGATGCGGTAATAATCAGCAACCATTTTCGTAACCGGCGGCAAATGGTCTGCGGCAGGGCCGTACTTTTTCTTCACCGTGACAAAACGCTCATGCAGGCAGTCGGACGCAGAATCAAGCCCGCGCCTGAGGTTAATCAGGTGCTTGAGGTTGAATATCTTCTCTCCTGCCTTCATCAGTGATGTGAAATCCTGCTCCATGCCGGTCGCAAGATTGAGCCATGAAACAACTTCTGTTGCGGTTATCCCCGGAAACCCGACGGCAGAATAGTATTGCGCATAGCCGGCATGGGAAAAAGCGCAGAGCACCAGTGAATTAAGAATGCAGGCATAGTCCTGGCCCCTTGCGACCATTTCCGGAGCACGCTCTGCATCAAAGCGTATGCTTGCCATGTCCATCAGGTCAAAGCCTTCAACCTTCGGGTCTGCTGCCCCGGTGTGGATGGCGCCGCGGGGATCGGTCGCGTAGGCAAGGGCAAGAAAGTTGTGGGCGCGGGGGTCATGGGCCGGCACCTCAAGGCCCTTAACCTCAATGGCAAACTTTTCCGCTCCGCTGCCTATAATCTGCGCCGCCCTTCTTGCGCCCTCGGCGAGCACTGCCCCGAACCCCTCCCGCCGGCTGATCTTTTCCAGCATGGCAAGCAGCGCCTCACCATTGCCAAATGTGAGCCGGATGCCATCAGTATCCTTTTCATTTATTAGACCCGCTTCGAAGCATTCCATGGCAAACGATATCACGCCGCCTGCAGATATGGTGTCAATGCCGTGGCGATTGCATATATCATAGGCTTTCTGCACGCAATGCATATCCTTAATGCCGCACTGGGAGCCGAGCGGCGCAATCGATTCCCACACGTTCTGCCGCACCCCGGCTCTCTCGTTTGACTCAACACACCCGGTCGGGCAGCCCGCGCACTGATAGGGCCGGGACTGCCTGACATGACTTTCAATCTCGCTGAGCACCGCTTCATTGAACCCTTCGAGAGCAGCTGTCACGCCAGTTGTTTACCGCGTGCCGCCCGTCATTGACAAACATGGTGAAAACTGCCCGGGCTTTTTCCGCGCAGTGCTCCGGGTCTTTGACCAGTGCAGGAAGAGCGGCCCTGATCAAGGTCATCAAGCGCTCTTTTTCTGCCACTGCTACATCCTGGTCTCCCCGCACTGCTATGGCTTTCAGGTTCTTTGACCCCATCACCGCGCCAACACCGCACCGGGCTGCCGTGCGTGCAGCAGCCCCGTCGTGAATTATTGCGGCAAACCTGACCAGGTTCTCACCCGCCTCGCCAATGGCCGCAACTTTCACGTTTTCGCCGCAGTATCTCCGGAGCAGCGTTTCAGTCTCGCAGGTATCTTTTCCTTTGAGGCTCGCGGCATCCTCGATGGTGACTTCCTGATTTATAATTTTCAGATAGACTGGTCGTGCTGCCTTACCGGTTATAACTATTCCATCAAAGCCGGCCCGCTTCAGTTCCCGGCCCCAGGTACCCCCGGCATACGCCTCTCCCCAGATTCCGGTAAGCGGAGAAATAGCTGCAACGCAGTGCCTCCCGCTCCAGGGAACAATGGTCCCGGTGAGCGGCCCGGTCATAAAAATAAGGGGATTGCGTTCATCAAACGGATCAGTGCCGGGAATAACCGTTTCATGGATCAGCGCGGCAGCCAATCCAACGCCGCCGATATAATCCTCCGCCAACTGCTCTGAGAGCGGGACGGCTTCAATAGTTCCATCGCTGAGATCCGCTTTTAAAAGCCGGCCGGTGTATCCTTTATACCTCATATAATTTCCCTCCATGGATACTCTATGGCGCTTTGGATTATTTTTCAATAACGTGAGAGAAGGTTTGACGGCCGGCCCCTAAACAGTTGCTGCGGCTGCCTCGCGGCTGCGGTCTTTGGAATGGTCGCGGGCGACAAGCATGTAGATGGACGGGATAACAAAGAGGGTAAAGAGGGTGCCGATGGCCATGCCGCCGACGAGCACGAGGCCGATCGAGTTACGGGCGGCTGCGCCGGCGCCGGAGACCAGCGTCAGCGGAAAGTGACCGGATATGGTTGCCACGCTGATCATGAGGATCGGGCGCAGGCGGGTCAGGGCTGCCTCGTGTACTGCTTCGCGCTTTGATTTCCCCTGCCCCTGGAGCTTGTTGGCGAACTCGACGATGAGGATGCCGTTTTTTGAAACAAGGCCGATCAGGGTCACCAGTCCCACCTGGGAGTATATATTGAGCGTCGTCGTCCAGCCGGTGGTAAAGAATGGTATGTTCGGGCTGGGCATCTTCAGGAACATAAAGATGAGCGCCCCGAACATGGCCAGCGGCACCGAGCCGGCGAGTATTACAAAGGGATCACGGAAGCTGTTAAACTGAGCCGCAAGCACGAGAAAGATGAGAATCATGGCAAGCCCAAAGGCGGGGAGGAATTTGTGATCCTTCGGTTCTGAGCTGGCGGGACTCACCCGTGTATTCAATCACATAGCCCTGGGGCAGAATTTTGGCGGCTTCGTCTTCCAAATAGCGCAGCGCCTCGTTGAGTGGCCGGATGGCCACGCCGCTGATCTTGACGGCATTCAACTGCTGGAAGCGGTTCAGCGTGCGCGGAACGGTGGAGTTGCGCATCTCGGCGACCGTGCTGAGCGGCACCACCTGGCCGCCGGGTCCGGTGATGTAAATATGCTGCAGCTGATCAGGATTGAGGCGGTCAACGCGCTTGATCTGCGGGATGACCTTGTAGCTGCGTCCGGCAATGTTGAAACGGTTCACATAATTGCCGCTCAGCATCGATGACAGGTCAGCCCCGACCTGCTGGAGATTGAGCCCCAGGTCGGCCACCCGGTCGCGATCAATCACGATCTCGGACTGCGGCTGATCGATCTTGACATCGAGCAGCGGCGGAAAGGCAAACATGCCGCTCTGCACCGCCTGCAGCTGGATCTTCGTGGCAAGGGCCAGGACCTGGTCAGGCTCGGCCGTGGATGCGATGATGAACTCTACCGGAAAATCACCTCCTCCGGGCAGCGCCGGAGGCGTTATCGGCAAAACCTTGATGCCCGGGATGGCACGCAGCTTCTGCTGCACTTCAGGCAGAATTTGCATGGTTGTCCGCTTGCGCTCGCTCCACGGCTTGGTGATCAGACCGCCGAATCCGCCTGACGGGAACGTGATCTCGAAGGTGAAGTCGGTTTCAGGAATACTCTGAAAAATCTTATCAGCCGCAGTAGTAAAATGGCTGGTCAGTTCGAGGGAGGAGTTTGCCGGCGCATCGATAATGCTGAAAATCGCCCCCTCGTCCTCAAGAGGTGCAAGTTCAGCAGGCGACATTATGAACATGGGTATCGTGAGCAGGCTCAGGATAATCCATACCGTATAGACGGCCGGTCGCGCGTTGAGCGTGACGTCAAGCAGGCGGCCGTATGCGGTCCGTAACCGTTTAAAATCATCGTGCGATTCTTTTTGCCAGCCCATGCTCTTCAATCCCCGGTTTCAGCATTTTGGCCGACATCATGGGCGAGAGGGTTAGCGCGACAACACCTGAAATGATGACCGCGCCGGACAGGGTAAAGGCGAACTCGCGAAACAGTGAGCCGGTCAGTCCGCCCTGCAAACCGATAGGAGCATATACTGCCGCCAGGGTCAAAGTCATGGCGATAATCGGCCCGACAAGCTCGCGGGCGCCCAGCAGGGCCGCCTCTATCGGCGTCTGGCCCTCGCTCAGATGCCGCTCGACGTTTTCAACCACGACAATGGCATCGTCCACCACAAGTCCTACGGACAGCACAATAGCCAGCAGCGTGAGCAGGTTGATGGTGAAGCCGAACACCTGCATCAGGAACACCGCCCCGATAAGCGAGAGCGGTATGGCCACAATCGGGATAATGACCGAGCGCACGGAGCCGAGGAACAGAAAGATGACCAGCATGACGATGAGCAGGGTATCGGTAAGGGTCTTCAGAACTTCGCTGATGGCATTATTGATATATTCGGTGGCATCATAGGCAAAGCCCGCCTGCATGCCGCTGGGCAGGTCCTTCACTATGAGCGCCATCTCTTTTCGCACGCGCTTGATCACATCGATGGTATTGGCGTTGGGCAGGGTGGCAATTTCTATAAAGACCGCAGTCTGTCCCGAGAGCCGTACGCTGGAGTCATAGTCCTGGGCGCCCAGCGCGATCTCGCTGATGTCCTCCAGCCGCACGATGGCGCCGTCCTGTTCGCGGATGACCAGCCGCTTGAACTCCTCCGCTGAATGCAGGTCGGAGTTTGCGGTCAGGTTGACCTGGATGAGCGAGCCTTTGGTCTGGCCGACAGCGGTGAGATAGTTGTTGCTGGCCAGCGCCTGGCGGACCTGCGCCGGGCTGATGTTGAGCGCGGCCATGCGCTCGGGCTTGAGCCAGATGCGCATGGCGAAGGTGCGGTCGCCAAGAACATCGGCACGCTGTATGCCCTCGATGGCGGAAAGGCGCGGCTGCACGATGCGGATGAGGTAGTCGGTGATCTGGTTCTGCTCAAGAATGTCGGACTTGAAGCTCAGATAGGCCGCGGCAAACTGGCTGTCAGCCGACTGGATGTTGATGATCGGCACTTCAGCCTCCGGGGGCAGGTCCTGGCGAACCTGGTCGACTTTAGAGCTGATTTCCGCGAGCGCCTTGATCGGATCGTAGTTGAGCTTCAGCCTGACGCTGATGCTCGAGAAGCCCTGAGCGCTTTTCGACTGGATGTATTCGATGCCGTCGGCGGCGGCGATGGCGCGCTCCAGCGGCGTGGTAATGAATCCGCGCACCAGATCAGCGCTGGCACCGACATATACGGTCCTGACGATGACTGCCGAATTCTCGCTGCGCGGAAACTGGCGCACGATGACCGAGCGGATCGCCTGCAATCCCGCAATGATGATGACGAGATTGATAACCAGCGCGAGAACCGGACGGCGGATAAAAAGGTCGGTAAAGTTCATAGTCAGCAAGAATTAATGACAGAGTTTAGAGCCGTGGCGTCACATCATCCCGATCAGGTATCTTTCGGTGTGGGCGCGATTTTGAATTCAGGGGCCAGGGTATTATCAACAGCGACGGCCTGTCCGTTGCGCAGCTTAAATACGCCGGTGCTCACGACGGTCTCGCCTTCCTTCAGCCCGGCGATGACGGCAACGAAATCTCCGCGCCGCATCACCGAGCCGCACAAACTGCTGGCGCACGACCCTGGCCGGCGGGCTGTTTTTGTCGTTTTTATCATCCTCCACGATAAACACCGAGTCGCTGTACGGAGCATTAAGCACTGCCGTGGCCGGTATGGCAAGCACGGTATTCTGCTCCGGCAGCACCACGGTCACGCTGACGAACATGCCGGGGCGAAGGCGGTGCCGGGTATTTTTTACCGTCGCCTGCACCATGATGTTGCGCGTGGCGGTTTCGACCTGGGGGTTGATCGCGGTGATCGTCCCCTCAATATCCTGGTCGGGAAGCGCATCTGTTTTCACCCGTACGGCAAGGCCGGTCCTGATCCGCGCAAGCTGCTGCTGCGGCAGGGAAAAATTTACAAAAATCGGATCGAGGGCCTGGAGCGAAACGATCGCATCACCGGCGCTTAGAATCTGGCCCAAATTGACCAAACGGATGCCCAGGACGCCGGCAAAGGGCGCCCTGATGGTTTTCTTCGCGATTAACGCCCGCATGTTGTCGGCCTGAGCAACGGCCTGCTTGTGCTGCGCATCAGCATTATCATATTCTGACTGGGACGAGGTTTTCTGGGCGAGAAGTTTGCGTGCGCGCTCCAACGTTATTTTCGTCAGCGCCACCGTGGCCTCTGCCGAGCGGAGCTGGGCCGTCTCTGCAGCTATGTCCTGCTGCACCAGGAGATCGCCGGCCTGCACCATCGTGCCCGGCTCGAATGCGATCTGGACGACCTTACCGGTCATTTCCGCGGATACCATTACCCCCTGAACCGCAACCAGCGATGCCACGGAGGTGAGCACAGACTCCCAGTTTTCCGTATGCGCCACGGCGGTAGTCACCGTCTCAGGCAGGGGCTGTTTTTTTTGCGCGATCATACGGCTTATCTGAAGGCCTTTGATTCCGCCAAGAACGCCGGTCAACACAACCAGTCCAATGATGGCAATGATTATTTTCTTCTTCATATTTTTTTACGGACTGCGTATACGTTATGGCAACATGCTTTGCCTGCAACACCGCTCCGGCACACCGAAGCCGACATGTATGTGGTCAAACGGTTTAAGACAGAACCAACACCAAACGAAAAGATGGTGCTGCCTTATCATTACCTTATCATTAATATATATATCAATATCTGAGTTGCTTTCAGATTGCCCCCGTACTTTTCAACCAAAAAAATGATCTCGCGAATAATCGGCCCCGACATCTCTCTCTTCAGGGGTTAACCGGGATAGTCTTGACAAAGTATTTTGTTGCTGCTGTTTCATAAGACACCTTGTTTGTATATCAAGATTTGTCAGGGCACATTAATGTATAGAGAGTTTAAAAAGAGTTTAAAACTACGGCAGGAACAGTATGGAATAATATATGAAGACGGTCTCGCAAATCTTCAAAATCTTATCACAATGCGGGAATTAAAGCTTTGAGTTTTGGTGGGCTATCGGGAACTCAAACCCCAACCTGCTGATTAATATACAAATCAATTACCCGCCCTTTTCTTCCCTGTTGTTCCTTAACATTTGTTATTGTATTAATATATCATAAATTGAAAAAAACGGGGTAGCGTTTTTTTGCTGTTACCTCGTGTTTGTTCTTGTCTTCTAAGTGCTCGTAATTTCTTATGCGCCACCGGGGACTCGAACCCCAAACCTGCTTCTAAAAATGGGGATGGGGGTATTTTGTTTTGCCCCACCTGCTACTTGACACTCTGAATCAGGCCGATATCTTTCCTGAGCCAGTCATTCACTATTTTGTCAACATCATAGCCTTTTTTACGAGATATTTTTTTTATGAACTCGGCCACATCAGGGTCAAGATAGATGGGCAAATTTATTTTTGCATCAGGATGATAAAATTTCCCTCGTATGCCTTTTGAAAAGTCATATTCTTTTTGCATGTCTTATGATGAGCAAGAAAAGACCATGCCATGACGGCAGTAGCATTGCATTGGTGTCACGTCTCTTTATAGGTCTGCTTGAAATAAAAGCACTTAGTCGTTACATCGCTAAGTGCTTTATGTTTTTGATGGGCCATCGGGGACTCGAACCCCAAACCTACTGATTAAGAGTCAGTTGCTCTGCCAGTTGAGCTAATGGCCCGTTTATTTTCAATGGTTATAGAATCTAACATACCTCTATTCTTTTATCAAATATTTATTTCATATCCCCGATTTGAGGTTCCGCATAGCAGTAGATACAGCCATGAGTGCATTTCAGTGAATACCATCCGATATCAATACTCTCGGTGCAGCCGCACTGCGTGCGCTGGCCTTTTGCCCTTTTCAAAGAACACGAAAGGCCCTGCGGGTGAAGTTCTGTTAACAGCGCGCCATCAATGCAGCGCGAGCGCTCAAAGCCATCCATCGAGCAGTAAAAAATTTTCATGCCCAGGCGGCCTGCAATTTCCTCCAGCTGTTGTGCCTGCGCTGCCTGTTCTTCAGGGGAACAGGTCCGCAGCGTGAATCCCTTCTTCTGCATGCGCCGGATGACTTTTTTATAGGGTGCTGCCCAGCTGGTCCTGCAGGTAGTGATACCATGCTTTCTTATCCTTTCTGCCATGGCGGGGAACAACGCGAAGTTTTTTATCTGGCCGGTGCAATCTTCTGCCGCAATGATGGGGTCAAACCGCCATGAAATCCTCTCCGGCCCTTTAACCAGTTGCACCAGTTCCGGGATCATCTCCACAACCCGCTCCCATGGCGGAATCCCCGGCTCCAGGGCGCTCCCCCCCAGCCCGGTAATCGTCAGATGAACATAGACCTGCGCGTACTGCGACAACACCTCCCGCAGCGCCTGATGACGGATCATGTTGCAGGGGTTTTTCGTCCAGATGACAATGGTGTGGACTTTTTGCGGCGGGTATGATTTCAGCTTTTCAATCAGATAATCAGGATAGCATCCGACCAGGTCGGTCCTGCGGCTCGCGGAAATGACAACCGGCAGTTCGTGATTCATAATTTATTTATCAGCCACGAAGTAACACGAAAAAAAAGAGTTCACCGCAGCGCACGCTGAGAACGCAGAGAAAACAAGTAAACTGCCTTCGTGTTTATTCGTGCAATTCGTGGCTAACTTGTTTTTCCTGTACGTTGCTTTATATATTACCCTGCCCTGAATGAGATATTTCCGTTCATAGGAAGTAGCTGCCTTCTCTGGTTCTGTCGCGTGCGGGGCACACTCCTGCCGCGCGATCTGCTCAAGCCCGCTGCAGGCGCCCGCGGCCTGCAGCATCTCGTCAAAATAATCCTGGAAATCGGTTGCCATACAAAGCTGCCCGCCGGGTACCAGGGCGCAGCGAACGCTCTCAACAAAAACGCTGTTAATAAGCCGCCTTTTCCAATGCCGTTTTTTAGGCCAGGGATCCGGGAAATAGATGTGAACTGCTGCAACTGAATTTTCCGGCACAAACTTCTTTAAAATAAAACCAGCCTCTCCTTGTATGATCCTGACATTCTTCTGCGCCGCGCTCTTCTGTACGCGCTCTTTGAGCATGCGGAAAAATCGTGCCGACATTTCTATGCCCAGATAATTCATCCCGGGGTTTTCCCGGGCGCTTTTTATAATAAACATCCCCCGGCCGCAGCCGATTTCAATCTCAAGGGGATTCGTGTTGCCGAAAATAATTGGCCAGTCAAACAGCCCCTCCCACTGGCTGAGTTTGATTTCACAATCAGGCGCTTTTTCCGCGTTTTTCAATTCACTGCTTTCAGCCTCAGGTTCAAAATTCATCGATTATATTCAGCCTTTCTGTAAAATGGGTATTTCCCGATATCAGCCACAGAAGGATCAAAAAAATAATTAAAATAGGTTGACAGCTGTTAGCTGTTCGCTATCAGCCTTTAATTGGAATTGCTTTTTTCCTGTTTTTTATGTATAAACAATATTCCATAATTTTTCCACACCTTAAAGCACATATCTTGAAAAGATAAATCTTCATAACGCGACAGAAAGGAAACTATAAAGATGAACTACGATGTAAAAGACATTAAAATGGCGGATAAGGGCAGGCTGCGGGTAGAGTGGGCAAACCAGAGCATGCCGGTGCTGAACCAGATCAGGGATCGCTTTGCAAAAGAAAAGCCGCTGAAGGGCCTGCGGCTGGCTGCCTGCCTGCACGTGACCACCGAGACCGCAAGCCTGGCGACGACCCTTAAAGCAGGGGGCGCCAGGGTGATCGTGTGCGCGTCAAATCCCCTCTCCACCCAGGATGATGTGGCAGCGTATCTGGCCAGGCATGAAGGCATCGAAGTATATGCCATCAAGGGCGAGGACACCAAGACCTACTACAATCATATCAATGTGGTACTTGATGCCAAGCCGCAGATAACCATGGACGACGGGGCTGACCTGGTATCAACCCTGCACAGCACCCGCAAAGAGCTGCTGCCCCATGTGATCGGCGGCACTGAAGAGACCACCACCGGCGTCATCCGGCTGCGCAGCATGGCGGAAAAGAACGTCTTAAAGTTCCCCATCATCGCGGTCAATGATGCCAACACCAAGCATTTGTTTGATAACCGCTACGGCACCGGGCAAAGCACCCTTGACGGCATCATCCGGGCCACCAACCGGCTGCTGGCAGGAAGTGCCTTTGTGGTATGCGGCTACGGCTGGTGCGGCAGAGGCGTAGCAATGCGCGCCTCCGGTGAAGGGGCAAATGTCATCGTGACCGAGGTAGACCCCTTGACGGGCGCTTGAAGCAGCCATGGACGGGTTCCGGGTGATGCCGATAGCGCAGGCGGCAAAGATCGGGGATTTCTTCTGCACGCTGACCGGTGATATCAACGTTATCAGGAAAGAGCATTTCCTGGCGATGAAGGACGGGGCGATTGTCTGTAACTCCGGGCACTTCAATGTAGAGCTCGATCTTGAGGGCCTGGCAAAGCAGACCAAGGCCCGGCGGCAGATTCGTGAATTTGTTGAAGAGTTCACCATGAAGAACGGCAAGCGGGTCTACGTGCTGGGGGAAGGACGGCTCATCAACCTGGCAGCAGCCGAAGGCCATCCCTCAAGCGTTATGGACATGAGCTTTGCCAACCAGGCGCTGTCGGCTGAGTACATGGTGAAGAATGCAAAAACCCTGAAGGTGGGTGTGTATAAGGTGCCGGATAAGATTGATGCCATGATCGCCAAGCTGAAGCTTGAGAGCATGGGCATCAAGATCGACAAGCTGACCCCGGAACAGAAGAATTACCTGTCCTCCTGGGAAGCGGGAACGTAAAATAGCTGTCAGCAGACAGCTTTCAGCTTTATCATATAATAAATAAATTTTGCTGAACGCTGACGGCTGATGGCTGAATGCTTGAAAGAGGTCCGTATGCCCTTAGACGTCTATGCCTTTGGCAGTGCGCTGGTGGACATTCAGGTATCTATTGATGATTCCCTGCTCACAGAGCTTGAGCTGAAAAAGGGAAACATGTACCTGACTGACCGCAGCCGCCAGGAGGAAGTGCTGAAAAAGATCCTTGGGCAAAGCCTTGCCAACCTCGATGCGCTGGGTGATAAGGCAAACCTCGCAGCAGGCGGCAGTGCTGCCAATACGGTCTATGGCATAACCCAGCTGGGAGGCAGGGCCGGGCTGTGCGGGAAAGTGGCATCTGATCCACTGGGGAACTTTTACAGCAAAGACATGCGCCGGGGCGGCGTGCTGTTTAATGCACAGATGGTTGATGGCATGACCGGCACCTGCATCGTGTTAATCTCTGACGATGCCCAGCGCACCATGCTCACCTGCCTTGCCGTATCAAGCGAAATAACCTACGATGACCTGCATGAGCAGTCCCTTCAGGAGAGCGCATATATCTATATCGAGGGCTACCTGTTTGACAGCGCGGTGGCAACCAGGACCCTGCTGAAAGCAATCGACACGGCAAAGAAGCATAAGGTCAAGGTGGCGCTCTCAGCCTCTGATTCCTTCTGCATTGACCGGCACAAGGACCAGTTTATCCAGCTCATCAAAAACGATGTAGACCTTTTGTTCGCGAACAGTGATGAGGCCCGGGCACTGACCGATACCGGCTCTCTTGATGACGCGCTGAAAGTTCTCTCCGGCTGGTGCCGGCAGAGCGCCATCACTGACGGAGGACGCGGCTCAGTTCTGTCCTTTGACAGCACGATGTTAAAGATTGCGCCCTATCCGGTCATCGCTGTCGACACTACCGGCGCCGGTGATTCCTACGCGGCAGGGCTCCTGTACGGGCTGACCAACGGCTATTCGCTTGAGGCGAGCGGAACGATTGCGAGCTTTTTTTCTTCACGGGTGGTGTTTCAGCTGGGGCCGCGTTACAGCGGGGACATTAAAGAAGATTTAAAGGAGCTTGAGCTTTAGCGAAAATATTTCTCCATATCTTGCGCGATATCTTCAAGCCCGAGCGAGGTTAAACGCTCTGGCTTCGGGATGCCGGTCTTCTCGTCCCAGCCGCGCATCCGGTAGTAATCTTCAAGCATCCTGCCGAACTTTTCTTTATCCAGATACGAGCCGTTAAACGCGCCGCCAGAGGTCTTTTCTTCCGCCCATTTGCCTTTCAGAAAATCATCTTCTTTGCGTATGCCCTCGCGCACCAGGAAGCAGCGCTCCACCGCATAGATGCGCTCCGCGATGGTGCGCAGCCGGCTTTCGTCAGCATCTACCCCGGTGACCGCAGAATAGATTTCAGCCATATCGCTGATGTTGATGCCGTGGCCGTTGTGCGAGGTGTTGAACTTGCAGATCTGGAGCGCGTCTGCCAGGGTATAGATATCCTGAAAATAAATGGTAGAAGAAGCCTTGGCATAGGAGTCGTGCTCAAGCACGCTCGCCGTGCCAAAGCGCGCAACAGCTTCCTCCGTTGACATGATGGCCTTGCCGCCCAGCGGGATTTCTATCATGTTGCTGCCCCGCAAATGGTCGCAGCCCCTGGTAGCTGTCGCAAAGGTGAGGGCAGTGCCTTTCAGCCCCCGAATGTCAACACCGCCGAGCACCATACCCTTAGCGTGGCTGATGGCCTTCTCTGCACCCCTGCCGATCTTCTGCGCCGCAATGACTGCTCCGTCGGCAAGCATTGCGCCAAAGCCCTCGCGCCGGGCAATGCGCGGAATCATGGCGATCATGGACTCGTAGTTTCCCCAGTCAAACTCGAGGCCACCGGTTTCTTCCCGGGAAATGATGCCCTGCTCGTACCAGTCCATCACGTAGGACATGAGGCAGCCGAAGTCGAGCACGTCTATGCCGTACTGGTTGCACAGGGAATAGATTTTAAAAAGCGACGGTGCGTAATAATTGCCGCAGGTGGGGCCGTTATAGGAAGTGCAGCCTTCGGGGATTTTGGTTCCTTTCAGCCCTGCATAGGGGCCTTCTTTCACTTCCCAGCTCTTCATGCAGCCGACCCTGCAGGAGAAGCAGCTGCTGGATTTGGTATAATAATCCCGTGCCAGCGTCTCACACGTCACTTTTTCCGCATGTTCCCAGCCGCCGGCCTGCCGGAAATTTTTCCATGCCAGCAGCCCCGACTCATTTTCAATGGCCAGCGGTCCTGCCATGCCGTAGGTCGAGAACATCTTGAAGAAGGGTGAGCCTTTAATCTTTTTGTTTATCCTGCTGACCGCCGCGCGGAGTTCGCGCTCATGAGCTACAGCCACCTGCTGAGAACCTGTGCCGATAACAACTGCTTTCAGGTTTTTTGAGCCCATGACAGCACCCATGCCGGTTCTGCCGGCAACATTGTAGCCATGCACAATGCAGGCGGTCCGCACCATGTTCTCGCCAGCCGGGCCGATGCATGCAATCTGGGGCTTCTCTGACCGGAACTGTTTTTTCAGCAGCGCCTCGGTTTCATCGGTAGGTTTACCCCACAGGCTGCCGGCTTCTCTGATTTCCGCCTTCCCGTCATACACAGAGAGATACACAGGTTGCTCTGCTTTTCCCGTTATAATAATATGATCAAATCCCACGCGCTTCATCTGCCGGCTGAAGAACCCGCCGAAATTGGCGTCCCCGAGAATCCCGGTAAGCGGTGATTTCGCACTCACCGTGCAGCGCGGGCTTGAGGGAGCGGAAGTGCCGCTCAGCGGGCTTGTGCCGAAGATAAGGAGGTTCTGCGGGGACAGGGGGGCCGTCTGCGCTGCGACTTCATTATAGAGAATCCGGGAATTGATGCCGCGGCCGCCGATAAAGCTATGGGCGACGATCTGCATCCAACGGCTCGCATTTTACAGAACCGCTGCTCAGATCAACCCGCAAAATATGGCCCATCCAGCCGTACATATTTTCTCCTGCAAAAATAACCACAGAGCGCACTAAAGTTAAAGAGTTTAGGAGTTGGGAGTGTGGAGTTTTTTTCAACAGCCTGTTAGGTAACTCCAGAATGCCGTGACTCCACAACCCGCTAACTCTCAAGGTTCTCCGTGTTTTCTATTTTTATAAACTTTTTAACAAGAACAGTTAAAGCCCTGCAAT
>CAWDOY010000024.1:0-35195 GCA_963803975.1 uncultured delta proteobacterium
TGGGGTTGTCAGGGTATTGGGGCATTGGCGGGGTGTCAGCCCTGCCGGAAATGAACGACATGTTGTTTTGTACCGTAAGGGTCATGTCATATTTCAGCTTGCCGTCGACGATGTAGCCGTCATCCTGGTTTTTATAGGCATCGCCGTAGCTGCGGCACCTGAAATTGTGGGCCATTTCAAGAGCACTTGTGGTGTTGGGAAACGGTACGCCCGCAGTCCAGCTTACTATCTCTCCGCTGGCATCCAGCTTTGACTGGCCATAATATTCCTTGGTGGCCTTAATATAGCCGGGAGAATAGGGCACTTCCTGGTAGGGAACAATAATAAACCAGTTGTCGCCCCAACGGCCGGTGTCCTTCATGAGGTTATAGTAGCTTTCAGGGAGAAACTCCTTTACCTCGTCCACGTTGGCCGCGGTAATCTTCTTACCGGCAAAAGTCTTTTCCCACTCGCGCACTTTTGCCAGCTCATCTCCCTGATAGCAGGCAACCGGAAAGCTGAGGTCGGCAGCCAGCACCACATCAGGAACCAGCATGAACACCGCACACAGCAGCGCAACGAACTTTCTGAAATCTTTATTATGTGACATTATGTACCTCCCTCCCGTTTGTTAGAATTCGTATGTTATGTCGAACAATACCTGGTCAAGGCTTTCAGTGCTTTTCGTGGTTTCAACATAATTAAGATACCGAATCATGTACGTCCAGCCGAATGTGGGTTTGAAAGCGGTCATAAGCGTGTAATAGAACGTTCCCCTGGTAAGACCGTAGGCGCCGTAAAATCCGGCCAGTATCCGGTCGTTCCAGAACCCGTAATCCAAAGACTGGGTGATCGTCTGCCAGGCATGGCGGTCTAGCGCATAGGTGACGTAGGGAAAGACCTGGTAGGTCTTGTGCTTGTTCTGTGTCCACTCCATGGCCAGCTGTGTAGAGGAGCTGAGGTGCTTGTTGCGGTTCCAGGGGGTAAGGCCGGGAATAAAAAGCTTGGTGTCCCAGCCTATGGTCGTGGCATAGCGGTTATAGCTGCGCACATCATTTGCTATACCCACAAGGTTGGTTGCCTTTTTGCTCAATTCCGCAATGAATTCAGTACGGAGCATATTGCCGCTCATGGACAGATCCGTGCCGGGAAGGATGCAGAATTTTTTATCTATGGGCTTGTTAAAGGTGAAACCGACATTATTGTAGCGCTGGTACTGCTTTATATCCTCTGCCCTGCCAAAAAAGTTTTTATTCAGCGCGGACAGCTGCAACGCGATCCCTTTGCCGGTTCTGACCACCGGGTTGTTGTCGCGCTTGTTCAGATAAAAGAAGGTCCAGTCAAAACCCTTGAGAAAGCCCCTGATCCTGAAGCCCATATCCGGGTTTCCCCAGGTGGCCGGCTTGTCACGGTAATCGACCAGAAACAGTTCATTGGGATTCTGCAGGGAATTAAATCCTTCCGGGTGCAGTCAGGTGGTAGCCTGCGGGCCAGTTCCGGGTGGGCTCAAAGTCAGGGATAATAAGACCTTCAAAGGTCATGTCCAGGGGCATGTCGGGCGGTGTGATGTAAAACCGCAGCATCCACAGGCCTCTTTTTATCTCGGCAAAGTCAGGGTAGCCGGGGTTCAGCAGGCCGCGGGCATCAACCGGATTTACGATATCGGCGGTCCGCTCAAAGGAGGTCTCGCCCCAGGACACAATCTGCTTGCCGGCGCGGATCTGCCAGGACGGGGTGGTGTATTCAAGGTACAGTTCACGGCAGATATCGACGAATTTGTTGTATGACCGGACCTCCTGGATTCCCTGGTGCCCGCTGAAGCGCTCAAGATAGTTGTTGTAGCCCGAGTCAACCTCATGTGCGGCATCGTAGAACTCCTTCCATACGCCGTAGAGGTTGATCTGGTAGTCCGGGCATTGCTGGAGGCGGAACATGGTCTCCAGTTTCAACGAGGTCCGGAAATTAAAGATATCGTAATCATATAATTGTCCGGGGGAGGTTTTGTTTGCTCGCATGGCAAGCTGCTCTGAAATCTTGCCGTGGATGGTGACCTTGCCGTCCATGAGGTCAATAGCGGGTGCAGTTCCTGCCGATGCCAGCAGCGCGAAAACAGCAAGGACTGCTGCGGTGATTAATGCTCTTTTTTTCATGGGCCCTCCTTTGGTTAGATGGTTAATCAATACCCCTGAATTGTATTCTAAGAAACTTATAGTAAAAATAATTCAGCATGTAAAGAAATTTTTAGCAGAATTATACAAAAAATAAGCCCCTATTTCTCCGCTACTTGTCCCGCCTTCAAGAGAAATTTCGGCTTGAACAGGAGTATCAGCACCGGGCACCAGAAATACCGCACCCAGGCAGTTGAGGAACAGGATGACCGCCAGCATGAGCCCCATCTGCGCCTGGAACTTGAGTCCCGAAAGCGTCCACACCAGAAGGCCGATAACCAGGGTCCCGGCAATGGCGATGATTGACTTTGAGTAGCTGCGGATGGTGCGCATTAAGGCCTCCTCAAGGGTGATGGACGGATCGTTTCTTTTCTCCTCCGCCACACGCGCCAGAAGGTATATCCCGTAATCAACGCCCATGCCGATGCCCGCAGCAGAGACCGGCAGCGTTGATATGGATAGGCCGATCTGGTTCAAGCGCCATATAGGCATAGGCCATCCAGTTGGAGATGGCCAGCGGTATGGTGAGGATGAGCCCGGCCTTGAATGATTTGAACTCGAGGGCGCAGAAGAAGAAAACCCCCAGCAATGCCAGAAACAGGGTCTGCAGCTGCTTGTCCCAGACCACCTCGTTGATGGCCGCCTCAGTGCCGATGACGCCGCCGGCAAGCCGGTATTTAAAACCTTCCGGCAGTTTGGCCAGCCCATTGATATATTGTTTTGCCGTATCAATGGCGCGCTTTATGGTGGGCCCGGTCTTGTCGGTATAAAAGAGCACGAGGTTGGTCTGCATGATCTTGGGGTCAACGAACTTGTTCATGTCACCGGGGTCGCCTGACTGCAGCAGGCCGATAAGATAGGCATTGGCCGAAACCGGGTCCTCTGCCATGCCCATCCATTTGGGATCGTCCTCGTGCAGCTTCTGGGGCATGGCCATAATGGGGGATATCAAATTCTGAAAGCCCGCCGCCCCGGAATTTTTCATCATGTAATAGGAGAATTTTTTCAGATCAACCAGGGACTGCGGCTGCGTGAGGGAGCGCTGCTTTTCCCCCTCCAGCATGATATAGAGCGGGTTTATGAGCGGCAGGTTCTGATTGATGCGCACGCTGTCCTGGTTGTAGCGGGAAGACGGGTAGAGGAGGTTTGACCCCACCTCGGCATCGCCCACAATCAGCTGCTCCGACCAGTAGTAGGAAAAGCAGGTTATGAGAACGCTGACAACAATGACGATGTAGCGGCCTTTGCTCACAATCCACGGGGCAAGCCAGTCGGCAAATTTATTTTCCCAGCCTTTGCGCTGCTCATCCTGCAGCCGCAGATGCTCTATGTGTTTAAGCAGCTTTGGCGATACCGGTACATAGGTGAGCAGCACCGGCGTGAGAATAAGGCCCACAATGACCGTGATGATTGACCAGAACGCGCCGGCTATGGCAATGTGCTGCAGCACCGGCACCGGCGTGATGGCGACGATGGCGATGCCAAAAGCATCGGTTATAATACTGGTCAGCCCGGGGAGGAACATCTGCTCGATAATCACCCGCACCCCTGCCAGGGCATCCCGGGTCTTGATGTACTCCTCATAGTAGCGGTTATAGAGCTGGTGTGAGTGGCGGAAGGCCATGAGGGAGATAAGAAACGGCAGCACAAATACCAGCGGGTCAAGGTTATAGCCCATGATGGCCATGAAGCCGAGGCCCCAGATGCCTGAAACGACTGCTGCCAGCGGGACAATCAGGATCGCCCAGAACGATCGGTACGCCAGGAACAGCAGTATGGGGATTATTACCAGGGTGGCCCCCATGATGTAGTTCATGGTGTCGATCATGTTGGCGACCACGCCCAGATGCATGGGATGCCCCACGATGGAAAGGGTGGTGTTGGCATCCTCGGTTGTGGCGCGCAGGCGCTCAAGCTCTTTAGTTATGCGGGAGTAGTCAAGCGCCTCATCTTCAAAAAAGTCAGCGTAGATGAGTGATTTTTTCGAGTCAAGGGAGACATAGGAGCCGTAATAGGCCTCGTTTGAGTAGATGGCCTGCTTTAATTTCTGCATCTCCTGGTCTGTTTTCGGCACCTCCGGCCACATGAGGGATGTTGATTCAATGCCCCAGGAGGTGATTTTAGGGTTTTTCAGCTTCCGGGATGCAAGGGAAATAATTTTGTAACGGTCAATGCCGGGAATTGCCTCGAGCTCATTGGTGATGTAGCGGATTTTTCCCAGGGTGTCCCTGTTGAAGATGTCACCATCCTTCACCGAGATCATGATAACCAGAAAATTGGCGCCGCCGAAGGTTTTACGGAAATCATTGTGAATCTTGATGTATTCATGGGTCTGCGGCAGGAGCTCGTTGAAATTGGTGCTGAGCGTGAGGGTGCGCATCTTATCGGCGAAAATACCCGGTGATGCCGTGATTATCAGCAGTACCAGCAGGCGTCTTTTAATAACAAAGTCGGCTAGCTTTTTCATGAGCAAATCAGTCATAGGGACTTTCCTTCTATAAGAGATTAACAATCTAGTTTAAAATCTATGCGCGAGTTTATTTCTGTTTTACGGGTATGCCGGAAAGCATGTTCCAGGTTTTGCCCCCGTCTTCTGTCCTGATAATGGTGCCGCGTGAGCCGACTGCCCAGCCATTGAGCCTGTCACAAAAATCCATGTCGCGCAGCCAGAATTTTGTATTGGTGGCATCGGCACGCAGATCCCAGTTTCTGCCGTTGTCTGCGGAATGCAGGTAGGTGCCTTTCTGCCCCACTGCCCAGAGGTTTCCCTCGCGGGCAACAATTTTATAGAGGGTGAGCTTGACGGCTTCCGCCGGGTTCTTTATTTTTTTCCAGGTGGTGCCGCCGTCCTCGGTGGCGATGATGGTTGAGTCCATGCCCGACTGCCCAGCCGTGCTGCGCATCGACAAACCATACGCTGTAGAGCGACGGGGTAGGGGTTTCCCACTGGGTTTTATCCACCACCGGGATAATGTCCGGTGCACTCCTGCTTTTGCCAGTTTTTGCCGCCATCCGCGGTGTGATAGATGAGGCCGAATTCTCCGACCACCCAGCCGTTATTCTGGTCCGTAAAGAAGATACTGTTGTAAATCTTGTCTTCTCCCGCAGCCCTGCTTGACCCAGGTGGCGCCGCCGTCAGCTGGTGTGGATAATGGTGCCGAATTCTCCCGGCAGCCCAGCCGTTGCGCTCATCAACAAACGAGAGGGTGAAACAGATGGCTGGTTACGCCGGTTTGCTGCTTGCGTCCAGGTCTTGCCGCCGTCAGCGGTGTGCAGCATGATGCCGGCCCGACCGCTTATCCAGCCGATTGCGGGCGAGACAAAGGATACGGCGCAGAGATTGTTTTCCACGCCGCTTTTCTGAAACTCCCAGGTTTTGCCGCCGTCTGCGGTGCAGACAATCACCGAGTTGAAGCCGACTGCCCAGACATGCTGCCGGTCAACGCAGTCAACGGCAAAGAGATTGTCGGCGGTAATGATGGGAAAGGGCGGCTTCCGGGGCGCTGGCGGCTGTACCCGGCTGCATGAGGCGACAAGCAGGGCCGGCAGGATGAGCAGAAAACAGAGCAGGGCAGGTGTAGCAGTTTTTGATTTGCCGAGCATGACACATTGTGGCTTACCTCATATTCGTGGTTGAATAATATTTTCATTCTACCTGGGTGAACTATTATAAACATTTTCCCGGAAAATGTCAATTGAGGCAAACACTAATTTATTCGTAGGGGAATCCCCTATGGCAGTTCGCCGCTTAACACCCAGTGAATAGCGTGCTGGACCAGCTCGGCGGAGCCTTTGAGATTGAGCTTCTCCTTGATGTTTGCCCGGTATGCTTCAACGGTTTTGATGCTGACATGCAGTTTGTCCGCGACCTGCCGGGTGCCGAGGCCGCTGCCCAGCAGCTTGAACACCTGCAGCTCGCGATCACTGAGCAGCTCCATGGGCGAAGACGTTTCCTCGCGGCGGCTGTCAATAATTTTATTGAGCATTTTGGCACTCATGGCATCGCTCACATAGATTTTCCCCTGCAGCACCTGCCGTATTGCAATAATGACCTTTTCCGGCGCCTCCTGTTTCATAATATAACCCCTGGCGCCGGCGCGGAGGGCGCGTTCCGCGTACAGCGACTCATCGTGCATGGACAGGACCAGGATGGGGAGGTCAGGATGCTGCAGCCTGATATTTTTAATGAGCTCGATGCCGCTGTCGTGGCCGAGCGAGAGATCAATGACGGCGATGGCGGGCTTTAATTCCCGGATGGCAGGCAGTACCGCATCCGCGTTTTCCGCCTCACCGCACACGGTCAGGTCAGGCTCCTGGTCGATGAGCAGCTTGAGACCCTGGCGCACGATAGGATGATCGTCAATAATAAACACCTTGGACTGCGGCTGCTTTTTACCGTACGGATTTCTGCAATCACTTGTTATCCTTTCACGATACCTGTTGTCTGAAAAGTACAGGTTACGACAGTGCCGCCCTCTGCCCGCGGTTTGACCGCCAGGGATGCTCCGATCATCCTGGCGCGGTAGCTCATAATGTGAAGCCCCATGCCTTTACCGCGGTCAGAGGGTAGCGCTAATCCCACGCCATCATCATCAATAGTGAGAACGGTACTTTCATGGTTTGAAGCAAGAGAAATGATGACCTGGCGCGCATGACCGTGCTTGATGGCGTTATTGACCGCTTCCTGGGCAATGCGGAACAGGTGCGTGGCGGTAGTATTGCTCGAGACCACTATCGCTGTATCTCCATGAAAAAGGCAGTTGATGTTGAAAAGGCCGGTGACCGTGTCAGCCAGTTCCCGGAGCGAAAGCACGAAGCCGTCTTGCCCCAGCGCAACCGGTGAAAGCCCCCGCGCCAGGCCGCGGGTCATTTCTATTGACTGATTGACCAGCTGGGTGATTTCCTTTGCCGGGCCTGCTTCAGCCGATGATTGCGCTGCCAGCTTCTGCTCCAGCACCTTGCTCAGAAAGGCAATGCCGGTCAGGTGCTGCGAAAGCCCGTCGTGGAGGTCCTGGCCGATTCTGATCTGCTCACGCCCGCTTATTTCAATGATCTCCCGGATAAGCTGCTGGTTGACGGTAATGTCGAGGATGACCGCCATGATGCCCCCCACCGCGCCTGACGCGTCGCGCAGCGGTGCCGTGGATATGGTCAGATCAATCGGTGCGCCATCTTTTTTATTGCAGCGAATTTCAAAACCAGTAAAGCTGCTGCCCTGCAGCACCCGCTCTATCATTCCTTGAACGTCACGCTGTTTATCCGCAGGCACGAACGGCAGCGGCCGTCCCAGCACTTCCTCTTCCCGCCAGCCGAACATGCTCTCTGCCGCCGGGTTCCAGGTTTTTACTTTTTGTTCAGCAGTAATAGAGACAATAGCCAGCGGCGCTGATTCAATAAGCGCCGCGAGGGCCTGGTTGGTTTCAATGAGGGCTGCCTCGGCACGCGTGCGCTCGCTCACCTCCTTTGTCAGCTCCACCTTCTGATGGAAGAACATGGCTATGAGCTGCGCCAGATTGCCAAACTCTGTTTTATCAGTGCGCAGCTTCTTCAGTGAGTCGGGGTCCCCTTTTTCCAGGCTCTTTGAAATCAGCTTGAGCGGGGTGCTTACCCAGCGCACCAGAAACAGCGAAATAGCCACTAAAATAACGAGCGCGAAGATGATAAAGAGCACCAGCTGGGTCGTGGCCAGCGCATTAAATTGTTTGAGCAGGGAAGATTCACTGAGAACGTGTATGCGCATCACGGGGTTCCAGTCCCAGCCGGAGAGCATCCGCGAAAAGCCGAAAGAGCCGCTTATCGGGTCGTAGCGGTAACTGCTTTCAAATGTTTTTTCTCCTGCCCTGATGGGGCTCAGGGTAATGGTGCTTTCGGTAAGGACGGACAGCTCATTGATATAGTCTTGTACTCCATAACCGGCCCGCAATAAGGTATCCCCGGGGCTCCGTCTCCCGGAAGTGATCACTGACCGGGTGAATGGGGGCGGTGTGTATTTCAATCGGCCCGGCGGAGGTATTGAGATAAAAGTGGCGAAAATAGTGAGCGGAAAAGATTATTTTTAGAACAGAAGACGGCAGAACGATGTCTGAAATGCCTGCGTCCCTGATGGTTCCGGCAGAATGCACAAGCTTGAAGTCAGGGCTGTAAAGACCTATGTACTGGACATTGGAGCTCGCCATCACGCTGTCGATGGTGGCCCGGGGCCAGATGGTATCAAGCCCGGAAACAAAGCGCACTATCTTATCGCTGTATGAAAATTCGTAGGCAAACATCTCCAGGGAAGCCTCTTCGAGCTTAAGAATCTTATCGAACATGGTATTCTTTTCGTGGATCCTGGTGCTCAGCAGGACTTCTTCACGGTTTTGTTCCGTAGAGCGCAGGGAGATGAAACCGGTGAGAAAAAGCACAAAGATTACCAGCAGGAAAAGGATAATTTTTGTCTGGATTTTCACGGCATTATGAAAACGGATGCCCGGGTTATTTGGATAACTACAATTTATACCACAGAAGCGCGCGTTCAGTAATGCTAATTTTAGCGCGAGAGGGATAGGGAGAGCGCAAGCAGGGAGGGGCAAAGAAAGTAACGGGTGCCGGGCGTTACACAATGCCGGGCACCCGTGCTGCAAGCGCTCTCAGAGTCCCGGGCCGTAATAGCCGGTACGCCAGAAACCATCTTTGAAATAGTGATTGAATTTTTCCTCGCTGTTAAAAAGCATGTTCCCGAGACTTACCGCGGAATCATTTTCTATCAGGATGTTGATGAACTCTTCCGTGCCGGACTTGGTGCCGCTTATCAGTGCCGCGTCATCTTCGGGCTGCAGGCGGGCAAGAGCCGTCAGATAGGCGTCAGCAAAGAGCTTGAATGCCGCAAGCGCTGCATCGTGATACGCTTTGAGCTCGGCTTCCACATCGGTATCAGGCACCTCAATCTCGATTCGGTATTTGGATTTATAGGCATCAATATGCGTGGTGTACTTACCGCCGTCTTCTCCGGTTCTCTGGTATTGTTCAACGAGCGCCAGCCCCTGTTCGAGCTTTGCAACCTCATCGCCAAAGAAGGTGTCAACGTCGATTTCATCCATGTTCACATCATAGAAATCCATGCTGAAGGAGGTGGACATGCCGGCCATTACCTTTGAGTGCGTCGCCATGCAGAAGGGGGCCCGGATGTCCGCATTGGGCCGCACCACGAACGCAACATCGCTAAAGTTTCCGGAATCCGGCGGTCTTCAAACTGGCTGATGCAGCCGGTTGCCATGTGGTCGCTCTCCTCCGGATAGAGATGGACTTCAAGCTGGCTGTTGCCGAAAACCAGGCGGGGTATCAGCGTGAGTTTCAGGACATAATCATCAAAATCATTTACAATGTCATCGCGGGTCTCGAATCCGGGCATGGCCTGAAATTTTGCCAGGAGATACTCCTGCATGTTTTTATACAGGTCATAGTCTTTTTCCGGGGTCTTGGCGCAGGAAACAAGCAGCGGGATACAGCACAGCATACAGGATAGCAAACGAGAAAGATTTTGCATGTTTCATAGGGATACTCCTTGTGTGAGTTTGTAAATATATAACCATGGTCTCTTAATGGGTAATAAAAGAGTTGATAATGGATGTCAAGGTGAAAAGCTGGATGTGTATGTATTTAAAGTGAAAAGTGAAAGGTGAAAAGTGAAAGGTGAAAGGTGAAAGGTGAAATGGAGCATACGTTAGCTTCTGTTAAGAAGTTTGATGAGAAAGACAGCGGCGCCAGCCCCGTTTTCAATGAGATGGGCAATAACCGGCGTCAGCAGCGAGCCGCTCCACAGATAGCCCAGCGCAAAGAAGATGCCCATGCAGAAAAGGAGCACGGAGTTTTGCAGCGGGAAGAAATGATAGAGGGTGAAAACAAGTGACTGAAGAATGAGAGCAACGACCAGGCCAAGCCGGCTGGATAGCACCGGCAGCAGCATGCCCCGGAAAATAATCTCTTCACCGAAGGCATTAAGCAGGGCCGCCGTGAGCAGGAGCGCGATAGCGACAGCTGAACTGGTGTGCTCCAGGGCAGCGCCGCCGGTTGAAACATACGGGGTGCCAAACAGAAGATACGAGTATTTCTGGTAGAGACCGGCAAAGACCATCATCCCCGCAGCCAACACCACACCCTTCCACAGCGCCTGCCACAGGCCGTTGTTCACCCAGCCGAGACAGGATGGGTTCAGGCCGGCAAGTTTCCATAGCAGAAAAAGAGGGATAATGGTCTTAGAAGAAATTACCAGGAAGGTGAGCAGGGCAGGGTAGACATCCCTGCGGGAAGCCAGCATCGGGTGCAAAGCCCTTTCCAGAAGCACCAGGATACTGACAGCGATGATAACCGCTAAAGTAATACCGGGGGCTTTTGGATACTGCTGGAAGAGATTCAGCATGGTACAATGCCTGCAGTGGAGAGACAAAATAAAATGTGGAAACCCGCGGCCGCTGCCGGAAGTTTCCACATTGCCGTGAACTATTGTTTCAGAACGGGCCTTAGATGCTTACTCAAGTCCGAACATGACGGTGCGGATGTACTCCTGCTGTTTCTCCGGGCCGAGCAGCTTTTTAAAGACATCGACCGCGGGCCCGCCTTTTTCCAGGAGTGTTGTGACATAGAGTTCAAATCCCTGCCGGACTTTCCTGCTCTGTTCGGCATCGAGCTTCTGCGCGTTCTTTGTCATTTCGATGTAGGCGTCAAGATACCCCTGAAATATGGCAAGCAGCTTAGCATCATCTTCAGCTTTTGCATTGGCATGGATACTGACATCGGCAACAAAGTCCTTGTACCAGTCACGAACCCCGACCGGCGCGAAACCCTTCAGCTCAGCTGAAAGCTTTCTCATCTTGTCATAGCAGGCCTTCTTGTTGGCGTCATCAATGCGGGCAGGATCAATCAACTCCATGACGTATACCCGCTTGCCGCCCGGGATCGCGATGATATCGACAGAGAGCATGGGCAGGTTGTAATCATAGGCGGGCCTGAGCAGCAGCGTGTACATCCTGATGCAGAGAAACATGGTGGCGTCAATATTATTGATGCGCGCCAGGCGGTCAGACTGCTGGCTGTCCACCATGAACTGAAACATCTTAAGCGCCTTCCAGGGAGCGATGTATTGAAATTCTGCCTTGATCGGGTAGGGCTGCAGCGGAAAATTTTTCGCCAGCGCCTCGCGCGCATAGCTGTCGTAGCGCGCATACATGCGATCACCCTCTCTTCTCATAACCGAGGCGATGATCAGAGCCGCTATGACCAGCAGCACGATGATGATGCCGAGATATTTAAGTATCTTTAAGAACATGAAAGTACCCCTCGCTGCTTTTTAGACGCTCTGTATATGCAGTGCAGGCGCTTATTTCGCGTCTTCAATCTTCCTGCCGTCCGCCCAAAGGAGCTTTTCCGCTTTTGCTACATCCTCTTCTGCACCCTTTCTGACTTCAGGCTTGTCATAGCTGCGGAACGAGATGTGAACATGGCCCGGATCGTCAGGCATCGTGGCCGGCACGATGTGCAGCGTCAGTTCCTTCCCGCCGTAGTTCTTTACTGCATGATAGTAGATGTTAAAGAAGGTCCGGCGCTGCTCCTTCAGCGTCAGGCCGTTTTCCTTGGCCCACTGCTGCAGCAGCTTCTCTGCGGTCTCAAGATTGCCCCGAATACGTGAGCGGGTGAACAGTATCCGGTCAGTGCTTTTGTGCTCGGTATAGTGGCGGGGCTTGTATTTAAGCTTGCTCGGATCGGTAAGGGATGCCGGCTGCAGCGAGGTCCAGTACCCGCGGTATTTTGCCAGATCAGTGCGCGCCGGCAGGTTCAGCATCTTCTGCCGTACCTCGTTGCCAAATACCTCAACCCGCTCCGGCACCAGCGATTCCCAGATATCAAGACCACTCCAGGCCGCTCCTTCCTTGGCCAGCTTTTCCAGCAGCCAGATCTGAAACGCATCAAATCCCTGCAGCACCGGCATGACCTGCCTGCCGCCGAATCCGCCGATGACAACCGGCTTCACGTTGGGGAATTTCTCCTGGATCTCAACCAGATAGTTGCGTGCCGCCGATAAGGTGCGGCGTACCCCCGGCACTTTCAGCACCATGGTCTCGTCCCAGTCACCCTGGAGAAGAAAATACGCGACCTTTTTCTGGGCAAGCTCATTCTGATAGACCTCCACAAACTTGTAGATCCGTGGGCGACGGCTTTTCATTCTTGGAATAGCTGCCGATGATGACATAGTCATAGGGCTTTACCGTTATTACCTGGTCAAGCTTTTTTACATCAAGCTGCTGCTGATCATCGCCGATGATGGCCCTGAGCCAGTAGGCCACTTCAGGGGTTGAGCCATAGATTGAATCATACACCAGAAGCCCCTTGAGCGGAGCAGCACTGGCCAGTGCCGGCAGCATCAGAAGCATTAGTACGGCGACTCCAATCAGATTTATTCTTCGCTTCATAACATCCTCCTTGTAAATGAACACAGGTTTAAAGATTTAAAATCCTATATACCGCAAAATATAGAGGACACAAAGGATTTTATTTGGGTCCTCTACGGCGATCTTTTATATGGTGAAGCTGCAGTCGTAGCCGGCGCGGATGGTGTTTTTCAGCATCACCTTGGTGGGCAGGGTGGCAAAGCCTTCAAGCTTTTTCAGCAGCTCCGGCCGCTCAGCCTGAATGGCCGGAATGACTTTCGCCATGGCGCTGCCCATGTGCTTCGGCACTTCATAGGGATCAAGCAGGGTGGGCAGGGTTTCCTTGATTTTGCTGAATATATAATCAATCTCGCTGTCAGTGCACAGAATAGGCATGGCAAGGTTCTTGAGGAAGACCGTATAGTCAAGGGTATCCAGATGATAGGTCTTCCACCAGTCGAGATACGGCTGTATGCCCTCCTCATTGCGGAGCCCTTCCTGGAGAGCATAGCTCACGGTATTCCCGGCCTTCCAGCCGCACATCACCGCGCCGCTCATCTCTGCTTCCTGGCACCAGCCTGCATCGCCGGCAAAGATAACATTATCCTTGAACGGATGGACGATGGGGCCGTACATGTTGCCGCACACGCCGAGTTTGCGGATTTTTTTTGCCTTCTTGAACCAGGGGGCAAACCGGCTTTTGCTGATGAAATGTTCACAGAGCGCTTCATGATCGTTGGGCGGATTGGTATCAGATACCATTACCAGCCAGAGGTCCTCACCATTGTGCTTCCAGGCCCTGGGGATGATGAAGCCGAGCATGGGGGGATCACCGCTCTGGACCAGAGGCTGAATCAGCGCGTAGGGACTGGGGAGATCCAAATCAGTCATCTCGTAGGCCCATGAGGCACACGTGCCGTAGAAGCCGCGGTTCTTGTTCATGCCCAGAAGCCGTGCGGTCCGAGAGACGCGACCGTCTGCTGCTATGACAAAAGGGGCTTTAATGCTGAGGCCTTCTGCGGTATACACCCATACCCAGTCGCCGGTTTTGCGCACATCCACCACATTGGCGCTGGTGAAAATTTTCACGCCCAGCCTCTGGCACTCTTCAACCATGCTGCGCAGAAAATAGCCCTTGTCATAAACCGCTGTGGCTCTTCCGGCTTTTCCCTTCTGGACGTTGGTCGAATAATCTCCGAACTTGATTTTTTCTCCTCCGGGAGAGAATATCTCCCAGGAATAGAAGTCTTTTGCCGGGCCGTCATATTTTACGCTGAAGCCGTGATGGGGGAATGAGAAGAGCTTCTGCTCCTCATTGTATATAAGCCGCTCGCCCATATAATTTCCCGACAGCGTCACCAGCATCATGCCGCACATGCGCAGCACGTCATGAATAACCTCCTTGCGCTCCAGCAGCGCGACAGAAAGGCCGTTTTCTGCGGCAAATTTCGCGGCAGTAAGCCCTGCCGGGCCGGCACCTATTACGATGAGATCATATCCGCTTTTCACCATTTATCCTCCTGCTGTTAATAATTTTATACTTACGTGTTATCAGTCCCCGCCGGTCTGGCCGGTACCCGGTGGCTTGACGGCAGAGCCGTCATTTTTCAACAATAAACCTTCAAGGCATAGATTGAGGCGCTCATAGAGATCATCAGAAGATAGTTTGCTGAGCCGTTTCACCAGGCAGTCTATGACAAACAGGTTGAAGATGCCCTCAAGCAAGGTGGCAAGCCTCATGGCCGGGACATCCCTGCGTATTTGGCCCTGTTCCTGCCCCTGCTCCAGAAGACGTTCCAGAAACGTGCGGAACTCCTCGAAAAAGATCCGGTCATACGTCTGATTGAGAGAAGCGACATTATTAATAAGCAGCGCTCTGCTGATATTTTCATTTTTAGCGGCAAGCTGGGCGGTGGAGTGGAAAATGTCATGGATTTTTATTTTTATGGAAGCAGAAGAATTAAGAATCTCATGCCACCTTTTCTTGAGGGTGGGCAGCTTTTTATGGAACATCTCCGGGATAATATCTTCTTTGCGCGGGAAATAATTAAAGAAGGTGCTCTGGGCAATATTGATACGCCGGGTGATGTCCTCAACCGCGGTATTCTCAAAGCCCTTTTCAGCAAAAAGCTTCTGTGCGGTCTTTAAAATGGCATCGCGCGTGGTTTTCTTTTTTTGTTCTCTCAGTTGTGATATTTTCTTCACCGGATATCTCGATGCAGCAGAACTTTTGATATATAATATAAATCCAAGCAAATATATTTGAAATTTTTGTAGGAGCGCATTTATGCGCGATGGTTTCGCGGCTAAAGCCACTCCTACAACAAAATCCCATGTCTATTAATAGTTACCATTGGGTCCGGCTTGTCCGGGTTAGGGATTCCCCTATAGATTAAACAGGGATACCCTGACTTGACAGTATGGTGATGCACCTGATACTTAACAGAGTATAACTATTGTATTGGCTATGGTGCCTGGTACTGGTATAGTTTAAATTAGTTAGCGCGCACAAAATTATCTTGACATAAATGAGTAAACTCATTAATAATGCAAATAACAAACATATGTCAAGTTAATTTTTCCTCTTGCGCTGCGTTAAAAACGCGCTAAACACGCTGTCCCAAAGGCCCGTCCCCAAAGAGCCTGTTTCCAGGCAGCAGTCAATCAAAACGCACCTGACGCGGGGAATAGTTACCCGATGGCACCGGTAGGAACCTCAACCATACAGGGCTGGATCAGCTGTAATGCCCCGGCTCCTGACGTATCCACAGTACCCGGCACGGGGAGGCGAGACCTTCCCCCGCTCATACATAAAGCTGCGCACAGCACCTCTCTATCTATTGCCCCGGTTACGCAGCACTGCACAATGCCCCCAGCGCCCGCACCACGCGGCACTTTACCCGGCTCAAAAAAAACAGTAATTGACAAAATATACTCAGCGTGTAAAAATTTGGCAATTTTTCAAACAGCTTGCCGAACTGCCTGCATAGTCTGCCCGGAACACCTGGTAAACAACAGGAGATGCAATACTATGATGAGTTGCTCGTACTACTGTAATTCCGCGTAAATGAAAGACGCGTGGGAAATATAATCTACGGTAAGAGGATGACCATAAAAACATTAAGGGGTGAAGACATGAGAAAATCATTTTACGTCTGTGTGGCAATAACAGCACTAATACTGGCTGCTGGTTTCGGGACCGGCTGTAAAACAGGAGAAAAATTCAGGCACCGAAGATACCATCGATAACACCGGAAAATGTGACGGCGATTATGGCCCCGGATGAAAACAACCTGTGGCTAATAGGGAATTACGGCATAATCTTCCATTCAAGTGACGGCGGTAAAAACTGGGCAAGTCAGGATTCAGGGATAAAAACTCTTCTCACGGATGGTATGTTTCTTGACAATAAAAATGGCTGGGTGGTGGGCATTGATGGCGTCATAATACATACCGGGGACGGCGGCACTACCTGGGTAAAACAGAATTCAGGCACAACCAAACATCTCATGAACATCACCTTTACTGATAAAGACTATGGATGGGCAGTAGGAGAATTTTCAACCGTTGTTCATACCGCTGATGGCGGTAAAACCTGGGCTCCCCAGCAGCCTGAGGCTGATAAGATTTATAACGATGTCTGTTTTCTTGACCGGCAGAATGGATTTATTGTCGGAGAATCCGGTGTTATGGTTCCGTACCATTGATGGGGGTGCTCATTGGGTTCCGATTATGCCCAAAGCCTTTGAACGCAAAGATTTGGAAGACGAATATGAACGGCCCCGGCCATCGCTTTTCTGTATAATCTTTAAAGATAAAGTAAACGGATGGGCGTGCGGCAACTTTGGAGCGATACTGCGCACCACGGATGGAGGAATCTCCTGGGATGTGCTTCCCAGTCCAAGCCTTTTGGCTCTCTACACGATATGCATAAAGGATGGGAAAGGATGGTGCGTGGGAGATAAGGGGACCTACATGACATCACAGGACGGCGGCTTGACCTGGAAAAACGAAGAGGAAACCATCAAAACAAAAATGTGGTTTCGCGATGTTGTTTTTACGACCCCTGATAAAGGCTGGATTGCAGGAGCGGGCGGTACCGTAATCAGTACAACGGATGGAGGGAAAACATGGGAATTTCACTCCGGCCTGTCTTATGACACCAAAGCCTTTAAATTCTTTGATGACATACTGGCTAAGTTTGAAAAAATGATGTCGGAATAATTGAGATAATTAATAATAAGGATTGCGTCGTCGTTTCACTCCTCGCAATGACAGCAGGGGACTTTTTACGACTTTGTCAAGATTGGTCAAGAAAGCGTCTCTGATATTTGTCAAAGAAATTTAGAAAGGAAGATAATAACATGGGTAAAATAGAAACATTCATGGAGCGCGTTGCGAATCATGTCATAGAGAAGCGCAACATCTACCTTATCCTCGCCATCATCATCACCGTCTTTTTCGGCTGGCAGTGCCGGAAGCTGTCGGTTAAGACCATATTTGCCGACCTGCTGCCGCAGCAGCACCCGTACATAAAGCTGCATAATGAGATCCGCAACAAGTTCGGCGGTGCCAACCAGGTGCTTATCATGGTGGGGGTAAAAGCTACCGGCAAATACAAGGATGTATTTAATACCGAAACGCTGAAGAAAGTAAAATCCATAACAAATGATCTCCTGCTGTTTCATGCTGTTGACCGCTTTAAGATATTCTCTCTGGCAAGCTCGAAAGTTAAAGATTTCAAAGCCACTCCTCAGGGATATGTATCTCTCTCGGTGATGTATCCAGAAGTTCCCACCACAGAAGAAGGTCTCAAAAAACTGAAGCTCACGGTCTATGGCAGTCCCGTCTGCTACCCGGGGTTAGTGTCTCTTGACAGCGCCAAGACGTTAGTCCAGGTTGACTTTTTTGAAGAGCAGATGGATTACAAAATCACCTACAAAGAGCTGATGGATTTGCGGAAGAAATATGAAGATGATAATCACTTTGTTGCCATAGCCGGCAATCCCATGCACATCGGCTACATTGAAAGCTATGTGCCGCAGGCATTGAAGATTTTTGTCTACACCATTATCGCCATGCTGGTGATGTTTTTTCTGTTTTTCCGCACCAGGCGCGGTATGGTGATGCCGGTTTTTGCAGCGCTGATCAGCGCGGTGTGGGGCCTGGGGTTCCTGGCCATGCTCAACTTCAACCTTGACCCGCTGGTGCTGGTGTTCCCGTTTCTGATCGGGGCGATGGCTGCATCGCACTCGGTGCAGGTGGTGAAGCGCTACCGGGAAGAGTCCATAACCCTTGGCAATGGCAAGGCAGCCTGCAAGAAAGTTATTACCAGCCTGTTCGTCCCGGGCATTGCAGGAATTATAACCGATGCCTCGGGCATTCTGATTATCGCCATTACGCCGATCGATATCCTGTATAAGATAACCATATCCTGCGCGTTCTGGGCCTTCGGCACAATATTTATCGCGTTTTTTCTGCTGCCCATCATCTTTTCCTATTTCCCAGTGCAGACAACACCGGAAAAGGAGGGGTTCCTGGACAGGATGCTGCATGGCATTGGTCATTTTATCTGCCGGAAAGGAAAAATCCCCATTCTGGTCATTGTATTGATTGTCTCCATCTGGGGCTACTTCCAGCAGCTGAAGCTGCCGGTAGGGAATGTGGTGCCGGGGTCTGAAATCCTGTGGCCGTTTCACCGCTACAACGTGGATGCGTTCCGGCTTATCTTTAATATGCCGCTTTTGAACCCCATGTACATAGTGTGCGAGGCTGACAAACCCTATGCTCAGAGCAACCCGGCACTTGTACGTGAAATAATAAAATTCGGGCGCTATATGTCACGAACCCCCAATCAGCGGGTTGTTTTTGTGGGAAGCCTTAACGGACCGATCCCGAATTTTAACCGGGCAATAAGAGATACTGACCCCAAATGGATATTTCCTGCCACCGTTAATGATCAGCTCAAAATGTTATGGCAGGTTGTCTATTCTACCGGATCTCCCGGGGACTGGGATAAGTATATTAGCGCGGATTCAAAAGACGCTAATATAGTTTTGTTCCTGCGTGACAAGACAGCGGACAGCCTCAGAGAAGTTATTGACCGGGTGAATAAATTTGTTAAAGAGGAATCTCTGGCCGGCACACCGATAAAAGCGAAGCTCAATACTGACGAGGAGATAACCTTCACCTTCAAGTACCGGCTGGCCGGCGGCACCGCGGGAGTTCAGGCAGGTATCAATGAGACGCTGGTGAAATACAATGGCATGACGACAATCATTGCCTATATCATGTGCTTTTTGCTTTGTTGCGTTCTTCTTCCAGTCCTTTGTGGCGGCGATCTTTATCACTCTGCCGCTGCTGACCTCGACCTTTCTGACCCAGGCGTTCATGACCCTCATGAACCCGCCGATCCCCTTAACCACGGCAACCCTGCCGATAGCATCAGTGGGCATGGGGCTTGGTGTTGACTATTCGATCTATATTGTCGGCCGTATTATTGAGGAATACCGGGATAACAAACGTGACCTGTATGACGCGATTGCAATATCGCTGGGAACGTCCGGGAAAGCGGTTCTGTATGTCGGCTTAACCCTTATCTGCGGCCTGGGATTCTGGGCGATATCAAAACTGATGTTCCAGGCTTTGATGGGGTTGCTGCTGGCAATCGTGCTGGTAATTAACATGCTGGGAGCGGTTTTTGTCGTACCCAGTTTTATAGCTCTGTTTAAACCAAAATTTATAACGTCTAAACGATAGCACGCTATGTGCGGTACCATACTGATTAAACTGCGTGAGGGAAAGAAAGGAGGCTTGACAAAGTCTTAAAAAGTCACCTGCGGTCATTGCGAGCATCTGACCCCGGCGCTGCGCTTCGGGGTTGTTCATGAAAGAAACAAGTCTCGGAAGACCCCTCTTACATCCCCCCTTGGCAAGGGGGGAAACAGGGGGGTGTCATTGCATGCATGAACCACCTGCACAATGTTTTTGAATTGTGCATGAACGGAAGTTTCTTAGGAGGAGCGACGCGGCAATCTCGCTTTTTCAAACACTTACAAAGGTAGATGCTTCACTTTCCCTTCGCTATGCTCTGTGTTACAGTTCACCGCAATGACAGTTTTTTATGACTTTTTTACGAGAGCATCAAAGATTTAAAATATTTTAGTTGCAAAAACAATTTGACTGGTATAAGTAAATTTAAAAAACAGAGAAGCGGCAGGTGCGGACACAATTTCTGGTACTGGTTAAACAGGGGTAAAACAGAACGTATTTGAAAATCTATTAATCTAAACAAGGGAGGGCTTGATGAAACGCAAAATTCTATTCCTATCAGCGATCATTCTGGCATTTATAGTAAGCGCGACAGGGTTACGGCAGGCTCTGGCTGAGGTGCGTTTTTTAGACGACAAGATTATTGTCAATGGAACAATTAAGCAGACGATGTACTATCGCACCCAGATGAACAGTGCTGAATACAAGACGTACCACAAGACCCGCATGGACTACAACCGTTTCAGCGCTCTCATTGAAGGGCAGTTCAAAATCAAGGATTGTCCCGAGGAGCAGATAAACTTTATCGGCGGCTTTAAATACTGGTATGAGCTGGCACCGGTCTATGATCCTAAGATGCGCAATGGCATCAGCCCCGCAGTCCCCTCATTACAGAGAAACTGGTACTCTCGACCCCAGGACCGCGACCTGATTTCAGAGGCATATATAGATTACATACGCGGGCCGTGGAATATCCGGTTCGGGCAGCAGATTGCGGTCTGGGGTGAGACCGACATCAAGCGGACCGTTGACATCATTAACCCCATTGACGTCAGGCTCGGCTCTCCGGGTGTGGATGCCTGGGAAGAGATAAAGATGGCCTTGTTTATGCTGCGCGGCACCTACCAGAGCCAGCTTCCCGGCAACCTGCTGTTCGAAGCCCTCTACATCCCCGGAGATTTCAGGCCAGCGCGGCTGCCGGTGGAAGGTACCCATTACGGCCCCAATCCAGTTATAAATAAAAACGGATTTTATCCCTACCTGCCCTATGGCGTAACTACCTGGCAGTTTGAAAAGGCGCGCATGGACGCGCCAGGCTGGAACCTGAAGAATTATGAATACGGACTGCGCGTACGCGGCTTTACCTGGAACATTGACTGGACATTTCTTTATTATAACGGGCTGTATGACGCCCCGATTGCCATAGCTGATACACTGATCCCCTCTTTCACATCAGATTATATTCTCAAGGGTGTAGTAGGCTCCATCACCAAAAAGCCGCAGAAACCCACGTTCCCGGATGAAAAGTGTTTTAAGTACCCGCGCTACAGTATGATCGGCGGAACGGCCCAGACGGTAGTGCCCGCACTGCATGACTCGGTATGGCGCCTGGAATGGTTTTATAACCATAATGAACCCTATAACCGTGGGACTAACGCTGACAACGCCGCCATATACGACTCGGTAAAACGTGACTGCTTAGGCATGGGCCTCAACTATGGTGATAAATTCACCATGCCCTGGACACACAAGTACTGTCAGGATAAAATGATGGATGTGAGCCTCACGTTCTTTTACGAGAGGGTGTTGCACTGGGATGATGATATTATTATTGCCGAGAGCGGCCGGGGGCACCGCCGCGGCGCAGCCCACTCTTCAGAGGTCGCCTGGAACGTGCAGCAGTTCTTCTTTAACCAGACAGTCATGTTAATGTTCACCGGAAGCTACAACCCCATTGGAAAATATTTCTTATGCCCGATTATAGCTTATGTTCCGGGAAACCACTGGCGCGGGGAGCTTGGCTTCCCCACCTACGGATCCCGAACACCGTCCAACAAGGGCCTGCATGACAAAGACAGCATCCTGATCCGCGCGCGCTACGAGTTTTAAGAGCTGACAGCTTTTAAAAGTAACTATTTAATAAATTTTTTGCAAACAATAAAGTGAAGGAGGTTATACATGAGTTTACGACGGTTTCAAACAAATGTACCAATGCTCTGCCTGCCACTGATTGTTCTTGCGCTACTTTTTGCGGCTCCGGTTATGGTCTGTGCGGAACAGCTTAACTTTCCTCTTGCCGCTTTTAGTGATGAGGAACTGGCAAAGGTGCGCGACTGGGAAAAGACCTGGGCGGGCAAAAAAATTGATCAGAGCAATGTTGACCAGATTAAGGAATTTTTACCAGAATCTTATGCCGGCGTTTATAAAAAGCCTGAGGTATGGAATGAGCCCAAGGGGTTCTGGTTTACCATCCTTCCCTATAAGCGCTACGTAGAAACGAAAGGGATGATTGAGGCTACTAACAAGTATCATACTCAGGTGAAAGCTGATGCCCAGGGTATTATTCAGAATTATGGCGAAACAGCCGGCATGCCGTTTCCCAATCCGGATTTATCAGATCCCATGAAGGGTGGGCAGCAGCTTGCCTGGAATTATGATTTCAATACCCACGGTGATGCCTATCACTGGCTCAGAACCGGCCCGGCACTGGAAGTTAAGCAGAGGACTGAACGGGTTTCCAGTCAGGACATGACCGAGCTTTATTTCGTGAGCCGTGTGGATGTTGACCCCAAGCCGAACCTTCTTGCCAGCAACCCCAAGGGCATGCGCCGGGGCTATTTCATTCATCTGTACAAGCCGCCCGAGTTCGTTAACACCCGCATGTTCAACATTCGCTATCTGGATTACAGCAAGAGTGATGACGGCTATATGTGGTACAGCCAGTTCAGGAGAATACGCAGAATTTCAACAGCGCAAAGAACAGACTCAATTGACGGTTCAGACCTCATCTATGATGACGAATACTTATGGGACGGCGCAATCCCCAGAAATACGTATAAGTATATCGGCAAAAAAGACCTGCTGTGCAGCCGCCAGCAGGATCTTAAAATATTGCAAAGGGTGTCCGGCCAGGGCATGCCCAACGGCATCACCAGGGAACGGCTGAACACGATAGTTGTTGAAGTCGTGAGCAAAGATAAAAACTACATCTACGGGAAGCGGGTGTGGTATCTTGACCCGGAAAGCTATTATATCCAGTGGACCGAAATATATGATAACCTGGGCAGGTTCTGGAAATGTTTTGAGAACTGGACCAATCAGTTCCCGCTGGAATCAACCGGCGAGATGAAAAAAGTGATTGTCGGAACTGAGTTCATGGATTTTCAGCGGACTCATTGCGGCATCAGTTTTCAGGAATGCAAGGGTGTCGGCCTGACACGAGTTGACCAGAACATGTTCACCATCAATAACCTGCAGAAGGGCGGTTACTAATAACTGCCAGTTAACGGAAGAAGATAAAAGCCTGCCTCATGTGAGGCAGGCTTTTTTGTCGCTTGCGACGCGCAGCAAAAACAATAAAATTCCTTGACATAAATCCTGCGATTTAGTTATATATGAGCGCACTCATAACCGGCGGACTGCGCCATCATCCTGATACGTTGGTATAGGTATAAAATTCTGTATGTGGTTTAAAACGCAATCCCAACCCACCCATAGCACTCTGCATTTTGAAACAATAAATCCTGATAGTATAAAACACCAATCACAAGGAGGACCTGCATGCTAAGGGCTATTACTATTGCTATCCTGGGAAATTTATATTTTATCGTATCGCTGGCCATATTCCTGCCATTCCGCATGAAACCCGTCGAGAACTATAACCTGTTTGCTTTTCCCATCATGGCTGCTATTTTCCTCGGCCTCTTATATAAGGCATGCACGGTCGAGAAAGAGAGCAAGGGCTATCTGTATGCGTTTTTCGCGGGCATTGTGATGTGGCAGGTTGTCGGTGAAATACCCTATATCAAAGTACCTGCGGGAAAAATACTGCAGTTCAGCGACCTGAATATAAAAATGCTCGGAGGATACTACTATATGCTGGCGGGATGGGTGCTGCTGCATATTCTGGTGCGAAGCGGGGCGTTAAAGCGGCAGGTCGCATTCTGCTTTGCAATCTTTCTCGGCATCTGGACCTTTGAGCTGTACATGGATAACTATTCTTTCAGAGTGCCGCTGGAAGTCATGCCCATGGTCGCAACGGTCATCATGTGGGTGGCCCTGATAGTGAGCATTGTGCTTCTCATTATGGCCAGGAAGGCAGCAACGGTCGAGCGCAAGACCGTGATAGGCGGTATTTTATACCTGACCCTTTCTATTATACTGATGTCATCAGGGCAGTGGAAAAAGCCTGCTGACTTCTATCTCAAGTATGAAAGCACTGCTTTAGTTGACGAGGCAAAAGACGTGCAGGAAGAAATACAGTATGTCGAACACCTCAAAACACGGATGGGGATACAGTCTTATACGACTCCCAATCCATGGATAAAGTAATCATAGCGGTTAGGAACAGAAACTTATATATTTGATTTTGCATCCAATAACCGGAGGAAAGTGTATGGCAGAAAATTACACAACACCGCTTGCCCGCGCGGCGAGAATAATGGAAATTGTTATCCCCTGCTATATGTTCGGCAAGGCCTGGGGGATAGCTGACGCGAAGACGGTTGATCTGTTCCGCGCCATGTTTCCCTCGTTTTTAATCGATATAGCGGAATTTTTTAAGAGAATAATGCAGACGGACAACGCTAATATCCAGAGATTTTTTTCTACGATGTCAGGTGCCATCGTCGGTTTCGTTGTTGTAGCGCTGCTGGCGCTGGTCATGCATTTGGTACTGCGGGACAGAAAATATATTAATTCCCTGCGGTTTACCGCAGTTTCTTTGATACCGATAGCGGTCCTGAACGGCACGCTCTCTCATGCGATAAAAACCCTGGTGGAAAATATGGGCACGCAGACTGCTGACGCGCTGTATGCAAGCACGGTGAGCAGCTCCCAGGGCAATATCCTGATAGACGGCACCTTTTACCTGACGGCCATGTGGATGATGGGACGGAGAACCGGGGTCAGCAAGGGAAGGCGTTACGGCGTGGTTGGTGTGGGCATCGGCTTTATGGTGATCTATATGGCATTGGGCCTGATGATTTCTCCCGCTGAGTGGCAGGCGCTTCTGCCCAAACTGCAACAGGCTCTTGCCAATCACTAAAAGGAGGACTGACCATGACCATCACAAAACAGCGTTTTGTAACTATAAATAAATATGCGCTCTGGGCGGCGATATTCGTGTACCTGTATGGCCTGTTTGGGACCAAGATTATGCAGCCGGGAATATTTTTCGCACTTGCGGCGGGATTTTTCAACCTGCTGCACCAGAAGTATTTCAATGCGCGGCCGCGTCTTGCAGCGCATGTGTGGCTGATTCCGGCAGTGATTGGTGCATTCACCTATCCAATGCTCATGGAGAAGCAGCCGAGCGGGCAGAACACATTTTATTTCATGCTGACCTTCATCATCAGCATAATACCGTATCTGCTGCTGGTTTTCGGCAGCACCGAGGAGCAGCCGCCCAAAAAGGAGCGCCTCAAGGTAATCAGCTTCCGCATTTTTGCGCAGATAACGGTTTTCATGATCTACGCGGTGTTCACCGCTTATTCGTTCATCTATGGGTCAAATGTAGCTCTTTTTTTCTGGGGCATGTTTCATGTGTTGACTGTTGCCATTTTGCCGTTTCTTTTCGGCAGGGTGCTCTGCGGCTGGCTCTGCCCCAATGCGACGCTGCAGGACGGCCTGTTTAAGAACATGACCTATACGCGCCCCATTCCGAAGCTGCCCAAGGCAATTGAAGAGCAGAGCCACAGTACCGCCATGTATCTGAGCGGCGAGGTTGATAAGAATGCGCCGTATTTCCCGTTCACGCTGCTTCTTTCATGGTTCCCCATGTTTTTCTGCGAGACGGTCTTTGACCTGACCGGTGACCTCTGGTATCCCATATACTTCATGTATGGTCTTTTTATCGGCTCGTTGCTGCTTCCCTGGAGAAAGATGTGCACCCATTTCTGCTGGCTGTCATCGTACCGCGGGATTGCCGCGCACGGCAGCTTGTGGCGCATTCGCTATAACAAATCAAAATGCAAGCAATGTAAAGTTTGCCAGGCAGAAAAAGCCTGCCCGTTCTATATTGACATCTGCGCCCAGGACAATGAAATGCCGGCAACCTGCTGCCTCTGCTTCAGCTGCATGGAAGCATGCCCGTTTGAGGGGGTCATAACGTTTAAGAGAGATCCGGAGGAAAAAGCGCGGATCAAGGCGCTGGGGAAGAAGGCCGCATAACCTGCGCAACACCGTGCAGTATACATAGTGTGAAGTTTAAACCTGTCGCATGGAGGGGAGTCTATGGGAAGCCTCAAAGATATTCACACGCTTGCCCTGGCTGAGATAAAAAAGAGATTTTCTCTCAACCCGGTCCGGCTCAAATATCCGTTTCCGGAACGTTCAAAAAGAACGCTGGGCCTGGTAAAAGTAGACGGTCAGGTCTACAGCTCTGAACAGTTTTCCCGCGTGGTGTTTATGAAAATAGACTTGCCGTTCTATCTTTCAGTGCGCTCCACATTTCTGCGTCCCCGCATTGAACTTGATTTGCCGGTGTTCACCGGGGAGGTCGTCATCACCGGTAAGAAGCGCATGGTTATGGTGGATATTCACCGGGCCGGCGACGATGGGCAGCATGACGATAACGCGCTGTTCGACCGGATGATACAAATACGGGACCGGTATCCAGCCCTGCTAAAGAAGTCGGGTGCTGTCCAGGGAGAAATTCAGAGCGTTTTTTCAAGGGCAGCTGTTCAGTCGCGCATTACCGAAGCACAGGATGATGATGCGCGCGGCATCTTTCGCGAGTATCTCAATGTCTTTCTTGACCTGACCCAGAAATCAACGCCCCTCACCGGCGGATCGCTTGAACGGGCAAACAATGGTTTTGAGAAATATCTAAAGACCGTCGTCGACCACGACCCGGGCGTAAAGGGCTATAAGGTTCTGTTCGGCAAGGAAAGCGGTGTGACCCGCGCTCTGGATATCTTCTTTGACCGTTAACCATTTTTCAGGAAAGAAAATAAAAAAACCCTGCAGAATCTCTGTAGGGTTTTTATGACTGGCTTCTGACTTCTTTCTATCATTTCTGCTTCTTTAATGCAGCCCCCAGTTTTCTGCCTGCATCTTCTGCCCGTTTCATAACTTCCGGCATATCTACAACATCATTCATCCCCACCGGTTCAGCCAATGCTGCAACGATCTTCATTTTATGACAGTAATCAAGAAATACCTTGAGCGTTTCAATGGTCCGCTCATGACCTGCGCCCGCGACGGTGGTTATCGCGACCGCCGGTTTCCCGGTAAATGGCCGTTTTCCCAGCACCTCGATTTCCGCATCCGGGCCGATACCCCGGTAGTAGAGGGCCATGTTACGGTCGATGAAGCATTTCACCGCGCCTGAGACATCCAGGAAGTAGGTGGGTGCGCCGACAATCAGGGCATCAGCCTGCAGCAGCTTTTCATATATCTCCTGCATGGCATCCTGAATGATGCATATACCGTCATTCATCATACAGTTAGCACAGCCGGTACACGGCTTGATTTCATTCCGGGCAAGATATATGAGCTCATATTCACACCCGGATGCCTCGGCAACTTTCTTTACCAGCTTGTTGGTATTGCTTTCATCGCGATAACTGCCGCAAATACCCAGTACTTTCATAACGCCTCCTGATTACTATGTTATAGTCCCTTAATTGTTTTAGCCACAGAACCACACAGATTTTCACAGAAAGAGATTTTTAACTTCAGTGTTATTCTGTCCACCCTCCGCCGCGCTTCCAGCCGCCATACGAAGCACGCTTCGTGCGGAGGGCAGGAACCACGCTTTGCGCGGAGACAGGCAGAAATGCTTCGGAGGACGGGCGTTTTCTGTGGCCATAAATTCCGGTATTGTAAACGGTAGTATATGAAAGATGGTATGTCAAGCGCAACAGAATTCTATTGCAAATTGACTATAAAATATATTTTCAGTATAGTTTATGACGCTGGTTAAAAATTCTCCTCATGGAGTTTGTTCAACATGGGCTCCCTGCTTTTTTCTTTAATCCTGCTGCTGGTCGGCGCCTATTCCATGGCTGCCCAGATCTTTTTTATCAGAGAACTGCTGGTGCAATTTTTTGGCAGCGAGCTGTGCCTCGGGCTTATATTTTTCTACTGGTTTCTGGGCATTGCCGGCGGGGCCTGGGTTGCCGGCAGGTTCTGTAAAAAGCTGCAGCATCCCTTGCGGGTCTTCCTGCCATCCCTTGTTATTCTCACCATTACCCCGTTCATCGTGATCCCTCTCATGAGAGGGCTGCGAAGCATTATGATCGTAGCGCCCGGGGAATATATATCCTTAATCAAGATGATTGCGGGTGCCGGTATGACGGTGTGCCCTTTCAGCTTCTTAATCGGGATTTTATTTCCAATCGCATGCAGGGCAGCAGAGCGGCAGGAAGCAGGTTCGGCTGCTGTCGGGCTGGTGTATGTGTGGGAATCTGTCGGCAGCCTTGTTGGCGGAGTGATTATCTCTTTGGTGGTGATACCGGCATACCGTCCACTCCAGGTATTCGGTTCAATTGCCGGTATTATCTGGGCAGCCTCGTTCTGGTTCTTTTTAAAACAATACGAAGACCGTCTGTCAAAAACTATAATCTCATTCTTACTGGTGTTGTCAGTAAGCATGCTGGTGCTGCTATCCGCAGGAACGATCGCAAAATTTGATGACTATTTGGTCAGGCTGCGCTGGAATACCTTTAATAACCGGATGCAGCTGCTTGCTTCCCGCGATTCCCGTTATCAGAATTTAATACTGGCTGAGGCAGGCAATCAATATGGTGTTTTTGCTGATGGCCAATTGACCGGCAGTTATCCGGAGGAGTATCAGGCAGCACAGAAGGCGCATCTGTTCATGTGTCAGCACCCTGCTCCAAAGAAGGTGCTGCTAATCAATGATGGCTTAACCGGACTTGTGAGAAATATACTGCAACATAACGTAAAAACAGTTGATTATATTGAGATTGATACAGAGATGGTCAGCCTGGTCAGGCCGATTCTCGCAGGCAAAGACAAGAAAGCTTTGGCAGATCAACGGGTGAATATTATTTATAAGGACGGCAGACAATTTGTTAAAGGCATACAGGGAACATATGACCTGATAATGGTAAATACCCCCGAACCGACAACAGCAGCCCTGAACAGGTTTTATACCGTTGACTTTTTCAGGGAGGTTAAAAATGCTCTGGCAGAAGGCGGAGTAATGGTAATCGGTCTGTCAGCATCATCAAATTATCTGGGAGGCATAATCTCAAATTATGCCGCTTCCCTGTATGACGGATTAAAAAATGTATTTCCCTATACCCTGGTTATTCCGCAGGAGGACAAAAGTTATTTCTTTGCAGCAATAAAACCTGATCTCTTAACACCTGATTACCGGGTGCTTCAGAGACGCTATCAGGAGCGCGGCATTCAGTCTGAGGTATTTCCTGCAGAGCTCTTTAGAGTGCTGGTACAGAAAGAAAGAATTGAATCGATGACGAGCGCTCTCAACAGAAATACCGGCGCTCCCGTTAATACGGATATGCAGCCGATAACCTATTTTTACCAGCTTCTGCTGTGGGAACTATTTACCGGAGGGCAGGCAGAAGCAGCTATTTTCCATACTGTTGCGCGGTATATAGTATTCTTCATAGTAGCAGTGCTGGTAATTTTTTGCCTGGCGCGCAGCCTGCAAATATATGCCGCAAATGGAAAGAGCGTCAGGTATTTTAATTGCCTTTGGGCAATCGGTACCACGGGATGCACTGGCATGGCCCTTGAACTGGTCCTTATTTTTATGTTTCAAAATATGTACGGGTATATTTACCAGATGATCGGCATTATAGCAGGTTCATTTATGTTTGGCCTGACCGCAGGCGGGTACTCCATCAAGAGGCTGATAGCTTCCGGGAGGCGCTGCGGCACTAAGGCGCTGTTGGCCTGTGAAATTGCGCTATGCGTGTATGCAGTGCTGCTGCCTTTTGCTTTATCAGGATTGAATATGCTCAAAGGAGCACTGCAGATTTCTGTTATTGATATTACTGCCTGCAGCTTTATGATATTAGTATTTACAGCCGGCTTTATCGCCGGGCTTGAATTTCCTCTGGTGAGCCATATCCTTATTTCTCATAACAATGATATTGGCACTGCAGCAGGGCGGGTAGATGCAGTAGACCATCTGGGTGCATGTGCAGGGTCACTTTTAACCGGAGCGCTGCTGGTACCGCTTGCAGGTGTTTATCAGGCCTGCTTTATAATGGGCCTTCTCAATGCATCCAGCGTTCTGTTTATCGTGATGCAGATAAGGATGGATAAAAATTAAAATACATTGTATTTTTAGCGAGATACTATTTGTATCGTAATGAATTAATTTAAGCCGGATGGAGGCGACTATGTACGGATGGGCAGGGAAAATAGTGCGTGTTGATCTTAATGAAAAAAGAGTTTCAACCACTGACATTGAACAATACTGCGAAGATTTTATCGGCGGAATCGGCATTGCGGAAAAGATTTATTGGGACGAGGGGCATCCGGATAAGGATGCGTTTCACCCTGATAACCCCCTCATTTTCATGACGGGTCCCCTGGCTGCAACAGCCGCACCAGCCGCCCCGCGCTGGATAGTCTGCGGCAAATCACCGCTCATGTATCCCGAGACATTTTACAGCGGCAGCATGTCCGGTTTCTTCGGCGCAGAGCTTAAAATGGCAGGGTTTGACGGCATCGTCATAAAAGGAAAAGCAGAAAGTCCTGTTTATATAAGCATACACGATGAAAAAGTTGAAATAAAGGACGCACGCCATCTCTGGGGCAATACTAACAGCAAAGTTCATGACGCTCTACGGAACGCGGAAGGAGATACGGCAAAACTGCTCAGCATCGGCCCGGGCGCGGAAAACGGCTCCCGCATCGGGACCATTTTAACAGACGTTGCAGGGAGCGGTTCCCGCGGGTTTGGTTCAGTGATGGGCGCAAAAAACCTGAAGGCAATAGCAGTGGCAGGAACAGGGAAGATACCGGTAGCGGATGCGGCGGCAATACAGCGCATACGCAATAAAATTAAAGAGATGACCGGTCCTGGATATTTCAATCTCTACGGTAATCCTATTACTACGCCCGGTTCGACCGTTGTTAAAAAAGTCCATTGCCATGGCTGCCCCATGGGCTGCTGGCGCTCTCTGCACAGAAGCGCTGCCGGCAACGAGGACATACGAAAATGCCAGACGCCGTTATTCTACAGCCTGTGGGATAAAAAACTGCACAAGGAAGTTACTGAGGCAAGCTTTATTGCCGCCACCATGGCAAACGACTATTCCCTGTGCGTTCTGGAAATAGTATTCCTGCTGCTGTGGCTTGAGAAATGTTATGAGCAGGGCATCCTGTCAGAAAAGGATATAGAGCTGCCCATGAGCACGATGGGGAGCCTGGAATTTCTGGAAGCACTGTTTATGAAAATTGCACGACGGGAAGGATTCGGAGCTATCCTTGCCGAGGGAGTGGCTAGAGCAGCAAAGAAGACCGGCATGGCTGCAGAAGAGATCGCCAACGCGCAGCGTATGTTTCCCTACGGGCCGAAGGTTTTTCCCCAGTCAGCGCTTTTATATGCCGTGGAGCAGCGTCCGCCTATCACCGAACTTCATGAGGTGTGCACAGCTCCGACGAAATGGGCTGTCTGGCATAACACCAAGGGAGAAAAGTCCTATGTATCTACTGAGGTGCTGAGAAAAATCGGGCAGCAGTTCTGGGGCAGCGAAAAGGCGGTTGATTTCTCTACCTATGAAGGCAAAGCGCTTGCAGCTGTTAAGGTGCAGCACCGTGAATACGCGAAAGAATCGCTGATACTGTGTGATTTTGTGTGGCCTATTTACGATGATGCGAGCTCTGCAGGTCATGTGGGAGATCCTACCCTGGACAGCCAGCTGCTGTCCGCTGTCATTGGCAAAGAGATTGACGGTGCAGCGCTGGAGCATACGGCCGAGAGAATCTTTAACCTGAACCGTGCGATTCAGCTGCGGGAGGGGAAAAAGGGCAGGGAGGATGACAGCCTGCCGGAACGGCTTTTTATAGAGCGCGAAGAGCCGATTATGGATGTGTTCGGCATGCACAACCCGCAGCTGCTGCTTCCCGGAGCCGGGGATGAAATCATCTCACGCAAGGGAAAAGCAGTGGACAAAGAGAAGTTTGAGCGGATGCTGGATGAATATTATGACCTGCGGGGATGGGACCGGGCTACGGGTTTCCCTAAACAGGAAAAGCTCGAGGAACTGGGCTTGGCTGGGTAAAAGATGGACTGCAGCTCGGCCTGTCCCAGATTATTGAAGGGCTTAAGGAAAAGGTAAAAAGGTAAAGAGGTAAAGAGGTTAAGAGGTGAAAAGGTGAAAAGGTTGAAAAGGTGAAAGAGGTGAAAAGGTGAAGAGATTTTTGGGGAAAGTTTTAATGATATGGCTATTGACAGAAATGAATTAGTATTTCATATATATACAATTTTCAACATGGTAAATCGTGATATTAGTACACACTTATTACAGGACTTCGGTGCCTATGAAAAAACCAGCGAAGATGTACATCTATCCAAGATGGTCTCATGAAAATCAAACAGCGGTGCTGTTCTGCTCAATAATCGGCTTTGTTTTCGCGGTCTGCGGTTCTGCTCTGCTCCATTACAAGATGAGGGCAGCAGGGATCGTCACCTGGCATATCGGCCTGTTTGCGGTACTGGTATACGCAGCATATTATATCCGGGGATTATATCAGAAATACATGGATTGCGCGTGGGATGTCTATTATTGACGATATAAAGCGCGCAGCAGAGCGGGATGTAAACAATTACAGAAGGCAGTGCTCATACTACGGGCACTGCCTTTTTGCTAATCGCTGTTGCAATGGTCTTAGTGGTCATCCCGGACGGAGACGCGGTTGAAGGAGAAATGAGGGCCATGCGCAGCCCTGTCATATTCGACGGCTGCCAGACCATCTCCCTTCAGCTCGAACACAATTCGCTCCGGGTTAACCGGCTCCCCGTTTTTATGCGTCACTGTTACTGCTAAAAGATTTTTTTCCATAGACCAGACGCCAGTCTGTTTTACAATCCCCTTCGAGTATCTGGAAAGTAACTCCACGGAATTATTACGCAGCACGTGCAGGGTCTCTTCAACTTTGCCACCCGCGCCAATGAAACTTCGCGAGTAGGTGCCGATGTACACCCGGGAATCAGCGTGTGAAGGGGATACCATGGAATCATAGTCAGCACGGGAAGCGCGCTCACCGCCAGCCGCTGCTACAAGGACACGGACATTCCTTGCATAGCCATGGGTTACAACAAAAGCAGGAGATGTATTACAGTACGCCGCTTCGCCATTGCGCATGATGCGCGCCTGAACCGTGTAATGATGTGTCGGGTTAATCCTGGCCGGGTCATAGGTAAGCTTGAATGGTATTGGTATATTACGGGCCGATGTAATTTTCTGGTACGCAATAACAGCGGCAGAACTGCGGGAAGAAAAGTCAAGCAGCTGCACCTCGATTACATCATTTGGATGCAAGGGCAGGGCCTGCAGGCAATCAACCGTTCCCGTGATACTGACCATTATTACCGGGGGAGCCTCAGGCAATTTTTGCGAGGGCCTGCCAATAAGCAGGCCGGTATTTTCTTCACCGGTCCGGTACTTCCACAGGTCAATCATAAAGTCGGTGCCGAGCTCGCCGGGGAAAATATCGTGAGGCAGCATCAGGCCCAGTGCCATAGTAATGGACAGGACAAGCCGCTTGAAGTCTTTATTGATCATGTCAGGAATACAAAAATACCAGCGCACAGTCTCAAAACAGCGATGAAACAGCTGCGCTGGTTGTTAATGTTAATTTGACCATTTGCATCAGGCGTTATCCCGGAACACTTACAAAACACCGCCTGTCTCCCCGAGAACCTGTTTAAGACCGAAGCAGGCGAGTTCATCAGCTGTAAGCCAGCGCGCGCCCATGGAAAAGAAATCTTTTGCATTGAGAAGATTTTCGGAAAGGGCCTGCTGGGTTTTATCAAATGTCGCCTGCCACACGGGGATACCCTGTTCAATGTTCAGCAGGTACAAGGTAAAAGCGACTGAGGCAGGGTTGGGGGAGGCCTGGGCAGTGCCGACGCGCTCCTTGTATCTCCAGACAATGCCGACCATCACATGGTCGGTCTGCAGCTTCCTGCCCAGTGCGATTGCCAGTGACTGCGGTGTGTCAGTGGCGGGATATTTTGGCAACCCCTCATACGCAGCCTGAGCAGTCGGAACAGGAACCAGTACATCAGCGTATCTCTTTTGCATGGCATCCTGCAGAAAGCCGGTCATAAGCACGTCGGCATTGCCTTTGACCTCCTTGATGTTAAAGCACAGATTGGAAATGGTGCAGTAGAGCAGCCCGTTCATGGGATCGCCCAGGCTGCTGTCATGCAGGCCCCTGACAAAAGGCATCAGCGCGATTCGCTGTACTTTTACTGCAGAAAGCCCGCTGCGCGCTTTAACGGTTTCCGGTTTTGACAGGCAGCCCGCCAGAACTACAAGCAAAGACATAAACGCTAACGCGGTCCGCGGTAATCGTAATCGCATCATAACATCATCTCCCCATTTTATTCTCAAGATGACATAGTGTTGGTAATTGAATCGTATGGCATGAGCCAGCACAACTTCTGTTAGCTTTTTTATTTAAAAAGTCAATTATATTAATGATGCTGTACCATGGTACTTATTTATAAACGCTGCCATGTGCAGCAGGGCAGCATAAAAAAACAAACTTTGCTTACGGGGGCTTAAAACCGGTAGATAAATACCGGGGTGATGCAGAACAGGCCGGAAAAGTTTGATCCCACGTCCACCATGAATTGAAAAGTTTTTGTTATTTCAATGTGTGTTCCAATGTGCGTGCTCCATGGTTTTTGGGTGCTCTCCTGCAGGCTGAACCCTACCTTGCCCTATAACCGGAATGACAGGGTTCCCTCGTATGGTATTGGTCGTGTCCCAGTAGGTTTCACCAACCCAGAGATTCAGCCAGGAATTACTAAACTTTTTTCGCCATCCAAGGCGGACAGAGCACAGCATTGCTCTCACATCCGGGCTTAATCTGTTCCCGAAAACAAGATCACCCTGCAGCGCGCTGATGGTGTAATTCGAGTCAATCGCAGCAAAAAAATGTTTATACCCGCCGACCAGCGTTATCCCTCCCCCATAGGTGATGCCGGTTAAATGAACAGACACTTTAAAATCTTTACGGCGTGCACCTCGCAGGTTACGTATGCGGTCAAGCAGGTCTACACCGATAGTCGCATCGGTATACTGACGCGTGTACCCTCCCAGCGCATACAGGCTTAAAAATGGAAAAATCCATGTATCCAGGCGCACCGACCAGTTCTTCTCCCTGCTTTTCACTTTTATTTTTGTGAGTTTATCAGCGGGAATCGTTAATTTCGCGAGAGCAACCTTTGCATTGTCCACCTTGATATGGCGCCGTGCCGTAATAGAATCCCGGTGTTACCCCGATGGCATGGGGAAGCTTATGGCCTCTTTTCTCAGCCGCGGCACCGAAAATGGGAAAAAGTGTTTGCCATTTCTGTTCGGGGTCTGGCTGAGCTGTGTTGACTTTAACGGGGACTCGACCGGGCAGCGGTTCAGGCGTCTGAGGAATATTCGCCTCTTGCTTTTTCTCATTCATGACGCTCATGCGCCAA
>CAWDOY010000025.1:0-155105 GCA_963803975.1 uncultured delta proteobacterium
ACTGTAATGACAGTGTCGCTGGCGGTAGCCCGTACGATGACCTCAGGTTCCGTCGCTGGCATGAATCCCATAGGTATGGTTTGGACGAGCAGGTACGTGCCGACCTGGATATCATCTAGCCGATAGCTCCCATCGACAGCCGTCAGCGCGGTGGTAAGCACGACCGGATCGCCGGTGCCGCCATCGGCTCCAAAGAGTTGGATGCGAACTGCTGGGATGCCCCCCTCGCCTTCGTCGAGTTGCCGGTTCTGATTCAAGTCGATCCAGACACGCCCAGCGATGGCAGCAGTTGTCGGTGTGCTCGTTTGAGTCGGGGTTATGGCCCATGGCGTGGGCGTCGCGGTCGGCGTTGGCGTGATGGTTGGCGTGGAGCTGATGGCGGGTGGGCTGCTCGTCGCTGTCGGCGTCTCTGTTTGTAGTTTGCGTACTTGGGAGGAGACGTCGTACTCCAGGACACTATTTGCGTGGATAGCGACGGCAACCTTGGCTGGGCTAGTCAACTCAAAGCCTGCCGGCGGCTGGAATGCGACTCGATAGGTTCCTGGCTTGAGCGTTTCAAATTCATAGACCCCCTGGGCGCCTGTAACGAGCTCCTGGATCGGTTGGCCGGTCATTTCCTTGAGCGTGATGCGCGGTTCGCCAGCGGAATGTCAACGGCCGGATCGAAGCGTCCCCCGCTGCTGTCCCTATCCCAAAAGACAACACCCTTGACATTCCCCGTGGACGGCGTGGCAGTAGCCGTCGGCGTGGCGGTGGGCGTGACTGTCGGAGTGTGAGTTGGCGTCGGCGTGAGTGTGTAGGTCGAAGTCGCAGTGCTTGTCGGTGTGGTCGTGTCGGTCGGCGTCGACGTGTGCGTCGGTGTCGCTGTCGGTGTGTGGGTGGCGGTCGCCGTTGGGGTATTCGACGGCGTGGGTGTGTATGTCGCGGTCGCGGTGGGTGTAGGCGTATTCGTCGGCGTGTTGGTCAGTGTTGGGGTGGGGGTGTAGCGGTGCGTGTCGGTGTATGCGTCGCCGTAGGCGTGCTGGTCGAGGTCGGAGTACGCGTGTTCGTCGCCGTTGATGTGGGCGTTGCACTTCTGGGTAGGTGTGGACGTGCGTGTGCTCGTCGGCGTAGAGGTCGGGGTGCGTGTGCTGGTCGATGCCGCTGTCGGCGTCCATGTGCTGGTTTTTGTTGGCGAAGGCGTGGCGCTTGCTGTGACCGTGGACGTGGGCGTATTCGTTGGCGTGTTAGTGCGCGTCGCTGTGGCGCTTGCCGTGGCTGAAGCCGTTGGCGTTGAGCGGTCCCGGTGGTCGTGGCGGTGTTGGTGGGCGGTTGTTCGCGGAATCGTTGGGGTCGGCAGTAGGAGTGCGCGGCGGTCGGCGTCGATGTCGGGTGCTGATGGGCCGGGCGATGCCGTCGGGCTGCTTGTCGGCGCGGGCGCAGTACCGATCAGTTGGATCACACCGTAGTTCTCTGGCCCGCCGTAGGTTGTCTGCCCTTCCAGATCAGGTAGGTGTCGCGGCGGCCTCCGTCGTCATCATCGTTGGCAAGCCCACGGTGAAACTCAACCGCTGGTTTTCAGACAACCATCCGATATGGAGTGCGTGGTCGGCAGGCGCAGCTCGAACCGCCAGCAACCACCAGTCACCATACGGACTGCTTGGCTTGCGTCGGGCACTGTGCTCTCGCCGAAATCGGTCAGAGTCCCGTCGGACACCAGCGTGATTTGATGATCGTCTTCCATATATTGAAAAGGCGGTCAGCCAGCCCGTCGATCACCGCCCAGTTCGATGCTATATCGAGCCAGATTTGAGCACCGCTATCCCTGACGACGACGTTATCCTGGATGACGCCGGCCATGTACACCAAGGCGTCGGCTCGCTACCCGCACAATAGCGTCGCTGCAAGGTCGGAGGCGGTGGGTGTAGGGTCGGGTGGGTTAAAGATACTCAGCATTGCCGGCGCTCAGCCCCGAGAGTGACAGCCCCGTCCATTCCGTCAGTTCTCCGTCGAGGACGAAGCTCGCGGTGAGTGCGTCACACGTCAGTGCCTGAGTGGGCTGCTGTGTTGCTGTGGGCGTAGATGTCGCCGTGGCTGAGGGCGTCGGGGTAGGCGGTGTCGGTGTCGGAGTGCTCGTTGGCGTGAGGTTTCGTGGTCGTCGCAGTCGTCGTCTTCGTGGGCGTTGCTCCGGCCGGCGTGGGAGTCGGCGTGTTTGCCGGCTCGACAAAGCCGGAGCGCACCGAGATCGGTGCATCACCGATCGTGCCGCTGCCCGACCAGATGATGCGATCATCGCGGCTGGCGCCATCGTCGTCATCATTTAGCCCCACGGCGAAGCCGAGTAGCTGACCTTGGACCAGATCGCCGGCGTTGAGCAAGCTTTGCGGAGATAAAGCTCGACGGTGTACACGTTGGTTGCCGTCATCACGGTCAGGGTCGCTGTGGGAACGGTGTAACCGCCGAGATCAGTGAAGGCGCCGTCGGTCGCGCCGAATTGGTGATCGTTGATTTGGTCCACATCGAGCCGTCGCGCATGGCATCCAGGCCGAATTCAATGCCATCATCGTGCCAGATAGACGTCGAGTCGCGCAACAGCGTGTCGTCCGTGATCACTGCGGCAAGGGCGAGATCGTTACCCTGCCACCCGCACCAGATGCGTGCTGAGAGGTCGGCGGCTTCCGGCCCGGGTGGATGGTTGACGTAACCGGCTGTGCTGCTGTCGAGGGCGATTTCAGGAAAGCCGCCCACTCGCCAACATGCCCGTCCACTGCGAAGTCGGTCGGCAGGCGGGGACAATCGAGCACCCGCGATGGTGGCTGCGGTGTAGGTGTCGGCCCGGTGGTTGCGTCGTTGTGGCGGTCGGCGTAGACGTAACAGTCGGCGTCGTGTTAGGTCGTGGGCTGCGCGTCGGGCTGGGCCAAGGTGTCCAGGTTGCGGTCGGGGTGGGGAAGATGCGATCCTGAGAGACGACCTGCACGAAGTGGATCAGCTCATCGCCATCCCCGCGACTCCAGAGCCGAAAGTCGCTGCCAGCATATTTCCCCCCGCCGGGCTGGCGGTTAGCGAACTGCGCATCCACGATGTCGAATGCGCGTTTTTTCCAGGTTCCGCTGTTGGTCTTGCTGACCACTCCGGCGCTTTTCGTAGAACTCGTCGTGCTGTCGTATTGGAGTTCCCAGGTGTCGATCCCTTGATCCAGATAGGTGATAGTAATCGTCACATGGTTGACGCCGCCCTTGATATAGCCGTCATCGACGTTGAGATACAGGTAGGGATTGCCGGATGCCTGATCGGTTCGTCGGGTGTAGCGGCCTTCCGGCGCCGTGCCGATGTTCCAAAGCGGCACCGTTTTACCGCCGGTCACACTGTCGTTCTGGTACAGCCAGAACTGGAAGTTGCCCCATTGCGGAAACCAGGTGTACTCGGTCTCGCGCATGGCGACCCAGATACTCGGCGTATTCGTAATCGTGCGATTGACGTGGGCATTGACGAAGCGCAACAAATCCCAGCGCGCCGGATCTTTTACGAGATCTGTGTCCAACACCATATAGTCCGGATGCTTATCCAGCCCGTTGTAGATGCCCCATGTGGTGGCGGTGAGGCCAGTCATGTTGTGTGTGTCGTAGCCTTCGAACCCAAGCGGCACCTGGCCGCCCCACTTGATCATCGGATCGAACTGGCCGGTGCCATAGCTGGCGGAGTTTGGATCGTTGATTATGGCGTCACCGCCATTCTCGGGCCTTAAGCCGCTATGCTTCAAGCCGACCCCGTGCGTCGCCGCGTAATCGCTAATCGCTTTGCGCTCGCGTCGCGAGTTGAATGCCGGTGCATATTCGATCAGCAACTGTGTGTCGGGGAAAGCGGCTTTATAGGTGTCGATGACCCACTTGGCGTAGTCGATCCAGATGTCGGTTGTCAACCCGGCAGCCACCAGGCAGTCATTGTATGCCGCTTCGGCAGGCGCGGTCTCGCCATAGATGCCCACGCCTGCCTCGATGAATCCGATACGCGGGTCACCATTGTACTTCTGACCGAAGGCCTCGATGAAGCGTCCATACTCCTGTTGATAGCCGGCATCCCAGTATTTGGGAATTGTCATGCCGGCGCACACCAGTTTGGACGATGGGAAAACACGATAGACATAATCCGGTACGCCGCTGCCGCCGCAGCACACACCATCGTACACATCCAGGCCGATGCCGATGGCTTTGCCGAGGGCGGCTTCGTTCGCCATCCACACGTCCAGCCAGCTCCAGTCATAGACTCCCTGAGCGTTCTGCAAGTACTTCCACTGGGGTGTCGCGTGGCCACCAACGATCGGATAGATTCTCGGATCGAGGTTTTCGTAGTCGTAGAAAACATAGACCCCAGGCGGACCCGCGTGTGGGCTGTTGATGAGAGAGGCCGGCTGCGCGTCAATCTGGCGTGCTACAGTCGTGGCACGCCAGATTGACGCGGCAGCGCTCTGAGGCGCTCCCAGGCTCGTCACCAAGATGCCCACAGCCAATAGGCCAGCCAGCGTCAGCAGTAGGATCAAATTTCGCATGGATGGAGTCTCGTGGAAGCTCAAGCGCAAGCAAGCTGCCTACCCTGGTTCCCCATACCTCACATTATACAACACAAGCATTCCAAGGGAGTAACGAGACTCCTAGGAGGTTGATTATGCAAGCGCCCGACACGTCATCCTTAACTACAGACCGCGCCGTGATCGCGTTTGTGCCATCACTCGGTACCAGCAGCGTGCCGAGCGCATCTTCGTGCGCGGCGCCGCCCTCGACCGTGCGCACCGCGGGCACCCACGCAGCAGCACGCGCCACGGCTGCGTTGCCCCATTCGCTTTGACGCTCAACGACTTGCCCCAGCGCGTCATCTCGATCGTCATGGCGGTCTCGCCCTTGAGCGTCGGCACGCGGCAGGTTAAGGTTGTGCCATCCTGGATCTCGAAGACGTGGCACGTGACGCCGTCAGCGAAGTCGTAGTCGGGGCGGTCATCGGTCGCGCCCACTGCGATGATCGAGTTGGGCCGGGCCAGCAGCGGCAGGCTCAGTGTGTCGTGGTGCTCGCGCACCCAGCGGCCGCCCTCGACGACCTGGCCGGTGAGGAAGTGCGTCCAGCGGCCGGCGGGCAGGTAGAAGTCCACTGTGCCATCCATCGTGAAGACCGGCGCCACCAGCAGGTTCTCGCCTAGCATAGTACTGCCGGTCGAGCGTGTCGCAGCCGGGATCGTCGGGGAATTCGAGCGGCATGGCGCGCATCATCGGGATGCCCGCGGCATGTGCCTCGCCCGCCGCGGCGAAGAGATAGGGCATCAGCCGGCACTTGAGCTTGGTGAAGAAGCGCAGCACATGGTCGCCGACGCTGCGGCTCCAGCCGACGCGCCGCCGACTGGTTCATCGTCGTCGAAGAGCCACGGCACACGATAGGAGCCGCTACCGTGCAGCCGGGAGTGCGACGAGAGCAGGCCGAACGCGCACCAACGCTTGTACACTTCGGCCGACGCGGTCTGCTCGAAGCCGCCCATGTCGTGGCTCCAGAAGCCGAAGCCGGAGAGGCAGAGCGACAGGCCGCCGCGCAGGCTCTCGGCCATCGACTCGAAGGTGGCGGTGGAGTCGCCGCCCCAGTGCACGGGGAACTGCTGCCCGCCTGCCGTCGCCGAGCGGGCGAAGACGGTCGCTTCGCCGGCCCCCAGCTTCTCCTCCAGCACCTCGAATACGGTCTTGTTGTACAGGTGCGTGTAGTAGTTGTGCATCTTGAACGGATCGGAGCCATCGTGCCAGACGACATCGGTCGGGATGCGCTCGCCAAAGTCGGTCTTGAAGCAGTCCACGCCCATGTCGACCAGCGCGGCCAGCTTGTCGCCGAACCAATGGCACGCGTCCGGGTTGGTGAAATCGACCAGCGCCATGCCCGCCTGCCAGCGATCCCACTGCCAAACGCTCCCGTCGGGCGCTTGACCAGATAGCCGGCCGCCATCCCCTCATCGAAGAGCGCCGAGCGTTGGGCGATGTAGGGGTTGATCCAGACGCAGATCTTGCAGCCCGCGCGCCTTGAGCCGGGCCAGCATCGCCGGCGGGATCGGGGAAGCAGCGCCGGTCCCACTCGAAGTTACACCAGTGGAATTCGCGCATCCAGAAGCAGTCGAAATGGAAGACGTGCAGCGGCAGATCGCGGTCGGCCATGCCCTGGATGAAGCTGGTGACGGTTGCCTCGTCGTAGTTGGTGGTGAACGAGGTGGAGAGCCACAACCCGAACGACCAGGCGGGCGGCAGCGCTGGTCGTGCCGGTCAGCGCGGTGTAGCGGCTCAGCACCTCTTTCGGCGTCGGGCCGTAGATCAGGAAGTAGTCGAGCGCTTCGCCGGGCACGCTGAACTGCACGCGCTCGACCTTCTCGGATGCGACCTCGAACGATACCTTTTCGGGATGGTTGACGAGCACGCCGTAGCCGCGGTTGGTCAGGTAGAAGGGGATGTTCTTGTAGGCCTGCTCGCTAGCGGTGCCGCCGTCCTCGTTCCACATATCGACGACCTGGCCGTTCTTGACGAACGGCGTGAAGCGTTCGCCCAGGCCGTAGACGCACTCGCCGACGCCGAGCGAGAGCTGCTCGACCATGTAGCGGCCGTCCGGCGCATCCATCATCGCCATGCCGCGCCAGCCACTCGATGTGATGACGCGGTCGCCATCCAAGAACTCGACGCGCCAGTCGGGCCCTTTCGCCACGCGCACTGTGAGCCGGCCGCTGGTGAGAGTGCCGCGGCCGCATCATCGGTGATCTGTACTTCTGGCGTCGGCTGCGGCTTGAGCTCGAACGCCGGGCCACGCGGCCGCCCGCCTTTGTGGTGGACGATCTGCACGCGGATGACGTTCTCCATCGGCGAGGAGAAGCGGACGGTGAGTAGCGGCAGGTTCGAGCGTGTCGCCCGCGGCCTCGCAGCGGCTTGGTCGCCGCGTAGGCGGTCAGCGCCTTAGCCTCAACCTGATCCTCAACCTCAACCTCATGCGCCTGCACGGCGAAGTGCGGCGTGATGTCGGGTCGCATGTGCCAGTAGCCGTCGGTGAATTTCATGGGTGGTTCTCCGTTGGTGAATCATGTTGAGAGGTTTCCCGGTCTGATGAACGGTCGCGTAGGGTTAGCGAATAGTTCCGGGCCAAGATCGAGGTTGTCCAGGTGGTGTGTCAGCGCGGAATGCCTGGTAGTTGTCCCAGAGATCGGGCCGAGGCATCGGCCAATCGGGGATAGTGTCAGCGAAGCGGTTACGCGCATGCGTGACGGAGTTGCGTGGGGCCATATGGACACCTCAAGTGTCTGGCGAGTTCGCTGCGGCGCCGGCCCGCCCGGACATCAATGTCCGGGCTACCATCTATTACACGTCCGTCCTGTTAGTCCTATCCATCATGCTCTGTTCCTTTTTTTTCTACCGGCTCAGTCATAATCTGCTCAAGCAGATAGATAAAATACTGAAGGATGAATCCTATGAGTTTCTCAATCTGGCACAACAAAACAATTTTGATCTGCTCCGCACCTGCCGTATCTTTGATCAGAACAATGCGCACCGGAAATATTATCCGGTCTATATACGCCTGCTTTCTCCGAATAATACTATTTATTATGAATCCAACAGCGCTGCAAAACTGCTGCGCTCGCCGTTTGCCGCCAATAGAATACCGGTCCTTGAATTAATCAACCTGGGGCGCTCTCATCCGTACCGCTATTACCAGGACACCTTCAGCGTGCCCAACGGCACGCAGTACACGCTCCAGGTGGCAGCTGACATTGAGCGGATCAAGTCAACCCTGCGCAATCTGCTGGAAAATATTGCCATCGTAATCCCGCTGCTTTTTATTTTAAGCGTGGGGTGGGGGCTCTTTTTTTCGCAGAAGTATCGGGCTATCGTGAGCAGTACCGTCGCTATCACCAATCGCATCACATCACAGAATCTTCAGGAGCGGCTTCCCGTACCAGCTACAAATGATGAATTCCAGAGTCTCAGCATAACCATTAATTCGATGATTGACCGATTGGAACGCTCGTTCAGTGAGATAAAGCAGTTTACCGCTGATGTCTCCCATGAGTTGAGAACCCCCCTGTTTGCTTTGAAAGGGGAACTGGAAATCGCCCTGTCTCAGAAAAGAAGGGATGAAGAATACCGCGAAGCCATTGCCGAGTCGCTGGAGCGCATCAATTTTCTCATCAAGATGGTCAATGATCTGCTGCTCATCGCCCGCTTTGACGAGAACAGGATGGACCTTGCTGTGACGCCCCTCAACCTCGGAGAGATAGTGCGTGATCTGCATGACTTTTTCCTGCCCATGGCACAGGAAAAAAAGCTGCAATTCTCCATTGAACAGTGTGACGATGTGGTGCTGCCCTGTGATAAGACCAGGATTCACCAGCTCTTCAGCAATCTTATCGACAATGCCATCAAATTTACCATGGAGGGTGGCTCAATCGCACTTTCCCTTGCTGCGGACAACAGGGCAGTGCAGTTTCGTGTCAGGGACACCGGCATCGGCATTCCTGCAGCAGATATCCCCAATATTTTCAACCGCTTCTACCAGAGCGACAAATCGCGCTCCGGCGCTTCGCGCGGAAGCGGGCTCGGGCTGCATATCTGCAAGCGTATCGCGGAAGCGTACCGGGGGAGCGTCCGCGCCGAGAGCAATCAGGGCGCCGGGGTAACCGCTATCGTAACGCTGCCGCTTCACGCGTAAACGTCAGCGCAGCATTTTGAGTGCACTGTCAGAGCAGGCCTGCCGTCCGCGTCTTGTTTTAAAATACATTTGTCTTGTCTATTTACCGGTATTGTGACATATTTTTAAACGCTGTGTTTACTCGCTCACCGGCGCCAGTACTAACAATGCCGCAAGATCAATCTGTATATGAAAATCCTTTTTATTTACCCGAACCTCTTTGCGCAGGTAGGATTCAACTATGGCGTGGCTTTCCTCTCCGCCGTGCTCAAACAGGTCGGCCATGACACGGCCCTTCTGAACATTAACGAAAAGCTGGGCTATCCGCTTGATATGCCCCGCATCATGGATGATGTTCGGGCATTCAATCCTGACCTCATAGCCTTTTCCGCAGTCACCAACCAGTTTCAGTACACGCTGAATATCGCAGCAGAGATCAAAAAGCATTTTTCCATGCCCCTGGTGTGCGGCGGTATCCACGTTACCATGGCCCCTGCGGAAGTCATGGCCACGGGCCTTTTTGAAGCCGTGTTTATCGGTGAAAGCGAGTACGCCCTGCGGGATTATGTCAGGGCCCTCGCAGCACAGCAGGACCCGTCCTCCACGCCAAATACCTGGCAGAGAAAAGGTGCTGCTATCATAAAAAACCCGGTGAGCCCCTTCCCTGCTCTTGAGACGCTGCCCTTTAAAGATTACGGGATATTTGATTTCCAGAAAATGATAGATGCCAAGGGCGGGTGGGTCGGACTCATGGCGTCGCGCGGCTGTCCCTTCAGATGCACCTACTGCTTCAATCACCAGATCATTGAGCGTTATAAAACCGACCTGCAGGTCCCTGCCGCGCAGCTCAACTATATCCGTCACCATCCGGTGAAGGATGTCATCAGCGAGATTGTCTATTTGCAGAAGCATTACCAGAACATCCGCATGTATATCTTTGATGATGACCTTTTTACCTTTGACGAGGAGTACGTGAAAGAATTCTGCACCGAATACCGGAAGGTGACATCGCTGCCGTTTGTGGCCAACGCGCACGTGCAGGTCTTCACTCCTGAGATAGCCCGCTGCCTGAAGGAGGCGGGGTGCAGGATTGTAAAGTTCGGCATTGAGAGCGGCAGCGAGCGCATACGAAAAAAGGTGATGAACCGTGCCATGTCCAATGACACCATCAAAAAAGCCTTCGCTACGGCGCATGAGGCCGGCCTTCACTCCTCGGCCTTTGTCATGTTCGGCCTTCCCTATGAGACCAGGGAAGATATCATGGAGACCATACAGCTTCTTGCTGACATCCGTCCCGGCCGCTTCCGCTGGGCAATCTTTTTCCCGTTTCCCAATACAGCGGCCTATGAGATGAGCAGGCAGGGAGGTTTTATTGATTTCAACAGGATGGACAGCCTCAACAATTTCACCGAGGAGTCGTGCCTGGACTTCGGCCCGGAGCAGAACCTCTGGATTCAGAAGCTGCAGAAAATATTTCCCTGGCAGGTAAATGCGCACGCGCCCTTTCCCGCGGCGCATGAGTACCGGGAAATGATCCGGCAGATTGAGACGCTTCCGTCGGAAGAGTGGGAGAAGGTGCAGAACAACATCCTTGCCATGGACCGGGAAGCAGCGACGCGTCTTGCCGCGGCAGGCCGGGAGCACTACGCGATACGCTTCAACCCGTTTATGGCAGTGCACAGCGACTGGAATGAGAATGAGTGAGATACGGCCGCAAAGAATTGTCGTCAGGTGCCCGAACTGGGTGGGTGATCTGGTGATGTGCACGCCGGCCCTGCGCAGCTTGCGGCAGCACTTTACCAGCGCACATATCAGCGTCATGATAAAGCCCTCACTCAGGCCGGTGATAGAACACCTCCCCTTCGTTGATGAGATTATCGAGTATGAGCCCAAGGGACGGGACCGGGGCTGTAAAAAATTATGTCTCTTTTATCGGACAGCTGAGTCGAAACAGCGGTTTGATCTGGGAATTCTCATGCCCCACTCCTTCAGCTCGGCGCTGGTATTTTTCTTGGCAGCGCTGCCTGAACGGGTTGGGTACAACAGAAATGCCCGTGGCTGGATGCTTACCCGAAAGGTTGCGCCGTTCACAGAGCAGGGAAAAATAGTCCCGGTAAACATGGTCAGGCTGTACCTTGAGCTTGTTAAAAATCTCGGCTGCTCTGTTGAAGACAGTCGCGTTGAGCTTAAGACCTCAGCTTCAGCGGAACAGTGGGCGGATTCTTTTTATTCCGAGCATGGCATAGCGACCAAAGACATCACGGTCGTTATGATACCGGGTGCTACCTTCGGCTCTTCCAAGTGCTGGAAGGACAGCTCTTTTGCGGAGGTGGCTGACGCGCTTATCAGTGAATACAGGGCGCGCGTCTTTATAGTGCCCGGCCCCGGTGAAGCTGATATCGCTCAAAGTATCAGAAATAAAATGAAGCAACCATCTGTTGATATGGGCCGCGGGATACTCCCCCTTGACCGGCTGATGGCCCTCATCCGCCGCTCTTCCCTGCTGATAACTAATGATACCGGCCCCCGCCATTTTGGAGTTGCCTTCAACAAGCCGGTTATCGTCCTGATGGGGCCCACCGATCCACGCTACACTGATTACGGGCTCGATAAAACCGTTATCCTGCACGGCGACGCGGATTGCGCTCCATGCCACCTTAAAACGTGTCCGGTCGATCACCGCTGCATGACAATGATTACGCCACAGAAAGTCTTGACAGCCGCTCGTGAAATGATAAAAAAGTATAAACTCATAGGACAGAGTTTATAAGTACGTTTAATTACGATACCCTTGAACCCTCGGCCACTTGAATCCTCGACCCCTTAAAGGTTTTTTATGAAACGATTAAAAGCAATTATTAAACGTTTTTCTAAAACGCGCGTCGGCGTGATCGGCGATATGGCGGCTGATGTCTACATCTACGGAAAGCCCTATCGTCTTTCCCGGGAGGCACCGGTCATCGTCATCAGGCACGATTACCAGAAAGTTGTTCCCGGCGGCGCGGCAAATACCGTAAACAATCTCATCCAGCTTGGCGCGCAGGTTTATCCCATGGGCATTCTCGGCAATGATGACGCGGGAGTTGAAGTGTTTAACTATTTTTCAGACCGCTGCCCGTCGACCGAAGGGCTGCTGCTGAGCAGCGCCATCGAGACGATTACCAAAACGCGCATCATGGCAGGAGATGACCACACCTCCAAGCAGCAGGTCATCCGCATTGACAAGGAGCCCCGCTGCCAGCTTTCAGCTGACGAGGAGCGAAAGCTTCTGGCGTATCTTGCCGGGCTTTCACCGCAGCTTGACGCTTTGATTGTGTCTGATTACGGATACGGCTTTATTACCGGAAGGATACTCGCTTTTATCAGGAACTTTGCCCGCACCAGGACAGTGGTGGCTGATTCACGCTATCGCATGCGCGATTTTAAGGGCGTGACCATAGTGACCCCAAATCAGGCCGAAGCAGAAGAGCTCGCCGGCATCGAAATAAAGGACACCAAAACACTGGCCGCGGCAGGAAACAAAATATTGAAGAGCCTCAACTCTAAAGCAGTGCTTATCACGCAGGGCAATGAAGGGATGACGCTGTTTGAGCGCAACAGGAAACCAACACATATCCCCATCTGCGGCAGTGATGAAATAACTGATGTCACCGGCGCCGGCGATACCGTGGCGTCAATCATGGGACTGGCGCTGGGGGCCGGGGCGACCTTTCCTGAAGCCGCGCACCTGTCAAACGCTGGCGCCAGCGTAGTCGTTATGAAGCGGGGTACGGCTACGCTCACCCCTGATGAGCTGAACAGCGCGATGACATCGTGCCCGGTAAAAAAGTAATGGCCTGTATCGAGGAGAGCATCTGAAATGGCCGGAAAAATATTTAAAGACGTAACCCTGCTGCTGCAGCATGTAGATAACCTTAAACAGCAGCAAAATAAAATCGTCTTTACCAATGGCGGGTTTAATATCCTGCATGTCGGACATATCCGCAGCCTGCAGGACGCGAAACAGCCGGGGAGATGTGCTGGTGGTTGCTGTTAACAGCGACGATTCGCTGCGCCGGCTCAAGGGCGTTAACTATCCGTTGATACCTGAGGATGAGCGCCTTGAAGTGCTTGCCGCCCTTGAGTGCGTGGATGTGCTTACTCTTTTTTCCGAGCCGACCGTCGACAGCCTGCTTCTGAAATTAAAGCCCCATATTCACGCAAAAGGGACAGACTACACTAAAGAGTCTGTCCCTGAGCGTGAAACAGTACTTTCCTATGGCGGCGAAATCGCCATTGTCGGTGATGCCAAGGATCATGCATCGAGCAGCATCATCAGCCGCATCCGGGAATCGTTATCCTGAACAAAAGCAATAAGACCCGCACTACTCTTCCACGAGTTCAAATGCGTCTTGATCGGCACTGCAGATCGGGCATATCTCAGGGGGCTTTGCCCCCTCATGGATATACCCGCAAACTTTACAACGCCACTGTTTCATTGCAGCCGCCTTAGTCAATTTTCTTAAACAGTTCTTTTCCTGCGCCGCACACCGGGCAGATATCCGGAGCGCCGTCTTCAATGGTATAGCCGCATTGGTCGCAGACATAAAAGGCCTTCGCCGCAATGTCTTTACCGGCTTGCAAGCTGTCTACCGCCTTCTGGTAAAGCGCGCCGTGCACCTTTTCAACTGCATTGGCCCAGTAAAAGGACTGTAGTGCTTCCTTGTTGTTTTCCTTTTTGGCAATCTCTAAAAATTCCGGATACATCGCGGTAAACTCATGGTGCTCGCCATCATAGGCTGCCTTGAGATTGTCAAGGGTGGTGCTGACTCCCTTGAGCACGTTGAAATGGTTGTGCGCGTGCACGGTCTCAGCAGCAGCTGCTGCCCTGAAAAGCCGCGCAATACCCTTCTGCCCTTCCTCATCAGCCTTCTTGGCAAAAGCAAGATATTTCCGGTTCGCCTGGGATTCTCCGGCAAATGCCGCCTCTAAATTTTTTGTTGTATCAGCCATGGTATGCCTCCCTGTTTTTGATTGTTAATAATGTAACTACCAGACCACTGACAATAAGATACAGACTGTTATCCAATAGGTAACTCAGGAACTCACGGTGGGGAAAATAATAATTTTCCTGATTTCCTGAGTTCCAGATTTAATATTATACTTTCAAAATACCTGGAATATCTCTGTGCGCTCTATGGTTGGCCCCGGTTAATCACACCGGCCCACTGCCCCCATATATACCGCGGTCTCATTGACCCCGTCAACACCGATAATGGCATTCACCTCTTCATCATAAAAAGCTCCTATGGTGCAGCACCCCAGGTTCAGTGCCACAGCCGCCAGGTACAGGTTCTCGCCAATATGTCCCGCATCCATATAGATGTAGCGGTATGCCCGCTCCCGGTACTTCCACTTGGAGCGCGCGACCATTGCGGTCCAGATGAAGATAGCCGCGCTTTCCATAACCATGGTCTGTCCAAGCCCGGCCCGGCACAGCGCAGGTGATTCATCGCCTTCCTTCAGGAGTTCAAGAGAATACTTTGTTATATTGAAATGGTACAGGCCGGGGGCGAGGTTCTCCACACGATTAACCGCAAGATACGTCTCTATGGGATAGAGAGCCCCTGCAGATGGTGAGGTTCGCAGCAGGTATTCGCCGGCCTGTGCGGTGACGCCCTGGGAGGCAAAGATAAGCTGCGAGAGATCCTGCAGGGAAAGCGGGGATGCGCTGAAATCCCGCTGCGAGCGCCGTTTGCAAAGGGTCTGCCATAAACCCATCCCGCCGTCTGTAACCGGGGCAGGAAGTTTAATCTTCTGCCGTGCATCAGGGTATTCCTTGAACGGCTCCGGCATGTTGTCCCAATCAAGGAAACCTCCGGACATACTGTCCCGGGTATATTTTGTCTCTTCCTGGTACTGGTCACCGATACCTTTTTTCTTCTCTGTCATTGCCCTGCGCGGCATATTATTTCAAACGGTTGAAATCAAAGTTCTCATTGGCAATCTCCTGCTTAAATGCGGACACGTCTTTTTTCGTTTTGATTGCCTGCTGAATAGCGTCGCTGCCATTGATATTTCCGAACAGTATCGTCCCGATAATTTTATTGTCCTGAAGCACTACCTTCCGGTACATATTCCCGGCTTCATCCTTTATCACGACTGCTTCAAACTTTCCGTCGGTATCGATTTCGCCGGCAGCCACCAGGTCGATTCCCACCACCTTGAGGCTATTGGCCAACACCGTGCCGTCGTATGTTGCTTCTTTTCCAGCCATGCTCAATCCGGCTACTCTTCCCTGTTCCATTGATGCCGGCCAGATGCCGTAAAATCGGCCGCGATGCTCAATGAGATCTCCGGCAGCGTAAATATTGTCAATCCCGGTCTTCATGGTATCGTCCACCTTGACGCCCTTATCGATCTCAAGGCCGAGTGACTTTGCCAGCGTAACTTCCGGCCGCACGCCGGCGGAAACAAGCACCATATCAGCCCCTATCTTTTCGCCGCCCTCAAGGTTTACTGTAAGGCCGCTATTCTCCCGCGCGATGTCCTGAGTCTTGGCCCCCAGATAAAAGCTGAAGCCCATCTTTTCCATCTGCTTCCTGAGCAATGCCGCGCCCTCTGTATCCATCTGCCGCGGCAGCAGCCTGGTCATGAATTCCACAACGCAGACCTCGATGCCGAGTTTTCGCAAACCATTGCCAGCCTCAAGGCCCAGCAATCCGCCTCCGATGAGCACCATTTTCTTTGCCCGCTGCGCCCGCTCCTTAATTGCATTGGCATCATCAAGCGTGCGCAGGCTGAATACACCGTCAGCCGGGACTCCCTTTATCGGCGGCACAAAAGAATAGCCGCCGGTTGCCAGCAGGAGTTTGTCATATTGAAATGTTCTCCCGTCTTTGGCGCTTATTGTTTTCTTTACCGCGTCCACAGCAATAATATCTGTTCCCAGATGCAGGGTAATATTGTTTTGTTTGTACCAGGCCTCATTGTGGATGGTTATATTCTGGAGCTGTTTTTCTCCAGCAAGGTATTCAGGGAGAGCGGGAATATAATAAAAGTAATGCTTCTCCCGGGTAAACATGAGGATGGTGCCATCCCGGTCGCTCTTGCGGATGTTTTCAGCAGCGGTATTTGCGGCAATGCCGTTTCCGATAATAAGATATGTTGTCATAGGTACTCCCTTCCTGTTATTTGCACGTAATGGTTACTATTAAACCACAGAGGACCCGGAGATCATGTATTCTCCGCTCGCTCTGCTGTTATCCGATTACTACTGCACTGCCCAGTTCAAATGCTTCCTTGAGTGCCGTGGGATGCTGCCTGATAGCTCCCTTGGCATCAATCTGCTTATACAGGAGAGAGCCGGCGAACTCCATGTCAAGTGCGTCAAAAAAATAGCGAACGGTGAGCAGCATGCAGTCAAATATCTTTTGTCCCTTGGTCGCGCCCGACGCTGATCAGATACCCTTTTCCCTTTGCTCCCCGCTCTGAACTCAGCGGCCTGTTGAGCAGATACTTACCGGCCCAGAAGCACTGGCTCCGGTCAATCAGCGCTTTCGTTTGAGCGTTGGGGCCGTAAAAAAAGACCGGTGCTGCAAGGCAGAGAATATCTGATTTCTGAAACTGAGTATAAATCATATCCATATCATCCTGCAGCACACATACCCCGGTTTCATTACAGCCGCCGCATTCAATGCAGGGTGCAAAGTGGTAATTCCTGAGAACTATCTCCGTCACTGCGCCGCCTGATTCCCGTGCGCCTCTGACAAATTCAGCAAGCAGCAGGTCGGTATTTCCTCCCTCACGGGGACTACCGTAAATAGCGGTAATTTTCATGTAGTATCCTTGTGAGTATTTTTTATGTATCAGGATGGAACAAAGGTATGGTATAATTAATTAATATAACAAGGCCTGCTCTTTATCAACAGTATATAATATATAACACAGAAAACCATTTGTGCCAGTCCCGTGGACAATTCTGTGACATTTTATCTTTGCATTTGTAGATATGGTAAATTTCTGCTACAGTTCAAAATCAAACCTATCGGTGAATCACGGAGCGATTTGTAAGCGGGAGGTATATAACACAGAAAACGCTTTATGCCAGTCCCACAGCACGATTCTCTGGCAATTTATATTTACATTTGTAGATATAGTAAATTTCTGCTACTGTTTATTAATTAACCCTTTGCGGACTAAGAGACTGATTCTGTGTTATAAAAATATAATTTAAAATCTGGAACTCATGAAATCAGGGAAATTATTATTTCTTTCATTGTGAGTTCCTGAGTTCCAGATTGCAATTTACAGAAGGAATTTATCTATATGGATCAGGTAATTGTCAGATTTGCACCATCCCCCACCGGCTATCTGCACATCGGCGGCGCGCGTACTGCTCTCTACAACTGGCTCTTTGCGAAAAAATATAACGGCAAATTCATCCTGCGCATCGAAGACACGGACCTGGAGCGGTCAACCGATGAGTCCATCAGGGGCATTCTTGACGGGCTTCAATGGCTGGGGCTTACCTGGGACGAGGGGCCGAATTTCCAGACGCAGCGCCTTCCGCAGCATAAGGAAGCAGCACAGAAGCTCCTTGAGACCGGCTTTGCCTACAAATGCTTCTGCACCAAAGAAACGCTTGAAGCAAAGAGAGTAAAGGCCCAGCAGGACAAATCAGATTACCGCTATGACGGCACCTGCCGGAACCTCACTCCGGATGAAGTACAGGAACGCGAGCAGCAGGGCCTCTCCTCTGTGCTGCGCTTCAAGGTGCCGCAGACCGACGGCATGGTTAGCTTTGATGATATGGTCTACGGCCATATTGAAAAGCGATACGCTGACATTGAAGACTTTGTCATCCTGCGCTCCGACGGCCAGCCGCTCTATGTCTTGAGCAACGCGGTTGACGATGCCACGGATGCCATATCACATGTCATCAGGGGGCAGGACGGCCTGGCCAACACGCCCAAGCAGGTTCTCATCTATCAGGCGCTCGGCTGCAAGCTGCCGCTCTTTGCCCACATGCCCCTGACCATGGATATTAAAAAGGCCAAAATCTCTAAACGCAAGCATGGTGACGTGGTCACAGTTGCCTATTACAAAGAGCATGGATTTCTGCCCTGGGCGCTCTGCAATTTTCTTGCTTTGCTCGGCTGGTCAACTTCAGATGACCGTGAGCTGTTTACCCGCGAGGAGATGATCCGGGAGTTTACTTTGGAAGGCGTTGTCCGCCACAATTCCATTTTCAATTACCGCCCGGATGACCCGAATAACTGGACTGACCCGAAAGCAATTTCCATTAATGCCCGGCACATGAGCATGATGGCCATCGAGGAGCTGCTTCCCTATGTGCGCGCTGAGCTGCAGGCTTCAGGGCTCTGGGATGATGCCTATGACGAAGAAAAGAAACAGTGGTTTGCGGACACGGTGAACCTCATCCGCACCCGCCTCCACACCCTTAAAGACTTTTCGACTGCTGGCAGGCCCTATTTCTCCGATGACTTTACCTTTGAAGATGCGGCGGTTGCCAAGAACCTGAAGAAGGATGAAAGGGTGAAGCAGTTATTGATAGATACTGCGGAACAGTTTGATAAACTATCTGTATTTAATATTGAGAATGCTGAGAATGTTATCCGCGAGCTTGCGGAAAGCAAAGGTGTGAAACCGGGCCTCATCATTAATGCGGTGCGCACCGCAGTGACCGGACAGTCCGCAGGCCCGGGGCTTTTTGAGCTGCTTGGTGGCCATAGGCAAAGAGCGCGTGGTGAGGCGCTTGACAAAAGCCGCTGATATGCTCTAACGATTTTCAGTCGCCGGCGGCACTCAATGGCAGACATTTTTAAATATCGAGTCTAATCTAAACTCATAGCATCATGATATTTTGCATTTACATGAGTTTCTGAATTCCAGATAACCCTTTAGGGAGGATTTAAAAATGAATACTTGTATAATTCTCTTCATTACCCTGCTTCTTTCCCTTTCTAACATTCCCTTAGCCTCATCTCACTGTGAACTTCCCTGCGGTATATACGGAGATGAGACAAGGTTTACCATGCTTGAAGAGGACATTGCCACTGTTGAAAAATCCATGACCATGATTGCCGAGCTTTCCAAAGCAGGAGAGAAAAATTATAACCAGATCGTTCGCTGGGTTAATAATAAGGAGAAACATGCTGACCTGATTCAGGAATCCGTGTCACAATACTTCATGACCCAGCGGGTAAAGCCGGTTGATGAAGCCAAACCTGCTGAGCATAAAAAATACCTGAAAGAGCTGACACTTCTGCACGAGATGCTCATATATGCCATGAAGACAAAGCAGACCACTGACCAGGCAAATGTGGAGAAGCTGAGATCATTACTGCAAGCCTTTAAAACATCCTATCTCGGTTCAGCAGTCAGCAAATAGGGTGTTTCTGATACGTTTACCTACCCTTGAGCTGCAGAGCCCCAGTTCCTTTCCCTGTTCAACTTCAAACTTGAGACTTCATAAGGGATATCTGTCTCATACTTGTGATGACGCGCACGGACCATTTTTGAAGACAAAGATGATTCTACCCTGTGACCAGTGCGCTTCAGCTGCCAGCTCACTTTACATTCCATCAAATACGATGTATAAAATATTAGTTTTCTACATTAGCATCCTCAAGCAAAATAATACGACGCATTGCATGAAAAACTCGGTCTTCATAAAAACCTTTGGCTGCCAGATGAACGAGTACGACTCGTATCGCATGCTCAAGCTGCTGGAGTCTTCGGGATACACCGCAGCTGCATCCTACGATGAAGCGTCAGTAATCCTGCTCAATACCTGCAGCGTGCGGGAGAAGGCTGAGGTTAAGGCCTACAGCGAACTGGGAGTGCTCAAGCAGCTGAAGCGGAACAATCCTGAGCTTATCATAGGCATTGCCGGCTGCATCGCGCAGCAGGAGGGGAAAAAGCTGCTGGGCAAATACCCGCAGCTCGACCTGGTGATTGGCACCTACGCGCTGACAAAAGTCCCTGCCCTGCTGTCACAGATTCGCGGCCGCCGGCAGAAAATTGTCTGCACGGACATGAACGGAGCCGAGATGTATCCGGCTGGTTCCTATGTTCCCGAGAAACAGCAGATAACATCATTCGTATCAATAATGCAGGGCTGCGAAAACTACTGCTCCTACTGCATTGTGCCGTTCGTGCGCGGCCCTGAGCGAAGCAGGGAAATGGCTGAGATCGTGGATGAAGTGTGCCGTCTCGCAGAGAGCGGAATTAAGGAAGTGACGCTTCTCGGCCAGAATGTGAATTCCTACGGCAGGACGCTCACGCCGCAGAGAACATTTCCTGAGCTTCTGGCCGCAATCAATGCCATACCGAGATCTGGAGCGGATCCGCTTCACCACCTCGCACCCCAAGGACCTCTCCCCTGAATTGATTGAGGCGTTCAGAGACCTTGATAAACTCTGTGAGCACATTCATCTGCCGCTGCAGTCAGGCTCAGACCGGGTGCTCAGGCGCATGAACCGTAAGTATACTGCGGCTGAGTATTTAAATAAAAATAGCAGCGCTCCGGAAAGTGGTGCCTGACATCAGCATAACCTCTGACATGATTGTCGGGTTCCCCGGTGAGACAGAAGAGGATTTCCAGGCCACGCTTGACGCGGTCGCTGAAGTTGGGTTTGACGATCTCTTCTTTTTCCGCTATTCTGACAGGCCGGGAACTAAAGCATCGGGTTTTCCTGACAAGGTGCCCTATGACATCATGATTCAGCGCCTCACAACGCTGAAAGATAGACAGACGGAAACCAGCACTGCAAAAAACCGGCAGCTTCTCGGCATGATTCTGCCGGTGCTTTTCCAGGAGAAAAGCAAGCGCAGCCCCGAACACCTGGCAGGAAGAACCCGGACCAACAAAGTGGTCAACAGCAGGGCCCCTGAACGTTTCATAGGCACAACAGCGCTGGTTAAGATTGAACGCGCGCACATTCATTCATTGAGCGGGAAATTACTATAGCTGATAGCGCTCAGCTGTCAGCTGACAGCTTTAAGAAAGCGAGGCATCCATGATTGATCTGCACACCCATTCACTCTTGAGCGATGGAGAGCTGCTGCCCTCCGAGCTGATCAGAAGAGCGGCCGCGATTGGCTACGAAGCAATAGCGATTACCGATCACGTTGACATATCCAATTATGATTTTGTGATACCGCGGATTGTCAAGGCCTGCCAACAGGCAGCGACAGAGCTTAACCACATTACGGTCATCCCCGGCGCTGAGCTGACCCACATCAACCCGGACGACATTCCCCTGTTGGTAAAAGAAGCACGCAGCCTGGGCGCGCGGCTTATTGTAGTTCACGGCGAAACTATTGTTGAGCCGGTCAGGCCGGGCACCAACCGAAAGGCCCTTGAATCAGACGTTGATATTCTTGCCCACCCGGGGCTGATTGCAGAAGAAGATGTACGCCTGGCACAGGAGCGAAACATTGCGCTTGAAGTGACCGCCCGCAAAGGTCACTGTCTCACCAATGGCCATGTCGTGAAGCTTGCGCGGCAGTATGGAGCGCGGTTAATTCTCAACACCGATGCTCATGCACCTGATGATTTGCTCACCTTTGAGCGGGCACAAAAAATAGCCATGGGTGCAGGTCTGAGCCAGGATGATTTTAACGATATGCTCCAAAACAGCAGAGCTATCCTTAAAACCGCAAGCTGATATAGTGCCGCTGTTGCTTAAAATGAACATCCCGATGGGACTGACTGCAATGAACCGGCCCCCGGAATAAACGTAAAAAGAGTAATAATTATAAGAAGTTCCATATTTTCTCTTGACATTTAAGCGCTAAAATACTATTAATTTTGTTTAATTTTCTAAATCCGAGGAGTTACATGAAAACCTATAGCGCGAAGAAAGAAGATATAACACAGGAATGGTATCTGGTAGACGCACAGGACAGGATTCTGGGACGGATTGCGACGCAGATTGCAAACATCCTCCGCGGCAAAAACAAGCCGGTGTTTACCCCCTATGCTGATGCCGGTGATTTTGTCATTGTCACCAATGCAGAAAAGGTGCGGCTGACGGGCAATAAGCTGGAGAACAAATGCTACTACCGGCACACCGGTTATCCCGGCGGATTGAAGACCAGGACAGCACAGGAAGTGCTGACGAAAAAGCCGGAAGATCTCATCCTGCTGGCGGTCAAGGGCATGCTGCCCAAGAACCGCCTGGGAAGAAAACTGATAAAAAAACTTAAAATATATGCCGGCAATGTTCATCCCCATGAGGCACAACAGCCAAAATTACTTGAACTGAGAGAGGTTTAATAACGTATGTACGAACAGAAATATTTCGCTACCGGTAAACGGAAAACTTCAATTGCCAGGGTCTGGATGGAGCCTGGGGATGGGAATTTTATAGTAAACGAAAAAACGCTGGATAACTATTTCGGCGGCCTGAGCTGCCAGATAGCATCCATCATGCAGCCGCTTGAGCTTACCGAATGCCTGGGCAAATATAATATTTGCGCCAATGTCATGGGCGGCGGTATGACCGGACAGGCAGACGCCATTAAACACGGCATTTCCAAAGCCCTGCTGGTGCTTAACCCTGAATTCCGGGCACTCCTGAAAAAAGCCTCTATGCTCACCCGTGATTCCCGCAAAAAGGAACGAAAGAAATACGGGCAGAAAGGCGCGCGCAAGAGATTCCAGTTCTCCAAGAGATAATTTTTTATTCTTCACATCATATGCGATCAAAGGCCCTCACCCCGAACAGCGGTGAGGGCTTTTTTACTGATATGACGGATATCACGAAAGGAAACCGGGCAATGCGGCATGCAGTGACAAAAAAACAGCAAAACAGCAAAATGTGCCTTGTCTGCGGGTTGAAGAACCCCTACGGCCTGCGCGCGTCATTTTATGAAATGGACAATCAGGAGCTGGTGGCTCTGATCCGCCCCCGGGATGAGCACCAGAGCTATCCGGGCCGGCTGCACGGGGGACTGACGACCGCGCTGCTGGATGAGACCATCGGCCGTGCGATCATGATGAAATACCCTGAGGTAATGTGGGGCGTGACCGTGGATTTTCAAACGAGGTTCAGGAAACCGGTGCCGCTTGATGTTGAGCTGCGCGTAATCGGCAGGATAACAAGCGACAACAGCAGGTTCTTTGAGGGGACCGGTGAGATCCTGCTGCCGGATGGTGACATCGCCGCCACCGGTTATGGCAAGTACATCAAGCTCCCTCTGGAAAAGATTTCCGACTTTGATCACGAAGAGCAGGAGTGGCGCGTTGTGCCGTCAGCGTCTGATCCAATTGAAATCGATTACTAACAGGCACTTAGATTAAATCTGACAATGGTAATGACTTCTTAATAAAGTATTGCATGGCTTACGAAGCACTGCTCTGGTGCTTCACAGAAGAAGTCTGCACTTTTCAGCGGAAAGAGATCACCACAAGATGTAGATAAAAATAAAGGCAGAGCCATTGCTGACCTGCCTTTATTTTTACAAATGACTTTATCAGTGCTTTCCGGGCGCCAGTTTTACTCCGCGGCGCTCATACAGCATATAGGCCTGCAAAGCCGTCATTTTGGGGTCATCCCATTCAAGGGGATCCCCCTCCAGCGTGTTCATCAGGCACCAGTTGGTCATTTCCATGAGCGTCACGACCTTGCCGATCTGCTTCTGGAACTTGGGGTATGTTTCCGGATGGGTATTGGCGGCATTGGGATGGCACTGTGCGCAGGCGACCGTGTTCTTGCCCAGTTTGCTGCTGTGAAAAAGCTCGCTGCCCTTCTTGACTGAAGCCATGAACTCCTGGTCCCACCTTTTCAGGTCCTCTTTGGTGAATTCGGCTGAGCGGGCCGGCATGGCCCATACCAGGGCAAAAACCACTATAAGAAAAACCATACACTGCTTTTTAGAATCTTGCATGGGCACCTCCCTGTGGCAAAAGTATTAGTAATGCGTCTGCGGCGGCAACTGTTTTTCCGAAGCCTGGTACATGGTATCCACCGGTTTTTTGAGCTTTGCATCATACACGATGCTTCTGTTGGTGTTGTTGGGCAACTGGTAGTGCATGTCCACGTTTCCGGTACGGACATTTATGAATTCCCAGCCCGTGGCATCCCGCTCAAAAAAAGGATCGCCCCGGTTCATCCGTACGGTGATCTCGGGCAGGTAGCTCGGCTCCTGCACATAGCTGTTGGGATAGGGCCAGGGCCAGGCCGTGGCCATGACCGCGTGGAAGCTGATATTGCCGATCTGATTGTACTGGATCTGATGAACATGCCCATACACCACCGTGACCTTCTTGAACGGCTTGAGCAGCGCCTGCACATCTTCGGCATCATCGGTCCAGAAGTTCCAGCCTTTGTAGATCTTCTGCAGCGGCGAGTGCGAGCAGACGATGACGGGCGTGTCCCTGCTTACCTTCTCCAGATCCTGCTTCAGCCAGGCACGCTGTTTTTCACCCACCATAAAGGGTGAGCCATCGGGGTTGTCAAGGCGAGCCATGGCCTGCATGCGGTCCATGGGCGTCGGCCACTTGCGCGTCCAGTCGTCATGGGTCAGAATGCTGTTGAGCACGATAAAGTGCACGCCCTTGTGGTCGAAACTGTACCACTGGGGCCCCAGTTTGCTCTCCCAGTACTGGCCGAGGTCAAGGTAGTAATCGTGCTCGCCCATGACATAGTGGACTTTCGGCTTCAGCTTGGACAGCAGCTCAAGGCCGTGGTCGATCTCTTCCTTCGTGCCGAGCTGCGCGATGTCGCCGCCGTAGATGATAAAATCGGGCGCCGGCGACATGAGGTTGACTTCGGCAACCGCTCTGACAAGCCCGCGGTCGAAGTTCTGAACGAACTTGTTCTCCCCGATGTGGGAAATATGGGAGTCGGAGATGTGGGCAAACGTGAAATCCTCCCGGGAGGCGGAAGCCCCGAACGCCACCTTAACCAGGCTGACGGGCAGCGCACCCGCGACCAGACATGCACCAGCCCCCTTCAAAAGCTCGCGTCGATTCATTTTTATCATGACGTCCTCCTTCAGCTGTGTGACGCGCAGCGGTTTAGAATTTTTCATATTCCGGGCTGGTGAGGGTCTTCAAAAACTCCACCAGGTCCGCCTCCTGCTCTTTGCTGAGCTTGAGCGGCCGGATGCCGCCGTCAAGATAGGGAGAAAAGGGATCGGTGTCTTTTACCCTGCCGCCGTTATTGTAGAATGTCACCACGTCTTCCAGTTTGGCCAGGCTGCCGTCATGCCCGTAAGGGGCGGTTTTGGCTATATTGCGCAGGGTGGGCGTCTTGAAACTGCCCATGTCCTGAAGAGCTCCGGATACAACCAGGCGCCCCAGCTCGGAGGTTTTCTCTTTGGTCAGGACCTCATCACCCACGGTAGCCCCTTTGCGTCTGGCTTCCATGTGCGCCTTCACTACGGCCTCTTCGCTGCCTGCTATTTTTGCAAATCCCAGCCCGATATTGTGAAAGCGGTTGTTGGTGAAGAGCGCCTGCGTCTCCTCGATGACGTGGCAGGACACGCAGCGTGCCTGCCCGCGGAAAAGCGCAAGGCCGCGTTTGGCAGCAGGGCTTATTGCCTTCGCATCGCCGCCATACTGGTAGCGGTCAAAGGGGGAATCCCCGGAAATGATGGTCCGCTCGAAAGCCCCGATGGCTTTTTGCACCTCATCCATGGTGATCTGGTCTCCGGTCTTGCCGAAGGCCTTCTTGAAAAGATCAGCGTATTCGGCATCGGTCCGGACAATTTTCAAGATGGGGTCGTGGTTCGGCAGGCCCATTTCAATGGGGTTTATAAAGGGCTGTGCCGACTGGGCTTCAAGCGTGGGCTCCCTGCCGTCCCAGAACTGGGTCTGCAGATAGGCTGCATTGACCACCGTGGGAGCGCTGCGGGTACCCTTGAGCTTGTTGATCCCCTCGGATACGGGCAGCAGGTCGGTAAAGACCTTTTCCCGTGCATGGCACGTGGCGCAATTGACCTCGCCGGTTGAGCTGAACCGCTTGTCATGGAAAAGCTTGTCCCCGAGGGCGATCTTCTCGGGTGTCTGGGGATTGTCGGCCGGGATCGGTACCGGCGGCAGTCCCAGAGGCGTGCCTGCAGCAGCAGAAAAGCTGTACAAGAACATGACAGCTGCGGCCGCAAGACAATGATAAATAATTTTTCATGGCCTGATTCCTCCTTTCCTGTAGGGAATTGATGGGAACTCGCTTTCGGATGTAAAAAGTATAGGCCGGTGATAATTGTGTGTCAATAAAAATCCGTCGCAAGATATTGGCAGGGGTTAACCGGACAAAAATCAACATCTTGTGGTGGGCGTTACAGGAAAAAAGTGTAGCTTATGTATCAACAGCGAGAGAAGTTTAGCAGCCTAAATTCTTTGCACACTTCTTTTGCAAAGCGTCACTGGCAGTTCAAGAAAATCATCAGTAAGCACACCCATCTTTAGCACAGGGGCAGCAATCTGTCTCCGGGAGATTGTTTCAAGGTATTGAACCATAGTAAACTCAATAGAATATGCCGCCAGCACAGCCAGGTTGTCACCAGACTGCATTGGATACCCCAAGGTATATGTTTATTTAAAACGCAATACAGTTGAATCTGTCTCTCTGAGCGATTCTCAGGGTACTCTTCGATCGATGAAGAGGAAGAATAAACATATGCTCTCAGCCTTCGCATCTGCCAGATTTGCACTGCCCATTTATATATGTGTCATCACCCGTTACAATCATACAGTATGTTCCATCAGGATATAAGCCATCTTCATCTCGACAATTACACTCAAATTGAGTCAACTGTTCGCAGTACAAACAATATGAATCATAATTTTCATAACAAACCTTATCCACATCACACTTGATACTGGCATTGTCACACTGATAATCTGAAGGAGGTAGCAGCTCTATTTCAGGATATTTCATGTAATCATCTGCAGGTGGAGGAGGCCCGCCCCTATTAATGATAAGAGGTCTAAAACGCAATTTCACGTTACTAAGGATAAGGAAAGATTCATTGTCTGTTGTTTTCAGGGATATGCCCTTTGATTCATAGCGTTTATCAAAGCTTACCATTTCACGGCAATAAGCAATAGATGAGCATTCTTCAGGAACATTTAACTGTTTTGAAGAAATTGTGATTGTTCCAATGATTACAATATTGTCAGTTACTGTTAACTTGCCACCATGGACTGACAAATAAGAGTAATCCAGAGAGTTGAGGAGTGACAATAAATCATGTTCAGTATATATAATATTTGTTTGTTCACAAGATTCCAACAAAAGAGATAGCAGGCAGGATAGTAACAGTACAAATATTTTTTTACTTTTCATTTTACCCTCCCTTTTAGAACAAAAAACCCTCACCAGCATCAATTGCTGATTGAGAGCTTATCCTTGAACTACTTTATAATTCTCCCGCCGCTTTCATTTCAATCACCTTTTTTGCCCCGCTTAGTTTCTGCCTATGACTTCAACTAAGCGAGAGACATTCGAAATTACCATCCTTATACGCTTATAATTATTGGAATGTCAATTCATTTCGGCGACTTTCAAGAAAATACAAACAATTTTAAAAATGGAGTACTATTAAACAGGAAATGTTTTCTGTAGGGCTGTGGAAGAAGTTATCTTGAGGTAGGTGTAGCGGTTTTAAAGGAAAGGGGACAGAAGCAGGGACAGATAATCAACATATTGTGGTGGGCATTACCCACTGAAAAGTGCAGCTTATGTATCAACTCCGAGAGTAGTGATTCAGTCGTAAATATCAGTTGCACACTTCTTTTGCAAAGCGTTAATGGAAGTTCATAAAAATCAGAAAGCATGAATTTTGATTTATAAGAAGCTGCCACAATATGTGGGTATAAAAATGCAGGGCCATTGCTAACCCTGCTTATTTAATAAAGACTTCCCAATCAAAGAAGACAATTACACGCATCGCTTACTACCGTACTATGGAATTTTGACAACCGATCACAGACACACGATGGTGCGATCAGCAACATTCGATTCCTCCTGCGCATATAGATCTGCCGGCAAATATGCGCCTGCGCGCCTGTTTACACATTCGGGAATCCCATCCGTGCTGCAGGTTTTATGAGCTGCAGGACCTGCTCCGGCCGGAACCTGGCCATCTTCTGCGCAAGCTGCGGGCGCTCCTGTTTTATACGCTCAAGGTGAGGCTGCAGGCCTGCCATGATACCGCTGTAAAGCTTGAACGGATTCATCGTCCAGCGGAGCTTTTGGCTAACAATATTGTGAAGGTAGTTATACTCATCTTCAGTAAACATCCGGTTAAAAAGCGGATAGCAGAGGAAATCGCGGTAATCGTGGGTTGCAAGCCAGTTCTGCTTCCACCAGGTGATGTAGTTCATGACGCCGTCCCTGTTGGGCATTCCCCGATGAAGCGCCTCAGATACGGCATGTGCGGCCTTATGGCCTGAAAGCAGAGCACCCGAGTTTTCCGCTTCGGAAAACCAGCAGCTGTCGCCGACAAAAACAACATTGTCCTTAAACGGCTCTCGCGCCGGACTCCAGTTGTTGACAACACATGCGCGGGTGTGGGTTATCTCAAGCCGCGGGAACCAGCTTTTAAAGTTGCTTCGTTTTGTGAGAAACTCAAACTGCGCGTCACCGCTCACAAAAAACCAGTACTCGTCATCACGGTACACACTGGGCATAAAGCAGAACGGAACAGGCCCCAGACCGCCTGCATCATAGCTTATGCCCAGGAATATTGCCTCGGAGCGTTCGAACTCAACACCCGTGACATAATGGCTGATGGATTTTCTGGTGTTAATAAAAAGCCGCTCTTTGTTCAGGCCTGTTATCTTTGCAAGCCGTGAATTGATACCATCTGCTGCAATACAGAAGGTGCCGACTAACCGCTCGCCTTCGCTTGTCATGATTTCCACCCCGGCAGCAGTCTTTCGCACATCTATGACATTGCGCTCAAGATAATAGCAAACCCCGGCCTTCTGCCCTTCCTCATATAAACCGTTCAGCAGCGCCCCCTTGTCAAAAACAACCGCTGGAGTACCGTTGCCAGATGCATTCAGCTCGTAATCTCCTATCTCAATGCGATCAGTGGCATTGGGGGAAATGAAGTGGCAGGCATAAAACTCGCGGTAGTTGCCGCTGTAGTTGACGGTAAAGTTGTTGACCGGGAATACCCATTTTTTCTTTTCCCTTGAAAAATACATGTGTTCCTCGTAGAACGAGTCCATGTTCATCAGAAACATCTGCGCGCATGAGCGCTGAATCTTGGCAGGATGCGTTTTGCGCTCAAGAAGCGCCACCTTCAAACCGTTTTCCGCTGCTGTCTTTGCTGCCTCAAGACCGGACGTTCCACCACCGACGACAATCACATCAAATTTATTTGCCATACAGAACCCCTGAGTATTTGTTTATAGGAACCTGCTTTAAAAATGAAATAGTATAGGCTGCGCTATTGTGTGTCAATAAAAAATCTCTCGAGAATATGGACAGGGGTTGTTCGGACAGCAAGTCAACAATCATGTGGTGAGTATTAAAGGGAAATAACTGCAGGTTCAACTCCATATTTTTACAAACAAAAAAAGAAGGATTGCAGTATCCTTCCTTTTTTTATTGCCATGTTTCCTGCAGCGAAAAAGTGTTTCCTGCTATGTTCCCCGCACAATGTCGGTTGCCGAGGCCTATGTCCAGTGTTTCTCGATCTTTTCCGCAATGTCCGGTTTCTCTTTCCTGATCTGGTCAATGTGGCTCATGATGGCGTGCTTCATGACTTCCGGAGCAGAATTTTCGCTCACGTAGCCCGTATACTGCTCATTGTCCGTCAGGCTGAATATGTAGTCCAGCTCTTCATCGCTCATCATGTGCAGGCCGAACCCGCGCAGTGCTTTTTCAATTTCCCCCGGCCAGCAGTACTCAAATGACTCACGCCAGAAACTGGAATACTCGTCATAGCCGCTTCCGGTAGCAAGCACCTTGAGCGCTGCGTGCGCGGCACGGTAACCGTACACCATGGCAGACTGGCAGTAGGTTTCGATAAAGGAGGCCGTGTCTCCGACCACCACGATATTGCCCTCTACCGGGTTCAGGACGCAGGTGTAAAAATTGAGGACCGCGGATGCCGAGTGCACAATTTTCGCATTACGGAACCAGTGGGCAAAATTGACCCTTGCGCATGAAGTGATCAAGCGCCAGCTTTGCGGGAACCCCAGTCGGCGTGCCGCACATGATATCAATTATGGGCTCATCTCCCGGTTTTGCAGTGGGCAGATGCTTGGGCATGAAGTAGAGCTGGCCCCTGCCCCATTTCGTGTGGCCCTGCCCCACAAACGTTACCCATGAATCCGGGTACGGGTTCTCCACCCCTTCAAGAAAGTAGGAGGCAACGTGGAACGTGCCGAAATAGGTTCTTGTCTTTGCCAGCTCAAGGCACCGCGTGATCTGTGAATTGACGCCGTCAGCGGCAAAAGCTATCTTGCAGCGCACTTCCTTGAGCGTTCGAGAGCGGGTGCCGCGCAGGATTACTTTTACCCCGCCGTCAACATTCTCAGCCTTTATGCCCGCGGTCTCGGTAAGGATATCCACCCCGTTTGCCACGGCATCTTCCATGAGGCCCTTCAAAAGCACGTCTTTACTGTAGGGGTGGGCCACGCCCTCTTTCTCATTTGCCATGGTGAGCTTTTTACCGCCGGGTGACAGGCGGATGCTTTGCTTCATCTTGACCCACTGGCCGGTGTAGCGCACCGTAAAATCCGGTCTTTTCAAAGTGGATGTTATTGTCAACTATGGTGGCCGTGTCTCCGTGGGTGTTCGGCTCATTGATGAGCATCGTGCAGCACGAGCGGTTGATGACCGGGATGTCTTTTTTGATATCAACCAGCAGGACATCCTGCCTGGCGTTTGATAGCTCTTTGGCGATCATCAGCCCGGCGGGGCCGGCGCCGATTATGACAACAATCATAGGTACTCTTCATTTCACAAGGCTCCTGTCAATCAGGGAAAATCCCTGTCTCACTTGGAAGGCAGTTTTACCTCGCCCGGTGCGCCGGCTCCATCAGCAAACGGGTTGCTGGGGTAATTGAACACAATAATATCCGGGAACCGGCAGTCGACAAAGATTGCGTCTACCCCGCACGCGGCCCGGCAGGTCCCGCATTCAATGCAGGACACCTGATCAATGTAGGACCGGTCATCAATAAAGCGTATCGCCAGACGCGGGCAGAGATTAACGCACGCGCCGCATCCAACACATTGTTCTCGATTTACCCTCATCGCTGTCTTCCTGTTTTGGTATTAACGCTTTAGTGCCGCTGCTATGGCCGGCACTGCACGCACACTTCAAAAAAGTCTTCAGCCAGCTTCACCTTTTTCTGTATATATTCAAGCTGAAACGCCGGGGCAAATGGCTCACCGCATTCGCGGCAACGCTTCATTTCAAAATTCACTTTCCAGTTGTCGATGATTCTCGCCGGCCCGTTCACCACACTGCCGTCAGGCTGAATAAACTGCTCCCCTTCCGCGATATCCCGCAGCGTAATCGCGCCGGTGGGACATATCGCGAAGCAGGTGCCGCAGCCGATGCAGGCCTCGGAGCGCTCAAAATAGGGCGCTGCAGCCTTCTTTTCATAGCCGCGCTGCGCGAAATCAATGGCACTCACGCCCACCAGCTCGCTGCAGGCACGGATGCACTGGCCGCAGGCAATGCAGAGCTCATTTCTCGGCGCAAAGCGCGCCGGCTTCTCAGCGCCTAGTTCTGCTGCCAGATCCTGCAGCACTTTCGCCTCAGGCGCTTCGGCGAGCAGCAGCGCGACAATAAAGCGGCGCAGCTTTATGATCCGCTCTGTTGCGGTTTTTACTTTGATGCCCTCTTCCGCCTCATAGGCGCAGGATGAAACAATCTGGCGGGCATCGCCGCGCGTCACCTCAACGATGCACAGGCGGCATCCGCCGTACGGGGTCAGCGCCTCGTGATGGCACAGGGTCGGAATGCGGATTCCAGACTGCCGGGCAGCCTCAAGGATGGTCGTCCCTTTTTCCACCTGCACATCTATTCCGTCAATCTTACATGCTATCATCCCGTTCATCTCCTCCAACAGGGATCATTTCAAATCATCTTTTTACCACTGCTTCTGCAGGGCAGATCTCAAAACAGGCGCCGCACTTTACGCATTTGTTTATCTCTATCTTGTGCGGCTGCTTCTTTTCGCCCGCGACCGCGCTGGTCGGGCATACCTTCACACAGGCACCGCAGCCGGTGCAGCGATTCTTATCAATTGAAAAAGTGATGAGCGCCTTGCACACCCCGGCCGGGCATTTTTTGTCCTTTATGTGCGCGACATACTCATTCCTGAAATATTTGAGCGTCGAGAGCACCGGGTTGGGAGCTGTTTTACCCAGACCGCACAGGGCCGACTCCTTGATATCTACAGCCATGCTTTCCAGAAGCGCCAGGTCTTCCTTCGTGCCCTTGCCCCGCGGTGATGTCTTCCAGCACGTCCTTCATCCTTTTCACGCCCACGCGGCACGGTGTGCACTTGCCGCAGGATTCGTCCGCGAGAAAGGAAAGAAAATATTTTGCTACGTCAACCATGCAGGTGCGGTCATCCATCACGATGAGACCGCCGGAGCCCATGATGGATCCTGCCTCAGCGAGCGCTTCGTAGTCAACCGGAAGATTAATTAATTCTTTCGGTATGCAGCCGCCTGACGGGCCGCCGGTTTGCACTGCCTTGAAGGCCCTGTCCGTTCGGTATGCCGCCGCCCATATCATAAATAATCTGTTTCAGCTTCGTGCCCATGGGCACTTCCACCAGCCCGATGCGGTTTACTTTGCCGACCAGGGAAAATACCTTGGTGCCCTTGCTCTTTTTCGTGCCGATGGATGAAAACCAGTCAGCGCCGCGTGCCATGATCGGGGCTACATTGGCCAGTGTTTCCACGTTGTTGATCACCGTGGGTTTTCCCCAGAGGCCGCTCTGTGCCGGAAACGGCGGTCGCTGCCGCGGCTCGCCCCACTCACCCTCAATTGATTTGATGAGGGCGGTTTCTTCGCCGCACACAAAAGCACCAGCTCCCTGGCTGATGGAGATGGTAAAAGTAAAGCCCGAGTTCAGGATCTTTTTGCCCAGCAGGCCGTGCGCAGTTGCCTCGGCCAGAGCTTTCTTCACCCGCTCTATTGCCAGGGGATATTCCGCCCTGATGTACAGGTATCCCTGGCGCGCGCCGATCGCGTAGCCGGCAATCATCATGCCTTCAATCACCGCGTGGGGGTCGCCCTCAAGGAGGCTCCGGTCCATGTACGCGCCGGGATCGCCCTCATCGGCGTTGCATATAATATATTTTTCTTTTCCGTCAGCCGTGCTGCATATTTTCCATTTCACGCCGGTCAGAAATCCCGCGCCGCCCCTGCCGCGAAGCCCTGAGCGCTCAACCTCGGCGATAACGTCCTGCGGCGGTTTCTTCGCGAGCACTTCCGCCAGGGTAAAGTAACCGCCCTTGGCTATATATTCACTGATGTCCTCCGGGTCAATGACGCCGCAGTTGCGCAGCGCTATCTTGTCCTGCTTCTTGTAAAAAGAGAGGTTCGCGTACTCAGGGACTTTAAGCAGCTCTTTTTTTACCCGGCCTTTTTTGTAGGAGCGCACGGTGTCGTCAAGCAGGAACCGGTCTTCATCCATCCTGCCGAGAGCGCCCTTCATGACGCTGCCCTGCCGCAGTTCTTCCAGAAGTTCGACGGCCTTTTCTCCGGTCATGCGGCTGTAGGTCAGACGCGGGCTTCCCGGCAGCAGAACATCAACCAGGGGCTCCTCGTGGCAGATCCCGATGCATCCGGTCTTTGTCACCACCGCGTTCAGCCTTTTCTTCTTTACCCCGGCCGCTATTTCATTGAAAACAGTCCCGGCGCCGGTTGACAGGCCGCAGGTCGCCATGCCGACCATGATTTTAATCCTGTCAGGACTAAGCGTGGCCATTCCCCGCGCTTTTAACTTTTGCAGATCCTTTATACCTGATACCTTCATCTCTTCTCAGCTTTCCTGTATGGTGCAAGCATTTTAGGAACAGTGCTTTGGTGCACATTGCCATAGGTATCTTCATTTACCCGCACGACCGGGGCCATGCTGCAGCACCCCAGGCAGCGCACTTTTTCCAGCGTGAACGTCCGGTCAGGCGTGGTGCCTTCATTTGACTCAAGCCCGAGTTCCCTGCCCAGCTTGTTCTGGATATTCTCACCGTCCTTGACATGACAGGCAGTGCCCAGACAGACGCTGACAATATTTTTGCCCCTGGGCTCCAGGCTGAAGGAGCGGTAAAACGTGGCGATGCAGTAGATTTTGCTCAGGGGCACGCCGCTGGCACTGCTGAAATAGGTTATGGCGTCCTGGGAGAGATACCCGCACGCTGTCTGTATGTCCTGCAGGGCCGCGATAAGCGAGCTTTTACCGCCCTGTATTTCTTTATGAACCCGTCAATGGTTGAGCGATTGAATGATTCCATAGCCTTCCTTTACATCTCGTGCCTTTTGCAGAAGCTCTTCATAGGCTTCGTTGACCGCCTCCTGTACCACGGGAATCAGCTCCGGGGGAAAGGGGAAGAACCGTTTCTGCATTTTCAGAAAATCCTGCACTGGTTTGCGATTCTTTACCGGCTGGGTAATTTTTATTTTATTGTTCTCAATCTCATAGAGCGGGAAATAGCCGGTCCGCACTGCCATCAGGCCTGCCTTGATGGTCAGTTTCGGATTAAACACCCACCCGGTGGGGCACGGAGCGAGAACCAGGATAAAAGCGTTCCCGTCAGCAGCCAGGCCCTTCTTGACTTTTTCTATCAGGTCAAAGGGATAGCTCGGGCATGCGGTGGCAATATAAGAGAAGCTGCCTTCAGCAACTGCTTCGGGTATATTTTTTCTCTTTGATTATGCGCTTGATTTCACCGGCCGGCATAGGGTGCGAGACTTCAGCGAGCTTGAATGCGGGGGGATTTACCGCGCTGATGAGCCGGTCTATGTGCGGCTCATTGTCAAAGCAGAGATAGAGAGTATTCTCGTCCCTGGTAAACATCCGTGCCGCCACCATCTGCCCTGACAAAAAGAGCCGCCGGTCAATGCCGACGATTGCCTTGCGGCAGGATGCGCCGGCCATTGCGCTCGCGCGTACCAGTTCCGCCTGCAATGGTCTCCAGCATCGGGTCAAAGGTGAGGTCATCGTATGCGTAGCTTTGTGCGGTAACAGAAGCCTGGGGCGGCAGCTGGTCGGGAAATACCGCTCCCGCGGCCTTTGCAACGATACGCGCGGCGAGGGCTTTGCCGCAGCCCTGACAGGACCTTCGTCCGGACAGGTAATTTTCTTCCGCGGGCAGGAGCTTCGGGACATAAACAGGGAACTGGTTCATACACTAACCTTTACGCTGCTTTTTTATCTGGTTTGCCAGGGAAAGCGTTTGAATACTTCCTGCATGGTGATGCAGCCGGTCCAGCACTGGGCGCTGCACAGCGCGCAGCCCTTGCAGTATTTGAGGTCCGCCTCGTAGTATCCCTCTTCATTCTGATATATGGCCCCGTCAGGACAGGAGAGATAGCAGACCCCGCATTTGATGCACTTCTCAGTGTCCCACATGGGCACCTCAAAACGCCAGTCCTCATTGGAGAGGAAATCTTCTACAATGGGGATTGCCTGGTTAAGGCGGGGCTCGAAGCTTTTATCATGTTTCAGTTTTTTTCATACTGTTTCACGTCTCAGTTGCAACCGGATGATGCAGCTGGTTGCTAGATAATTTATGATTAAGAATAGTTACATTTAAGAACTATTTTCTAAATAGTATAGCTCTCCTAACAATGTCAAGATAAAACTTGAAAAGCAGACAACAGAAGATAGAATCAATGCATTCATTTCAAACTCTATCCTTAACGCCTGTACCTCTAGCCCCTGGTCCAGCCATCCTAAAACATCACCGACGGCGGCAGCATGTGCAGCATAAAGCTTTCATGCGGTACGCCGAGCATCACCCCGCCCTTGAAGAAGCGGTTGTCCATGAAGGTGTAGCGCACCCACTCACGGCGCTGCTCCTGCATCCGGGCGATGTCATCCGCAGTAGGCTTTCAGGTCTTTTCTTTTGTCCACCAGCTGAAAGTAGGCTGCATATATTTCCCGTGCGGTATCCTCGAAGCATGCCGCGTTCTCCTCTTCCGGGCCGAATGCTATGCCCACGCCATAGCCGACGCCGGATCGTGCTTCCTTGAGCTCAAACATCTTCAGATAACCCTGCTGCAGGTCGCTGTAGATCCTGCCGTGCTTCTTCGTCACTGCTTCCATCTTCTGTTTGATAAAATTCGCGGTCTTCATCATAGGCAATGGTCGGGTAGACGTCAAAAAATCCCGGGCAGTGCTCCAGCCCCTGCTCCGACACATGCTCAAACACCCCCATGAAAATGGGCACATGGGGATTGCGGGGGAAGGTCTGGATGCCCACCCACTGGATGGTGCTCTGGTAGTCTCTGCCGGGGATGGTCACGGTCGCGCGGATAGTTGAAACGCAGGCCTTTTCGAAAAAATCCCCCCTGCTGACATTTACTTCAACCGCCCCGGCCCCGTTCAGGAAATTCCACTGCTGTTTCTCAAACCCGCCGGCATTATATCCGGCTAATGGTATCAAGATACTTCTGTTTTAGCTCTGCCAGAAACTGATCAGTAAGCATACGGGCCTCCTTTTTTTAGTTTTTATATCACATCTCAAGTATAAGTTCAAGAGAATAAGTTCCTTGCCCTTGTACTTTTCCTTGACATCAATAGTATGTTATAATATATCACGACCAATAACCAGCACACAACAAAGTCCTCATTTTATTTCTGAATACGAACATGCACGGTTACAGGCATATCAGCGATGGTTATGAACCGGTCTATTAGAGCCTTTTGAAATTAAAACATCAGGTTAACGGGCGGGGAAAATGGTTTCCACCCGTTTTATTTTAATTCCTTTCAAAGGAGGCTTCCATGCAACGGGGTAATATCAAGCAACAACAGCTATCATACGAACATTTCCTGCTGCTCATCCTCGTCATACCTGTCCTGCTCCTGACTGCATCCTGCGTAAAACAAGCAAACAATCGGCGTCATTTTTGCCCTGCACGGCGGGTTTGATACCTACAAGCCCCAGTATCTCTGGGATTCGTCAGTACAGATGTTCTCCTATGACCCGAACCACCCGGTCTATAAGCATGGTCATCTGGAATCCGGATAACTGGACCATGGTCCTCCAGTCGGCCAATGCGCCTAAAGAGATACAAAAATATTCCTTTGAGTACCAGCGCCTGGGCGGCACTGACCCGTTTACCGGAATTACCGCCCAGCAGTTTGAAAATCTCAAGGCCGAGCTTGAAAGCCAGGGCAAATTCCGGGGATTTAACTTTGTGTTTGACTATGTGCAGTGGATGTCAGGTGATGATATCCCCCATTATGCCTATCCCCGGTTCGTCTATAACGGCCCGGCGAACGCTGCCTCGAAATGCACCTACTGCGGTGAAAAGGAGTCTGACGGGCCATGGCCCGGCTGCGACCCGGAGCGCTACAATGTTGACGGGCCGGTCGACCGGCTGATTAAAGAAAAAGTTTCCCGGATTATTATCGTGGACATGACCGTGGGCGGCGTGCGTTTCTCCAAAACCTTTGACTGTGTCCAGATGATAAAGCGCGCCCTGAAAGACAGCGGCAATGAATCAATACCGGTCACCTGGGTTAATGATTACAAAAGCCTCATGGAACGCTCTTACCCGACGGAACCCGCCGGGTGGACCGCGACTCAGGGTGCGCCGACAAAAGATGCCAGCGTCCCCCTTGACGGGAGCCCGAATCCCGTGGCGGCAGACCCGGACCTTGCCGCACTGCATGTTGAAGGAATTGAGGCCGGCATGTCAGACAAGGTCCCGGATGCCGAGACCGGCGTCATTATCCTGAACCACGCAATAAATGACAACAAGGAATATTTTGACCCGAAGATAGATGATACGGTGACTGATAAACAAAAATATCAAATCCCAGCTTATCTCCCGCCACCCCGACATGAACCCGGCAAATATCGTCGGCGCCTACATGGGTATATACGAGAATGACCCGGACTGCAACGGCGCAAGGGGGCGCACGCGCAACATGCGCGGCGAGAACCTCGGCTATGCCTGGCTCTACGAGAGCGCGAAACAGCTGCCCGCTGATGAGTGGGGCTACCGCTACTGGGACGCACTTGAGTATCTTAAAAACCGCGGGGTGAAGCACATCGTGATCGGCTTTGCCCAGATTGTGACTGATTCGGTGTTAAACCTCGTTGAAATCCAGAACCAGATCGCAAAAGAGATCGGCACCAAAACCTGGCTGCTTGCCGCGACCGGCGACATTGCCACCTATCCCGGCGTCGGGCACCCCTTTGCCGATTACTGGGGGAACTGGGTCAGGACCGACTGCGGCGGCACGCCGTGCTGCTTCAAGATGGGCGGCTGCGATGACGGCGTCTATCCGCCAATTGCCCAGAAATGCCCGCGCGACGACCTGGACCCGTCCCTTGCCTATGATGTAAGCGAGTACGGCCACCTGGGGTATGACCCGGCGCTCAGCCCCCCGGACCCCACTAAGCCCGTGCAGCAGCAGTATACCGGCACCTGGGCGATGTGGACGCCGCCCAATGCCGACCCGCGCTTGAGCAAGCTGCTGGCGAAATATGTTCTTCAGGCAGCAAATGATGAGCTGAAGTGACAGTACGATATAGTTCTTCTTTTCACTATAATGCATAAGGAGAATACCGTATGGAAAAGTTAAACAGAAGAGATTTTGCGAAAAAGGCCCTCGGCGGCGGCGGTCTGCTGACGCTCATCACCGCTTTCAATCTCCCGGGAGTCGCGTCTGCGTTCAGCGGCCCTGAAGTAGTCGTGCCGACGAATAAGTTCCTGAACCGCCCGGACCTGGGCGACGCGCTCAAGTCCATGTACATGACCTATGACTCGACCACGCCCTACCCGCACAAATTCAACGAGACCATCAGCAAGCACCAGCTGCGGGCTCTGGAATTTTTTGTCTCAAAGAACATGGACAAGGAATACGCCGAGCACTATGTGACAACCATGAAGCCGGTGCTGCTGAAGATTAAAGAGGCAATTGAAAAGGAAAAGAACCCGGAGAAGGCCCTCGTTGCCCTGTTTGATGACAACCCCTGCTCGTTCCAGCTCTTTGACCATATCAATGTCAAGCCCGGCGAGCGCAGCTTCCCCTGCCCCTACAAGGGAAAGCTCCAGGACTGCAAGTACTGGCTCGGAACATTCAACGCACATCGAGTGGAAGGATGTCTGCAACCGCTGGTGCATCCCCACCTGGAACGGTTTTGCCGAGACCCTCGGCATAAAAATAAAAATCCAGCCAAGCGATGAGTGCAAAGTTAAACTGGCGTAACCCCCTGCAAGAGGAGGAACAGATATGGATATCAAAAACAGACCTGATTCTCTTTTCCTTACAGAATCATCAAACAACCAACCAGTCATGCATGTCCCGCCGGGACTTTGCGAAAAAGGCTGCCGGCATCAGTGCTGTATCAGCGTTTGCCCTGATGAGCCTGCCCCAGCTTGCGTCTGCCTGGATGAACAACGAGATCATGTCGCCGCGATGACATGGGTGACGGGCTGAAGTCAATTATTAAAACCTACAGCACCACCGACCCCTATCCGCTGAAGTTTAACGAAGGCCTGGTGCGGCAGCATTTGCGCAGCCTTGACTTTGCCGTGCGCAAGGGAGTGGCGAAGGAGCATGCCGAGCACTTTGTGTACGTGCTGGGCCCGGTGCTCGAGCGTCACATAAAACCGGCAGTCGCGAAGCTGGGAAAAAATATTTTCCTCTGGGGCATCTTTGAGCGGACCGGCTGCTCCTACCAGCTCTACGAGCATATAAATATCAAGGAAGGCGAGCGGACGTTTTCGTGCCCGTACAAGCGGGCCCTGGAATATCACAATAAAGAGGTCGGCACCTATAACTTGAAGTGGGAAGATGTGTGCGCCAACTGGTGCAGCCTCACCTGGAACGGCTTTGCTCAGATTGCGGGAGTGCAGATAAAAATTGAAACAGGGGAGACCTGCAAGGTATCGGTTGTCTGAAATTATCAGCTTAAAAACAGAAACGCCCGGCTGTGAGTTTCACCTCATGTGCCGGGCTTTTTTTATGAAATAATTCGGGGGTGGATTATCGAGCGCTTACTGATAAACAACCTCAAACTGCTTCCGTATGTATGTGAAGCTCCCTGCCTACAAGGCGGGGCTTCCCGGAGTTTAATTATTCTTTTCAAATACATGCCTCTTGACCCCGCTTACAAAGTGGGGCTTGCGAGGCATGAAAACGGTCATGCGCTCCTGTGAAAAGGAGACCCGAATAATTTAGCGGGCAATGTTTTCTTTACCCAGGCAGAAGCTCCTTTAGCTTATCTCTGAACGCAGGCAGTACCTTTTTCCAGTCGCCAACAACACCAAAATCGGCTTGTTTGAAGATAAATGCCTCAGGGTCTGTATTTATGGCGACGATACTCCTGGACTGGGCGCAGCCGCTCAAATGCTGGATGGAACCGGAAAGAGCTATGGCAATATACAGATCGGGGCTGACAATTTTCCCGGTAATCCCTACCTGCCGGTTGGGGGCTATCCAGCGATTATCGCAGGCGGGCCGTGAAGCGCCAACCGCCCCTTTCAACAAAGCCGCCAGCTCCTGCAGCTGATTAAATCCTTCAGCACTGCCAATGCCTCTGCCTCCGCTGACTATTACCGGAGCATCTTCAAGCCGCACCCCGCCCTCATCTTCCTTTACCCTTTTCAACAAGTCTGGCCCGTATGGCTGAGGGGTCCAGGCCGGCATCAATGGTAATGACCTCTCCTGGTTTTGAGACAGGCTCTGGAGAAGACATTACCTTGTCTCTGACCGTGGCTATCTGCGGATAGGAGTCGCAGGTGAAGGTAGCCAGGCCATTCCCTCCGTAGACAGGTTTAGTTCGCAGCAACAGCTTTGTGTCAGGGTCAATAGCAAGGCCAACACAATCCAGAGTGGCTGTTGTGTCCAGCCGGAAGGCCAGCATGGGAGCAAGGTCACGACCGACAGATGTCTGTCCCAGGATGAGGATCCGGGGCATCACCTGTCTAACTACTTTTTCCATCACTGACACGTATGCATCTGTCTGGTACTCTTTAAGCAGCGGATCATCAACAACATATACTTTATCAGCACCAAGGCGATAGCTTCCTGAGCCAGACTTCCCACATCACTTCCGACCAGCACCGTGCACAACTGCTGCCCCAGGTCATCAGCCAGCTTTCTGCCGCAGCCCAGTACCTCCTTGGAGATCGAAGGCAGTTTGCCGTCAATGATCTCACAATACGTCATAATGCCGTTATATTCAGCCATGAGATTTACCCTTTTTAGATTAGCTCATACAGTTTTTTTAGACTTTTTTTTCACTGATCAACAACCTGATTCAGGCACTCACGTCAATCCTCTCCCGCAGTGGCGAAGGAGGCGTGATTCAGAAACGTGTTATTTCAATCGGCCTGATTTAGAGGAGCTGTGCTTCCCTTAGTTTCAGGGCCAGATTAGTTCCTGCCTCCTCCGGGGTTTCACCTGCCTATGAACTGGCACTCGGATTTCCGGCCCTGGGGAGCAGCCAGCCTGACCAGGTTCAATCTCTGCAGTTTGGATACATCAACCCCCAGCGCCTGCGCATTGCGAGTCGTGACCGGCATCTTCTGCGCTGCCTGCAGGTCCTTCAGCTTGGGGTATCGCAGCTCGCCGACCTCGCTGCTGGCGGTAACGACTGCCGGCATTGGGGCCTCAACTATTTCAGAGCCGTCTGATACCACCCGCTCCACCCGTACCTTCCCATCGCTCACTTCTATTTTGCAGGCAGCAGTAATGCAGGGAATCTTCAAAATCTCGGCAAGACCGGAACCCACCTGGCCGGCATCCGTATCTGCCGCCTGTCTTCCGCAGAGAATAAGATCGTATTCACCGGTCTCCCGAATGGCTGTGGCCAGCAGGTGAGCTGTTGCATAACTGTCAAGCTGTTCAAACGCATTGTCTTCCAGCAGGATCAGCTCATCAGCACCCGAGGCCAAAGATTTCCTCAGTACCGGCTTGGCCAGGTTTCGCCCTGCGCTTATCACCGTTACCCGTGCAGCGTGAGCATCCTTTATCTTAAGCGCAGCTTCGAGTGCATTCTCATCGTAGGGATTCATCACCGGCGGGGTGCCCTGGGGCATTATCACCCGCTTTGCTTCCACGTCAACTTTCGTGCCCGAGGAGGAAGCCTGCGGGTCAGGCACCTGCTTAACGCAGACAATTATTCTCATGTTACTTAACTCCCTTGGTTCGTCTTAAACAGCGGGAATATCTGCAGCTTCGGAACCTCTTCCTCTTGGACGGTTCAGCTCCCCAGAAGTAGTTGCCGCTTCCGACTCCGTTGGGATCCAGCAGTTCTTTGAGCTTGCGCTGCCAGCGGTATTCCGGTGATTTTGACAGCTTCTTTGCCCGCACCTCCACATCGGCATGGGTGGCTCTTGCCAGCCCCAACAGCATCCCTCCGGGAGGCCGGCCGAGCTGTGCTTTCAACCGGTCCCCTTCGTCAGAAACTTCCGCTGCCGCCTTTGCTGAGTCAGGATCATAGGGGTCATAGAAGACAAAGTCCTCCCATCCGGTGACACCGCCGCCGCCCTGGCCGCCTATTGGTCCCATTGCCTGATCACCGGCATCCGCGATTCTGCCGGCATATTTCTTCAACAGCGCCTTGCCTGCTTCGATTTCCCCGGATGCCCAGACATCCGGTGTTGCTACCGAGTTATACGTATCAACAAAGCCTCCGGTGGCGGTAAAGTTGAGATTCTTGAAGCAGAGCCTGATCATAAACAAAAGTACGTACTCTGCATGGCCGGCTCATCCACAAATGCTATGTTCCATCCGCCGGTCTCACGCAGTATCTGGTCCAAAACTTTCTGCTGATACGCAAGGTCTCTCGGCGTCATGCCAACCAGGATAAACTGGAAGCATGCGCCGCATCTCTTCAGTGAGCTTTTGTATTTCAGGCTTTTCCAGCAGTTCCTCCAGGTCGCAGAGCTGCCTGGCGGGGTCGGTTACGATTTTCAGGAAAGCCGCCTGCAGCTCATCCCCCCACATGACAAACTGCCGGTGAGCGATATATCCGATTTCCGAGTCATAGATTCTGTAGATCGCATCAGCAAAGTCCTGCCAGCTGGGGAAGGCCGGGAACGCAGCTCTGAAAAGATCCTCCGGAAGCTGCGCCTGGTAGGACGGCACAGTACCTTCAATGGGCAGTATCGCCGGGCCGGGCCAATGAACGAGCCGTATTGCAATCTTGGTCACAACGCCCCAGCCCCCGGAGCCTCCCAGGGCGCCTCTGATTACCCCCTGTGTGCTCGGTCCTGGCCCTTCAGCACAGAACCAGCCCAGGCCGGACCCCAGAGAGCCTGTCCGCAGTATCTCCCCCGTAGGCATCACCCACTCGATTGACAGGATGCTGTCCTGAGGAGAAGAAAAGTACATACAATCCGGTCCCCCGCCCTGAAAACAGCAGGCATTGGCAAGCACCGAGGTACCAGCGCCGGCACCACTTATATGATTGTTCAAGCCCTTCTTCATGGCTTCGGCTTGAAGCTGCGCGGCCACCACATAGGGCTCAACCACAGCAAACATATTTTGTTCGTCTATTTCCAGTATTCGATTCATCCTCCTCAAATCCAGGAGTATTTGCCCCTCGGACGGGCGGTGCAGCCCATGGCCCCCAGCCCGTACTGAAGACATGAAACTTTAATTTGTACTGGTTACAGGCTTTGACTATAGCCTGAACCTCCTCCGCGCTTCCCGGCATAAGCACAGCCTCAGGCCTGTCAAAGAACTTGCTTCCGCCGGTTACGTCTGGTTACCAGCTCAGCCATCCATTGATAAGCATATGAATCCAGCGTCGCCGGCTCCTCCGTGATATTGTCCGGCCCCACAATGTCTTCCAATGATTCATATACTTCTCTCAATAGTGCCATATTTATTTACCTCCTGTTAGATTGCTTTCCGAACAAGGTCTACAATGTCATACACTTTCATGTTTTCGCCTTGATCAGTAACGACGTCCGTGAAATTCCTCTCACAATGGGGGCACGCGCTCACGATCGCCTCAGCTCCGGTGGCCTTTGCCTCTTCAATCCGCTCTCCGGCGGTCCATGAGGAGAAATTCCGGATACCGTTCCCGCACCCCGGCACCGGCACCGCAGCACCAGGCATATTCCCTGTTTCTTTCCATCTCAACCAGCTGTATGCCCGGAATGCTTCTCAGCACATTCCTCGGCGGTGTCATAAACACCCAGGGCTCCGTTATACCTGGGTTTTCGCGGCTCGTATACCAGGACCTGACCGCGAATTTTCTTCTGTTCGCCCTTCCACGGCACATGCGGTTCCCCTCGTCTTCCCAGATGGCAGGGGTCATGATAGGTGACGGTCAGGGGAACGGTTTTGGTGAATTTTATCTTTCCTTCCCTGATGAGCCGGTCAAGATATTCCGTGATGTGAAGGACCTCGAACTTGAAATTCCAGCTCAGCAGGATAGAGGCGCTTGAACGCATGGTAACAATCGGAGCAGCCGGTAACCACCGTCTTCACGCCTGCAGTCGTCCAGGCATCCTTATTATTCTCGGCATACTTGAGAAATTCCCCCCGGTACCCCATATCACAAAGCCGGCCGCCGCAGCAGTTCTCGTCACGCCCCATGATGCCGAAATCAACGCCGGCATTCTTGAGCAGAGTCCACCACGTCTCGGGGCATTTTCCACAGGTCCTCATCAAACTGAACCGGCAGCCGACGTGGAAGACAACTTCAGCCTTCTCCCGGGTCAGGTCTTTCACATCCAGCCCCTCAGCCCATTTGGCGCGATCAGCCTTGGGCTTCATCATCATGTTGTCCTCTTTGCGGAGATTATCGATGAGGGGAATATCCTGGAACGGGAAGCAGCCGTTGTCTATCAATTTAAATCGCAGTTGTCGCATCACCTCTACGGGTTCAAGATCATACCGGTAAACCTTGCAGGCAACGTCACAGCACCCGTCCATCATGCATTTAAAAACGATATCCACCAGACCTTCATCAAAGTAACTGCTTCTTTCCTCGAGAAGAGACAGCGAGGCGCATAATCTCCCGCTTGCCGAATAACTTTGGAACTTATTATACTCTATGCTGGGGCAGCCTTTTGCAAAGCGCCAGCTCTTCACATGAGCAAATGGAATCCATTTGCAATATGAGCATCTGCTGCATCTTGTCGCAGTAGCCCTTAAGTCTTCCAGTGCCACTTTATTCCTCCTGCTTTGTATGTTTTCTGCCTAGAAGCAAAGCTTGCCGGGTTCAATACATTATTGGGATCGAACAACCCTTTCAGCTTCCTTGACAGGCTCGTATGCTCGGCATTTCTGCTATATGCCATGTCTGCCCAAATCCCGTAGGGCCGGGAAAAGAACGCTCCCTGCTTTGACAGTTCTTCACTGGCCCTGGTAAAGAGCCCTTGAACTGTGGCCGTCTCGCTCTCGCTGCCTGGATCGAACGGTAAACTGAATTCCACATGGCAGCTTGTCCCCAGGTGCGTCGGCTGAAGGTAAATTCCTACATCTGATGGCGGGTACTTAAACGCTTCTGCCAATGAGTTCATCGTCATTACGAATTCCGGCACTCTGTTAAGCGTGGTTAGAAAGAAAATATCCTGGCATCCGCCCTTGTTGCGAAGTTTCCAATACGGTTCCTTTGAGGGATTGAGCACTGCTTCCGCTACCTGCTCACCTGTTGCCCCGGGGACAGCCGACTCCAGGCGAACGCCAAATTGCTGAGCGATATCGCGTATGTCATTTTCCAGAAATTCAACTCTTTCCTGCGCCAGCACATCGCGCCCGGTCAGCCCCAGGACAAGAATCCACGGAGGAAGCTCTTTTCTCAAACCCATGATCTGCTCAGTGCCTTCTCCCAGAATGGCTGCCAAAGCGGGACCGCTAAACAGCATTAATTCGTCATGAAATCGTAATTCTTAAGAGCTTATAGGCAAAGCCGATGATGCTATCGAGCCCTTCAGCCGGCAGCAGAAAAAACTTTTGAACTTTCGGCAACACTTCACATCTCAGCGACGCCCAGGTGACAATACCCATAGTTCCCTGCGCTGCTGACAGCAGCTTATGGAAATTAAATTGCCCCGGGCCATATTGATAGAGCGCCGTATCTTGTGTTTTCCGTCGTTTTTCCAGTAGTTCTTCTATCGGAATGAGTTTCGCCACTCCCGCTGGTGGATGTGCTGACGCCGGCACCCGCCAGCTCACCGGTCCTGAATATATCCCCGTTCCCCATGACCGTTTCAAGGCATCGCAGGGGCTCGCTCAGCGACCAGGCATACCGGGGGTTCATGATAGGCTCCCTTTCCAGGACGCTGCCCAGCACAGATTTAGAGGTTCGCGGCAGAAGTGGCATGGAAAGTCTCAATCCTTCCTTTGCCAGCTCCGGCTGGAGTTTGCTGAAGGTTACCCCGGGCTCAACTACAGCCACCCGATTTCTCCGGTCCGTCATGATGATCCGGTTCATCCCGCTAAGGTCCACAATAACCGCCCCTTCTGAACCGGGAACACTGTCACCACGGAAGTGCGGCAGGCCTGAGCTTACGGGCACGAGTGGCGTTCTCGTTTGGTTGGCCCACTTAACTATACCCTGCACTTCATCCGCATTCGCAGGCTTTACCACCATCAGGGGCTTTCTTGGCGGAGTGAAACTGTGGTCCCTGGAGTAACCATCCAAGTGTAATCTGGATCATTAATTACATTCTCCGCACCAACTATCTTTATTAGCTCATCTTTTTTTTCGGCCATCTATACCTCACTTTTTCCTCTGAAATTTTCTTATCTTTAGCAAAGAGTTAAAGAGATGTCAAAATTCATCTGGTCGTTCTTTTAAAACAAGGTTTCCCCGGATTCAGAATCCTCTGCGGATCAAGTGCCTGTTTAATCTCTTTCATAAAGTAAAAGACCTGCACTATTTAGAACATGTTCTAAATATAAATAGCACACTCTTTTTTTCCTTGTCAAGGATAAAAGAACATGTTCTAATTAAAACTTATTTGCAGTGCTGCCCAATCAATTTGCAACAAAGGTACTATGAAGATGAAGATCCGGAAAGCCAACAGCGAAGCAGTGAGAAACAACATAATAAAGATTTCCCGAAGACTCTTTCTTGAACAGGGATATGAAAATACAACGGTCCGACAGGTACTGAAAAAGGCACGTCTGTCGACAGGAAGTCTTTATCACTTTTTTAAAAATAAGGAAGAAATCCTTCTTTTCAGCTTGAAAGATGCTCTCCTTGAAATTAGCAGTCTCACAGATAGTATCGCAGTAAAATACAATGAACCGATTCTACGATATGCCTTAGGTATTGCGTTAGGAATAAGTGAGATTTTTAACTATAAACACTTGTTCAATTTTTACAATGCTATCTATAAAAATGAATCTGCCGAAAATTTTATGATTAGCCTCAAAGTTACCAGAATGAAAAACTTATTAAACGATCTGAATCTTCATTTTACTGATAACGAGATCCATTCTCGTATTCTGGCAATTCATGGAGCAACAAGGGCTTTAATGCTGGCTACAATCAATAAACAGTTATCGGCAAATCTTAATGATATTTACTCCTTGATTATCAAGATTGCACTGTCTGAATTTAATATTCCCGAGAAGAAAATTAATAAAATTATCAAGCTCACAACCAAAATAATTCAAACTAAAACCTTCTCAAGGAATCTCGCGGAGAAATTAAAACCCTGATCATTTCATCCCATGAATGATTGTTTCATCCACGGTAAGCGCCTCATTAACCCCATCTTCACAGGATAGCCTCGCCAGGCCATAGTGAGCCTCAACAATAACAAGAGATATCTTCGCCTGGGACTACCGGCACCAGAAGACACGCAGGACATGGTGCGAATCGCTACAGAAATAAAGAAGGTGCCTGATGCCATGGGCGCCGGCCCGCTGGTGCTCGGCCGTGACGGATCGCTCCCGAAAATCATGGGGACGAATTGCGATGAGGCGCGCAAACTCAAATCACTTTTTGGTCCGGTGAACATCACGTCCCCCGGCATCGCCTTTTGCTATAGAAGATAGATACTGTTTAATAAAAAAACCCGCCGTTCTTATGGCGGGTTCTTTTATTAAACACTCAGTCTGATTTACATCCTCAGCTTCACTCTATATAACCTAATGAGCGAAGTTTTTCGGTAATAGCTTGATCCGGCTTAGGCAATTCTTTATTACCCTCTATCGGGTTAAAAGAACGGTTCCAGCGTTCCAACTGCGCATTCAGCTCCTGTGCTTTCCGGGGCAGTTTATCAGCCAGATTGGCGGACTCAAGAGGATCATCGGTGATGTTATACAGCTCGCATCTCCCATCAGAAGCCCAGAGATACTTGAAATCGCCCGAGTAAATTGCTTTAAGATCTCGTGCCAGGTGTTTTAAGTCCTGGCGTCTTTTCCATGTCGGGTCCTGATAATTCTCGGCAATTATAGTTCTGGGTTTTTCAGGGAATTGAAAAACAATGCCCTGGATGTTTTCAGGAACAGGGAGCGAAACAGTGTTAAGAATTTCCGGGAAAATATCAACCAGGGATACCGGATCATCTACCACGCCTGTTTTCTTGCGCCATGAGGGATATTTAATAATCAAGGGTACTCTTAAGTTGTCCTCATAAAGCGCTATGCCGTGGGTCATTAAGTGGTGCTCTCCAAATGATTCTCCATGATCAGAGGTTACGATAATCATGCTCTGTGTAAATAATTTCAGCTCCTGTAACTTTTTCATGAGCTTTCCCACGGCATCATCCACAAATGATAATTCTCCATCATACAGCGCCAGGAGATGATTCTTTTCTTTGAGCGACAACACATGCTTGCGTTTTATAACATCTGTTAACAGCTCCAGCTCTTTTTCTTTATAAGAAGCTGCGGAGGTGCTTGTCATATAGCATATATCACCGTATCATCTCTGCCTGGATAGCGCGTATCAAACGGTGCAGGGGGCATATAGGATTGATGGGGGTCAAAATAATGAACAAAGAGAAATACCGGCAGCGTAACATTAAAGAGTAAAAACTTCTGTTGTGCTAATTGCGTTTCACGATTATTGAGCCATGCAAAGACCAGCTCATTTATTTCGTGTGCTCTTCGTTCTCCCCCCCAGGGGTCTAAGTTATCATCATAAAATTTAAATCCCTGCCCCAGGCCAAAGACTGCCTTGCAAAATGTACCCGCTATTATTCCCGCTGTGTCATATCCGTGTTCTGATAAAATTTCAGCTATCGTAACATTATTATCACTGAGCTTTGTGCAGAAATAGGGAGGCTTTGCATGCTCTGACCGGTGCGCGTTATGCATCGAAGGGTAACAGCCGGTCATGAGTGATGCATGTGAGGGAAGTGTCCAGGAAGACGGTGCATACGCTCTTTTAAACATACTATTCTCACGCGCGAACCGGTCTATGTTCGGGGTTGTGTTTCGTTCGTAACCATAGCAGGAGACATGGTCTGCGCGCACGGTATCAATGCTTATGATAATGACGGAAGGCCGCTGCGTTAGTATAGTAATAAATTCTTTGCTAAAGTTATCAGTATTCGTCTTGAGCACTATCTCTGAGATTCCCCACGCGACAACACCAGATAGAAGTAATAAATATGCAGCAGCACCCGGTAATGGCAGGAAGCTTAATATTTTTTTTAAAACGTTAAGAAGTCCGAATAACAATAAAAAACAGAGCACAGCAACCACCGATAATCGCCCCATTCACCATGAGTCGTTTGGGAGTTAAATCAAGGAATTTTCCGGGAAGAAAAGATTCATTAATAAAGGTGCCTGCCAGAAGAAATGCACACAGGCTGATATAGAGGGCAAACAAGACCCGGCGCTGTGTTTCCTTGTTTGCGATACCTGATGAAAGCCGTAAAAGAAGCAGATATATCCCGCCACAAAATGCGCAAAATAATAGACCCAGACTTATGGCTGCCGGCAGCTGAGCTTTAAAGAATAATTTATTGTTAATGATGGCGAGACCGGCGCAGAGCAGGATAGAAATAATACATCCAGTGTAACAAACTATATCTGCGTCGAAAATATTTTGTGTATTTCGTCTGCTGCGTCTTAAGAAACTGCTGCAAACAGGCTGCAATCATCCCTCCGACAGCCCCGGCTATGGTATACGCGCTGATTGTCATCAGTACGGTCGAGAGATGCAGAATCGGACCGCGTGTTAGATTCAGCAGAGCTTCCATGATCGCAAATACAAGCCAGCCTATCCCCCAGATGCAAAAGCCGTGCACGATATTTCTGGTAAATGAAGGCTGTAGATTTAATGTATTCATAGTATCATTCGTTTTTATTTGCAGCGTTTGCAGCAAGTGCAAAGCTTTTAAACCAATTAAATTACATTAACGATAAAAGTCAATTATATAGTTTGGGGGCGCAAAAAGAATGCTGAGGTTGAGGCAGAGAATAAGTGACCTGCCCGTGTCCCGTCTGCGGAGCTACGGCGCGGTGGCAGGCAAAAAGGCAATGATGCACCCCTCGACTGCGCTCGGGGCAAATAGAAGAATAGCGATGAGTGCTGAGTAACGAGCGATGAGTAAAAGCTGGTGAATGGGTAAAAAAACATAAGACAGAAGACAGATTTGAAATAGGCAATAGAAAAATCTCGGCGAACTCTGTCCACCGTCCGTAGCAGGCTACTGCGGAGGGCGGGTGATCTCTGCGGTTAAACATTCACTAATCACGAACCCCGAGTCACGAGCCCCTGCTTTATAGTGTATCAGCTGAGTGACAGCGTGGGAAATCCTGCGCGCATGCAGCTGCCGAATACCACTTCAAGCGGCGTGGTGCGCATCGTGCCAAGCTTCTGAAAAATATCCGGCCGATCCTTCTGCACCATGGGCATGATCTCGGCGAGCGCCCCGCCCACGAGCTTGGGCGTCTCATACGGGTCAAGCATGCCCGGCAGGGTCTTCTTGATCGACCCGAGCAGGTAGTCAATGTCATCAGGTGATAAAACATACGGCATCACGGCGTTGCCGATCATGTCCTTGTAATCATAGAGCTTGATTACTTCATCTCGCCACCAGTCAAGATATACCGCGACGCCTTCCCGCGATATCTTTCCTTCAACAAGGGCAAACGTTACCGCGTTGGCAGCTTTCCAGCCGCTTACCACCGCGCCGGTCATCTCCGCTTCCTGGCACCACACCGCGTCTGAAACCAGAAGCACCTGGTCCTGGTACGGGTCAATGATATGGGAAAGCATGTTCCCCACGGCAGGCAGCGTCCGTTTTACTTCAGCCTTGGCAAACCAAGGCGCAAAGTACCCTTCGCTGGTGACGCGCTTGAAAATCGCCTCGTGGTCGCGGCCGGGATGGAGCGAGGTGACCATGGCAAAATGCTGATCGCTGCCGGCGCGCGGGGTCATCCAGATGCGCATGGCCGGACTTTCATTGAGGAATATCTGGAACAGCCCGTATTTTTCCGGCGGCTGGACTCCTGACATTTCAAATCCCAGCGTGGTGGCAGTGCCGAAATATTTACGGTCCCGGTTCTTGCCCAGCGTCCGCGCGATTTTAGAAGACCGGCCGTCCGCGGCGATTACAAAAGTGCCCTTGAAGCTCCGGCCTTCGGCTGTCTTTACCGTGACCCGATTTCCTTCCGTGTGCGTCCCAATGACATTATAGCCGGGAAAAACATCCACATGATAGCCGCGCGCCTCATCCAGCAGTCCCTGCAGCAGAGCACCCTTGTTATAGACCGCGCTGATTCGTCCCGCTGAGCCTTTTTTTATGTTTTCATCATAATTCCCCAGCGTTACCTTATTGCCCCGATGGGTATAAATGGCCCAGGTGTAGAAGTCCTGGTGAGGTCCCTGGTAGTTTATCGAAAAGCCGTAACGCGGGAAACAGATGCGTTTTTCCCGCTCATTTAAAAGCACGCGCTCACCGAGGTATTTTCCGGTCAGCGTCACCACCATCATGCTGCAGGCGCGGTTGATGTCCGCGATGTTGTCCTTGCGTTCAATAAGTGCCACGCTCAGCCCGTTCTCACCTGCTGTTTTTGCCGCCATGAGACCTGCGGGACCGGCACCAACGACGATAACATCATATTCTTTTGCCATCTTTTCTCCTTTTCAAGAACCTCGTATAGTCAAAACAAACCACAGAGAACTCTATAAATAAATTATTATAAACTATCAACGGTCTGCCGTCAGCTGTAAGCTTTTTCCGTGCGTCGAAGATCTCCGGTGCCTGGTTATATGCTGTCACTATGTAACACGTTGCTGTTTTCTGAGTCAATATCTTTTTGCCAAAACATCCTCCCAACCGCGCTGTGCGGGCTTCTCCAACTTTCTTCAACAAAGGAGCCGATGGTTATAGGTTTAATAGTTAATATACTTAATTAAGTTCCATCAGAATAAGTTTCTTAGAATAATTGTATGACGATGTTTTTTTGCCTTGACATCAAATTTCAAATAATATAAAAAATGTGCTAACTACCAAAATGAAGGTAACCTATCATGACCCCTGCTACCTCGGCAGGTACAGCCGCCTCGATGACGCGCCCCGCGAAATTCTCGCTGCCGTCCCCGGGCTCAAGCTGGTGGAAATGGAGCTCAACCGCATGCATGCCTGATGCTGCGGAGCCGGCGGCGTCAAGCTCGGCAAGCATGATTATGCGGTAGCCGCCGGCAAAAAGAGAGTTGAAGAAGCCATAGCAAGCACTGCAGATGTTCTGGTAACAGCCTGTCCGGTCTGCGTTGAAAATTTCAATAAGGCAAAGGAAGCCTGTAAATTCAAGGTTACCGTACTGGATATAGCAGAGCTGCTCTGCAAGGAACTTGCATAACAGAACTGCAGCGGCCGCGGGGACGCAGTAATGATCTCCCCCGGATTCGCTGTGGTACAAACGGAAAGGAGAGTGTATGGCACGTGTTGACTACAAGGACATGATCAACTACGCCGATGACCTTCTGAGTAAGTACAAAATTTTCGAAGGCCTTGATCTGGTACCTCTTGAAACCTATGAGGGTATGGATACCAGGTCGGCCTGGGAATTCAAGACCCCCATGGCAACCGGCTACTACAAGCCGTACCTCATCAAGGGAAGCACTGCCATTGAAAAGATCACCATCGGTGAGCTCCACTACATGCGCCGGGCAAAATATTGCGCCCTCAACATGACGGCCAGTGATGATTATGACCTGCCCATCTATGCCTGCGAATTTGACGAGTCAGCGCCGCGCCTCGGCATCACCGTTGACCTTATGCCGATCGCGGACATAGCTGTCCATCCCGAATACCGGGAAAAATATCTTGACCCCCTTGCCGCTGACTGGAGAAAATACCGCACCATCCCCGGCTTCACCGAAGAGGGCCGCTGCCTGGTGCAGCGCAGATATGCTCCCTGGAACTGGGCGCGGGAAAGCCTGTCCCCCTACTCTCTTGACGGCCGCGTTGTAGAGCCCGAAGACCGCTACAAGGTCATGGATGCGATTGCGGCCTACGCGCGGATATGGTTTGACCTGCTGAAAAAGGCCGAGCCCATGAAAGACCCGCAGTACAAGCAGGAAGTGCTCACGCGGAAAAAGTTCCTGCAGAAAATTTACCGCGACCGCGACCCCGGCGGAGAGGTTATCAAGAAGATTTTCGGCGACGATAAACACCACCTTTTTGTAAGCTTAATCTTTTAGGAGGATGCGTACCATGGCAGACGGCAGCAAATGGGCACCGTATATTGATAAAATGCAGGAGCAGCTCTCCCGGCTTCGCTCCCGTGGAAATCCTGCAGGATCTGACAGCCGGAAAAACATTGAAAGCATACGCTGCAGACAAATTAGCTAAAATCGCGATTGGCGATTGCACTACCGGTGACGGCAGGCATATCGGCATGTGCACGATAGTTCCCCTTGAGCAGTACTGGCTGCCCCTGTTTTTTTCCTTCTGGGAAGAGCGGGAAAAAGAGATTACGTTCCTGGTTGATATAATACCAACGGTGGACTCGCTCGTTGACGAGCCCTATCGCATCAGGTATTTTGATTCCATCCAGCCGATGTGGGTAAAATTCGCCAGCCTTCCCGGCATCACACCATTTGAAGATGACGCGGTCAGGGCGCTCTGCTCCATCGTGTATACCGCCGCGGTAGTGCCCGTAGACAGGGAAGGCATGCGTCTGGCAGCGCTTGCCCCGCATACGGAATACCTGAAGAGCTACATCGACTTTGTTAAGGATGCACCGCTGGCTGATGGTGAAGCAAAGCTCAAGGAAATAAAACGCAAGATCGAAGCTGTCAAAACAGCTCTTCGCAGCTATGTGCAGCGGCAATATGCCGGGGCCATACATGAGGACATGATTAAAGTCTTTTTTTAATGCATTTTAACCGCAGAGCACACAGAGGGCGCAGAGAATTTAATATTCTATTGAACCGCGTCATTACACAGAAAGGGGTTCAACAATGACCATACTCGATATTTTACACAGAGGCGTTGCATTCGCTAACGCAGACGACATAGCTAAAGAAATGCTTGCTGACTTTAAAGATCACCGGGTGGGAATGAAGCTTGACAAGGATGAGCTCACCATGGTGGTGAAAGACGGGGTGGTTTCTATTGAGAGCGGCATGCAGCTGGACAACTGTCACGCTGCCATGAACATGAAGACCATTGATGTGTGCGGCGCCATTGACAACAGCTTTGACCTGATGGAAATACGGGAAAAGGGGAAGCTGCTGAAAGGTGACCCGATGGATATGAACATCGCCGTCCACTTCATGGCAACATTCCCTTACTTTGACGCCATGGTGCGCCTGTACCAGGAAGATGCTGAGTTTAAAAAGATGGTGGATGATTATAAAGCTACTCTTTGATTGTGCACCGCTGAGTACGCCCCTCGGCCATGAGCAACTCGGCCTTGAGCTCGGGGCCGAATGGCAGAGATCGCAGAGAATAAACTCTTCAAACGATAGGGATTAAACGTATGGTCAAGCATATTGTTGATATAGAAAAGTGCGTCGGTTGCGGCAAGTGCGTTGAAAACTGCTCTCTGGAACTCTGGGTGATGGTGGACCGGGAAGGCAGCAAAAAAAAACTTGCACAAGTTACCGAGGAGGCTGCCCTGATTTGTCATACCTGCGGCATGTGCTCTGAAGGATGCCCGGAAAAAGCAATTGTTATAATTAACGAGGCATAAATCCATGCCCTTATATCCCGGATGCCAGCACCTGAATGCCTTTTCGTCATGGCCTCCCGTAACAATATTACCGCAGCACTGGATGTCTTTATAATAACTCAGAGGGAAGTATTCCCTCACCTCGAGAATAGAAAACGCAAACATCTCATTCTGGTTCATTTCTTATACCTTATACCGCTCAGTAGTTACCCGGCAAAAACGCATCACCTCCTGTCTGCACTCATCTCTGATACACCGGTGTGATAGGTGCGTTTTGTAAATCACAAATAATCAATCCCCCCATCTATTACATGGGTGGAGCCTGTTCCAAATGGCTTGTTAGAAGTTACTTGAAGAAAGGAGTACCGGGATGTCTGATACATTAGAAAAACTAAGACAGTGCATAGTTGACGGTGATGATGACATGGCGACAGCGCTGGCTGAGGAGGCATTGCAAAGCGGTGTTGACGTTCTGGAAATTGTTAAAACAGCAATCACCCCCGGCATTGAGCAGGCAGGCAAACTGTGGCATGAAAATATATATTTTATGCCGGATGTGGTATTAAGTGCAGAGGCTTTCAAGGCAGCCATGCAGGTGGTTAAGCCCCACGTCCAGGGGCGGGAAACAAGCAGCAGAGGGAAAATCATTATCGGAGTGGTCGCCGGAGACATGCATGATCTGGGCAAGAGTATTGTTATTGCCATGCTTATGGGAGCAGGTTTTGACGTGATAGATTTAGGTGTTGACGTTCCCGCAGAGACATTCATTGAAAAAGCAAAGGAGCTGAAGCCGGATATTCTGGGGATCGGCTGTTACATGACCACAACTATGCTGGAGTTAAAAGAAGTGGTGCGGTCTCTGAACGAACATGGCTTGCGGGACAGGATAAAAATCATGATCGGCGGAGTACCCACCACACAGCAGTTTGCTGACGAAATTGGTGCAGATGCGTGGGGCAGAGATGCCCTTGATACCGTAGTAATAGCTAAACAGCTTATGGAGAAGGTACATTAAGATGGATGATACTAAGAGCAGTTCTAAAAACTCAGCATTGGTCAACCATGGGGCAAACAATGGCATTAAACCCGATCCACGTGATCCCAAGAGCTGGTGGACGGCGTACGCTGCGCAGAGACCGAAGTGGATACCGATCATGGCCCCTCTGGCTGAACATGCTCAGTTTTTAACGGGCATACCGGCCAGGCGATTTTATGCAGATGCGCAAATTAATGTATACACGCTGGCGGCGCTGGCAGCATATTACGGTTTCGATAATGCAATGGGCGTAGGCGATACCTACAATTATGAGGCGGAAGCGATGGGTCAGAAACTGATTTACAGCGAAAACGCCATGCCTACTGTTGATTCCCGCGACCCGCTCATTAAACAGCCGGATGATTTGAAAAAAATAAAGGTTCCTGACTGGCTTCATGCCGGCCGTATTCGTTTCGTTCTTGATCTCATCAGGCTCAATTCTGAAATGGGCATGATGGGCGGTAAATTTTGCGCTCCCTTCAGCCTTGCGGTCAATATTCGCACCTATCCGCTTTTGATAAAAGACCTGCGGAAAAATCCTGAATTTGCCCATGACCTTTTTACCTTCCTGGTAGATGAGATTCTGACGTCATACCTGAAATGTCAGAAGGAGCACTGCGGTATTGCCGCTGCAACAGCACCCGATGCCTGGTCTGCATTCCCCAACCTTTCGCCGGACCTTGCAGAGAAATGGGTATTACCCTATGCTGAGCGACTCTTTAAGAATTGCCTCAATTTTGACGTGAAAGCGGTTGTTGCCGGAAGCTGTGATTATTGTGAAGAGCGGATAGAGAAATTCGACAAGGCTATCCTTTTCAGATGTTTTGACGTGCAGAAAAAGCTTGCGTTTGGTATGCCCATGGTTTTTTTAGGGATGGGAAGATGGCATGAATACCCGCTGGAGCCTGTTGTTGAGTATTTAGCGCAATATAAGAACAAATAATGTTCGCGCTACGGTGATGGCCCAGATAAATGCCCGCCTGCTCCGTGATGGCCCGGCAGACAAGATCGTTGATCTTGTTAAACGCCTGATTGACACTTTCGGCCGTGATCACAACTTGACCATTATTATGTCAAATGTTCCAGCTGACACGCCTCCACGCCACATTCACGCGGCTGTGACAGCGGCGCACACCTATGGCCGTCTGCCGCTGGCTGAAAATCTCGATACAGTGGCATTCCATATCCCGGAGCGGGAGTCCTTTCAGGAATATGTCCATAAGATGTCAGGAGGAATTGGTCTGGGTTTTTAGCTCGTACCAGCATAACAGATACAACAGGTTACGTAAGACAGGGAGCAGGGTGCGTTTAATGTTTAAATTTAACAGGAACGCAGCAGGTGTATACCATCGCGGGAGTTGATATCGGAGGCCAGCCCGGTGAATTTCCCACCGTTCTCATTGGGAGTATTTTTTACAGCAAGCACAAAATTGTCAGTGATCCGCTTCAAGGGTGTTTTTGATGAGGAGAAAGCCCTGGCGCAATTACGGGATGAAGAAGAAGTAGCCGCTGTTACCGGCGGCACCCGCATAATCGACCCCATAGGCGATAGTGGCAAGGCACTCATAAAATATATCAGCTTTTGCGCAGACACATACCAATGCTCCCATACTGATTGATTCGCCAGTACCTGAGGCACGGTTAGAAGCGCTCAGGCATTTTGCCGGCAGCGCGGTAATGCCGCGTTTAATATACAACTCCATTGCTGAAGATTTTACTGATAAAGAGCTTGCCTGCATAAAGGAATGCGGGATAAAAACAGCTATTGTCCTGGCCTTCAGCACAACGGCCATGCGGCCGAAAGACCGCATTAAGCTGCTGAAGCAAACGCTTCTTCCGGCAGCTGAGCGCGCCGGCGTGGAGAATATTTTAATAGACCCTGGAGTCCTTGATATACCGAGCGTCAGCTGGGCAGCCCGAACTATTTACGAAGTAAAAGAAGAATTTGGTTTTCCTGCCGGCTGCGCACCGTGCGAATGCGTTATTCATGTGGGAAAAAGTCCGACAGCGCGGCATTGCGGCATTCCAGGCTGCTGCCGTAGCCGTGTATTCTCTCACCCAGTTTCACGGGGCTGATTTTATATTTTATGGACCCATGCGGTTTGCGCCATGGATTTATCCTGCGTGTGCAACGGTGGACGCAATGCTTGCCTACGGTGGCCGTTTTTCAGGTGTTCGGCCAGCCACAAATAATCATCCCCTCTTTAAAATATTTTAAAGGGACTGCATGTGACAACCTGCCGGATCGAATTTCTTCCCGTTGGCACGCAGGTGCGTTGCCCGCATGGAACGTTACTCAATTATGCAGCGCGTGATGCCGGCATCGCTCTCGTCTCAGTGTGTGGAGGGGCCGGCAGCTGCGGGAGATGCAAAGTAATAATTGAACGAGGAGCGGTTTCAACGCCAACCCCTGTTAGAGCAGCAAAAACTGAGTGCGGCTGAAATCGCATCAGGGTATCGTCTGGCCTGTCAGACCCGCGTGCAGAACGATCTAACCGTTTATATTCCTCCCTTGTCAATCCCTGGTGAACTGCAGGCAAATCTGGCGTGTGAGGGTCCCGGTGAGCCTGTCGACCCGGTAGTACAGGATGTGCTCATTACGCTGCGGCCGCCAGGGTCCCTGAATCACAGCTCCTGCTGGGAGCGATTCGTCACAGCAGTTAAAAACTCCTCCGGCATCGACGTAACAAAAGCTGACCTGCCAGCCCTGCGGCAGGTTTTCTCAATCCTTGATACGTGCGGCGCTACTGCGCAGGCACGTATTCGCGCCGGGGAGTTGATCGATGCAGGGCCGCCCGGACAGCATCCCCTGGGGGTTGCAATCGACCTTGGCACGACAAAGATCGCCGCATACCTGATAGATATGTTGACCGGGAAGCTCTATAGCGCTGTGGGTATGGTAAATCCACAGTGCAGCTTTGGTGGTGATGTGATGAGCCGCATTGCCTGCGCTATGGAACATGGCAGCGCACAGCTTCGGCAGACCATCATTGATGGACTTAATCAGCTTATCAAAGAGCTTTGTCAGGACCCGCATAAAATTATCGAAATGGTGATCGTGGGTAACACTGCCATGCATCACCTGGTACTGGAACTGCCGGTGCACCAGTTAGGAAGTGCACCATATATTCCTGCAATAGTACACCCCGCTTGACGTCAAGGCACGCGATCTCGGCCTGGATATAGCACCGGGTGCGTACGTTCATATGGCTCCCAATGTAGCCGGCTTCATCGGCGGAGATCATGTGGCGATGGTCCTTGCAACCGGCATATATAACACACCCAAAACAGTACTGGGCATTGACATCGGCACTAACACGGAGATTGTCCTTGCCTGTAACGGTACGCTGCGCAGCACTTCCTGCGCTTCAGGGCCGGCATTCGAGGGGGGCCATATCACCTGCGGCATCCGGGCGATAAGCGGTGCCATTGAAAAAATAAAAATCAAGGATGGCGTTGTGGAGTTTCAAACCATCAGGGGTATGCCGCCGATTGGGTTATGCGGGTCCGGGATACTTGATGCTGTTGCTGAACTCACCAGGTGCGGCATCATCACGCACCAGGGCCGGTTAGTCGCTGGCCCGGCTGTTCTCACGCGCGGCAATGCAGCAGAATTTGTGCTCGTAGCCCCGGGAAAAAAGCGGCACGGGCAAAGACATAACCATTACGCAGCAAGATATCCTCGAAGTCCAGCTGGCAAAGGCGGCCATCCGCACCGGCATTGAGGTGCTCCTTGTGGAGGCCAATGCCGGCATTGAGGTAGTAGAGGAAATTATCTTGACGGGAGAATTCGGAACACAAATAAATCCCGCAAGCTGTATTGCAATCGGCATGTTTCCATTGTTTCCGAAAGAGCAGTTCAGGATGGTAGCAAATGCTGCCGGCCTGGGGGCAATGCGCATCCTCATTTCCAAAGCACAGAGAACACTGGCTCACGAAATAGCACAAAGGATACAGTATCTTGAACTGATGACCTATCCCGGATTCCACAAGCAATTTGCCTCCGCGCTGTATATCCCGACAAAGTGACGCCCCCCCCCGCCCATCCCGAACGCATTCGGAAAAGCGATTGACCATTTCCGGGGCTTTCACGATAATATGCCGGTAATTTCTACCTATCGCATTGCGCATTGATTCATAAACAATGTGCTGTGCTGATATGTGGCAGAGCAAAAGGGTGTTCTTTAAACAGCCTTCTGATAAAAGGAAATTACGAAAACCAAAACAAAAATAATAAGGCGCCCCCTTTTATATGGAACAGACAAGTCCGGGTATCTTGGAAATTAACGTAAAATGACTCTCCCCTGCCCTGGTAATAAATTGTACCTGAGTCCTGTTGCCGTTACTGGTATCAGGACTTTTTTTGCACCATACGCCTGATTCCCGGCTCACGGCAGCATTTTGCCCGGGCTCTGCAGTTTCTCCGGCAGATAGGTTTCAAGCACGTAGTTCAAGCCGCGCGCGGCGAATGCCTGCTGCTCCACACGCACCCCCATCTTGATCATCTCTTCCAGGGCGTGCTGCCACGGCTTGTTGTTTTTAAAGAACGGGTCGTTTTTCATGGCATCCTGGGCGCGCTTTTTGTCTTTTTCCTCAAGGGGATGGGTGGGCAGGTTGTAGTCCCGGATGTCCTGGGGTGTCACGCCGATAAGCCGCGCCTGGGGCACACAGAAAAATTCGCTGATGTGGGCCGCGTTGCCTGAGCCGACTTTCATGGTGCGGTAGATGTTGCAGTAGCCGTAGGGGTCACCGTCAGTAAAAACATAAACGGGGAGCTTGCAGGCATCGGCCAGAAGGCGCACAAAGCGGCGGTTGGCGCGGGTGGGCACGCCGCCCATGGCAACTATGATGCACTTGCCGTCCTTCCAGTAGGCATGGCCGTTCAGCCGCTCAAACAGGGCAGCGGTCTCAACCGCGAGGATGAATTTTGCCTTGGTGCGGAATTCAAGACCTTCAACCCGCGAGGGAATTGAGTAGCTTCCCCGGCCGAACGCGGTACAGTCGATGTCAATCTTTCTGCCGGTCGCGGGATCAATGTCAATCACAATGAGCTCACCCGCGACCGAGCCGTTCTGCTCGGCAGGGATGAATCCGAGCTGCTCGCGGTTCACGCCGACCATTGCCTCGATGTCATCCATGATGGTATCCGACTCGTCCTGTTCCTTGAACGAAGCAGGGCCCCAGCCTGCTTTGCCTGCTTCAGCGCCGCGCTTTGCGGAACCCTTGGAAGTGTAGTAGACTTCACGTTTTGAGGCAAAGTCATCGGTCTCGATCAGGTGCTTGGCAAACGCCATCATGCGCACGGACTGGGCAAAGGGCTTGACGGTCTGGTACGAGAGCGTTCGCTTGCTCACTTTGTCGCCGATGGTGAAAAAACCCTTTGCGCGGCGAAAACGAAACATTGGTCAGGCTGCGGATGGGTATCCGAAGTGACGGCCGGCGGCCCCCTTTGATTTCCCCGTAGATCCCTCTGCCTGCGTGACCAGCCCTTTCATCGCCGGTGAGCGCGATGGGACGGTCTGTGAACGTTTCTTATCTGATCCAGCGGCTGCTCCCTTTTGTGCTGTTTTTTTTGGCGCGTCTTTCTTAGCCATCATTGCTCCTTTTTATATTTTTAATCAGCGTGCTGCTGTTCACGCTTTTTCCTGTACATTAGCGTTATTCCCGGTGCCGCTCCAGCAGCCCGGTCAGAGTCTGCACAACGTTCTGCTCCTCCTTTTCAGAAAAGCCCAGCAGCTCCCGCAGGCCGATGCCGATGTGGGGAATATAGGTTGTGATATAGTCATGCTTGCGCTGCTCGTCGGTCTCGCGCCTTCTGTGCGAGAGATATATTTTCAGCTTCCTGCCGCAGTCCTGCAGTGCTTTAATAATCTGCTCCTCGATCTCCGGATAGCTCGCGATGGCCTCCTTTGATTCACTGGTGAACGGCACCCAGACCGAGGCCATGTGTACGACAATGGTGAGCGGGCCCAGTGGCAAAGAGCCGCGCGGCTGGCTCAGGCTGTAGTTGCGCCAGTTGGTCTGCACTACCGACTGGTAGGCGCAGCACCCGCCCTGCTGATAGAGAAGCGGCACGCGGTTGGCCATGCGCAGCACCCGGGCCGGCGCATCTCCCTCCTGCTCGCTTCCGCCATAGGCAAGCGCGGCTTCAATGATAAACGGGTTGCCCCGGTACACCGCGGGCGGTCGGGTCGTTGATGCATAAAAATCCGCCGGCACTACGGACTGGAGCCCCCGGATAAGCTGTTCCTCGCCGATGGGTGCAACACAGCTGGTGGGCGGGTTCATGATCTTTGTCTTTGCGATCCCCTCAAGCAGCTTTTCAATGTCCGCGTGGCTGACGCGCGATACCAGCGCGTTCGGCGACAGGCCCGCGTTAGCGCAGATTTCTTCGGCAACGCGTTGTGAAACACGGGAGAATTCATGCTGCAGAAACCCTGCAAGGTTGCGCGCCCTGGTGTCCTTCAGCAGCGCCTGCATGACACCGAGTTCGACCCCAAGCGGGTGGGGCTTTATTTCCTGGGTGTGCGCGGGAAGCTCATGGCTTGTACGCTCATAGGTAATGGTCTCGCCCCCCGGCTCCTTGTAAATTATCCGCACATGGGGATTGGCAATCGCGGTCTGGCGCAGGTATTCATCTATTGACTGCTTGCCGTGTGTGTGCTTGCCCTCAAGCTCAATCGCCACCTGCGTTCCGTGTTCAACGTCCCACTCTGTTTCCCGGTCGCTGATGATCTCCGGTTTGTTTTTCTTAGTGTCGATCTGCAGCCGGAAGTGATGGGCGGGTTTAGTCTTATGCGTGCGGCTGGTGATTTCAACCGGCTTTCCGGTGGTGAGCATGCCGTACATGCCGGCAGCGCTGATGCCGATGCCCTGCTGTCCGCGGCTCATTTTCAGGCGGTGAAACTTCGAGCCGTACAAGAGCTTGCCGAAGATATTGGGGATCTGCTTTTTTACAATCCCCGGGCCATTGTCCTGAACAATTATCAGAAATCGGTCCCGGCCCAGGTCCTCAACCTCGACCAGCACTTCAGGCAGAATCCCCGCCTCCTCGCAGGCATCAAGGGAGTTGTCTACCGCCTCTTTTATCGCCGTCAGCAGAGATTTTCTGGGGTTGTCGAACCCCAGCAGATGCCGGTTCTTGGCGAAGAATTCCGATACCGAGATATCGCGCTGCCGCGCTGCCATGGTTTCGGCGGTTTCATGAGTGCGATGTTTACCCTTTGCCGGAATCCGGGATGTTTCTTCTTTCTCTATATTCTGTATTTCTTTTATGGCAATTTCTTTGCGCGCCATGTTCTGCTCCATATTATTATGTCCGCTGGATATTCTGAGCTATAGGCAGGTTTTGTAACAGTATAGGGTAATATATATAGTGTGTCAATAGGGTATGCTGCCCAAGATATAGTGTTTGGAAGGCAGTCATGATGGATAGCGCCGGGATACCAGAAAGACGAACAGCGTTGCAGCTTTTTTAACATTTATCAAATCCTCTGGTAAATTTGCAGCTTAAAAACATTTTCTTCTCTGCGCTCGCTGTGGTACTTATTAACACAACATTTAATTTTTCACAGGAGGTAATTATGAGCACCGTGCTGATATATTCAGGCTTCACCGCGCATCGAGCGGTCCTACTCAATAGCTGTGGCTAATGCGTTTATTGAGTCATACCGGAAGCTGCATCCAACAGATGAAATCATTACCATGAATCTTTTTCAGAAAGACCTGCCGCCTTTTGACGGGCTTACCGTGCAGGCGAAATACACCATCATGCACGGATTGAAGCACACGGAGGAAGAGCGCGCAGCCTGGCGCACGGTGGAGGCGCTTATTGCCGAGTTTAAGTCCGCAGACAAGTACGTGCTGGCTGTGCCCATGTGGAACTTCTCCATCCCCTACCGTCTCAAGCAGTATATTGACATTCTGGTGCAGCCCACCTACACGTTTAACGTTACTGAGGAAGGCGGCTATGACGGGCTGGTTAAATCGAAACCGATATTCTTAGCCTGCTCGAGCGGCGGCGAATATCCTGCCGGCACACCCTATGAAGCCTATGACTTCCAGACTAAGTATCTGAAACTGATTCTTGGTTTTATCGGGTTCACTGATATCCGCCTGCTGACCATCGGGCCCACCCTTAACCAGGGGCCTGACGTCGCAAAAGAGAAGCGGGCCCAAGCCATTGCCAAAGCACAGGAAATGGCACAATCATTTTAAACACCGCAGCTTGAAAAGGCACATCCGCAGTATGTCAGCTTATTTGATACTTGATATTGAGGTTGCAGTCGCCGCAGTCCCTGGAAATCGCCTCGCTCAGAGAGCAGTCTGCCGTATCCCGGGCAATAATAGTTGAGGGTTACGGGCAGCAATGATATAATAATATGTTTATGACTGACAGCACACCTTCTTTTTGCAGAATAAACCATGTAGGAGGAGAGTGTTCTGTTTATCGCGAACTTGCAGACAGGGAGGGACAAAATGGTTTCTTACAGGGTTACTAATAACTTCTACCGGAGCATTTTATGTCTTCGTTTTTTTCTGTTTACTGCTGCAACTGGTGCTGCAGCAGGCGCACGCACAATCCATCAATCCCCGGAACTGGTCGCCCACGTGGATAAGCCCGGCCTGGCAGCGGCCGGATAACATGACCACGGATGGAGATATCAGCGTGCCGGGTGACGTGAGCCTTGCCCAGTATATTGACCCGGCAACCTGCAAAGGCTGCCACCCTGACATCTTCGCGCAATGGAATGGCGGCATGCACTCATCGGCTTTGCAGGACCCGGTGTTCCAGGCTGCAACCAAGCTGTTTCTGGACGCCGCAAATAAAACCGGTAATCAGGGCTACATTGAGGAGGCAAAAAGCTGCACGCGGTGTCACACTCCCGGCGGGGCATCTTTCAAAAACGGTTGAAACCACGGCAGACGATTACAGCAGATTGCCTGCAGAGGATGGCCGGTCAGGTATTTTCTGCGATTTCTGCCACAGCGTAAAATCATCTGCAGGCATCGGCAATGCTCCGTTTAAAGTCTGAACCGGGGGAAAGCGCCACCAGCCCGGGAACGAAATGGGGGCCGCGTAGCGACTCACCGGATACCGGTTACCATAAGACCGCTGTTTCCCAGCTCCACAGCCGCTCTGAGATGTGCGGCATGTGCCATGATGTTTCCCACACGCTCAACGGCATGCCCATAGAGCGGACCTACACTGAATGGAGGGAAAGCCCCTATAATACCGGCGATCCTCATACAACGGTGCACTGTCAGGATTGCCATATGCGGCAGAAACCCGGCGTGCCGGCAACCGGTTCAACGGACGGCCGGACAACCCCGGCAAATCCTGTGTTTTCGGCCCCCAGCGCAGCCACATATTTACCCACTACATCGTCGGCGCGAACGCAGTGCTGCCGTCAAATGAAACCACCAGACAGCTTGCCGTTGAGCGTCTGCAAAACTGCGCTGAACTTGAGATAATCGTGCCACAGCGTATTCAGCTGCTAAAAGAAAACCATTTCCAGGTGGTGGTGAAAAATGTCGGCGCCGGGCACTATCTGCCAACCGGGCTGAGCGAAGTTCGGGAGATGTGGCTGCATGTGAAAGTTACCAGCGCCCTGGGCGCAACGCTGTTTGAATCAGGTGCCGTTGCTGCCGACGGCACGGTTGACACAAATGCCCGGATGTTTAATATTGTACTGGCGGACAAGGACGGAAATCATACCATCAATGTTGCGCTTGCAGACCATATCGTTTCCGACACCCGCATACCGCCTAAGGGCAGGGCCGCTGAGACATACACTATCCGCGGATCATTACCGGCCCTTGCCGGGGCCACCATTACGGCGACACTCCGGTATCGCAGCGCGCCGCAGGCGACTATAAACGAGCTTCTTGGCAAGTCAGCACCAATTCTGCCGATTATTGATATGGCCTCCGCGACAAATAAAATAGCGGGCTGATACGTTTATAACGTTTTGCTGGTCCATTAAAAATGCCTGGGAGGACGGAATGAAGAAACCTGTAGTGCTGGCTGCCGTGGTATGTTTCTTTCTTGTCTGCAGCGATCCGTCACAGGCAAAAGAGAAAAAGAAGGAAAAAGAGCAGCAGGATAAACCCGCTGCCGCAAAGATCATTGATGTAGCACAATGCACCTGTACCGATGTGCTTAAAGAAAAAGACAAGAGGGTCATTGCAGTCGGTGCAATCTGGGTTGACGGATACCTGAGCGGGAAAACCGGCGAAACCAGGATTGATTTGAACGACCTCGATTCGCTCGCAGACCGGGTCAAAGCATATTGCGAAAAGAACCCGACCGCACCGATTCTTGATGCGGTAAAAATTTCATCGGAGCAAAAGTACTAAAATCAGTGATGCATACCGGACTGATTGCTTCAGGGACGGCGGCCGCTGCGTTGACGCCGTCCCTTTCTAACTATCTATATATCTATACCGCGCTTTCCTCCCACACCAAAAGAGCAGGAGAGGTTAGTGGATCTCGGGAAAAGCAGTCCGGCTATTGATACTGCGTATTTCCCCAATACAAGCAACGGATTGTATTGGACAGGAACCACCTGCAGCGGATGCCACAAGCACAAAGCCTTTGCCATGGATTTTAACTGATGGCAGAGTATATTTTGGCAAAAAACAGGTTAATTATAAGGATACGGTGAATCCGCCGATTTATGAGTACTGGTATGTGCGTGCGGTAAGAAACGCTACCGACCCTGATAATGATGGAATCTTTGATCCGGCTGATAACTGTCCTACTGTATACAACCCTGACCAGAAAGATAGGGATAGCGATGGAATTGGTGATGCCTGTGACGAAACACCGACGCTCATCAATCTCTCTTCCTTTACTGCCTTCGCCGAAGGCAGGAAAGATTATCCTTGCCTGGACAACCGAGTCAGAGATTAGCAATGCCGGCTTCAACCTGTACCGGTCACACACCAGGGATGGCGGATATATCAAAATTAACGACACCCTTATTCCAGCCGCCGGCTCGCCGCTGCAGGGCGCCGCGTATGAATTTGTCGATAACAGCATAACGGCCTGGAAACCGTATTTTTACAAACTGGAAGATATTGACATGAATGGCACGGCAACAGTGCACGGCCCGGTCTTTGTGTGGCCGCGCATGATGCTCGGTTTCAGATAACAGCTTGACGACACGCGCCATTGCATAAACATAAAAGCCGGCTCGATGCAATCCGCCGGGCCGGCTTTTTATTTTCAGCGCATCCTGAATTGCAGCGCATCTGCAGGACATGCTGCAATGCACGCACCGCAGGCATAGCAGTCCGGGCGGAGGCGTTTGCCTGCAAGAATTGCTTCCATTGCTGAGCACGGCGATTTGCTGACACACACCCTGCAGTTGTTACACGTTTCTTTGCGCAGACGGATTCTTGCTATCGAGATGTGCTCCAGGAACCACGTTAACGCTCCTATGGGGCAGATGATGTGACAAAAAGGGCGGTACAGGAAGAGAGATACAACCACGACTATCATTATTACTGCCCAGGCATACAGCGTCCAGAAATCCGTCCCCACGGGCCAGTGCAGTATCTCGAAGGGATTGAAATAGCCATAGATATACATACCGTAAGCCCAGCAGTAGTGGCACAAACAGAACAAGCAGCCCGATGCGCACGCTGTTGGCGGCGGCAAAAGGGATCCGGAGTTTTTTGAGCCGCGGGAAGCAGAGATACACTATTTCCTGGAGCGCACCGATCGGGCATACCCAGCCGCAGAACAGCTTGTTCCCCGCGATGCTTAACAGCGCTATCATGGCAAGCACCCCGGCAAAGACCGGGGGAAATATGAGCCGTCCCTCCTGCAGGCTGAACAGGATGGGTTTGGCGAATGCGCACAGCGGGCTTGGATGGGGCGAGAGCCCGGCAAAAAACTCCACGCCATGAAACACCGGCAGCACCGCAAACAGGATGAACACTGCTGTCAGCAGAATTATTCTTGCCGTGCTTTTTACTCTTACCATCCATGAGCAACAAGCCGCCGCCGATACCCGCCAGCACGCTGAGCCAGATCCTCGGGAACAGCAGATACTCGGTAAAGCTGATCATGCGCCTGCCGCCGCCACCATCTTCTGCCCCGACATCCAGGCAGGCTATCAGCAGGAGGATGACGGCACAAAGCAATTGCTGAACAGTTTTATCGACACGACGATGCCGGCTTTTCATATACCCTCGTTTTTTCGTTGCCTCACCAGGCTTTCAGTTCTAACGCTTCATTCCTGTGGTATACTATACATAGCACTTTTACTTGACAGCGACAAACAAGTGTTGTTGCATGTATCCGTTGCGACTCCCGGTATTCCCGCTCGCCGGGAAGAACTCCAGCACCACACATAAACAGGTTACCGGCATGAAAAACAAGAAAACAAACACCTGGCTGTCACAGGACAGCACAGATTTAATTGACTACTATCTGAGCTCTGCTGACATCATAGTCATCGAGAGAAAAAGGTTCATAAAGCTGCTGACTGACATCATCGGCTATCATTTCACCGGCAATCAAAAGCTTGCGGTCATGGATGCGGGATGCGGGGACGGCTCCGTTGCCGCGCATGTTATGGAAAAATATCCCGGGCATAGCTTTGTCCTGATGGACGGATCTCTGGAAATGCTCACGCGGGCGCGGGAAAAACTGCGCGGCGCAGAAAACGTTTCTTTTCTCTGCCGGAGCTTTGAAGACTTTTGCGATGACAGCGGGGACGGCGCTGCGTATGACGTTATATTTTCGTCAAATGCCATACATCACCTGGACTTCACCGGCAAGTCCCGGCTTTACAATAAATTTTACAGCGTTCTGAACAGCGGCGGGCTGTTCATCAATTATGACGTGGTGCAGCCGTCATCCGAAAGAAGCGAGCAGTGGCAGTTCAATATGTGGCGCGACTGGATGAACGAACAGCTTGCCGCCAAAGATCGCGCTGCAGAGCTCGGCAAACATGACGGGCTGCCTGACCTGTATAAATCAAAAAAGGATAATCATCCGGATTCTCTCTTTGATCAGTTGCAGGTTCTTGAGAAGACCGGGTTCAGGGATGTTGACTGCTTCTTTAAATACGGCATTTTTGCCCTGTTCGGGGGCACTAAATAATTCACTGCATCTATCAAGCGGGATAACGACCCAACGCCTGCAAGGCAGAAGAAACGCCACTATCTGCTATTCGATGTCCTCACCGGTGATCCGCTGGAGGGTCTTTTTTGCTGCCTCCTGCTCGGCAGCTTTCTTGTTCCTGCCCAGGCCGGTCTCATACCGGGTGCTGTTTATGGTAACGTGAACTTCAAACAGCTTGTCATGATCAGGCCCTTCTGTCCTGACAACCTCATACGCAGGGACTCCACCCAGTGTTGACTGGCTGTATTCCTGGAGCCGCGACTTATAGTCCTTCAACACACCCTTTTCATGTGCTTCGACAATCAGCTGTTGAAAATGTTTCTCAATCAGCACAAACGCTTTGTGGTAACCCGCCATCATAATAAACAGCGGCCACAATTGCTTCATAGACATTGGCCAGAATTGATTTCTTTGTTCTTCCCTGGCTTGCCTCCTCACCGCGTCCCAGCAGCACATAGCTGCCCAGGTCAAACCGGCCGGCAATTGATGCAATGCCCTCTTTATTAACAATAGCCGCCCTGAGCCGGGAAAGCCCGCCCTCTGAATAGTCCGGGAAACGGTCCATGAGTATGTGCGTAATGACCAGCTCCAGCACGGCATCTCCTAAAAACTCCAGCCGTTCATTGCCCATGCTGTCTTCCCCGTCTATTTCATTGGCATAGGACTTATGGGTAAGAGCCTGTTTGAGAAGCGAGCTATTTTGAAAAACATACTCAATCTTTTCCTGAAGCTCACCAATAGTACTATCGCTGTCGGTTGTCATGTGGTTTCTCCCTGCACCGCTACCATATTGCCAGAGCGCTGAAAAACGCAGCCTGCGCTTCCACCGGCACACTCAGGCCGGCTTTCTGAAACAGCAGGTGCTCAGCACGGGCATTATGAAAGATGATATGCTGCTGCATCGGTATATAATCGAATGGTTCCTGAGACCGGGTGCTTTTTACCATGTGCTGATACGCATCCCCTGCACAGTCGCGTACGGTCCGTATCATATCGGGCCTGAATTCATCTCGTTCTGCAAGCCAGATATGCCCCCAGAATGCCGGCATGGCATCTATCCTGAGATCCCGGCAGGCAAGACAGTCCCGGTCAGCAGCCAGCTTCAGCTGCCGGAACAGCAGTTCCCGCTGCTCATCCGTTCCCTGCGGAAGGTGCACGGCAAGCCGTGTTTTGAGGTTGTCTCTCCGTCCGGTTTGGAGACTGACATTGGTTATTGCTGCATCCAAAAACATAACCGGGTAGCCTCTTTTCACCAGGCTCAGCGTTCCTGCCAGACGGATGAAAGAACCGGTGGCTCTCCGTTCCGTATTTTTGTATACTTCAACCAGTCTCAGGCCCTGGTCTGGAGTGGCATACTTTGAGATTATATTGGTGGAAAATGTTTCATCAAGTTCACTCTGAATAATAAAATCACCATATTTCTTGAGCCCGGGGATATCGGGAAGAGGGATCAGAAAACTTCTGTCAAGCTGTGACGTCGATGGTGACATAAAACCATCCATAAAATCATTTTTTATCATGCACTCCTCCAAACTTTTTAAATAAGGTTAAATTATATCATGCAAATAATTCTTTAAATAGAAACTTTTTAGTGATATATCTTCTTTTATATAGTACAGCGTGCGGCATGTAACGGCAGACTTCCAAACTTGGGCGGCGCCTGCACGGTTCAATACAATCACAGAATATAATCTATCAGCTTAAGGGGCACACAGTATGGCAGCAATGGATATATCTGAACTGCTTTTATTTTCAATCAACCAGGGGGCATCTGACCTGCATCTCAGCGCTGGCGAGCCGCCGATACTGCGCATTCATGGAGATATGCGAAAGCTGGAGATGGACTTTCTCACCCAGGACCAGGTCCATAAAATGATCTATGATATTCTCAATGACACCCAGCGCAAGATGCTGGAAGAGCATAAGGAACTTGATTTCTCCATAGCCCTCGGAGACTACGGCCGCTTCCGCGTTAATGTTTTCTACCAGAACAGGGGGGAGGCTGCAGTTTTAAGAACAATTCCCAGCAAGATAATGACCCTGGAGCAGCTGGGACTGCCGCCGGTTGTCCGCCAAATTTGCCGGTATGAACGGGGCCTGGTCCTGGTCACCGGGCCTACCGGCAGCGGGAAATCAACCACCCTGGCCGCGATGATTGACCTCCTCAATAATGAATATAAAGGCCATATTATTACCATCGAGGATCCTATCGAATTTGTGCATGCTTCAAAAAGCTGCCTGATCAGCCAGAGAGAGCTTGGTGCCCACACCAACAGCTTTGCCAATGCCCTGCGCAGTGCTCTCCGGGAAGACCCGGATGTCATTCTGGTGGGGGAAATGCGCGATCTTGAAACCATCGCTCTGGCCCTCACCGCTGCTGAGACCGGGCACCTGGTCTTTGCAACCCTGCACACCAATAATGCGCCCAAAACCATCGACCGTATTATTGATGTGTTCCCGGCAGGACAGCAGGCGCAGATACGCACGCAGTTTTCCGAGACCCTCATGGCCGTCCTCTCGCAAACCCTGTTTAAGCGCAGGGATGGCACTGGCCGTGTTGCCGCGCTCGAGGTTATGATTGGCACATCTGCCGTCAGGAATCTTATCCGGGAGAACAAAATATCGCAGATTCCATCGGCAATGCAGACCGGACAGAAATTCGGCATGCAGACTATGGAGGCCGCTATTAAGGAACTTATCAGCCGTCACCTTATTAATGCAGAGGACGCTGAAGGCTTTCTCAACACCTCCGGTGTATAGGCGCCTGCAGTGAGGCGCTGCCTTTCATAAAGTAAACCCGTTAACCATACGCAGGGAGACAGTCATATGATCGTAAGGGACCTCTTAGCTACCATGATGCAGATAAAGGCCTCAGATTTATACCTGACTGCAGACAGCCCCCCCATGTTCAGGGTCGAGGGCATCACCCGGCCTGCCAGTGACGCTATGCTGAGTGCTCAGAATGTTGAGGAGATCGCCAATTCAATCATGAGTGAAAAGCAGAAAGCCGCCTTTGCCGAACAGCTGGAAATGAACCTTGCCCTTTACTACCCTGATATAGGGCGCTTCCGCGTCAACATTTATCAGCAGCGGAACTGCGTCGGTATTGTTATCCGCGAGATCCGTATGGACATACCAAGCATTGATGACTGGAAGCTGCCGCCGATACTGAAAGACATCAGCATGACCAAGCGCGGGCTGGTAATAGTGGTTGGCGGGACCGGGACCGGTAAATCTACCTCCCTTGCCGCCATGATAGAGTACCGGAATACACATGCTCCAGGGCACATTATCACCATCGAGGACCCTATTGAGTTCATTCATCCCCACAAAAAATCAATTGTCTCGCAGCGGGAAATCGGCATGGATACGCATGGCTATGCTGCGGCACTGAAGAATACCATGCGCCAGGCTCCCGATGTGATCCTCATCGGTGAGATTCGTGACAGCGAGACCATGGAGGCGGCAATTGTATTTTCCGAAACAGGGCACCTGTGTCTCACTACCCTGCACGCAAATAATGCCAACCAGGCAATTGAACGAATAATGAATTTCTTTCCCCCGGAGCGGCATGACCAGATCTATTTCCAGCTCTCCCTCAATCTGAGAGCAATCATATCCCAGCGGCTCATTCCCTCTGTTGATGGCAAACGGGTAGCGGCTATTGAAATTTTACTCGACAGCCCCCGGGCCAAGGATCTCATCATGAAAAAACGGATTGATACCCTTAAAGAAGTTATGGCTCAGGGGACCCGTGAAGGCATGCAAACATTCGATCAGGCTATTTTCGACCTGTACAAGACCGGGCGGATAATATACGAGAATGCTATCGTTTATGCTGACAGTGTCAACGACCTGCGCCTGCGCATTAAATTGGAAGGACTGGCTGATGGAACTGTTTCTTCCGAATCTGCTGATGCGCTGCGTCTTAAGCCTGATTTCAAGGGGTTGTGATAACCTGCCCTCTTTTCCCTTCTCTCCGGCGGAAACCATCTGCTAAAGCTTTTGATATTGAGCGCGCTAGCAGGTTGCTGAAAAAGTAGTTTTCTCCCAGGCTGGTCAAAAACATCCGGATGCAAGGCGCGCGAAAGCGTGAGGAATGAGGCGTACGTTACAGTACGTCGCAATGACCAAGGATGAGCGCAACAAAGCAGATGGGTGTTTTTCAACAGCCTGATAGTAGCTTGCCTATGGCTGCATGTAATCTCTTCCTTGGAATACTGTCGTTTCTGTTCGCCGTGGTGATGCTGATACTCGATGTAGAACCATTCTCCAGCTGGTTCTACTGCTTTGCCTGGTGGTCATATATACTGGTCATTGACAGCATTGTGTTTAAACGGACCGGCTCGTCGCTGCTGCTGCGCAGAACCGGTGAATTTCTTTTTTTGCTGCCGCTATCTGTCGTTATCTGGACGGTATTTGAAGCCTTCAACCTGCTGCTTAAAAACTGGTACTATGTCAATGTTATTGAAATAACTGCTCTGCGCTGGGCCGGCTACAGCATCTCTTTTGCCACCGTGCTTCCCGGTATATTCGAGACCGCCGAGTTTCTGGAAAGCACCCGGTGGCTGAAAGCCTGGAAGGTAAAGCCCGTGAGCTTTTCCGCGGCTGTCCGCACTATTATCATGCTCGCCGGGGCTGCAAGTCTTGCGCTGTGCATCATCTTTCCGCGCACCTGCTTTCCCCTGGTCTGGTGCGGCTTTTTTCTTTTGTTTGAGCCAATTAATTACCGCTGTGGGGCTCCATCACTGTTCAAAGACTGGGAACAGGGCAGCTTGAGAAAACCAATGCTCCTTATGGCCGCAGGCCTGGTCTGCGGCATGCTTTGGGAGTTCTGGAACTACTGGGCAGCCACCAAATGGATATATACCGTACCTTTTTTTGATCGCTTTAAAATCTTTGAAATGACTGCTCCGGGCTTTCTCGGATTTATACCGTTTGCCCTTGAATGCTATGCCATGACCAGCTTTGTGTATCTTTGCCGGAGCAGGCGCGGCTGGGAACATGCTGCCTGCAGCCAATACCGGGAGAGAAGAATACGCCCGCTGGCAGCAGCAGGTATGTCCGTATCCGTCTTTTTGTGGTGCCTGGCAGTATTTAGCGCAATGGATAAAACTACCGTTGATTCCTATCGGTCCTTTATCCGGGATCTGCCGGCAATAGGGACAGAGAATAAACAGCAGCTTGAGGCCTGCGGCATTATACTGGTCAAGGACCTTCTGCGGCTGAAGTCCTCCCGGGAAGGGCAGGAAAAGATGGTGCGCTGCGTGTCTGCTGCTCCGAAAGATTTGTCTGCATGGATAGATACCGCAGACATGGTCATGCTCAAGGGCATGGGAATTGTTAATTTCCAGCTCCTGTCTAAGGCCGGCATCGCAGATATCCGGGCGCTTGCGTCACAGGAGGCCCCTGCGCTTCACCGGGAACTTGAAAAGGCGGCAGCACCAGGCCCGGGCCCGGCGCGTATTCCTGATGAGGCGAAACTACGGATCTGGATTGCCGCAGCACAAAATTCAGTTGCTTTATAAAAGGTCTTTGCATGGGTTTGAAACAGCAGACAGGGGTTTTTCGCGCAATCAGTGTTGCCCTGCGGAAGGCAATGATTGAGGTGCCGCAGAAACTTCTCCATATTATGTTTTTGTCAATAAAACGCTTTTATCACGACAAGCGTTTACTCTGGGCAGCATCCCTTACCTACACCACCATTTTTTCACTGCTGCCGCTGCTGAGCGTTGTGTTTTTTCTGTTTAAAGTCTTCGGCGGCCTCTCTGACCTTCAGGCGCTGGTACGGCCCTACGTCTATCAAACCATTGCTCCCGGGGCGCAGGAGAAAGTGATCACCACCCTGAACAATCTGGTGGAGAGCATCAATTTCTCTACCATTGGTGCGCTCGGCACCGGGGTGCTGATTATATCGGTGATTCTGCTCCTGAGCGAAATGGAGTATGCGCTCAATGAAATCTGGGTGACGCGTAACCGGCGGCCATTATTTTACCGCATAGCCATGTACTGGACATCGCTCACCGTGGGGCCGCTGCTGCTGGCAGTATCACTGGTGATGATGGCCACGCTGCAAAGCAGCAATGCGCTGAAAATTATTGAAGCCTACATTAATATTGACCTCTTTTCCTGGCTTCCCTATTTTCTGGTGTGGATCGCCTTCACCGGTCTCTATGTATTCATGCCGGGCACCCGGGTGAAATTCAGAGCCGCGCTCACCGGCGGCTTTATTGCGGGAACGCTGTGGCACCTTGCCGGAAAGGCTTTTACCATATATACGACCCGGTTTGTGTTTTACTATCCCCTGATTTACGGCCCCCTCTCGGCAATACCCCTGTTCCTGCTCTGGGTCTTCATCAGCTGGATACTCTTCCTGCTGGGGGCCGAGATCGCCTACCACTATGACCATTATGCGTTCTATCAGGCGGTGTCGCATCCCGTGCGGCTGAACCATGAGGACCGTGAGCACCTGACGCTGCGCATGCTGCTTTTTATTGCCGGGCGCTACCTGCGCTCGCTGCCGCCGCCATCCCTGCAGATGATTGCGGAAGAGCTGCGCATACCGGTCCATCTGACAGAAGCGCTCACCCTGCCCCTGCGCGCCGGCGGCATTCTCGTTGAGTCATCACACCAGCAGCGAACCCTGGTTTTCGGCCGTGACCTGCGCACCATTACGGTTGCAGAAATACTCAATATGGTGCGCTGCGACTCATCCCTGCCGCCCTCGTATCACGCTGACACGGTCGGGCGGTTCCTGCAGCAGAACATCCACACCCCCTATCCTCAGGAGGCCGGTGGCATCGGTGAGAAAAACCTTAAAGAACTGCTGCTTGAAGTGGAGCCGAAGCTTCTTCATGAAAGCCGGTGAGAGCATTTCTGCCGGGCTGGTGCTGGTGGGCACCGTGCATCATGACCCGCATGGCTATGATAAATTGCAGCGGGTGCTTGCTGTTGTGCAGCCTGATATTATTACTCTGGAACTGAGTCCGTATGGCCGCGGATTTCGCACCAAGCATTCCCGTAGAGCTGTCTCAGCGCATACTATCTCGAATACCAGTGGTAGCTGGGCCGGGATCAACTCTCCGGCGGCACTGGAGCATCTGCTTGCTACCATTACGTTTCCCTTTGAATACCGGGCAGTGCGGGATTATGCCGCCTCCCGCAGCGTGCCGTTCTATTGCATTGACCTTTCTCACGTTTCGCGCCACAAAGTGCGTATGCTTAAAGCAGAAGCCCTCACCGGTCGCAACATAAAAATGCTGCTCGCGCTTTCTGATAAAGAACTCCCGGATTCAGTAACTATGTGTTATAAGAGGGCCGCTGCAGTGTGGTGTGAGCATCAGGTCTGCCAGCGGCTTCCGTACCTGGCCGGCGACCCGTCGGCTGTGGAACGGGACGAGCATATGAGCAGACGGCTGCGAAACCTTTGCAAACAATTGCCGAAGAAAACCATTGTCCACATAGCCGGCTGGGAGCACTGTGCGAACAGCGCCGGTCCGTCAAATCTGTACGGACTGCTGAGAGATCTCTGCCCGCAGCGGATCCTGCTCGATGAGGCATGGTCAGACAACCGATTGGTCCCTGACGCGCACGGGTCGTAGCGCTTTTATTTTCCGTAACGCTTAAAAGCTGATTGCTGAGAGCTGACAGCTGATAGCTACATACTACGAAAGGATTGATTACATGGAGCACAAACCCGTTTACATAAAAGACATCAAGGAGAAGACCCCGGTGGAAGGCACCTTCCTGGTGAGAGATAAAAATCAGGGCATGAAAAAAAGCGGCAGCCCGTATATCGGCCTGATACTTTCCGACAGGACCGGTGAGGTGAAGGCGCGCATCTGGGATGATGCGGAAAAATGGGGAAACCTGTTCAGCGAGGGGGACATAATAAAAGTGTCGGCCTGGGCAATACTCTATCAGGGGTCACTGCAGCTCAATATTACGCGCATTGAGCCGTGTGCAGGGGGCAATCTGGAGGTGTACGATTTTCTGCCGGCCTCACGCATTGACCGGGAGGCGGCCTTTCAGGAACTGCTCTCATGCATTGACCGGATAGACACTGCCCCGGTCCGGGAGCTTCTGCACAGCGTGTTTGATGACCCGGCGCTGGCGCCCCTGTTTAAAACGGCTCCGGCGGCAAAAACCCTGCACCACGCCTGTGTCGGCGGCCTGCTGGAGCACACCCTGCAGGTCACGCGGCTCGCCTGGGATGTCTCAGCGCATTATCCGCACGTGAACCGCGACCTGCTCCTTGCCGGCGCCATGCTCCATGACATTGGCAAAATTTATGAGCTCTCCTGCCGCAACACCTTTGACTATACTGATCAGGGCCGGCTGATAGGCCATATTACCATCGGCGTTGAGATTATCGGCGGCAAAATCGCGCTCATTCCTGAATTCCCTGACGTCGCTCGCGCTCATCCTGAAGCACCTGATTCTGAGCCACCACGGGGAGTACATCTTTGCCTCACCGCGTCGCCCGAAAACCCTTGAGGCCCTCCTGCTCAACTATCTGGATGACCTTGATTCTAAAATGGAGGGGGTGCGCCAGTTTATTCAGAAAGAAAAAAAGCCGGACACAAAGTGGACCGGCTATAATAAACTTTTTGACCGCTATATCTACACGGAAACATTTGTTGCGGATGAGAGCGAGAGCGAAGTGCGTGATGACCAGGAGTAAAACAATACGGCTTATTTTTAAAATTGCTGATTTAAACTGACCGTTTCGATCACAACATCTCTACTACATCTGTCAATGGTACACTTCATGATGAAGTCATCAATGAATTTAAACTGCTAAACTTCTATCGCTGTTGATACATAAGCTGCACTTTTTTCTTTTTCTGCTCATACAATATCTTGATGATCTACTATTTTCGCTATCTACCCTACCTGTTTTTGTTGCACCATTTATAAATTGTTTAAATTAGAAATGTTTAAAAACCCCGCTGTAATAGTTCTTGAGTTTTATGAATAATTAGATTAATTTTTGCAAAAATAAATAAGCCAAAACCCTCAGAGCATTTACTAATTAAACTTTCCCAGGGAGGGGCATAGTGATTTTTGGTGTTAAGGGTTGAATGAGTCAATAACCGCCTTCAGGTTGGTCAATACCTGCTGGCGGTTTTTTATTACTAAACACAAAAGAGGAGAAATCTATGAAGTCTTGTAAAAAGATGTTTTTATTGATGTGCTGTGTCCTGCCTCTATATTTTGCGGGATGCAAACCTGTTGTCACAATAATTGAGCCCGTCAATGGAGACAAGTTTAAAGTTGGTGAAACAATAATCTTCGAGGGAAAGGCTACTGATCGGGAGCATCCGAACCTCGCCGACAACGCATTTGTGTGGACATCTGACAAAGATGGAGAGATTGGAACCGGACCCTCGATTGAGTCATCTGGTCTTTCAGAAGGAAGACATACCATTACCCTGACCGTTACGGACCCCGCCGGCCAGTCAGGACAAAGTGGCGTTACAATCACTATTGGCAATGGCAATGGTGTCCTACAACGACCACTACCATTTGTAATATCGTTCCTCCAGCAGGGCCGGTAACGCCAAGCCCCGGTAAATTCTCCAACCCAAACTTATGTGCTTTGCCCCAGCTATAATTCCGAATGTTTAGGTGCCGATTGCTGCGATGATAGTTGCCAATTCAATCAGATACTACCGTGTAAACAGTATGTTGGTACTACTTGTACCTTAGGGTGTGAGGATAGTGCTGGGTATCATTCAGCAATTTTCGGAGACGATGAAACGGCGTGGATAACTTATCCAGGCGAATGGGAGTTCAAAATAATAAAACAACTACAAACATGAGTTTGTGATTGTACAGACCCAGGCCTATGTCCCAATCCAAGTGCTTGCTGGTGTAATCAGTATTGTGCAGAGGGAGCAGTGTGCGGAGATGAAGAAATTAGTATAAAGTTTACCATTATAGACTGCGGTGGCTTTTAAAATCTGATTGCGCGGATTACAGAAGCGCAGCAATCAATATGAATATTTCCGCAAAGATTTCCTGGTCCGGACGGTTGATAGCTGTTCAGCCGCGTATTCGACTGCTGCGTTCATTTGATCAGCGAAACCATAACTACCTTGGATTTGTGTTACTTGTTTCAGGAGTTGTTGATAGTCAGGAACGGGAGTTTTTAGTGGGAATTGGAAAAGCAGCTCAGGCAAAATATCAATTTAAAGCTGGTGATATAGTCAGGGCAGATGCGTATCCTGTCGCTGATAGTCGCACAGAAGTGGTAGAGTTCTATAAGACCAGCAAACTGGAAATCATTAAGCAATTCGGTCCTGCCGTTATTACCCCTCCTCCATGGATTGGTATCCCGCCTGACCTAGAAAGCTATCGCCAGCGAGGCCATCGGCGCCTTGATCCCCGGACGTATGCCTCCCATTGCAGGCAATGTATCTGGGGCTGTCTCATGCCGGTTGAGATGATTATCGACCAGTGGAAGCCTGATACAAAACAATACCGGACTGAAACCTTCTGTTATGGCCCTAAATCCTGTGAGTTATATAAAGCCGGGACAACACGGAAAGTTCCCGGCCGTAAAGGGATGACATGGGAAGAGGAGGACTGGGTTGATGAGGATGCGGTTGCGCATCGCGGGGTGGATGATTAATTGAGCATAGCGCCAAGGGCTTTCAGGGAGGTTTTTCAAGGAGGGATATTCTTTGAGCGAGCATAGAGGAGGAGGGAAATTTGGGAAAGTGCAAAATTCCTGGCCGTTCGTGAAATTGACGATAAAAAGAGGGGTAAAGGCAGAAACTAAACTGGTTTCTGCCTTTTTTTAGCTCCCCGACAGAATTGATTAGGATACTGTTAAACTCCCAGTGTAGTTTAAACGAACAGTTGATTATTGATATGCTGTAGGATTACGCAAGTATGACTGCATTGGATGAAAAACCAAAAAAAAGACATGATATTGTATCGCATGAACTTGGGGATGAAGTGATGTTATATGATGCTGTGCACGAAAAAGTTCATGTATTGAATCATACAGGTTATTTTATTTGGAAACTCTGTGATGTCACCCGTACCTTAACAGACATGATGGAAAAAATGCGTAGCCTATTTCCACAAACTTCTGAATCAACTATTCAGAATGATATTGAATTAGCAATGAAAGATTTTAGACAAAATAATTTATTAGGAACATAGTGGCTAATATAACTTACAGGGCAGAATCAGCAATGGTTTTGCCCTTTGTTTTAAGCCCACATATTGTGGTTACTGGTTAAGCACAATATGTGAATACTTCTGTTATTAGCGCAACAATTCTCACTGCTTAAACAATTCACCACTTCATTAAGAAGTTATCTCTAATATGTCAGATCGAGTTCAAATTACTGCTAAACTGCTGTCATCTTCAATCTAAGGTATTACAGCTTATTTCTTCATCTTCTTAAGCGTCAGCGCTTCCCGCACCAGCCGCAGAATATCATCCACCGTGAACGGCTTGTTAAGGATATGGTCGACGCTGCTCTTCTCCATGTCATCCTTATCCAGGTTAATGCCCCAGCCCGTTATGAGGGCAACTGCTACATCCGGGGCTATCTTCTTTACTGCTGTTGCCACCTCCCACCCTGACATGCCCGGCATGCCGAGATCGGTAAAGACCATGTCAAATGCACTGCTCGCGAAGATCTCCAGCCCTTGCCTGCCATCCCTGGCTGCAGCCACCTCGTGGCCGTGTATGGTCAAAATGTCGCACAGCAGTTCCCGCACATCTTCTTCATCATCTATAACGAGAATTGATGCTTTGTCTGCGTCACGTACTGCCTGCGCCGGCTCCACCCGTGATGCTTTCTCAATCTCCTTCAAGGGAAATTTTATGGTAAAAACCGTACCGCTTCCCTCCCTGCTCTCAACGGCAATAGTCCCCTGATGCCTGGTGATAATACCGTATGATACGCTCATGCCCAGGCCGGTGGACTGAGGTCCCTTGGTGGTGAAAAACGGGTCAAAAATGCGCTCCACAACATGGGGCGGCATGCCGCCGCCGGTATCGGTCAGCCGCAGGCACACATGCGTATGTTCCTTAAACGTCTCGACCCTGATGGTTCCTCCCCCGGGCATGGCATCAAGAGAATTGTTGATGAGATTGGTGAGCACCTCGCGAAGCTCTGCCGGGCTGCCCAGAATTGGCGGCACATCTGACAGCTGTTTAACAATGGTGAAATGTATGCCCTTGAGCTCCGCATTATCCTTCCACCGGACGCGGGTAAAATCAAGCGCATGCGCAACAACTTCATTGATATCAACCGCAACAGCGTCCTTATCATCAGGCCTGATGCGGGCGAATTCCTGAATGCGTCTCACGGTTTCAGCGCCGTCAGCTGCTGCCCGCTCAATCACTTCAAGACCCTGCTGTAATTCATGGTACGCTTTGCGGCGCTCTGAGCCGGCGAACTCATCCAAATGCATCCGCAGCAGCTGCGCCCGTCCCAGTATGGCGGCAAGGACATTGTTAAAATCATGGGCAACGCCACCGGCCAGTTCCCCCAGGTCCCGCAGTTTTTCCGCCTGCAGCAGTTTTGTTTCCATGGAGCGCTGCTCGGTAACATCCACGCCGGTTTCAAGCACGCCAATAACCCTGCCCTCGGTATCTTTAAGCTGCGTGCCCCGGGTAAATAGTATTTTTTCTTCGCCGCTTTTGGTGGTAATGAACTGGTGGTAGGGACTCACCGCAGCGCCGCCGCTTATCTCCTGGGTCATTTTCGCAAATGCCTCGCTGTCCATGCGCATGGGAATGGTTTTGAGCAGCTCTTTCCCCAGCACTTCGTCCCTGCTGTAGCCGGTCACTTCCTCGGCCTTGCGGTTAAAAAGAATCACCTGGTCTTCAAGATCAAGGGCAATGATGATCACATCGGCGGTCTCGATGATGGTCCGGGTAAACTCTTTTTCCCGCTGCAGCGCTTCATCAGCTCGCCTGCGCTCCGATATGTCCCGCACGATACAGGAAAAGAAGACGTCGCTTTGAGCCTTCCAGGTGGCAAAGGACATCTCGGCGGGGAACTCCTCGCCGCTCTTTCTGAGCCCGGTAAACTCAAAAGAGATGCCGCCGATATCAAACTCTCCCGTCGTTACGACCCGCTCTAATCCGCCCTGCATATATTCGTGGTAGCGCTCAGGAATGATCAGCGTAAGCGGCTTTCCCAGCATCTCAGCCGGCGCATAGCCAAAAACTGTTTCAGCAGCATTATTCCAGAATAGTACGATCCCCTTGCTGTCAATGCAGATAATCGGGTCGCTGGCGCTCGTGGCAAGCGCGCTGAAGCGCTCTTCGCTTTCCTGCCGGGCGTCCTCGGATTGCTTCTGTTCGGAAATATCGCGGGCATTAATGACTATCAACAGCTGTCCCGCTTCATCTGCAACCGCCCTGCCGACACCATGAAGCGTTCGCCATGAACCGTCCTTATGCATGCACCGGCAGCTGGCGTTATGGATGGACCCCGGGTTTTGCAAGGCGCTGCCGAGGGCGGTGAGTACCGCGTTATGATCATCGGGATGGATAAACCCGAGAACATTCTGACCGAGCACTTCCTCAGAGGTTCGTCCGAGCATCTGTTCTGAGGCGGGGCTTACGTACTGCAGCGTTCCGCTGCTGTCGACGGTGATAATCAGGTCTGTTGAATTCTCCAATAGCAGACGCAGGCGCTGTGTGCTTTGTGCCGCAACTGACTCAAGCCGCATGCGCTCTGAGACGTCGCGCACAACGCCGATATAATAATTTTGATTATCAACCGTGTGGATGGACTGGGAAACTTCAGCAGGAAATTCCTCACCGTTTTTTCTCACGCCGATAGACGTAAATTGTTTTACCAAACTTCGTTGCGTCGCCAGCCTGAAGGCGATCATCAAATTGTCCCTCTACCCTTTTCCGGTTTCGTTCCGGCAGGAGAATGTTTGCATCAGCTCCGGCTAATTTCATCTTCACTATACCCGTAAATAGCCTCTGCCCCCTTGTTCCAGAAGATAATATGCATGCTGTCATCGACAATAATAATTGCTTCCGGTGCTGCGTCAACCAGCGATAGAAACAGTTCCTCCCGGCCGCGCATTAATTTCCTGATAAAATAGTTTCCCTTATGAACTGCCATGCTCTCCCTCTGGACGAGAGTATTATAATAATTGCGTTCCGGTGCAGTTTTGCCGTCACGTTATCGAACGGCTGCATATCTTTAAACAATCACCGTGCGTTTAATGGTCTTCACCACATCATCGGGATTATCAAGGATGGTGACCAGTTCCAGATCATCGGGTGAAATAAGCGTGCGCGCCAGCAGCGTATCTTCAATCCACTTCCAGAGCGGCTGCCAGTAGTCAGAGCCAAACAGGATGACCGGAAATGGTTTGATGCGCTTGGTTTGAATCAGGGTGATTGCTTCAAATATTTCATCAAGGGTCCCGAACCCGCCCGGCATACCCACATAGGCCTGGGCATATTTAACGAACATCACCTTGCGCACAAAAAAATATTTAAAGCTGAGGCGTATATCCGCGTAGGCATTCGGCTCCTGCTCCATGGGCAAATGGATATTGAGGCCCACAGACTTGCCGCCGCCTTCCCGGGCACCTTTATTCCCCGCTTCCATTACGCCGGGACCGCCGCCGGTTATTATATGATACCCGTTTTCCGCCAGTTTGCGCGCGATCTCTACGGTCTTTTCATAGGTATCGTCACCGGGCCGGACCCGGGCTGAGCCAAAGATGGAAACACACGGATAGATATCAGACAATGTTTCAAAACCTTCAACAAACTCGGCCATGATCTTGAACAGGCGCCAGGTGTCCATCACCGTAATCGCATCAACGACGTATTGTTTCTCAACCATTCTTTTATCCTTCATCTCGTTCATATGCCTTGTTACTCCAGATCAAAGCTTTCATTAAATTTTGGAATCACTACCTTCCACCCCAGCCGGGCTTTTATTTTTTCTGCAAGTGCCGTTGAAGCATCAGCCTCACCGTGCACAATGAATGTTTTCAGCGGCGGACGGTTGAATCCCATGAGCCAGGCAAGGGTCTCGTTGTAATCCGCATGCGCTGAAAATCCCGAGATGTTTTCAATCTGAGCCCGCACCGGTATTTCCAAGCCATGAATCTTGACCAGCGGTTTTCCCTCCAGCAGCGCCCTGCCGCGGGTTCCTTCTGCCTGGTAGCCGATAAACAGCACGGTATTGTTTTGATTGGGCAGCCGGTGCTCCAGATGGTGGAGGATGCGGCCGCCATCCGCCATCCCGCTCGCGGAAATGATGATGGCCCTGCCCGGTATTTTATGCAGGGCTTTTGACTGCTCCGCATCCTTTAAAAACTGTACCCGGCTGGTCTCAAAAATATGCTTTCCATTCAAAGCAAGAATCCGGGCCTTAAGGTCAAAGTCTCCGATATATTTTTTGAATATCTCGGTAGCATTAACCGCCATGGGAGAATCAACATACACCGGGACTGAGGGTATTTTCTTTTGCTCTTCCAGCTCCCGGATAAAAAAGAGCAGCTCCTGGGTGCGGCCCACGGCAAAAGAGGGAACCACAAGGACCCCGCCCCGCTGCATGCTTTCATTAATGACCCGCGCCAGTTCCTCCTCTGGCGGCACCTCGCCGTGCAGCCGGTTGCCGTAGGTTGATTCCAGCACCAGGTAGTCAACCTCATGCACCTGGACCGGGTCCCACAATATGGGCTGGGACGGCCTGCCCAGGTCGCCGCTGAATAATGATCCGTCTGATCTTGTCACGGTAGGTGGTCTTGACGTCTATAAACGACGAGCCGAGGATATGTCCGGCATCTTTAAATTTTATGCGCAGGCTCTCGGTCAGGAATATATCTTCACCGTAATAATGCGGGGTAAAGTGGGCGAGCGCCTTTTCCGCATCCTGCTGCCGTATACAGGGGAAGTGCGGGAGAGTGCTTTGAAAAGCCCTTCTTGTTTGCCCAGCGGGCATCTTCCTCCTGGAGATGGGCGCTGTCCCGCAGCATGATATCGCACAGGTCCTGGGTGGCATAGGTGCAGTGTATGCGGCCGTTAAAGCCCTGCTGGCACAGCCGGGGAATATATCCCGAGTGGTCGATATGGGCATGGGTGAGCAGCACCGCATCAATAGTTGCCGGCGCAATGGGAAAGGCCTCCCAGTTCCTGAGCCGGTTCTCTTTCAGGCCCTGGAATAAACCGCAATCAATGAGCAGCTGTTTTTCAGGTGTTTTTAAATGAAACCGCGAGCCGGTAACGTGCCGGTGGAGCCGAGAAAAGTGAGTGTTGACATGTGAATCACCTCTGCAGGGTTTATGTATGAAGGACGTGAATGAGAGCTATACGTGTTCTGTTTTTTTGTGGATAATACTGGAAAGATGCTTACTAATCAAGCGGGAAATAGATGCCCGGGATAGATGCAACGCGAGGCATCTTCAGTGAGGGTAGAACGTGAGGTTGTCAGGCAGCTATGATTTTTTTAACTTTTTCTGGACGGATTGTACCTTGTCGCCCATCTGCACCTTCCGGTCGCGGCGGTCATCAAGCTTGATGGTGGTGTAGACACGCTGAGCACCCTGGTTAAAGGGTGTTTCATGCATTTTCCTGATAACCGCCAATACGTCTTCAAGGCTGCCCTCGATGATGGTGCCCATCGGGGTGAGCTGAAATGAGAGCCCTGATTTCTGCAGCTCTGCAATGGCGCCGGCCACATATTCACTGACGCTCACGCTGCCGGTCCCCAGCGGGACAACGCTCACTTCTGCAATGGCCATACTAAACTCGTGGTTCGTGTCTCGGGGTTCGGGACTCGTGAAAAGGCCAAAAGGCTAAAAGACTAAGAGGTCAAAAGACCTATTCACCTATTCCTATTACCTATTTACCTGCTTTACCTCTATCGCTCTCTATACTGCGTACTGAGCACATAGCCGAACTTAAACTGCTCATCTTCAAACAGCGCTTTAAGCCTGGCAGCGGACTCATCAATGAAAAACTCCCAGAGCGACGGCCGGCGCTTCTCCGGATACAGTACCCGCGGCTCTCCCTTGATGCCGCACAGCTGCGCGGCGGTGTCAAGTGCATCCTGAAAATTACCCAGCTGATCAACCAGTCCCAGCGTCTTTGCCTGCTCCCCGGAAAATATGCGGCCATCAGCAATCTGAACAACCTTTTCCCTTGGGAGCTTTCTTCCCTTTGCCACTGCATCAATGAACTGATTGTGAACACTATCAATAACGCCCTGCAGCAGGGCCTGTTCTTCCGGAGACATGGTGCGCGTGGGAGAGAGGATATCCTTGTATTTGCCGCTCTTGATGATCACGCTTTTGAGTCCGATTTTCCCCAGCAGCTCTTCAATGTTGACAAATTCGATAATCACGCCGATGCTGCCGGTAATGGTTCCCGGATTGGCGACAATTTTATGGGCTGCGCAGGCGATATAGTAGCCGCCGGAGGCTGCAACCGATTCCATGGAGGCAATAATCTTCTTTTTGTCGCGCATCTTCATGAGCTCTGAATAGATTTCCTGGGACGGTCCAACACCGCCTCCCGGTGAATTGATGCGCAGCAGCAGCGCCTTGATGCTGTCATCTTTTTTATAGCGGAGCAGCTTATCGACAACGGGTTTTGACTTTGTGATTACCCCCTCAATCTCTATAACCGCTATATCATTCTGCCCTGTCAGCAGACGCTCGGTAAGCCCGAAACGCCCCAGAGCCCACAGGACGCAGAGAAACACAACGCCAATACAGCACAGTGAGATGAAACCAATTAAGAATGGATGTCTTCGCATAGAATAATCGGGGAAAGAGTCTGTGGAAAAAAGGTCAGGATACCGGCGGCACGCTGCCAGCGTTTTTCCCGCCGACAGCATGCCGCTGCTATATCTAGCTATTCCTGTTTGTCATCCTTTGCCGCGGCGTCATCCGCTACCGATGAGTCATCACCGGCAGACAGGGGTACGCTGTCAGCATCGGGGGCTGCTGTTTCCTTTATTTCACCGCTTGCCTCTTCTGCAGGCAGCTCATCTTTTTCCGCTACCGATGAGTCATCACCGGCAGACAGTGGTACGCTGTCAGCATCGGGGGCTGCTGTTTCCTCTATTTCACCGCTTGCGTCCTCAGCAGGCAGTTCCTCTTTGTCCGCTTTCTGCTGCAGTCCTCCCTTCAGCACATCCCCGAGTGTCGTCGTTGCCGCCTGTTCCTCGCGCGCCATATATTCCTGGAGATCACGCTGATCTTCAACTTCTTTCAGATCCCGGATACTCAGGCCGATCTTGCGCCCGCGTTTATCAATGCTGATGATGAGAACTTCAAGCTCATCATTCACCTTGGCAAAATCTTTAAGGCTTTCGACCTTGTCCTTGCTGATTTCTGATACGTGGATCAGGCCCTCCACGCCTTTCTCGATCTCAAGGAAAATGCCGAAATCAGTCACATTGGTCACCACACCCTTGACTACCTGGCCGCGCCGGTATTTTTTGGGGACGCTCTCCCAGGGGTCAGGCTCAAGCTGTTTAATGCCCAGCGAGAAGCGCTCGTTTTCCTTGTCGATGCTGAGCACCACGGCTTTTACCATCTGCCCCTTTTTATATACCTCGACCGGATGCTTTATCTTCTGCGTCCATGATATGTCTGATATATGAACCAGGCCGTCAATGCCCTCATCAATGCCGATGAAGATACCAAAGTCAGTGACATTCTTAATTTTCCCTTCGATGACCGTCCCCTTGGGATACTTCTCCTCAATAAGAGACCAGGGGTTTGGCTCGGTCTGCTTCAGACCGAGAGAAATTCTCTTGCGCGCTACATCCAGGTCAAGCACCACCGCATCCACCATATCTCCGATGGTAAGTATCTGGGAAGGATGTTTCACCTTTTTGGTCCAGGACATCTCCGAGATATGAATGAGCCCTTCTATCCCTTCTTCCAGTTCCACAAAAGCGCCGTAGTTGGTGATGTTTACCACCTTGCCGCTCACGCGCGTGTTCACAACATATTTTTTCTCAGCAACTCCCCACGGATCTTCCCTGATCTGCTTGTAGCCCAGTGAAACCCGCTGGTTCTGCTGATCATAGCTCAGCACCTTTACTTTTATTTTATCGCCGGTTGCGAACAGCTCACCGGGTGAATTGACACGGCCCCATGAAATATCGGTTATATGGAGCAGGCCGTCAATCCCTCCCAGGTCTATGAACACGCCGTAATCAGTGATATTCTTGATAACGCCATCAACGATCGCCCCCTCCTGCAGGTTTTTAATGGTTTCCGACCGCATGGCTTTCGCGCTCTTTCTCAAGTATCGCCCGGCGTGACAGCACCACATTTCCCCGCTTGCGATTATATTTGAGAATTTTAAATTTTTGCGTCTCGACCGATGAATTTATCCAGGTTGCGCACCGGATGCAGATCCACCTGGGAGCCCGGCAGAAATGCCTTCAGGCCGATATCAACGGTCAGTCCGCCCTTGATGCGGGACAGTATCTTACCTTCTATCACGCTGTCCTGATCGCAGATTTCGCTGATGGTATCCCATACTCTCCTCTGGTCAGCCTTCTGCTTGGAAAGCACCATCATGCCGTTTTCATTTTCCCATTCCTCGACAAGAACGTCTATAACGTCGCCGGCCTTGACCGTCAAGCTGCCATCGATGTCATTGAATTCATAGATGGGGATTTGCCCTTCTGATTTATACCCCACATCAATCACGACATAGTCAGGAGTTATTTGCAGAACCTTTCCTGTGACCACCTCTCCATCCTGGATCGGCTTCAAGCTCTCTTCAAAGATCTTTTCAAAATTCTCCTCATCCAGCAGCTCCTCATCCAGCAGTAGTTCATCATGCATCTCGTTCACTCCTTCGACCACGTTGGCACCTTCTGTTGTTGGTTGTTTTGGTTGTTTGGGTTGTTTTAGTTTTGTTGGTTTTGTTGGTTTGTCCATGAATTTTTATACCTCTTTCTGTTTATTTATGGCACTGAAGAGCGCGTGCATCGATGCTGGAAAGCATTTCCTGCACAACCTCTTCAATTGTCATCGCGGTAGTATCTATTATGATTGCATCAGCTGCCGGCTTCAGCGGCGCCAGGGCTCTTGAACAATCATCCCGGTCGCGTTGAACCAGTTCTTCGTGTACTTTACTATATGCCACTTTCAGTTTTTTTTCAATAAGTTCTTTATAGCGCCGCTGGCTGCGCACTTCTGCCTCCGCATCAAGATAGAATTTGAACCGGGCATAAGGAAAAATGACGGTACCGGCATCCCGGCCATCAACCACAATACGACCCTGCCTGCCGCAGTCACGCTGCATGCGCACCAGTTCACTGCGCACGCATTTCTCCGCTGATACGCGGGACGCAAGCATGCTTATCTCCGGTGTTCTTATCGCATCGGTAACATCACCGTCGCCGGAGTACACGCGCATGCCGCCGTTATGCTTGAACGCAATGGTGATGGTTGCACACAGGCTGCTGAGTGCTGCGCTGTCATCAGGGTTAATGCCGCGGCGGATGGTCTCAAGGGCAACAACCCGGTACATGGCACCGGTATCAAGATAGGTGAAGCCGATGCGCCCGGCAAGCAGCTTTCCAACCGTGCTTTTCCCGGACCCGGTGGGGCCGTCAATTGTTACGATATTGTCCTGGTCCATCATAATAAGTGAAAAGTGGAAGGTGAAAAGTGAAATTCTTCTGATTTACCTCAGTTCACCTTTTCACGCTTTTTATCTCTTTACCTTTGTGCCTCTGTGCCTGGTCTGCCTGTTACCGCATAAGCGACTGCAGGCAATTCATGAAACCGGGGAATGACGTTTTGATGCAGGCACAGTCTTCAACGCGTGTTTCCCCCTGCGCAGCCAGTCCCGCGACTGCCATGGACATGGCCACCCGGTGATCGCCGTAGCTGGTGCAGACAGCAGCGCTCAAGCTCTCTTTGCCCCTGATGATCATGCCGTCATCCTGCGCTTCTATATCAGCGCCCATTTTCTTCAGCTCCGTGCACATGGCTGCGATCCGGTCAGTTTCCTTAACCCGCAGCTCCCGTGCATCCCGTATTATGGTCGTTCCTTCAGCATAGGCAGCAGCAACAGCCAGTATCGGAAGCTCATCAATAGTCCGGGGAATAATCGCACCATTGATAGTGACCCCCGTAAGCCTGCCGGCCCTGACTCGAATATCTGCGACCGGCTCCCCGCTCATCTCCCGCTTATTGAGCAGTTCAATGCGTGCTCCCATGTTCTGCAGTATTTCCAGAAAACCGGTCCTGGTCGGGTTCACCCCGACGCTGCGCACCAGCACCTCTGCATCATGCGACCAGAAGCCCGGCCACAATAAGAAATGCCGCTGATGACGGGTCACCGGGAACCTCGATATAGATCGCCGTTCAGTTCGCTGCCGCCGGTAACGGCAATCCCCGTGCCGCTGACCTGCGAGCGGAGCGCCCAGATACCGGAGCATGCGCTCCGTGTGATCCCGGGACGGTACCGGCTCCTGCACCATCGTTGTGCCGTCAGCATAAAAACCGGCGAGCAGTATCGCGGTCTTTACCTGGGCGCTTGCAACCGGCAGATGCAAAGCGCGCTGCCTGCAGCTTCCCGCCCTGTATGGCAAGGGGCGCGTAATTGCCGTCATCCCTGCCGCTGATCCGGGCGCCCATTTCCCGGAGAGGCGTCACCACCCGCTTCATGGGCCGGGCATTGAGGGACGCATCGCCTGAGAGCACTGAAAAAAACGGCTGGCCGGAGAGTACCCCTGTCATGAGCCTCATGGTGGTGCCGGAATTGCCCGCGTACAAAATGGAGCCGGGCTCCTGCAGTCCATGCAGACCTTTGCCGTGAAGCAGATACTCAGCAGGGCCTCTTTTTTTTATACTGACACCAAGCTGCTGGAATATTTTTACGGTGCGCCGGTTGTCCTCTCCTGAAGACAGGCCCTTAACCATGACCTTTCCCTGCGCCAGCGAGCCCAGGATTATGGCCCGGTGGGAAATTGACTTATCCCCGGGAACCGTCACCTCGCCGTGGAGCTGTTCTGGTTTCGTGAACAACAATGCTATCTGAGGACATATATTAAAAATCTGGAACTCAGAAAATCAGGTTTATGTTTTTCGTAACCCATTACGCGGATTTAGTGGCTCGGGGTTCGGGGTTAGTGAAACGTGACTATCTGAAAGGTCAAAAGGCTAAAAGGCCAAAAGGTTAATAGGCTAAAAGACTTAATACCTCTTTACCTATTTACCTATTCACCTATTCACCCATTCACCGTCCCCTTGGACCCTCGAATCCTTGAACCCTGCATCTTAAATGCCCCTTCTCGTGTCCCGCGACTGCCTGAACAGGCCCTCAAGCCTGCTGCCATTGCTTTCCTGTATGGCATCTTTCAGCTCTCCGAGCGAGCGCAGGAAAAAATCTATGGTTGTGAGCAGGTTATCCCTGTTCATCAGGGCAATGTCCCGCCACATGACCGGATCACTTGCTGCTATGCGGGTAAAATCCCTGAAGCCGCCTGCTGAGTACTGGAGGATGTTCTGCTCAAAGTCCTTCATCTCGACCAGAGCATTGACCAGGGAAAAGGCAACCATGTGCGGCAGATGGCTGATGGCGGCGATAATTTTGTCATGCGTCTGCCACATCCATTACTACCACCCGGCTGCCGGCCGCGGTCCACAGGTTCTGAACAAGTTCCAGGGCGCGGGCATCGGTATTCCGGGTGGGCGTCAGTATGCAGACCCGGTTTTCAAACAGCCCGGCGCATGAGGCTTCATAGCCTGAATTTTCCGTACCCGCTATCGGGTGCCCGCCGATGAAAAGCAGCCCGTCCGGCATGCGCGACTCAAGCGCGGAAACAATCGGCCCCTTCACGCTGCCCACATCAGTTATGACCGTTCCCTTGCGCAGATATGGCGCCAGCGCCAGGGCCTGCTCCGCAATCATGCCAACCGGCGTTGCGATGACCACGGCATCGACATCTGCAGTGCCGTCTTCAAAGCGCTCGTAACATGCATCTATCAGCCCGAGGTTCCGGGCCGCCGTAAGCCGCTCGATATTGCGGCCATAGGCGCTGATTCTATGCGCGAGCTTTTTTTCTTTAACGTCGCGTGCCAAAGAGCCGCCGATGAGGCCGAGGCCGACAATTGCTATATGGTTAAAAATAACATTCACGTGATTGATTTTTTCTATGCTTTATTAATGGGTTGCAGAACTTTTTTGAGAGACCTGATAAACCGCTCATTCTCCTCAGGAAGGCCAATGGTAACCCGCACGTAGTTATCCAGCCCGTAGCTTGCCATGGAGCGGATGATGACGCCTTCCCGGAGCAGTTTCTGATAGACATTTTCCGCCTTCGTCCCCAGGTTCACCAGCAGGAAATTGGTGTGCGTCGGGATATAGGCCAAGACCCATGCTCTTCAGCTCAGCGTATATATAGCTAAGGCCCGCCTGGTTATTGTCCTGTGAGCGCTCGACGTGCTGCTCTATCATCAAGCGCTGCCAGGGCTGCCACCTGCGCCAGATAATTCACATTAAACGGCACCCGCACCCGCTCCAGGTAATTGACCAGCTGGGCCGGACAGAGCGCATAGCCGATCCGTAAACCGGCCAGCCCGTATATTTTGGAGAAGGTGCGCAAAATAATAATGTTTCTTCCCTGCCGCAGGTATTCAAGTGAATCAGGATACGCCGGGCTCGCGACATATTCACCGTACGCCTCGTCCAGAACCACCAGCACGTCCCCGGGAACCCGCTGCATAAATGTTCTCAAGGCATCCGCGTCCACCATGGTGCCGGTGGGGTTATTCGGATTGCTGATAAAAATTATTTTTGTTTTACCGGTAATCTGACCGGCCATGGCCTCCAGGTCATAGGTAAAGTCTTTGAGCGGGACCTCTATCACCCGCGCGCCCCGGGCATTGCTCATGATGGGATAGAGGATGAACGTCTGCTCGGAGGTTATCACCTCTTCTGCCGGCGTGAGAAAGGCAAGCGCTATGAGCTGGATAATTTCATTGGAACCATGACCGAACAGCACCTGGGACTGCTCTATGCCGCAGTGCTGTGCCAGCTTTTCTCTGAGATAGTAACAGCCGTTGTCCGGATAGCGGTGTATGTCTGCCAGCGCTGCCTGCAGCGCCTGCAGCGCTTTGGGAGACGGCCCCAGGGAGTTTTCATTTGAGGCAAGCTTAATGATTTCGTCTATGCCGAATTCGCGCTTCACTTCGTCAACAGGCTTGCCGGGCGGGTAGAGCGGCAGTTGTTCTATGTAATCCGGTACCAGCTTTTTCATCGCGTGCAATTTTTTTCCGGGGATTCGTCGTCCGTGCCGATGGTCTTTTTCTTTCCTTTCGGATAGGACCCCAGCACCTTCATAAACTGGGAGTTCCGGGTAACCATCTCCAGCGCCTTTTTTATATTCGCGTCTTCAATGTGTCCTTCAATATCGATAAAGAAAATGTATTCCCAGGGCTTTTTTCTGAACGGCCGTGATTCTATCTTGGTCAGGTTGATACTGTTTTTAGCAAACGGATCAAGCATCTCAGAGAGGGCGCCAATCCCGTCCCGGATTGAAAACATGAGTGATGTTTTATCATCACCGGTCCGGCCCGGCGATTGCTTGCCGATCACCCAGAACCTGGTGACATTCTGCGGGTTGTCTTCGATCTTTTTCTTCAGCACCGGTATCCCGTATATTTTGGCGGCAAACTCGCTGGCAATGGCGGCCGTTTGCTTCTCTTCCAACGCCAGCTTGGCAGCCATGGCCGTGCTGAATACTTCCTTCACCTCCGCATGGGCAAGATTTTTACTGAGCCAGCTGTAGCACTGGGCAAGTGCCTGGGGGTGTGAATAAACCGTGCGGACATCTTCCAAGACGGTCATGCTGGGACAGCAATGAGTGTGATATCTCAAGCATCACCTCAGCGCATATCTGCAGGGGTGACTCGATAAACATATCAAGGGTCAGATTGACTACCCCTTCGGTTGAATTCTCAATCGGTACCACACCGTAGTCCGCACGCTCCCGCTCAACCTCGTCAAAAATATCAGCGACACTTTTTGTGTGTATGAATTGGGCGGCCTGCCCGAACTGCTGGATGGAGGCGATATGGGAAAACGTAGCATCCGGCCCGAGGCAGGCGACGTTCAGGCCCTTTTCCAGGGAGAGGCATGCTGACATGATCTCCCGAAAAATAGGGCGGATTGACAGCGAGGGGAACGGCCCCCTGTTTTTGCGCACCAGGCGCTGATATATCTCCTCCTCGCGCTCCAGCACATGAAACCTGCTCTTTTTTTCCTTCTTTATAGCGCCTACATCCATGACCAGCGCTGCCCGCTCGTTGAGGAGATCAAGAAGCCGGTTGTCCACTTCATCAATTTTTTCTCTTAATGCCTGGAGCTTTTCTTTTTTTTCCACCAGTAGTCCTTTAGCAGAGTGTTACTGATTTGCATTATACTCTGACTGCAGGGGATCAATGCACCTGCAACCCGTTGTTCGCTGCTGGTATCCGGATGTGATTAGAATCTTCTACTCACTGTTATAGGGATGTACGTGACGTGTGGATAGGAAATCGTATCAGGAAGAGGGTTAGTGGTTACTAGTAAGAAACAAAGTACCCCTTGTTTATCCCTGTTGTTATTCTCCGTTAGTTTCGCTTAAGGCCAGTCCCCCTTTGCCAGAGAAAGTTTTGTTATCGTATATATAGTAAATTTCCAGCTCTAAAGCAACCCTTTTTTATGCCCGAATCCTGCGGATAAACGTTTTGTTTTTTTGCGGATTCAATGGTACTGTTCCGGTATCTATGAAAGTAGCACTGCTATCTGATATCCACAGCAATCTGGAGGCATTCCAGGCTGTTCAGGCATCGCTTGCTGCGTACCAGGCAGAAGAGATTATCTTTCCTGGGTGACATTGTCGGCTACGGGGCTGACCCGAACGAGTGCATTGCATTGCTGCGCAACCTGGCCGACTGCAGTATCGCCGGCAATCACGATTTTGCCGCTGTCGGAAAAACCGATATCCAATATTTTAATCCCCTTGCCAGGGAAGCCATTGTCTGGACACAAAAGAAACTGGGCACGGAGAATGCCCGGTTTCTCTCTTCCCTGCCGCTCCATGCAGTACGGCACGGTTTTTTCTGTGTCCATTCCACACCGATGCATCCGCAGCTTTGGGATTATATTGTAACGCTTAAAGATGCTGGCGTCAGTTTTGACAATTTTACCGGGCCGCTATGCTTTGTCGGCCACTCCCACCATCCGGCCATCTTCATTGAGGACAGCAGCGGGGAACGTTCAGCAGCAGGGAACTCTGCCATTACCCTGGAAAATGATAACCGCTATATTATAAACATCGGCAGTGTCGGCCAGCCGCGGGACGGCAATCCCCTCGCCTCCTATGGTCTGTATGACACGGAAACAAAAAAGTATCGCCTCATCCGCGTCGCGTACGATATAGCTGCTGCCCAGCAGAAGATAGTTGATGCCGGACTGCCGTCGTTTCTGGCCGCACGTCTAGCGCTGGGCAGATGATCAGGGATTCGTGGTTGGGGATTCGGGATCAGGGACACTACTTTCGTTTCACTTTTCACCTTTCACGTCTGCGTTCTCGCGGTTAATATTTTACTTTTTTCAAAAACAGCCCCTGGGGCGGGGCGGTTATCCCGGCACGCGTCCGGTCTTTCTGATTTAAAATATTTCTGAAATCATCTGCGCTTATTTTTCCTTTCCCCACGTCCACCAGTGTCCCCACGATATTTCTCACCATGTGCTTCACAAAAGCACTGCCCGTAATTGAAAATAGTATAAGATGCTTTCTAATCTTTTTAAAATGAACGCTGTTCACTTCCCGCACCGCATGCCCGTTTTCCCGGTCCGCTCCCTGGAATGACGCGAAATCCTGCATGCCCACCAGGCACCCGGCAGCCTGCCTCATTGCCGCAATATCAAGTGGTGACGGTATGTGCCATGCGTAGCGCTGCAGGAACGCCGATTGCTGCGGGCAGTTCCATATGAGATACCAGTAGGTGCGGCTTCGGGCGTTAACGCGCGCGTGGAATGAAAGATCGACTTCCGCAATATCTTTAATCACTATGTCAGCCGGTATCAGCCTGTTCAGCGCCGTGCGCAGCGCCTCTACATCCATGGAATTATCTGTTCTGAAATTTGCGACCTGCCCCAGGGCATGAACGCCGGCATCGGTTCTGCCCGAGCCATGCAGCGTGACCGGGCTGTTGAGCACCATGGAGATGGTGTCCCGCAGCACCTGCTGCACGGTCGGCGTTTCCCGCTGTATCTGCCAGCCGTAGTAACGGGTCCCGTCGTATGCAATGGTAATCTTAATATTGCGCATGTTAATAGCTAAAAAGCTTTCAGCGGTCAGATTTAAACAGAGGACAGACAACAGACTTTCAGAAGACAGACTACAAGTGATTAGTGGCCCGTCGCTCGTGACTCGTGACTCGCACTCATCGCGTCTTTACTTCGTTCCGCAGTCTCTGCTGCCTTTGCCTTATGCCTCTGTGCCTTATCTTCCACTTTTCCCTTTCCACTTTTCCCGTTCCATGCTAATTTATCATAACTATTTAAACTAAAGGAGGATTTTATTTTGCAGAAGCTGAAAATCGGCATACCCAAAGGAAGCCTGGAAAATGCGACCATTGAACTGTTCAAAAAATCCGGCTGGAAAATAACTACCAGCTCCCGCAGCTATTTTCCCAGTATTGATGATGATGAGCTTACCTGCGTGCTGGTGCGCGCCCAGGAAATGCCGCGCTTTGTGGAAAACGGCAGCCTTGATGTCGCCCTCACCGGCAAGGACTGGATACTTGAGAACAACTCTATAGTGGAAGTGGTGTGTGACCTTATCTATTCCAAAACCACCGCACGGCCTGCCCGGTGGGTGCTGGTGGTGAAAGATGATTCGCCGATCAAACGGCTTGAAGATCTGGAAGGGAAAAAGATTTATACCGAGCTGGTCGGCTTTACCAGGAATTATTTCAGCTCAAGGAATATCAATGTTGAAGTTGAATTCTCATGGGGGGCAACTGAGGCCAAGGTGGTTGAGGGGCTTGCCGATGCAATTGTCGAAGTCACCGAGACCGGCAGCACCATCAAGGCCCACGGCTTGAAAATCCTCTATGATCTTCTGGAAACAAACACCCAGCTCATTGCAAATAAAGAATCATGGCAGGACCCGTGGAAGAAAGAAAAAATCGAGCAGATCGCTCTTCTGCTCCAGGGGGCTTTGCGGGCAGACGGCATGGTCGGCCTCAAGATGAACGTGCCCAAAGACAAGCTGGAAGCAATTGTCAAGCTGCTGCCGAGCATCACCGCGCCGACCATTTCCAACCTGTATCAGTCTGATTGGTTCTCTGTTGAAACAGTCATCGCGGAAAAGCTCGTTCGCGAGCTCATGCCGAAGCTTTTGAAGACCGGCGCGGAAGGCATTATAGAATACAGCCTGAATAAGATTATTTGAAATAAAATGGATAAGAGCGTCCGAAAATTAACCTGCAAGATGCCGACCAGCACGATGTTGTCTACTGGAAATCACAAAGTCCAGAGGAGAAGCTTGATACAGTACAGTCACTCAGGAAATCTATTTGCGTATTCAAATGACCTGCCGCCCCATAAAACCTGACACCCAATGAATTGATCACGTAACTCTCTTGAAGTCGATAAAACCCTGCTCCGCGTCAGTATGAACCAGTTGCACGCGCATCCTGTGGCCCACGTCCATTCCTTCGAAGCCATGCACCAGTTTCCCTTCAATCGGAGGGTGAAGAAGACGGACCCACGTGCCTTTTGCGGCCGCACCGGTAACGATGGCATCAAACTTTTCCCCGATTCTTGACTCCAGCAGCAGTGCTGCTGCGGATTTTGCGACCTGCCGTTCGACCTTCTTGGCTGCATCCTCCTCCTCTGTGCAGTGTTTACCGAGCACCTCCAGGCTATCTTTGTCATAGGGGGTGGGACGCTCAGCCAGCGCAGCCTTCAGCATCCGCTGCGTAATAAGGTCCGGGTAGCGACGGTTAGGGGCTGTGGAATGGGCATAGTCCCTGACCGCAAGACCAAAGTGCCCCTGGGCAGTGTCTCCGGGAATTTCTGCAACATATTCACCGGGTCCCATGAGTTTGATAATAGAGAGCGAGAGGTCGGGGAATCTCAGGGGATCGGCTGCTTGCTCCTTACTCAGGAACTCCTCGAGTGCCCGAGAATCTGGATTATCAGGAAGTGTGAACCCGTGTTCCCCGGCAATATCGACAATTCGTTCCCAGCGTTTTGGTGTTCGAACCACACGGCGCAGAGAAGGAAACTTCTTTTTGAGAGATACCGGGCAGCCACGCCGTTTGCCGCAATCATGAAATCTTCAATAAGGTCCTTGGCGCGGTTCCTGTTTTCAACTTCGAGTTCACGGATTTCATCGCCATCAAATATCGGCCGTGCCTCAATGGTTTCAAAACTAAGGGCACCGTTCACATGCCGGAAGTTCTTCATGCTTTGTGCTGCCCGGTCCTGCATACGCAGATTCTCATCAAGTCCCTGGACCGAAGCGACAGCCTCGGGCACCATGCCACTCCCTTCCAGCCATGCTCCAACGCTGTTATATGCGAGCTTTGCATGATTGCGGACAATCGCCCGGTATAGATCCGAACCCTGCAGGGATCCGTCACTTCCAATCACCATTTCGACGCCAATTGCTAATCGATCCTCATTGAAGTTTAAGGATGTGAGGTTGGTGGAAAGTTTTTCCGGAAGCATCGGGAATATCGCGGCAGCCGTATATACCGAGGTAGTATTATGAAGAGCGTGATCATCGATTGCTGAGCCCTTCTTAACAAACGAATCCACATCAGCCACAGCAACAAGAATCTTTATTTTGTCTCCAGGCATTGCCTCGGCAACGGTAAGCTGGTCCAGGTCGCGGGAGTCATCGTTGTCAATGGAAACCCACAGAAGGTCTCTAAGGTCACGAACCTTTTCTCCATCCATCGTTGCGGGAGCCTGAACTCCGGCAAGTTCGGCGAGTGCCTCGACAGAAAAGTCGGGCAGTAATCCTCTCTCAAGCATCGCCCTCCGGGCGATTCTCTGCAGAATAGCACGGTGCTGTTTATCAGTCGCGTTCATAGGATATACCTCTTATCTTTGCATACTGGTTTCAATAGAAAATAAATTCTTATTTTTGTTACATCCAGATGAGGGTTCTCGCTGCACAAAAATAATAATGGAGCGTCCATTCTACATAAGACAAGCACATTATACGGTACTGCAGAACTTGTTTTGGATCAGTTAATACTATCATTTTATGGTGATTAAAAGTCAATCGAAATGAATCCATTGATACCAATATATTGTGGTGGGCATTAGAGGTAGGAAAGTGTAGACCTTGTATCAGCAGCGAGAGTAGTGAGTCAATTTAAAAACATTGTGGACTTTATCTGGAAAGCGTCAGTGGCAGTTTAAAAAAATCAAACGCTATCTTGCGACAGATTCTTTATTGACACATAATTCTTCTCATCCTATACTCGCCTCATCTCACAGCGAGTTCCTGTCAATAGAACATGCTGCCGGGGATAGTCAGATAAAATTAAAGCCACAAGAATGAGATATTGTTATCAGCAAGGCAGCGTTATCATTTACATAGAAGACAACGGGAGAACACTATGCGCAGAATGCTGAGGGTGCTGCAATTAATTATGTGTGTTTGTACCATTGTGTCTCTTAGCGCCTGCGTAAAACGCCTGGACACCAGAGTTGTCATGCATCCCGCTGCGCATGATAAATTTGTAAAAATTAATACTGATGTGCGGGATGTTAATATCCATTACCTCGAGTATCCCGGGGAGGGCGGGGATGTTGTTCTGATCCACGGATTTGGATCATCCACATTCACCTGGGAAGCGATGGTTCCAAAACTTCAGAAAATATTTAGAGACCGCCGTAGTCCTGCTCCCCATGTGTGGGCTGTTGACATGAAAGGGTTTGGCTGGTCCGACAAGCCGTTTAATGCAAAGTACGACCCTTTTACCTTAACGGAAGACGTGTATGCCTGGATGGATAAAATCGGGATTGATAACGCTACGGTAGTGGGCAATTCACTGGGCGGGGCAATTGCCTGGGTACTGGCGCTTGATCATCCTGAAAAAGTCGGGCGGCTGGTGCTGATTGACGCGGGCGGCTATCCGCCGGACAAAAACAATTTTGCCTCATTTGCATGGGTTCCATTTACGGATTTCTGGGTAAACCTTTGTTTTTAACCGCGGGCTGGTAAGATGGGGCCTGCATAAAGCTTTCTACGATGCAGGGAAAATAACCGACACCAGGATTGACGCATATTTTAACCGGCTGCGAACCAGAGGCGGCATTGATTCGCTGGTGGCAGCGGCAACATCTCTTGATCCGAAATTGGCACTGACGTATGCAGGACGCATCCATGACATTAAACAGGAAACCCTCATTATATGGGGAAGAAATGACAACTGGATTCCCCTGAAAGATGGATGCCGGTTTAATCACGATATAAAAAGATCAACGCTGGTTGTCATTCCACAGTGCGGCCATGTGCCTCAGGAGGAAAAGCCGGACGATGTTGCACAGATCCTGTATCAATTTCTTACCGGCACCCTGCACGTGCCGGTTGGCAACCAAGGGAGGATTGATAAAGATTACAGGGTATGATTTAGGAACTCAACGTAATTTCTGCCTGTGATACACCAAATTATCGCTGTTCAATGAGCGATGCGATACTTCTCCGGTATCGCATCGTCATGGGAAAAGACCGCAGTGAAGAGTTCGTCTGTCATTGTGATGGCTCCATTTTGACCAGCGTTCAGGTTGAACGGATTTTTAAGGAACCTCCGTAGTAGAGCATAGCCAGTCTATCGCATCCTCATAAGACGTAAATGCATGTATTTGATACCCTCTATTGTGAGAGCATAATTCAAAAAACTTCGCTTGATCAAAACGTTCACGGGGACAGATAACGGCAGTTTTTCTTCTTAACTTTTCTCCGAAGGTACTAATTTCTTTGGCAAGCTGCCACAGATTTGTTGGCGACATAACAGAGTGAGCTTTACGCGTATCGATTATTAGCTGGTAATTATCTTGTGGAACAACAACAGACGCGATTTCCAGGAGTATTCTTTTTGATTCTTCAAAATCCAATTCTCCTTCAGGCGTTGCCTTAAGAAAGTCCTGGGCGTGGATGATCCTTATTGTTGCGGCCATACTTCGACCTCCCTTCATGTCGGTAATGATCCACCTCCAGCGGCGGTGGCAGTATTTCAATCCTGCATAGGTTTTACCTCCAGGCCCTCTTGCAGGGTTTTTCCATGAGGTAAAACCTGTTTTATCCGTATGCTTATTGAAACGCTCTAAGCCTTGCGAACCGCCTTTATTTCCGGGGCGGATCTTCTGATTTTATCTCTTCACCCCGAATCTTTTTCTCAAGGTTTTCCAGAATATCCGCTGTCTTGCTTCTGAGTGTTTCCGTCGTGACGCCGAGATCTTCAACTTTGCGCTTCATCTCTTCGATTGATCCTCCGCTTTTTGTGTATGCAAGATATGCAAGTATCAGCGCTACTATTGAAATAATGAGTGATAGTACAATCATGATTACCCCTTTCTTAAAAATAATTTACTGAAACGATTTTATTTACCCTTCTTTTGCCTTGTTGCTCTTCCTGCGTGCAGTAAGAAGTGAAAGTGAAAGACCGATAATAATGCCGGTAAAGAGTACTATCAGCAGCATGAGACAAGCAGACATGGAAACAGACCAGAACAGAAATTTCAGCTGCAAAACAGCCGTATTCTGGTAAATAAAAACTGCAGCAAGCGCAAGCAGCACTACCGTGCAGCTGATTTTGAAAGTACGCATACTAGTGTTCCTCTGCTTTTTTTACCCTTATTCAAGGTTTCTCAAGAAGGACGCTAAATCCAAATAAAACTTCTTCAGCTTTTTAACTTGCCAGGGGAAAGTTATAACTGCCTTTCCGGTAATCTCGCCATGATCCCATTTCAACTTACCCAGGTAAGTTCCACACCCCTTTTTGCGGCGTCCCTTTGTACATGCGGACACCGTCACTGCAGCCTAATTGTGGCGCTATCATGGAAATGGTGTTAACCCCGCCGTCATTTTCCCGCCAGCCGTCACCAAGCCCGAACGGATCACCCGGGAGAGAATTCCCATGAAAAACGCATTTGATCTTAATTTTGGATTTATGGTGAGATCCGGCAAATAGATCTGCTTTCCCACGGGAAAGGTTTTTTCGTTTTCATAGGAAAAGTAGTAAGCATCCGGATCAACGGTTGAAAAGTTTACCGTGCTATTGAGCTCCTGTGCCCCTGCAATTGATATGTCCCAGGTGCAGATATCTTTTGTATCGCCCAGGGTGTTAAATGCCCTGTTCATATAATCATTGAAGCTTTCATTTTCCTCTCTTTTAAGTCCCCACTGCTCAAGTTCAAAGCTATACAGCTGCCCTGGAGTAATATCACCTTGCGGGTTTATTCCGGCAAGTGTCATCAGTGATGTCACTATCGTGACCTTGTCGCTAAGAATGTCAGACAGTGTAGTGCCGTTATGCGGTGCAGACAAGGTAGTGATGCTTTTTATCCAGCCATTGCCAGGGGTAAACGGTTTGTCATCTTTATCTCTCAGTATATTGCGAAACCGGGGGTCCTGTCCTGACAGCAGTGCTGAGAGCACCCGGATGGTCTGCCCACCCATGCTATGGCCGACTAAATGCATCGGGTGGTCTGCATCCCATTGCGGGTAAAGCGGATGATCATAATGTTTTCCTGCCGGCCGCTGGAGGTGACCAAACTGCTTTGCTGTGTTCAAGCCCAAAGTCGACCTGTCCGCCTTTAATCTCATAGTAGAGCTCTATTGCGCGATCCCAGTTGCTTGAAAGAGCCCCGACATTGGAAACATAGACCTCATAGCCGTTTTCTTCTAAAAACTCTTGCAGGTTAGTTTTACCTCCCCAGTAGTAGTTGCCGGCGAGTTGCTCCGAGCCCCAGCCGCCAAGGCCGTGTACCAGAATGATCGGGCAATGGGGTTGCGTATCCAGAACTGGTTCTGCCCATAAGGATTGACAGCATGTAATAGGGAATAACAGAAGCATGAGAATGAGGACTGTTTTTTTCATTTGGTTTCACATTACAGAAAAAGGAGATTTGTTTTTAAAGAAAAGGCGTCAGTTGTTTTTTTATTCTGCTCCAGGCCTTCATCGAATTTGTAGTTCCCGTTTTCTCAGCCCTGCCCGCTGCGCTCATTGAGGGTGTAGTCATCCTGCTTTAGATGCGTGCCATGCCGTTCTCTGTTTGCATCACTGTTGATTATATCCTCATGATCATGATGCTGGCAGGTAATGCCCGTCGTATGGGCCATCTCTGTCAAACCTTAAAAAACAGGAGCTTGTTAAAAGCAGAAGAAAACAAAAAACATACGGCAAAATACTAAAGGAGTTTTTTTACATATGTAATCAGGGGTATTCGTTTCAATGAACACTCAAAAAGCTTTGTATTCATCGTATCCTTGGTTGCGGTCATTCATCAATGCACAGATATTTTGTCCAAGATACTCGGTTCTGCTGGATGTTATGCAACCGGTCCATTTTCATTGCGGAATTTTCTGGACATGCAGGCTGCGCGGTCTCTGGCATGCCCCCGTGTTCTTTTTCCCCTTGTTGCTGTTGAGGTTTCTGGCCATCATGCTGCTGAGGTTTCTGGCCATTTTGTTTTTTCTGTTTTTGGCTATTTTGCTTTTGCTGTTTCTGGGCAGCTGGCTGCTGGTGCTGCGGTTTCTGGACATTATGCTGTTGCGGAGTCTGGACATCCCTCTGCTGACACCCTTGCTCTTGCTGGTGCTGAGGAGTCTGAACACCCTGCTGGTGACGATCCCTCTCAATACGATTATACCGTTCTCGCCTTGTATCATCCCTTCTCTCATGCTGATACCAGTCATAACTGTCCCAATGCCGTCCTCGATCCCATGACTGCCAGTTGCTGTGGAAATCATCGTAGTGTATCCGGTGATATCCGGATGGCACGTAGTGAATATATTCCGGCGGTAGAACAATGATGACTTGCGGGACGATAGACGTCTCGATATAGTCCCAGCGCTCGTTGTAGTGGGAAGACCGGAACCAGCGGTCATTATAAAACCTGTACCAGTTGCCACCGTAGAAATAGACTCCATCATAATCCGGCACCATATAGACATAGCTTCTTCCACTGGGAACCACGTAGACATCAGGCGGTGCGGCAAATTGCAAAGGCGGAGGTGCAACGATGTTAATGTTGACCTGCACCTGTGCCGACGCCTGTTTCGTCCCCCCGAGGCCAAACAAGGCCCCGAAAAGAACGACTAATCCCAATACACTGCACATACTTTTTTTCATTTTCTAACTCCCTTGCGGCCGAAGGCCGCATTACTACGACTTTTCCCATCAAAGAATCCACCCTACCCACTGGCAGTGTTTAATCTTCGTTTTGGCTTTGATGGGTATACTCTAATCTTCTCAACCTTATCGACCCATTCCTACTTTTTATGCTCGCCGACTATGTAGCCTGCGACCCCGCCTACGGCAGCACCGGCCGCTGCGCCAACAAGAGGGCTTCCTCCAACGGCTGCGCCAAGTACTGCCCCGCCGACAGCGCCAATGCCTGCCCCGCTAAGAGTCGTTTGTTGTGTTCTGGACATGCCAGAACACCCGACGAACGTAAAAACAAAAACAAGAATAATGAAGACAACTGCGATGCGGTTCATATCATCTCTCCTTTTTAGCTTATAATGTTGTCAGGGCTATTTTTTAAGCGGACGACCAGCGATGCCCGTTTTTATATTTGGTTTGATCATTTCATCCCAGAGTACACTCGTCACGGGCTTTTCAATCTGATCCGGATGCATCTCGTAGTACTTGTCCACCCGGGCAACAACCTCATTCATTGGCATATTAGCCATTCCTTCAACAACCTTTGGGACAAGACTCTCCCGTTTAAGCTCCGGGTACTTTTCCATCAGGTAAAATTCAATTGACACCACATGTCCGAAACCCCAGATAAAAGCCACCTTGCTATCGTGCGTCATCTTTTGCCAGAGATCCCCTTTTAGAATTGGCATTCCCAGGGAGTCTTGCAACCCTTTTTCAACGGCTTTTCTGCCGGCCTTTTGCTCGGAAGTTATCCCTGCAGCCAGCACGTCAAACGAGCAGGCCATGAACGCAAGTAAAGGAACGATAATTACGCAACATTTTAAAAATACTTTTTTCATATGCACTTTCCTGGTTAAAAGTTTATGTATTTACCGGGGAGTCTATTCTCGGCTATCGTTCGCCCAAAATGGATCCCAACAGATGTTCAACCTGCCCCAGCGAGTAAGACGCCTGCCCTGCGCATCTGCGGAAATATCAGCAGGGCTTTGGCTTGTTGAAGTTTCGGTGAAGCCATTTTATTGCTTTATCGCTGTATAGCCTTTGCATAGTTGACAAGACTGGTGCATGTTTTTTTGAAATTTATTATGCTCCTGCCGAGTTCTGCACCAGTGTCTCCACCCCTCCCAGAACCACATAATTATCAGTCCAATTATCAGTGACCATAGGAGATGCATTGGCTGAAAAAGACCATCAAACATTTTCATTCCTCCGGTTAATTGTTAGTGTTCTTCAGCAGAGGCGATAGGGCTGTTTGCCTGCTTTGGAGTAAATAATAAATTATTACCCCGGTGTTGGGCGCCCTCTTTTTCTTCAAAAAGCATATATTCATCAAATACGTCACAAACCGGGTTGAAACACAACCTCCCATAAGCTGTGTCTATCAATTCATTATTGCAAACCGGGCATCTATTCTCAAACATACGTACCCCCTATCCCTTATTTGATCCTGCCATCGGTATAAAGTGATTGGCGAGTCTGAGAAAGAAGACCAACCACGATCAGAACCACTACGAAGTGAATTAAATGCATACTGCACCTCCCTGTTCTCTGAGGAATACAGATTTAGGGACAGTTCCGGTTCTGCTCTGTTGAGTACCGTCGATTTCAGATGTACGTTAACCGCTATACTTTCAAGCGCTTGGCAGTGTCTGCGGCGACGTGACACCAAACGGGCGCAACCCGTGGCTGCATATTAAATCCGACCCATCAGCAGCAGGATGACTAAAATAATAAGGACCAATCCAAGTCCACCGCTGGGATAGTACCCCCATTGCCGGCTATGTGGCCAGGTGGGCAAAGCGCCCAACAGCATTAAAATTAAAATGACAAGCAAAATTGTTCCGAGCATATCGTTCCTCCTTCTAACAGGTTGTTGAAAAAGTTGTTTTTCCCGGGCTGGTCAAAAATGCACAGTTGCAAGGCTCCCGAAATCCTCCGGAAGTGAGGCGTACTTCAGGGTACGCCGCAACGACGAAGGATAAGGGAAACGCCTCAGATGGGCGTTTTTCAACAGCCTTCTAAATAGCGCAATTGGTGACACCGTCTCTTTAAGCGCGAAGCTTCATTACTTGTTCTTTTCCTCGGCTTTCTGTGCGGCATCATCCATTGCATTTTTAGCTTTATCAACGCTTTCATCAACCTTCTTGCCCGCCTTTTCCATGGTGCCTTCTTCCTTTTGGCAGCCCGAGACGGTGACGAAAAATACCAGAGCAACTATCACGGAAAGAATCCCCTTGAGAAATGTTACCATTGATCTTTTCATTGTGACCTCCTTTTTAAGTAACAGTTTATACTGTAACCAACATTATGGGAAACTTCAGCATGCAGCGTTACTTTTTGATCTTCGTGAACTTTGCACCCTTCAGGGAAACGTCAAGCATGAGGCCCTTGGCACCAAAAACAAACGCTACGACCGGGTCCTTTAATGTAGTGGTGTCGAGCCGCTTGCCGCCGCCTACGTCAATAAGCGCCACGTTGCCGGTTACCCCTACTTCCCAGCCATCGATCTCCTTGAACTGCCTGAGCGCCTCCTCGGTCATGAAGGCTATGATAATATCCATCTGTTCTGCGCCAGCGGTGAATCCATAGGATCCGCCGACAAGATTATAGTACCCCTTCGACTTGCCTCCAATTCGAAGTACGCCCTGGCCGTACTCCCCGCCGACAATGAATCCTGCCTTGGTAACGCCGGACATCACCAGGAGCGCTTTCGCGGAAGAGGTAAGCTCTTTGGCACCATTGACCTCTTTATAGAATCGCTTCAGCGTCTGGTTGGCGTCTGCGTTGATCTCAGCAGCTGTCTTCGCGTACGCATTGTTGGAAAACGTGCCGAAGGTCGCTATCATTAAGCCGATGAAAATTAACAGTACTGTTTTACCCGAGTTTCTTTTTGCAAATGTTTTCATGGTTTTCTCCTTTTTAAGTAAAACGTTTTGTTTTAAAAAATTGGTTATTTGAAAAATGAAACGTGTTGCTTTTGACCACTACCTTTCTCCAACCTTCCTGCAACCTCCTTCTAATTCAGCCCTTTACTGCCTGAACTGGGTCTAAGGGTTGACTCCTTCGTTCAGGATAATAACATCAACCCGCCTGTTCTGCTCTCGTCCTGCCGCGGTATCATTGCCGGCCACCGGGGATTCTTCTCCAAACCCCTTGGTTGTAATACGACCCTTGCCGATCCCCTTAGCGACCAGCTTATTGCTCACGGCATTGGCCCGGTTCAGGGAAAGGTCGAGGTTAGTTCCCTCCGCCCCCGTACTGTCGGTATAGCCCTCGATGAGCACGCTGCGATCAGGGTATTCCCTCATAAAGGCAGCCAGCCTGTTTATTTCGTTATCAGCCATGGGAGACAGGGTGGCCGTGCCGGTGGCGAACAGCACATCGCCTATCGTCAGGACGATGCCCCGCTCAGTCATCCTGCCCTTCAGGGCGGCAATCTCTTGCTGCAGCTTATCCGCCTTGTCCGTGGCCTTTTCAGCCTTCTGTGTTTGGGACCAGGCTTCCGCGTTCGACTCTCTGGGCTGCCGCCTTTGACTCTCTGGCCGCAGCGTTCGACTCCCTGGCCTCCATTCTCGCTATTTGAGCCTCTCGGGTTCGGGACCAGGCTCTCGCGTTCGACTCTCTGGCCGCCGCATTTGACTCCCTGGCTTCCGCGTTTGACTCCCTGGCTTCCATCCTCGCTATTTGCTCACGCCCACGCCCCTGAACTACCAACCGTTCGGTTTCCCTGCTGAGAGCCTTTTTCTCATTTTCTGCCATCTGCTCCTCAGCGGTGGCAACGGCGATCCGGGTTTTCATTTCCGCCAGGTAGGCCAGGTGATCCATTTCATCATACTCTCTGGCCTGCTCAGCAGCATCGACAGCCCTGCCGGCATCCATCAGGGGAATCTGGGCATTGATTGCCACATTAGGATTCGCCCTGGCTTGGGCATACGCTGCTTTGGCGTTCGCCAAATGGTCCCTTGCCATCATTTCCTGCTGGGAGGGGCCGCATCCCGCAAAAATCATTAAGACCGGGATGAAAAACCCGAACCCGATTTTAATCACACTGTGTATTTTGTTAGTCATTTTCTGTTCCTCCTTAAAGGGTTGTTATCTTGGATATGCGCTCAAGGTCTTGGCGGCAGGTTCCGGATGTTTTGACGCATCTGTTCAGCGTCCTTTTTTGCTTTCTCGGCTTTAGCCTCGATGCGAGCACAGTCCGCGTCGACCGTCGCTTTCTCTGCCAAACGGGTGGCCCTCAGGTACTCAGCGTCTGTAAACGCCAGATTAGCCTGCGAGAGTTTATCCTCGGCAGTCCTCAAATCCACGGGGGTGTTTGTGCTCGCATTGCTTTCCCTGGCGACGCTGATGGCCTTCTCACTCTCGGATATTTTCATGGTTGCGGTGGAAAGGCTGCCGCTGGATGCGCAGCCCACCGTCAGCAACATGGCGAGGGCCCCCATGAAAAATAAAGGAAAAAACATCTGCCTGTTTGAAGTTTTGTGTTGCATGTGCTTACTCCTTTCTGCGACTGATTACAGTGCACAATTGAAATCTTGTTGATGAATATTCACTTAAATTGTTTTTACTTTTTTGTGCCAAAAAAGAACGCCTTGGTCTCATCCTGTTTATCATAACCACTTATATTGAGCTGAGAATAGGTAACATTCATCTGGCCGATAATAATGGTATCGATAAGATTTATTCCTTTGACATCAAATGTATATTTATCTAACGAGTTCTCAGTAATAACTTCATAGTTTGCAGTAAAAGAGATTCCGTCTTCATTAAACGCACCACTGCCTCCCACACCCACGACACCGCCATCAAAGCTGTCAACTATGAAGTTATCATCATCTTCAAATGTAAACGCATCATGTTTAACATCCCCTTTGCTGCAATAGTCTCCGGCATCATCTCTACAGAACGCCGTTATCTCATAGTCATTTCCATTAAGAGATACAAGCGTTACAGCATATGATGCTGAAGAGAATGTTAAAAACAAACCAGTAACCATGATTGCTATCATCATTAATTTTTTCATACATGATTCCCTTTCTTATCTTGAAATTTCTATTACGTGGGTCCCCACCATCCTGTTTTCTCATGGTCAAGCATCAGGTTCGATCTCATGAGCCCGCAGCTTTCTGCCATTCTGCAGGAGCCTTTCGGCGCTGCGCAGGATAAACTCTGCGGTTAAAACATTTTGCCTCTGGTCACCCCTTTCTGTTCCCCACGACCAGCAGCACGATGCCTCCCACGAGCGCAATAGCTCCGAGGATCGGCGGCAGGGGAAACGTTTTCGTTTTCTCAGCAGTCATCTGGATAGGACCGAGATCGACGACCTTCTCTCTGGTTGTATACGTGATGCCCTGGTACGTGAACACCACGACGCCTACAGCGATCAGTATGATTGCAATTATGGTTTTTGTACTCATCTCGAACCTCCAATTTCCTTTTCTCGGTCAAGTGCTTCTTACACTGCTCGTCGGCCCTGAATGATGTTGACCAGCACCATGATAACGGCAACCACCATCAGGATGTGAACAAACCCTCCCATCGTGTAACTGGTCACCAACCCCAGCAGCCACAAAACTATCAGTATCACGGCAATTGTCCACAGCATATGATCCTCCTTTCAGTTTGCTCTTGGATTCACTGCCGGTTGGTTCAGTCCCGCACCAGCCGGCAGAGATCCAGAGTCTATTGACACTACTCGATGGTCATCTGGTTGTTTACGCTCTTCACGCCGTGAACGTCTTTCACGAATTTAGTGGCCAGATCCTTCTCGGACTCGTTTTTGGCCTTGCCACTCAACGTGACCGCTCCATCATTCGTCTCGACCTTGGTGTTGAGGGCGCTGGTCGAGCGATGATACAGCAACGTCATCTTGACCAGGGCGGTGATGGACGCGTCATCAACCGATTCGCCCACGTCATCAATCTTTTCGCCCATTGTTTCGCCCGGTTTTACTGAAGTCTTAGCTACTGTCATCTTGTTTATCACGCTTTTGACGTCTTCTACATCCTTGGCGTATTCGGTCGTCAGTTCCTTTTGTGCCTGGCTGGAGGCATTGCCGCGCAGGGTTACGATGCCTTTTTTGGCGGAAACCTTGGTCTGGTAGGCGCTCACGTTGCGATGGAACAGGAGCGTGGCTTTCACTTTTGCACTGAGCCACGCATCTGAGTTAGCGGCGGCGCGTACCCCTTTGATTTCCAGTTTGTTGTCAACGCTTTTGACCCCGGGCAGGCTCGCCACGGTCCCCTGAGCCAGCGCGCGGTTCATTTCTTCGGCGACAGTACCCGTCAAGGTGACAACGCCATCACTGGACTGGATTTTAATATCATCATCCTTGAGGTAGGTCTTGAACACATAGGACTTCCTGGCTGTTGATTCGATGCGGTCATCCGTCTCGGATGCGCGCAGAGGCACGCTGCTTACCAGCAGAGCGACCACAGCCACCATCAGTGGCACAAAATACATTGCTTTTATTGCTTTCATTGTTCTCATGGTACTCTCCTTTATGTTGTTGTATGTTGTTACGTTTATTTTCGTTTCTGTCTCCCTTGAAAAGAATATGAGCTGCCCCTTCACGCCTTTCTTCCGAGCATCTTCTTCACCTGCCCACATAAATCCCGGGGAAATTGGTTAAAACACCAAACACCCGCAATAGCCACAGAATCACTACAATAATCACGACGATATTCAGTATTTTCTTTATATTAGCATCCATCGGTATGTAGTTATTAACCAGCCATAGAAGCACCCCAACGATAACCAGAACAAGAATTAATTGAATTAACGGCACAGTGTTTCTCCTTTCTTATTTGTTGCAATGTTCACAAATTATGTATGCGCGCTGGGTGGTGTCCCACTGCTGATACAATTTTTACATTGCTGGTTACCCGTTTCTCACTCTCATCCTTCATGTCGTCAGCGCGGTTTTGGTCATGATCTCCCGCTTACTACACGGCACTCCGGCCTTGAATGATGTTGACCAGCACCATGATAACGGCAACCACAATCAGGATGTGAATAAACCCTCCCATCGTGTAACTGCTCACCAACCCCAGCAGCCACAAAACTATCAGTATCACTGCAATCGTCCACAACATATGATCCTCCTTTCACTTGTTTAAACTGGCACAATCCGCACAGCGCCACTTCCCCTGCAATGATCCCGTATGCTGATATGCCTTTGCCCTGCTTGCACACCAAACACCTCATGATTTACGGGGTGCCGGGTTCGTAATGGATTGTTAATTAGGGCACATAATGTTGTAATAAATTGTCGCAGCGACTATTAATAAAATGACTTGTTCCATGATTACCCTCTCTTTGCTATTTCTCTTTTTCTGCACATATCACTCTCCTTTGAAAAAGCCTCAGTCAGCAAAAAAACTGAAGGGAACGTTTAGAATTGGGTTGTTCGATTGAATAAATCTTAGCTTTAAATATCCCCATTGTCTGTCAGGAAAGTTTGACATTTTGTGTAGGGAATGTTTGATTGATTAAGCCCTCCATTCCCGTTGGGTGGAAAACGGTGTGGAACAGCATTTCATAGGGCTCTTGGAGAAGGCTCATCGCTCCCCGAAGTACCCTGAAACGCCCTGACTTCAGGTAGCTCTTAAGGTTCTTTTGGGTATCCCATTCCTCAAGAAGACAGAGTTCATTTTCATTCTCCATACTCTGACAAAAGTCGCAGCGCCTGCATCCCTTCTCCGCTCGTATGGAGCCGATCAGTGAAGCAATCGTCTGTGACAGCTCCATGCGCTTCTCAGAAAGAACCTTCATTCGTATCATGATAAGTATCATGAAGACTCTAATTGCAAAGGGGTTGCCAACAACCGTAAAAAACAAAAGTTTTGAATTAATCCTTTAATAACAGGGGTTTGGATTGATAGAAGAGAATTAGAGAAGTAAGAAACGATCTGGTTGGCCACTATATTTAGTGGAACCTCAGCATATTGAGGGATACTTTGAAGGGAGGAGGACCGTCTAATCTGGTTCTTTTGTCTCCGGGCAGACCCAGGAAGAGCGCAAATGAAAATAATAATTAGAACCGTCCCCTTTTACTTTTAACGAATCGAATTTAAACCATGATCGCGTGGCCGCAATCCGGCTGCAGTTGCTCCCTGGGTCGAAGCAAGAGCGGCTGGATCAGGAGGCGGATCTGTTCTTGAGCGTCTGCCAACGTCCCAACAACATGAGTTGCTGCGCCGCAACCGATGCGTTCTTTCGCCTTGTTCAGGTCGCCTTGAACGTTCCACAATCCCACGATCAGATGCGCTTCCGGAAAACGACCACGAAGACGCTTGCACAGGTACCGAGCATGCGTCGCGGCGGCGGGAGGCATGGCGGAAATACAAACCACATCGGCTTTACGCTGTTCGACAAGGTCAACCATCTCGCTGACCAGAGCCGTCACCGAGACGGCTTGCACAAGGCATCCCGTCATCTCCAATACTTGCGCGAGCATCATTCCAGCGATTTCATCCGCCGCGTCGCGAGCGGGCAGGCAGAGGATGCAAAGCCTTGATGAGTCAGTCGCATTAACGAGACTGGAATCTGCGCATATCTTACGTGTATCATTCTTATCTTCTTGTAACTTCAATTCCTGCTGGCGCTCACCCAACTCTTCAACCGTCTCCTTCAGGCTCTGGAACATGAACTTGTGCCTATCCTCGTTGAGGTCGCCGCGATGCCAATGCGTCTCGGCCATGGCCAGTGCCGGGATGAGCACCGTGTCGTAGACTTCGACGAGGGGCCGGTGTTCAAGGTCATCCAGGACCAATTCGGCCGCCTCTTCCTGATCTCCCGCCAAAAGCCGCTGATAGACGCGCGTCTTCAGGTCAAAGACCGGTTCATTGCCCAGCAGCGTGTCCAGGAAGGACAGTTGCGGAACGTGCTTGCCGATCACCAGAAGGCACAGGGTCAACGGGGTCGCGACGAGCAGCCCTATAGGTCCCCATAACCAGGTCCAGAAGACAGCGGCTACCAGGATGGCCGTGGATGACATACCGGTGTTCTTGCCAAATATCCATGGCTCCATGACGTTGGCGACGAAAAGCTCCAGAACCACAAACAGCCCCAACGTCAGGAGAAGCGTTACCCAGCCCGTAGAGATGGCCATGGCCAGGCCGAGCGGCGCTGCCGCAGCGCTCCACGCGCCGATGTATGGAATAAACCTCAAGGCAGTGGCCAGGATCCCCCACAGGATGGCGCTGGGCAAGCCGATGAAGTAAAGCCCGATGGCGATCGAAAGGCCGAAAGTGATATTGATTAACAATTGCGTCAGGAGAAAGCGGCTGACCCGCGTAATGGCGTCTTCCAGTGTCTGCGTGGTCACGGTCACTTGACCTCCCCCAATCAGGCGAATGAAGCGATCGCGCAAGTCCTCACGCCGGATCAGGAAAAACACCACCAGCACGATGACGATGCCGGTCGAGCACATCACCACGAACATCGAGCCGAACGTGCCTCCAATAACTTGCAGGGGGCTCGGTGGCGAGAGGACCACGCGAACCGGCTGGGGCTTTTCCTCGCGTCCCTGTGGCTCGTCGGCCGGCTCTGATGGCGGCACACTCTGGCCAATGTCTTCGGCTGTTGTTCTGACCTTGTTCAGCGCGGCCCTGAAATAGTCGTTGACCGAATGCAGCTTCGTTTGAATGTTCCTCTGGTATGCGGGTATTCTTGGGGCCAAGTCGATCATTTGAACCGTTATTGCCCATGCGCCTGTGCCCAGCAGCGTGAAAGCCAGAACAGCCGTAACCAACACGGACGGGATTCGACCCAATTTCCGCCGCTCCAACCAGCCACACACGGGAGCCAGAAGAAAGCTCAGCAGCACGGCCAGCGTCAATGGAATCAGAACGCCCCTGGCCAGGTAAAGAGCCGCCACCACGCCGGCGAGCGACGCCAGCGTCAACATCCACGACGACTTAATGAAATGGTCCGAGCTGCTCATGCGGTTCTCTAATAAATCGGGATAGTTATTTATTTTGCTTCTCCTCAAACTGTGAATAAACTATTTGGGTGATTATGTATCGTTATTGTTCATTCGTATTATATCCTGACGAGTTTTTCTGCTTTTCCCTACCTTCGTTTAGCGCCAGCACCTTTGCCGCCACCAGGCCCGATACCCATATTGCACCCCGGAGGCAACTGAGCAATTTGTCCGGCTTTTCCTGATTTTTTCGATTGCTTTTTCCAGTAACAGAACGGATTAACGGAAAAACGCCAGAGCAATGTCGGAGAGCGCGTTGACCACGGGTTGGGCAAACCGGCCGATACGCGAGCGACGAGAGCTTACACCAAAGAGAAACCCCAGTCCTGCTCCTATCCCTAATGAGATAAGAATTGTCTTGCCCGGATTTTCGCTGCTAAAACTCTTGGCCTGCGCATACGTTTCGCTTACCGCCTGGGCTGTTTTATCATAAACTTCATTTACCGTTTCCTGCTTGGGGGTCTCGTTTTCGTTGTGTTCGACATCCATGGTATCCTCCTAAGAAAGATTAAACGTTATTTCTTATTTTTAATAACTTTTTACGTATCCACTCTCGGGCTACTGGTTGAACCACGTCCTGTCTGCGGTCGTGGCCCGAGGCCATTGCTTGCCATAGCTGTCGAGGTTGCGTTCTTTATCCAGCTGGCGGCAGCCTTCGTGGCAATAGCCAGCAGGGTCAACTTGATTAGGCCGGGTCCAGTGGCTCCGGCAAGGCCACCGAGTGAGTCGTGAACTTCCTCGGCAATGGAACTCATGATTCGCTCCATGGGAGTAGCGCGTGTTATGAACATCCATGAGGCAAGATAGCCAATGCCGGCGGCAGCCCCCAGCGCCCAGTATGGAGAGTCCTTCACATATTCACGCCAATCCAGTTTCTCCTTGATACGATCGCCGATTTGCTCGACGGTCTGGGAAATGTTCTCTTCTCCTTTAGCTATATCCTCACGTATATCTTCGGCACTGCGCTCGGCATCCGCCTCCTTTGTGTTATTTATATACTCTCTTTCAGCCATTCCTTGTCCTCCTTTTCAACTGTTTGAATTGTCTTCTATGTTTTAAGGATCGATTTCTTCAATTGCTTGTAGCCGATGAAAACAATGACGAGACCGATTAAAGCAAGCGCCGCTCCAGTAACAAGCGCCGCAATGACGGGGGCCATATAAGCAGTGAGTCCGATGATCAATGCAGCGCAAAGAGACATGAATGCGGCAAAACTGATGACCGCTCCTGTCGCGACGGTTAAGACTCCGCTGCGAACAGCCCTCACCTTTTCGCGAATTCCCTGGACCACGAGCTCAATTTCGTCGCGAAACATCGCGGTTGCGTTGTTGACAAGCTGTCCCAACAGTTCAGTGAAGGATTCGCGTTGTGTTGCAGGGTCCTTGTTTACCACGTTGTTGTTCATTGGGAAAAACCGCCTCCTTACCGGCGTCGCACAAGAGCTCCGATAATCAGGCCGACCCCTCCTGTTATCAAGAGGCTGCGCCCCGGGTTCTGCCTGACGTATTCTCGTACCCTGGCATCTGCCTGCTCATAGTCGAACTGCCGAACGTACGTGGCTGATTGGTCCAACCACTCGGATGCCTGCTTTCCGTACTGAGCTATGCTGGATTGCGCGTCCTGATCTGCCGCTTTTTCGCCTAAAGCCTCAGCAACAGTATGCAACTTATCAGCAATAATATTTTTGACATTATCGAAGCCGGTTGACTTACCCGAACCTTGAGACTCTGCCGCGGGTTCTCCCGTTTCATCAACTACCCGATTGTTTATTCCCATAGTTCACCTCATAAAAAGTTAAAGGGCGATGCTTGCAAAGCGACCTCATGTTTTAAGGAATGCCAGCAGGTCGGCGTTGAGCTGGTCTTTGTGCGTGTCCGCGAGGCCGTGGGGTGCGCCCGCGTAGGGGTTGCTTGCCCTCTTTGTCCCGTATTCCGAGCTCTTGTTATATCAACTCTTTGCTGATCATTAGCCTACCCCCCGCTGTGGATCGACTCAGGTGCACCCACGCAGGAAAAATAGCACCAATAAGATCGGGACCGGAACTCCCAATGCCCAAAGTAAAATCCACCCCACTTTCCCTTTTTCTGTTTTGGGGCGCCCTTTACTTTCTTTTTGTTCGCCCGACCCGCGATCATGGGACTTGCCGCGTGCCCTCTGCTGAGAATCCCATGCCTTCAGTAGTTCTTTTTCTTGTTGTTTTGTCATGATGCTTCTTCTTTATGATGATTTCAAAAAAATCCTTCTACTTGCCCACCACTTTCTTTACCTGGCCTATCTTTTCCTGAACTTTACCGCCTAAATTTTCTCCCTTGCCTTCGGCTTCCAGATCGCGATTCCCGGCTATTTTCCCGACGACCTCCTTTATCTTACCTTTTGCCTGGTGCATCTTGCCTTCTGCGTTGTCTTGTGTGCTTGATTTCATGGTATTTCTCCTGTTTGATTCTGGTTTGAGTCTTTTTTATCTATTTCTTTTTTTTCATGGGATCTTTGCCAGGTTTACTTTTAAACCGCTCCATCATCATCTGCCTGCCTTGATCGCCGTCTCATATCTTCTATCTTGTCCTGCTTTCGATTTTGCATCATGCAGCTATAAAACACTGTCAGGTCGCTCTCAACATTGAACACGCGTCACCTCTTTACCACTAGAACCGGGATTTTGGTATCTTCGTGGATCACACCATAGGTAACACTGCCAAGGATCGCAGCTGCTAAAGCGCTTTGTCCATGGGAACCCATAACAATAAGGTCTACCTTTGACTTCTTGGCCTCTTTCACAATCTCCGCAACAGGGTGTCCTGGTTTTATAACAGCCTTCGATTGAACATTTTTTGTTTCACACAGTTTCGTTATTTCTCCAGCATACCCTTCAGCAGCCTCTCGCAGATAATCCTCGATAGGTTCTATTACATGCTTTGCCGTCTGCGCGGCAGGAACTGTCTGGCCCATAAATGAGCGTTGATCAATAACGCTCAGAACAATTACCGAAGCTTTCAACTGTTTTGCAAGATCAACCCCATACCTTGCTGCCTTTTGCGCTGTCTTTGACCCGTCTGTCAGCACAAGAACCTTTGAAATCATGATCACTCCTTTAAAATCTCCAAATTTAATCTGCAAACAATTTGACTCGTGGCCTCATGAAGGACATTTTTCCGGCGGTTCTTCGCAATAATTTCTTGTATCTATTCCCCCCCCAAACAAACGCTGTCTTCCACATGACGCGCTAAGGGGTATTGACAGCATACTCACTATTTCCTGCTTGGTGAGCGGAAGGTATATATTGACCTCCGTAGCTTGTCCCAGCCGTCTCTCTATTTTCATGCTCCCCTGATGCTGTTTGATAACGCGGTAACCTATCGGGAGAGCCGGACCCTTGCCCTGATTACCGGTTATATAGAATGTCTCAAATATTTTATCTTTAATCTTCTCATCAATAACTACGCCTCTATCTGCAAGGGAAATGAATGCGCATGCACCTACCATAGAATCGTCCCCATCGAGAAGAGATTCGATTTCAAAATTGACCTGGTTGATATTCAGTGAAAATTTGCCGCTGCCGGGCATTGCATCCATTGCATTCTTTAAAAGGTGTGTCACTGCTTCTTTCATAAGGGCCATGTCTGCCATGATCCTCAGGTTTTTTTCTAAAAGTGTTATTGTTATGTCAATATCCCGGTCAACATACTGTGGCAACAAACCCCCCACCATTCTCGTAATCTCGTTGAGATCCGTCTCCTTCAACCGCTGTTTCTCGTCAAGGCTGAAAGCGGGGAGGATTTTAATTTGGGGTTGTTTTTGATAACTCGCTATCATTTCACACCTCCAAAGCTATTTAGTTGGACTCGTTGAATAAGCAAGCCTGCCCCGCAGTCCTTCAAGAGCTTCAGCACTGCCGGAGTAAGCAAATACTCCTCGTCCGTTGGCACCTGCTCTGAAACCGCTTCAATAAGATCATACAGGGTTGTTGCGACATGAACTGATGGTCTTTGCTTTTGCCGGTACTCCAGAAAGTTACTCGTAACTGTCAGCATTTTTCCTCCCTTTAATCCGGGCTACGGTAAGTAATCCGGAAGCTTTTACAGCAAATTTACTGCTATTGTCATGAACATTCATATACGTATTTTGCAGGAGCACTGGGTACAACTCTCATGATCTATTCGATGATTATTCAATGTTCCCCGCATACCCCTGGAACATCACGTGAGCATTCTGCATAACCTGGGTTATTGGAACAATCCTGCCGTCCTCAACAATGACGGGCAAAGGCCCTTTTCCATATAAACGTATCAGTTCATTAAATCCCGCTTCATTTTTGCCGACATCCACCTCTCTGTAGTCAATGCCTTTTTCATTAAAATACTGTTTTATAACGCTGCAGTAGGTATCTGGGGACGTCGTATAAATTTCTCTTTTTCTGCACATATCACTCTCCCTTGAAAAAGCCTCAGTCAGCAAAAAAACTGAAGGGAACGTTTAGAATTGGGTTGTTCGATTGAATAAATTTTAGCTTTAAATATCCCCATTGTCTGTCAGGAAAGTTTGACACTTTGTGTAGGGAATGTTTGATTGATTAAGCTCCTCCATTCCCGCCGGGTGGAAAACGGTGTGGAACATCATTTCATAGGGCTCTTGGAGAAGGTTCATCGCCCCCCGAAGTACCTTGAAACGCCCTGACTTCAGGTGGCTCTTAAGGTTCTCCTGGGTATCCCATTCCTCAAGAAGACAGAGTTCATTTTCATCCTCCATACTCTGGCAAAAGTCGCAGCGCCGGCATCCCTTCTCCGTCCTTATGGAGCCGATCAGTGAAGCAATCGTCTGTGACAGCTCCATGCGCTTCTCAGAAAGAACCTTCATTCGTATGATGACCAGGATCATGAAGACGGTAATTGCAAATGGTCTGCCAACAACCGTGAAAAAATCAGAAGTTTTGAATCATCCTTTAATAACAGGGGGTTAGATTGAATAGAAGAGAACAGCAGAGAAGTATGAAATGATCTGTTTGGCCTCAATATTTGGTGGAACCTCAACATATTGAGGGATACTTTGAAGGGAGGCGGACAGTCTAATCTGGTTCTTTTGTCTCCGGCCGGACTATCCCGAGCTTATGCATCCTCGCTCTCAAGGTGCTCGGGTGGAGGCCCAGGATCGCTGCGGCCCCGTCCTTTCCCTCGATGCGCCATCGGGTTTCCGAAAGGATTTTAAGAATTTGGTTTCGCTCCGTCTCTTCCAGGGTTCTCACGGCGGATGAAAGCGGGGGGGATGAAATCTCCAGTTTATCTGCCAGCTGCAAAACCGGCCCGGGGCACAAGATCACGGCCCGTTCAATGATGCTTTCCAGCTCCCGGACGTTCCCGGGCCACGGATAATCCTGCAGCGCCTTCATCGTCTCCTTCTGGATCGACGTGATCTGTTTGCCCAATTTCCTGGAATACCGCTCTATGAAGGCCTGGACCATCAGCGGGATGTCTTCTTTCCGCTGCCGTAGTGGCGGGACAGTGATGGGGAAGACGTTGAGCCGATAGTAAAGGTCCTGCCGAAACCGGCCCTTGCGGACCTCTTCCTCAAGGTTTCGATTGGTCGTTGCCACGATCCGCACATCGACTTTGATGGTATGGGACGAGCCCAGGCGCTCAAACTCGTTATGCTGGATCACCCGGAGCAGCTTGGCCTGCATCTCCAGCGGCAGCTCCCCGATCTCGTCCAGGCAAAGGGTGGAACCATTGGCGATCTCGAACCGGCCTATCTGCCGGGTATCGGCCCCGGTAAATGCCCCCTTCTCCCGGCCGAACAATTCGCTCTCGATCAAATTGCCCGGCAGGGCAGCACAGTTGACGGTGATCAGCGGCCGATCCTTGCGGGGACTCATGTTGTGGATGGCGGCAGCGATCAGCTCCTTTCCCGTACCGGTCTCACCGAGGATGAGGACCGTTGTGTTCGCAGGAGCAACCTGCTCCGCTCGATAGAGAACATACTTGAGACCATCACTTTGCCCGATAATATGCTCAAATTGATGTTTCATTTTGATCTCTTGACGGAAGTAAATATTCTCGGCCTCGAGTTGGTCTTTCATTGTTTTGATTTCAGAAAGAGCCGTCCGAAGTTCGACAGCTTGTCGTTCCAGTTCGTTGTGAGATTTTTGTAAAGCCTCTGCTGTAAGTTTCCGTTCAGTGATATCGCGGATGTTACACTGAATCACTTTATGATGATTAACCAGATAGACATTACTGACAAATTCCACGGCAATTGTCCGCCCGTCTTTCGTCTCCAGCGGTAAATCATGGTAGCGAACATATCCTTTGCTCTTCAATTCCGAAGAGGTGGCTTTCGATGCTTCAATATCTCTAAAGGTGCCAATTTCCCAGAGTTTCTTCCCTAAGAGCTCCTCATGTGAATAACCCAACATTTCTACCAAGAATGGGTTAACATCCGCTATTTGTCCTGTCTCGGCATCGAGGATTAATATTCCATCTTGGGCTGCTTCAAAGAGACGGCGGTAGCGAGTTTCAGAATTCTTTAGCGCCTCCTCCATCTTCTTGCGCTCGGTGATGTCCACCATTACGGCGCACACCGCACCGGGCATATCCGTGTGCTGAAGGGCACTTATGGAAAGTAAGACAGGTACGGAATTTTCACCTCCGGTCTGTAAGGCCAGTTCCCCCTTACTGTTCCCCTTTAAACCCTGCTCAACCAATGCCTCAAATAATTGAAGGTCTGTTGATGAAATGTATTGGTAGATTGAAGATCCTATTACTTTTTCCAGAGACTCTTTGACGATATCTGCAAAACGTTGGTTACAGAAAAGGATCGTGCCGTCGGAGGCCAGGGTGACGGCCCCTTCGTTCATGGTTTCGACCATGACCCTGTAAGGATGATCGGCGCCCGATAGGGTAAAGACCCGATCTCCTTCCGCCGTTGAGACAACCAGACCATCCACCTCACCGCTTCGGATAGCGCGCAGCGTTTCCTCGGCTTCCATCATCCGCGATGTGAGTTCCTGCAACTCATCCAAAAGTTGCTGGCGTGTTCTATCCGATTTGTTCATTGATTCGTACTCATGAATTCTTGGGTTTCAGATCGATGCCTACAAGAAACCTTTCCGTATCCGACATGTCGCCGATGAGCTTCCGGAGCGGCAGGGGGAGTTTCTTGATGAGCGTTGGGGTGGCAATAATCTGCTCTCCCTTGGCCAGCTTGGGCTGCTGGTAGATGTCTATCACCTCGAGTTCGTAGCGGCCTGCCAGGTATTTTTCACAGAGTTTCTGGACATTGGCGATTGCCAGGGTTGACTTTGGGGTCATCCCTGTAACATACAGCCGAAGAACGTACTTTGCCCGGTCTCGCTTCGCTGCCGCTTTTTCGAATTCCTCAGTGCTCGTTTTCCCTCTTTTCATTCTCCATCGCTGTTACTCCAAAATTGATTTTATCATCCGGAGACAGAACGAATGTCGAGTCCCACCAGCACGCGCTCTGTGTTGGCCAGATCTCCGATAATCTTTTTAAGCGGTTCAGGAAGCTTCCTGACCAGTGTCGGTATGGCAATAATCTGGTCCCCTTTGGCAAGCTGGGGATTCTTTAAAAGGTCTATCACTTCAATGCGGTATTTCCCCGCAAGGTGCTCTTCGCAGATCTTCTTTAAATTGGCAAAGGCCGTAATCGATTTCGGGGTCTGACCGGCTACATATAACCGGAGATTCCAGATTTCTTCTGTCGCATCGGTCTTTGCTTTCTTCCCCTTTCCTGGTGAGACAGCTTTCATCTTACTCTCCTTTCCCTCTTCTTTTTCGAGCGCTTCGCCGGCGGAGCTGAAGGTTTCCCCTTGCGAAGATGCGCCATTTCCAAACGGTCTTCTGCCAGGACAGCTTGTCTTTTTTGCTCTTCTTCCGCCATCAAATGCACCTCTTCAGTTTCCACATCGAACTCGGCACGCAGCGCTGCGATCTTTGTTTCCAGGGCATTCCTCTTGCGCTCCTGCTCGCGGAGCCTGCGATCCGCCTCACGCCGGCATGCCAGCTCAGAGGCCTTTTCCCCGGCTTCCTGGGCTGCCCGGGCACTGCCGGTTAATACCTCGCCGGAACCGGTATAGATGTCGATCAGGTCAATGCCCTGGTTCGTGAGCAGGAACTCTTGAATCTGGTTGGAGTGGGCCATGCCGCGGGACTTCAAAATGTAGAGGCCCCGGTTGCGTTCCCCGTTGAGTTCGATATCCCGGAGGAGAAGCCACGTATCGATCAGAGAAGATATCTCTTCGCTCGTGTGTTCAAGGCTGCCTCCAAAATGGGTGAGGTCCGTAAGGAAAGTAGAGATCTTTTTCATCTTCAAATAGTCGATCAGGCGCGTTAAGATGGATTTGACCTCTGATGCTGTTCCCGCGGCGCTCAGGTTGCTGATCGGGTCTACAATGAAAACCTGGGGATTGAACTCCTCGATCACCTTGTGGAAGGTGACAAGATGCATCTCAAGGCCGTAAAGCGAAGGCCGGGCTGAATGAAACTTGAGAAGCCCCTTCTTCACCCACCGGGCGAGATCGATGCCGATGGAGCCCATGTTCCGGATGATCTGGCTGGGCGATTCCTCGAAGGCAAAATACAGGCAGCGCTCACCACGCCGGCAGGCGGCGTCGGCAAAGGTAGCCGACAAACTTGTTTTGCCTGTGCCCGCCGTACCGGAGACGAGGATGGTGCTGCCCCGGTAGAACCCCTTCCCATCAAGCATTGCATCCAACTTGGGGACGCCCGTGGAGATGCGCTCCGTGGAAACGGGGTAGTCGAGCCCCAGGGAAGTGATGGGCAGGATAGAGAGGCCGCTCTCGTCTATCAGGAAGGGATACTCGTCGGCGCCGTGAGATGAGCCGCGGTACTTGACAATACGCAGGCGGCGGGTGGAAATTTGCTCCTCGATGCGGAAGTCGAGGAAGATCACGCAATCGGCCACGTATTCTTCGAGCCCGTAGCGTGTCAGGAGTCTTGTCGCCGCTTTCCCCCGTAACGATGGCCGTCACACCGCGGTCTTTCAACCAGTGAAAAAGCCGGCGAAGCTCTGCCCGAATGATAGCGGCATTAGACAGCCCGGAGAAAAGTGCTTCTATGGTATCCAGGACAACCCGCTTCGCTCCGATGGAATCAATGGCATTCCCCAGGCGGATGAACAATCCTTCCAGGTCGTACTCACCCGTCTCCTCAATCTCGCTTCGCTCGATGTAGACGTGGTCCGTTGCGATGAGACCACGCGACATCATGTCAGGGAGATCAAAACCAAGGGAGATGAAGTTCTTCGCGAGATCCTCCGGCGTCTCCTCGAAGGTCATGAAGACCCCGGGTTCTCCGTAATCCATGGCGCCCCGCATGAGAAACTCCATGGCGAAAAGTGTTTTGCCGCAACCCGCACTGCCGCAGATCAGGGTTGGCCTGCCTTTCGGAAGCCCTCCCTTCGTGATCTCATCGAGACCCTTGATGCCCGTCGGGCATTTTTCAAGAACATCAACATCATGTTTTGCCTTAACCATCGTCATCTCCCAGCACCTTTACTAATCTGAAGTAATACCTTTAAGAGTAAAATACTATTAAGACTGCTCAATAAAAACGCATTACAGAAATCATAATCCCCCCATCCGCCGCTGCCTTCTTCAAGGGGGGAAAGTGAGGGGAATGATGTCATTTTATTTATTGCGTTGTATTAATTTATCAAAAATTCCATTATCTCGCAATATAAAATGAATGCAGAAATATCAAACTGGTGGTTGCCTATGCTGTAGATAAACTTTCCTTCTGTTTCTTTGACGGTCACTTTGAAGGTCGCTATGTTGTTGTTGCCTTGGAGGAACCATCGTGCAGCCGGGCAGTCTCCGCTTCTTCTCCTGTTATTCAGTCTCTTCTGCTATACCCGTTTGCCATCCGGTTCTATAGATGCCGTACTATCCATTCTCTGAATGTAAATCTACTGCTGCTATATGTTCGATCGTTATCCCCCCTGTAAAGTTTTTTACGGTACTTCCATCTTTATAGGAATTTTTAACGAATGGTAACTTTTAGATTGATTCTCAGTTTGTTATATGAAATAGGGAGATGTAGTTCCTTAACCACTTTCCAACCCTACATGCTGCAATAGGAGGTTCGACTATGCGCCAGATATGGGCTGCGGCCTGGCTTGCGACATTCCTTCTGGTGGACCAGGCGACCGCGGCTGACCAGGCCCAGAAGGCGGAAACCGCCAAGAGCAAGGCGGAGGTGCTGGAGAAGAAGGCCGCGCCCGATGGCAGTAAGGTGCTACCGACTCCGGCCCAGATCATCACTAAGCCCCAAGCGCAGGCGGTCGATTCGACCGGCAAAGAGCTCTTGGACGATGCGATCACCTGTCTTGCCCGCAGCATCTACTGGGAGGCCAAGGGCAAGAGTGATGCCGGCATGGAAGCCATCGCCAATGTCGTTATGAACCGGGTCGGCCATGAGGGCTTCCCAAACACCATCTGTGGAGTTGTCAAGCAAGGCCACGAGCAGGGTGCCTGCCAGTTCTCGTGGTGGTGCGATGGCCGTCCGGATGACGCAGAGGAGAAAGAGTCCTACTCGCGCGCCAAGGAAATCGCCCGCAAGGCCCTCAACCGCCAACTCAAGGACCGAACCGGTGGTGCCTTGTATTTCCACAATCGGAAAGTAGCCCCCAATTGGTCCAAGGAATATATCAGGACGGTCGAGGTCGGCGAGCATGTCTTCTACAAACCGGCTGGCGGCGAGGCCAAATAGGAGGAGGATTTGGATTTGGGGTCACCCATTAAAGGTTCCTTGTCAAGATCGTACAGCAAGGCAGTCTCCGTTTCTTCTCCTGTTATTCAGCCTCTTCTGATATACCCGTTTGCCATCCGGTTCTATGATGCCGTAATATCCATTGTCTGAATGTTAATCTACTGCTGCTATACGTTCCATCGTTATTCCTCCTGTAATATTTTTTATGGTACTTCCAGCTTTACAGGAATCTTTAACGAATGGTAACTAATAATATTGCTCAAAGCATCGTTTCAGGGACGGCGAGTGTTTTAACTTGGCAAGCGCCTTGTCTTCAAGCTGCCGTATCCGCTCCCGCGATAAATTGAATCTGTGCCCGATCTCCTCCAGGGTATGCTCTGCGTCGATTCCGATACCGAACCGCAGTTTGATGATTTCCTGTTCGCGGGGGGCAAGTATTTGCAGAGCCAGCTCTGCAGTTTGCAGACGCTGGTCCTTCAATATCTCATCAAGCGGTGAGGTGTTTGAGGGATCTTCAATAAAATATTTTAAGGGGCCGTCTACTTTTCCCACGGGGGTTTCCAGTGAAATGGTATCCTGCAATATCTGCTGTATCTCATCAACATGTCTCGAGGAAATACCCATTGCTTCAACAAGCGATGACCGCACCGGCGCTTTGCCGGTGTCCTGTACGATCTGCCGGGTTATTTTTTTCATTTTTTTCAGCCGTTCATTTATATAGACCGGTAAGCGGACGCTGCTTCTCTGCCCGTCGATGCAGCGCACTATTGCCTGCCGTATCCACCAGGACGCATAGGTGCTGAAACGGGCACCCAGGCGATAGTCAAACTTTTCTGCCGCCCGCATCAGGCCGATGTTTCCTTCCTGAATAATATCAGCAAGCGGCATCCCCCAGTTTAAATACCGCCGGGCAAGGCCCACCACCAGCCGCAGGTTTGATTTCACAAGCCGGGCGCGTGCTCCCTGTGACCGTGCTTCGGCAGTTTCTATTGCCTGCATCATGCGCAGTATTTCTTTTTCAGCTTTCACCTTCTGCCGCGCGTTTACACTTGCCAACATGCTTAATTTCTCTGAAGAATTGTGCGGTCTTTGAGCGCGCGAAGGTCGACCTGCGAAACAACCGCGCAAAACTCACTGACGATTTTCGCTTTGCTGCGGTTGAGCTTCCGGCGCTCATAGGAGCCGGGAACGCTCTTCTGTATCGAGCGCTCCAGCGTCTTTATTTTTTTCTGCAATGATAGCTGCTGTCATGCATGCCCGCACTATCGGATGCGCATCCGTTGCGGCAGTCAGGAAGCGCCGCTTATCAATGAGCTGCGCAACGTACAGCAGGAGCTGCCCGGTCAGCTCCTGCTTGTTCTTCTCCTGCTCCACGCTTTCTTTGCCCAGCGTAATTTCTTCCTGTGGTGTGAGCAGCACGCTGGTGCGCAGCTCCTTTAAGTAGGCTGACAGTATATCTTTATCCCGCGCCTCTCTGGTTGACTGAGCGGTTGAATCATCCGCTGTATCTGCAGCCGCATCATGGCCGCTATTGAGCAATGGTTCATTCTCTTCAACGCTTATGATTTCTTCCAAGTGTGTATCCAATGCGTAAACAGTTTCCACGTTCGCACCCCCTTTGAAAATGTTGTTGTCTCTTGTCTGTCCTCTGTCATCTGTCTTTGTGATGCGGTGCGCGCAGCACCAGCACCGGACAGGTTGCAAGTCTGATGACTTTCTCTGCTACTGAGCCGAAAATGAAATGGTGAAAGGCTGATTCCCCGTGAGTGGCAATGATAATAAGGCCCATGTTATTCTCATCAGCACATTTCACTATCTCTGCCGCAGGGCTTCCCATTTTGAGTATGGGATGAATCTGCAGCTCGCCCCCACCATGCTCTGCGGCAATTTTTTGTAATGCAGTGCGGGTAGACTCAATAAGTTCCTGCTCGAACGCGGGCAGGCTGATGGTCAGCTCAGCACTGAATGCGGTAACAGGCTCTACGACATGAATCGCCCATACTTCACTGGATAATCTGGCAGCAAGCTCTTTCACTGTTTCAAGTGCTTTGTACGACGCCTCACTGAAATCAGTTGGCCAGAGTATTTTTTTTAACGGCAACATGCGCTGCGACTCCTTTCTTTATTGGCGCTCACTTCTGCATCTGGTAACGAAAGCTAATGGTAAAAGCTGTTTTATCTGCCCCCTAATTTACAAATTCCCCGCAGCAAATGCAATTTGCAGAAACACCCATTTTTATATGGTTAAAATACGTATTTTTCGTATGGGTAGAAATACGTATAAGGAGTTAGAGGAGTTGAGGAGTTGGAGTTGAGTAGCTGGGGAGTGAATCGGCTGAGTCGGTCGACAGCTGGCCTAGGCGACAGCCAGGCATGAGGCACGACGCTTCGCACAGGCTACGGTGAAGCAGGTGAAGAGGCATAACAAAAGGTAACGAGTTTAATAGGTAACTATAGCTTTTTTCCTCTAGCCATTTTCACGTTCCACTATTCACGTATTCACTGTTCACTATCCACGGGCCACTAATCAGCTACACCTCGTGTTTTTCCTTAAAGCCGGGGGATAAATAAAAGTCTCCGTTGCGGACAGTTTTGATGGCGGAAAATATTTCCGAGTCCATCTCTCCCTTCAGCAAATACCCTTCAGCCCCGCCGGCAATGGCGTATTCGAGATATTCTTTATTGTCGTAGATGCTCAGAAACAATACTTTAACTGACGGGTACACCAGCTTAATCTGCCGGGCGGTTTCAATCCCGCCGAGGTACGGCATGGATATATCAAGGATAACCAGATGCGGCAATGCCTGCTGCTGAGCATTCAGCTTATATAAATAACCAAGCAGCTCCAGGCCATTGCCCGCCTCTCCGCAAATCATTAATTCGGGGTCTTCCTCGATGTAATGTTTCAGCTCTTCCCGGATCAGCTGGTTGTCGTCAGTCAGGACAATACTGTATGATTTCTGCGCAGACACCTTTGGCGACATATAATAGTTATTCCAGCTGATTGTCGAATCCCTGCCTTAAAAGCCCCGTCCCGCTCAGACGGGATTGGCTGGGATTAAAAAGCAGGCATCGTATAATATAATTAATTGAGCACATGCGCCGTGCCAGGCACGGACTGCGTTACTTGTTTTGTAGTAAGTGTAGCAACACGATACAAACAATTTCAATAAGCAGTAATACTCATTTTAGTATGGGTAGAAATACGTATATAAGAGTTGAGAGTTGAGGAGTTGCGGAGTCGGTGAATGGGTGAGTCGGTCTACATACAGGTAAAAAGGTGAAGAGGCAACCACCTTCGAAGGCTACGGTGGGCAGCACGCAAAGGCATAAGGCCAAAGGTGAATGGGTGAATCGTGATAGGCAAAAAGGTTAATAGGTTTAGCCTTTTAGCCTCTTGACCTTTCAGATAGCCACTGTCCACTGATTTAAGCAGAATGGGTAACTCACTGTTTTTATGCTTGAACTTGAATGTGCATGTATGTAATATTGATTAGCAACTATCGTAATCATTGCTAAGCAGGGTGATATCAATATGGTTGGATTACAGGCGCTTGAATCCAGACAGAATATTACGGGCAAAAAATCCATTGGTTTTGCTTCTTTCACACCGTTTTCTCACTTCTTGTTAAAGTCTTTCCTCCGTATCTCCAGGCCAGCAGCACAGCTATGTATTTCTGGTATTCGGTTGAGCAGAGCATAGAAGAAAGGGTTGCGATTTATCATAGCCGGCACTCTTATTGTTTGGAGGCAATAAGACCATGAAGAAAAACAAATCAGTTTCCGGGAAGGTTCATGCGCATCGGGAGGAAGCCGAACAACGGCTTGCTGCAAAAGGCACAGCCGCTGAACAACGCTCAGATGTTGATGCCCGGCTTGCGATTCACGAGCTGCAGGTGCACCAGATTGAGCTTGAGATGCAGAATGAAGAGCTGCGCAGAGCCCAGGCTGAGCTTGAAGAGTCGCGCAGCAGGTATAGCGACCTCTATGACTTTGCCCCGGTCGGCTATTTCACCTTTGATCAGCAGGGTCTCATCCTCGAAGTGAACCTTACCGGCACCACGCTGCTGGGCGTAGAGCGAAGCGCTCTGAGCAAAAAGCCCTTTGTCCTCTTTATCGCCCCGGAGCACCAGGACACATTCTATCTGCACCTCCGCCAGGTCATGCAAACCGGGACCCAACAGAGCTGCGAAATCAGGCTGATCAGAAAAGACGGCACCTGGTTCCATGCGCAGCTTGCAAGCATAGCAGCAGATGATGGAAAACAGAATACCAGCCTTTGCCGGACCGTAGTGACTGATATTACGGAGCGCAGGCAGGCGGGGGAGTCGCTGCGCAGAGCAAAAGATGATCTGGAACTGCGGGTGCAGGAGCGCACGGCAGAGTTGGCACGTGCTAATGAATTATTGCTGGAAGAAATCCAGGAGCACAAGCGGATGCAGGAAGCCCTGCAAGCCGCTGCTCTTTATGCCCGGACCCTGCTTGAGGCAAATCTTGACCCGCTGGTCACCATCAGCAGGGACGGGAAAATAATGGATGCAAACCTGGCGACAGAGCAGGCAATAGGTCTTTCCCGTGAGCTGATAATCGGCAGCGACTTTTCAGACTACTTTACAGAGCCGATAAAAGCCCGCACGGGATACGAGCAGGTATTCAAACAAGGATTTGTACGAGACTATCCCCTCGCTATCAAGAGCCTGTCGGGCATGGTCATGGAGGTGTTATACAATGCCACGGTATTTAAAAACAGCGCCAATGAAGTGGAAGGTGTATTGGCCTCAGCCCGGGATATCAGCGCTCGTAAGCGCATCGAGAGAGAGCTCAGCCAAAGTGAGCAGCGCCTTAAAGATGCTCAGAAAATTGCCCATCTGGGCAGCTGGGAATGGGACGTTAATAGCGACGAGCAGCGCTGGTCGGAGGAGCTGTACCGCATTTTCGGCTACGACCCGCACAAAATGGCCATGACCCATGAAATTTCTTTTAACGCGATTCATCCGGAAGATCAGGAGTATGTTACGCGGATGGTTTGGGAAGCATTGGAAACGAATGATGACTACAATATCGATTTCAGGGTTATTCGTGCCGATGGCACTATGCGCTTTTTAAATTCCCAGGCGAGACTATACCGGGATAATCAGGGCCGCCCCCAGAGAATGGTGGGGTCGGTGCTTGACATCACTGATAGAAAAAATATTGAAAGAGAACTGCAGGAATCAGAGCAGCAGCTCCGCCGCCTGACTGCTGAACTCCTGATCGCCCAGGAAGCAGAGCGCAAGCGCATTGCCGGAGAGGTGCACGATGAGCTGGGCCAGTCCATGACCGTGCTCAAGCTCAGGCTGCGGACCATCGAGAAGCAGCTGCTCAAAGATCAGATTAAACTCAAAGGGGAGTGTCTGGACCTTTTAGGGTACGCGGACGGAATCCTGAAAAGTGTGCGCCGGATTTCCCGCGACCTGACCCCCTCCATACTTGAGGACCTCGGCCTGTCTGCCGCAGTGCGCTGGCTGGTTGATAATTTCAAGGAAAATCTGGATGTGAACATAGCATTGCAGGCGGTACCTATAGATTCTTTGGTGCCCAAAAACCTGCAGATTAATATCTACCGCATCCTGCAGGAATGCCTGACCAACAGCGGAAAGCACGCCGAGGCGCAAAATATAACGGTGTCAATCCGGCAGCAGCAGGACGCGATGCTGTTCACGGTGGAAGATGACGGCAGAGGGTTTGACCCGGAGCAGCTTTTCAGCGAGAAGGCCCCGGCACAAGGTTTAGGGTTTACAACCATGCGGGAGCGTGCTTTATTATTGAATGGAAAGCTCGACATATCGAGCTTTCCAGGAAGGGGAACCAGAATAACCCTGCAGATCCCCATGGACAGTGAAGGAGCGCTGTAATGGCTGTTTACCGTATTATACTGGCTGATGATCATCCGCTGCTGCGGCAGGGTTTAAAGAAGATCATTCACGAAAATGGCGGGATGAAGATCATCGGAGAAGCAGGTGACGGCATGGAGCTGTTAAAGCTCCTGCCCAAAACAAACCCTGATCTGGTTATTATGGATATATCCATGCCAAAGCTCAGGGGCATCGAGGCCATCCCCAGGATCAAAACGATTCATCCGCAGGTAAAAATTTTAATCCTTTCCATGCACGGGGATAAGGAATATCTCTGTCAGGCGATCTCGGCCGGTGCTGACGGGTACCTGTTAAAAGAAGATGCGGACAGCGAATTGTTTACTGCCATCGAAACTATTTTTCAAAATAAAATTTACATATCACCCATGCTCGCTGATATCAGCAGGGAGGACTGGGCCGAGCGCTGCCGCCAGAAGGACAAACCCTTTACGGTAAAAACCATGTCGCCCCGCGAGCAGGAAATTATAAAGCTTATTGCAGATGGAAAAACCAGCAAAGAGATTGCCGACATTCTGTTTATCAGCTTCCGTACTGCAGAACGGCACCGCGCCAATATTATGAGAAAATTCGGCTTGAAAAAAACCGCCGACCTGGTAAAATTTGCCATTGAAAAGGGTTATGTGTAAAGGGGCTTCGAGTTTAAGGAGTTTAGGAGTTGTGGAGTTTAGGAGTTGCAATAAATGTCAAAATCCAAATGACAAATGAATGTCAAATACAACAGACAGCACAGATGACAGACAACAGATCACCTCTTCACCTTTTTACCTCTTTACCTTTTTACCCCTTCACCGGTAACAGCGTGCCCCTGACAACCTCTTCCGTTACCCCCTCAATCCGCAGCACTTTGTGACGTGAGGTTTTTCCCCGGATAATGGCAACCTGCCGACGCGCAATTCCCAACTGTTTGGCAATAAATTCACAGCACTGCTTTATGCGGAGGGAGTTGTTGTGGATGCCGGCGATCTCGCAGCGTGAAGAGCGGGGAACCACGGAGACGGTTAGTTCGACGCTCTATCTGTTGGAAATATAGGGAGCCACTTGGAACACTATCGACAATCAAATCAAATTATATATTATTTTTTAAATTTCCGGGCTGCTGGTGATTAAAACTAAGCAGCCGGCATCTGCCGCGCCCGCAACTGGCAGGCTGGTAAAATCTGCTTGCTATCTTGTAATTTGAAAGCTATACTTGCAATATGCAAGGTAAATTATTATCCAGAAAATTACAGACCGAAGTTCTTGACTGTCTTCGGAACTTCCCAGCCGTTGCCATTTTGGGGCCCCGCCAGTGTGGCAAATCAACGCTGGCTCATATCATAATCGCCAAAGCCATGGAAAGTGTATACCTTGATCTTGAAAAGCCTTCAGACTTGAAAAAAATCAGTGAACCAGAGCTTTTTTTTGCCCTTTACCGCAACAAGCTTATCTGCCTTGATGAAATCCAGCGCGTCCCGGAACTGTTTACTGTATTAAGAAGCATTATTGACGAGAGAGGCACCAATGGGCAGTTTCTTATTCTGGGCTCTGCCTCCCGAGACCTAATACAACAAAGCTCGGAAACACTTGCTGGAAGAATCGCCTACCTTGAACTTACCCCGTTTCTTTTGTCCGAAACTGCTACAGAAGATAAAAGCATTGAAAGCCACTTATATGCGTACTGGCTGCGTGGTGGCTTCCCCCGTAGTTACCTTGCCGGGAGCAATCAAAGCAGCGCACGCTGGAGACATAATTTTACGCGCACGTTTCTTGAACGGGACATTAGGCAGCTTGGATTCCAGATTCCCTCTGAGACTCTCATGAGGTTATGGAAAATGTGCGCCCACAGTCACGGGCAGCTATTAAATTCTTCTAAACTTGGGGAGTCAATAGGCGTCAGCCACACAACCTTCCGTTCATACCTTGATCTGTTATCGCAGACATTTATGCTGCGGGTACTTCCGCCCTTTGTTGCCAACCTTAAAAAACGGCTGGTAAAATCTCCCAAGCTATTTATCAGGGACACGGGCATACTCCATGAATTGCTTGACATAGAAACGCATGATAATCTTATGGGGCATCCGGTGTTTGGTGCTTCATGGGAAGGTCTGGTTATCGAAAATATCCTGGATGAATTCTGCGGATGGAATGCAGGATTTTATCGGACATCTGCGGGAGCAGAACTCGACCTTATCCTGGAGAAGGGTAAAAGAAGGATAGGGATCGAATGTAAAGCTTCTGCAGCTCCCCAGGTGTCAAAAGGATTCTGGAATGCGCTTGATGATCTTCAGATTAGAGAGGCATATATCATAGCTCTGGTAAAAGAGCCGTATCCGATACACAAACAGGTAACCGTGATGCCGTTGCCATATTTTCTAAAACATTGCGCACAGCAGCCTTTGGAACATCACAGCATAAAATCATAATTCTATTATCTGTCTTTTCTTAAAAGCTTCTCCTGCACCTCCTGTTCCACTACCCCCTCAATCCGCAGCACTTTGTGGCGTGAGGTTTGTCCCCGGATAATGGCAACCTGCCGACGCGCAATTCCCAGCTGTTTGGCAATAAATTCACAGCACTGCTTATTTGCCTCGTTATCAACCGGAGGGCTGGTGAGCTTTATGCGGAGTGCGTTATTGTGGATGCCGGCAATTTCGCAGCGTGAAGAGCGGGGGACCACGGAGACGGTTAGCTCTATGGCTCCAGGTTTGACCGAGATGATTTCATTGATGAGGCTGTGCTGGGCGTGACATATTTTTAATTTCAAATGTCAAAATCCAAAGGCCAAATGAATGAATCCAAATGCCAAAACTGTTAAATTATTTGAATTTTGAATTCATTTGACATTTGAGCTTTGTCATTTGACATTGCAAGGCTATTCTCCGCCTTGCGACGTTCCCCTCCGAGCATGCCAAGGTAGGTTTCAAGAAGTGATCTGAGGGAGGTTTCAAACTGCGCCCGCTTCTGCATCATGCCGTTAATCTCCTGCTGCAGGACCGCGCACTGCTGCCGTACCTCGGCAATGACCTTGTCCGCATCGAGCCGGGCACCGGAGATAATCAGCGACGCTTCGTTCCGGGCATTTTCCTGCATAGCGCCGCCTATTTGTTTCGCCGCGGCAAGCGCGTCATATAAGGTCTTTTCATTCTCCCGGTATTCGGTAAGCTCCTGCTGCAGGGCATGCGCCGCTTCTTTTAACTGCGTATTTTCCTCCAGTACCTGATTGAGCTCTTTTGCAAGTTCTTCCAGGAAATTATCAACCTGATTGATATCATAGCCTCTGAAACGGACGGAAAATTCTTTTTGCATGATATCAGTGGGTGATATTTTCAGAGTCTGTATTGGCGAATCTTCATCATCAAACAGTATCTTTTCGTCAACCATGGTTATCGCAGCCTTATGGCAATTTCCTGGAGGGTCCCAACCAGAAAACTGTCGAGAAAGATGATTATAATAAATACGATAATCGGCGTAATATCGATTGCTCCCATCCTCCCGAACGGCAGCAAGCGCCGTACGCGATACAGTACCGGCTCGGTGGTCTGGTAAAGAAAATTAACTATCGGGTTGTACGGGTCCGGGCTCACCCAGGAGATAACAGCACGGGCCACTATCAGCCACATATAAATCTGCAGCACATAGTGAATAATAATTGCTATGGCATTGAGAAGGTTGGAAAAGATGAACATAAAAACTCCAGATAAAGGCCAAAAGGTTAAGAGGCTAAGAGCATTACAAAGGTTAAGATGGCTGAAGGTTAAGAGGCTAAGTGGTTTCACTCTGTTAACTTTTGACATTTTAGCCTTTTTACCTTGTTCACCTTATTCCTGTCATAAATAATCTTCAGCCCCTTGAGCGTCAGCAGTTCATCAACCTCATTAATGGTCTCGGAGTGCGCCGCGATCAGGGTTGCAAGGCCCCCGGTTGCAACCACATAGGGATCAGTCTGAACTTCTTTTTTCATCCGGGTGACCAGGCCGTCCACAAGGCCAATGTAGCCGTAGACAAGGCCGGACTGCATACTGCTCACCGTGTCTCTCCCCACCACCTGCCGGGGGCTGGTAAATTCCACGCGCGGCAGCTTCGAGGCTTTCTGGAACAGCGCCTCGCTTGATATGCTGATCCCGGGAGCGATAGCGCCGCCCAGGTACTCGCCCTGCGGCGTGATATAGTCAAAAGTGGTTGCCGTGCCAAGGTCAATGATAATAAGGCTGCGCCGGTATTTCGCATAGGCAGCCACGGCATTGACAATGCGGTCTGCGCCCACTTCTTTGGGATTATCGTATTTAATGGGCATGCCCAGGTTTATATCAGGCCCGACAAACAGGGGCTCAATATTAAAATAGGTTTTGCACATCTGCTCCAGCGTTGGCACGACCGGAGGCACAACACACGATATGATGATCGCCGTGATGTCTTCACGCACTATGCCGCGTGACGCAATAAGACTCTGCAGGAGCATGCCGTACTCATCGGTGGTCTTGTCCCGGTCGGTCATGACCCGCCAGTGCGTCACCAGCGTGTCGTCCTTATAAATGCCCAGTACGATATTGGTATTGCCGACGTCGAAAACGAGTACCATATGTTATAAACCTCAAATTCGAAAATCAAAATGACCAGTCAAATTATATTAATGTCAAATGACAAAGCTCAAATTACAAATGAAACCCAAATGTCTAAAGCTCAAATTTAATTTTCATCATTGAAGGCTTTGACATTCATTTGGCCTTTGAGCTTTGACATTTGACATTTCATCCTGGCATTCATTGGTCACTCGCAATTCAATTTCCATGCTGATATCAACCGCGCGTGCTGAATGGGTAATGGAGCCCACGGAGATATAATTAACTCCCGTCTGCGCAATCTCTTCAATATTCTCAAGTGTTACATTGCCTGACACCTCAAGGGGAATGCCGCCGCCGGCAATTTCGACCGCTTTTCTGATGTCATCGATTGCCATGTTATCGAGCATTATCATATCAGGCCCGGCATCAAGCGCTTCGATGAGCTCCTGGATGGTGCACACTTCCACTTCAATCTTGAGCAGGGGGTTCCTGGCTGCCTGCGCCTTCTTGACCGCCTGGGTGATGCCGCCGCAGGCAGCGATGTGGTTATCCTTGATAAGGATGCCGTCAAAAAGTCCCACCCGGTGATTTATGCCTCCCCCGACATGCACTGCTTCTTTTTCAAGCATCCTCATGCCGGGAGCTGTTTTCCTGGTGTCAAGAAGTGCGACCTCATACGGCTTGATTCGTTCCACAAACTGTGCGGTACGAGTTGCCACTCCTGACAGGTGCTGAAGAAAATTGAGTGCTGTCCGTTCGCCGGTCAGCAGTATGTCAAACGGGCCCTGCAGCTCTGCTATGAGCGCACCTTTCTCAATTAATTCTCCCTCCTGTTCAGCAAAGAGAAACTCTACCCGGGAGCTTAAGATCTGAAAGACTCTCCTGAACGGCACCATGCCGGCTACCACCAGTTCTTCTTTGGCGATCACGGTTGCCCTGCCCTGCAGGCCGGGTTCAACAAGATACGCCGTGGTTTTATCACCGGGCCCGATATCTTCTTTCAGGGCCATGACGATAAGCTCGTCTAATTGTACTGTTTCAACAGTGCCTTCTATCATGCGCTCAGCCTTGCTATCCTGTCTATGTTTTCCTGCAGCCGGGATTCTTTTTCTTTTAGCGTTTGTGCCCGTGCTCGCTCTTTTTCTATGACCTCCTGGGGGGCACGGTCCATAAAGTCCCGGTTCGCCAGCTTCCTGTTAATAAACGTGAGGTCATCTAAAACTTTCTTCATCTCCTTCTCGAGCCGCTTTTTCTCCTCGCTGCAATCAACCAGCCCTTCAAGCGAGAGAAACAGCTCTGCGCCGTCAATAACTGCCGCCACTGCTGACGGGGGCTTTTGAAAGGCCCGGTGGACGGCAACAGACTTTAAGCCCTGCCAGCGTGCACATCATCGGGGTATGGGCCTGCAGGGTGCTCATGACCGCATCGCTGTGGCAGAGCATATCCGTATGGGGCCGGCCGGCCGGAGACAGATTCATCTCGCTGCGCAGGTTGCGTATGGCAGTTACCGCCTGAATGATGGTTTCCATCTCTTTTTCCGCAGCAGCGTCAAATTCCCGCGCATCAGCCTGCGGAAATGGTGCTACGATTATGCTTCCGGAACACCCCGGGAGCTGCTGCCATATCTCTTCAGTCACAAACGGCATGATCGGATGAAGCAGCTCAAGCGCGGTTTTCAGTACGCGCACCATGCAGCCCTGCACCATGAACCGCTCGGTCACATGTTCCTTCTGGTACAGCGACGGCTTTATCATCTCCAGGTACCAGTCACAGTACTCGTGCCAGATGAACTGATAGAGGTGGTGTGCAGCTTCATTGAATTTGTACTCGTCCAGGGCGGCAACGACATTCTCGATAAGATGATTCATCCTGCTGATGATCCACCGCTCCCTGAGCCCCGGAGCGGATATATCAACACCATCGGGCGTATAATCACTCAAGTTCATGAGCACAAAGCGTGCTGCATTCCAGATCTTGTTAACAAAGTGGCGGTATCCCTCAATGCGGTCTTCAGCAAGGCGTATGTCCCGGCCCTGCGCTGCCATTGCCGCCAGGGTAAAGCGGAAGCTGTCGGTGCCGAATTTGTCTATGATCTCCAGCGGGTCAATAACGTTGCCTTTGGATTTGCTCATCTTCTGGCCTTCCACGTCCCTGACCAGCGCGTGGATGTACACATCCCGGAACGGCACCCGTCCCATGAATTTCAGACCCATCATCATCATGCGCGCCACCCAGAAAAAGAGGATGTCAAACCCGGTAACCAGACAGGAGGTGGGATAAAAAGTCTCAAGCTCAACGGTCTTTTTCGGCCACCCAAGGGTTGAAAACGGCCACAGGGCAGAGCTGAACCAGGTATCAAGGACATCACTTTCCTGTTCAATGTTCTTGCTTCCGCAGTGGCTGCAGGCGGACGGATCATCCCGCTCAACGGTGATCTCCCCGCAATCCCCGCAGTACCAGGCAGGTATCCGGTGTCCCCACCAGATCTGCCGGGAGATGCACCAGTCTCTAATGTTGTTCATCCATTCGAAATAGGTCTTCTCCCATGACTGGGGGATGATCCTGGTCTGTCCTTTCTCAACCGCTGCGATGGCCTGTTCCGCCAGCGGCTTCACGTTGACAAACCACTGCATGGAGAGGTTCGGCTCAACAATTATTTTGCACCGGTAGCAGTGTCCGACAAAATGGCGGTGGGGTTCTATTTTGAGCAGCAGCTTCTGCAGTTTCAGGTCCTCGAGCACCCGCTTGCGGGCATCAAAGCGGTCAAGCCCCTGGTACTGCCCGGCCTCTTCGGTCATGGTGCCGTCTTCGCCGATAACCTTGACCAGCGCCAGGTTATGCTTCTGGCCGATCTCAAAGTCATTGGGGTCATGGGCAGGTGTTATCTTCAATGCGCCCGTACCAAACTTCAGATCCACATACGGATCGCCGATCACCGGTATGTGCCGGTTCATCAGGGGAAGCATTACCTCAGTTCCTATCCAATCCTTATAGCGCTTGTCTTCAGGGTTTACCGCTATCGCCGTATCCCCAAGCATGGTCTCGGGCCGCGTTGTTGCCACCGTCAGAAATCTGTTTCCATCCGGAGACGGATATTTAATGTAGTACAGGTTACCGTCTATCTCATCATGCTCCACTTCCAGGTCGGAAAGCGCGGTGTGACAGCGGGGGCACCAGTTGATAAGCTTTTTGCCGCGGTAGATGAGCCCTTCCCGGTACAGGCTGACAAACACCTCACGCACTGCCTGCGAGAGGCCTTCATCCATGGTGAACCGCTCTCTCGACCAGTCGCATGACGCGCCGAGGCGCATGAGCTGCCGGATGATGATCCCGCCGTACTGCTCTTTCCATGTCCAGACCCGCTTTATAAATTCTTCCCTGCCCAGGTCAAAGCGGCTTTTGTTTTCCGCGGCAAGCTCGCGCTCCATCACGTTCTGGGTGGCGATGCCGGCATGGTCGGTGCCGCACTGCCAGAGGGTTTTAAAGCCCTGCATGCGCTTAAAGCGTACCAGGATGTCCTGCAGCGTATTATTTAATGCATGTCCCATGTGCAGCGACCCGGTCACATTGGGCGGCGGGATAACGATGCAGTACGGCTGCGAGCTGCTGTTCATGTCAGGCTTGAAATACCCGTTGTCGAGCCAGAACTGGTACCACCGGCTTTCAACCTCATGCGGTTCGTATGATTTAGGTAAAACACTATTTTCCATGGAAACCTTTTTAAGAGATGACAGAAAACAGACTATAAATCAGTGGCCTGTGACTCGTGAAAAGTGAAAAGTGGAAAGTGAAATTCCGATTCACTGATTCACCAACTCACCCATTCACCCGTTTCCCCTTGCACCCTCGAACACTTGGACCCTTGAACCCTATCTTTGCCTTTGTGCCTATTGCCTTCAGCCTTCTGCCCTATCTCTCCCTATACTCCCCGAACACCCCGCGCAGCGTATCTGCAATCTCGCCCAGCGTCGCGTAGACCTTTACGGCCTCAAGCGTCGGCGGCAGCAGATTTTCAGATCCCTGGGCTGCTGCCTTCAGTTTAGCGAGAGCAGCCAGTACTTTTCCATTATCCCGCTCGCTCTTAACTTTGGCGAGCTTTTCCTTCTGGAATTTTTCCTTCTGCGGATCAACGCGCAGAAGATTTGCCAGGGGCTTTTCCTCAACCGTGAACTTGTTCAGGCCCACCACCACCTGCTCGCCCTTTTCCACGTCCTTCTGATACTGGTAGGCGCTGTTCTGGATTTCATTCTGCATGTAGCCGGTCTCGATGGCCTTGATCACGCCGCCCATCTGGTCAATCTTTTCAATATATTTCTTTGCTCCCTCCTCAATCTGCGCGGTGAGCGACTCAATCAGATAGGAGCCGGCCAGAGGGTCTATGGTATCAGCCACCCCGGTTTCACTGGCAACGATCTGCTGGGTCCTGAGCGCCACGCGCACCGCATCTTCCGTGGGCAGAGCCAGCGCCTCGTCAAAGGAGTTCGTGTGCAGCGACTGGGTGCCGCCAAGCACCGCAGCCATTGCCTGAAAAGCCACCCGCACCACATTGTTATAGGGCTGCTGGGCGGTCAAGCGTGCACCCTGCCGTCTGGGTATGGAAGCGGAGCATAAGCGAGCTCGGGCTCTTGGCATGAAACCGCTCTTTCATGATCCGCGCCCAGAGCCTCCGTGCTGCCCTGAACTTGGCAATCTCTTCAAGGAAGTTATTATGGCAGTTAAAGAAGAAAGACAGCCGCGCTGCAAATGCATCCACATCAAGCCCGGCCTTGATGGCGGCATCGACATAGGTAATGCCGTCCGCGAGGGTAAAGGCCACTTCCTGCACCGCGGAAGACCCTGCCTCGCGCATATGATAGCCGCTGATGCTGATGGTGTTCCACTGCGGCACCTGCTCCTTGCAGAAGGCAAAGATGTCGGTAACAATCCGCATTGACGGGGTTGGCGGATAAATATAGGTGCCGCGGGCAATGTATTCTTTCAATATATCATTCTGAATGGTGCCCTGCAGTTTTTCCGCTGCCACGCCCTGCTTCTCGGCAACCGCGATATACATGGCGAGAAGCGTTGCAGCAGTTGAGTTGATGGTCATGGAGGTGCTTACCTTGTCAAGCGGAATGCCGTCGAACAAAATCTCCATATCCTTCAGCGAATCGATGGCAACGCCGGTCTTGCCCACCTCTCCGTAGCTCAGCTCATGGTCTGAGTCATAGCCGATCTGGGTTGGCAGGTCGAAAGCTACACTCAGCCCCGTCTGGCCGTGTTCCAGAAGATACTTGTAGCGCTTGTTGGTATCCTCGGCCATGCCGAAGCCCGCGTACTGGCGCATGGTCCAGTGCCTGCCGCGGTACATGGTCGGCTGCACGCCGCGGGTAAAAGGATACTCGCCGGGAAATCCGAGATCCCGGAGATAATCAGTATTCTCTGTGTCCGCGGGGGTAAAAAGGCGTTTGAACTCGAGGTCTGATGTGGTGTTGAAAACCGGTTTCCGTTCAGGAAATTTACTCAATGCCTTATTAACCTTCCCTTCTTCCCACTGTTTAAACCGTTCTTTTACATCGCTCATAAATCCTCCCTCGCTATTGAATTCCTCAATGTTGGCAGCTTTCAGTACTCATCAATGGTATCTTTTTAAAATTTATTGTTTTGTGCGTATAAACTAAAGATACTATCTATAAAAGGAGGTAAAAGTCAAACGCCTTTTTCTTAACAAAAAATTGTGTTTTATCTCATTTTAATAACGAGTATAATCCGTATGCTAATTTCATAACTCTCTAAAAAATATAAATGAAACAAAGCAGAATCCATGTAATCAATGCCGCCAGGAGCGATAATACCGGCCCGGTTGTCTACTGGATGAGCAGGGATCAGAGGATACATGACAACTGGGCACTTTTGTTTGCGCAAAAACTGGCTATTGAGCAAAAAGTGCCGCTCACCGTTATCTTTTGTCTGGTGCCGGAGTTTTTAAATGCCACCATCAGGCACTATGGGTTCATGATACAGGGACTGCGCGAAATAGAAGCAGCGCTCGTTAAAAAGAACATCGGTTTTTCCCTCCTTATTGGCTCGCCTGCCAAGGAGGTCCCCGGCTTTATTAATAAACATCAGGCACACACCCTGATAGCTGATTTTGATCCTTTGCATATTAAAAAACATTGGAAAGATGAAGCAGTACATCACATTGCTATCCCCTTTTTTGAAGTTGACGCGCATAACATTGTCCCCTGCCGGGCTGCCTCCCTTAAACAGGAATACGGTGCTTATACGCTGCGGCCCAAAATCAACCGGCTGCTGCCGGAATTCCTGGATGATTTTCCTCCGCTGAAGAAACACCCGTTCACGCTGTCCGCTCCGGCAAAAAAAATTGATTGGGAACGGGTCCTTGGATCGTTACCAATCAACCGGGATGTCGGAGAGGTCAGCTGGCTCAAGCCCGGAGAGAATGCCGCGCGCAATGCTTTGAACTCTTTTCTGAACAGCCGCCTGCAAAACTACAACGACCAGAGAAACGATCCCACCCTTGACGGCCAGTCAGGCCTGTCCCCGTACCTTCATTTCGGCCAGCTTTCCGCCCAGCGGGTGGCTCTTGAGGTGAAAAAGCGGGCGGGAAGAACAGAATCAGCCACAGCATTGCTGGAAGAGCTGGTGGTCAGGCGGGAGCTGTCAGACAACTTCTGTTTCTATAATCCAAACTATGACCGGTTTGCAGGATTTCCTGAATGGGCACGCAAAACACTCGATGCACATCGCACAGATCGCAGAGAGTACATTTATTCTCTTGAATAATTTTGAGAATGCCGCAACGCATGATGACCTCTGGAATGCAGCTCAAATCGAGATGACGGTAAAGGGCAAGATGCACGGCTATATGCGCATGTACTGGGCAAAGAAAATTCTTGAATGGACTGAAACGCCCGAAGATGCCATGGAGATTGCCATATATCTCAATGACAAATACGAGCTTGACGGACGCGACCCGAATGGCTACACCGGCATTGCCTGGTCAATCGGCGGCGTGCATGACCGGGCGTGGGGTGAGCGGCCGGTGTTCGGCAAAATCCGCTACATGAGCTATAACGGCTGCAAATCAAAATTTAATGTTAAGGCATATATAGAGAAATATATAAAATAGCTGTCAGCTTTCAGCCTTCAGCAGACGTTCTTTATTAGAATGGGAGGGGTTTAAAAAAACCATGATCAGGATTTTTAAAAACTTTTTTTCTCTTTTTACCGGTAAGCCGCAGGTCGCTGAAAAACAGCGCTCCCAGGAAACAATGAATCTCATCCTCAGCCGCCGCAGTTGCAGGTCGTTTACTGACGAGGAGATTGATAAGGATGATTTTCTGGCGATTCTTGAAGCCGGCCGCTTTGCACCAAGTACCGTAAACCTCCAGACCTGGAGCTTTATAACCTTTACCAGGGCGCAGTGGCGGGAGGTGTTTGACCGGCCCATCCCGTTCAACGGCATGCAGGCCATAGTCATATGCGCTGACATGTTCCGCCTTAAAAATAATTTCCCTGATTTAAAAGACACGCCGTATGTAAATATCTCTTTTGCATTGTTCAACGCGGGCCTTGCCGCCATGAACATGACTATTGCGGCAGAGGCGCTCGGACTGAAAAGCATCATGCTTTCCGAAACCGGCAAAACCGGGCTGCTTGATTTTTCATATCTCAAGGAAAAGCTGCGCCTGCCTGACAAGGTGATACCAATGACAACGCTGGTGGTCGGTAAAGCAAAAGGCGAAAAGGCGGGCATCCCTCCCCGCCAGCCGTGGAAGGCCAATGTGATGGAAAAAGTTTATAATGCTGATAATTGTGAGATGCTCGAAGACTGGCAGCAGCAGATGTTTATCGGCTTCAAGCTCACCCATCCGCTGTCAAACTTCCAGAAGCAGCTGGAGATGTATAAGAAGAAGATGGTTGAGGCGGAAGAGGAGATTAAAGAAGCAGTACAGAAAATAAAGTGTTGCAGAGAGCCACGGAATTAAGGTCTCAAGAGGACGCTGTTAAATTGTCAACTTTTTCAACGGCAAAAAGTGTATGCATGAGCTTTATAACAGGCTGATTGATTTAAGTAACCTGTCCGTAGAATTCCCTGTCTATTAATTGTTGTGCTGGTAACAAATGAAAACATTTTTTGCAGTCGCTTGCGAAAGAAACACTATAGCCACGTCGGCAAGGGTTGCGTTGTGCGTCGGAACTATCCTCGCACTGATCAACTATGGCGACCGCATTTTACTGCGTTACGACATGCAAGACATGGATTGGTTCAAGCTCGCCGTTACGTACTGTGTCCCCTACTGCGTGGCCACGTACGGTGCCGCCAGGTACGCCCTGAGGCATGACAAAGATAATTGAATTTTGGGTCAAGCCTGTCTTTGATTGCCAGTCTCAGATAATCACGTGATGCAATACAAATTTATTAGCCGCGAACCGCTCTATCAGCAATGTTTCACCAGGTACGGATAGAAGTAATCCAAAATCATATTCAAACCGTAGTTAATCTCTTCTCCAGCTCATGCAGTTCATCCCACAATTCTGATGGCAGCCGCTCGCCAAACTTGCTGAAATGTTCTTTAATACGGATAACTTCGCTCTGCCACTGCTCAGGATCGACCCTGAGGAGTTCTTCCACATCATCTGCTGAAACAGGTAAGCCTGACATCTCAAGCGCTTGTTTTGCTGGAACATACCCGATGGGAGTGACAGCTGCATCAGCGATGCCTTCTATTCTTTCATAAATCCATTTGAGCACCCGGCTGTTTTCTCCGTAACCCGGCCACAAAAATTTACCCTCATCATCTTTTCTAAACCAGTTCACATAATAGATTTTCGGCAGGCAGGCACCCTCTTTCCCCTCAATCGAGAGCCAGTGCGCAAAGTAATCACCCATGTTATATCCGCAGAAAGGCAGCATGGCAAAGGGGTCACGCCTGAGTTCTCCAACCTTTCCTGCTGCGGCAGCCGTCATTTCAGAAGCCATAATAGAACCCATAAACACACCATTCCTCCAGTTGAATGATTCAGTAACAAGAGGGATAAGGGATGAGCGTCTGCCGCCAAAGAGTATTGCTGAAATGGGCACCCCCCTGGGATCATCCCAGGCAGCATCAACAATGGGGCATTGAGAAATGGGAGCGGTAAAGCGCGCATTGGGGTGAGCAGCATTTTTACCACAGTCCGGGGTCCAGTCTTCGCGAGTCCAGCTCAGGAGCTTTTCCGGCTCTTCATCAGTCATGCCTTCCCACCAGACATCCCCGTCTGCAGTTAAGGCAACATTGGTAAACAGGGAATTTTTAGTAATGGACAGCATAGCGTTTTCATTGGACTCCAGTAGACGTTCCGGGTGCGACACCGAAAAATCCGGCCTCCGGGTTTATGGCATAGAGCCTGCCATCCGGTCCGAATTTCATCCATGCAATATCATCTCCCACGCATTCCACTTTCCACCCCGGGATTGTAGGAACCAGCATGGCAAGATTAGTTTTTCCGCATGCGCTCGGGAATGCGGCTGCTACATATATTTTCTTTCCTTGAGGTGAAACAATGCCCATAATCAGCATATGCTCGGCCATCCATCCATCATCACGGGCCATGGCGGAGGCAATCCGTAATGCAAAACATTTTTTACCCAGCAGTGCGTTCCCCCCATACCCCGAGCCGTATGACCAGATAGATTTTTCCTCCGGAAAATGGACAATATATTTATTGTCAGAGTCACAGGGCCAGGGCACGTCTTGTTGACCAGGGGCAAGAGGAGCTCCCACAGAATGGAGGCAGGGAACAAAGGCACCATCACCAAGCACATCAAGCACCGCTCTTCCCATTCTCGTCATAATTCTCATGTTGCACACTACATAGGGGGAATCAGTAAGCTCCACTCCGATATGAGAAATCTTTGAACCGAGGGGGCCCATGCAGAAAGGAATGACATACATAGTCCGGCCTTTCATACATCCGGCAAAAAGACCTTTGAGGGTTGCTTTCATCTCTTCGGGGTCTTTCCAGTTATTGGTGGGCCCGGCGTCGATCTCTTTTTTTGAACAAATAAAGGTCCGATCTTCAACCCGTGCTACATCGCGGGGATCAGAAAGACAAAGATAACTGCCGGGACGCTTTTCTTCGTCTAATTTTATAAAGGCCCCGTTTTTTACCAGCAGTTTACATAATCTATCATATTCCTCCTGTGATCCGTCACACACCTCAATGTTGTCCGGCTTGCACATTCCAGCCACTTCGCTAATCCAGTTTTTCAGTCTTGTGTTCTGTACATTTTCTAATTTCATATAAACCCCTTTGTTATGATGGCATTCTTTTGATGAGCTCAAAATTACACAATCTAATTTCTAAATTGCCGTCTCCATCCCTCATAAGCTCTTTCCGGGGACTTAAAGAAAGCAGAATGTGATTGCCTTTCAGCCAAAGACTTTCAAACCCGCAGGCTAAAAGCCTCTGTTTCGCGTTCTGCACCAGATTAAAATATTCCTGTTCGCTTATAAGGCCCCTTCGATAGGCGTTCAATGCATTAATACCCGTAAAGTACTCTCCATCATGCTCAGCAAGAGATGCATCAAGTCCGTTCCAGAATCCCCAGAGGGTAATATAATCGTGGTCTTTTCTGAGAACAGGAGACCCGTCAGGGTTTAATATTTTTCGGTGTGATTTGAACCGGCTACCATCCGTACTATAGTCAATTATCTCTAAGGTCTGGCCGGTCACATAGATTGCCCGCGGATATACCGTGGGAATCCCTTTTTCACTCATGGCAAAGGCAAATGCAAATTCCTCAAACGGGCTGTTAAAACCGTATGCAAGAATTCGTTGCCCCTGTTCATCAGAAACAACATCCGGTCTCTCCCCTACTTTTGAAACCTTCCATACGAGGTTTATGCTATCCTTGGTCTTGGTGTAATAAATAGCGCTGTTATGAGACAGGCTGGTTCGGGGCGTTTTGCGCCACCGTTCAGGTTGGAAATAATCAAAAAGGTCCGGGTCATTGCCCACCACCCACAAAGAACCGCTGGTGCTTTCTGTCGGACCGTAAATATAATCAACGCCCATTATCTTGACCGGATGTAAATGCTGAGGACACATTGTAGCATTATCTTTTTTGAAACGGTCCCGCTGTTTTATGAGATACTTGACCCGCCGTGAAGCTTTTACTTCTGCCTCATGCTCAGGGGTCCGTTCTAAAAGCTCAAAGTCAATAAGGGTGTATGCTATTTCGTTCTTTTTTGTCTTCATAATGCCCGGGGGTTTCAGCCGCACAATACAATGGGCTGGTTTCTGATCCAGCACCCGGAACCCTCTTTTCTTGAGATCACGAATTGCCTGCCTGGTAATCGCAGCAAGCTCCTCAGCGGGTAATCCCACCTGTTCAAAGGCCTCAACAGCATTTAATCCCTCCACCCATTTATAGATAAGCAGGTATTGTCGCAAAATATCTATTTCAACTCCCGGGTGTTTTGCTATCTTTTTTATTATTTTATGTTTTGAACGGCCCGTCTGCCAGAGCTGCAATTTTTCGGGAGGCACATAAATGCCCACGGGCTTCTGCAGCAGTATGGTGACACCTGCATCACCGTACTGCCTGCTCCGCAATTCCTCCACTAATGAAATTTCTTCAAAAGGACTGTTGAACTCAGCCTTGAGAACATCTTCAATAATTTTTGTCTCTATGGGTACATCCTGTCCGACACGGCTCCACTTAACCACCAAATCTATGCTCTTCCCGTTCACTTTTTTAGTAGTTACTTTGTAAACCGTACTTGTTCCCGGCAACCGTTCCCGATGGGTCTTAAACCATCGTCTGCCATACCAGCTTTCAGGCTTTAGTAAATTAATGAAAGGCAGGCCGTGCCGCGTTACATAGAGGTCTCCACCATCAGAAGTCTTTAAATGCACATACTCCACATTCAGAAATCCCGTAAGTGCTATGTCTGGATACTCGTCTAATCTTAATCCGGTCAGATCTGAATCTGTGGCATCGTTAAAATCGTCTTCAGGGTGGTCATTAGCTTCCATAAATTACCTGGATGATATCGCGTTTCTTTCTTGCCTTAGACCTTTTATTAACATCAGCCCTTCCCTCCTTTGCCACCTTTTTCAATCTTCGCCCATTCATCTTTCAGGGTCACGGTGCGGTTGAAAACCATCCTGCCGTCTTTTGCATCAGGGTCAACGCAGAAATATCCCAGGCGCTCGAACTGATAGCGGCTGCCGGGAACAGCCTTTGCCATGCTTGGTTCAACAAAACAGCCTTTCAGCACTTCCAGTGATTTCGGGTTGAGGAAGGTTTTATAATCAGCATTTTCATCTGCCGAGGAATCAGGCGTGTGGAAAAGATGGTCATACAGGCGCACCTCTGCAGGTATTGCATGGCTCGCTGAGACCCAGTGCAGGGTTGCTTTAACCTTCCTGCCGTCGGGGGCATCGCCCCCCTTTGTCTGCGGGTCATAGGTGCAGCGGATTTCCGTTATCGCGCCGGTCTTTTCATCCTTAACCACTCCGATGCATTTTATAAAATATGCATAGCGCAGGCGCACTTCGCGCCCCGGCGATAATCTGAAATATTTCGGCGGCGGGTCTTCACGAAAATCATCCTGCTCAATATAGAGCACCCGCGAGAACGGAACTTTTCTTATTCCGGCATTCTGGTCTTCAGGATTGTTAATGGCGTCAAGCTCCTCAGACTGGTTTTCAGGATAGTTTTCAATGACAACCTTCAGCGGCCTGAGCACTGCCATCACCCGCACTGCACGCTTGTTCAGGTCCTGCCTGATGCAGTGCTCAAGCAGCGCGATGTCCACCGTGCTGTCACGCTTGGCAACACCTATGGTATCGCAGAAATTACGTATTGCTTCAGGCGTATATCCTCTGCGGCGAAGTCCTGCAATGGTCGGCATGCGCGGGTCATCCCAGCCCCGGACATTGTCTTCCTGTACCAGCTGAAGAAGTTTGCGCTTGCTCATCACCGTATGGGTTAGATTAAGGCGGGCAAACTCGATCTGCCGGGGCCGGGCAGGAACCGGGAGCTTTTCTATAAACCAGTCGTAGAGCGGACGGTGGTCTTCAAATTCAAGGGTGCAGATGGAATGAGTAATCTTTTCGATGGCATCAGAGATCGGGTGGGCATAGTCATACATGGGGTAGATGCACCACGCATTTCCGGTGCGGTGGTGCTCTGAGCGCATAATGCGATACAGCACCGGATCACGCATGTTGATATTGGGTGATGCCATATCAATCTTTGCCCGCAGCGTCCGGGAGCCATCCGGAAACTCGCCTGCCCGCATGCGCCTGAACAGGTCAAGATTTTCCTCAACTGACCGGTTGCGATAAGGGCTCTCCTTGCCCGGCTCGGTAAAAGAGCCGCGGTACTGCCCGCATCTTCATCAGCGGCTCAGATCGCAGACATATGCCTTGCCGGCCTTGATGAGCTGCTCGGCATATTCATAGATCTGCTCAAAATAGTCTGACGCATAGTACCTGCGGTCTTCCCAGTCAAACCCCAGCCAGCGCACATCCTCCTGAATCGAGTCCACATATTCCACGTCTTCCTCTGCTCGGATTGGTGTCGTCAAACCGCAGGTTGCACAGGCCGTTGTACTGGGCGGCAATGCCGAAATTGAGGCAGATGGATTTGGCGTGGCCGATATGCAGGTAGCCGTTCGGCTCCGGCGGGAATCGGGTATGCACGCGGCTCTGATGCTTGCCGGTCTTGCGGTCTTCTTCTATAATGTCCCTGATGAAGTCCCTGCGCCCGGCTGCGTCTCCGGCATCGTCACCCGCATTCATTCGTTCGCTGTCATCTTTCGCTGTCATGTCTCACGTTCCTTAATAATCTGCTTGTCAGGTTAACTGCGCATCCTCAGTACCATCCAGATGTTTTATTAGCATATCATTCACTGAAAATAAACGGTCTAACTGTAACCCAGCTTCCTGAACGCCTTGATTTCTTTGCGCCAGCTTTTTTCCACCTTAACATGCAATTCCAGATAGACCTGATAACCCATAAAATCCTCAATCTCGCGGCGCGCCGCTTCTCCAATTTTTTTAATCATCTGCCCGCCTTTGCCGATGATGATACCCTTCTGGGAATCTTTCTCCACATAGATGGTGCTGCATATATAGGCGCCCCCTCCCTCCCGCTCGGTCATATCATCAATCACTACCGCGGTGCTGTAGGGTATTTCCTGAAAGGTATTCATAAATATCTTTTCCCGTATAAACTCCGAGATGAACTCCCGCTCGATCTGGTCTGAAGTGATATCTTCCGGAAAATAGGGCGGGCTCTTCGGAAGAGAGTCAATGGTCATTTTCAGCAGGGCATCAGTGTTATCGCCGTCGAGTGCGGATATGGGAAGTATTGCACTGAAATCCATCGTCGAGCGGTAGGCATCAATCACCGGTAAAACGGACTCCTTCGTTACGAGATCCACTTTATTAATGAGCAGAAATATCTGCTTGTTCGTCGTCTGCAGGTCTTCAATGAGCTGCAAATCCATTTTCCGCGGCAGGGTATTTTCCACCATCAGGTATATAATATCAGCATCAAGAAAGGTTTTTTTTGCCGTGCTGACCATATATTCACCGAACATGTCCCTGGGCGTGTGAATGCCGGCCGTATCCATGAAAATGATCTGTGCCTCAGCGGTCGTGAGAATGCCGCGGATGGTGCTGCGGGTTGTCTGCGGCTTGGGCGTAACAATGGAGAGTTTTGTGCCCACCAGCCGGTTAACCAGGGTAGACTTGCCCACATTGGGGCCGCCAACAATTGCAACATATCCTGCTTTAAACTGTTGTTGTTCATTCATAAGACTATGTCGTTATTTGTTTCTCTGTTCCGCTATCCTTCTGCCGAAGGCTGAACTCTTCCAGAATATCAAACTGCTCCTGGGTTTGCGGCTCCGAGCCAATCTTGAGAACCATGTTCAGAGCATCCTGCATTGCTTCACCCTTATACATGAGGTATGCGGTAAGGATGATCCCGGTTCTTCCAATCCCCGCAAAGCAGTGTACCAGCACCCGTTTCCCTTCGCAAATCTCCCGGTCAATCCATTGTACAATAGCTTGCAGCTGGTCCAGTGTCGGTGCACACATATCAGGTATTGGTGAGTGCAGCACCTTAAACCCCTGCCTGAACTCCTGTGTAACAACATCCTCATAATATGATTCAAGCAGATTCACGACTGACTGAATACCCGCATGTTGCCACGCAAGGAGATCTGTATTATCAGGTATATATGATTTTGCCAGTTGCGCTGGTATCAGCCAGCTGACTGGCTGCCGGTTGCAATCCTGCCTGCCCATAGTACCATAATTCCGCATGTTTCGTTCGGAGATCGTTTAAGCAAGTGCCTGGTGACCCGTGACTCGGTCCTGCGGTGAGCCTGTCAAACCGTGACCAGGGAAACTCAGATGACAGCCAACAGAAAACAGACTTTCAGAAGACAGACACAATTTTGCACTCTAAAATCTGCAATCCCGACTCACCTTTTTACCTCGTTACCGATTTACCCGTAAACGCCTGTTCCGCCTCCTGATACAGTGCTTCAGGGCAGTTTTCATAGCGGGGGGAAAAATGATAAATCTGCAGCACCTTCACCCGGGCCTGCCGCGCTATAAAACCTGCCTGTTCTGCGGTGAGGTGTCCGCGCTCCTCTGCTTTGGCGCGGTCCTGAGAAAGGAATGATCCTTCACAAAACAGTATATCAGCATTCATGGCAAACCGGATAATCTTCCGGAGATTATCATCTGTTCCTCTGCAGTCTGAAACATAGACAATTTTCTGACCTTGCGTTATTGAAACTATCTCCCGCTTCAGCTTGCCGAGCGGCAGCCGTGACACTTCCTTCCCGGACTTATCATGTTCGGATAATTTTTACCTTGAACGTGTCCGGTTTTCCCTCCCACAGGCAATTTTTAAGCTCCCGCAGCCACGGGCCGACGGGTAGACCCAGCTTGTTCAGACGATCCTTGTTTATATTTATATGAAAGCGCTCTTCCATTGCAAATGCCAGAGACGTAATCTTGTGGTCAAGGTGCAACGCGTTGACGGTATAGTGAGGATTCTTATCTACCATACCGTTGAAAGGGACGGTCTCGACAGGCGTCGGTTTAAAACCGTCCCGGCAGACAAAAGAAACTCTGCGCATGGAATGCTTGAGTATTTCCGCGACCTCCAGGATGAACGGGTAGCCACTCACAAGATTCCAGGTGTAGCCCTTCAGCTTCCCCTGATGTTATTGATAATCCCCGCGGCCCGTACACGCGCAGCGTTGCATCCCGTGCAAGAAATAGCCTCAGGAGATGATCAAAGCCGATGAAATGGTCCATGTGCATGTGGGAAACAAACACCCGGGATATTTTCAAAATCTTTCCGGCACGAAGTGTTGTTATATCGCCCAGGTCAAAAAGAAGAGCACTGCGCTCTCCCTTAAGCTCCACATAGAGCGCGGGGTCGCCGAAGGGCTGATTGAGCAGGTGCGGGTGCAAAAGCTGCATGGTACCCTATTGCTCCTCATGCGCGGTTACCAGTTCCCAGAGCTTTGTCTGAATATCGTCAAGTGCCGCACACAGCCGTTTGAACTCTTCAATCTCCCCCCGCTCTTCAAGCTCCCGGTTGAGTGCGGGACAATTCACTTTCACGCAGGCAAGCGGCCGCATATCCTCGGGCAGAGAGCATCCATCCGGATGAAGAAACGAGCAGCTGCCCCAGATCGGCGCTTCTGCCTTCAATGCTGCCGGCATATCATAGAGCATCCGGTAGGCAAAGTAATCCTCGGCAGTAAACCACCCTTCGATCGGCATTCCTGAGCAGCATTTTGTCGTACACGCTGAACAGAGCGCCGGAGCTATTGGCGCAAAAAGCCTCCTCATCTGTTGCTGCAGTTGTGCTATCTGCTGTGCAAACTCCCTCAGCTGCGGAAGATGCAGTGGATGCTGCAGCGAATAGCTTTGAAATTTTTTTTCTAGAATCTCAATACCCATAACCAAACCTTTATACAGGTTTAAAAATCAGGTATGCTCCCTGCTGATGCAGAAAATGTATCCAATGCTCGCTGTGGCTCACGCAGTAAAATAAAAAACCTCCACCACGGCAGCGGAGGTTGTGACGGTTAACACAGGGATACAGGAATACCAGGATGACATACGGTTGTTGTTTTTAAGTATCTACCACATGGGGTTTATTGTTTCATAGCTCGTACACTGTTTCTACTATACCATAGGCGATTTTAAATTAACATTACTTTTGGGTCTTCTCCATCCTGAGCGGTTGAACAAAAACACCGCAGGCTGCCATGTGAAGCTCCCCGACGTTACGGCGCGGCCGGCGAAGCTTAAAAACCGGGCCCCGGCTTGATGAAAAGATGGCCACCTGCTTTAAAATACCTGCATGCATTGTATTATTCTCCATCTCTCACGGCTGATAAAGATATTTTTATTGACACCAGCAACTATTTAGCATAACAATATTTTAAATTGTAACTATTATATTTATTTCTTTTTCCAAGGAGGCTGTCATGCGTTTACCAAAACCAGAGAAACCGATACCCATCGAGGTACAATTAGAAAAACTGCGGGATCAGATGGTAAGTGAAAGGATTAATCTGTATCTTGACCTGAAAAAAATTCTGGGTGATGAGAAGGGAACAGATATTTTTAAAAAGCTCTATGATGAGGGAATGAAGCGCATCAGGAAAAATTTCCCCGGCGGCAAGCTGCCGGTCGGCGAGCTCATGAAGCGCGAACTGGTGAGCTTTCCGGTCCTTGGCTTTGAGCTCCACATTGATCAGGAAGTGGAAAACGGTGAAGAAGTATACTACGAGCACCTGACGAAGTGCCCGTTCCTCAACATGGCAAAGAAGATGGGCATATCCGAGCTGCCCTGCGATTTTATCTGCAATTATGACGTGGAAGTTGCAACACGGGACAAGCGGGGCAGATGGGAGATCATTTCCCGCATGGGGGATGGCAAGCAGGAATGTCAGTTCAAAATTCGGGAGTGGAAGGATTAGAAGTAGATTTAAATCTGCAGGGGTTTAGTGCATCACGAAATGCTACAGGGGGGTTTGTTTTTCACGTATATTCGGTGAGATAACTATGCCACTTGTTTGCTCCTGGTTGGACTGCTGGAGAATTTTGATTTCTTTATCGTCGGGGTGTATGTCGAGATAGTTTTTAATTTTTTTCTCCGCCTCGCCGAGCGAGTCGCCTTTAGGAGAAAGTGCTATCCACTTTTTTAATGCCTCCCTGTAACCGGGAGAGTTATCAAGAGCAGTTCCAAATGCCTTTTTCGCCAGATCGGTTTCTCCTCGCATCTCATGAGCAAGCCCCAGATAATAACTATATTCAGCAACAGTTGGATTTTCACTGACCAGCAGACGCAGTTCTCCAATGGCGGGAAGCGCTTTTTTTTCCTGTATATATATCTTGCAAAGAAGAAACCGGGCATCACGGTCACGCCGGTATTTACTTAATATTTCTTCTGCATTTATTTTAGCCTTCTCATGCTCACCGCTTCTGAAGTAGAGATCTGCAAGTATATTTTGGAATTCAATATAATTTGTTGTATCTTTTGGATATTTTACGCAACATCTCCTCAGTCTGCTGATAAGCCTTCTTCATCTGTCCCGACTGCACAAACAAATCAATGCGCATCTTTTTTAGTTGAATATTTTCGGGCTGCTTATTTATCTCTTCATTGAGAAATGACTCAGCCTCGCCCGTTCGATTATAGCGAATGAGAAAATTCATATAATCTGACTTCACCTGAAGATTGTCCGGGTAGCTTTGCAGCATTTCCTGGAGTAGCATGTCCTCCATCTCTGCCTTGCCTTGCCTGCGGTATATGTTTGCAAGTTTTGCTGATAGGGAAGTTTGTTTGGTGCCTGTTCAATCATCTTTATATAGATTTTTTCCAGGGCTATCGTAATTTCCTGCACTTCTAAATTGGTCGATAATCAGCTTCATGGTCTTCATCCAGTCAGGGGTATGAGGAAAAGTGTTTTAAGGCAATATCCTCGGCTTCAGAAAATTTATTCTTTTTAAGATTGAACTGCACGAGAACTGCATAGAAATCTGAAGTTTTCTCTCCGTTGCGCAAGAACCCCTCTATCATTTTCTCAGCTTCAATGAAGTTTATTATCCGCCACGTAATATCTCAACAACAAGATTCGTGCATCACGGTTTTTATCTGCAAGAGGTAATATCACAGCTTTAAAATAGATCTCGCTGATTAACCGCTTTTCCCTAAGTTCTAAGTATTTATATAGCATTCTGCAATTTTCAACTTTAGCGGTATATCTTCTTTTCGTTCTGTTAAAACGATTAGAAAAGAATTTAGAGCATCAGCATACTCCCCGAGCGTGTACTTGCTCATGCCTGTCATATAGTGTGCATCAATATATCCCTCATCAATTTGAAGCGGCTTTTCCAAATT